>JAZTYL010000001.1:0-53668 GCA_045636905.1 Akkermansia sp.
CGAACCGAAAGGTTCGCGGCCTTCTTCGTTATCACTGCGCCGCAGGCGCAATCTCGCTCGTGCAGAGCACGAATCTCGCTGCGGCGCCAGCCGCAATCTCACTCACGCGAAGCGTGAATCTCGCTAAAACTCTCACCATCGCCTCCTTTGGCAGAGGGCTTTGTATGTGGACTGAAGTCCACGTCTACGACAATCTTGCTCTACCTCCTTTCTATCGCCCGCTGGTGGCGGGTGGTTGTTCAATCTGCTCAATCCCTCCCGAAATCTGCTCTTTCTGAGAAATCCACACTACCTTTGGCCACTAGGCATGAGGAATTGCCTTATTTTGGTGGGAGATTCATCTATTTTACTGGACAATGGGGGAGATATATGATATTCTCCCGCGCATGAATTTATGGAGCAGAATGGTGTCTGCAGCGAAAAAGCTGCGACATATAAGTGTCTGTCTGTTGGCCGTTACCGCATCGGCAATGCTGATGACCGGCTGTGAGAAAAAATCGGATGTACCCACCTACGTGGTGGCGATGGAGGCTACCTTCCCTCCCTATGAGTTTTACCGTGGCGGTGAGATAGTGGGCATCGATGTGGATGTGCTTCGTGAGATTGGACGGCGCAAAGGCGTGGAGTTCAAACTGGAGGACATGGCATTTGACTCTATCATCACCGCTGTGCAGACGGGGAAGGTGGATCTGGTAGTTTCCGGGCTCACGGTGACAGAGGATCGTAAGCGCATGGTCGATTTTACGCGTCCCTACTCCGGGGCTCGGCAGGTTGTCATCGCATACAAAGATTCTCCCATCTATAGCCGTGAGGATTTGGCCAAGCTTCGCGTGGGGGTGCAGCATGGTTCCTCCGGTGATGTGTTCGTGACGGAGAATATCTGCGAGCCTGAGCGTTTCACCAACGGTGCTCTGGCAGTATCTGCGATGAATGCAGGTAAGCTGGATGCGGTGGTGCTGGATAATGCACCTGCTGAAAACCACGTTGCAGGCAGCCCGAAGCTTACCATCCAGCCCGAGGCATTGGCGGAGGAAGAATACGCCATGGCCGTACGCAAAGGTAATGCCTCGCTACTCAACATGCTCAACTCCGCTCTTATCGAGATGGAGGAAGATGGAACGCTGCGTGCCATTATCGACCGCTACATGCGCGAGAACCGCCCCGAGGAGTCTCAGGTGGCAGATACGGCCCTGGGACGTCTGGCGGATGATTTCGAAACTGATTTTCTGAAGAACAGCCGCTGGCGCTATCTGGCGGAGGGCCTTCTGGTAACTATCGAGATTGCTCTCGCTGCAGCCATCATCGGTATTGCTCTGGGCTTCTGCATCGCGGTGGTGCGCAGCACGGCCGACCTGACAGGGCGTTGGAAGGCTGCAGATTTGTTCTGCCGTTTCTACCTCACGGTGGTACGCGGTACGCCTGTGGTGGTACAGCTGCTTATTATTTACTTTGTGATTTTCGGCTCTGTGGACATCAGCAAGGTGCTGGTCGCTATGGTGGCTTTCGGCTTGAACTCCGCGGCTTATGTGGCAGAGATTATCCGCTCGGGTATCATGTCCGTCGACCGTGGGCAGATGGAGGCCGGACGCAGCCTCGGTATGGGCTATGGCCGCACCATGCGCAGTGTGATTCTCCCGCAGGCGTTCAAAAATGTTCTGCCGGCACTGGGAAATGAGTTTATCGTGCTGCTGAAGGAGACCTCCATCTGCGGTTATATCGCTCTGCAGGATCTGACCAAGGGTGGCGATATCATCCGCAGCCAGACCTACGATGCCTTCCTGCCCCTGTTTGCCGTGGCTCTTATTTACCTGTCTCTGGTGATGCTGCTCAGCCACCTGCTCAAGAAACTCGAATTGCGACTTAAGAAAAATGAACGATGAACCCATACTGGAGGTGAAAAACCTCGTGAAGAGTTTTGCCGGTCTGCAGGTTATCAAAGGAGTGGATATCGCTGTGCAGAAGGGGGAGGTGGTGTTCCTTGTGGGCCCCTCCGGCGCCGGAAAGAGCACGGTGTTGCGCTGTATGAATTTCCTGGAGACGCCGGATGGCGGTTCGGTGCTGTTCCACGGCAGTGAGCCGGACCATAGTGAGAAAGGACTCAATACTTACCGCAGCCGCGTGGGAATGGTGTTCCAGCACTTCAACCTCTTTCCGCATCTGGATATTGTCCGGAATATCACCCTGGCTCCGGTTTCGACGGGGTTGATGACTCAGGAGGAGGCCGAGACTACTGCGAAACAGCTCCTGGAGCGCATCGGCCTGGCCGATAAAGCTCATGCTTACCCGGCCCAGCTTTCCGGTGGTCAGAAGCAGCGCGTGGCCATTGTGCGTGCTCTGGCGATGAACCCCGAGGTACTGCTGTTCGATGAACCTACCTCTGCTCTGGACCCCGAAATGGTGGGCGAAGTGCAGGCGCTGATGCGCGACCTTGCCGGAGATGGTATGACGATGATTGTGGTGTCGCACGATGTTGCGTTTGCATGCGAGCTGGCGGACCGCATCATCTTCCTGGCAGATGGCCGCGTGGTGGAAGATGACACCCCCGCTGAGCTGCGCAACTCTGCCAACGACCGCATCCGCGAGTTCCTGGCTTTGCGCCACATGTGATTTTTCTGCTCAGAAGCAGTGAAGAAAACGCCGCAGTCCTGCATAAGTCGGGACTGCGGCGTCACTCTCTCCTCATTGGCGAAGAATCGCCTTAAAATTTATAATTCCACGTTTCTCATGTCCCCTGTGTTTTTGAATGCCAGGTGGAAGGCGTAGGCCTTCTCCAGGCTGTGCGGGGTGTGACCGGTGGGGGTAAGTGCGACGTAGCGGCGCAGAAGGGGGCGGTACTCCGGGTGAGCGCAGTTCTCGATGATGATTTCTGCACGCTCGCGCGGGGATTTACCACGCAAATCCGCAATACCCTGCTCGGTGATGAGAATCTGCACATCGTGTTCGGTGTGGTCCACATGGCTGACCATGGGCACGATGGCAGAGATGGCACCGCCTTTCGCGACGGAAGGACAGCTGAAGATGGTGATGGCCGCAGCGCGCGCGAAGTCTCCGCTGCCGCCGATACCGTTCATAATGCGGCTTCCGAGGATATGGGTGCTGTTCACGTTGCCGAAGATATCCGCCTCCAGGGCGGTGTTCATGCAGATAAGCCCCAACTGGCGCACGATGGCGGGGTTGTTGGTCATTTCCGTGGGGCGCAGCAGAAGCTTGTCGCGGTAGAAATCGAAATTGGCATATACTTCTTCCATGGCTGCGTCGCTCACGGAGAGGGAACAGCCGCTGGCAAAGAGCACACGCCCGCTGCGTACCAGCTCCAGAGCACTTTCCTGAATCACTTCCGTGTACATTTTGACCGGAGGTATCACGTTGGAACGTCCCAAAGCTTTGAGTACTGCGTTGGCCACGTTGCCTACACCACTCTGGATGGGCAGGAACTCCGGCGGGATGCGCCCGGCTGCGTATTCTTGTTCCAGGAAGCGGATGACATTTTCGCCGATTTTATCCGTTACCTCGTCATTCGGGCGGTAGGGGGCGAGGCCGTCCTTGCTGTGGGTCATCACGACACCCACAATTTTTTCCGGGTCCACTTGTACCCAGGGCGTGCCGATTTTTTCTTCCGGTTTCACCAGGGGAATAGGCGTGCGGTTGGGCGGATCTTCCGGTATGAATATGTCGTGTATGTCTGCCAGGCAAGGTTTGTGGTAAGTGTTCAGCTCCAGAATGATGCGGTCTGCCATGAGGCAGAAGTCAGCCGAGGAACCCTGGCTCATGGTAAAGACGAGTTTCCCGTCATCCGTCACATTGCACACCTCGACAATGGCTGTTTTGACTTTGGGAATGATACCATAGCGCATGTTCTGAGCAAACAGAGAAATGTGCGGTTCGATGTAGGGAACCTCTGCGTTGTTAATCTGAGCACGCGTATGCGGGCAGGACATGTAGGGCATACGCAGGCTCACGCATTCTGCCTGGGCCAATTCACCATCCACTGCCGAGCTGTTCGAGGCTCCGCACATTACCTGCAGGCTGAATGGACGCCCGGCTGCATGCTCCGCTCGGGCGCGTTCGGCTATCGCTCGCGGTACTACTTTCACCGCGCCGGCCTCGGTAAATCCACTCAGACCGATACACTCGCCGTCTTCTATCAGCGCTGCGGCTTCTTCTGCTGTCAGTATGGGGTAACGCATAGTGTCGTGCCCCTATAGTAACGCAAAGTTAGAGTTGGGTCAAGCTTTCTTTTGAAATTAGGCAAAAAAAAGCCACGGCTTCATGAAAAGCCGCGGCGCAAAGGGGTGAAGAATCAGAGGACGTATGAGGCAATCATGCGGCTGATTTCCAGTATATTGCAGTTGCCTTTCAGCTCAAAACGCACCTGGCCGATATCGCCGCCGAAGAAGAGGTCCAGCTCGTTGTCGAGGTCGAAAGTACCTGCTGTTTCCACCGAAAAGGCCTGAACTTTGCCGTAGGGAAGGGAGGTGTAATCCACCTTTTTACCGGTGATTCCCTGCACGTTGATGGAAATAACACGCTTGTTGGTGAATACAACAGAATCTCGCAGCGCTTTGAACGCGGCAACGATATACTCCCCTTCGATAAGCAGAGGGGCTACTCGGGGCATCAGGTCTGCCGGGTCTACGGGAGAAAGCTTAAAAAGGCTGCCATTGGTAAAATCTATCATAGTATGGGCATCGTATGGGTTAGTACAGGCATCCTAGCACGAGGTGTCTCCGTGCGCAAGCAAAAATGCAAGCGGGGAGGAGTTATTTACTCCTTATCTGCAGAAAGGATAATCAGCCTTTTCTGCCTGCGGATGGCCGTATAGCCGCCGGGGAGGGAGCGGCGAGCTGCGGGGGCATCAGGCGGGAGCATGGCATCCAGCGCGAGCACCATAGCTTCATCTACCTCCGGGACGCCGTGTTGCAGCAGGTAGCGGCGCAGAATTGCTTTGCGCAGGGGCCGGGGCTGCGATAATACAAAGGGAAGATAAAGACGCCCCTGCGGGTCTTCTGTGGGAAGTGCGGCCAGCGCACAGTCGAGAGCCTGCAGGGTTTCGCTCTGCAGGCGGGCACTGCGGTTGAGGATGGGCACGACATCTCGCCCCATGGCGCGGCTCAGCGCCGGGAGCACCTCCAGGCGCAGGCGGTTTCGGGTGACATCCGCCACTGAGTTGGTGGAGTCATCCCTCCAGGTGAGCTTGCGCTCGGTGAGCCAGTGCGTGAGCTGGGCTCTGGTACTTCCCAGCAGGGGACGCAGCCAGATACAGCCTTCGGCCTCCACCACTGCCTCCATGCCGCGGGGGCCTGCTGCGCCGCGCGAGAGGCGGAAAAGCACGGTTTCTGCCTGGTCGTCCGCGTGGTGTGCCAGAGCGATGGCAGCATCATGCCGCGTCGCGGCTTCTTTCAGGATAGCGCGGCGTGCCAGGCGCGCGGCTGTTTCCAGGGATTGGCCGTTGGCCGCTGCCAGAGCCGGCGCATCGATGCGGTACTCTTCAAACGGAATATGCAAGCGGTCGCAGAGTTCGCGGCAGAAGTCCGCATCGCCGTCTGCTTCCTCTCCGCGGATACCATGGTGCACATGTACAGCGTAGAGCTTGCACCCTTCCTGCGCCAGCATGTGCAGCAGGGCTACAGAGTCGCGGCCTCCGCTCAGTCCCACGACAATGGGGCGAGTCAGATAATCCTGCGGTATGGACAAAGGGCCGGGGGCTGCGGACATATCAGGGTGGGGGATGCAGAAAAGTCCGGCGGACTATACCTGGTAGGCGGTAGCCGGCCGAACTTTCTGTGATTCAAATTTGCAGACGAGCTTTATTCTTCTTCGTCGTCGCTTTCGTCATCTTCTTCGATGCTGTCATCCTCTGCAGCGCTGCCGGATTCCTCTGCTGCCTCAGCCTTGCGGGCGATGGAGGGAGCCATCTTCTTGAAGAGAGCTTCGGCCTTGATGTTTTCCGGGTCCAGCTCGTATGCCTTCACCATGCCGCTGGCGTAGAGCACGAGAATGGTATTGCTGTGGCGGGAGATAGCAGGCAGCACCTGCTTGCGGAAGCTGTTCAGGTCTGTCACGCTCTTGCCCTTCACGGGATTACCGTCGGAGAGCCAGGGCAGGGTGTCGAGGTTCTGCTTGGCGGAGGTGCGAATGCAGGAGTTGGGGTTTTCCTCGTCCTCGCTGCCGTCTGTCCAGGAGACATAAGAAACGGTCTTCACATCGGCGGGGAAGGTAGTATCCTTCACTTCCGGTTCGTGGCCGGGGCAGTGGAAGATAGCAGGCACCTTCATCTTGCCGCCCTTGCTCTGGGGAAGCACTGTGCCATCCATCTCTGCTGCGAGGGCAAGCCACCAGCCTTCGCTTTCGTTATATTCTTCCGTATCCTCGTCGTCATCCATGCCGCTGGTAGGCAGCAGGTGGCTGTGAGCCATGTCGCGGGCGTACTTGTCGCCGGCGATGCCGAGCTGATTCAGATTGCTGCGGCAGGAAGTGACGTCCGCTGCTTTCATCTGCGAGATGATGAAGGGCGCGGAAATACCGGCCAGAGCTGCCAGAATGGCGACAACCACAATGAGCTCAATAAGCGTGAAGCCGCCGCTGCGGCGTGTAAAACTGATTTTCATAACGTTCTTAATCTACCACATTTCACCTGCCGCCGCAAGCGTAATGTGGAATTTACATTTTGAAATGCGGGATTTCAGCACTTCGGCTCCTGCTTGAGAGCATCGACGCAGATGGCAGACCAGGTCTCGAGTCGGTCGTAAAGGGGGCCGGCCAGCTCCTCCAGTGTGCAGAAGCGCATATCAGTGAGCTTTTTCTCCAGCGGGGAGACCTCATCGCTGTCCAGCTCGAAGCGGTGCACGATGCCCAGGTGCACGGAGCCGACCTCATTCGTATCGTCGTTGATGACGGCGTAGAGCTCCTGAGTGGCATTGCCGGAGAATGAGATTTCCTCGCGGATTTCGCGTTCTACTCCCGCCAGATAGGTGGAAAGGTTCTCGGCCAGACCATCCACGGGGTTGATGTGGCCACCGATGCCGAGGCTCATCTTGTCGTGCAGGCGGGCTTCTCCGCCCTTGTTGGTACGGGCGTAAGCCAGCACACGTCCTTGATAGCAGAAAATGGCGTAAGCAATAATCTGCTTGAACTGCGGGCTGTCTTCTGCAATATCGCGGTCCAGGTAGCGAGCTACACCGGGTTGCAGGAAGGCTGCCAGATAATCCTGCGGGTTGAGCCGCACCCCATTGAAAGCTCCCACGGCCTCGAAAGCCTCGCGGGGCACCACCAGTACCTGTTCTCCGTTATAGCGTGACATGCGCTGCATTTTACAGGAACAGGCCTTGGCTGTCAAGGCCGTTGTGGTTCAGGAGTCCTTCACTTCATATCCCTGTGCGGAAATGGTGCTGTGCAGGGTGGCCAGTGGGATATCCTGCGAGGTGGTGAGGGTGACGGTTTTAGCCTTATAGTCTGCCTTGCAGTCTGTCACTCCGGGGAGGGCGAGCAGAGCCTTGGTGACGTGGGCCTCGCAGTGCGGGCACATCATGCCTTCTACATGAATAACGATGGTGTTCATTTTCTGAGGGGGTAAAGGGTCGAAGCGTCGCAGACGCAGGGCATTGGAGACCACGCAGAAGCTGCTCATGCCCATGGCCGCCGCCGCTACTGCAGGGTGGAGCAACCAACCGGTGAGGGGGTAAAATACACCGGCTGCCAGAGGAATGGCCAGGCAGTTGTAGAGGAGTGCAAGATAAAGATTCTGCCGGATGTTGCGCAGCACGGCCCGGCTGAGTCGCAAAGCACCCACGGCATCCCGAAGGTTGCTGCGTACCAGAATAATGCCTGCGCTTTCCATCGCAATGTCGGTGCCGGCCCCTATGGCAATGCCCACATCCGCACGGGTGAGGGCAGGGGCATCGTTGATACCGTCTCCCACCATGGCGACGCACTGCCCCTGCGCCTGCAGTTGGCGTACCAGGGCATCTTTATCCTGCGGCAGGGCATTGGCATGTACTTCATCCACTCCGGCTTGCCGGGCTATGGCAGAGGCTGTGCGGGCGTTGTCACCGGTGACCAGAAGGACTCGCAAGCCCAGCGCATGCATGGCCGCTACAGTCTCCGGCGCCTCGGGCTTGAGCGCATCTGCTACGGCCAGAGTACCCACTAACTCGCTGCCACATGCAAAGAAAAGGGGAGTTTTACCCTCTGCCTCCAGATTTTCCGTAGGGGGAATGTCCACACCGAGCTGCTGCATGAGGGCCGCGTTGCCGGCAGCGCAAGGGCGGGAGTCCACCGTGGCGGTGATGCCGCGTCCCGGGTGGTATGTGATATTTTCCGCGAGTTGAGGGGGGTAGCATGCCGTGGCCTTCTGCACGGCTTCTGCCAGCGGGTGGTTGCTGCCGGTTTCCAGGTCGGCGGCCAGTTTAAGCAGCTCCTCCTGCGTATGGCCGGGGGAGGGCAGGATGTCTGTGACACGAGGGTGTCCTGTGGTGATGGTTCCGGTTTTGTCCAGCAATATGGTTGTGGCTCGGTGAGCTGTTTCGAGTATTTCTCCGCTGCGGAAGAGGATGCCACATTCGGCTCCTCGCCCCGTACCGACCATGATGGCTACCGGCGTGGCCAGCCCCAGCGCGCAGGGGCAGCTGATGACAAGTACCGCAATGGCGCAGGATACGGCAAATCCCGCTCCGGCACCTGCCAGTAGCCAGCAGATGGCTGTGAGCAGAGCAATGCACAATACCACAGGCACGAATACACCCGATATGCGATCCGCCAGGCGAGAGATGGGCGCTTTTGTGGCGGCGGCTTCTCCTACCAGGGAAATGACATCGGCCAGTACACTGTCCGCCGCCGATTTTTCTGTACGCAGCTGCAGGGGGCCGTTGCCGTTCACTGTGCCGGCATATACGGAGGAGCCCGGGGATTTTTCCACCGGCAGGCTTTCTCCGGTCAGTGTGGCTTCATCTGCTGCGGAGACGCCTTCTGTCACAACACCATCCACTGGGAAGCGTTCGCCCGGGCGTACCAGCACGAGCTCGCCGGGTTGCACCGCATCTGCCGGTATGGTATGCGGCTTTCCGTCCCGCATCACCGTGGCTGTACGCGGCAGCAGTGCCAGCAGCTTTTCCAGAGCTGCTCCGGTGCGCCCCGTGGCGCGGCTCTCCAGCCACTTGCCCAGGGTGATGAAGGTCAGAATCATGGCCGCGCTCTCGAAATAAAAGGTCCCGCGGTGGTGGAAGTAAAAGTTGGCCAGTCCATCCAGCATGGCGGCACCTGCGCCCAGAGCTACCAGCGTGTCCATGTTGGCTGCTCCTTTCCATGCGCCGTGCAGCCCGTTCACAAAGAACTTGCGGTTCAGCCACAGAATCGGCAGCGTGAGAAGCAGTTGCACCACGGCGGAAGCCTCGCTGTGCCACAGGTGGTGCACAAGCAGGAGCGGTACCAGCACTGCCAGCGAGGTGATGAAACGGCGGCGCAGCATGACGTCCTGTCCTTGTGTGCTGCTGCCGGCTTCCGTTGCCTCTTGTGCTCCATATCCCGCGGCTTCCACCGCAGCGATGATGTCGGCCGGTGTCTGTTCCTGCGTGTGTTGTACAAGCATGCTGCCGGTCAGCAGGTTGACCTGAACGCGCTCCACCCCGGGCAGGGCAGCCACAGCCCGCTCCACTCGAGCGGAACAGGCCGAGCAGCTCATGCCTCTTACTCTGAACTTCCGCTCCGCCATGTGTGAATTAATCGGTTGATTTTACAGCTCTGCATGTCTCGGCTCACATGTTCAGGAGCAGTTTCATGGTCTGCATCTTGGCGGCTGTTTCTTGCCACTCGCTCTCTTCGTCCGAGTCCGGCATGAGGCCGCCACCGGCGTACAGCCGACAGAAGTCGGGGAAAATCTGCATGCAGCGCAGAGAAACGTAGAGTTGTACCCCGCCCCATCCCCAGGGACCCAGATAGCCTGCATAGCAGGAGCGGTCTATGTCTGGGTAAGTCTGCAACAGCTTGCGAGCATCCTCCACCGGCGAGCCGCATACGGCGGGGGTGGGCGGCAGCTTGTCCAGCAGGGCGAGCAGGCGGCCCGGAGGCATTGTCAGGCGGAAACGCGTACAGAGGTGCTCGATATTGCCGGCACGCAGATTTTCCGGCTCGCTCACCTGCATATCATCGGCCAGCGGAGCGAGAACTTCGCGCATAAACTCTGTGACCAGGGCTTGCTCCCTGCGGTTCTTTGCGTCCCAGGGCAGCGTGCAGGGCATGCGCGTGCCGGCCAGCGCCATGGTGTGCCAGGTAATCCCGCTGCCGGTAATGAGCTGCTCGGGCGTGCAGAAGAGCCAGGTGCCGTGCTGAGGCGTTTGCACCAGAGCCTTGAAGGCCGCCGGCTGGTTCTTGCAGGCCTGCAGAAAAGCTCGGGTCGGAGAAAAATCGCTTCCCACGGCAGCATCTTCCGTGCGCGCCAGCACAATCTTGCGCACCTGCCCGCTGCGGATGAAGCCGGTGTAGAGGGAGAACAGAGAAGCGTATTCCTCTCGCCCGGTGGCGATACGTTGCGGTTCCAGCCGCATTTCCGGCCAGGCATCTGCTGCCGGCGGTTCCTCCAGCTCGGAGGGGATGAAAAGCTGCTGCCCTGTGAAGGTGGCCAGCAGAAAGCCGTTGCAGAAAATAAAATCCTCCTCCGTACGGCCATCCTTGGCCATGCAGAAGTGTGGCTCTGTTTCTCCCGGCAGTGCATACAGTGCAAAAGCACATTGCCGCCTGCACAGGGCGTCCACTTTTTCGACATCCATCATCTGCATGCCCCCAGTTTAGCATATTCCCGGGGCTTTTGCAAGCCCCGGGAAGCTGAGAAACAGGGTCGCGGATATTCAATATCCGCGTTGTGCAGTTGTTTATTCGGCGTGGCGGAAGGCGTCTGCCGGTATGGCAACGCGCGGCGTCTGCTTGCCCTTGTGGGGGCCGCGATTCCACTCCAGCTTCAGGGTGCCGGGGGCGGATTCTCCCTGCACAACCGTGATGGTGATGGGATGCAGGCCGGCTTTGAGCGGAATACCCTTTTTGCCGGTGCGCTCGGCATCCAGCTCCACGGTGTTAGCTGCAGCGGATTCCGTGGCAGTGGTGCCGGGAGTGTAGTTGAAGTCGGCGTCCACCAGATTGAAGTTGTGCAGCTTCACGAAGGCTTTGCTGCCGGGAACATCGCTGAGTGTCAGGTAGAAGTGCCAGTGGTTGCCATTGTCCGGCACATTGATGTATCCGGTGTAGGTGGTGATGCTGCCGGCGGGCAGGGTGGCACCGTTCGGGGCAGCCACCTGCAGGTCGAGAGTGGCGGGGGCATCCACACCGGCAGGAACCCAGGGGGCCGTGGCCTGCACCTGCTGCACGTAGAGCCCGGTCTGCAAGTTCTCCGGCTGAGCGGGCGGGTTGGCGGGCACCAGGTTCATATCGTAACTGCGGAAACCACCGCAGCTGTTTCTGCGGCTGGGGGCCTTCGGGTCACGGTGGTAGTCGTAGGCACGGCGGTTCCACAAGGCGAGATTATGCAGGAACTGCTGCATGTCGGAGCTGTCGCTTTCCGGCAGAGGTGTGCTCTCGTGCGGGTCAGCCTCGGTGTCGTAAAGTTCCCACTTCTCCGTACCGGTCTTGACTCCGGTGCGCAGGGCTTTCAGCCAGCGGTTGCTGCGGTTGTCGAAGAATATGAGCACCTGCTGCTCGCCGCGCACGCGCCCCTTTTTGTTGGCGGTGTAGTCGCGGTACTGAGCCATGCCGCCGCCGAAGGCGTACTCTGCGTACAGCACGCGATTCGGATTGCTGCTCAGGGTATCATGCCCCTGCAGCAGCGGGAGCAGGGAAGTGCCGTCGCAACGAGCCGGAACGGGAACATCCGCCAGGTCGGCGACGGTTGCCATCCAGTCCTGGAACTGTGTGGGGGTCGTGCTGACCAGACCACCCTTCACAATGCCGGGGGCATAGACCAGGCAGGGAACGCGCAGGCCACCATCGAATACATCGCGCTTGATGCCATCGTGGTTGCCATAGCTGCGGAAGAAGGACGGGTCCTGCGCCGGAGCCGGGTGACCGGCAAAGCCGTACACAGCGCCGGGTTCATCGTGTGAGCCGTTGTCGCTGGTGAAGATGATGACCGTATTTTCTGCAATACCCAGGTCTTCGCAGAGCTTTACCAAATCACCCACTCCTTCGTCCACACGTGTAATCATCGACGCGTGGCGGCGAGCCGTCATGAGCTTGTGGGGGGCGTTCTGGCCATAGCGGGCTTTGGCATAGTCCTGCCACGCCTCGCGGTACTGCGGGTGGATGAAGGTATCCCAGTCGGCGGGGCGGGCGGTGTTAATCATTTGCCCCGGGGTACCCAGCCACTGTACGCCACCCTTCAGGCCGCCGCCTGCGGGGTAGGGGCCGGCAGGAATGCCCAGGCGGGCGTGAGGTGCCACATAGGTGAGAGCCAGGAAGAAGGGCTTTTCCTTGTCGGCGGTTTTCTGATCCACAATCCACTTCTTGGCACGTGCGGTGAAAAGGTCTGTGCAGTAGCAACCATCCAGCTTGTCGGTAATCATTTCGTCGCCGTCCCAGATGGCATTGCGGTGTGTTTCCGGGTCGGCATTGCTCTCTTCCTTCGGGTAGTGGCGGTGACCGGCCAGGTGGTTATTGTAGCCGAAGAAGAAATCGAACCCTCGCATGGTCGGCCAGGCCGGGCATGTAGTGGGAGTGCCGCCGCTTTCATGGCCGCCGCCGATGCCCCATTTGCCGATGAGGGCCGTGCTGTATCCTGCCGCCTTCAGTACCGTGGCCAGTGTGTGGCCGTTCTCCAGAGCGGCATCGAAGCTGTTGTTGCGTATTACCTCGGCATGGCCCTGGTGGAGTCCGGTAAAGAGAGACGCACGCGCCGGCGCGCACACGGGAGCGCAGGTGTAGTGGCTGCGCAGCTGGGCACCCTGCGTGGCCAGACGGTCCAGCACCGGGGTATCGATTCTGGGAGTATCTGCGTGTTCTCTCGGCTGGTTCAGGCCCAGGTCGCCCCAGCCCATGTCATCCACCAACACCAATATGATATTCGGCTTCTGTGTTGTCTTCTCTCCCTCAGCAGCTGCCGCTAAGCAGCCGGAAAGCGCCAACAGAAGTCCGGTGAAAATGGCTCGTTTCATCGAGTGACTATTCTACCAGAAGACTGTTCTGATACAAGTCAAAACCACCGGCCGCACCGGAAATGCTGACGCAGCTACGACCGAAGCTGCCATGCCGGGAACGCAAAAAAGGCTTGCAGGCGGGGGTGGGTGTCATGTTATGATGCACCTGAACCATGATGAAGAGTGTACGTTTGAAGATTGCGATTGTGTTGTGGGTGGTGTTCTGCCTGTTTCCGGTGGCAGTGGCCGGTGGGAGCGAGCGCGGTCTTGCCTGGCGTGGGATGCATGTGGATGTTTCGCGCCATTTCTTTGAAATGCCTGTGTTATGTAAACTCATGGATCGGATGGCGGAGCTGGGATACAACCGCCTGCATCTGCACCTGACGGATGGCCCCGGCTGGCGCTTGGAAATTAAGCGTTACCCGCGCCTGACAACTGTTGGAGCCTGGCGCAAACAGTTGGATGGCGGCGAGTGGAACTGGGCTCGGCATGAGATTGGGGCTCACTTCCCGAACTGCTATGGAGGATACTATACTCAGGAACAGATGCGGGAGCTAATTGAGTATGGTAGGCAACGCGGGATTGTGATTGTGCCGGAAATCGACATGCCCGGCCATGCCTATGCCATGTTGGTAGCATACCCGGAGATGGCACTGGAGCCTCCTCCCGGCTGCAAGCTGGGGCGGGATGTGCTGGCTGTGGAAAAGCCGGAAGTGCAGCGCATGGTGCGCGGAATCCTGGATGAGGTGATGGCCTTGTTCCCGGCGGGTACACCCATACACCTTGGAGGCGACGAGGTGGATACCTCGCTGCTGACCCAGGAGCAGCAGCGGATTTTCATGCAGGAGATGGTGGATTATGTGCAGGAACGCGGTTACCCCGCCATCACTTGGGATGAAGCCGCCTGCAACGGTGTCCGCGGGCAGTGGGTGATGCTGTGGCGCGCAGAAAAAATGCAGGAGGTTCTGGCCTTGGGAATGCCGGTGATTCTGTGCCCGAACTCGCATTTCTATTTCGACTATCCGCAGACTCCGCAGGATGCCGCTCCCGGAGAACACGTGATTACGACAGAGGTCGTGCGCTCCTTCCGCGTGCCGGAGTTGCCGCACGTGCTGGGAGTTCAGGCGAACTTGTGGACAGAGCGGATTCGCACCCCGGAGAAGTTGTTCCGTATGGCGTTTCCGCGTGCCCGGGTACTGGCTGAGACCTTATTTGCGGCTGAAGTTTCACCCCGATGAGAGGGGTAAACACATCCTTCTGCTGTATCGGCAAGATAAAAATGCGTCATGGCTCACTATACACTTGCCTTTGTGTCTGTATGGCTGTATAATCCGCCCTGCGAAAATTTTAACCTCTAGTTATTATGGAAATTACCATCGACAAAATCAGCGACTGCCAGGTGGGCATGACCGCAACTGTGCCGGCAAGTGATGTGGCTTCCGTGAAGGACAGCATCCTGACCTCCTACATGAAGAGCGCCCGTCTGCCCGGCTTCCGCCCCGGCAAGGCTCCCAAGAGCATGATTGCCAAGCGTTACGCTTCCGAAATCGGCGAGGAGCTTGACTACCGCATGAAGAGCGACATTCAGGACGCCTGCCTCGAGCAGAACCCCGACCTGAAGGTTCTGGACTTCGGTACCCCCGAGGGTGGTGTGGCTGAGGATGGTTCCTACACGCTGAAGGCTACGCTGACAGTGGTTCCCGAGTTCGATCTGCCGGAGTACATGGGTATCGAGGTTTCTGTGCCGAGCACCGAGGTGAGCGATGCCGAGGTGGACGAGACTCTGCAGAAGTACGCTGAGTCCTCTGCCAAGCATGAAGTGGTGGAGCGTGCCAGCGCCAAGGGCGATATCGTGGTGGTGGACTTCAAGACCAGCTGCGAGGGCAAGCCGGTGGCCGAGTACTGCGGTAAGAGCGTCGGCTTCCTGGAGGGCCGCGAGGGTTACTGGGTAAGCCTGCAGGACGACCGCTTCATCCCCGAGCTGGCTGATGGCCTGGTGGGCGTGAGCGCCGGCGAGAGCAAGGACATCGTTGCTACGCTGAAGGAGGACTTCCCCATCTCCGACCTGGCCGGTAAGGAAGTGACCTTCTCCTGCGTGGTGAAGGAGGTTCGCGAGAAGCAGGTGCCCGAGATTACTGCTGAGCTTTTCGAGTCCGCACTGCCCGGCAAGAGCATGGAGGAGATTCGCGACATCGTGCGTGAGAACCTCAAGAGCTCCAAGGAGCGCAGCAACGACGAGGCTAAGGCCGATCAGATTTCCGAGAAGCTGGCCGACCAGCTTACCTTCGCCCTGCCGGCTGACCTGGTGGAGCGCGAGAACGAGAACACCGTGCAGCGCAAGATGTATGCCGCCATCCAGTCCGGCAACTACGATGTGGCCAAGGATATGGATGCCATGCGCGAGGAGGCCAAGTCCGAGACCGAGCGCAACCTGCGTGTGTACTTCGCCCTGCAGGAGATTGCTCGCCGCGAGATGATTACCGCCAGCGACAGCGAGATGCTGCAGGCTATCTCCAACATGGCTGAGCAGGCTCGCGAGAAGAACCTCAAGGGCTTCATCCGCAAGCTGCAGCGCGAGAACCGCATGACCGGTATCCGCCTGAGCATCATCACCTCCAAGGTTATCGACCTGCTGGCCCGCAACGCCAAGGTGACGGTGGAAGAGTCCGCCAAGGCTGAGTAAAGATTCGCTGTAAGCAATCACTTTTCAACGCAGAGCCCGGTACATGACCGCGGCTCTGCGTTTTATTTATATATCCCGGCGGCGGGGAGCCCCCAGTTCCTCCACCGGAGCAAAGCCCAGCACAGGAGCCAGAAAACGAGTGAGCGGCCCATCCAGCGCGGTGTTGTAGTCGTGCACGGAGCGGTTGTAAAAGCGTGCAACTTCTTCCTGCTGGCTGTGGGAAACAGCCATGGCCTGGTAGAGCCCCAGAAGTTGTTCACTCTCTCGCAGGTGCGGCGTTGTTTCCAGTTCGCGGCCGGAATAAGTCATCATGCGTTGAAGGTGGCGCTCAGCATCTCCCAGCAGCTGGCCGGTTCCGTAAGGTGGGGCGCTCGGTGTGGCGGCTAGAGCCCGGCTGCTATCCGCCGCCCAGCGGCGCATGTTGCGCGCGAGCATATCGTTCTGAGGCATATAGCTTGCAAATACGGCTACAAAATCCCCCAGGCAGTCATTACGGCGCTGCGTGGCGGCGTTCCAGCGCGTCCATGCGCTTTGGACACGTATGTACAGGTGGTGCAGGCGAGCATATGCCGCCACGACACAGGCTCCTACTGCTACCAGCAGGCTTAATGCAACGATATATTCCATGACTTCCTTGTATTCTAAATGTGCTGAAAATGCAAGAGGTTAGATGAAACTGTTGGAGGAGGGACGGAAAACTGATGCTTGAATGCGTTTGCCACTTATCGGTATGTTCTGTGTCATATTTGCATTCTTGTTCGGAACTGTGCTATAATACCTGAGTTCCTATGTTCAAAGATACAAAACAGATTGCGCAGGCGGCCTGGGCCGGTTTGATGGTAGGGGATGCTCTGGGGGCTCCCGTAGAGTTCTGCCGTGCACATGAGATTCGCAGGGCGTATCCGGATGGCGTTTCCCGCATGGTGAAGGGATTCGGCATCTGTACAGACCGCGGGGCGGGTGTTGTGACGGATGACTCACAGATGGCCTGGTGTCTGCATGCTTCTCTGCAGGACGCCGGTGGCTGGTTTGCCGAGGCGGCCATGAAGCGATATCTGGAATGGTTCCGGGGCGACCCTGCGGATGTAGGCGAGGCTGTCAAATCTGCACTGGAGGGAGCACCCATGCCGGAGAGCCAGGGAAACGGGGCATTGATGCGTGTGATGCCCATAGCGCTGATGGCTGCGGAGCACCCGGATTTTGACTGGCAACAGGCTGCACGGGAGGATGCCGGGCTGACGCATCCGAATCCCATCTGCGCGGAGTGCAATGTGGTGTATGTGTATGCCTTGCTGCAGGCCATGCTTCAGGGCGCGACACCGGAGAGTGTATACCGGAATACACTGGAATGGGCCGAGACGCAGGGGATTTCCGAGTCGGTTCTGGACTATATGCGTCGTGCTGCAACGGATGAGCGCCCGGATTACGATGGCGAGACTATCGGCTGGGTGTTGATTGCTCTTCAGGGCGCATTCTACCAACTTCTGCATGCCCGTGATTTTGAATCTGCCCTGGTGGATGTCGTATCTGCCGGTGGCGATACCGATACCAATGCCGCGATTACCGGCGCGTTGCTGGCTGTTTTGTATGGGGTGGAAAGCATTCCCCGCAGTTGGCTGGTGAGTGTGCGGGCATTCAATGAACGGCGTTTTACACGCCTGCTGCCGCCTCGGCGTCGCGAGAGTTGATGCTGCGGCTCACATGTCCTGCAGGAAACGGAGAGTTTCGCGCAGCTTGTCCGCAGGGCGGGTCTTGGTGAGTCTCGGGAAACGGCGGTTCAGGAGGATGTAATCCTTATTGCGGGTGAGCATGAGTTTCTGGCCGGATATTTCCACTGTGGAGATATTGCGGCGGGAGGCGAGTATCTTGATTTTGTGGGCTATGAGGAGGTTGCGTGCCGGGTGGGGCAGGCGGCCGAAGCGGTCGTTCCACTGGCGTTCCAGGTCATCGGTGTCGTCTTCTGTCAGAGCCTTGGCCAGCTGGGTGTAGCAGGCCATGCGGGTTTGCGTGCTTTCCACCCAGGCTTCCGGGATGTAGGCGCCGATGAGCTTGTCTGCATCCGGGCGGGTGGTGAGCACGGCCTCGCTCACGCAGAGGAAATCCGCCTTGAGTTGGGCGTCTGCGCGCACGGTGGGGGCTTTGCCCTGCAGGCGTTCGATGGATTGGCGAAGCAGCTGGCAGTATAGCTCGAAGCCGATGGCGGCAATGTGTCCGCTCTGCTGCGTGCCCAGCAGATTGCCGGCACCGCGGATTTCGAGGTCGCGCATGGCAATGCGGAAGCCGCTGCCCAGCTCCGTGTACTGCTTGATGGCCGCCACGCGTTTTCGTGCGTCGGAGGTGCAGAGGGCATCCTGCGGGAGGAGGAGGTAGGCGTAAGCGCGGTGGCCGCCGCGACCTACACGGCCGCGCAGCTGGTAGAGGTCTGCCAGGCCGAAGCGGTCTGCGCGGTCGATGATGATGGTGTTGGCATTGGGGATGTCGATGCCGCTCTCAATGATGGTGGTGGAGAGCAGGATGTCTGCTTTGCCGGCTACGAAGTCGCGCATCACGCATTCCAGGTCGCCCTTGTCCATCTGCCCGTGGCCTACAACGATGCGGGCTTTGGGCACGAGTTTCTGAAGCGTCTCTGCCACTTTGTAAATGCTTTGCACGCGGTTGTGCAGGAAGAATACCTGGCCGTTGCGGGCGAGCTCGCGCTCGATGGCGCGCGCGATGAGCTCCTCGCTGTAGGGGCAAACGGCGGTCTGTACCGGCAGGCGGTTGAGCGGAGCGGTGTCGATGGTGCTCATGTCCCTGGCCCCCATAAGCGCCACATACAGGGTGCGGGGAATGGGGGTGGCGGAGAGGGTGAGCATGTCCACCATGCGGAACATGCGCTTGAACTGCTCCTTGTGGCGCACGCCGAAGCGCTGCTCCTCATCGATGACGGCCAGCCCCAGATTCTTGAAATTGACGTTCTTGGAGATGAGCCTGTGGGTGCCGATGACGATGTCGACTTCCCCTTGCCGCATGCCTTCGATGATTTCTGCCGCCTTTTTGGCAGGCGTGAAACGGCTGAGCAGCTCGATGCGGATGGGGTACTCGCTCATGCGGCTGCGGAAGGTGCGGTAGTGCTGGTCTGCCAGCACGGTGGTGGGGGCCAGTATGGCGGCCTGGCGTCCGCCAGTCACGCATTTGAAGGCGGCGCGTATGGCCACCTCCGTTTTACCGAAGCCGACATCGCCGCAGATGAGGCGGTCCATGGGGCGGGGGGCTTCCATGTCTGCCTTGCATTGGTTGATGGCGCGGAGCTGGTCCGGTGTTTCCCGGTAGGGGAAGGAACTCTCGAACTGCCACATCCAGGAGGAGTCTGCCGGGTGGGCGTAGCCGGTGTTGCTCTCGCGCTCTGCCTGTACTTCCAGCAGCTGAGCTGCGTAGTCCTGCACGGCCCTCTCAGCAGCCTGGCAGGCGCGTTTCCATCGTGCATCTCCCAGGCGGGAGAGCTCGGGTGTTTTGGCGCCGAGGCCCACATATTTACTCACCAGGTGACTCTGCTGCAGCGGGATACGCAGTAGCACGCCGCCGGCGTATTGTATGTGCAGCTCCTGCTCGCCGGTCTTGTCATCCTGCACAATACCCACGAATTTACCCAGACCGTGCGCAGAGTGGATGACCAGGTCGCCGGGGGCAATTTCTCGCAGCGGTGCCTGGGCTCGCTCGCGGCGCAGACGGTCCTCGCGGTCGTCTCGTTTGCGGGCTCGGGGGGAGGTGTAGCGGCCGAATATCTCGGCGGCGGAGAGTACGGCCAGTTTGGCTTCCGGTACCGTGAAGCCGAAGGGTAAATCGCCATCCCGGCTCTGCACCGGACTCCAGGCCTCATCTTCTCCGCAGATTTCCTCGAATCGCTTCTTCTCGCCCTCGTGGGGAAAGTACATGACAATGCGCCATTTGTCCTCCCTCCAGCGGAGGAGGTTTTGGCGTGCGAGGGCGCGGCGCGCTTCCTGCATTACGAAGTCACCGGTATCGAAACTGCCCAGAGGGGTGCCGAAGAAGGCAAGCGGGTCTTTCTCGTTCAGCTTGTCCAGCTCGGGTATCACATCCACGACATCCGGCGGCGTCTCGAAGACAAGAACATCTCCCGGCTCACCGCAGCCGGGGAGGGATACCACCCAGTCCTGCGGGGAAATGAGGTCGCGCAGCAGGCGGTCGGCAGGCGGTTCATCCAGCACCAGTTCGGTATCCGCCAGTTTGCGGAACGAAAGCTGGCTGTCGATATCGAAAGCGCGGATGCTCTCCACCTCGTCGCCGAAGAATTCGATACGCAGCGGCCAGGCAGACTGCAGGGGGAAGACGTCCAGTATGCCGCCGCGCAGGCTCCACTGGCCGCGGGCTGTTACCTGCTCCACTCGGTCGAAGTTGTGCGCGGTCAGCGTGGCACAGAGAGCTTCCGGCGAGTGTTCGTCCCCCACCTTGAGGCAGAGAGTTGTATCGGCCGAGGCTTGGGCAAAGGCGGGTGCCTGTTGGTCCAGAGCTGCTGAGGTTACCACCACCACCTGGGGGGCTTTGGGGGTGGCAGCTATGGCTCGCAGGGCTTCCAGTCGCTCAGCTGCGAGGTCCGGGTCGCTCAGGCCGTTGTTGACATGTATTTCCCGCTCAGGTACGAAGATGCATGGCGTGTCCCAGAGCGGCAGCTCAGCTGCCACGCGCTCCTGCATGGGCAAGGCATCTGCCACAGCCCAGATGCGGCGCGGCTCTTTGCTCTGTGCAGCCGCCAGTGCTACGACAAAGGCGTAGGCTGCAGGGCAGGTGCGGGGGAATACAAGCGGCTCTTCCCGTGTGCCGCCGGTGCACAATCTCCCGAGCTCCGCGGCGAACGCGGGGCTTCGCATCACATAGCTGGTGAGCCGAAATGACAAAAGGGATATGCAACTGAGACAGCGCAATGCACAAAGCCCAACGCGGTTTCTGATAGATGAACCGCAGCTTTGTGCATGGCTGCACTGCAGATTGCAATATTACAGGCGGATGGCAGCGCTGCTCCAGGTGAGGCCGGCACCGAAGGTGACCATGAGCACGATATCGCCCTTCTTGGCCTTGCCGGAGCGAATGGCTTCGTCCAGAGCGATGGCGCAGGCGGCACCGGA
Organism: Akkermansia sp.; assembly: GCA_045636905.1. Lineage (GTDB taxonomy): Bacteria > Verrucomicrobiota > Verrucomicrobiia > Verrucomicrobiales > Akkermansiaceae > Akkermansia. The sequence goes on from JAZTYL010000001.1 coordinate 20,919, forward strand.
GGTGTTACCATACTTCTGCAGGTTGATGAAGACGCGCTCCACCGGAATGCCCAGACGCTGAGCCACGGCGTTGATGATGCGCAGGTTGGCCTGGTGGGGAATCACCACGCTCACGTCCTCGGGCTTAATGCCGGTACGCTCGATGAGCGAGAGGGCGGAATCCTTCATGTGTGCCACGGCGTGGCGGAATACCTCGTTGCCGCGCATGGCGAGCGTGTAGAGCTTCTCGTGAATGTTTTCCTCCGTGGTGGGGATGGCGGAGCCACCGCCCGGTACCAGAAGCAGGTCGGTCAGCGTGCCGTCCGAACCGATGTCGGAGGCAAGAATGGCGCTGTCACCCTCAATACCCGTACCGGTGCGCAGCACGGCAGCGCCGGCGCCGTCGCCGAAAAGTACGCAGGTGCTGCGGTCCTCCCAGTTCACGATGTGGCTGAGCTTCTCCGAGGAGATGATGAGAGCGGTCTTTGCCTGGCCGCAACCAATGTACTGCACAGCGGTTTTCAGCGCAAAAAGGAAGCTGGAGCAGGCTGCGGAGATGTCGAATGCTGCGGCGTTTACGGCGCCGATGTTGGCCTGCACATAGCACGCTGTAGAGGGGGTGAAGGTGTCGGGCGTCACTGTGCCGACGATGATGAGGTCAATCTCCTCGGGAGTCACGCCAGCTGCCTCCATGGCGCGTTTGGCTGCCTGCGTGGCCATGTCGCTGGTGCGCTCGCCCGGAGCAGCAATGCGGCGCTCTTCGATGCCGGTACGCTCGATAATCCACTCATTCGAGGTGTCAACCATTTTCTCCAAATCGGAGTTGGTGAGGCGGGTTTCCGGTACGTAGGACCCGGTGCCGATGAGAGCCACCGGCAGGCGTTTGAAAGGCTTTGTGAGATCGTTCATAGCTTGTGCAATTCTGTATGATGTGAGACTCTCTCCCTCTTGGGAACAACATCAGTTTAGCACAATGCTAGAGAGAACGCTAGCTTTTTTTTCGATTCTTGTCAAAAATTAGCAAAATTTCAGGAAAGTTGACTAATTTGAGAACTCTTCGCAGCGGGGAAATTGTTCGAATTCGTTCAGATGTTCCGGTATGAGCGTCTGAGTTTTCGTTTAGTCTAATGTATAACATACAGGGCGTGTTGCGCAGGGGCATGGGCGCTATCTCTCCTGCAGCAGCTTTGGGGGAGGGAGCTGCCACAGGATGTTGCGACGGGTAGTCAAATCCCCCGCCTCGTCTGCGGTGGGGGCTGTGGAAAATTGTGCGTGCGGTTTGTTGTCTGCATGTCGGAGCTGTCCTTTACTTATTGAGGCGCATCTCGTGGCTACATTTACGACAATAATGGTGATTTTTTTGCAAAAAAAATGCGAGGAATCCGCCGGGCCGTCAGGAAGAGGTCAAAGGGGGACAGGCTATAAAAGCTTGCGGTGAAGGACAGAAAATGATAAAATGCCGACATGAGAACGAGGGAACTTGTAATGGCTGCCGCACTGGCCGCATGTGCTGCAGACGCAGGGGAGTGGCGATACGGCCTGCCGGATACCGGTGTGATGCCGAGCTATGGCCGTGTGGAGATAATGACGCGCCTGGCCGAGCGACATGGAGAGGCGTCCGACTTCAGCCTGCAGAGCTATGAGCTGACTCTTCCCCTGGCTGACCCGCGCAAGACGGGTTTCGGGGACACGTTGATTAATGCTCAGCTGGAGCTCAGGGCAAGTGTGGTGAATGGTGGCGGCACATTCCGCCCTGTGAATGAGCAGCTGTACAATGCTTCCATGCCCATCACTTTTATCACCCCGGGGCGCCATCATACGCGTTGGACGTATGGTATTGCTCCGGAAGTGTCGGCGGATGAAGAATCCTTCTCCAAGGGTACCAACCTTTTGCTGTACGGTTTCCGTACGGTGAAGCACAGCGAGGATTTCAGCTACTCGGTGGGTTTTGCGGCATCTCCCCGTTTTTCCAGATATTTTGTGCTGCCTATCGTGCGTTTTGAGTGGGAGCCTTGTGAGCAATGGTCTGTGGAAATGAAAGGTTACGAACTGCGTGCTATGTATCACGCCACAGAGCGCTTCTCCTTCGGTCCCTTTGTGGGAGGGCGTCTGGCTGCCTGGGCCGTGGAGACGCCGCAGGGGTGCAGCCTCCTGCGCGTAAGCTCGCTGGTGGTGGGTGCCACGATGGAGTACGACTTCTCCAAGCCCGGCCAGACCAAGCGCATTATCACCGCTTCTGTGGGTTCCACTGTGGCAACGAATGCCCAGTATTGCGACCGCACAGCGGATAAGGAGGCATACGAGAGCCACCATTACAAACCCGGTCTTTACATTTCAGCCGGGGTGGATTTTCGCTTCTGAGTTTCGGGCGCCCTGTCAGGTATCAACCGGCAGGGCGCCGTTTTTTTTATTTCTTCAGTTTGAATCGGTAGTGCCCCGTGAGGGGGAAGGTGAAGAGGCAATTCTCTTCCTCTGTGCCTGCGCCGATATTGTGGATGATGAGCGGGGTGCCGTCCTCGCTTTTGCGGTCACTCACAATCATGATGTGGGGCAGATTACCACCTACAGTACAGGTTACCAGGTCGCCGGGTTTGTAATCTGCCGCCTTTTGGGTGACGGGCAGGCTCCAGCCACGGCGCTTGAAGAATGTTTGCAGGTTGGGGACGCGGCGGTGGTCTATGTTTTTATCCGGGCGTTTGAGCCCCCAGCGTTTGGGGTAAGCTGAGAAGTTGCGTTTCATGTCCTCGTGCACTTCCTTCTGCAAATCGAAGTTCAGGTGTCGCAGGGCGCGGATAACCACATCCGTGCATACGCCACGCTCAATAGGGACATCCCCGCCGGGGTAGGAGAGCCGCTCGTAGGAGCCATCGTACTCCACCGTCACGCCAATCTGGCGGCGGGCGAGTTCCGGAAGTCGGGAGTCGGCTGTTGCGGTGGCAGCGAGGGCAGCCAGCAGGAAAAGGGCAGTTTTCATGGTTGCTTCTGTTGAGTTTTGCTGTAAACGGGGCGGTAGTGGCCGGTGAGGCGGAAGGTGAAGAGCTGCGGGTTTTCGCGTGTGCCGTTTCCCAGATTATGGATGACCATGGGGGTACCATTGGAGGTGGCATGGTCACTCACTACCATGATGTGGGGTCTTCCGCTGCTCACGCGGCAGGTTACGATATCGCCGGGTTTGTAGTCTGCCGGATTGTCTGTCACGGGAAGGCTCCAGCCGCGGCGGGTGAAGTATACCTGCAGATTCGGCACACGGCGGTGGTCTATGTTTTTGTCCGGTCGTTTGAGTCCCCAGTTGTTGGGGTAGGCGGAGAAGTTGCGTTTCATGTCCTCGTGTACCAGCTTTTGCAGGTCGAGACCCTTGAGGCGCAGGGCGCGGATGACAACATCCGTGCACACGCCTCGTTCCATGGGGACATCCCCGCCGGGGTAGGTCAGCTTCTCGTAGGATGGATCGTATTTTACCGTCACCCCAATCTGGCGGCGAGCCATGGCTGCCAGGTTATCCGGTTCTGCAGGCAGGGTTGTGTAGCTGATGGTGGGGAAATATTGCCGCACAAAGGGCCAGTAACGTACAAGCAACGGCGTAGCCGCTCCCAGTAGCAGGAGCGGGAGGAGTAGCAGGAGAATCAAACCTCGTTTTTTCATCGTTATATCAATAAGTTGTTGGGGTTGGGTGGGCGGAAGCGCTATTTCTTCCTGTCTGCGTGGGTGCCGGTGAGGCCGGCTTCGCGCTCCATGGCGCGTTGTTTCCAGAGCGGTGTGCTGCTTTTGCGGGCCTTGGCCTTGCGTTTGCGTTCACGTTTTTCGGCTGCTCGAGCCTGCTCCGCAGCTATCTTTTGTTCTTTTTCGCGGGCCATGCGGGCCTCCTCGATGCGTTTCTGGATGCGGGAGGAGTGTTCATTGCCCGCAGAGGTGATTGTCCAGGGGCAGCGGGGGTCTGTGCCGGACTCGGTGATGGGCAGGCACACCATGTCCGGGTCGATGAATCGAATCTGCCGGTAGAGCAGGTCTTTTATAGTGGCCAGCAGGCTCTTGGGCGGGAAGAGCCCCGTGCGTGCCAGCTCGATGGTGAAGGCAACGCGAATGTGCTTGGCCTGCAGGCTCATGCGGGCGATGTCCCGCAGCGAGATACCCTCTGCCGGTTCTTCCTCCGGTGCGCAAAGGGCAGCGGTACGCAGCAGGAACAGACAGTCGCGCACCTTGCGGCAGAGTTTCTCTACCAGGTCGCGAACCTTGGGGCGGGCGTTGAATCGGTAGTCTTTCACCTCGATGAGCCACAGCTCCTTTTTGCCCGGGTGGTAGAGCACAAAGTCCATCTCCTTGCAGCTGTTGCAGAAGTTCTGGGCGTGGTGCGAGTAGAAGGGGGAGCATTCGAAACGACACACATAATACCCCGCTTCAAAGTTGAAACGGTGTACTCCTTCCACGCAGCTGGTACCGGCCTGAAACACGTTTATGCCGGCTCTGTGGGTTCGAAGTTCATATTCAGGTAGCGGTCGGCCTGTTCCATTTCTGCCTCCAGGCTATCGAGCTGTTCAATTTCGTCCAGGGTATCGCCTGTGGAAGTGCGTACGCCGCAGTGGTTGTCTCCCGGGGGCTGGAGCCCGAAAAAGCGGCGGCTGAGTTTCTCGTTGCCGCCCTCTGCGAGCTGGATAACCAGTTCGCGCAGCAGGAAAAGGCTGTGCGTGGTGAGCATGACCTGCACCCCGGCGCGGCACAAGCCCAGGATGATGCTCACAAGCACCGGCAGGTGGGTGGTGTTGATGTTCATCTCCGGCTCATCCCAGAAAAGCGAGGTGCCGGCCCGCACGGTGCCGTTGCCGATAAGCAGCCCCAGAGTGCCGATGCGCTTGAAGCCTTCCGCTACAAGGTTCAGCTCCAGCGGCTCCTGGCCTGCGCGTTTCAGGAAAAAGCGCCCGTTGATGCGTTGCAGCGTGCCGGAGAGCAGCTTCTCAATCTGCCGTATGACGTAGCGCAGCCCCTCCGGTACCGGTGTGTTGCCCGGCTCTTCCTCCAGGGCTCGGCAAAGCTCCCAGCTGGCGGAATCCAGCAACTCCGGGTAGCGCTTGCCTGCCTGCATGTAGCAGGGGTAGATGGAGAGCACCTCTCGCGGGGAGATGAATACCGCATTCTCCGCAAGAAATCTCTGCGGCAGGGTCTTGATGTGCAACCCGGCTTCCTCCTGCTCTGCGGTGAAGCGGAAATCCAGCTCCGCAGAACCAAGCGGCACCTTGTGCCCCTCCAGCGAGGCATGCACATGCGCCTCACCGTTGCCGCGGTTACGGGCGGTGAGCGAGGTGAGGTGGTGTGTGCCGAACACGCGCAGGAGGTCGCGGCGCAGGCGTTTTTCTTCCGCCCACACTTCCGGCAGCTCCCGCCTGTTGCCGTCGCAACCCCACTTTGTGAGGGCGTAGCAGAGCTTCATCAGGTGGCTTTTGCCGGAGTCATTGCCGCCTACAATGATGTTCACCCCCGGCACGAAGGTAAACACCTCCCTGCGCGGAAACACCGTTACACCTTCCACTGCAAGCTTCCTTATCATGCTTTTTATTCTACCTTATTCTGCCGCCGTTTGCAATGCAGAAATGCCTTATTATGACTTTTCGGTGGCTTGCGTCTGTGGCTCTCCCTGTGCTAAAATGCGCTCATGACCGATCAGGACAAGATGAAAAAAGTGATGGGGTACCTCATCGGGTACCGCCTCGGCAGCCAGATGCTGCCCCAGATGCTTCCCGGTATCGAGGCCGATGACGTGGTGGCCGAGACTCTGGCTAAAGGTGTGAAGGACGGCATCTCCGGCGATATGGACATGAGCCTTATCGACGAGAAGGTGGAGGAGTACCAGAATGCCTTTGTGAGCATGCTGCAGGAGCGCGGCAAGAAGGTAGGCGAGGCCAACCTGGAGAAGGGCCGCATCTACATGGAAGAAAACGGCAAGCGCCCGGAGGTGACCACCACGGAGAGTGGGCTGCAGTACGAGGTGCTGGTAGCCGGTGGCAGCGAGAAGTACGACGCGGCTGTGCACGGCGATGCCCCCACCGCAGAGGTGATGTACAAGGGCACTCTGGTGGACGGCACCGTGTTCGACCAGTCCCGCCAGCCGGTGAAGTTCAACATTCGTCAGGTGATTCCCGGTTTTACCGAGGCGCTGAAGCTCATGCCTGTCGGTGCTAAGTGGAAGGTGACGATTCCTGCCAACCTGGCTTATGGTGCCAATGGCCCCGGCAGCATCGGCCCGAACTCCACCCTCATCTTTGAGATGGAGCTTATCTCCCTTACCAAATAAGTTTTTGTTCCCCTGCGGGTGGACAAGCTGTCCGCAGGGGAACTTCTCCTCTTTATATCACACACACTATGAACACTCGCACAGGCAAGTTTATTCGCAGCGCCTTTTTTGCTGCACTGGGTATTTTCTTTCTGATATACGCGCTTGATATGCCGGCGGGAGGCTATCGTACGGCGTTTTTTGCCTTTTTCGGGCTGGACATTGTCTGGTCTGTCTGGCTGTTGATATCGGCCATACGCAATCGCTGAGCTGTTTGCTGCTTACGTATCGTTCGCCGTTGTTATATGACTATGACAACGGCATTTTTTTTTGAACATTGGCTTGCCGGGGGTGTCCATATATTGGAGATGAAAAAGTATCTGACAGCAGGTGTGGCAGCGGCCGGAGTTCTGGCCGCTCTTGTGGTGGGTGTGCAGAGTCAGACTCTGAGCATCGGAGATTTCTCCTGGACCCATATCGGGCTTTATCCGTTCAGCAACAAATCGGTTCACGTGGTGAAGTATGGGGATGAGACACTGTGCAGCCGCCTGCTGGACGTAGGGGAGGACCCCTGGGTGCGCGCCAATGCAGACCGTACGCTTTCCGTATCCTTCGGCAAGGTGGGGCAGCAGACCACCGTGCATTATTCCGTGGACAGGAAGGACTATGTGACACCCATCGCACCGCTGGAGAGCAGCAACGATTTCAACTTCACCACACTGGCATACGGTGCGGATGATTATTGCTTCAGCAAGCAGGTGCAGGAGTTCAACCGCCGGGTCGGAAACTGGAGCCGGGCGGAATGATGAGCTCCGGGCTTATTTCCACTTGCAATTTCCGGTCAGTTGGGGTATCATGCGCGCATGGCTGTTCAGTTTGCAATAGTTTCCCTTGGCTGTGCCAAAAATCTGGTGGATTCGGAGGTGATGGCGGACCGTCTGTTGGCCGCCGGGTATGAGAAGACCGAGCCGGAGCAGGCCGCTGTGCTTATCATCAACACCTGTGCGTTCATTGACCCCGCCAAGCAGGAGGCTATCGACACCATTTTCGCCGCAACCCGTGCACGCGAGGATGGCTCCGCCCCCGCAGAGCAGAAAATCATTGTGGCCGGTTGCCTCTCCCAGCGCTACGCCGCGGATCTGGTGAAGCTTATGCCGGAGGTGGACTGCTTCCTGGGTGTGGATAAGGTTTGTGAGGTGGCGGAGGTGGCTGCCGCCTGTCTGGCCGGAACAGCAGAGAAGATTTACACCACCAAGGTATCGAAACTTGTGCCCGATTTCGGTGATACGCGTTACCGCCTCACAGCTCCGCACACCGCCTATGTGAAGATTGCCGAGGGCTGCAACCACGCCTGCGCTTACTGTGTGATTCCCCGCATCCGCGGTGGCCATCGCAGCCGCCCCCAGGCCAATATTTTGCGCGAGGTTCGCGCGCTGGTAGAGCAGGGCTGCAAAGAGATTAACCTGATCGCCCAGGATACCACCTACTACGGCATGGACAAGTGGGAGAAGAAAGCCGACAAGACCAGCGGTGTGGACTCCTCCCGCGGTGAGTCGCTGGCTTCCCTGCTGCGCGAGATTAACGCCATACCGGGAGATTTCCGGGTACGCGTGCTCTATACGCACCCCGCCCACTGGAGCCGTGAGCTTATCGATGTCTTTGCCACCTGCGACAAAGTGGTGAAGTATGTGGACATCCCCCTGCAGCATATCTCCGCTCATATTCTGGAAGAGCAGCGACGCAAGACGGATGGCGACTACATCCGCAACCTCATCCGCGAGCTGCGCGCTGCCGTGCCCGGCATCGGCCTGCGTACCACCTTTATCAGCGGTCTGCCCGGTGAGACGGAGGAGGACCACGCCGAGCTGCGCGACTTTATCCGCGAGTTCCGTTTTGAGCGTGCCGGCGTTTTCCCCTATTCCCGAGAGGAGGGTTCCCTGGCGGCTAAAATGAAGGGGCAGGTGCATCATGCTACCCGCAAGCGTCGCGCCAATGAGCTTTCCATGATTCTGGCCGGCATAGCAGATGAAATCGGCCAGGATTGCATCGGTCAAACCATTCGCGTACTGGTGGATGAGCCGGGTATTGCCCGCGGGCCCTGGGATGCGCCGGATGTGGACGGCACCATTCACGTGGATCCCTCTCTGCCCGTGGGTGAGTATGCGGACGTCACCATTGTGGACGCCATTGCATACGAGCTCTTTGCCGAAGGTGCGGAGGAGGTGTGACGTGGAAAATCGAGCTGCGTAGTGGGGGCGAGACGTCTCCCGTGTGGCTGGTGAAACGGGTGTCCCTCCGGGGATTTGGCGTGGCAGGTTTGCATTTGCTGCGATTTACATGCATTTGCCTTGAAAAAGCTGCACTAATAGCTTGCAGTGAAGGGGGGATATGTGGTAGAATCGGCGCAGACGAATGCGCAAATATATCATACGCCGCTTGCTTCTGATGCCCATCACGCTGATTGGCATCACCTTTGTGGTATTCTGTCTGACGCGTATGGTGCCTGGTGGCCCCGTGGACCGCATTTTGCAGGAGCAGGCTATCGGTGCTCTGAGCGGTGAGAAGGCCTCCGGCCCCGGCGGCTCGATGGTGGGGGAGGACGATATCGAGCGTCTGGAAGAATTGTTCAACCTGCAGGAACCCGTGTGGAAAGCCTACCTGCAGTGGCTGGGAATCCGGCGCCGCGAAGTGGAGATTTCCAAGGCGGAGTTCGATAAGGATGACTCTGCCGAGCTGACGGTGACCTCCATGAGCGGTCACTCTGCTGTGATTGCGGTACAGCGGGAAGGGTATGCACTGAGCTACCTGGCGGAGCCTTGGTTTGAGGAGGAAGGATGGCGCATGCGCGTGGAGTCTCCGGACCAGCGTGCTCGGCGCTGGGCTGCTCGCCACGGTATTTCGGACGAAGCTGTTATCGCAGAGCGTGCGGCGAGTCCGGCTTGCTCCCGCTGGCGTGTCGTGGCGTACCGGAAGGCGTACGATGGCCTGCTGCAGGGGCGCCTGGGGCGGTCGTACAAGTACAACGAACCCGTGGGGGAGATGATGCTGGAGCGCTTGCCGGTATCGCTGTATTTCGGGATACTGGGCTTGATTGTTTCTTACGCGGTGAGTATGCCGCTTGGGGTGTACAAGGCATTGAGCCATAACAGCGTGTTCGATAGTGTGACAAGCCTTTTCGTGTTTGTGGGCTACGCTGTGCCCGGCTTTGCTCTGGGTGCGGTGCTTCTGGTGTATCTGGGCGCGCGGCTGGAGTGGTTCCCTCTGTATGGGCTCACCTCTCCGGATTTCCCGTCCCTGAGCTTCTGGGGGAAACTGCAGGATTTGGCAGCTCATACCTTCCTGCCGCTCTGCTGCTATGTGGTTTCTGCCTTCGCCATGACCACCATGATGATGAAAAACAACCTCATGGAGCATCTCTCTGCGGATTATGTTCGTACAGCCGTGGCAAAGGGCGTACCTTTCCGCAAAGCTGTGTGGGGGCACGCTTTCCGTAACTCGGTGATACCGCTGGCCTCCACTCTGGGCGGGACACTCAGTGGCGTGGTGGCCGGTTCTCTGCTCATTGAGCGCGTGTTCGACATACAGGGCTTTGGCATGCTGAGCTTCCAGGCACTGCTGGACAAGGATTATTCGCTGATTATGGGCACCCTGTTGCTCAGTTCCGTTATCATCGTGGTGGGGAATCTGCTTTCCGACATCGTGGTGGCTTTTATTGACCCCCGCATCCGCTTTGACACATGAAGAAGAGAATCGCCATAGGGATATTGCTGCTGCTGGCTGCTGCTCTGGGCTGCTGGGCTGAGCTGAGCGGACTGCTGATTCCCACCATATCCTGGCCCTTCACGGTGAGCCGCGAAATGAGTATTCTCTCCGGCCCGGGGGAGTGGTGTCCGCTGCTGGCGGTGGGTGGCCGCTTCCACTGGTTCGGGTGGTTGTGCATGCTGCTGCTTGTTCCTGCGGCTCTTTACCTGTTTTTCCGCAGCTCGGAAAGTATGCGAGTGGCGCCGGTTATCGTGCGGCGCTGGGTGCAGTTTCGCAACTTGAAGCGTGGTTACTGGTCTCTCCTCATCCTGCTGGTTTTACTGCTGCTGGCGGCGTTGGACCAGGCGCTGGTGGGTAAACGTGCGCTGCTGGTGTATCACGAGGACCGTGTGTATATGCCCGCGTTCAGCCGCGATATTTATACCGGTGATACGTTTGGGCTTACCGGCAACGATGCCATGGCGGAAGCTAATTACCGCAAGCTTAAGGAACAGGTGGGTAAACCCGGGATGCCCACTTTTGTGCTGATGCCTCTCATCCCCTTCGATGCTACCATGGATGTGACTCCTTTCCCCATGGAGCAGCTGCCGCTGAAGCTTGGCAAGGTGTATGAGCCGGATGGAGAAACTCTCTACAACGGTCAGGCGAGCCGCTTGTATCCGGATGGCAAGGTGCACCTGCGTGTGCGCTACCGCCGCGGTGTGCCGGATGGCCATGTGCAGGGCTGGGATACCGAGGGGCGCGAGGTCTACTCCGCTACCTACAAAGCCGGCAGGTGCGAGCGCAGCAACTACACGGGCGAGGAGCGTGTGACGGCTTTTGTGGCGAGTTCCCCGGAGACGGTATGGCGTGTGTACTACCACCCGGCGCCGCCGCTTACAGGGGGGCACCTGCTGGGCACCAACAGCCAGGGAGCAGATATTGCCGCGTATCTGTATGGCGGCCTGCAGGTGAATATCAAAGCGGCGCTCTTCTACATACCCGCTATCTATACCATCGGTCTGGCGCTGGGGATGTTCATGGGCTATTTTGCCGGGCGCTTCGACCTGGTGACTCAGCGTATCATCGAGATATTCTCGCAGTTGCCTTTCCTGTTTATCGTGATGATTCTTTCTGACCTCGTGCCGCATGAGATGCGCGGGATGTTCCTCATCATGAGCCTGCTGTCTGCCTTTGGGTGGATTCATATCACCTACCTGGTGCGCACGGCTACCATGAAGGAGAAAATGCGCGAGTATGTGGATGCCGCCCGAGTCATGGGGGCGGGGACCTTCCACATTCTGCTGCGGCATATTCTGCCGAATCTCACGGGTATCGTGGTGACGCTGCTGCCCTTCAGTCTCGCAGCGGTCGTGCTTTCTCTGGCCTCGCTGGATTATATGGGCTTCGGGCTTCCGGATACCTATGCCAGCTGGGGCCGCCTGCTTAACGACGGCCTCTCCAAGCTTTCCTCTCCCTGGGTGGTGTCCTCCGCCTTCTTCTCGCTTGTGGTGGTTCTGGTGCTGGTCACCTTTGTGGGGGAGGCTGTGCGGGAGTCTGTAGCCCCCCGGCGCCATACATACTACGAATAAAGAACGATGAAGAAGCCGTCTCTCAGAACATACCTGAGCCCGTGGTCGGTGGCCGCGGGGCTCTGCCTCTGCATGCTGGCGTCGCTGACCGGTTGTGATGCCGGCGGCGCGGCAGACGGCGCAGCCTGGGAGGCTCCAGGGGATGAGGCGATGCCTGCGGCGTTCTCGGCAGAGGAAGCTGTGCCCCGCTTTGCCCGCAAATGGACTATGCCGAAGGGGTTTGCCGGCTTCACGCAGCGCTGGAATAAGCGCAATGCGGATTATGTGGAGAAATCTCTGGCCTCGCGGCGAAACGAGTGTGTGGCGGCGTTTGCGCGCTCGCTGGGGAGTTGCCCCGGCAGCCGCTCCGCCGGTTCTGCCCGTGTAGAGGTCCGCTCTGCGCTGCAGAAGAGTCTCGCCCTGGGGGAGCGCCGCCGCATGGGGGATTACCTGGTGTATCGCGATGCGAATGATCTGCCTCGCGACCTCAAGTGGGTGAATGGCGGCAAGCAGCCTGACCTCGGGAGTCCCCAGGCACAGAAAGGCGGTACTCTGCGTTTGTCCCTGCAGCGTTCGTTTCCCGGTACGCTTTGTCCCTTCGGCCCGAACAGCAACAACTCGACACGTCGGTATATTTACGATGATATTGACCTCCCGCTGGTGCGGATTCATCCCGGTACCGGGAAACTGATTCCGGGTACGGCAGACAAGTGGGCTGTGTCGGCAGATGGACGAACCGTCTATTTCCACCTGGATAAAAAAGCGAAGTTCAGCAATGGTATCCCGCTTTCCACTCGCGATTTCGTCACGTCACTGTATGTGCGTACCTCAGACTACAGCGCCGAACCCTTCTATGGGGATTATTATCTGGGGCGCTTCTCGCGCATTACGGTGTATGGTGATAGGGTGATTGCCGTTACCCTGCCGGAACCCAGTCCGGCGGCTCCCTACTATGCCGGGATTCCTGCCTCTTGCACGCGCTTTTACGCGGAGTTCGGACCGGATTATCCCACGCGTTACCTCTGGCGTCCTGCTCCCACCACAGGTGGATATCGCGTGGCGCCCGGCGGCCTTGTCATGGGGCGCCAGATCACTCTGGAACGCGTGCCGGACTGGTGGGGTGCCAAGCGCCGCTACACGCGCCACAGCTGCAATGTGGACCGCATCGTATACTCATTCACGGCGGAGATATCGAAAGCCCGCGAGCTTTTCCGCATCGGTGAAATTGATGCACTTTCCGGTCGCGATGCGGATTTCTGGTACGAAGGGCTGGAGATTAAGCCGGTGCACGATGGCTACATCCAGCGCGTGCATTTCTCCAATATCTGGCCGAGAAACAGCTTCGGTTTTCACCTGAACTGTTCCCGCCCGCCGTTCGACAACAAAGATGTGCGTCTGGGTATGCAGCATGCACTCAATATCCAGGAAGTCATCGATACGGTGTTCCGTGGCGACTATGTGCGCATGGGTTCATACTTCATGGGCTTCGGCCCCTATACCAACGACAAGATTAAGGCTCGCCCCTATTCTCCGGAGAAAGCTCGCGAGTATTTTGCACGCGCCGGCTATACGGAGGAAGGCGGGGATGGCATTCTGAGCCGCCCGGACGGAACGCGCCTGCAGGTGGTGGTGAGCTCGCGCATTGACCCGCTGTATGCCAACTGCATGAATCTGCTGCGCGAGGACGCGGCGGCATGCGGACTGGACCTGCGCCTGGAGCAGATGGACGATACGGTATTCTTCTCTCGCCTGAAGGAGAAAAACTACGCCGCCGGTATTTTTTCCTGGAGTTTCTCGCCCATCATGCCCGATGCCTCCCTCTTTTTCCTGTCCCGCTATGCGTACAATGCGGATGGAACTCCGGCCAAGGGAACCAATAATGTGACGGCGACGGCTTCTCCGGAGCTGGATGCGGCGATTCTGGCCTGCCAGACCGCGGATTCTGAGGAGGCTGCGATAGCGGCGCACCACCGCGTGCAGGAGCTCATACACGAGGAGGCTTGCTGGGTACCGGGGTGGACCACCTCGTATTGGCGCTATGCTCAGTGGCGCTGGCTGCGGTGGCCGGAGTCTTTCTGCCCTCCGAGGTATTTTGACCCCTTGGACAGCCACCTGTACTGGATAGATGTGGAGGAGCAGCAGCGTACCTTGCGTGCCCGAGCGGCAGGGGAGGCTTTCCCGGAGCAGGAAATAAATGTGCCGCTTCCCGGCAAAAAATCGTAACACTATACCTCACGTATCGCGCCATGATGTCCGATAAGAACCTGATGGAAGTTCACCACCTTACCACCGCCTTTGAGTCCGAGGCGGGCCTGCTGCGCGCCGTGGATGATGTGAGCTTTGCTGTACCGCGCGGGCAGTGTGTGGGGATTGTGGGCGAGAGTGGTTGCGGCAAGAGCGTGACAGCCATGAGCCTGGTGCGCCTTCTGCCGAAGCCTTCCGGGCGGATTCTGGGCGGGCGAGTTCTTTTCGACGGCGAGGATATTCTGCAGATGAAGCCGCGCCGCCTGCATGAGCTGCGTGGCGGTAAGATAGGCGTTATCTTCCAGGAACCCATGAGCGCGCTGAATCCTGTGCACCGCATTGGCGACCAGATTGCAGAGACTCTGATGCTCCACCGCGGTATGAACCGCGAGGCCGCCTGGCTGGAGGCTATCAACATCCTGCACCATGTGCGTATTCCGGATCCGGAGGCGCGTGTGAAAGAGTTCCCTATGTCGCTTTCCGGTGGTATGCGCCAGCGTGTGGTTATCGCTATCGCTCTGGCCTGTCGTCCGGAGCTGATTATTGCAGATGAACCGACCACCGCTCTGGATGTCACGGTACAGCAGCAGATTCTGGCCCTTATCCGCGAGCTGAGGGAGGAAATGAATTCCTCTGCCGTGCTTATCACGCATGACCTAGGCGTTATCGCTCAGAATTGCGACCGCGTTGTGGTCATGTATGCCGGCCGCGTGGTGGAGAGTGCCGGCGTGCGTGAGCTTTTCGCTAACCCGAGGCATGCATACACCAAAGCTCTGCTTGCTTCGATGCCTCGCCTGGAATACCCGCGTAAGAGCCATTTGCCGACGATTCCCGGCCATGTGGCCTCCATTCGCAACTACGTGCAGGGCTGTCGCTTCTGCCAGCGTCTGGAGCGCACCGGAGCAACACTGCTGAAGCGCCCGCCACTTGTTGAGGTCGCGCCGGACCACCTTGTGGAGGCCTGTCCTCTCTGCGCCGGTCTCTGATTTTTCGCTTCTGACGCAGGAAAAAACAGAAAAATGTGTCTTTTTTGTACAAAAGCCTTGCAATGCTATAGGGAATATGGTATATAAGGGCCATGAGCACACAGTTTATCGAGTATCCGAAATGCAGCACCTGCCGCAAAGCCCGCACCTGGTTGCAGGAGCAGGGGGCGGAGTTCGACGGCCGCCACATTGTAGAGCAGGCTCCCTCAGCAGAGGAATTGCGCGCCTGGTGGCAGGCAAGTGGGCTGCCGCTGAAAAAGTTTTTCAATACCTGCGGCACAAAGTATCGGGAGCTGAATCTCGCCGCTCGCCTGAAGGAAATGAGCGAGGAGGAAATGCTTGTGCTTCTGGCCACAGACGGCATGCTGGTGAAGCGTCCGCTGCTGGTTACGGAATCCGGCGCAGTCATTCCCGGTTTTAAGGCTGAGACCTGGAGTGCCGCCCTCCGCCAATAATTTTGTAAGTGATAATATGGAGAGAGTCAGAGCCGTTCCCTGTAAAGGGGAGCGGCTCTATTGCTTTTGCCTCTAAACAGGACAAGCTACAGGACAAGCTACAGGACAAGCTATGAGGTCTTGTTAGCTTGTTGAAAAATGTGTTTAAACTTGACAATCAGTCGGGAGGAATCTATAATTCCTTCGCTGAAAGGAAAGAGGGATATTCATGGAATATGGCTCATACTATGAACACTACTTGTGTGCGGCTGAACCGGATGTGACAGAGCGAGCGCTTGCCTGGGATGTGGCGGTTGGGCTGCAGGCGGTAGATGGTCTCGAGGTGTCCGGATATCTGAGAGATGTTGCGGATAAACACATCCGGGGGCAAATCGGCATACGGGAGGTACAGGAACGAATTGAGCAGTACTATGCTGAGCGCAAAGATTCATTTTCCGCAGCGGAAAATGAAGCGGATAAAGTAGCGGCCAATATAACCGAAATCCTCGATGAACCGGGCTTTATTTTCAGCGCCGGCGGTGTAGTGGCGATACATCATAAGCTGTTCCATAATGTTTTTCCTTTCGCCGGGAAAATTCGTGAGTACAACATTTCCAAAAAGGAGTGGGTGTTGGACGGCGACAGCGTAAGTTACGCTTTTGCGTCCGAAATTCGTGCCGCGCTTGATTACGATATAGACAGAGAGAAACAATTTTGCTATGTTGGCCTGGGGGATGAGCAAACGGTGGGGCATATCTCTCGCTTTATATCCGGCCTGTGGCAGATACATCCATTTGCCGAGGGCAACACCCGAACGACCGCTGTGTTCTGTATCAAGTACCTGCGTTACCAGGGATTTAAGGTTGATAATCGTTTGTTTGCTCTTCGTGCGCGTTATTTCCGGGATGCTCTGGTACGCGCGAACTACAAGAACCGGGAAAAAGGGATCAATGCAGACTATAGCTTCCTGCAGAAGTTTTTCCGCAATTTGTTACTGGGAGAGAGGCATGTGCTCAAAAGCAGATTCGCTCATGTCCGGGCCGCTTGTTGTGAAACGGAACAGGAAGTTGAGCATTCCCGGCCTTCTATCATTGCGGTTGACCCTTATGTCGGTGAGTTGCTGAAGGCGATAGGAGGCGCGTTGATGAGCGTGCGTGAAATGATGGAGGTACTCGGCCTGAAGGGACGCGATAATTTTTTGAAAAAATATCTCAATCCGGCAGTGGCCGCCGGCTGTATCGGAATGCTTTATCCGGACAATCCCCGCCACCCTCGCCAGAAATACCGCCTGACCGCTCGCGGAGCACTTGCCCGGCAGGATTTGCACAGGTAGTCTGAGCTGCTTTCTGCACACAAAAAGCGATGGATGCTCCACCGGGAGCACCCATCGCTACAAAGTTGAGGCTGTGGGAGGTTCGGCTTACATGCCGACAATTTCGTAGCCGCCGTCTACATAGAGCACCTGGCCGGTGATGCTGGCAGAGCCATCGCTTGCCAGGAAGGTGGCCGTGGCACCCAGCTCCTCCAGTGTGCAGGAGCGCTGCAGGGGGCTCTTCTCCTCGTAGACCTTGAACATGCCGGTGAAACCGCTTACGCCGCGGGCTGCCAGAGTCTGCACGGGGCCGGCAGAAATGCAGTTCACGCGGATGGGGGCTTCGCGGCGGCCCAGGTCGAAAGCAAGATACTTGGAGCAGGTCTCCAGTGCAGCCTTGGATACGGCCATCAGGTTGTAGTTCGGCACAACCTTCTGGCTGGCGTAGTAGGTCATGGCCATGATGGAGCCGCCATTCACCATAAGCGGGGCTACGGCGCGGGACATAGCGATAAGCGAGTAAGCGCTCACCTGCAGTGATACGTTCCAGGCGTCGCGGGGGATGTCCGAGAAGTGACCCTCCAGTGTGCCCTCTGCCTTGGGAGCGAAGGCGATGGAGTGCAGCATCATGTCCACGTGGTCTGTGTGGGAGGCCACAAAGGAGAAGAAATCTGCAATGCTCTGGTCGTTCATCACATCCAGGTCGCATACCGGAGTATCCTCGCCGAAGTTCTCTTTCACCAGCTTGATGACGCCGTCCTTGAGACGCTCGCCCTGGTAGTTGAAGATGAGCTTGGCGCCGGCTTCGTGCCAGGCTTTGGCGATACCGAAGGCGATACTGCGCTTGTTGGCAACGCCGGTGACGATGCCTACTTTTCCTGCTAAGGGTTTATCGAGTGACATATATTTATGTTTGATGCGTTTAGAATAAGTGTGTTATCCGAGAAGAGGGAACTCCTGCCCGATGATGCGGGCGTAGGTCATGGTGATACCCACGCCGACGCGCTCCATATAGGCGATGCGCTCGCGAATCTGCTCGGGAGTCACGCCGGAGTCGTTCACGACGTACTTCAGGCGGTAGTACACATAGCCGCCTTCCATGTCCAGCAGCAGCTGGCCTTCCTGCAGATTGGCGTTGATGGTGAGCAGCAGCATGCTCAGCTCCTGCATATCTTCCTTGTTCACTCGCGTGGCAAAATGAACATCGAACACAAGGCTGCACGGATCATGCAACTCTGTGAACATGAAAGTGCAGGGCATGCCTGTCGTGTCAACGGGCAGGTAGGCCAGCCCGATTTTCTCACTGCCCGGCCCCATGGTTACCCACTGGTAATCCTCTCCGCGGGTGATGAGGTGTTGGCGTACATGCGCCAGAAGATTTGGTTTGTTCGACATATCGTGAAAATGTTGTGCAGGGTGAGATCCCCTCTGTTCGTATTTCTATATTACACAGAAGTTCGAGCCTAGTCAAGCAAATGTTCGCGGGAAATGCGTTTCGTGCTTTTTTTATTGGCTCACTTCTTTTCGTTGTACACCTTATCCTCGAGCTTATTGGCCACGTGGAGAATGGCTTCCAGTTCTTCGACGGGGATTTCCGAAGCAACGCGGTCGATTTCCTGAAGCAGGCGGGCCTGTACGTCGTTGCAGATTTCCTGCCCCTTCTCGGAGAGGCGGATGCATACGGCGCGGCGGTCTTCCGGGTTCGGGTTGCGCTCGAAGAAACCTTTGTTCACCATCGTTTCCACCAGAAGGGAGGTGGCAGGTACGGTCATTTTGAGGTGCCCGGCAAGTGTCTTGAGGGCAACACCCTGGGGAGATTCCATGGTGAGCAGCTTAATCTGTGCAATAGCGGAGCCCTGGCGGAAGGTGAGTCCCAGCATCTTCTTCTGCTGGGTGGTGGGGGTGGATTTAAAACTGGCACGGCGCAGATCGTCAATGATGCTGATGAGCTTCACAAAATACTCGTGCGGTCTTTTCGGGAGAGATTCCATGCGCACATTCTATCCGATTTTTGTCAAATGTCCAGTAAAATAATTATAAAAGTGAAATTATTTTAACTCTAGGAAATGTTACAGGTGAATGATAAAAGAAAAATGTTGCAGTGCATGAAAGATTGGCGCGGTATGCAGCGTAGTTATAAGTGATATGATGAAACAACTCAGGATGATTGTATGTGTCGCTCTGGCACAGGGCGTGGGATATGCTGCGCCGGATGTGCCGGATTCGGAGGGACACACTCCGTTGATGATTGTCTGCGGTGCTAAAATAAGCGGGCGGGAACAGCGCACGGAGGCAGAGATTGCAGTGCGGGATACGGCAGCATTGCGGGCGCTTCTGAACGCCGGGGCAGACGTGAATGCGCGGAGCGGCGCCGCTGCGCCTGTGAGCGGTGTGACCTCGCTTATGTACTGTGCCTGGCGGGGCTCGTTGGCTGAGTTGCAGTTGCTGATTGATGCCGGGGCCGATGTGAATGCTGCGGATTCTGTGGGGGATACCGCTTTGATGCGTGCTGCACAGCGAGGGCATGCCGGTATGGTGCGCGCTCTTCTGGCCGCCGGGGCTTCTCCGAACGCTCAGGATAAGCGCGGCTGGACGGCGCTGATGGGGGCTTGCGTGTCGAAAAATACGGCCGATACGGGTATTGCCGCCATGCTTGTCGCTGCCGGTACTGATATCGAGCTGAAAAATCACCATGGTTTTACGGCTTTATCCTACGCAGCTCAGAGCAACAAGAAGAATCATGTGGAGCTTCTGCTGGCGGCCGGCGCAGATGTGAACTCGCGCGATACGATGGGGCGCAACGTGTTGCACCGTGCGCTGATGTGCCGGGTATCGCCCGATATGGTGAAGTGTCTGCTGGCTGCCGGGGCGGAGCTGCGGCAGATTCATCCGCTCGGGGCACAGGAGGATACCTTTCTTTTTGATGCGGTTTATCATCGCCAGCCTGCGGAGGTGATTCAGTGGCTTATTGATGCCGGAGCGGCGGTGAATGCGAGTGAAATACTGACGGCCTCCGCCTATGCGGTGGATGCGCGTGTGCAAACGGTGCTGCTGGCTGCCGGGGCAGACCCGAATCGCGGTAACCCGCTCAATGCCGTTATCCACCAATGGGTGGATACCTCACGCGCGCGCGAACTTATTCTTGCCGGCGCGGATGTAAATCGCTCCATTGGCGCGACCCTGTGTTATGCAGACCGCCGGGAACACCTGAAATTGCTGCTGGAGCATGGCGCAGACGTGAATTACCGAGGCGGCGAAGGAAACACCCCATTCCTGGTGGCCTTGCGGTATGGTAATCTCTCGTGCCTGAACATGCTGGTAGAGGCCGGTGCGAATCCTCTTGCCAGGAATGATGCCGGGCAGAACGCCCGCGACATACTGGCTGAATTGAGCGCTGTGGGCCCGATTGCAACTTGGGCCCCTCCCGGGCGTAAGGCGAATCCGCCCCTCGGAGATTTGGATTTCGCGCGCCTGTATCGCTGCTTGGATGCGGTGAAAAATGCTCCGGAAGAACAGCGGGCTGCAGCATGGAAGGCTGCGTGGGAGAGGTAAGGTATCCTGTTTTTGCTCTTGCCAAAAACAATTGTTGGTGCTACAGTAATCCCAGTCATGACAAACGAAAGTCCGCCGCGTGCCTGGGTGAATGTGGATCTGGAGGCCATAGCGCACAATCTTGATATTGCGCGCCAGGCCTTGCCGGATACGGAGCTGATGCCCGTTATCAAAGCCGGTGCCTATGGGCATGGCCTGGAGCCTGTGGCGCGGCGATTGGATGCGCATGGTATCTCCTTCTTCGGCGTGGCAAATGCCGGTGAGGCTCGCCGCCTGAGCTTTGCCGGGGTGCGTACCAAGCCCTTTATTCTGGGCCCTGCGTTCCCGGAGGAGCGAGAGGAAATCGTGCTCAACAACTGGTGCTGCACCATTTCCACCCTGGAGGAGGCAGAACATTACCAAAGCCTTGCGGCTCTCTACGACAAGACTTTTTCTGTGCACCTGGCTGTCGATACCGGCATGGGACGTGAGGGATTTTTGCCGTCTCAGCTCGGCAGCATTATTGAGCCGCTGAAAGCAATGCCGAATCTGGCTATTGAGGGTGTCATGTCGCATTTCCCGTCTGCGGATGAGGACGTGCTCTTCACCCAGAACGAAATCGGTCTCTTTACTGAGTGTGTGGAGATGTTGCAGCCGCATTTTTCCCTGCGTTACCGTCATATTGCAGCCAGTGCCGGCGAGTTGGCGTACGAGGTGCCGGTGGCAAATCTGGCGCGCCCGGGTCTGTTGCTCTACGGTGTGGCACCCATGGCGTCTATATACGATGGTGTGTTGCGTCCCACTCTCCGCCTGACTTCCCGCGTATCACTGGTGCGCGAACTGCCTGCAGGCCACGGTGTGGCTTACGGCCGGACCTATGTCACACAGCGCCCCACTCGCGTGGCTACTATCGGTATCGGGTATGCGGATGGCTGGCCTCGCAGTATTTCAGGGCAGGGGGCTCGCGTGTATATCAATGGCCACTACTGCCCCATGCTGGGGCGCGTAACCATGGATCAGATCATGGCAGATGTGACCGATGTGCCGCATGTTGTCCCCGGGGATGAAGTGGAGCTCATCGGTCCCCATATTCCTATCTCAGAAGTGGCAGATAAAGCCGGTACGATTGTCTGGACTATTTTCACCGGTCTTGGCCCCAGATTGCCACGAATATATTAATAGATGCACTTTAATTGATGTGTTGAATATTGTGTAATGTATTGTGTTGCAATATTAAAATGTTCTAACAAGCGAAATGAGTTTGTTGAAAATATATGATATTGCAAAGCGCTTTGCTCAATCGTTTTATTTGATGCCATTTTGAGATGATTCCTGTGCAGATGTATTTTTCGTAAGCATTAGAGCTATTTTATATAATACTATACAAGTAGGAATAATGCTGCTGTTTATGAAATTATGCGCACTATTGTACTTCTGCGATGCAATCTCAGAGGTACTTATTTTTGGATGTCAGATGAAGAAAGTGGTGTTTATACGTGCCGTCGAAGCTTAATCGGTCAAAACTAGTCGCCGAGTAAAATAATAAATAGCGTTGATTTTTTTTAGGGCTGCTCAGATTTGGGCGAAAAAGAGCTTTTTTCAAGATAAAAAGGAAAATCTTCGGTAGTAAAGGCGATTATATTATGTGGATGAAGATAAAATGCTGCTTGAAAAAGGCGCCTCCGGAGGCTGTTTCAGTTTGCTGTGGATATATAAAAAATGCCTGAAACCGGGCAAGAAAGTGCCAAAATGAGATGAAATAAATAAAGCATGCTTTATTACAGCTTGCTGTAAGGTTGCCCTAAATTATTTACAGTAAATGCGCTGTGCGATTATTCTGTAAAATCGATGCGAATGGGAATTTCGTCTATGTTGAGTCCGGCTGCGTTGAGCGAATCGAGCACTTCGACAAATCGACCCATGGAGGAGGCGTCTGCTGCAGCTACCTGGATGCGTGCATCAGGGGTGGATTGGAGGAGTTTCTGCACGGCTGCGGGGAGTTCCGAAGGGGCAATTTCCTGCCCGGCGAACGCGATTTTTCCATCTGCGCCGACCTCCAGCAGGACGTTGTTGCGGTCGCTGATTTCGCCGGAAAGTGTTTCTGTGCGCGGGAGTGATAACTTGAGCACATTAACCTGCCGCTTGAATTCGGTCTGGACGATGAAGAAAATCAGCAGGATGGTGAGGATGTCCAGCATGGGGACGAGCGGGACGCCCTGAATGACTGCTTTGCGGGAGTAAATATTCATGCGATTTGCGAGGGTTACATGCCGGAACGCCTGGCGAGCAGGGCGGTGAAAAGGTCGTTGATGAGAGCCGCTTTTCGCTCCAGCGCGCGCTCAAAGCATGCGAGCGCAATGACACCCGGCACGGCAATGGCGAGACCGAAGATGGTAGTATAGAGCGCTTTGGAAATGCCCAGTGCGACGCCTTCTCCGGCGGCAGGGGTACCGAATACGCCGAAGATATCCACAAGGCCCCAGGCAGTGCCGAGGATGCCGAGCATGGGCGCAATGTTGGTGATGATGCTGATGAGGGTCATGCCGATGCGCTGGGAGTCCACGAGCAGGCGCAGGCGGCTCTCCAGCAGCTCGGGGAGGGCGGTGTTGTTCTTTTCTGAGAGCGCAGATGCCAGAATGCTGCACAGTGCGGAAGGGTGTGCGGCGCAATATTCCGGCAACGCTTCCGGATTGCTCAGCAGCATGTCTGAAAGTTTGCGGATTTCCGATGTCTTGATGGTGAGTATCAGGTGGTAGAGGATGGCTGCAATGAGCACGATGGAGCATGCCAGAAGCGGGTAGCCGAAGGGTTGGCAAGCTGCGAGAAATTGTTGAATGGTTTGGAGCATGGTGGTTGTTGTGGGGTTAATCGAAGTTGAAGGTGAAGATAAGCTCGAGTTGTTCTCCGATGAGTTCGCGCTGAACCTCCGCCGGCATGGGTGGGAGCTGGGCGGAGCGGATGGCTCGGAAGGTGAAGCCCTGCTGGATGACGCCGGCACCTCGGCGTGTCACGAGGTTCATGTTCTCGACATTGCCGCGTTTGTTCAGGCGGAAGGCGATGATGATGCGCCCGGGGATGATATCACCGCGGTGTTCGTCGCACGCAGCATACCAGCGGGCAGCAATGAGGCGGTATACCAGCATTTCGTAGCGCCCCATAGGTGTGGCACTGACATTCAGCGCCGGGTCACGCCCCAGGACAAATCGGCCGCTGCTGCGGCTGCGGCGCTCTGTGGTGCGCAACCCGGGCTGCTGCGCGTGGTCTGCCAGACTGGGGTCGTAGACTGGGCGGCGTATTTTCGGGCGGGTAGACTTTGGGGCGGGGGCAGAAGCGTCCGGTATCCCCGTTGCCGGAGCTGCTTCCTGCGGGTGTTCTTTGGCGGTTTCCGGTATTTCCGTGGGCTGCAGTTTCATGTCGCCTCCTTCCTGTGCCGGTCTGGGGAGGGCGGTAGGTGTGGCTTCTGCCGGTGCGGATGTAGGGGAATCTCCCTGTTCCGGTTGTGGGGCAGAGGACCGCTCGGGAAGTCCGGGAGCGGGTTGTTCTGTCGGAGGCGGGGTGGGGGATGAGGCGGCGCGCCCATCGTGCTCCACCGGGCCGTCCTGTCTCTCCTGTTCTATGGTGTTGAGTTCTTCTTTTTTCTCGCCCATCATGCCGGGGAGCGGCGCATCGCTTTTCTTGCGAGGTGCATCTGTTTCGCCTTCGGCGCGTGAGTTGTGCTTGCCGCGGAAATCTGCCCGGTCCGGCTTTTGCTGCGGGCGGTCGGGGCTGGTTTTGACGATGGGCGGAGGTTGCTCCTGTTTCGCTTCTGCCGGTGGCAGTGTTTTCTTTGCCTTGCGAATTTGCAGGATGCGGCTCGCGATGGCTCGTTCGTGCCGAGGTGGGGGCTGCGGGGGCGGCAGTTGCAGCAGAAGCCAGGCGCACAGAATATGCAGGAGTACAGAAATAAACACGCACAGCGCTGCCAGTCGCCTTCGATTATTCTGCTCTTTCTTTTCAGTATCCTGCATTCTCTTTGTGGCTCACTTCGGCGGGAGCGGTGCTGCTCGTTCGGCCTGCTCCCGGTATAGCACATTGTCCTTGTCTGTTCAAGGGCGTAGTGCTAACTGTTTGCCGTTGTTTTGCGGCAGCGCCCGATACCGATGCCGATGAGCGCGAGCAGCGCCAGGCCGCCGATAAGTATAGCTATGCGCGCAGGATAGGGGTTGTTCTCTTCGATAATCAGAGAATAATTATACACGGCGGCCTGCTCGTTGAAGCGGATTTTCGAGACATTCAGAGCTGTGCCGGGCAGCTCAAATATGTCTGTGATAGGTGATATGCCGTAGGTGAGGGTTATTTTTGTGTTCTCACCATCGCACTCTATCGTGACATTCAGGTCCTTTCCGCTGGGGCGCGGAGAGGACACCGTATTCTGTTCATTCATTGTCCAGGTAACGGGCAGCTCTCCTTTGCGTGCGGTGTAAGTATAGGTGTTATTTTCGACCTTGAGGGTGCAGACCTTGTTGTTGGTCAGCATGTTGGTTGGCTCCATGTTCAGTCCCCACCAGTAGCGGGATTGATTTACCAGGTAGTACACATCATCCAGCTGGATGAGCTCCGTGTTGGCCGGCGTGGCGGCAAAGGTGCAGGAGAGCTTCCAGGCACAACTCGGTACATAATGTGCTGCTGCCAGTTCTGTTTCGAGGCGTGTGTTGAGCGCACTGCCGGTTTCGGCGCTGACGCGGGCTGTCAGTGCCAGTAATGCGATGATAGAGACTTTCAATGCTCCGGAGAGAGTTTTGAACATGCGTGTTCTCCTTTCTGTTTCTGTATTGTAGCAAAGGCGGGCTG
Organism: Akkermansia sp.; assembly: GCA_045636905.1. Lineage (GTDB taxonomy): Bacteria > Verrucomicrobiota > Verrucomicrobiia > Verrucomicrobiales > Akkermansiaceae > Akkermansia. The sequence goes on from JAZTYL010000001.1 coordinate 45,809, forward strand.
TAATGTCCAGATGTTTTTGTTGTATGTGTCTGTGTTAATTTTTCAATGTATGGCTATAAAAAATCTCCGCCCCTCGCATTTGAACAGGAGAGGCGGAGAAAATGTTGCGGTGGACGAGCCTTTACTTTATGTTCAGCGGGATGAGCGAGACTCCCCAGGACTGGTGCTCGCCAACGTACGGCTGCTCGATGATGAAGGTGTTATCCCCCTTACGAAGCTCGATTTCGATGGGCTGCTGTACCCACCAGATTTCCTCCGGGCTGAGCGGCTTCTCGAAGTTCCAGGCATTGCCGGGGTGGCGGTTCTGGCCGGCGAGTTTGTATTGACGCGGATTCTTGAGTTCCTTGCCATTGAGCCAGATGCGGGTGCCGCACTGGGACCACTCGCCGTTTTGGGGGATGCCGGTCCAGCGGCGATTCGAGCGAGCCGGCGCGTCGAAGCCCACCATGAACTTGTGTTTGCCTGCTTTTTTCGCGTGTATGGTGGTGGTGGCCCACACGGTATGGCCGGGCTTGGTGTTGGTGAACATACCCAGGTAGCCAGTGTCCGGGCGAGTGCGGAAATAGAGGTTGGCGCAGTATGCCTTGCGTGTGCGGAGCTCGGAGAGCTTGCCGGCAAGCACCTTCTCGCGGGTGGTGTCTGCTTGTGCGGTGGGCAGGGGCTCTACGACTTCCCAGCTTACACCGGACTCCGGCCACATGGGGAAGGCTTCTCCGTTGAACTGTGCTTTGCGCACAGCTTTCATGCGTTTTTCGAAGAGTTTGTAGGCTTCGTGGCTTTCGGTGTCAGGGCCGGTCATCTCCAGCGGCAGATGGTCGCCATCGGCTCCGCCGCCCTTCCAGGAGCGCTCAGCCATAGCCATCATGCCCGGCCACATGGTGCACATGCCGGGGATGTAACTCTTGTCGTCCACCTTGCCATCCGGCCAGATGCACATGATAGTGCCCAGCTTTTTCTCATCACCCTCTGCGGAGCCGCAGGGGCGCATGAAGAAATAGCGGCGTACCAGCAGCGCGGGATCCAGCAGGTTGGTGTAGCCCATGGTGGAGTCGAAGGCTTTGCGATGGATGCGTTCCGGGCGTATGGATTTGGCTACCATGTCCGCGCCTTCTCCCCAACGCTGCTCGATGGAACTTTCGCCCACCGGCAGGTCGCGATTACTGGCCCACTGTACGGGGGTGCGGCCGTGGCTCTGCAGTTTCTTGGTAACAAAATCCACAAACTGTGCAGCATTCGGTATGCGTACTTCATCTGCCCCGAAGTGGATGATGGGGCAGAGCTCTGCCGGTACCTCGCGGCAGAATTCATCCAGCAGCTCACCTACGATTTTCATGCCCTGCGGGGTGTGCATCTTGAAGCCGAAGGCTCGCTCAAAGTAGGCGCTGTGGCCGGGCATGTCCAGCTCGGGGATGATGGTGATGTTGCGTGCTGCGGCGTAGGCGAACACCTCGCGAATCTGCTTGTAGCTGTAGGTGTCGTTTTTGTCGCGCGTGCGGTGGCGCGGGTCGTTGAGCTGCGGATAGCTCTTGCTCTCCACATGCCAGGCCGGGTAATCTGTGAGGTGCCAGTGGAAGAGGTTCACCTTCAGCTGGGCGGCCAGGGAAAGTTCTTTCTTGAGGCGTTCGACGCTGCGGAAGTTGCGTCCGCAGTCCTGCATGTAACCACGGTAACGGAATGCAGGCCAGTCTTCGATGTAGCAATAGGGCAATGTCTGCTTGCCGGTAGCGAGCATCTGCAACAGTGTGCGGAATCCGTTGTGCAGGCCGGCCTCGGTGGCTGCGGTCAGCTGTACTCCTTTGTCGTCAATGCTCAATCGGTAGCCCTCGGCGGCCTTGTTATCCGGAAAGAGGTCCTTTCGAAGGCTGCAGTTGACGGTAAAGGTACCCTCAGATTTAGTTGTCCCGGCATATTCCGCAAGAGCTGTTTTGAGCATTTTGCTGTCTACTCCGGATAGCTTCGGAAATTTTCCGTGCACGCGGAGTTCGCCGTTGAGCCACTCTACCTTTTGAGGGAAGGGAATCAGGGAAACGCGAGACTCTTTTTCCAGTTGAAGTTTATGCGGGGAGGCCCAGGCATTGGTGGTCGGGGCCGAGTTTCCCGACGCATTTGCGGGGGCCGCCAAGACTGTAGCCGAACTCAGCAGGCACACTGTTTTGAGAAGTAGGTTTCGGAACATATATGTAAGCATACTCTCAAAGCAGGGCGGAAGTCAAGTTAAAACGGGGTGACGGGCGCGAAAAAGGCTTGCCAAGCCGCGCTCCCGTCAGTATGCTTGTGCTGTGAACGTTTTTTCCACCTGTTGGAACAGTGCTCGCCATACGGATGGCGGGGCTATGTGCGATGAGATTCTCGAGCTGGGTTTCGATGCTATCGAAGCCTCGCATGGGCTTTCGCTTTCCCTGATGCCGGGGCTGATGGCGGCGGTAGATGAGAAACGCATACGCGTAGTCGGGGTGCATAATTTCTGCCCGGCTCCCATCGATGTGCAGGGGGATGCTCCGGATGCGTACCGATTTACCTCCCACCGGCCGGAGGAGCGTGAGCGTGCCATGCGCCTGAGCATGGAGACCTTGCTGGTGGCGGCGCGCCTGGAAGCCCGCTATGTGGTGTTGCATCTGGGAGAGGTCGAGCTTTTTCGTGGGCACGAATGCACGCGTACTCTGCAGCGCATGGTGCGCCACGGGCAGGGCGCCACAAAAGAATATGCGAGGCTGAAAGGCGAGTATGTGCGCCGCCGTGTGAAGCTGGCGCCGCTGTACTTCAGCCGCGCGTATGAGGCTCTCTGCAAGCTGGCGGACAAGGCGAAGGAGCTCAATCTGGTGCTGGGCGTGGAAGGACGCAGCCATTTTGAACAGGTGCCCGGAGAGTGGGAGATGCCCCGCCTGCTGCAGGAATTTGCAGATAATCCCCACGTGCGTTACTGGCACGACTTCGGGCATATTCAGCGTAAACACAATCTCCTGCTGTTGAATCATGACCAGTATCTGCGCCAACTGAAACCTTACCTGTATGGAGCTCATGTGAACGATGTGCAGTGGCCGCAGCGAGACCACCGCGCTCCCTTCATGGGGGGAGATGTGGATTTTGACACGCTGCTGCCGCGGTATTTCACCCGCAATATGCCGCTCACCTGGGAGCTTTCGTCTTCCGTAAGCAAAGAGGCAATACTGGCGGCAAAAGAACGCTGGGATTCCCTGCATGATACCTTGCCGCTGCCATGAATGAACTGAAACAGCAGGTGGAGCAACTCGTGGAGCAGCATGGCGCACGTCTGCTGCACCTCTGCGTGTGTGGTTCCCGCGCGTTTGGTTACGCCTCCCCGCAGAGCGACTACGATGTGCGCTTCATCTATGTTTTTCCGCTGTCTCGTTACTTTTCGCTGACGCCTCCGCCGGAAGAGTTGCACCTGGAGGGGGCGGATGCCGTGGGCTACGAGCTGGGCAAGTTCCTGCGAATTGCCCACAAGAATGGCTGGAATGCGCTGGAAATGCTGCAGGCCCCGGTCTGGTATTCGCATCCCTGTGTGGATGAGCTGCGGGTGCTTTGCCGGGAGGCGTTTCAACCGGAGCGTGCCGCGCATTCTCTGCAGGGCTGTGCTCTGGCGTATCTGCGTCGCCTGCAACACCTGGGCCCGGAGGATAGGGGAGGGGAGAAAGAGGCAAAACTGCTTCTGGGGGCGTTGCGCACGCTGCTGGCGGCGAGTTATACATTGACGCATCGTCGCCCGTACCCGCTGCCTATGGCCGAGCTGGTGCAGCAGGTGGGGCCAGCTGAGTTATGCGACATAGTGGCTCAGCTTACTGCCTGCCGCACGCAATGTCTGCCGCCGCCTCCGGAGACGCTTGTCGCTGCCCGCAGATATTGCGAGCAGCTCCGGCAGCCTCTGGCTGAGGTACTTCAATCGGCGGATGAAATCGTGCTATCTTCTTCGATGGAGAAGTTTTATATGAACGTAGTAAAAGTTTCATAAGTATGTCCGAAGCTAAACCAAGTCTTGTCAGGAATACGCTTTATTTGTATGGTAGGGCGATTTTTGTCATGTTTCTGGGCTTTTATACAGCTCGTCTAACATTACAGGCTCTGGGGGTGGAGGATTATGGCGTTGTAAATGTGGTGGGAAGTGTAGTGAGTTTGTTTACAATGATATCATCCGTGATGCTGACGGCAACTACGCGATACTATAATGTGGAGTTAGCAAAAGGGGGAGCTGCTGCGCTTGCGAGAATTTTTAACGTCACGTCCATTATTTATGTAGGGCTTGTTATAGTATTTATATTGTGTGCCGAAACTGTGGGAATATGGATATTCCTGGAAAAATTGAATCTACCGGAATCCAGGCAGACTGTGGCTTTGTTTTTCTACCAGATAAGCATTGTTTGTGCTAGTGTAAATCTTTTGCAAGTTCCTTATGCTGGCATCATAACAGCATATGAGGATATGCGAAGTATTGCGTTTGTCGGCATGTTCGATGCTGTAGTAAAGGTGACATGTGTTGCGTTGCTGTGTGTCATTTCATATGAGCGAGTGCTTTTGTATGGATGTATACTGCTGCTGATATCCTGCATCAATATGTTGGTGTATGTGACGATATGCAAAAATCGCTTCAATCTCTACAAGCCAAGTTGGGTGTGGGATAAGAACCTGATGCTGGAGTTATTTAAGTTCAGTGGGTGGAATTTGGGGGGCGCTTTGGCTGCTGTATGTTCTAATCTGCTGGTGAATGTCCTTCTCAATAACTATTTTGGTGTGGTTATTAATGCGGCCAGAGGCGTTGCAATGCAGGTTTCGAAAGCTGCTAATATTTTTGTTTCAAATTTTGTTTCAGCTTTGAATCCTCGCATTATGAAACTGTACGCCGCCGGAAATATGGAGGCTAGCCATAGGCTGGCATCGTGTGCATCCCGGTATTGTTTCATGCTGTTCTGGGGGATGTCCTTACCTCTTCTAGTGTATACTCCGGAGTTGCTTGGTATATGGCTGACAGAAGTTCCTGATTATGCTGTCATTTTCACCAGACTTGTGTTGCTACAGGCTTTGGTGGATTCTATGTCGTTCCCGCTTATGTGTATGGCTCAGGCAACAGGAAAAATTGCCGTGTATCAGCTTATTGTGGGGGGCGTGTTGATGCTGAACTTGCCGCTTTCCTGGTGTGGTGTGCAACTCTATAATACGCCGGAGGTGTGTTTTATTGTGGCAATAGGGGTGGCCGGCGCAGCATTAATTGCCAGATTGGTGATACTTCGTCGCATAGCCGGGTTCTCCCTGAGAACATATTTTCGAGAATGCCTTATGCGTTGCGCCCTTATATGCATGGGTGCATTGATACTGTATTTCCCTATATTTTCCGGTGCTGGTTTGGAGCATGGCCGCCATCTGACCAATGTCTGGTCTTACATCTATGTTGTTCTCGTGATTGCATTGAGCTATTGCTTTGGAGTTAATGAAGAAGAACGAAAGAAGCTCCATTTGTGGATACGGAAAAAGTTTGGTGGAGTTGAGGACTAATATCTTTTTTTGGGGGAGTATTGAAGAGTTTGATTGCGATTTACCCGTTGCAAGAAGGGTATTTGTTTCAGAACGAGGACGAGCTTTTTCTACGTCATTGTATAATGTGTGAAAGTTTTAAGCTTGATTTATAAGATGAAATAGGATATCTTCTTCATCGAATACTGAGGCTGAATTCGGTGTTCCTGACGAGGTGGCAATAAAATAGCAGAAATCAATCGGATGAAAGTTGCAGCTATAGAGCCGTATCGTTTTTCTCAGGTGGGTTTTGTAACGGGTGATGCTACGCAGATGCGTGAGACGGTGAAGGCAATGCGCAAATTGCCGGATGTGGAAGTGCGTTGTTATTACTACCGGAACGCGGATGTTCTGGTTACTGAGGCCGGGGAAGAAAATCAACCTTCACTCAAATAAGAGTTATCAGATGTATAGTAGTGTTGAGAACTTAGGAAAGGTCAAAAATCCGGCACTTGAATGTCTCAGAAGAGACAAACTCGTACTTGACAACTATCTGATTTCCAGTACAATCTGACGCAGAGGTGCGCCAGCCCTTCATCACAAGAGCCGGTATTATTTTTCATTGCAAACACATTCTACCACAACTCTTGGAGGCTGGTGCGCCTCAGCTCGTCATTCCGCTACTTTTCTGACGCAGTGCCCTTATTGTTATACCCTGCAAAATATCATATACCAACAAACTTCCCCACGGGCGATTCTCTCGACTGGCGATTTTGTAAGCATTCATTGCTCATTTAATTTTATTCTGATTTCTTTTGCAGCATTGCATCTCGGTACACTTCAAGAGTTTGCAGTGCAGCCTTTTGCCACGAGAAGTCTTTCAATCTAACCTTTCCTAGGTTACGTAATTTCTCTCTTTCATCCGGATTGCTAATCAAGCAGCTCAAAATAGCAGCCAGCTCTTCGTAATCCTCAGGTTGGAAATACAAAGCAGCATCTTTTGCAATTTCCGGGAAGCAGCTTGCCTTAGCGCATACCACAGGGGCTCCACACTCGAAAGCTTCCAGTATAGGTAAGCCAAATCCTTCATACATCGAAGGAAATACAAAACACAGTGAACGATTATACATGGTCGCCAACTCTTTGTCTCCGGGAGATAATTGCAAGCATCGATCCAATATATTTAGTTCACGGAGAAAATCTTCCTCTTCGTCTGTAAACAGCCCGCCACCGGCGCATACTAGGTGTATTGTAGAAAATTTTTTCGCAATTATGCTGAACGCTTTTGCCATTGTGGAAAAATTCTTATAGTCACGCCTTGTTCCAACAAACAATATATAATTTTCCGGCACCGGAAGTCTGATATTGAAGTGATCGTGCGGCAACCTGAGAGAGTTACCATGGTAAATCACCTTTATCTTTTCAGGATTTATACCGAAAAAAAACACTATATCTTTCTTTGTATTTTCCGAGATTGCAATAATTTTGTCTGCTCGCTCTGCAAATTGTCTTTTTCTAGCACTGGTAATTTTATGCCCTGGCCTTCTGTCGACATAATAAACTTCATCTATCATATCGTGTATTGTTACAACTAAGGGTTTACTTTTGATATAAGGCAGAATTTCTGTCGAGTAAGTATCGGTTGGATGTACCAAGTCGTAGTTAGCTTTCTGGCAATATGAGAGAGCTTGATAGTAAAGTTCTAATCTGCTTGCCTTATTCCGAAAGCCTAAAAATGACATGATCTTTTTCAGAATACGAATGTAAAAAGGCGCTCGTTTGACAGCCTTCGAGAAATTATCATAAAACGACGAATGACGAAAATATTCATTTGGCGTGTTACTTATGGGGATACTTACTGATATATTCTCTTTTATGAGACACTCTGTAAGTTCACATACATACCTTGTTACGCCACCGTAGCGACACCCCCAGAAAGCTCTGGGGTGCATGAAGACTGTGAATTTATGCTTTTCCATGAGAAATCGTATTTTTGGCACTGCGTCAGAAAAGTAGCGGAATGACGAACTGAGGCGCACCAGCCTCCAAGAGTTGTGGTAGAATGTGTTTACAATGAAAATAATACCGGCTCTTGAGATGAATGGCTGGCGCAACTCTGCGTCAGATTGTACAGGAAATCAGATAGTTGTCAAGTACGAGTTTGTCTCTTCTGAGACATTCAAGTGCCGGCTATGCAACCGCAAAATGCATAGGAAAGGAAGCCGTCAGATTCCTGTTGTTGATACCCCCTATATGCAATACGACATTGCGTTGCAGATAGAAACACCCTATTTATACTGCCCTCATTGTGCGAAATATGCCGTTGTCAGACCTCAATGCATACACCCCAAACGCTGCATGACTCTTCGTCTCATGGGGCACGTTGCAAGGTTAATG
>JAZTYL010000002.1:0-49914 GCA_045636905.1 Akkermansia sp.
GTTACTCTGTACTTTTCAAACTCATTTTCGGCATGTTCCTTGGCAATCTCGGTGGATATTCTGCCGGCATCTTGCAGCAGTTCGCGGTCATCGGCTTGCAGGATGCGGTCCAGGTGGCGAGCCCAATCTTCCATGGTCATAGGAATCTGACGTTTAGCGCGATTCTCGGCAAGGTCAAGATAAGCACTCACAATACGGCCAAGCTCTTCCAATTCATTTTCTTTCAGGTAATTTTTTGCCACCACTACATCCGTCTTGACTATCTTACCATGCGGAGCCTTCTCCCAAGTTGTCAGCCCCATGTGCTCCACATCAGCATCTGCGCGTTCCATAATCAGCTCTGCAGCGGTATGCCCATGGACGGCATAGTGAAGCTTGTTCTGAACCTTAGCATAAAAAGCACGGGTCTCCGGTGCGTGGGCATCGTAATCCATGCTGGTAGCATAGATATCTGTAATCTTCTGGTAGAAGCGGCGCTCGCTCAAGCGAATCTCGCGAATCTCTGCCAGCAGGTGCTCAAAGTAATCTTGCCCCAGAAACTTGCCGTTCTCCATACGCTTGCGGTCAAGCACATAGCCACGAATGGCAAAGTCTCTCAATACCGCTGTAGCCCATTGGCGAAATTGTGTCGCCCGCTTACTGTTAACTCGGTAGCCTACGGCGATGATAACATCAAGGTTGTAGAAAAGTGTTTCTCGGTTAACGTTTCGATTCCCTTCTTTCCGAACCTGTCGGATTTTCCGACAAGTTGCCGTTTCATCCAATTCTTCTTCAGCATATATGTGTTGAATATGCTCCAGGACATTCGTTCTTGAGCTTCCATACAACGAAGCCATCATTTGCTGAGTCAGCCATACAGAATCATCCTCAAGGCGCACCTCTATCCCCTCCGCATCGCCTTGCATGGCGAAGATTAGGAACTCAGCTGTACTATTGCGAATCTGTTGGTTCTTTTTCATAGCATGAATAAAAGGCTGTAGGAAACGAGAGGAATAAGAATCACTACTGCACCCAGATTATACCACTTATCCAAGTTTTTTCTAGCACAAAATGAGCTAGGCATCATTCTAAAAATTTCCCACAGAAGGCATGAACCAAGCATTAAAACGCCATTTATCTGAGTTGCAGGCCGAACGGAGCGGTAAACTGCCCAAAATGGCATTTTTGGGCACTGCGTCAAAAAAGTCGCGTGAATGACGGGGATTTTACAGAAAAAAGCTTGCGCTGCCTAACCTGACGGTTGGAAGAGGAAACATTACACCCCCTGGAGCGTTTGTTGGACTTAAGGGTGTCACATTCAACGGTTCTACGCCCCTCGTCCCTGAGCCCACCACGGCTACGCTTTCCCTGCTGGCTCTCTGTGGCCCGGCTGCCCGCCGCCGCTACAAGCCGCCGTCGGGCTTCTCGATGATACGCCCAGACAGGACGCAAATAATCAAAACGATATTTCATTCAAAATCCGTTGCTCGGTGATGGGCAGTGACTTTTATGTTCCATAGAAAGGAACGGTTTGATTTTACTGATGCCATTCTGCATACCAGCTCGATAAATCCGGCTTTTGGCGGGTTGTCCGAGGCAAGCGACCTGATTGAGACAACTTGAAGCTGCCGGTCTTTAACATCGGCAGCATGTTTTAATGAATCTACCTGTCAGCAAATCTGAAACTGGCCCATATAGCCCGAACGGCGCAAAAAATCCTTGAACATTTTCTTAAATGTGCCATAATGTAAATCGTTCGTTAAATATCATGAGTTCTTCTTATAACACCTGATTCTCTCAATGCATATAAAATCCACCCTTCTGTTATTAACAACACTATTCACCACGTTTCCCGCTCTTGCGAATGAATGGTGGATAGATTTTGGAAGGAGCGAGTTCGCGTGGTCATACGGCGCAGCGACGAAATACGCCACTCGCACGACTGAGGCAGGCTGGAACAATGTTTCTGTATCCACGCAAACAACAGCTGGCAAGGCATCGTTGAGCAGCTCCTATTTCGCAGAAACAGTGAAGACGGATAGCACCTCCGTGGTACCCACATATGCGCAGCAATCCACCAATACCGTTTCAATCTATAATACGGAGAATGATGCCGGCTCGACGCTGTCGTTATCCATCACAAAAGATACCGGAGTAGGCACCTTTGCGGTTCAAACGACTGCAAATGCTCCTGCAGACAAGCTGTTTATCGAAACACCGCGTCCTGCCTGGGTGCCGACCAGAGCATACGGGGACTTCATCTTTACCTATCTCAATCAGAACGGCTCAGGTGCATTTACCCTGAATTTGAGCGGCTTTACAGCCGGCATCTATGATTTTACAGTCATCGCCGGCGGAAATTCCAATATGGGTTCTGTCTACGAAGGTCATGATGCCTCTGCAGTATATACCCTCAATGGTACATCCTGCACCCTCAGCGGCACCAATGCATCAGGCGGTGGATATGCTGGTGTGATGAAATGGAAAGGGGTGGAAATACAGGAAAACGGGAGCCTGACACTGACCGTAGAGGGTGGATACCTTGGCATGGAAAATGGAGAGAAAAAATACACTTCTGCCGCCCTCAACACCATGATTATCAAACTGATTCCCGAGCCCACCACGGCTACACTTTCACTGCTTGCTCTCTGTGGTCTGGCAGCTCGCCGCCGCCGTGGCTAAGGCTATGGCGTGACAAGCCGCCGTTGGGCTTCTCGCTGATAAGGGGCTTCTCTACGATACGCCCATTCAGGCTGCGCAGACAGGCCGCAAGTAAGGAACAACAAATTTGAGTGGGGTAACTAGGCCCCGCATTGCGCACCCGCCCTAGGTTTCTATGCCGATGGGCGGGACTTTTTTTACTTTATGACGTAGAGACCTTTGTCAAAGCCAATCTGCCTTGGGAAAAGCTGAATCCACAGAATCTCGATAAGTTGAAATCATAATCGAAGAAGTGCAGCTTGGTCAGAACTTAGTCGGAGCTTGGTCAGTCTGCCACCTCGCTTAAACAGAATGCAAGAAGATAAGCGGTTCTTCTTGCGTTTTGTTTTTCTAATTGGGAGCAATGTCAAAAAAAATGTATACAAAAGTACAATATTTGTCTACATATTTATTCAAAAGTCAGTTTAACTCAACAGGCGTAAACTTTGCGACTGTTCAAAACACGGCGTTAGAAATAAGACTTCACAGCGAATTCGAATTGTTCCATAAAGATTTTCTTGAATGCCGAGATATTATTTTGCTCATAGAAAATCAACATGGCTTTCTTGTAATCGATGGATTCTACACTACGGAACGAAAGCGGACAATATCCGTGCGCTATCAACACTGCATTGGAAGTAAGTCTCGCTACGCGTTTATTACCATCCATAAATGCTTGAATATAGGAAAGCAGGACGAGTACCAGCAACGCTTTTGAAAAAACACAAGGTGTCGCATTCACGAGGTTGCAGGTTGACTCCAAGGCTTCACGGATTTGGTATTCATTATCAAGAGGCCGATAATTCGTGCCTGTGATACCCACACGGCGGTGACGTATGTTTCTATCAACCTGTAAATCGCGTACGAGTATACTGTGAATGTCCTCGATGTGAGCTACGCTCAGATGTTGCAAATAATCCGGCTCTGATACAATGAAATCCAATGCAGCTTTGTGATTCAGAAGCATGGTAGCTTCATCACGTGTTTTGCCCTCAGCTGTACGTTGTTCCAATAATAATCTCTCCGTTTCCAGCAATGTATAGGTGTTGCCCTCAATCTGAGACGATTTCCAGCTTAAATCTATCCCGAGACGTGTCATTTCCTTGTGCTTGGCTGCTTCTGAAAGCTGGCTGATGTTGGAACGGAACTCCGATTGGAGGGACTGAAGATGTTTCTCTTCTTCGTCTGTAAACAGGATTGCCCCCGGCAGAACCGAGCTCAGCAACTCAAAATTGAAGTTGCTGATAATGCTTCGCTCATCAATATCGCGGCTGTAATAGGTATCGAGATTGATTGTAGAAAGCAAGCGTCCATGCGGAGATATGTGGTAACGAGTAGAGCGCCCCGCTCCGCTAATAAGCAGTTTCCCGTCTTTTACCAATTGTTGCAAAGCTCGCTTAACTGAAGCATCGCTCACTTCTTGAGACAGGGCTGCCATAACCTCGGCTTTGCTGAGGCTATCATGGCTCCAGAATAATTCAAAAATCTGTTCTTTTAGCATGGAGTTCTCCCTTTCGGCTCAATTTCTTCTTATTTACGGCTCATTTTATCAAATTTTGAGCCGATTACAAGCCCATATTGAGCCGATTTATCCTGCACCAAGCATTAAAAATGCCATTTGTCTGAGTTGTTGGGCTGAAATAATGTCTCGATGCGTAACCTCCACCCGCCCACAACAAAGCAAAATTATTCTAACAAAGAGGAAATCCATCCTTTTAAATAGGAAAAAGGCGATTTTACATGTCAGTACAACATTTTAATCTTGCATAAGACGGTCGGATTCTTATACTGAATAGGTATGCGAGCAACCCCGTGGCTTCAAAGAATATTACTGCTTTTACCGATAATCACGCATGTCAATACTGCGGCATGGGCTAAAACGATACAGGTGTATGATGTCGATGATCTGCTGGAGGCCTCTACCTCTACACACAGTGGCCCCTTTGAATTGATTCTGCATGACAACATTGCGGTGACCGGGGAAAATTCTAAAAAAAACTGGACGCTTGATAACAGTTTATTTTTTGACAGCGATTACACTATTAAATCTGAGGACAAGGTTGATGCATCAGGAGTGAGAGAGTATTACTCCATCAGTTTCACCGGCGGGGGCAAAATTCAATTGCAGGAGGTTTTTGACCGTTGTGATAATGTTTCATTTGAAGACCTGCATCATGTCACCTTCGGCGATTGCTCGGATGTTTCTGCCCTCAGAGATTTGAATGACGATTTGGCATCGGGGTATGATTCTGAAGGGGGTGCGTTTTTAAACATCAAAAATGCAAGCTTCAAAAATATAACAGGCCGCCTGAAAATAAGCGACATGTACTTTTCCTCCGGCACAATGGGAGGAAATGAATTAGGTGCAGCTACCGCCACTGTATACGGAATTGGCCTTTTTTGCAGCAAAGCAGAGTTTCACAATGTGGCCGGCGGAATAGAATTTTCGGACATCGGTATCAAAGACAAAGTAACAACACTCATTGACTGGCCGCGGTGGATAGAAATGAAAGGCGTGGCTCTTAATGCCGCCGGGGTCACATTCAGCGAAAATGGAACATCTATTGTATTCTCCGGCAATTACATTGACCAAAACTGGTCAGATGGAATGGAGGGGCTGGGCTATGGAGCAGCGGCTTATTTATCCGGCACAAACAACTTCAGCAACAATGCCGGAGAATTGAGATTTTCCGGGAATGAATTAAAAATAGCAACCGTGGGCTGCGGTGCGGCACTTTTCCTGACCGGAGGTTCAAAGACAACCATTACCGGTCAACACCGTGATGATAACGCGGGGGTAGAAGCAAGCATATCTTTTACAGATAACCGCATTAAAGGTCAGCACAACGATGGTTCTTCCCTCAACAAAAACATGTATGCCTATGGCGGCGCTATATGTCTGGGGTTAGTAAGCGATAACGCAGCCTCACTCCACATCACAGACAATGAGTGCAATGTCATTTTCAAGGGGAACTACATCGATTTCAATCTGCAGGAAACGGCGTCTATAGATGACAACCAGCTGGATGTATACGGTGGTGCCGTGTATGTGGATCCGGGCTCTACCCTGTCGATTACAAAAAACCGGCAAGTCGAGTTCAGTGATAATTATATCAAGATGCTCTACCAGGACACAAACGATGATACGCATCGAATCGCCTACGGCGGAGCTCTGTATCTGGGCAAAGGCGCTACGGCAGAATTTGCCGAAAATACAGAGGGTGTCATTTTTTCAGGTAACTGTCTCACCATAGAAGGCAACCGAGTAAAAGGGGATGGTGGTGCCATATATGTTGATGAACAAGCCACGCTGACGCTGAAAAGCAATGGTCCTGCAAATGTTAAGTGGGAGATTCCCGGGTATACCGTCTCGCGCGCGGACTTCGGTGCCTTTTTCCATGATAATAGTATCAATGACGGAAGAGGCGGTGCCATCTTTTTAAAATCCGGTGCTCAGTTCATCATTGATTCCCCGGAGAGCATCGGTTTTATGAACAACACGGCCTCCACCGCCGGCGGAGCCATTTATGCTGAGGCCGGCAGTATCATCAAAGCTCAACTAGCCAACGATTGCGGTTTGGTATTTGAGGGCAATGAGGCAACGCGCGGCGCGGCAATGTATCTGGAATCCGGCGCCACGCTGCAGGTGCCGGGGTTGGAAGTTTCTTACAACATTGCTACCGATAAGGGCGGTGGCATTTATATGGCAAGCTCACAAAACTGGAGTGGCGATGTCATTGGCATGAGATTTTTCAGAAATGAAGCAACTAATAGCGGTCAACCTGGGGGCGGTGGCATATATGCAGACAACGGTGCCGATATAAAAATTACAGGCGATTATGTTAATTTAAGCTTTGAGGAAAATCTGGGCTCCGCCATCGTTGCAACGGGAAACCTGGAAATAAGCGATTCAAAGAGAGGCTCCATCGTATTCCGCGACAATGAAAGCCCTAACGGCGGAGCCATCTACGGCAGTAATGCAGACAGCCTGGCGTTCTCGAACCTCGGTGCAAGCATACGCTTCCAGGATAATACGGCCACATGTGGTGGGGCTATTGATTGGCTTGCGGCTCCTGTTGACAACCCGGACAATGATGTTGTCTTCCGGCAGAACAGCGGAGAAATCTCTTTCCTTACGAATCGGGCCATCTCTTCAGATAATCCGGAATCCGCGAAGGGGGGAGCCATTTATTCTGAAAACCTTTCTTTCCTGCAAAATGCAGGAAGCATCCTCTTCGATGGCAACAGCAGCACCGGCAAAGGCGGGGCTATTTATGCAAACGGACAAGTAACCTTCTCCAACAATGACGGGGCTATAACATTTTATGACAATAACTCGGGTGACAATGGCGCTGCTATTTATGCAGAGGAGGTTACTTTCAAATTGAATGCAGCCGGTGCAGTCTTTGAGAAAAATATCAGTGGCGAAAGCGGCGGTGCCATTTATGCAACGCAGGCTGCTTTCACTTACCATGGAGCAGATACCCTCTTCGAGGGAAATATCAGCGCAGAAAGCGGCGGAGCCATTTATACAACGCAGGGGGCGACGTTCGAATACAATAAGAACATTATCTTCAACAATAACTCAGCCGTCTATGGTGGTGCGCTGTACGGCACGGCTTATTTTGGAGAAAACTCCGGTAAAATAGAATTTACAGGCAACGTAGCCACAAAGGCAGAAGACTCCGACACCGAGCATTTTTGCGCAGGTGGTGCCATCTATGCCGAGTCGAATGGTGCCGGTGATTCCAGAGAATCCGAGTTCTACAATAATGCCGGGCTCATTCTGTTTTCCGGGAACCGAGCCGAGGGAGACGGTGCCTTGGGGGGTGCCATTTATGCAGATTCCATAAAACAGTTCTCTTTCTGGAAGAATCAAATGGGCGTGACGTTCTATGGCAATGAGTCCGAAGGGAGCGGTGGTGCCGTTGCCATCAATCAAACCATGTTTTACATGTATCAGAACAATGGGACGATTTTGTTTGAAAACAATGTTGCAAAAGAACTCGGTGGTGCTATTGCGGCCTTTGGCGAAGATTCCTGGGTAAGCTTCATCAACAACGGCGAGATCATTTTCCGGGGCAACCGGGCTGAGGCAGGTAACAGCATCTTTTCTGAAGGACTTGTAGAAATTCGCAACAACGACAACGTTCTGTTTGTGGGAGCGGGAGGCTCAGAAACAGATATTCATTTGAGAATACATAAGGATACCGCCTATGACCAGACAACGATGAACCTTTCTGCGCCGGAGGGAAAAGCCATTACTTTTGATAATGCCAAAATATTCTTGGAAAAATCTCAGCAAAACCCCACGGCCAAGGGTATCATCATGCTTAATGAAACGTATGGAGGCAAGGCTCAATCCGGCTCCATTGTATTCACCAATGGCAGCAAGGCCATGTTCAACGAGGCCGCCGTATCGCTCGACTGCGGTTGTCTTGAAATGCATAACAGTACATTGAGCGCCGCAACTCTCTCATTCGGCCGTGATTCTCAGGGGTATATAGAGGATTCCAAACTTTCTGTGAACTCCGTCACGCTTTATGCCACTACCAAGTTAACATTTACGGGACATAACACACTGACCGGGGAATTGAAGCTGATCCTCGGCAACAATGAGCTGAACTTCTGCTTGGATGAGTCTCACTCCCTGGAATCCCTCAGCACAGCAGTGAGCGCCGCAGCCCTCTCTGCAGGCAACTTAGCATGGTACGAGGGTTACCAAAGCCGCGTCACGCTGGATACGAGCCATTTAATCTATCTGGAATCGGGCAGCTATGTATTGATGGCCTTGGAAGATGGCATTCTGGCAAAGGGAGGTCAGTATGATGTACTGACCTTGCCGGAGAATGTTTCTTGGATTCATGACAATGAAAAAGACTTTTTGGTATACCAACATACCCAAATGCCGCTGGAGCTGATATGGATGAACTCCGCCGGCACCGACCTCTGGAACCACGAGGATACCAACTGGGTCGCCGAGGGAATGCAACAGCCGCTTCATTTTGCCGATGGCTTCCAAGTATATTTTACAGATGCCTGTACCGACCCGGCAGATGTCGTGTTGAGCACCGATGTGGTACCGAAAAACGTGGTGGTTGATGCCACGCGGGACTATACCTTTACCGGGGAGGGAGAAATAGGCGGCAACGGCTCGCTGGTGAAGAAAGGCAGCGGCACACTGACCTTGGATCAGAATAATAGTTTCAGCGGAGGCATTGCACTGGAGCAAGGAAGCTTACAGGTCGCCGTGGATAACGCACTGGGCACAGGCAAAGTAACCACTCAGCAAGGGACCACCCTCTGCATTACCGGCGATGCTGAGGTAAGCCTTGCCGCAGAGGGGACGGATATTCGGGGCAAGGTGCAGATTGACGCCGGCGCCTCCCTGACCTTTAAAGGCACGGCAGGCTCGCAGGAGAACATAGCAGAACTCCGCGGAGAAGGCAAGCTGGCTGTGCATGCCGACAATGCGAAATACGAAGTATGGGAAAGCAGCGATTTCAATGGCGACATCTCAGTAACCGGCACCGACACCACAGTAACCCTGCTCCACACCGCCACCAAAAATACCGATAGCAACTATGTTGCAAGCGGAGCCGGAGTTGTCTTGCAACTTCTGGATGAATCGCCCGATTTACCCTCTCATTATGGGCAATCTTTTACCATAACCCTGCAAAATGGCGGCTCGCTTCAGGTGGCAGATGGGGCAAGTTTCGCCACAGATAACCTCCACTTAGAAGCAGGCGCCACACTTATTGCCGGAGAGTGCGAAGTATCGCTGCAAGATGTTGCCGTATGCAGCAACACCACATCAACGCTGCCGGAGCAACTCACGCTGGATGTTACCTCCCTGCGCCTATTTGCCGGAACCGTGTATGAGCAGTATGGGGCCGTATTCTCGTTGGATGGAGCTTCACTCAACCTCGATGGAGAAGGCAGTATTACACTCATAACAGATTTAACACCGGTTTTATCCGGAGGTCTGCGTGATTTCCTTCTCTTTGAAGATGTGTACAGTGTAAAGGACTATTCACAAGGAGCCGTTCAATTTGTGGTTGCAGGGTATGAGGACTACGAGACAACGCTGATTACCACAGATAACGGCGCCGTCTATGTGCGTCTTATCCCCGAGCCCACCACGGCCACGCTTTCTCTGCTTGCGCTGGCAGGCCTTGCGGCCCGCCGTCGTCGGGCTTCTCGCTGATAAGGGGCTTCTCTACGATACGCCCACTCGGGCTGCCCAGACAGGCCGTAAGTAATCGAAAGCCCGGTAATTCTCAAAGGTCGCTGCTTCCAGCTTGGGGCAGCGGCTTTTTCTTCGCACGACTCCAGCATTGCCGATGCTGATGCAAGCATAAAATTCGTAAAAGATTAGATTTTATGAGTTAGGGTATCATCCGGGAGGCCAATCAAGGCGTGTGAGAAATGCCCTATCTCACCTAATGAGCTGAGTTACAATGGCAGCTAAAGCATCAGCATCGGCAATGCTGTAAATTAGGTTCCGCGGCTTAGAAGCAGGTCTCTCTGCCTCCCGACGCGCGAGGGAACGGGTACCCCTGCACGAGCCGCACGAAACTCTAATAATCAAATCATACAAACATGAAAAAAACAATCATTGCACTCATGGCTCTGGCAGGTGTTGCAGCTGCTGCCGACTATACGACAGAGTCTCTTTGGACCGCAAACTTCGGTAGTCAATACACAGGTGGCTACACCACCAACCTTACATCTCCCGGCAAATTCTGGGACGCCGGTGATGTCGCAACAGAGTTCGGTGCTCAGACTAGAGACAATAAACGTATTCACATGGCAGGTGGCACCTATGGTGACTGGGGCACTGACTTTGAGCTCTCTCTGACGCTCACTCTCACTGGTGAAAATCTTACCGCAGGTAACATCTCTGAATTGCAAGCAGATTCCAACGGCGCCGGTGACGCATTATTCCTTGGGATAACAAGTGAAGGCAAGCTTACACTTTCCTGTAAAGAATTTATCACGGAGACTATCGGGACGAATAAGGTAAAGTCTTATACTGATCTTTCTAGCGCGACCTCAACCGGTTCTCTTTCTCTTGATGAAAAGTACGACATCACTCTCACCAAGATTGGCTCTGTATTTACTCTTTCTGCTGGCGAGGTCACCGTTTCTACAACTCTGAGCAGCAGCAATACCTTCAGCGGTACCATTAACAATATCGCTCTGGGTGGTGACACCGGTTCTGGCAATCGTGTTCCTGTTTTGATTGAGAGTATGGCCATGAGCAGTGTAACTCTTATTCCGGAATCTCCTGCTGTCCCCGAGCCCACCACGGCCACGCTTTCCCTGCTGGCTCTCGCCGGTCTGGCTGCTCGCCGCCGTCGCAAGTAATTCGTAACAAGTTCAAGCGGGGTACCCAAGCCCCGCAACGCGCGCCCGCCCCAGGTTTCTATACCGATGGGCGGGATTTTTTTGCTTTACTTTTTGACACGAGTCCTCCGGGAGGGACACGCATTCATTTCTCGACAGGGAGAGGATAAGCCCCGGAAGCGGGGAGCTCGTTTGCGGCTCGGCGTTCTTTCAGAATACCATCCACCAGGCGGATGGCTGCGGAGCAGTAGAGGCGCCTCCGTGCTCTTTATGCACTTGACAAACCGGAAAAAATGGTATACTTATTTCCTCGGCTCCTCCATTTACTTCACCCCTTACCGTTTACCATGGAATTCCACATCAACAACTACGACATTGCCCGTATCCATTTCCGGAAAGACAACGGCAAACCTGTCTACCCCGAGCGCTTCTGGAAACACCATGGCTACCCCTGCCGCTTTACCTTGCAACAGGGGCGGGACAGCTTCAGCTGGCGCGGTGTACCCGGTGAGCTGTACCATGCCTATGCCCCGCTGCACTCAGATTGCTGGGGAGACGATATACGAGAAACCTTTGCCCACTGGCGCTTAGCCATTTTTGCACCTTGGGATCTGGAGCACACCCACCGGGATACACCTATTATTTTCGGCTTTCCCGGCATCGGGGACGATTATCACAAAAACGAGTTATACATCCCCACTGTTGTGCATGAATTGGGGTGCATTTTCGTAGCCTTCGACCCGCACATGACCGGGGAACGCATCTTCGGCCAGCATGACTTTGACCCTCTCAAGAAGTACGGGAAGAACATACGCGTTCTCCGCGAAAAAGGCTATGAGTTGGACAACGACAGCTTCCGGGAAATGAATGAGGAGCTGGCATTCAATGTCTTGCAGATTACCAGCATGATATGCGAGCGCTTCGGCCTGTCGAAAATGCCGCCGTGCATCACATTGGGCTTCTCCCTGGGCGGCTTCTTCGCCCACCAGATAGCAATGCAGACGCCCCATTGCTTCGGCTGCGTCGGTGGCGGTGCAGCGCCGGATATCAGGCTGTACAAAGGGCCGTTCGGAATCGGGAGAATCGTAGGCAAATTCGGCTTTTTACGCGACACCTGCGCCCCGCCTATTCTGAAGCGCCTCCACTGCGAAGACTTTCATCCCCTGCTGAAGGGCCTGGGTGCCATCAGCCGCACCCCCTTTCCGGATACCCCCGTACAGGAACATGTGGAATGCCACTTCATCGCCGGTACCGGAGATATCCATTTCTTCGCAGGAGAGGTGGCCTCGTATTGCAAACGCCTGCCGTACCATGTGGAGCTCCACCATGTGAAGGGAGAAGGCCACACGCCCTGCTATGAGCATTACCAATTCAACGGCGTGGGCAGCGGCATGATGCAGCAGCTCTCCCGGCTTGTCCACAAGTGGAGGCAATACCAGCAATAAGCCTTTTGCTCCCCCTCCTCCTCTCTCATCCCGCCGCAGGCGGGATGTCTTCACTCTGCGCGCAGCGCAGTCTTCACTCCGGCAAAGCCGGTCTTCACTGCGGGCGCATGCCCGCTCTTCACTTTAAAACCGCCCGCAGGGCGATATAACCTGCCGACAGGCAGATATCACCCGAGCAACGCGAGGATCTAACCCGCCGCAAGGCGGATATCACCGCCCGCTACCAGCGGGCGATTTCCCCTGCTCTTCATCGGCGAGCCATCCGGTGAGATTGCAATGTGTTTTTTAACGAGATTCACGCTGCGCGTGAGTGAGATTGCGGCTTCGCCGCAGCGAGATTCGTGCTTTGCACGAGCGATATCGACCGCGTGGCCGCGGTCGGTGAATTGAAATAGCTTGACAGGCGATAGCCTGCAATGCTATAAAAGTTACGTGCGCCTTGCAGCACACGCGTATAGGCAGGGAACGAAGCATTGTTCCGCAGATAAACCGCCCCGACCCGGTGTCGGGAAACGCGAGGTGCTGCACGACAGGAGCCTAACACAACCACTATTTTTATTATGAAAATCAGCTTATTATCCCTGGCTATGGCTGCGCTGCTGTTCGGCGGCATGCTTCCGGCCGTAGCGCAGGATGCCCAGCCTTCGGCCATTGCGCTGCCGGGAGCGTCCGCCTGGAAATCCCCGGATAAGTTAAAAGAGAAACTCGGCACGGAAATCACGAAGCGCCTGGCCGGCACCGACTCCGCGCAGATACAGGCTTTCCTGAAGAATGAAACGAACCGCCGCCTCCTGCTCATGTACTACATCGCCGCCTCCGAGGCAGGCAACCAGCAGGCATACAAGAACCACAACCAATCGCTGACACAGCAGGTACAGGGCAAAAAAGACGAAATCTCCCGCCTGGAGCAGGAGGTGAAATCCAAATCCGGCGCCGAGAAGAAAAATGCGGAATACCGCCTCAGCAACGCCCGCAAAGACCTGAAGCACCTGCAGGCCGAGGCCAAGCACCCGGCGGATCTGGGCAGGTGCGAGAAGGTGCTCAAGATGATTCTGGCTGATACAGAGTGGCTGGAGCAGATTGCCTTCAGCGGCGAGATGCACCGTTTTGCTCGCGTGGTGGGCATCATTTCCGCCATCGCAGCAGAGGATTCCAACGCCCTGCGCAAGGGTGTGGAGCGCGACACCACCACCGCCGTGGCTCTGGAATACGCCCGCAACGGCAGCCACACCGTCAAGGCCGTGGAGCGTGCCGGCTATTTCCTGAAATACTGGCGCCAGGGTCGCCTGAACTCCAGCTTCGACACCCTGGCTCTGCACCACCGCCGCGTAGCCTGCGGCTGGAAGCCGGACCACCGCGGCGGCACCATAACCGCTTTTGAATGGGCGCTGAACAACGTGCACGTGCCGGATTGGCAGTACCCCGCCAGCTGCTGGCGCTGCGGCTATATCCTGGACAATGTGTACGGCGACAGCATCCACGGCGCCCACTACTTTGCCCCCTGGGAGGGCGTGTGGACGGACAACCACATGATTCTCACCAAGAATGTGGGCGGTGTCTGCGGTGGCCTTTCGCACTTCGGCGCGGCCTGCGCCTGCGCCAACGGCGTGCCGGGTCTCACCATGGGCGAGCCCGGGCACTGCGCCTACGTGGTGCTTGTGGACGGCCGCTGGACCCCCGCCTACTCCCTGACCTGGGAGCGCGGCCTGCACTGGGCCCCCTGGAGCAACAACTGGACCTACAGCTCGCTGCACCTCATGGACGCCCTGCTGGATAAAAAAGCAGCCGCCAAGACTCGCATCTCCAACGCCTGCCGTATCCTCGCTTCCGTGTACCGCGACCGCGAAGAGGACCAGAAAGCCCTCGCCTGCTACGAGCTTTCCGCCAAGGCCGCCCCGCTCAATTACACGATGTGGAAGGAATACTCCTCCTTCCTGAGCCAGAAGATGCCCAAGAATGCTGAGGCCTGGAAGAAGCTCAACGCCCGCCTCTGCAAGGGCATGGCCTCCGAATACCCCGAGCAGGCTGCCGAGCTTCTGAAGCAGGGTATCCTGAACGGCCTCGCCCAGTCCGGCATGAGCGCCAAGGACCTCGCCACGGCCTGCGGCCAGTTCTGGAAATACGCCAAGACCATGGGCCCGGACCGCTGGTATGTGGAGAAATTCGCAGATGAGCAGCTGCAGGCCTGCAAACGCGTAGGCGGAAACAGCGAGGAGGTAGCCATCGACCTCTATGTTCGCGTGCTGGGACAGGCTGCCGCGCACGAGGCCTACTCCGGCGTCATGATGTCCTGGGGCAACAAGATTTCCTCCGGCCTGAGCGAGACCGGCCGCCACAAGCTCTCCCAGGCCACGATATCCGCTCTGGGCGATGTGGACAACATCGGCTCCGCCCAGAAAGCCAAGTTGTTCGGTGGTCTCCTGCTTGCCGCAGAGCGTTCCCGCGATACCACCACCTTCTACAGCATCACCAAGCTGATTGATCCCAAGGAAATCCACGGCACAGCCGGCATCCCCGCACCCGTACCCTTCCCGGGCAAGCTGGTGTCCGAGGGCGGCCTGCCCTTCGGCAGCTCCACCAGCCAGTGGGATGCTCCCCACACGCACGCCGGCCTGCTCACCCAGCAGGGTGGCCAGTTCCACACCGGCAAGGACACGAACGCCTGGCTGGCCGTGAAGCTGCCCAAGCACGCCTACATCACCGGTGTGGTGTTCGCCGGCACGAATGAGTGGTCGCACATCCACCGCTTCCGCAACCTGCGCATCCAGGTCTCCGATACCGGGCGCGATGACGATTGGCACGACGTCGGCACCCCCATCGAGCGTACCGGCAACTACATCAACCGCTTCGACCTGCAGAATGAACGCCCCAAGGCCCTCTATGTGCGTGTCCTGCGCGCCGGTGGCCCCGAGTTCTTCCACGCCAACGGCATCTATGTGTATGGTGAACCCGCTGCATAATAACCTTTGACCTTAACACGTTTATCATGAAAAAAACATTTTCCCTGTTGCTGGCCGGCTCCCTGCTGCTGACTCTTGCGCAGCCCCTGCAGGCAGCCCAGCAATTCGACACTTACGAAGCCGCTCAGAAGCGCGTCACGGATGAAGGCTACATCCTCTTCATCTACCCCGCCGGGTGGGACAAATACGGCGAGAAGCTCTGCAAAAAGCTGATTTCGGACGACAAGGTGCGCGCCGCCGCCGGCAAGGCCGCCCTCATCATGGCGCCCATCTACCAGCGCCGGAATGAGGAAACCAACGCCAAAGCCAAGAAGGCCATGGGTCCGCTCGGCTACCCGAACGACATGTCCGACATCTCCTACCCCGCTCTCGTGTTCTACGAGAAGGGCGGCCGCATGTACGCCACCCTGCACGGCGAGAAGTTGATGAAAGCCTCCGTACCGGAAGTAGCGCAGATGATTCAGCAACGCCTCGCTGCCAAGAAGAAGCAGCAGAGCCTGCTGGACCAGTCCGGCGCCACGTCAGATGTCGGCAAGAAAGCCCGCCTCGTGCTCGAGGCCTCGCGGGTGGATGGCATCGACTGGCCCGACCGCCTGAAGGAGACGCTCCGCTCCATCGACCCCAACGACACGCACGGCTGCCTCGCGGCGCTGAACTTCGGCTTCGGGGTCCAGGGCAACGAGAGCATGGAGGCATTCCTGAAGCGCCTGGATGGCGTCCTCAAGAACCCGCTGCTCACCAACTGGCAGAAACAGCGCGCCTGCGCCACCGCCATAGGCCACATTCGCCGCTCCTACGGCACCATGGCCGGCGGACCGCTCATCACCAAATACGCCGGTATCATGCGCAAGCTCGACCCGGATTCCACCCTCGGTGTCTCCGCCCCGGTGGTCATGCGCGACTGGGTACGCGAGTACCGCTACGGCATGGGCTGGAGCGACAGCGTCATCCCCGCCGGCCCCATCCCCATGCAGATGCACGACGTGCCCATGCAGCAGCCCGGCACCTACAACGTGACCTTCAAGCTCACCACCGGGCGAGATGGCATCCGCATCAACCGCCTCCGACTCATGGACGGCAACAAGTGCATCGCCTCCGAGGATACCCCCCGCGATGTCTCCTGGGGCAACACCCAGCAGACCTACACCTTCCACGTGAAAAAGGCACTCAAAAACCCCACTCTGGAAATCACTTACGGCAACGAGCCGAACAAGCGCAGCACCTGGGGCAATATCACCGTGTCCCGCCAGTAACACGGCCGCGTACACACACCTTCTCTTCCCCGCCCCGGCATCCCACCGCGGCGGGGAAGATTTTTCTCTCATCCCGCCGCAGGCGGGGATGTCTTCACTCCGGCAAAGCCGCTCTTCGCTGAGTGATATCGGCTGCTGCCGCAGCCGGTTATATCCGCTTCTGCCGAAGCGGGTGATATTGCGCCTCGCGGCGCAGTGATATCCGTGCTGCGCACGGGTTATATCGACCGCGTTCCGCGGTCGGTGGATTCTCGCCCACCGCCCGCAAGGCGCTTTTCCCTACGCAAAAAAACCTGTGTATGCCTTCTCAGCATACACAGGTCAGATTATTATCCCGAACGGATACTTTAGAAAGAAGTAATTGTGAATATGGACTGACCAGCAGGAATAGCCTTCTGGTAGTACTCCTGTCCGGGCTCAATCCCGAGATTCTCTCTCTGCTCGTCTGTGAGTTCATCGTCCACAGGGAACATGCAGGAGAACTCACAAGAACCGGAAGTCTTGCTGCCCTCGGCATAAATCAATTTCACAGTCATGAAGGGGAACTGACCATCCTCGAGCTGACCCTCATCATTTCTCTCAGCTCCGCTCACCAAATCACCATAGAAACCAACGGCATTGGCATCATTGATCATCTTTTCATAGTCATCGATGTAGTAGGCAATCTCAGCCATCGTCTCATCCTGAGAATTCACCTTGAAGGTACCGGTGTGAGCACCGGTATCATCACCGAAACCATATCGCGCATTGTACTGAAGGTCAGCCTCAGGAATGGGGTCAGATACACGGATGTACATCGCACCCACGTTGGAGGTGGGAGACGTAATTTTGATGGTCTTGTATGCGAAAGAGCTTTCTCCGCCGCCGCCGCCACCGCCGCAGCAAGTGAGACCCGTGGCTGCGAGAACAGCCGCTGCAAAGAGACCGAAAATCTTTTTCATAATTTGAATAAGTGTTTTTGAAGTTAAGATTGTATTGCCAGTCTACCACTCTGCCTGCAGGAGTCAAGAAAAAAAATAGGCAGCAGCTTAAAAAAAACAGCTCGCTGACGCGAGGGGGGATTTTTGCATGGCAAAAGCCTTATTTTCGCATTCGTTCGCTCGTGCGCGCAGGCGCGTAAGGATAGAGACGTGTCATAGCTCCTCCCGGGGCGGCGGGAAGGGTCTCCCGGCACGGAAATAGAAAAAAAATGACAAAAGCGCGATAAAAAACTTGACACGGCGGGCGGAATGCTGTATCCTGCCTGCCCGTTCCCGGACAAATATCAACCAAACAACACATATCATGCGTTCCGTTATCGTACGTAAAGGAGAACCGATCGACCGCGCTCTGAAGCGCCTGAAGACCAAGCTGGATACCGAGGGTATCCTCGAAGAGATGCGCCGCCGCCGCGCATTCGAGAGCCCCATGGACGAGAAGCGTCGCAAGGCCCGCTCTGCCAACAAGCGCAACAAGGTTAAGTGGCGCTTCACCAACAAGGAAGAGATTCCTGCCGCTGCCGTAACCCCCGCTGTTGAGGCGTAAATAAACTCCTGTTCGGGAAGTTTTCTGAAAAGGTGCAACCGATAATATCGGTTGCACCTTTTCTCTCATCCCGCCGCAGGCGGGAGGTCTTCACTCTGCGCGCAGCGCAGTCTTCACTCCGGCGAAGCCGGTCTTCACTGCGGGCGCAAGCCCGCTCTTCGCTAAGTGGTATCAGCCAGGAGATTGAAATATGTATTTTTAACGAGATTGCGCTGCACGCAGCGCAGTAAAATGTAAAAAGTTCGGCTCGCCGGAAGGCTCGCAAACATTTCTCCAACACCGCCCGCAACCAAGCGGGCTATTTCCGTGCTCCGCACGGGTTATATCGACCGCGTACCGCGGTCGGTGATTATGAAAGCAAAAAAGCGCGTAAGCACCAACAAAATAGCTTGACGTATGATAGGAAAAAGAGTAGGATATGCGAGCAATGTCAGACAACATGATACCGACCGATAATCATTCTCACACGATAGCAGTGCTTGTGGAAAACAAGTTCGGCGTGCTGTCGCGCGTGGCCGGTCTGTTCTCCGGGCGTGGGTACAACATCCACTCGCTGAACGTGGCACCGTGCGAGGACCCGAAGTTCTCCCGCATGACGATAGATGTGAACGAGGGGAGCGAGAAGCTCGACCAGGTGATAAAGCAGCTGAGCAAGTTGGTGAATGTGGTGGAGGTGATAGACTTCCGCAGCGAGCCGACGGTGACGCGCGAGGTGGTACTGATGCGTGTGCGCTTCGGCGAGAAGAAGCAGGAGATTCTGGAGCTGTGCAACATTTTCGGCGCCAAGATTCTGGATGCGACCCGCGAGTTGCTGACCATCGAGATTTACGGCGGTCCGTTCCGCCTGAACCGCTTCCTGAACCTGATGCAGGATTACGATGTGACGATGCTCACCCGCTCCGGCAAGATAGCGGTGGTGAAGCCCAAGTAAAAGCAAGGGCAGAAATACAGATTTTGAGCGAGAAGCCGCTGCCTGCATGGGCTGCGGCTTCTGCATTTTTTTGACAGATAGCAGATATTGTGCGTGACGCGGAGGAAAAAATGTGGTAGAATGCGCGGCACAGCAACCACATCATAACAGATGATAACAAGCGACTTTCTCGTGATAGGCAGCGGCGTGGCCGGGCTGAGTTTTGCCCTGCGCGCAGCCGAACATGGCAAGGTGATTATTCTTTGCAAGAGCGCCCCTCTGGTGAGCAGCTCGGCAAAGGCGCAGGGCGGTATCGCCGCGGTGATGGATAAGAATGACACCTTCGAGGAGCACGTGGCCGATACGCTGGATGCCGGCGCAGGCCTGTGCGACGAGGAAGCGGTGCGCACCATTGTGACGGAGGCACCGGAGGCGATTCGCGAGTTGCTGGAATGGGGCGTGGATTTCGACAAGGAACACGGCGGGGAGTTCGACCTGGGCCGCGAGGGCGGGCACGGCAAGCGCCGCATTCTGCATGCCAAGGACACCACGGGGCTGGAGATAAGCACCAAGCTGCTGGAGCGTGTGCAGACCCACCCGAACATTGAGCTTCTGGACCACCGCATTGCCATCGACCTCATCACCACTGCCAAGCTGGGCTGCGTGACAGAGGACCGCGTGCTGGGCGCCTACGTGCTGAACCCGGCCACGGGAGAGGTGGACATCTTCCGCTGCGACCGCGTGATGCTGGCCACCGGCGGCACGGGGCGCGTGTACATGTACACCACGAATCCCGCCACAGCCACCGGCGACGGCGTGGCCATGGCCTGGCGCGCAGGGGCGAACATCTCCAACATGGAGTTTGTGCAGTTCCACCCCACCACCTTTTACAACCCGAAATCCTCCGACCGCGAGGGACTCACCTTCCTCATCTCCGAAGCAGTGCGAGGGGAAGGCGGCATCCTGCGCGGACCGGACGGCAAGGAATTCATGCAGAAATATGACCCGCGCAAGAGCCTGGCGCCGCGCGATATTGTGGCACGCGCCATCAACAGCGAAATCCTGCGCACCGGCCACCCCTGCATGTACCTGGACATGACCCACAAGCCCGCAGGCTTCATGGCGGAGCGTTTCCCCTACATCTACGAGACCTGCAAGAGCTACGGGGTGGATGCCGAGGTGGATATGATACCCGTGGTACCCTCCGCACACTACCAGTGCGGCGGTATCCAGACCAACACGAACGGGCAGACCAGCCTGCGCGGGCTTTTCGCCGCCGGAGAAAGCGGCTGCACCGGCCTGCACGGCGCCAACCGCCTGGCCAGCAACTCGCTGCTGGAGTGTGTGGTCATCTCCAAGCGTGCGCTGGCCACCATGCTGCTGCGTCTGCCGCTGGCCCACAAGATGGAGGAGTACCCCATACCGGAATGGGTGCACGGCGAGAAAGCCGAGCGGGACGACCTGGCCATCCTCTACCACTGCTGGGACGAGGTGCGCCGCACCATGACAGACTATGTGAGCATCGTGCGCACCAACCACCGCCTGCAGCGCGCCGCCACCCGCCTGCGCAACATCAACCGAGAAATCAACGAATACTACTGGGGTTACCGCGTCACGCCGGAAATCATCGACCTGCGCAACCTCGCCCTCACCGCCTCGCTGATAGTGGACTGCGCCATACGCCGCCAGGAAAGCCGCGGCCTGCATTTCACGCTGGATGCGCCGAACAAGCTGGAAATAGCACGCCCCAGCGTGCTGCACAACTGGTAAACCGGACTCGCCTGTCGTTATCATAACTCAGCCTCTCCCTCCCCGAACGTGTCTGCCCCCATACGCCAACTGAGTCTTCTGCTCGCGCTGCTGTGTCTTCTGCCCTGCGCAGAGGGCTCCACACCGCAGGCGGTAGAGCGTGCCTCCGCCGCCCGCCGAAGCATACCGGCCAAGCCGCAGAACACGGAAAAGCTCCGTAAGCTGAGCAAGGAGCGAGCCAAGGCCGCCTCCATCAAAGCCGGGCCGCTCAAGCCCAGCATCGACCAGAGCCACCGCTCGAATTTCCCGGATCCCAAGAAGCTGCCCAAGACAAAACGCGCCGGGGCATACCCCTGGCACTTCGATATCACCGCCACTTACTTCTACATCGGCGAGCGGCCTACCAAAAACAACCCCACCCCCAACACAGCCAGCAGCTGGGACAGCGCCTGGGACGACAACTACGGCGGCTTCGATGACCCGAACCCCGCCCGCCGCTGCCCGCGCACATACGCTCCCCTGGCCTTCACCCCGCAGCTCAACCCCTTCTACGTGGCGCTGCCCTACAACGATATCCAGCAGGGAGGCCCCAAACCGGAAGCGCCCAAAGTCATCCCCTGGTATCGGCGGGACAAGGACGGCAAGTACGAATCCGTATGCCGCGGCACCTGGGTGCAGATATACTACAACGGGCGATACTGTTTTGCGCAGTGGGAGGACTGCGGGCCCTTTGTAACGGACGACTGGCAGTATGTGTTCGGCAACGCCCGCCCCAAAAACAAGTCCAACAAGGGAGCAGGCATCGACATCTCCCCCGCCGTGCGCGATTATCTGGGCATCAAGGGCGGCACGGCCAATGTGCACTGGCGATTTGTGGATTTCTCCCTGGTACCCGGAGGCCCCTGGGCCCGCTTCGGCAAGGATAACCCCTTCGTGAACC
Source organism: Akkermansia sp. (assembly GCA_045636905.1). GTDB lineage: Bacteria > Verrucomicrobiota > Verrucomicrobiia > Verrucomicrobiales > Akkermansiaceae > Akkermansia. The sequence goes on from JAZTYL010000002.1 coordinate 21,810, forward strand.
CTGCGCTCAAGCATGCCGTGCGCAAATACCAGCTGAAAGTCCGCCGCAGCAACATCGGCAGCACCGCAAGATAACCCAAGCTCCTGTTTACACCGTGTTTCAGAATCTCATCTTCGACTGGTCCGGCACTTTGTGCGACGATATGGCTCTCACCATCGAGGCCACCAACTACGTCCTGGCGCAGTACGACCGCGCCCCGCTGGACCGCGCCGCCTTCCGCGCCGAGTTCCAGCTGCCGTACCCGGACTACTACGCCACCAAGATACCCGAGGCACGTCTGGAGGACCTGGAGAACTACTACCGCAAGGCCTTTGCCGCCTCCCAGGTGGGCGTGACCATCATCCCGCATGCACGCGAGTTTGTGCAGTGGTGCCGCAGCCGCGGCATACGCTGCTTCATCCTCACCAGCATGGACCCCAAGGCCTTTGCCGAACAGGCGCACCAGCTCGGCATGTACGATTACTTCGAGCACATCCACTCCGGTATCCACAACAAGGAGCACTACATCCCCCACCTCATGGCTCAGCACGCGCTGGAGCCTGCCCGCACCGCCTTTATCGGCGACATGCAGCACGATATCCGCGCCGCGCACCGCGCCGGCATCACCGGCATCGGTACCCTGACCGGCTACAACAACCCCACCCAGCTGGCAGAAGCGGAGCCGGAGCTTACCGTCCCCCACCTGGGTGTACTGCAGGACCTGCTGGCCAAGTGCCCCGCCCCGGCACCGGCTGCGGCAGACAGCATCTGCCTGAACGGCCTGGAGCTGTACTGCCACATCGGCGTACCCGAGGCAGAGCGTGCCACACCCCAGCGCCTCACGGCAGACATCTCCCTGCTGCCCCCCTGCTCCTTTGCCGGCATGGCTGAGGACATCTCCCGTACCATAGACTACGATGCCCTGTCCCGCCGCCTGGTGGAGCTGGCAGAGTCCGAGCCCACGGTGCTGCTCGAAACGCTGGCGCACAAACTCGCCGCCTGCTGCGTGCAGGAATTCGGCGCGACCCGCGCGGAGGTAGAGCTGCACAAATACATCCTGCCCCGGCTGGTCTCCACCTCTGTACGCACCTGCTGCACACGGTCATAAGCCGCAGCCGGCAAAGCCGGGCATTGCGGCAGCTGCAATAAAAGGTTGCAATTCCGCAAGAATGGTGTATACTACCCGCGCATGCTTACCATCAAGAAACTGACGAAGGCACACGCGGGGCGCACCCTGTTCTACGAGACCGAACTTATCGTAAACTGGGGGGAGCGCATTGCACTGGTAGGGCCGAACGGCGCGGGCAAGTCCACGCTGTTTCGCATGATACTGGGCGAAGATACGCCGGATGAGGGTCAGATTGTGATGGATGAATACGGCGTGGTGGGCTACCTGCCGCAGGAAGCCGGCGACCCGAGCGACCGCACCGTGCTGGAAATTGCCATGAGCATCACCCCCGACATGGGCCAGGCTATCCGCACCATCCAGCTCTGCGATGCCAAGGGCGACAACACCAGCGACGAGTACGCGCATGCCATGGATATTTTCATTGCCAACAATGGCTACCAGCTGGAACCCAAGGCTAAGCGCATCCTCAAGGGGCTGGCCTTCAAGGACGAGGACTTCCACCGCCCGGCACGCGAGATGAGCGGCGGCTGGGTGATGCGCGCCCACCTGGCACAGCTGCTGGTGGCCGAGCCGGACCTGCTGATGCTGGACGAGCCCACCAACCACCTGGACCTCATGAGCCTGCTGTGGCTGCGCCGCTACCTCATGAACTACCCCGGAGCCATCTTCATGATTTCGCACGACCGCGACTTCATGGATGAACTGGTGGAGACGGTGTACGACATCGAAAACCAGGAGCTGGTGCGCTACACCGGCAACTACTCCAAATTCCTAGAGCTCAAAGAGCAGCGCTACGAAATCCTGCTGGCCGCCTGGCGCAACCAGCAGAGGGAAATCGCGCATATCGAAAGCTTCATCGACCGCTTCCGCTCCGTGGCATCCAAGGCAGCACAGGTGCAGAGCCGAGTCAAGCAGCTGGAGAAAATGCGCCGCATCGAAAAACCGCGCCAGGCACGCCGCCTCTTCAAATTCATCTTCCCGCAGCCGCCGCGCAGCATGCAGCGCGTGCTGGAGCTCGAGAAGGTGGGTCAGAGCTACGGGGAAAAGCGCATCTACCGCAACCTGGATTTGCTGATTGAGCGCGGAGATCGCATCGTGCTGGTCGGGCCGAACGGCGCCGGCAAATCCACCCTGCTCAAGATACTGGCCGGTGTGGTGCCTATCGATGAAGGGCAGCGCGTGCTCGGCACCACCACACGCATCGGTTATTTCTCCCAGATGCGCTCTGAAAACCTGACGCCGAACTTCACCGTGCTGGAGGAAATCATGAACGCCGACCCTGAGCTGCGCGAGGAAGAAGCCCGTGCCGTGCTCGGCTCCTTCATGTTCCGCAAGCTGGACTGCGAGAAGCGCGTGGAAGTACTCAGCGGTGGTGAAAAATCGCGCCTGAGCCTGGTGAAGTTCCTGGTGAACCCGCCGAATCTGCTGCTCATGGACGAGCCGACCACGCACCTGGATATCATGAGCGTGGAGGCGCTCTCCCAGGCGCTCAAGCGCTACGAGGGTACGCTGGTATTCATTTCGCACGATGTCCACTTCATCCGCGCACTGGCAGAGAAAACCCTGCATATCTCGCACGGTACGGTAACCCCCTATGCCGGCGGCTACGATTACTACCTCGAGAAATCCGGCTTGATGGACAACCCGGACGCCATGAACATGTAAGCTTCCCCACAGACGATACAGAGCCCCGAGCCGACAGGACGCGGGGCTCTCTGTTTCTGCATGTTCTCAAAAAACCGCCTGCCGGGAGCAGAGGCACTCCCGACAGACGGCTGAGGTTTAACACACAAACCAAAATATTCAATAGAGGTAACGCAGCCCGTGGTTACCGATGAAGTCCGTGCGCTTTCTTCCCTGCGTGCGTCTATTCTATCTTTTTTTACAGGCCGCGTAAAGCCTTTTTTACCTATAGGTGTAAAAATGTTTATTTTTCATGACATCAGCCTGTGCCGGTTCGGAGCCGAATAGGCTTGCCAATCAGCACTCAGTGCTATATAATCTCCTGCGTACCCCACTGCTATGCCCCACACTTCCATCTACCGCCTTCTTGCCGCATGCCTGTGCGCGCTGAGCCTCAGCTCCTGCTACAGCATGGTGCACCAACATGTCTGGCAACGCGCCAAGGTGGCAGAGAATGCCGCCTGGGTAGAAAATCGGCGCGATATACCGCTGTACAGCGATGGCAAGTCCGTGTATGCGCAAGGCACTCTGGGCACGGCGCGTGGCTGCTACGAGGGAACAGCCTTCAAGCTCCTGCTGCCAAGCTATGGGCATCCGTCCTACAGGCCGGATAAGGCTACCACCACGCCGGCCTACTTCCTGGTAGAACCCTACACCGCGCAGGATTCGTCCGCTGCCGAGATTCTGCGCATGGAAGCTCGGGGAGAGGCTACCTGCGCCATCCGCCCCGGGCGAGTCGCCGAACTGCCGGCCGGCGCAAAGCCGCTGCGCATACGCGGGCAATACGAAAATACCCTGTTTTTCCCGAGAAAAGACATCCGCTTCCGCGAAACACCCGAGAGCACAAAAACCGATGCGCACAAATACTACGCTTACCCCCTGGGTGTGCTTACGGCAGTAGCTGTGGATGCGCCGCTCACCGTCGCGATGAATATCCCGCTGGTCTGCGCAGGCGTTTTTATTCTCTCCCATGAGCTCTGCGTCTCGTTGTCGGAGGCCTGCGGCTCCCTAACCGCTCCTGCAGCTGAGATGGCCGAGGAGAAAAATCCGGAAAAAGAGTCAGCGGTGCCATAATTTACCCGCCTCGTGCGCCTGACAGAGAGAAAGAAACAAATCATGAGACATTTACTTGGCAAACTGGCAGCAGCTGCTGCCGTGGCAACAGGCTTGGTGCTGGTCGTATTCGCCCAGGGTTGCTCCCTGCTTCTGGGGAGCTTCATGAAAAACACGTATCAGGAATACGCTCCGCCGCTGGTCGTGGACCCGCAGGTTCCTCCGTCGGCAGAGCTCTACTCCACCCTGCTGGAAATGCGCGGCACCCTGCAGAGCGGGGATGAACTGCAGCTCCCCGAATACGGCATCCGCCTGCCCGCTATCTGCATCCTCGCCGAAGCTCGCGTAGTCGCCCGGAGCGAAGAGTCGGAAGGCCACCCGGTTCTTCACCCCCTTTCCGAGGAAAAACAGGCAGAGCTCGCCTGCCCGAGCCGGCAACTGTGGGCCGACACCTTGCAGTGCGGCGCCTACAAACTCCACCCGGATTTCATACCGAGCCTCCTAAAAACACGCAGCACTGCCGGTCACATCTGCGAGCGCAGCATCCTGCCCCTGCCCGCGGAGCACATCCACCTGCCGGAACACCTGCAGAGCATGGCGCGCCTGCTGCCCGAAACGCAGCGACTCGACCGCCCGGACTGCACCATCCTGCGCCTTGCCGAGCGCTACCGGGATGCCACAGTACCTACCGGTGAGGCGGAGCCGGGCGACATCGAGCTGCGCTTCTCTTACCTGCCGGCGGAGATACCTGTTGTCCTGCGCGCGCGCATGGCCGAATCTTACCTCTGCAAAGAAGGCACCTCCTGCGCCCTGGCCACCGGGGACAAAAACCTGCCATCGGTGGAAGGTCGAGCCCTGGCACTCGCCACCACAGCCGCCATCTGCCTCCTGCCGCTGCTTCTCTGTATCGTGCTGACTCTGGGTGGTTTTGCTGCGCTGAAGCTGGGCTTCTGCTGCCTCCTCAGCCGGCCATTCCTCTTCCCCATGCCGCGTATGGTGGCCGCCACCTTCAGCCTGCAGGCGCTGGCCATCCTGTTCGGCTGGATGCTCTCCTGACACTGCAACAGCTCCCCTTAAATGGTATTTTTTTGGGGACTTTTTTCATAAATACGCTATTTCGACTTGCAATAGTAGGAATATCGTGTTACGATACCCGCGCAAGCCTGAAAACACCAAACACACAAACAATATGAACAGAGATACGATATGCGTACAGAGCGGTTGGCAGCCCAAGAAGGGCGAGGCCCGAGTGCTGCCTATTTTCCAGTCCACGACCTTTAAGTACGAGACAAGCGACCAGATGGCGCGCCTGTTCGACCTGGAGGAATCAGGCTTCTTCTACACACGCCTGCAGAACCCGACCAACGAGTGCGTGGCTAAAAAGATTACGGAGCTGGAGGGCGGTGTCGCCGCCATTCTGACCTCCTCCGGCCAGGCCGCTTCCTTCTACTCCATCTTCAACATCTGCGAAGCGGGTGACCACTTCATCTCCTCCAGCGCTATCTACGGCGGCACCTTCAACCTGTTTGCCGTGACCTTCAAGAAGCTGGGCATCGAGGTGACCTTTGTGGATCAGGATGCTCCGGAGGAGGAAATCCAGAAGGCTTTCCGCCCGAACACCAAGTGCGTGTTCTCCGAGACCATCTCCAACCCCTCCCTGCAGGTGCTCGATATCCGCAAGATGGCCGACATCGCCCACAAGAACGGCGTGCCGCTCATCGTGGACAACACCTTTGCCACCCCCATGAACTGCCGTCCCTTCGAGCACGGCGCCGATATCGTGATGCACTCCACCACCAAGTACATGGATGGCCATGCCACCCAGGTAGGCGGTGTGGTGGTAGACAGCGGCAACTTCGACTGGGCGGCCCATGCAGATAAGTTCCCCGGCCTCACCCAGCCGGATGACTCCTACCACGGCCTTGTGTACACCGACGCCTTCGGCAAGGGTGCTTACATCACCAAGTGCACCGTACAGCTGATGCGCGACCTGGGCAGCATCCCGGCTCCCATGAACGCCTTCCTGCTCAACCTGGGTCTGGAGACCCTGCACCTGCGCGTCCCCCGCCACTGCGAGAACGCCCAGAAAGTGGCCGAGTTCCTGGAGACTCAGCCGGATGTGGCATGGATTAACTACGCCGGCCTGCCCTCCAACAAGTACTACGAGCTGGCTCAGCGTCAGTTCGACGGCGGCCGCACCTGCGGCGTGGTTACCTTCGGTATCAAGGGAGGTCGCGAGCGTGCCATCAAGTTCATGGACAGCCTGAAGCTCACCTCCATCGTGACCCACGTGGCCGATGCCCGCACCTGCGTGCTGCACCCCGCCAGCCATACCCACCGCCAGCTCACGGATGAGCAGCTCATCGAGGCAGGTGTGAAGCCGGACCTCATCCGCTACTCCGTGGGTATCGAGGCTGCAGAGGACATCATCGCCGACCTGAAGCAGGCCTTCGCCGCCATTCAGTAAAGCGCTGGCTCCCCTTTACACAACAAGCCGCAGCAGAAATGCTGCGGCTTGTTTTTTTGCATCCGCGGCCCGCATCTGCGAAGCCGCGGATTATTGCGTTTGAGATTTTACTTCTTCGGGGCGCGGTACTCCGGAGTTACCTGCTTGCGCTCGCCGTTCACGAGCACGGTAACAGGAGCCGGCTCAGGTGTGGTGGTGGTGAGGGTGTAGGAAGTCACCTGCCCGCCTTGCCACTCCATGTCCACCGTGATATTGCCGCGGGCGCGAATGCCCTTCACCGAGCCGTTTGCCCAGGCAGAGGGGATGGCCGGCAGAAGCTCGATAACACCGGCGTGGCTCTGCAGCAGCATCTCGCTCATACCACCGGGCATACCGAAGGTGCCGTCCATCTGCATGGGAGGATGATTACCGAACAGGTTGTCCAGCACATTGTAGCGGATGTAGTGCTGCACCATGCTGTATGCCTTGTCCGGCTGGCGGAAGCGAGCCCAGAGGGCTGTACGCCAGGGCCAGGTCCAGCTGCGGCGGTTGTCCTGGCTCAGGCCTCGCAGCTCCAGGCTCTTCATGGCAGCGTTAGCGAGCTCCGGGGTCTTATCCATGGAAATGGTAGAACCGGGATACACACCGATGAGGTGGGAGGTATGGCGGTGGTTGGACACCATGTTGGGACGGTCCACAATCCACTCCTGCAGGTAGCCATCGCGGCCGATGCGGTCGCCTACCAGGCGGTCGCGCTTGGCGGCAAGCTGGGCTGCCCACTTCTCATCCACACCGAGAATCTTAGCGGCCTTCACCGTGTTGTCGAACAGCTCGCGGATAAGCTGCTGGTCATGTGCACAGCCGTCCTCCAGCGGACCCCACTCGTGGGACCAGCCCATGGGGCATACCAGTGCGCCCTCCTTAATAGCCGCCAGCTCGGGGTGGTCCTTCACCGTGAGGTCCTTCAGCGGGGACTTTTCGTTCTGGCGAGTTTTGAGGCCCTTGCCCTGAGCGCCGACTTCCTTGAGCTCGTCTTCCCAGAAGTGGCAGATGCTCTTGAGCATGGGGTAAGCCACGTTGCGCAGATACTCTTTGTCCTGCGAGTAGAGGTAGCGGTCCCAGATATGCAGGGCATACCAGGCGTTGACGGGAGGATTCCACTTGACCCAGCCGCCGCCACCCCAGGGATTCTGGGAGATGCGGGTTGTCCAGCCGCGCACTTTGGAACCGAACTGTTTCTTCGTGCTGGCAATCAGCGGCTTCTGCATAGCCTGAATGAAATCGATAAGCGGCTGGTGGCACTCAGCAAGGTTGGCAACCTCAGCCGCCCAGTAGCACATCTGCAGGTTGATGTTGTTGTGGTAGTCGCAGGCCCAGGGGGCATGCACTTTATTGTTCCAGATACCCTGAAGGTTGGCAGGCAGGTTGCCGGGCTGCGAACCGGAGATGAGTACGTAACGCCCGTAGTTGTAGATGAGCTCCTCCAGATCCGGGTCTTCAGCAGACTGCCCCCGGTCGTATCGCTGGCGGTAGTTGTTCAGTCGCACATCCGTGGGAGCCATGGACACATTGGGGTCGGTAGTGCCGAAATCCACGCTCATACGGTTGTAGAAGGAGGCGAAATCGGCCACATGAGCCTTGCGAATCTGATTAAGCGTCTTACCGGCGATACCCTCCAGCACCTTCTTATTGTGCTTGGCGGGGCTTTCGCCCTTCCAATCGGCGGCATAGCTCTCCTTGTAATTCGTGGCCAGAGTGACATACACAGCTATCGTGTCCGCTCCGGTTACGGCGATATAGGGCAGCTTGTCAGCCGGATAAGTAGCGAACATGCGATCACCTTTGCCGCCATAGTTCACCTTAAGCTCCTCGGCGCCACGATGCAGTTTTACAGAACCGCCCTTTGCGCGCACCTGCATGCGGCCCTCGAACAACTCACCATTGGCCAGCTTGCCGCGCATGATAATCGTATTGTCTCCCTCCTGCTTATACTGCACGTTGTGGTAGGGAGCCAGGGTAATCTTGGCCGTGATGGAACCGGGGTTATCTCCCGTGGCGGTATAGACCAGCACGTCATCCGGGCGGCTGACGAAGCAGGTGCGGCGGTACTCCACGCCATCCGCGTTGAATTGAGTCACGGCCTCAGCGCGGCGCAGGTTCAGCGAGCGCTGGTAATCCTCTGTCTGACCATTGTAATCAAAGCACACATACAGATTGCCGAAGGGCTGGTAGCTGCCGAACTGCTTTTCATTTGCCAGGGGACCGTACACGTAGCCCTCGCCGTTTTTCGGCTCGTTCGGGCCGCCGCTCCAGAGGCTCACCTCGTTGAGCACCACGCAATCCAGGCGGTCGCCGCCATACACAGTACCACCAATTCGGCCATTGCCCACGGGCAGAGTCTGGCTCTCCCAAGTATCCTTATTATTCTTTCCGGGTATATTACCGGTAACATGCGGCTGAGTAGTCCAGGGCAGCGCCGTGTTCGGCACCACAGCGGGCTGCATGTACCACAGGTGGTCGGCCGGCGTGAATTCCGCGGCAGAGGCGACTGCTACCGCAGACAACGCAGCACATACTTTTGTAAGCATCAGTTTCATAAAATCGATAAAAATAACGTGTCGACTCGCAGCATAACATGCGCCTCGGCAGAAGCCCGAACGCCCATTATGTTACTTGGCATATATTCTAGCAGGATTTTACACGATTGCAAGTTTTTTGCTCACAGCCCCGCCATTCTGACACGGAATCCTCCGTAATATCGCACTCACACAGCGCAGAAAAAAGTCTCAATCGGACAGAAACTCAACGCGCAACGGAACTTCACCCAAGGTGAGCACCGAGCCATCAGCCATGGGCATGGGAGCATGGTAGGGATCCACATCGTTGTCGTTCACCTTCACCCCGTTGGTCGAGTTCAGATCCGACACCACCATACCCAGCGGGCCTATCTCAATGCGGGCATGCGCACGGGACACACTGGAATCCTCCAGCACAATGCGGCTTACCTCCGGGTCACGCCCCACCAGCACGCCATCCTCCGCAGCCAGTTCGGAAAAGGGGATGATGTGCTCCCAGGGGGAACCATCCTCCAGCAGCCCGAAAAGCCGCAGCTTACCTGTACCAGCCACCACCGGAGTAACGCGCTGGCGACACTTGCTGTCGAACCCGCGAGAGGGCAGCCCGGCCCCCAGTTTCCACTTGGCCCGCAGCACATCGTGCAGCGGCAGCGGCTGCAGAAGGATGCTCGGCGTGTGGTCCTCCGCCGCATCCTCCCGGCTCATTTCCAGGAGCGGCAGCAAATCAATCGCTACGGATTCTTCTGCCTTTGCCATACCGGGCAGGGATGCATCCGCCATCCCATCGCGGCAGTCTGCCAGCATGCGGGAGCTGGCCGCCGTGAGGGCAGCTTTGGCCAGAGCCAGCTCATTCTCGAGCTCCCGTACCCGGGCCTCCATAGAGGCCACGCGGTTTTCTGTATCAGCAGAATTCATGCGAGGAGCATTCTAGCATATCCACCAAGCTAAAGCAATACCAAAATACTGACAGACAGGAGCTCGCGGATAAAATATCTTCTGTTGACTTCAGACGAGAATCTCCTCGAAGAATCCGCCGCCCAGCAAGCGCTCGCCGCGGTCGGCATCCGGCGCATACAAAGCGCACACCTGCCCCAGAGCCAAAGCTCGCACGGGAGTATCGAAATCCAGGCGGTAGCGACCATCCTCCAGCGGAGTGCAGGCCGCATGTACGGCAGGAGCCCGGTAGCGAGCCTGAGCCATGATGCGCTCCGGCAGCGGGCAGAGATTGTTGTGGACTCCGCCCACCACGGCAGCAGAAGCATACAGGCCGGGGGTATCCTCCCCCTCATACCCGAGAATCAGGCGGTTACGCTTCAAATCCTTACCCACCACTACATAGGCTACACCCTCGCGAGGCGAAGCAACATGGTGTCCCTTGCGCTGCCCCATGGTGAAGAGGTGCAGACCGTCGTGCCGCCCGAGCTTGCGCCCTTTCAGGTCCACAATATCACCGGGATTGTCCGGGAGGTAGTGACGCAGGAAATCGCTCATCTTCACCTTGCCGATAAAACAGATACCCTGCGAGTCCTTCTTTTCCGCATTGGGCAGGTCGAAGCGCCGTGCCAGCTCGCGCACCTGCGGCTTGGTAAGCTGCCCCACGGGAAAGACGGCATGCGCCACCTGCTCCGGACGCATCAGGGCCAGGAAGTAAGATTGGTCTTTGTTGCGGTCTGCACCGCGCAGCACATAACTGCCCTCGCCCTCGACATCCAGTCGGTTGGCATAATGCCCTGTGGCCACAGAAGAAAAGCCCTGCTCCAGCGCATAATCCAGCAGCACACCGAACTTCATCTCTCGGTTGCAGAGCACATCCGGGTTCGGGGTAGAACCGGCGCGATACCCCTCCAGCAGATAATTCACCACACGGTTCCGATACTGCTCGATGAGGTCGACCACGCGAAACTCGATACCAAGCTTGCGGCAGACGCCCAGAGCATCCTCGATGTCGCGTTCCCAGGGGCATTCGCCGGGTATATTTTCATCGTTCACCCAGTTTTTCATGTAGGCAGCCACTACCTCATGGCCCTGCTCCACCAACAGAGCCGCCGCAGCAGCACTGTCCACCCCGCCACTCAACGCAACAAGTATCTTAGCCATACACGCCCATGCTAGCAAATAAGATGCCTTTTGGCAAGCATTCTGACACAAAGAAATGGCTTACCCGCTTTTTCGCTTCCTCTTGCAGCCCGACTCCTCTTACACAGGTCTATACTGTCTTGCTTTTGCCTTTACTCTCCGTACTCAAAAGGTTAATATGGAAACAGCATGAACACGCCTTTTCTGAGCAACGATATCCACATAGCCTGGTCGCAGCTGACCCCGGAACGCGCGCGCACCGAGATTCGCTCCGCCATCGAAACAGCCAAAGCCGCCGTCGAGGCCATCTGTCAGGTCACCGAGCCCACATACGCCAACACCTTCGCAGCACTGGAGGCCAGCGCAGCAGACCTCATGCGCGGCTGGGGACGTTTGTCGCACCTGCAATCCGTCAACGATTCTCCGGAGCTGCGCGAGGTGGTGAATGAGCTCATGCCCGAGGTGGTCATCTACTCTTCGAGTGTCACTCTCAACCCGCAGCTGTATGCCGTGCTCAAACAGGCGGTCGCCCAGCCCTGGGTCGCCGAGCTCAGCCCGGTTAAGCAGCGCTTTGTCGCAGAGACTCTGGCAGATTTCCGCGAAAACGGCGCCGACCTGGAGCCGGAGCAGAAAGTGCGCTACGCCGAGCTCTCCACCAAGCTGGCTCAGCTCTCCCAGAGCTTCGGTGAAAAGGTGCTGGACTCCACCAACGCCTGGGAATATGTGACCGCCGACGCCACAGAACTGGCCGGCCTGCCGGAATCCGCCCGCGAGGCCGCCCGCCAGGATGCCCTGAGCAAGGGTTACGGCAGCGAGGAAGCCCCGCAGTGGCGTTTCTCGCTCCAGTTCACCTCCCTGCAGCCCGTGCTGGCCTATGCCGACAACGAGGGGCTGCGCAGCCGCGTATGGCATGCGGTGAATGAAAAAGGCACCGGCGAATTCGACACCCAGCCGCTCATCCACGATATCATGGCCCTGCGTGCCGAAAAAGCCGCCCTGCTGGGCTACGAGCGCTACTCGGATTATGTGACCTCCCGCCGCATGGCCGGCAGCGGCAGCACCGCGCTCGCCTTCATCAACAACCTGCACGACCGCGTGCTCGATGCCTTCCGCGCCGAGCAGGAAGCCATCCGCCTCTTCGCCGAGCAGGAAAGCGGCAGCTCCATCCCCACCATGAAGCCCTGGGACATCGGCTACTGGAGCGAGAAACGCCGCAAGGCCCTCTATGATTTTGACAGCGAGGAGCTGCGCCCCTACTTCCCCATGCAGGGCGTGCTGGATGGTATGTTCTCCATCTACGCCGGGCTGTACGGCATACGCTTCGAGCAGTGCCCCACCGCCTGCATCTCGGAAAACGCAGAGCTCCCCGCCGGCTGCGAGGAAGTATGGCACCCGGAAGTTCTTTTCTACAAAGTGTACGATGAGGAAAGCGGCGAGCACCTCGGCTCCTTCTACGCAGACTGGTACCCGCGCGACAGCAAGCGCGGCGGAGCCTGGATGAATTGCCTCGCCTGCGGACTCCCGCCCACGGAGAACAGCCCCCGCAAGCCGCACCTTGCCCTGATGTGCGGCAACATGAGCCGCCCCGTGGGAGACAAACCCGCCCTGCTCACCCACCGCGAGGTGGAAACAGTCTTCCACGAGTTCGGCCACCTGCTGCACCAGATACTCAGCGACGTGGAGGTGGAATCCCTGGCCGGCTGCAACGTGGCCTGGGACTTCGTGGAGCTGCCCAGCCAGATCAACGAGAACTGGTGCTGGGAGAGCGAAGCGCTGGACCGCTTTGCCCGCCACTGGGAGACCGGTGAGCCCATGCCTGCGGAGCTCAAGCAGAAGATGCTTGCCGCTCGCACCTACGGAGCCGCCTCCTTCGACATGCGCCAGCTCTGCTTCGGCAAGCTGGACCTGGAGCTCCACACCAACACCGCTACCTATGCCGGCCGCGATGTAGAAGAAGTGGACCGCGAAATCCTGGCAGACTACCGCATCCCCACCACGGAACCGGCCAACAGCTCACTGCGCTGCTTCACCCATATCTTCGACGGTGGCTACGAGTCCGGTTACTACTCCTACAAGTGGGCAGAGATGCTGGAGGCCGATGCCTTCTCCCGCTTCGCAAAGGAGGGCATCTTCAACCCCGCCACCGGTCGCGATTTCCGCCGCTGCATCCTCTCCCGCGGCAACAGCCGCCCCGCAGCAGAGCTCTACCGCGACTTCATGCAACGTGACCCCGACCCCGAGGCCATGCTGCGCCGCAGCGGAATCTGCAAATAATGCCATTCTTCCCACGGACACGCCGTCGCTCCCGCTCGGGAAGCGACGGCGCTTTTTTTGCTTCAGCCGCGGGGCGGTTTCTGCTTGACATTTGCCGCTCAGCCTGTACAATCCCGCGCATGCAGCAGGCATTGGAAATCATGGCCCCGGCGGGGTCCTTCGAATCACTGGCAGCGGCGCTGCGCGCCGGGGCGGATAGCGTCTACTTCGGCGTAGGCATGTTCAACATGCGCGCACGTTCCACCGTAAACTTCACCACGGAGGATCTGCCGAAAGTCGCCCGACTCTGCCACGCATGCAACGCCAAGGCGTATCTTACCTGCAACGTCATCATCTACGACGAGGAAATCGAGCCCATGCAGGAGCTCCTGCGCCGGGCCAAAGCTGCCGGTGTGGACGCCGTGATTGCGGCGGACCTTGCCGTTATCTCCTACGCGCACAGCATCGGGCTGGAGGTGCACATGTCGGTGCAGGCCAATGTCTGCAACCTGGCGGCCGTACGATTCTTTGCCGCCTACGCAGACGTCATGGTGCTGGCCCGCGAGCTGAAGCTCAGCCAGATTCGCACCATCATCGAGGGCATCCGGCGCGAGAATATCTGCGGCCCCTCCGGGCAGCAGGTGCGTATCGAAATCTTTGCACACGGCGCCCTCTGCATCGGTATCTCGGGCAAGTGCGGCATGAGCCTCGCCGCCTACAACCACAGCGCCAACCGCGGCCAGTGCTTCCAGCTCTGCCGCCGCAAATACCGTGTCACCGACACCGAGACAGGCTTCGAGATGGACATTGACAACCAGTACATCATGTCCCCCAAAGACATCTGCACCATTCGCGTCATCGACCAGCTGGTGGAGGCTGGCGTCTCCGTCTTCAAGCTGGAGGGGCGCGGCCGCTCCGAGGCCTACGTCTCCACCGTGACCTCCGTGTACAAGGAAGCCGTGACCACCTGTGCACGCGGCGAATGGGAGCCGGAGAAGGTGGCTGCCTGGGAGGAGAAGCTGCTGCATGTGTTCAACCGCCAGTTCTGGCACGGCGGCTACTACCTGGGCGAAGAGTGGGAGACCTGGAGCGGCTGCTCCAACAGCCTCGCTCTCGAGCAGCGCCACCACCTCGGCCGTATCATGCGCTGGTACCCCAAGGTGCAGGTGGCCGACATCCGACTGGAAGCACTCCCCCTCTCCCCCGGAGATAAAATCGAAATCACCGGCCCCACCACCGGTATCGTGCGTCTCACAGTGGAGGAAGTACGCTGCGACGATGAGAACGGAGTCACGCAGATTGTCCCCACAGTACCCAAGGGAGGCCACGCGCTCGTGTCCGTGCCGGAAAAAGTACGCCACGGCGACAAGGTATATCTGGTCACTCGCCGAAAACTGAAGTAGACCTTGCTGAATTCTCTTGACATTAGTATCATAATACATTAAGCTCCGCGCCATGTTCGTAGATCATATTCGCATATTTGCCAAAGCAGGCAAGGGAGGAAATGGCCTGGCCAGTTTCCGACGCGAGAAATTTGTTCCCCGCGGCGGCCCCGATGGCGGCGACGGCGGAGACGGTGGCAGCGTCATCCTGGAGGTCAGCACCGGCACAAATGACCTGCGCAATTATTTTTATGACCCCAAGCTCGTTGCTACGGATGGCATGCCCGGCATGCACGCCCGCAAGCATGGTAAGGATGGCCGCACCGTCATAGGCAAGGTGCCCCCCGGCACCATCGTCTACCGCACAAACGCCGCCACCATGCAGGAGGCCACCTGGCTGGAACGCGAGGGAGAAGGCATTGAGTTCGAGCAGATTGCCGACCTCACCGAGCCGGGCGAGCGCTTCGTGCTCTGCCAGGGTGGCAAGGGTGGCCGCGGCAACTGGCACTTCCGCACCGCTACGGACCAGGCCCCCATCAAGTTCGAGTACGGTACCGAGGCAGAGAGCGGTGTATTCTTCTTCGAGCTGCGCCGTATAGCAGACGCCGGTCTGGTGGGTTACCCGAACGCCGGCAAGAGCACCCTGCTGGGAGCCATCTCCCGCGCGACACCCAAGGTAGCCAGCTACCCCTTCACCACCCTGCAGCCTATTGTCGGTGTGGTGGAATTCGAGGATTTCTCCCGCTGCGTCGTGGCCGACATCCCGGGTATCATCGAGGGTGCATCCGAGAACCGCGGTCTGGGTCATGAGTTCCTGCGCCACATTATGCGCTGCCAGGTTCTGCTCTTCGTGGTGGACATGACCGGACTGGAGCACGACCCTGTGGAGGCTATTCAGACCCTTCGCAAAGAGGTGAAGCTCTACTCCGAGGAGCTCGCAGAGCGCCGCTGGATTATCCTGGCCAACAAGATGGATGACCCCACCTCCGCCGAGAATCTGGAAATCCTGCGCCAGCGCTTCCCCAAGATTGAGATTCTGCCCATCTCCGCTGCCATGGGCGAGGGTATCCCCGCGCTCAAGGCTCGTCTCAAAACCCTGCTGGCAGAGTGATGAAGGTCGCGATTCTGAGCGACATCCATGCCAACCTGGAGGCCCTGCAGGCTGTGCTGGCAGATGCGGCACAGCTGGGTGCAGGCGAGTATGCCGGGTTGGGGGATGTCATCGGCTTCAATGGTGACCCTGCCGCCTGCGTGGAGCTGGCCATGCCGCTCTTTAACACAGCCGTGCGCGGCAACCACGAAGAAGCTTTGCTGCAGCGAGGCCTTTTCGGGGTACCGCTCTACACGGCCATGATGGATCGCACCGCCGCCATGCTGGGCGCTGAGCTCGTGGCGCGTCTGCGCCCCCTGCCCCGCAAGAGCGTTCGCGCCGGCATCACCTATGTGCATGCCTCTCCTGCTCCCGAGGACTGGCTGCGCATTGCCACGGTGCCGGAAGCACGCGCGGCTTTCACTCAGTTCAGCGGTGCCATCTGCTTCTACGGGCACACGCACCGCCCGGCCATTTTCTGCGAGAAGGAGGGCAAAGTAAGCCCCATTCCCGTGGTGTACAACGAAGAAGGCAGCTTCACCCTGCCGCTGCAGGCAGAGTGCCGCTACCTCATCAACCCCGGGTCCGTGGGGCAGCCCCGCGACCTGGACTACCGCGCCGCCTACGGTCTGTACGATACGGAGACCTCCACCCTGACCCTCCGCCGTGTGGATTACGATGTGGATGCCGCCGCTGCCAAAATTGCCCGCACCGGCCTGCCGGATTCCTTTGCTGCTGACCTGAAGCGTGGGCACTCGCCCACCGGAGACTGATGTCAAAACCCCGCTTACAGCTCCCGGCGCAGGTCCTGAGCTATGCTCTGGGCGGCACTATACAGGGCCCCTGGACCTTGCACGGACTGGCGCGCCACCTCTACCCGCAACTCAGAGAAGAACTGCAGAAGCAATATTACCCCGAGTCGAACCAGCTGCCCCTTTTCTGGTGGATTGGCTGGCTTCTCGCCATAGCGTTAGGCCCTGTGGTGAACGACGAGTCGCATGGCTTCGCGGCAGCTGTTCTCTACATCCTCTGCGGCTGGCTGCAGGCAGCATGTGCTCTCTTCATCTCGGCACTGTACCCGCAGGGCTTGCCGCAGGTGCGTCCCACCTTCCGCCACTACCTGCTCAACGAATGCCTGGAAGTCTGGCTACCGCTCACCATAGCTCTGCCGTTGTGGCTGCTCGCCGCCGGTTTCAGTGTTAGCACCTGCCTGTGGGCTGCCGTGCTGGTGCCGGTCTGCGCTTTCCTGCTGCACCGTCTCAACCTCGGCGGCAGCAGGCAAAATTGATACTTGCCCCGGCTTAAGCGGCATGTTATACTGTGCCTATGCTTAAGGCGAACATCTTTCCTGCAGCACTACTGGCAGGTTGTTTCCTGACGGGGATATTGATTTATCTCTTTGCTCCTGCCGGGGACACTCCATCATCTGCCGCACACACAACAACTCCCGCAAGTAAAAAAGAAATGACACCGGAACTCATACAGTTCAAGAAAGACCTGATACGCGACATGCGCCGCACCACACAGACAAATGCGGTGATTCTGCGCAGCACACTCTGCGATACACTGCCGGAGGGGCACGTGAGCTGCCTCGGGCGAGTTACCTGGCAACTCCCCGGCGAGGAATGGCCGGTGGATGCCCAAGGGAAGCGTCTGGACCCGCTGGCCACCATTTTTGTGCCGGATTTACCCGGTGTTCCCGAGCCGCTCCGCAAGATGGCACTTATCACCATTTTTGCACCCACGGACGCCTGGGCTGAGGATATGAATGAGAAACCGCAGCTGGGATGCGTCATCCGCGAGTATCCCACACTGGAAGGCCTGGTACCATGCAGCTATGTATCCGAGGAGGTGAAGACCTGTCTCCTCAGCCCGGAAGCAGTCGCGAATGATATGCCCATCTACCCCGGTATCGGGGGCGGGGATGAATGGTGGCCCGAATTCAGGGATATGGAAGAGCTGTGTGATATTGATTACAGAGAAGAGGTGTGCGAAGTGGTTTACGATACACATAAAATAGGTGGCTACCCCTCATTCCTGCAGGACCCGCCCAAGTTCCCCGCAGGTTTTGCCTTTGCCCTGCAAATTACCTGCGAATTGGACGCCGGCTTGCTCATAGGCGACTGCGGGAATTACTACTTCTATTACAATGCCGAGAAAAACGAATGGCGGGTGCATGCGGACTTCGGTTAAGCGTCCCACACCAAAAATCAGCCTCCCGAGTTTCCCGCGGGAGGCTGATTTTTTCAAGGCGTTCATTCTACCTGCGCAGCAGTTTTCCGGGCACCCCGGCTCCCCGCCAGAAGGCCACGGCATCCCTGCGATGCGCAGGTACCATGTATCGGCTGCGCAACAGGGAGGTATCGCGATGGCCCATTTCCAGCTGCAACTCCGGCAGATTGCGGAACAAAGCAGCATGATACGTTGCAAAAGAGTGGCGGCAGATATCCGGCACCCAGTGGCGGAACCCCGCAGCACGACGCAGAGCCAGCCAGCGACGCGCCCAGTTTCGGGGAATGCAGCGGTCCTGCTTGCAGATGCCTCGCACCCCACGCAGGGGAACGGCGCGCCCTCCACCGGTCTTGCTGGCACGCGGGCGTATGATAATAAGCCCCTCCTCCCAGTTAATATCTGCTGCCTGCAGGCGGCTTACCTCGGCTGGCCGTATACCGCCATAGAGCATCAGGCTCAGCGATAAGCGCATATTCCGAAACTCGGGGCGAGCTGCAGCGCTGAGCAGTTTCTCCACTTCCTGCGGGGTGAGCGGCTCAATGTGTTTTTCCTGCACAACCGGCACCTCGATACGTGTCACGGGGTTGGAGTCTGCCCATTCCTGCTTGATACCGTAGCTGAACACGCTGCTGAGGATGGCGCGTCCTTTCCTGTAGCTGCTGGGGCTGGAGCCGAATGCGGCGGCCAGAATCCGCTTGCAGTCCGCCGAGCGTATGGAGCGCAGCGGCATGTCCGCCGCACCTTCCACGCGCAGGATGCGCCGGACATAGTGCCGGAGGTCACGGCGGGTGGTGGGGCGCAGGTCTGCGCGAGCGCTCACGCTTGCCCAAGCGGCAACGCTCAGGGGGACTGTATGCTCTGCCGCTTTCACGGCAGCCACGCCGGCCTGAATCACCCGGCGCAGCAGCAGCACCAGCTGGCTGTGGTTCGCTCCGGCGGCCAGCTCACCCAGGTTCTCGATAGCTTCCAGGGTCAGACGCGCGGCATCATTTGCCGATACCTCAGCCCCTGCCAACAATGTGTGTGCAATGTGATTTTGTTTCATGGTGTATATAAAAGTGGAGTGCTCTATTTCCATGCTGTTGCGCATCAGGAAGCTGTTTTTTCAAAAAACAATTCAGAAAGGCCGCCTCACACTCCGAGCTTGCACCCGGTGCGCCGAACTGGTATAATGCAGAAAACACGTCTACGCACACACTATGAATAAAATACTTCGCCCCCTGTTCTCCCTCCTGCTGGCGGCTTCGGCCGTAGCGGGACTGAGCTCCTGCCTCTGGACTCGAGTCAGCACGCACACCCTGACAGATGCCATAGGCAAAAAGGAGTATGCTGCTTGCGGGTTTGAAACTCTAGAAAAAGCCGAAATCTACCTCAGAAACGGAGTGTACTACCTGAAACACAACTTTTACAAAGTGCCGGCACGAGGCAAGTTATACAGCAACCTCGTGCTCGCCAAAGACATGCATGTGGAGCATTGCTACCTGAGCAAGCGCCCACTATACAAGGAGGGCATGGAAACGGTTCCGCTTTATGCCGCGCTTTCCGCATGGAACCTGAAGCTCCTGCTGCCGAAAGCTCACTATAAGGCGCCGGCAGAAGGAGAAACGGTGCTGACCCAGCAGCATTTTGAGGGTCAGGCGCCGGTAGCTGCCATCTCCTCCGCCAAGAAACTGAGAAGCCTGTTCGAAATGAAATACCCCGACGCCCCGACAGAACGAGGCGCGCTGAACTACCTCATGATGCCGCTTACAGGTGCTTTGTATGTGGCGGATATCCCGCTGACCATGGCCGTTACCACCGTGGGATGGCTGGGGGTGAATGTGCCGGTGCTCGTAGTGGGATTTACCGTCTCCACCATCTGCCACGGCGCGGAACAGACAGCCGACCTGTTCAGCAGTGAGGACAACTAAGTTTAACAACCACCGAAAACAGTTATGAATGCCATTCGTTTATTGATTTTATCGCTCTTGTGCTTAACCTGGCTCGCAGCAGGCGAAGGGCGGGCAGATGCTGCAGCCGATACGCAGGCGCGCAATGCAACCTTGCCGGACTACGCCACCCTGCACCGCCTGATGGCAAATGAGCAAGAGCCGATGATGTGGCTTTTCGTGGGGGACAGCATCACGCATGGCTGCCTGCACACACACGGCAGCCGCAGTTTTGCGGAGCATTGGATGGAGCTGGTAAAGTGGGAGTACAGGACTGCGCGAGGCTCTCGCCGCACGAATGATATTGTGCTCAATACGGCTGTGAGCGGAGAAACCGCCGCGGGTTTCCTGCACCATGCAGAGTGGCGTCTGAAACAATTCAAGGCGCATGTCGTTTTCATCAATTTCGGCATCAACGATGGAACTCGCAAGCGCGGAACGGACAATTTTCGTGCCGATTTACAGCAAATCATCGACCTGGTGCGCCAACAGGGCGCCATACCGGTATTGCAAACGCCCAGCCTCACCCTGGCCGGCGAAGAGTATCGCCCGCTGTATGCCTCAGCAGTGCGGCAAGTAGCCGAGGAGAAGCAGGTCTTGTTGGTAGACCACGCCGCGGCCTGGGTGGCCTGTGCCGCCAAGGATGCAGCTTCTGCTACGTCCGGCGCCACCTCAGTTCCGGCTCCGCGCGAGCTCATGAATGATAACCTGCACCCGAATGGCTTCGGGCACCGCCTGATGGCGCAGACCATCGCACGCCACCTGGGCATCACCCCGCAGCACAGCCCCACGCTCCGGCTGCCGCTGCAGTAACGCGCGGGGCTTCTCAGTGAGAGGCCAAGCTTACAGAATAGCTAACATATCGCGTTAACCGTCCTCATAAAAAGACCCGCGCCTCTCATCGGCGCGGGCTTTTCCCTTTTATTTACCAGCTTTCGCCCATTTCGCGCAGCTTATTCTGAGCATCCGTAAGCCCCTGCTTCGCGGCCAATTTGAACCATCGCACCGCTTCCGATCTGTTTTGAGCCACACCGTTGCCCTCTGCATAGCAGTTGCCAAGGTTGAACTGAGCCCAGGCAAATTCCTGCTCGGCGGATCTGTAATACCAGTTCACAGCCTCGGCATAATTCTGAGTCACACCATTACCGTTGAAATAGCAATTGGCAAGCATGTTCTGCGCTTCGGGATGCCCCTGGTTGGCCGCTTTGCGATACCAACTCGCAGCCTGGCTATAATCCTGCTTTACACCATGTCCTGAATAATAACATCTGGCCAGTCCGCTCTGTGACCAGGCATCCCCCAGATCCGCAGCCTTACGATACCAGCTCACGGCCTCAGCATAATCCCGGTCCACCCCATGTCCGTTGTAATAACAATTGGCCAGATTCCCCTGAGCAGGAGCATAACCTTGCTCTGCAGCTTTGCGATACCAGCGCGCGGCCACAGCCGGATTGCGAGACACACTATGCCCACGCTCAAAACACAAGCCCAACCAGGTCTGGGCACTGGGATGCCCCTGTTCCGCAGCCTGCCAGAACCAACGCACAGCCTCATCGTAATCCTGCGTTACCCCCTGGCTGAGATAATACTTCTCACCCAGGGAATTCTGAGCATCGGCATACCCCTGCTCAGCTGCTTTCCGGAACAATTTCAGAGCCTCTGCAACATCTCTCGAAACACCATTACCCTGGTCATAGCACTTTGCAAGCGCCGTTTGAGCCGGCGCAGACCCTTGTTCTGCCGCCATACGATACCAACGCGCAGCCTCCGTAGCATTCTGCGGCACACCATCTCCGGCCATGTATGCATCCCCCATGTTATACTGAGCCGGGGCAAATCCCTGCTCAGCTGCTTTCCGGAACCAGGACACGGCTTCCACCTCATCCAGGGATACACCTATAGCATTGGAATAACATATACCCAGCTTATTCTGCGCCGGTGCATACTCCCCATTGGCAGCCAGGCGCAGCCAGCGCACAGCCTCACCGGTATCACGAGTGACGCCATTACCATCCAGATAACATTCCGCCAGATTATTTTGCGCCACGCAATCTCCCTGCTCGGCAGATTTTCTCAACCAGCGCACAGCCTCCTGGGGATTCCGCGTCACGCCGTTACCCTCAAAATAGCACACGCTGAGGTTACCCTGCGCCTGCGCATCCCCCTGTTCTGCAGCCAGACGGTACCAACGCACAGCCTCCGTGTATGACTTTCGAACCCCGATTCCATTGTAATAGCAATTGCCGATGGTGTTCTGTGCCGCGGGTAATCCCTGCTCAGCAGCCTGGTGGTACCACTTCGCCGCCTCTGCATAATCCTGGGTTACGCCATCTCCGTTCGCATAGCAGTCTCCCAGATTATTCTGCGCCATGACATTCCCCTGGTCGGCAGATTTACGGAACCAGGCCAGAGCTTCTGAATAACTCTGGGATACGCCGCGACCTGTCGCATAACAGACACCGAGTTTATTCTGAGCATCAGCATCTCCCTGATCTGCAGCTTTGCGAAGCCACTTCGTCGCCTCGCCCTCATTCATAGGAACACCGGAGCCGGAGGCATAACAAAGAGCAAGTTTCAGCTGAGCCGGAGCACAGCCTTCCGCTGCCAGCGGCTGAAGCAGCTTTACCAATTGCTCGTACTGCTGAGCAGCCTCCAGCCTTTCTGCCTCAGCCATCTTATCTTTCCACTTCTGGCGCTGCTTTTTCGCCTTCTCCTGATTCGCCACCTTTTTAGCGGAGGCAGAGCCGCTGTCATCCATGACGGCATGAACTGCTACCCCTGCCAGCAACAGCCCCAGAATACTGCCCACCACCAGCAACGCTCGCGAACCGGCTTTCCGAGCCCCTTTTTTCTTCCGCTTCTTCCCTTGCACATCCAGCGCAGATGTCTCGATATTGCGAGAAGCAGCTCCGGGAATGGGCGGCAACGCCTCTGAGGCAGCCGGCTCAGGCAACGCGGCCAGCCACTCCGCAGCAGTCTGCCAGCGGGACTTCGCACGCAGTTCAAGTGCCTTATCGATAGTAGCCAGGAACTCAGCAGAGAAGCGGCCCCGCAGCTCCGCCTGATTCGCCAGGGAAATGAGGGAGTCATCGTCCTCCGACAAGCGGTCGGTCGCTTCCGGCGGACGTGTACCGGTAATAAGGCGGTAACAGGTAGCGCCCAGAGAGTAAACATCCGTCCAAGGACCTCTCTTGCCACGGGCGCTCAACTGCTCCACGGGGGAGTACCCGGGGGTACCAACCTGCGTAGCCGAGCGCTCGCTGATGATATGACGAGCCGTTCCGAAATCAATCAGCACCGGAGCCCCATCCTCCGCCAACAGAATATTGGCAGGCTTCACATCACGATGGTAGATATTGCAGGAATGCAGGTATTCCAGTGCATCCAGCAATGCACGCAGAACCGGCAGCAACCAGGCCTCCGTAATTTCCGATGCCGGGGGTGCCGCTTTGTGCAACTCCTGCCCACCAACCCAGGGCATCACATAATAAGCCGTACCCAGCGCTTCAAACGCCCCCAGAACACTCACAATATTGGGGTGCTGCAACCCGGCAAGCAGGCGAGCCTCCTCCACGAAGCGGGCGAGCAAGGTAGGATACTCCTCCAGCGGGTCGTTCGGATTTGTTGCTGCCACCCCCAGAGTATTGATATTGCGGTACGAGCAGAAAGTCGGCAGATTTTCTTTGATAACTACCTGCCGGCCTGTCGCCGTGTCTTCTGCCAGATAGGTGATACCGAACCCACCCTGCCCCAGCGTACGCAGGATTTGGTACGTTCCCAATTGCACACCTATCGGCAATGCGATATCGTTATTTGCAGTATTGTCGGATTGTCCTTTCATTTTCCTCTGCTCAGACTTTCCCTATACTAACAAGTATCGCGCCAAAAGTAAAGCAGCAAAATGAAAAAGACGACTTCAACCGACACTCTTATACATTTTCGGGGCGTCGCTTCCCGACTTGACCGGTAATAGCGTTTTTTCATGGTACCGGTGGCACTTTTTCCTTGCAGCGGCAGAGAATACTGTTACAATGAACCCTATGTTCAGGAATATATGGAAAGTCTGCTTACTGGCCGGAGCCCTTCTGCCTGCCTGGGGTGCCGGAGAAACCAAAGAACTGCCCGCTCCCGCGATGACCGGCGGCATGCCGCTCATGGAGGCCATTGCCAAGCGCCACTCCGCCCGCAGTTACGACACCTCACGCGCTATCGATGACCAGACTCTGGCCGAAATTCTGTGGGTTGCCTGGGGGCAGAACCCGCACGGCAAGCGCACCATTCCTACCTCGCGCGGCCTGCAGAACATGCAGCTCTTTGTCCTCACCCCCGCCGGCACCTGGGAATACGATGGCCCGGGACACAAGCTCACCAAAGTGAACGACAAAAACCTCATCCCGCTCTGCGAACGCCAGGATTTTGTCAAAACAGCACCGCTCCACCTGCTCTACACCTGCATGAATGACCGCGGCGGCGAAAACCACGTGGGCTCCGCCTACCAGAACGTCTACCTCTACTGCACCTCCCGCGGCCTCTCCACCGTCGTCCGCGCCATGATAGATAAAGACGCCCTGAAAAAAGAAATCGGCCTGCCGGAAAATCACAGCGTCATCGTGCACCAGTGTATCGGCTGGCCGGCGGAATAAACGCCGCCCCATTCAAGCAAACTCAGGCTAACTGATACCATATAGTAACAGCGCGCAGAACGCTTTCTGTTTCAACTTGACAAGTTTCTTTTTGCGCGTTACACTCCCCCTAACATGGAAGCAACAAAGCGAGCAACAAAAGAGCGAAATTACGCTATAGATTTATTACGAATCATCGCCATGTACATGGTTTGTATGATTCATATTAACCTGTTTACCAAAGCTCATATGGAAACAGCTATCGTTCCGGGCAAAGAATATTTCTTTACCTTTGGGCTCTGGACAGAAAGCGTTGGCTTTATAGGCGTAAATCTGTATGCTCTCATTACCGGCTATGTGTGTTTGCATAGCAAATGGCGCTTGTCTCGCTATCTGGAATTGTGGGGACAGGTTGCTTTTTACACTATATGCTTACTGGGCATCGGTTTGCTACTGTCTCATTTCGGAATTTTACCATGGGACATCAGCAAAAAATCCATAGCTAAAATCTTACTCAGATTGCCTGCGGGAAGCACATATTGGTACTTTGCAGCATATTCGGTCTTATTCCTTCTTATCCCTTTCATCAACAAGCTCTTATTATCACTCAGCCAAAGAAACTACCTGCTGATGCTGGGTGCTCTCATGCTGGTGTTACCATGTGCCAACGTATTACAAGCTGACACCATGTATGTTGGTGGCTATAATGCCACATGGCTCGCCGCACTGTACGCTGTAGGCGCTTATATACAACGCTTTAGACCACAAGCCCCCCCCCTGATAACAGGACTAGTGGTGCTTCTTTGCACAATGCAGCCTCTCATTTGCCGCTTGCTGCATCTACCCATGCTTCTTTCCTATTGCTCACCCGTCATGGTGGTATATTCTCTCGGTCTTTTCCTGTTCGTATATAGATGGCGTATAGACAATGGAATACTCAGAAAACTGATTATATGGGCCGCTCCGGTTTCCTTCGGCGTCTATCTCATACACGTACATCCATGGTCCTGGGCTATGCTCAACCGATACGTCCCGGACTTGAATGAGCAATTGGATTATCCTTGGTGGATAGCCGTCGGCGGCGGTGCCATTTTATACCTCTTGTGCGCGGTGGTGGATTGGCTTCGTAGCCGGCTCTTCCTTCTTTGCCGCGTGCGGCAACTGGCTGATTGCGTAGGGAGCTTTATTGAAAAAACAGGCACGAAAATACTGAATCTCGTTCTACCGGAGAACGAGCAGAATACATAGTCCCCCCCCCTTAAACGCACCTCATCTCCATAACCCGGAAGCATATACCTCCGGCATACAATCGCTGAGAGCCCGGTGTATGCTATCCAATGCGCCTGCGGGAAATCCTGCAGGCGTTGTCGGCTTCAGGCATAAGTTTCGGCCTGCGAAACGCGGTGCGTTTCCGTTAATAAAGCGCTCCTTTGCGCCGGATTAGACAGGCATGGCCTTTCACTCGCCCCCCCCCTTGAAGGAAGTCTCCCCCTGATCCGAAGACCAGGGGGAGCCCAACTACCCTATGAAATGGACCCTTTTGGACCCAAGAACCGGTTTTACGTCTGGTTCCAAGGACGCGCGTATTATAGCGGCATCTAGCTGTTTCGTCAAGCCAAAAAATTGTTACAGCGAAGTAATTTCATGAAAGAAAATTGCAGAACACGCATTATCAGCACATTAACGCGCCCGAAAAAATCTAACGGGAACAAATTTCTGAAACAATTCGCAATTTGGAGCTACCGCCCCCACCCACGCACCACAACCTTCCCCCTAAAATCAATCCCCCGCCATGCCCCCTGCTCCATTCTTGCCCCTCAGATTGCCCTTTCAGGCTCGTCTCGCACAAAAACACCGCTAAAATACCCATCCAAACACAAAAAATCGAAAAAAATTGCACTTTTTTACAATTTTTACTTGACGAACGCTCCGCCATGGTGTATACTTCCCCTGTCCTCACCAGAGGACAACAAAAACAAACAAAACGGGGTATTAGCTCAGTTGGTAGAGCGCTTCAATGGCATTGAAGAGGTCAGCGGTTCGAACCCGCTATGCTCCACTTAAACCAAGAAACCGAATCAGAAAACAATCTGGTTCGGTTTTTGCTTTGCATTGATTTTCAACACCTACACGCGCTTAGGCATTGCACGTTCGCAAGCCCCGCCACCACCCTGCCGGGTGCAAAACGGCTCCAAAAGGCCAAAAAGCCTAAGCATGCCTAAGCCTGTTTTGCTAAGCTCGAACGCCTTTTAGGGGCACTAAAGATGCTTCGAATCTACAATCCGTTGATTCTGTGAGCTTAGGCTGTTTTGAGCAGATGGAGCCATATCGGCAAGTAAAGATGTTTCGAACTGGCAAACGACACAGAATCAGGAGTTTAAGGCGTATTTTTCGCCGGGTGGCAACCTAAAATGAAACATCGCTTGCAAGGGGATAAAAAGACACTTGCAAGCGATGGTCGAGAGCCGGAGTTCATTCCGGGGCAGACTTAATCTCAACCACGTTGTATGGGCACCTTTCGTTCGGGGAGTCCATCATACACTTTCTCGCCAACAATAACGAGAGATACAAAACCTACATGAATAAAATTACTACTGACGTTGCTCACAGGGCAAGATAAATGCAATTCCTCGCCAGCTGAGATTTCTAGTTGACTCGGTAAAGAAAGAGCGACTTCCTTTTTTCCTTGCATCACATAAAAAGGCGTTCGGCGCAATCTTATGCGCACCCCCGTAGAGCGCAAAATAACATCCTTCTCTCCCGTATTTTTTATAGTTACCGTCAGAGTTCCAGCAGAGTATACTGCTTGAAAGGTTATAGCATCATAAGACTTTTTGATTGTTTCGGAATCATCATAGACAAAAGGCAGCCTGTAGAGGTCACCCATAGACACGCTGGAGCGCTGGTAATAGGTGTTCCCTTTGAGTTGGGTTGCAGCCTCGGTATGGCTATTACAAGCCACCGCCGCAAGGCACAGGGCTGTGGTGGCAAGGATTCTGGGGAAAATTGTCTTCATTATTCTCTATCTCCTTTACATAAGTTAATACTTCCCGGCACCGAATCCGCAACAAAAAATTGCGAAAAGTGCAGATTTTTCACTACTGCTCATGCCCGAACTCATGAGAGATTAATGGATGAGACCTATGAACTCAGGCTCAGGACAAGGCTTCAAATAAAATGCACAAATAAAATAGAGAGCCGCCACACTGCTGATTACCAGGGCAAACCAGAATGCGGGCCACCCCCACCGGACGGGCAGTTTCCCCTCAGAAAAACGCTTGCAGTTATACGCCGCCCCCAGAAATGCATAAGTAAGCCACGCAAAGATAAAAATGAAGAACACGTTCAGGAAAGGAGCCATCCCAACCATAGGAGAATTACTCTCATACATTGCTTCCGGTAAATCGGCGATGCAACAAAGCCAGAGCCCTAAACCTGAACAGCTAATCAAGCCCAGTACAAAACGGAGAAAAAAGGAGGAATTAGAAGGCATGCCTTTAAAATGTTTTTTGCTCGTCATTATCACACATCATGCGACGTTCTAATAAATACACGCTCGCGGCGGTCATTTTGTTGAGCGTTTCCTGCATTTTTGTTGTCGATGGCGCAAAAACTGAGTCAAAAGCCTAGGATTCACCTTCGCTGGAGCCCTTGGT
>JAZTYL010000003.1:0-91953 GCA_045636905.1 Akkermansia sp.
ACTATCATGAAAGGCGCGATAGCGCCGCACTATCATGCAAGCCGCCTAGGCGCAAAGTTGAAAGTAACAAGTAGGAGCCATCCTCGGTTTGCGCAAGTCGGAGGGCCAAGCGGTCTTAGGAAGACAAACTATGGCTGCAACCCCTTGGCTCACAGAACGACATGGCTACGATCCCACTTGCAAAACTATCATGAAAGGCGCGATAGCGCCGCACTATCATGCAAGCCGCCTAGGCGCAAAGTTGAAAGTAACAAGTAGGAGCCATCCTCGGTTTGCGCTCTATGACTACGCAGCGGAAATGTGCATTGTATTTTATCTGCTTTGTATTCAATTATTGACTTGAAACCCTGAGGCTGTTTTTGTTACAATTCAGGCACAGAAACTCAGCTACATTTATGAAACGCCACATCCCCATTATATGTTTGATGTTCATTCTCGCCACTATGGTGTCGTGCACCACATACAAAACATACAAAGAAACTCGTTTTCCTGACAACCCCATGGTGTACTCGCTTGCGGTGAAGTTGATGGATGTGAATTGGATTGACCAAGAGCTGGCGCATATACCCTTGATGATAGAAGAGACTCGGCAGGGGAATCTCATTACCAAGGTGAGGGTAGAACCTACGGGGGATATCCGTATACCCGGTGGTGGGGCAGATGACGTAGCGTTTCGGTGGCATGTGGAGTCTTGTACCGCAACGCGTGTGGATGCTCCGTATACGCTGTCATTACGCTTGACTTATATCGTTTATCCGGGCGAGCTCACGCAAATAATAGATGAGGGCGCCACGAAAACTACCTTATGGTATACATCGAATGGCCGTGAATCTTATGCCCGTGTGTTGGTGTATCGCGCGGCAGATGGAATGTTTACCATGGAGCTGAAGAATGACATCATATCCAAGGAGTGTGATATTGAACCGCATCACTTTATCCGCAATCCGAGTTTTTGGCAACAATCTCTTGACTTGCTGCTAGTGCCCGAAATCGAATAAAGTGGGATAGATAGGGAGAGTCGCTCCATTATCACACCCGAGCATGGTGCGCGTTTCTTCAATGTTTTGCCGGAGGCATCATAATGGGTGCCCTCAGTATAGCGCTGAAGTTGCATAATATAAAATCTCCAATCTCAAAAATTCAGATAAAAAGAGCCTACTGGAGGTATGCCGGGGAAGAGAACATGGGGAGATATTTTCAATTTAATATCAATTTTTTTCGCTTCTAACAATACGACTAACAAAAAAATACAAACATACGATTCGTTGTTAGGCGATATGTTAGCATAAAAGCTAGATATGAAGGTTTTGTAAGCAATTATAAATGAAATTAATACGAAGAGTAAATGTTGTTCACGTAAATCCTAGCAAGGCTATGGGTGCGCAAGGTTTTAATTATGAGTATTTAATCGAAAAACCGCTTGACAAAATAGCAAAAATGGTGTAAGTTTCGCGCGCTCTAGCGCAGGCGAGAGCCTGCACGAAGAATGCTTATAATATAACTTATTAATACGTATGAAATTACATCTGCCCATTGGCTTGAGAAAGGCTGTGTATGCAATTTTTGCTACGGTACCTTCAGCAGCCTTAGCAATGACGTTCGCCTCTGCTACCGTGCAGGCCGGCGATTGTGTGCTTAGTAAAGATACGAATCTTACTGTTTCCGTAGACGGAGACACCGCCTACGAGAATGTAATGGTTATTCCTGGTGAGCCTGTGGTCACCTCTCAGTTTGGCTATACTTTTAACGGTACGACTTATTGGAACTCATCTGAAGCATTAGCCAAAGCTGAAGCTGAACTAGCTGCTGAAGCCGCAGCTGTAGAAGAGGCTGCTCGACAAGTTGCTGCCGGGGAAATAAAGTGGTATCAAAGTTACGATTTGCAGCGTAAGTTAGCAGCAGAGTATAAGAATAGTATTACTCCTGATAAAAAGGATACAACTACATCTGATGACTTGAGCAACGACTATGCTCTTACTGTCAATGGGGGTGATTTGACTTCTACTGGTAAACTCTCCACTCCCGAGGGGATTGTAGGTACGATGACAGTGACCGCAACTGATGGCAATATGAACCTGAATGATGTTGACGGTGCCAATATTCATCTTGTTGCCGGTAAGGATGTTACAATTGCTGGGTCAGTCAACATGACGAAGGGTAGCATCGTCGGCCAGAATGTAACGATTGTTAATAATGGTGCCAATACCTTACTCGGTACCACCATTACTGCTAACAATGGCACTGTATTCACGGGTGGCGAAAATGCCGTTAACTCTTTGCTGGGTGTTGATGTTGCCGGCTATGGGGTCCCCGCTACGGTTACCGCTACCGGTGATGTTACGGTGATGGGTGGTCTGAATGCCCTTATCGGCACGGCCGCTGTAACCTCTACTACAGGTAATGTTTTCTTGACCGGTAGCGGTGTTATTACCTCCGGCTCATTGACGCCGCTTCTGGGTGAGTTGGATTCTTTGGTAAATAGCTTAGGTGGTGAAGAGTCTTTGTTTGGAGGTTTGCTCTCCGGTGCGATTGATGGATTGCTTTCTGAGGCTGATACCTACCTTGCACCTCTTGAAGCCATGGGCGCCAACGCCAACATGATGTTGGGTGGTAGCGTAACGGCTAACAGCGGCGATGTGACCCTTAACAGCACCGTGAACATGCTGTTGGGCACTACCGTGAAGGCTGCGAATGGTACGGCAACCCTCTCCGGTGCTCTCAATGCCATGATGAGTGGTTCTGTTAACGCCAACGATATTGTAGTGAACTACAATAATTCCGGTATTGATATCAGCAATGTTATTACTTCCATTCTGGGCTCCAACGCAGGTCAGCTTACGGGCATGTTGGACAGCCTTGGTAAAGTAGAGGGCAGCATCAACATTGTAACCGGTGGTAGCTTGACGGCAACTCAGACCGTGACGATGAACGGCGCTGTTAACTTGCTGACGGGTGGTACCGTGAGCGGTAACTTGGTGCAGTTGACCGGCCCCATCAACGCTGTAGCTGGTGGTAACGTAACAGGCTCTGTCATTGAATTGAATGGTTCTGATGAGGCCAATCTCGGTGATTTGTTGGGTGGCATCTTCAATAATGGCGGTTCCTCATCCGACATGTTGGGTGGCTTCGGCAGCTTCTTTGAGGGGCTTGATGGCAACCTCAACGTGGTGATGGGTGGCAGCGTAGGTACTGACGATACCCAGAGCGTGAGCCTGAACGGCACCACCAACTTGGTGATTGGTGGCACGGTGAATGCCGGTACCACGACCATGACCGGTACGCTGAATGTGGTAGCGTCCAAAGGCAAGGTTTCCGGTACGACCGTTAACTTGGATGGCCCGGTGAACTTGGTAGTTGCCGGTGGTACGGTGACGGGGGCTACCATCACGCTGCAGAACACGACTGATGACAAGTACTCTATCGGTGGTTTGATTTCCGATATGCTGCCGACCGGCACGCCCGAGATCATTGGTTCTGCTCTTACGGCAGTGCAGGGTAACCTGAACATTGTAACGGGAGCCAACGCCACAGTGGGTAATGAGGACACGCAGGCTGTAACCATGAAGGGTGCCATCAACCTGGTGAGCGATGGTGCAACCGTAACAGGCGGTGCCATTACCATGACGGGTAGCGGTGCCAATGGCTTGACGCTGGGTGGTCTTGTGCCTGAGGAGCTTTCCTCTGTGGTATCCCTGCCTGCTTTGGATGGCTTGCTGAACAGCGAGCTGCACGCCAACTTGGTGATGGATGGTGCCAATGTAACGGCCGCCAACACCGTAAACATGGGTGCCTTGGTGAACATGGTAGCCGGTGGCTCTACCGTACACGCCGGTGAGTCCGTGAGCCTGAACGGTGGTCTCAATCTGGTAGTTGACACAACCTCTGAGAACTTGCAGAACGCTCTGTTGACCGGTTCCGTTGATTCTCTTGCAACAGGTGGCACGGTGACGACCACGGTTTCCTCCGCTCAGGATGTAAACCTGACGGGCACCATTAACATGGTGAACGGCAAGGTTGCCCTGAATGCCGGCAATGCCGTGAACTTGAACGGTACGGCCAACTGGGTATCCGGTATTTCCAATGTACAGGGTAATGCCGCCGTGAACATGGATGCTACCGTCAACGTTGTGGCTGGTGGTGCTACGGTGAACGCCGGTGTTGTAGATGAGAATGGCGCTGTGGTCGGCAACATTACCATGACCGGAGGTCTGAACGCTGTGGTAGACACAACGCTTTCCAACGTGGTGGATGCCTTGCAGAACCAGAACATTGATTCTCTGATGCAGGGTGGTAACCAAGACACCACGCTGTCTGCTACGGGCAACATTAACTTGGGTGCTGTTCTTAACGTGGTGAACGGTGGTCAGGTTACTGTGAATGCCGGTAACGCCGTGAACTTTGAGGGTGTAGCTAACGTGGTATCCGGCAATGCTACGGTAAACGGCACGGATATCACCATGAGCGGTAAGGCTCTCGGCGGTGTGAATCTGGGTGCTGTTCTTCCCGAGCAGCTTGCCGACTTTGCTCAGAAGCTCGGTGTAACCGATATGCTGAACGAAGGCGTTAACGCCAACGTGGTAGCCGGTGGAGCCAACTTGAATGCTACCAACAACATTGAGATGTCCGGTATGGTGAGCGCCGTGGTAGACACGACTCTGACCAACGTGTTGGATGCCGTGCAGCAGCAGAGCATTGACCCGCTTCTCAAGGGTGGTGTCAGCGAGACCTACGTATTCGCCGAGAATGACGTGAACCTGAACTCTCAGATAAACGTGGTGAACGGTGGTATGGTGAAGGTGGAGGCCGGTAATGACGTGAACATGAACGGTTCCCTTAACTATGTGGGTGGCGATGCTCAGGTAACGGCCGATAAGAAGGTCAACATGAGCGGTGCCGTCAATACCGTAGCAGGTGGCAAGCTTGACGCTGCTTCCATCAGCATGAACGGCTCTGCTGCCGGTGACATCAACGTGGGTGCTCTTGTACCCGATGCCCTGAAGGAGACGCTTTCCGGTTTGGGTGTGGATGCTGTATTGAACGCTGATGTGAACACCAACATTGTAACCGACAATGCTGAGCTGAATGCCACCGGCAATGTTGCCCTGAATGCTACGGCCAACGTGGTAACCGGTTCTTCCATAACCGCCGGTAATAATGTTGCCCTGAATGGCAGCGTGAGCGTGGTGACGGACTCCGACATCGTAGCCGTGGGCGGTAACATCTCCATCAACGGTGGTGGCAATGATGCCAATGTATCCGTGGTGACCAACTCTAACTTCAGCGCCGAGAATGGTCAGGTGAATATCACCAATACCAATTTGGTTATGGAGGGTGGCAGCGTTGTGGCCGGCAAGGGTATGCACGTGACGAACGCTACCGCAGCGCTCTCCTCTGTTGAGGTGATGGGCTCCATCAGCTTCGACTCCGCTTCCTCTGTTGCCATCGAGAGCATGTCTGCCAGCGGCAGCATTGAGAACAGCGGTTCCTTGAGCCTGAAGGATGCTGTGGTTTGCGACTCTACGGTGTATAATACCGGTAAGTTGGAGGTAACCGGCACCATGACTCTGCAGTCTACCACACTGGTATTCGCTGCAGAGAGCCTGACGCTCAATACCTCGGCTATCAGTCTGAACGGTGGTGTGCTCAGCACCATGGGGATGTTCTCTTTGGCTAATGCTAACGACGCAATTGCCGCTGTGAACTTCCTGATTTCCTCCGAGCAGTTGAGCGGTGAGCCTGAGGCGTTTAAGCTGGTCCTGTTTGGGAACGCATCTCAGAGTGATTTTGAGAAGATGCTTGCTTCCATTCAGTCCCGGGAGGTATCTATCACTCTGAGTGATTTGAACAGTGCCGCTATTGTTACCGATGTTCTTGTAGGTTACGAGGATGGTAACATTGTGGTTACGGGTAACGCCTCTATCCCCGAGCCGACCACCGCTACGCTGAGCTTGCTGGCACTGGCCGCTTTGGCTGCCCGCCGCCGCCGCAAGTAAAGCTTTTAACATAAGCTTATAATATATCAGAGCGCCACCTGGCCGGGTGGCGCTCTTAATTTTGAGCCACAATGGCAATTTCGATGTATACGCGTGGCAACAATCAGCGAAATTTGAATTATCTCCTTGTTAAATTCAATTTGTAGGGGCTGTTGGCACACACCTTTCGAAGCGCAGGACTTCAGTCCTGCCATTTACCACCAAGGCGTTATTTTAAGGGGGCTAAACTTTGTCGCTCAATTATCACGCCCGAGCATGGTGCGTGTTTCTTCAATGGTGCGCTTGTAGTATTCTCTGCTGGAGATGATGGTAGGTTTACCCCATTTATCTTTGCGGCTTTCAAAGTAACCGCTTGCGTCGGAGGTGGAGATGCCGCTGTCATGTGTGGCGTAAATTTTGCCGGAGGCATCATAATGGGTGCCCTCAGCAGTGTAGCGGTCGTTGCTGCTGTGACCGGTGTAAGCGGTGCGGGCTACGCCTTTGCCCTCACTCATGAACGCAGGGCGCATATCGGTATTATACGGGCTGTCGCCGGAGAATCCATCGTATCGCTTGTTGCCTTCAAACCGCTCGGCGGAGCCACTGAAACGCTTGCCGGCATAGTCGCTGGTGCCCCCGACATTGTAGGTGCCCGTGGCGTACTCTTTATCCCCGCGTCGCGCGGCATCAATGTCTTTTTGATAACTGCTTACTTTGTGAGAGGTGGCCTCGGGCACGCCATCCTTATTTTTCTTTTCAGTGAAGTTGGAGTCGAACTCTTCCTCAAAGTAGTCGTTAAGGCTTCGCTCACGTGCGCCGTCTCGTTCCTCTACTACCTTGCCGTTTTCATCGTACACGGTACGTACGCTCTCGCATGAGCTGAGCGTGGCAACGAGCAGGGCGGTGAGGGCGAGCTTGCACTTCATCGGTATAGAAATATCAGTTTGTAGGTATAGTGTAGCTGTTGCGAGAGGTGGCGTCAAGCCGTAAATTCGGAATTTAAGGGGCGGTGCCGTAATTCGCTTGCCTTTATGCTTGCATAGTATGTAAAATGCGGTAAAATAGCGGTGTTATGGCAGATCGCACACAGACAGACCCCGTTCGTATGGAGAAGATTGTGAGCCTTTGTAAGCGCAAGGGCTTTGTATTTCAGGCTGCAGAAATTTATGGTGGCTTGAATGGTTGCTGGGATTACGGCCCTCTGGGTGTGGAGCTCAAGCGCAATTTGAAAGATTATTGGTGGCGCATGTTTGTGCAGGAGCGCCCCGATGTGGTGGGTATGGATGGCTCCATTCTGACACACAACTCGGTGTTGGTAGCCTCCGGCCACGTGGGTGGATTCTCTGACCCGTTGTGCGACTGTTTGCTCAGCAAGGAGCGTTTGCGTGCAGACCAAATCCCGGCCCAAAGTGGTGTAGCATATTGGTGGAAGGGCGCTGCAGCTAAAGACGGTTCTTGGAGCAGCAATAAAGAGTTCTCTATGTTGACCGCAGAGGGCAATGAGAAAGAGGCTAAGGCTGCCCGCCGCAGTGCCCAGCAATATTACAGCCAGATTTCCGGTAAGAATATCCCCTTGGCTGATATTGAGTTGGCAGAGGAAAGCACGGAGACTGTAACCGACAGTACCCGCTATAACCCCTCTAACGGTTCCTTGGTGACAGAGGCTCGCTCTTTCAACCTGATGTTCAAGACCACCATCGGCGCTACATCCGATGAGAATGACCCGTCTTCCATCGGTTGGTTGCGTCCGGAGACGGCTCAGAGCATCTTCTGCCAGTACAAGAATGTCTTGGATTCTTCCCGCATGAAGATTCCTTTCGGTATTGCTCAAATCGGTAAATCTTTCCGCAATGAGATTAACCCGCGCAACTTCACCTTCCGCTCCCGTGAGTTTGAGCAGATGGAGGTAGAGTACTTCTGCCGTGCAGAGAATGGTTTTGCTCTTACCGATGAGTGGCTGGAGTTCTGCCTTAAGTTCTACGAAAATATCGGTATTGCTCGTGACAAGATTCATATTCTTGACGTGCCTGAAGATGAGCGCGCTTTCTACTCCAAGAAGACATACGACTTGGAGTACGAGTTCCCCTTCGGTGTGCAGGAGCTCATGGGCATTGCTTACCGCACGGATTATGACTTGGGCCGCCACCAAGAGGGCTCCGGCAAGCCGATGGAGTACTTTGATGAGACGACGCGTGAGAAGTTCATTCCGCACGTGGTAGAGCCCTCCGCCGGATGCGACCGCTCTGTGCTCGCTGTCATTTGTGAGGCCTATGATGAAGAAGAGCTGGGCAAGGACGGCAAGAGCGACATCCGCACCGTGATGCGTTTCCACCCGCGCATGGCTCCCATTAAGGCTGCTATTTTCCCGCTGCTCAAGAAGAATGCCGAGCAGGTGCGCATTGCCCGCGAGATTGAGGCAGAGCTGCGCCCGTTCATGAATGTGTTCTATGATGAGAGCGGTGCTGTGGGGCGTCGCTATCGCCGCCAAGACGAAGTGGGTACACCGTTCTGCATTACTGTGGACTTTGAGACGCTGGGTGAAGAGGGCGATGCCTCTCTTAAGGATACCGTCACCATCCGCCACCGTGACTCGATGGAGCAGGAGCGTGTTCCTGTTAAGGAGCTTCTCTCTTGGTTGCTCAAGCGCATTCACTGATTTTTATCCCTTTTTCAGCCCGCAGGTACCTACCATGCCTGCGGGCTTTTTTCGTGAAACAAGATACTGATGGAAGCGTCTCTGAGTACAGCTGCTCGCGAGCGGGTGCAACAAGAACTACGCCCCGGTGAAGAATTATACTGGGTCGGTCGGCCCGGTAAAGTCAAGTTATACCGCAAGGTGCCGGTATATGCTTTCTCTATGGCTTGGCTGGTGCTGATACTGTGTATGGCTTGGGCTTTGGCTCAGGCCTGGGGTGATTGGGTATGGCTGTTACTGGCCCCGCTTTCCGGGCTGTTTTTTGTGATAGATGCCCTCCGGATGCGTAAAAAACGAGGTATGGTGTACATGGTGACCAACCACCGCGTGGCCTGGCTCAGCCTGTACAGACAAGAGGTACGCAGCATAGCTTTGCGGGGCGATATGGTTTCGGGCACGGTGATGCGCGTGGCTGGGCGGGGGGATGTTGTATTTACCACTGCTTCAGATGGCGGTGCCGACAATCTTTTTTACGACATAGCCGAAGTGCGCCGCGTGGTGGCGCTTATCAATGAGCTCTCAGCCGGACGTTAAAGGTCGGTGCGTTTTTATTGATTGATTTTTCGCATAATCAGCTTAAAAATCTTTTCTATATAACGAGCTATGCATTCTGATAGTGTTTGTAGTTTGAGGATTTGAAAAAGTTTTATTCTAATATATTCTATCGGCACGCACGATAAATAGACACAAATAGCAACCGCGAAAGCAAACCATAAGGGGTAATCTAAACTTGATAGTATGTAATGTACAGTTCCCGCGTGAAGTTTTTCTCCTGTCGGATGTTGATGGATTAGATATACTGCAAAAGATATTTGTGAGGCAAATAAGATAATTTTCTGGAGTTTTTTGTTTTTTATATTTATTTGATATAATAAGAGGAATGTGCAAAAGGTATATAAAATAAAATTATGATAACAATACCCGAAAGGCGCAGGAATTCCTATTAATCGGCAAGTAAGGGGAAGAATAGAACATAACAATATTACTACTACCAGAGTAATGCTATTAAATCGGGGTTGGAATCTTTTGATATATGCTCCTCCCACATAAAGAAAGGCCAGCCAAGTGAAATTGTGACCTCCGCTAATAAATGTTTCACTTGATTTTAAATTGAAAAATGGGATAATGGTAAACAGAAGAAAAAGTAGATAGATAAATTGAACCTTAGAACATTTAATTAGAGCAGCATTCAAAAAGGGAATGCAAAAGAAAAGCGCGGAGTAGGCCGCAAAATACCAATAAGTTGAGCCAAATGGTAGGCTGGTAATAATATTAAATACTTCTTGGGATGAATATGCCCAGTTTAATACTTCTATTTTTGTAAGTACTATACCTATGAGTAAGAGTAAAATAGAATAAAAAACAACTGTCAGCCAGAGATTGATATAGCGCGTAAGATTCCATTTACTGTGAAGACAGACGTAGCCTGTTATCATTGCAAATAGATTTACGCCGATTAATGCAATACTTTCTGTCCATGTGGAAAAATAGAAAAATGTTTCGTAGCCGAGGTGCAAATCCGTGTGAGCATTCCCATAGGTATTAGAATGGACTATGCATACCATGTAAATAGCCAGTATTCTGAGCAAATCAATACCGTATAATCTTTCTTTTGCTTGTTTACTATTCATAGTATATGTTAAAGTTCTGCTGTTGTCTTATTTTGTATTTTTACTAATTAAATCGCGGCGTGCACGCCTAAGCCGATTAAGAGTAAGCCGGCAGTGGTTTCTAACCAGCGGGTAGGCAGGTGGTGTAAGAGGCGTGCAGAGTGAAATGCCGCCAAGGAGCAGGCGAAAGTGATGGAGCCTATAACACCCACTGCGGTAAGAAGTTGAGAGGTTGTCGCAATGTTGCCACCTATATCCCCCAGAGCCATGCCGGTACCAACGGCAAAAGCATCTATGGCTGTGGCAATGCCGACAAGCATGAGGGCAAGGAACCCCAGCGGGGTAGAGTTGTCGTTATCTTCATCTTCATCACCTGTCCAGGATTCGTAGATGATGTATGCCCCCAACAGGCAGAAAACGACAAGCACCAGCGTAGATGCGTACCCCTCAACATAGATTTTGAGCTCATGCCCGAATAGGTAGCCCAACAATGGCATACCCGCTTGGTATGCACCGGTTGTAATGGCCAGCCAGAGCGCGGATATGCTGCGCCTTTGCTTGAGAATCAAACCGTATGAAAAAGAATACACCGTGGCATCTACAGCCAGAGCTAAGCCGATGATGAGAATTTCTACCCAATTCATACAGCGTATCAGGAAAGCAACAACAAGCGCACCGGGTTATACAGCATGGCATGCAGGTTGGCGGCTACCCCGTTGGCCTCTGCCTCGGGGATAGAGGTGTGCACATAGAATGTGTACGAGAGAATGTAATCAGCCATGCCGGCAGCACCGGCTCGTACCTTTTCTTTGGGGGTGTTGCCGCGGTCCACAAAAGCAAAGAGTGGGCGGCACCCCGGTTCTACATGTGCGGCAACACATGCACGGGATGTGTGGGCATCACACACGATGAAGGTGGGGGTATAGTTTGGCGGTATGGGGGCGCCGGATGCCGCCTCGCGCGATATTTTGTAAATATTTTTCTTGGCGGCATCGGTGACAGCGGCGCGTTTTTCTCCGCTATTTTCAAAAATGAGCACATCGGCAGGCTCGGTATAGTTACGCAGAGAGGGGGCAGAGAGGCCGGCTTTAACTACGGCGCGTACAATGTAATCAATCACCGAGTAGCGGTTTTCAAGCAATTTTTCGCACTGCACGGCAATCGGCAGGCTGATGTCTCCCAGCGCTGCCATGTCTACTTCGGTATCATACACATAGTAGTTATCTTTCTCCGGGCGGGTGGGGAGCTGTGCAAATTCGGCAATAGCCGTGGCGCCATCGCGCTTTTTGGGGGCGCTTTCTTTTACATCTGCCGCCATGATTCTTCCTCCGGGGCCCGTTCCTGTCAGGGTGGCGGGATTAATTCCTTTGGCTTTGCATATCTTAGCTGCAAGGGATGATATTTTCATGTTCGGCAGGTATATTTGATATTTAAAAGGCGGGAAAAAGGCTCTCGGCGGCGGTTGGCGCACGCCGAGAGCTGTATAAATAGTGTGGCTTAGGCCTCGTAGCGGACTTCGCCGTCGATGATGGTTTTCACCACATCGTATTCGGCATCAAGCAGTACAAGGTCAGCGGTGTAACCGGGGGCTACCTTACCGAGGTCGTAGAGCCCGAGGGATTGAGCCTGGTTCCAAGAGGTTGCCTTAACCAGCTCGCTGAGGGGCTTGCCGGTAAGCTCTTGTACATTCTTGAGCCCCTTGGCATAGCGCAGAGTAGAGCCGGCCAAGTTACCGGACTCCAAACGAGCCACGCCGCCCTTCACAATGATGGGCAGACCACCGAGAGAACCGGGGCCATCGGGCATCCAAGAGCAGGCCAGAGAGTCGGTAATCATAATCATCTGGGAGATGTCCTTGTTGGTGAAGGTGAGCTTCAGCATGTCCTCACACAGGTGAATCTTGTCGCAGATGATTTCAATTTTAACATCCTTATCCAGCATACCGGAGCCCACAAGGCCGATTTCGCGGTGGTCCTGGGGGCTCATCTGGTTGCAGAAGTGAGTCAGGTGCTTCAGACCGGCAGCCTTGGCCTTCTTGAAGTCGGCATAGCTGGCAGCAGAGTGACCGGCAGAGCAGGTAATACCCATAGCGCTGGCCTTGGCAATGAAATCTACTGCACCGGGCATCTCCGGAGCCATGGAGATGTAGAGCACGGGGTAAATGTCATTGAGCATGCTCACCTCCTCAAAATCAGCAGGACGCACGAAGGCGGGATTCTGAGCACCGCACTGTCTGGGGTTGATGTAGGGTCCTTCCAGGTGCACACCGGGGGTCTTGGCGCCATTCGGGCTGGCGGCATACTCCTTCACCACGCGGCAGACATCTGCCAGCGTGTTGGTGCCCAGAGTCAGGGTGGTGGGCAGCCAGGTGGTCACACCCTCCTTCATCTTGCAGTCAGCAATCGTACGAATGCTCTCCACCTTACAATCGCAGGTATCGCAACCACCGGCACCGTGAGAGTGGATGTCGATGAAGCCCGGCATCAGCATGGCACCGGCAGCATCAATCGTCTTATCAGCCTCGGCGGTCTCGCCGGGCATGAGAACGGCGGCAATCTTGGTGCCGTCGATGAGAACGGACCCACCTGCGATGTCTACGCCGGGGGAAATGATACGTGCATTTGTAATGAGCGTTTTCATGGTGTGTATAGACGGTTGTGAGGGTGCGACTCCACCCCCTGTTTTCTGCCTGTATTCTACTCTCAAGGCCGCCCCGTGGCAAGTTAAAAACAGGTCAGGAAGCTAAAAAATTGGATTTCGGATTTCATTTCCCCCGATTCTACTGCGAATTTGCAGATTTCTGCAAAAAAATCCGGGAGGGCGCGAACATATCGCCCCCTCCCGGAGAAATGTCAAAATACGGCTGATTCTTATGCTCGGGCCCGCACACGAGCCACGAAACGCACCAGCTCACCGATAAGCAGCACAGGGAAGGTAGCAGCGGCGATGAGCAGCCACTCCTGCCAATTCAGCGACACGGTGCGGAAAATCGTTCCGCCGTACTCCACCGCCAGAATCTGACCGATAACGATGATACCGGCAATGAACAGGAAACTCTTGTTGGCAAAAATACCGCTCACAAAGCTCTTGTTGGAGCCATAGACGCGAGCGTTGAAGAGGTTCCAGAACTGCAGCATCACGAAACCGGTGAAGAGTACGGTGACGGAATGGCTGAATGCCTCGGGGTCAACATCTGCATCCGGCATAAACTTGACGTAGGTGACAAGTGCCGCAATGAAGGTGAAGCCAAGGCCCAGAATCCAGCGCCACATGGTGGGGGTGATGATGAAGGCCATCTTGTTGCGCGGAGCCTGCTCCATTACATCCTCGCTGGGCGGCTCGGAGGCCAGTGCCAGAGCGGCAAAGGTATCCATGATGAGGTTCACCCAGAGCATCTGAGTGACGGTAAGCGGAAGCTCGCAGCCGATAAACGGCCCCAGAGCGGCGATACCGCAGGCAGCCACGTTCACCGTAAGCTGGAACACGATAAACTTCTGGATATTGCGGTACAGGGAGCGGCCCCACTTAATGGCGCGGGTGATGCTGGCGAAGGAGTCATCCAGCAGGATGATATCCGACGCTTCCTTCGCCACGGAGGTACCGGTAATGCCCATGGAAAGGCCCACATCTGCATGGTTCAGAGCCGGAGCATCGTTCGTGCCGTCACCGGTTACAGCCACCACATGGTTGCGCTCCTGCAGAGCATTGACCAGGCGCAGCTTATCCATGGGTTTGGCTCGGGAAAGCACACAGAGGTCCTCCACCTGATTCTTCAGCTGCTCATCCGTGAGCTTACCGAACTCATCGCCGGTCAGTACAGAGTTGGGGGGTAGCTCACCCTCCGGCAGCAGACCGATTTCGCGGCCAATCTGGCAAGCGGTCTCAAAGTTATCGCCTGTCACAATCTTGATGCCTACCCCGGCCTTGCGGCAGCTGGCCACAGCTCCGGGTACATCCTTGCGTACCGGGTCCTGAATCACGAAGCAACCCAGCCAGGTAAGCTCCTCGCACGCAGCCTTCACTGCATCCGCCGTAGCAGCACTTGCCTCGCGGTAAGCCAGCCCCAGCACACGCATAGCCTTACGCTGAGCGGTTCGGATTACCTCCAGAATACTCTCGCGCGTTGCATCATCGAGGGCTGCGTCGTGTGTAGCCACGCACATAGAAAGCACCACTTCCGGCGCACCCTTCACATAAATAAGCTCCTTACCGGGCAGCGCAGCAGAGCGGCCGCAGGTAGCCATGTACTTATTCTGCGTATTGAAGGGCAGCTGAGCCACAAGGCCGAACTTGCTGCGAGCGTCAGCATAGGAAACGCCGTTGTCGCGCAGGTACATAAGCATGGCACCTTCCGTCACATTACCCAGTACCTTGCCGCTTTCGTCCAGATCGGCCGTAGAGTTTGCAGCCACAGCTTCCGTGAGCATCGGGAACACCGGAGCGGCAGCCCCCTGCTCTGCAACGCCGGGGAAATAAGCCTCACGCACCGTCATCAGGTTCATGGTCAGTGTACCTGTTTTGTCCGAGCATACCACCGTGGCAGCACCGATCGTCTCGCAGGCATCCATCTGGCGCACGAGGTTGTTCTGCTGAGCCATCTTGCGCATGCTGTATGCCAGGCTCAGGGTCACGCTCATGGGCAGACCTTCCGGCACAGCCACCACGATGAGGGTGATGGCAATCATGAAATACAGCAGCAAGTGCTCAGCAGCTGTCGCAGGCATCCAGGTGGCAGGCTCCATGGTAATCCACCCTGCCGCCACCATGATACCCGTTCCAAGGCAGAACACCAGCACACCGCCAAGCAAACACCACAACCAGGACTTGCCGCCCTCCTCCTCCACGATACCGGGAGCAGGAATCTCTACCTTGCAATAGCCCAGAAGATCCTGGAATATGGGATACCACACCTTCAGCAGGGCCACACCCATGGACACAATAACGCAGCCGAAGAATGCCCACTGTGCGGCACTCAGGGCAAAGTTCCCCTTAATGGCATCCTGCACGATAAGGGATACAAACAGAATAAAAGCGATAGAGGAACCCAGCACGTTGATGCCCTTGGAAAGGCCATCGAGCTGCTGATTAAGCGGGGATTTGATTTCGGATTCCTCGGAAGCGGCTTCCGCCACTTTGCCGATTTCGGTTGCATCGCCCACTTTGGTGATGCAGATAATACCGTGCCCCTCTGCTACCAGCGTGCTGCGCAGCACCACATTGCGCGGATAAGCCCCCGGCAAGGCCTCCTCCTCTTCTTCCGGCGTCTTCAGCACCGGCTCAGACTCACCGGTAAGAGAAGACTGGTTGATACGCAGGCCGATGGATTCCAGCACCACACCATCGGCAGGCACCTCCTCACCGGTTTCCAGAGTCACGATATCACCTACCACCAGCTCATTCTTCGGCACGGTGGTGTGCTTGCCATCGCGCAACACGCGTACGGGCGTGACATCATTCACTTGATTCAGAATATCGAATTCCTTATTGGCCTTGTACTCGTTCACAAAACCAACAACTGTCGCCAGAAGCACGGCACCCACGATACCGGCACTCTCTATCCAGCTATGCCCCGGCACGAAAATCACCGGAATGAAAGAGATAACCGCAGCAACAATCAGAATGACGATAAGCGGGTCGGTGAACTTCTCCAGAAGCTGCACCCACCATGGATCTCGCTCCGGCGGTGTGAGCTGGTTACTACCATGCTCCCTACGGCTGGCCTCGACTTGTGCCGAGGTCAACCCGGTATGAATATCAGTATATTTATTACCCATAATTTTGTTAGGATTAAATTTAAAAGCGCAGTGACCGCAGAGTAGTCTGATAGCCCACACTCAGATAAGAAACCGAGCGTCGGAGACTTCGCCCCGAGGTCTCGACCTCACCCGGACACTTATATCACAGCACTCGCAGGCATGTCAATATTTTTCAGCGCAAAATCAAGCTGAAAAAAGTCGCTGCGGCAGAGGAAAACGCCTCCTTCCATTTTACCGCCTGGCGCACAAAAACAATTGAATACACACGAGCAGCCCACCACCCCAATCCGGGCGGTGGACCGCG
Source organism: Akkermansia sp. (assembly GCA_045636905.1). GTDB lineage: Bacteria > Verrucomicrobiota > Verrucomicrobiia > Verrucomicrobiales > Akkermansiaceae > Akkermansia. Next base: position 16,338 of record JAZTYL010000003.1, read on the forward strand.
TCTGTAATCAAGCGTCTCTGAGGCAGCCTTACTTGCCTTTCAGCAGGGCAGCAACATCCGCCTTGCCGCCGGTCTCGGCATAATGCAAAGCCGTATTACCTTCCGAATCCTTTTGGTCAGGATCAGCTCCGGCGTCCAGCAGGAGGCGCACCATCTCAGCATTGCCGAGTTTGGCTGCCGCCACCAAAAGCGGAATGGTCCGTTTGCCGGGACGTTGCTCGGAGGCTTTGCGGCCATCGCGGCCGATGATGATTACACGCGAGGGCGGCTGCAGAATAGGCAGATTCGGGTCTGCATCGGCAGCCAGCAAAGCCTTTGCCATGGGCACATTCCCATACTGCACCGCATACGCCAGGGGGGAATCGCCCAGACCACTGCGTACATTCACCTCAGCACCTTGTGCCAGCAGGGTTTCCAGTGCCGCCTGGTGCTTGTTGCGCGCGGCATAAAGCAAGGCAGTAAAACCGGAGCGCGTGCTTGCATTGATATCCGCACCGGCATCGATAAGAACCTGCACACACGGAGCATGGCCATACAACGCCGCAAGCATCAGAGCAGTTTCTCCCTGAGGGTTGGCAAAATTCACATCCGCCCCGGCATCAATAAGCAGCTGCACCACCTCGGCATTGCCGCTCGCCTGTGCCTCCAGCAGCGGGACATTGATTACCGTTCCGCGCTTATATTTCTCATCATCCGCGTAGGCGTAACTTTTGGTTCGATGCTCCGTGTTCACCTCCGCACCGGCCTCCAGCAGCAGGCGCACACATTCCGCATGCCCGGCACGGGCCGCAGCCATCAGCGACGAATACACGGCGGCGTCCGGGTCCGCACCGGCCTCCAACAGCAGAGCCACACATTCCGCATGACCTCTGGAAGCGGCCTGCTGCACAGCTTTGGGGTGCAACTCGGCTCCGGCTTCCAGCAGGAGGCCCAGCAGCTCCGCATCGCCGCGTTCTGCCGCCTTCACCACAGGGGTATCGCCCCAGCTATCCGCCACATTTACCTTAGCCTTATGCTGCAGCAACAGCCTCACGGCCTCGGTTTTACCATAGGCAACAGCCTCAAACAACGGCGTTTCCTTCCATTGATTCGCCACTTCGACATTCGCCCCGTTCTTCAGGGCCACGGCAAGTTCCTTCACATTGCCGAGTCTCGCCAGTTTCGCAATATCCGCCTGAGCCTGGGCATATACCGGCACAGCACTCAGAACCGCCAGGGTTATGGGTAGTAACAGCTTTTTCATAGCACCGCCATTCTACACCATCTGCCGCGCCATGAAAAGCTTTTTTTCGCACCGGGTAACACAAAATCCATGCCGGGATTACTCTCCGGCATGGATTTTCGGGGTGTCTTGGGCTTCTTCGACTTCTTATCGATTCAGGAAAATTGTCAGAAAACACAGCACCGCTTCCGAGGTTAGCGATTTCTCGTTTTCTTTACCTACTAGGCGCACGCCGAGCCCATTTTTATTCCCGTTTTCTGCATTTTTCTCGAAAAATGTGTATTTTTTCTCTTGTCTTCACCACATGCACCTCCTATAATGCCCGAGACACGATGAATATCCTACCCCTTATCATCCCTGCAATATGCGCGTTATCTCTCTGCACCGGCTGCGCCCCGCACAAACTGACGCCTCAGGAAGAGACAGAATATGCCCGATACGCGCAGCACCTCGCCTCAATAGCTCCCCCGCTGCGCTCCGCAGCCACACAAGCAGCTGAGATTTCCGGTGAGTTTTATGATGGGCGCACCAAAACAACAACCCGCGTGCCCATGAGCGCGGAGGAACAGGCTGTTGTCCGCCGCCTGTTCGCCGCGGTGGAATCGAGCCCGCTCCTGCCGCCTGCAGACTGGTACGAATATAAGCAATATGAGCGCAGTATGATTCACCCCTCACCTCCTCCCTGCTTCTGCAGCATCGTTTTTCTGGCGGCAGATGGCACCAAGCTTGCCTCCAACGGGCTCTTCGAATCCCCCTGGACTGATATTTGCGACAAGAAAAAGCTCGATTCCTACCGCGAATTTAAGGATGGCTCCGACCCCGGAGACGAAATCAACGGACGCTACATTCCCCAGCTTTTCGCGGAGGAAGAACTCATCCGCCAATTCAACAGCCTGCCCGTTATGGACAAGCTCAAGCAGATGGCTGCCGATTGCTACGCCGGACGTTGAATCCCCGACCTCAATCTTCCCCAATCATGAACATGCGCCTCGCCATCATTTCCGCCATAAGCGCCCTGCTGTTCAGTTGCGCCACGCCCACCACACCGCCTCTACCGAAAGAGGACATGGTGGCTATCCTCGCGACTCTGCCGCCGGGTTGTATATACGAGGAATCCCCGGAATCCTTCCGCCGGACACTCAGCCGCGGCTACTACTGGCAGAATGCCCAGGATAACACCGCGTACCTGTTCGTACGAGGAGATGGAACCCGTGGCCGACGCCTCTTCTGCATGACTCCGCAGAGAGAGCTCAGTGTCATCGAGCATAACACCCCGGAGGAAGAGTACGAGCAGGAAACTGTTTCCCTGTACCGCTACGATGCTAAGTCCATGAACTATGTTTCCACGCACCCGCCCGAATACCTCAACGCCCTGCTCCCGGCAGCTGCCACGGAATCGCAGCGCCCTGAGCACCTGCTCCGGCGCCCCGAATGAGCCCTCCGGGCAGAATCTGCGCCATTGCAGCTATTTCCGTTTTCGGCTTCTGCTGTATTTGTACTTGCATGGACAGTTGCAATGTGCTACCCTCTGCGGCAGGTAAAAATAACCGCGTTGTTATGATTGAAAACGAGTACATACGCATCGACATCCGCACAGCCGGGCGCAGATTCGCCGGAGTCACCGTGCAGGATAAGGTAAACGGGCGCAGCTACGACCTGGGGAAAGATATTTTCACCATTCTGCTTCAGGAAGCAAAGACAGACGAGGCTTGCTCCAAGAAAGAATACGGCGATGCCTGCCAGCCGCTGAGCGCACCGGATCTGATGTGCGGAGAGCCGAGCGTGAGCTGCATCGAAGCGCAGCCGGAGGGTCGCCGCCTGGCAGAGCGTCGCGCCGGACAACGCGTCAGCCTGCCCTTTGCCGTGACCACAGATGGCTACAAGCTCGTGTGGTGGGCCGAACTGCGCGAGGGGCAGCCCTACTGCCGCCTGGGTCTGAACATCACCCCCATGCAGTTTGCCATGCCCGCCCGCAAGATTACCCTGCTCAACATTGTGGCTCCCGAAGCCCGTGTAGAGGGCAGCGTGAAGGGTGCTCCCGTGGTGGCCGCGGGCAACCGCCTGTTTGCCGGTGTGGAGAGCCCGCTGAGCAAGGGCGAAGTGACCGCAGAGGGCTTTGCCTGCTCGCTGGAGCGCACCACCCACCTGCCGGCCCGCACAGAGAGCTGCATCTCGGCCGTGCTGGGCTTCTGCACCCAGGGGCAGCTGCGCCGCACCTTCCAGCTCGCCTACCTCAATGAGGAGCGCGCCCGCCCCTACTTCCCCCTCTTCAACTACAACACGTGGTACGACATCGGCTATTTCTCCCGCTATTCCGAGCAGGACGTGCTCGACACCGTGCGCATCTTCGGCGAGGAGCTCGTGCGCAAGCGCGGCGTGGTGATGGATTCCTTCCTGCTCGATGACGGCTGGGACAATACCGAGACGCTCTGGCAGTTCCACGAGGGGCTTCCCAATGAGTTCCGTGAAATTCGCGCCCTGATGGAGAGCTACGGCTCTGCCCCCGGTGTATGGTTCTCGCCCTGGGGTGGCTACGGCCAGCCCAAGCTCAACCGTATCGCCGCTGCGGGCGATACCTACGAGACCAACGAGCGAGGCTTCGCCCTCTCCGGTCCCAAATACTACGAGCTGTTCCGCGATATGTGCCTGCACATGATTCGCGAGCACGGCGTGAACCAGTTCAAGCTCGACGGCTGCTCCGGCATGGCCGACCCGGCACCGGGCTCCCGCTTCGGTTCGGACTTCGAGGCTGCCATCTCGCTCATCGATGAGCTGCGCGCCGAGAAACCGGACATCTACATCAACCTCACCACCGGCACCTGGGCCAGCCCGTTCTGGTTCGGCATTGCGGACTCCGTGTGGCGCGGCAACTGGGACCACGACTTCTGCGGCGTGGGTACAGCCCGCCAGCAGTGGATTACCTTCCGCGATGCGATGATTTATGCCCACAATGTGAAGATATCCCCGCTCTTCCCCATCAACTCGCTCATGACCCACGGCGTTATCTACAACAAGGGCGCCCGCGGACTCATGACCACCGAGGCCGATGACCTGGCAGATGAAATCTGGAGCGGCCTGGGCCTCGGTACCCAGATGCAGGAAATCTACATCACCCCGGCCATGCTGCAGCAGCACGAGTGGGATACACTGGCAGCAGCCGCCAAGTGGACCCGTGCCAATGCCGACACCATGGTGGACAGCCACTGGGTGGGCGGCGACCCCGCCGCACTGGAGGCCTATGGCTTCGCATCCTGGAGCCCGGCCAAGGCTATTCTGGTACTGCGTAACCCGAGCGATGCCGAGCAGAACTTCAGTTTTGACCCCGCCGCCGTGTTCGAGCTGCCGCTCGGTGCCCCGCTGCGCTACAGCCTCAGCTCTCCCAAGGGCGACAGCCTGCCCTCCACGGCTGAAGCAGGCAAATCCACAGAGCTTACGCTCAAGCCCTTCGGCGTGCTTATCATCGAAGCTACACCGGTGGCGTAAATACGCCGAATCCTTACCGATATATCACGACCGCTCACACCAGCCGGTGTGGGCGGTCGAACTTTTGCCACCACACTCAATCCTGAGGCAACTCCATGCGACCATCCGGGGCGGACTGCCGCTGCTGGGGCACGACAGCCTGCCCCACACCGCTCACCAACAAGACACCACTTGCAAAACACACGCCGACCGCCGCACCTGCAATATTGAGCGGCACGTCAACACAAACTAAAGTCGCTGCAGCCAAGGGATAGGCATATATCGCATGGGGCGTGAGCTCGCGGCTATACGCATTTACAGACGGCCATGGGCTCACCATATTCTTCCCCATCGGGTAGGCACGCGTATCCTTCAGCTTCAGCGGCTTCCAGTCTCTGGCATCCACCAGCCTCAGACAACCGTCCTCATCTGCCCGCAGCTCGCTATACACCTCCTCCCCCATGGTTCCGGGCTTCATCTCGTAGCGCTCGGGGTCGGGTTTGGCAATCACAAAGGGATTCTGCACATAGGTGCGGCGAAACTTCGCGCGGTACCCCTTCAGGTACTTCTTCCCCCCGTGGCGGTAATACACCTCTCCATCCGTCTTCTCCACACCATCATATTCAGCGCCCCAATCGGCAACATCCTGACACAGATTCGTGCAGGAGGCCGTGAGCACCGGAAACGCAATACAACAAGCTTTGAAGACATAAGATAGTTTCATGCTGAGAATCCTACTCCCAGCCCCACAGAGAGTCAAGCACAATTCCCCCTTCCCCCCCATCGCTGCCATTTTTCCAAGATAAAACACCCACATTTCTGCCACTTTTCCAAGATTTCTGCCTTATTCGGGGTAAACATCTGCATTGACAATCGGCGGCGGGTATGCTACAACAAAGCCCAACATGAAGCCCACTACCGCCCTCCTGCTCACCCCGCTCTGCTGTATGCTCAGCTCCTGTCTGTTCCAGACGCACAGCAAGATATACCAACTCGGCTGCGAGTACGAGGGCGTGAGTATTCTCGACCGCAATACCTGTTACCGCATCAACGGCAAGGACTACATCAAAGGACAGCGCACCAGGCTGACAAGCCATTATGATTCCTGGTGGTTCGACCCCTGCGAGGGCATTTATTACCGCCCCATAGAGGGAACGCAGGGCGAAATAGTCTACCAGGAAGTGTATAATGGAGGTGAATGTATCCTGTCCTGCGGCGAATGGATCACGCTGGATGCAGCCAAAGCACAGCCCAAACAAATGGAGGCGGAGCTGATAGGGATACCAACCCACTACCCCACCCGTCACCGCGAAATCTACACCCCGTGGGCTCTGCTGACCACCCCGGTCGCTGTGGCAAGTGCCGTTGTGATTGATATTCCCGTCACGCTGGGCTTCTTCACCGTCGGCGGCCTGTACCACCTGACTCTCGGCCGGCAGCAGCAACCGTCCACTCCCGAAAAGCCATGATATATCTCGAAGAATTTTCTATCCTCACGCCGGAGCAGGAAGAAGGCTGGCTGTTCCACAACAGTAATATACATTGCACACAGCAGTATTACCCCTTCCGCGTGTTCGAAACACCCGTCCCCACCCTGGAACTCGGCAACATCACCATCCTTTACGGAGGCAACGGCTCCGGCAAGACCACTCTGCTGAACCTCATGGCGGAGAAACTGGGGCTGCCGCGCAACACCCCCTACAACCGCACCCCCTTCTTCGGCGATTATGTGGAAATGTGCCGCATGCGCATGGCAGGCGAGGACACCGGCTACCCGGAAAAAATCCCCTACGAGAGCCGTTTCATCGGCAGCGACGACGTGTTCGAGCATATTCTACGCCTGCGCGAGCAGAACGACGCCCGCCACCTGGCCGCGGAGCGAGCCGCGCGACAGTGGGGCACGGAACGCTGGCGCCCCATGCGTCTCAACTCTGCCGAACAGGACGGCTACGATGCCTTCATCACCCACATGAAGGCCCGACACAGCACACGCAACCGCTTTGTGCGCCAGCGAGCCGAAGCCGCTGAGCGGGAATACTCCAACGGAGAGAGTGCCTTCATCTACTTCACCCAGGCTATCGCAGAGCGAGGGCTCTACCTGCTGGATGAGCCGGAAAACAGTCTCTCACCCAACCTGCAACTCGACCTGGTGGATTTTCTCTCCTCCAGCGCCGTCTGCGGAGCTCAGTTGGTCATAGCCACGCACTCCCCGCTCCTGCTCAGCATTGAGGGTGCACGCATCTACGACCTGGACCACCGCCCCATCTCCACCCGTCCCTGGTACGAGCTGGAGAACGTGCGCCTGCTGTTCCACTTCTTCCGCGAACATCAGTCGCTCTTCCGCGACTGAGCAGATGCGAAGCCCGGAGACTCAGCTACGCAGGGAGTCCCGGTAATCTCGGCTCTTGCTCAGGTAGGCCACCAGCAGCAATACCGCAATAAAGGCCACCAGTACAGCAAACAACATGCTGAAGGAACACAGCGAGTCGTACAGCCCATGCAGAATGGCAGGTATCCCCAGCGCCAGCAGCAGTAAGCCACGGCGCTGCAAGGGGTACAGACGCGCAAAGGCCAGGAAATACCCGGCGATGGCACACCAAATCGCATGAATGAAGGGCAGGCAGGTAAGCCTCGCTATATTGTAGAAGAAGGATTGGTCGTAGCTTAGGCGTGCGTTGAGCGTTATCTGGTACTCCACCCCCTCATACACGCCGAAGGCGATACCGGATATCAGGCCATAAAACACGAGTGTCTGCGGCAGAAGCGGCTCCCGCGTGCGGGCACAGAGTATAAGCAGCGGAGCCAGCTTTACCGCTTCCTCCACCAGCCCTACGCCCAGAATATAACCGGGCATATTCCACGGGAACGAACAGTTCAGCAGCCCATAAAAAAAGTTCAGTTTCTGCAGGTGCAGAACGTCCCACACCAGATATATCAGCACCGGGGTCAGGAAAAACACACACAAGGTTGCCCGGACGCTGACCTGCGTGGTTCTGAACCAGTAGTAGAAGAACACTCCCCAAATGGCAGAAAAATACAGTGCGATGAAATAGAAGCCGGCCAGCCCATCCAGCGGCAGCATCATCAGCAGCGTGGGTATCAACCCCACCAGAGACACCACAAGCAGCCTTTTATCCGACAGCCAGTGCGCCGAACGCATCTCTCGCAGCGGCAGAATCAACCCAAAACCAATTCTGCGCAACTGCGACCACACGCTTCCATCGTGCGGAATACGAACCTGCATACCGCTCCGGCGCAGAAAAAAAGCCACCGTATTCTCATCTCCGCCGGAAGCATCCCGCGCCTTATCCTGCATCAAAATCTTACCCGCCTCCACGTAGCGTGCGACATCCTGCTCCGCGTATGGCCCATTCTGCTTCCCATTCCGTATGATGTATAGCATATTCGCAAGTATATATACTCCCTGCTAAGCCTCTTGTAAAGAAGAAAAACGGAGGCACAACATCACACCCTGTTGTATAGAGAAAAACACAGGGCAGATTCTTCTGCAAGAATACCGCCCTGTGCCGCAATGAAATGATACTCTCCGGTCTTAGTTGCTGACCAGTTGGACATACACCAGACGACCGCCCGGCTCGGTATCCAGAAGGATTTTAGCACCTTCCCGAAGCTCAACGTACCCACCGGCAGGAATTTTCTTGTGGTTGCCGGGGTCGGTCACATCGCACATATTCGGAAGCCCATGGTTGGAGAGAATCCACTTACCATCGCGGAAGCAGAAGTCACCCACTGTTTTTTTACGTTCTCGGGAGCATTCCTCGCACGCTACATCCGGCCTGTTTGCATACCGCTCATCAAGAGACAGCCCGGAGTAAACCACCAGGCGAGCATGCTCATCGGTGAACTTCCCTTCCCCGACAGACCGGTAGAAATTGAGAATGGGCAACTTCCCCTTATACTCCTTACCACAGAACGGACAGTTAGGTTTGGCCTTGTTATCAAACAGGTACCATTTTTCCTTACACTGCGGATTGGTGCAAGGCATCAACAAATCCATCGTTTTACGGAGTGCGTCCTCCCACTCTTTCGCAGTCGGGCGTAACTCCGGCCGATGCAGACCGTCAATAAACGCACGTTCAAACATAGTCGCGAGATAGGGGCCGCACAGCGAGTAAGGACGTTTGCTTACATCCCCCTGCGGCAACTCGCTGGCATCCAGCAAGTCCACTCTCGGGCGGTTACGTATATCAGTCGGATGTTCAATAAAGAGTGCCTGGGAGCCCATGGAAAGTTTCTCATCCACTGCCGGGTCGATATCTCGCACCCAACCACCACGCAACGGATGGCGGTTCAGCAGGAACATGTAAATCCACACGGCCAAAACATGGCGTTGCGCATGAAGACAAGATTTTTCCGAAAAATCCCATGAGCTCGCGTTGAGCGTCTCAGGCGCAATCCAATCCGGGGCGTAAAACTCATCCTGCGTCAGAGACATATCCACGATATTCGGGATACAGATACTACCGCTCTCCGGATCGGCCAGCAGATTATGGCAGGACAAGTCTGTGTGTACCAGCTTACACTCATGCAAACACCTCACAGCTCGGGCTAAATTCATGCACATGCGGACATGGCCGGCCCAAGTCCCCGTGTCCGAATCGCCCAGGAATTTGTTGCGAAGCTTGGCAGAGGCAAACCACTTCGCATCTTTTTCCTTACCGGCAAATCTGCTGTTTTCGGAGAAAAAGAAGTGTTTCTGAAGCGCCGGGACCACAAAGCCAACTTTGCCGTTCCATCTCACGATACTCATAGGCCAGCAAAAGAGATTGAGTAAATCCTCCTCCCCCTCTTGCTGAATCATGAGCTCCCGATTAAGGCGAACTAAAGTCTCCAGGTGCTGCATGACCGCGGCATCCGGTTCGGTATGGTAAAAGCCTACGACCCGGCTCTTATCCGGGCTGAAGTAAACATCTTTCCCCGCACCGGAACCAACTATCTTATTAACAAACTCAAACGAGTGCCCATCTTCTGCTGTAACTCTGATAATTTCTGACATCGTACTCTTTGCTTTATATTGAAAAACGCACAGGGCAAATATTCAACCTCGAATACCGCCCTGTGCCGCAATGAAATGATACCCTCAGGCCTTAGTTACTGACCAGCTGGACGTATACCAGACGCCCGCCCGGCTCAGTATCCAGAAGGATTTTGGCACCTTCCCGAAGCTCGACATACCCACCGATAGCAATTTTCTTGTGGTTACCGGCTTCTGTCACGTCGCTCATATTCGAAAGGCCACGGTTGATGAGAATCCACCTGCCTTTGTGGAAATGGAAATCACCCACCGGCTTTTTATCTTCCGGTTTGGTCTTCTCGTTTGCAACAATTCGTCTGTTGGCATGCCACTTGTAGAGAGACTGCTGGTGGTAAACCATCAGGCGTGTGTGCTCGTCTATGAAGTTTCCGGCGCGGGGGGAGTAGTAGAAATTAAGAATGGGTAACTGCCCCCTGTACGCCTTGCCACAGAACGGGCACTTCGGCTTGGCCTTATTATCGAACACATACCATTTTTCCTCGCACTTGGGATTCAGGGTCAGTGTAGCCGAATCCTTCGCACTATCATCCCGACAGGGTTGCATCAGATCCGTCGTCTTAATGAGAGCCTGCTCCCAGTCATCCGCAGTCGGGCGCGCTTCCGGGTTATGCAAGCCGTCAATAAACGCCCGCTGGAACAACGGGGCGAGGTAGGGCCCGCACATCGTATACGGGCGTTTATCCACATCCCACTGCGGCAGCTCACTCTTATCGAGATTCTTAATCTTGGGGCGGTTGCTCTTATCGGTCGGGTGCTCAATGAAGAGAGCCTTGGCGCCCATGGTGAGTTCCTCGTCCTTTGCCGGGTCAGTATCATGCACCTTACCACCACGCAGCGGATGTCGATTCAGCAGGTACATATAAATCAACACGGCCAGAGCATGGCGATCCGTACGGATGCTGGGTAATGCCTTGTTGGGGTCTCCCATCTTCAAGGCGCGAGTGGCCAACACCTCAGGAGCAATGAAGTCCGGAGTGCCGGCGACATCCGGCGGGAACAAGCCGGGCACCACCAGACCATCGATATCAATAACACAGGCACTACCCGTCACCGGGTCCACCAATACGTTTTTGTAGGAAAGGTCAGAGTGAGCCAGACCGGCCGCATGCAAACGCTTCACGGCACGGGCGATCTTGATACACATACCGACATGCAGCAGCCAGTTACCCTTGTCTGCAGCATCCAGGAACTTGTTGCGCAGCTTGGCAGAAGCAAACCACTTACCCTCTTTTTCCTTACCGGCAAACCTGCTGGTCTTGGGGAAGAAGAAATGCTTATGGTAGGCCGGGCATACGATACCCACCTTACCATTCCATTTCACTATTTTTGTAGGCCAGCAGAAGAGGTCTTTCCAGTAATCTCCCCCTGCCTGCTCAAAAATGCTCTTCCGGTATGTGCCGGTAATACGCTCCAGGCGTTGCATGGCGGTGGCATCCAGCGCCGTACGGTAAAATCCCACCACATAGCTCTTATCCGGGCTGAAGTATACATCCTTCATTGCACCGGAGCCGATGACCTCATCGACAAACTCCACCGGAGTCCCGTCTTCTGCTGTCAGTTTGATTGTTTGTGCCATAATTCTTCTTTAGTAAACAACTAATATTGTGCGGTCATCGTGGTTGCCCACAGCCCAGAAATCCAACCAGTCAAGCAATTTCTTCGAGAGCTCTTCCGGTTCAACATCAGCGTCAGCAAAAGGCACCTCCGCATTCAGATTCTCCCACAGATCCTTCCATTTGTCCGGTCTCAGCAGGTTGGCATCCGTATCGAACATCGGGTCGGAAACACCATCGGTCATCAGCATCAGCGATGTAAAGTCCTTTACAAAGCTCACTCGGATGCGTCGCACCAGCTCAGCAGGTGTCACAACTTCCGGCATAATCAGGAAACGGGTCTGACCGGCAAACTCGCCGCCATCCGGCTCACCCATCAACTGAAGCTCGGAGCCTGCTTCACCTTCCGTATAAATACCTACGGCGCCATCACCCACCCAATACGAAGCAACAAACCAACCATTCTCGCCAAACTTCTTGCAGATGGTCAGCAGCATTGTTGTGGCAAAGTCGCGGGTACGACTCTGAGCTTTCTCTGCTGTAGTCTTAATGGCACGGTGAGCCCTATAAGCAGCATGGCCGAGTGTCTCGAACATAGCCAAGCCGATACGATCCTTAAGCGTCTGCTTATCAACAGAATCGACAGAAGGCTGTTCATCCGCCACCCGCATGGTTGCCCCTGACTCAGATTCCTCAGTATAGCTGGCAGACGAAGCATCCGGACGTGAAGTCTCCGTTGCCGTAGCCTCCGTTGCTGTAGCATCCGTTGCCGTAGCCTCCGTTGTTGTAGCATCCGTTGCTGTAGCATCCGTTGCTGTAGCATCCGTTGTTGCAGCATCCGTTGTTGTAGCATCCGTTGCTGTAGCCTCTGTTGCTGTAGCCTCAGTGGGTGAGTCATCCTCACTTACGGGCTGATTATCTGTACCCACTGAATCATCACAATCGTAGTATGCCCAGATATCGGCATCCAGCTTCGTAGAATCCTGCAATTGTGCCACGCAATGCTCCACAACAGTCCGGCAGGCTACCTTGGAACCCTCGCGGGAATATATTGCACTGCCGGCACCATCTGCCACCGCCAGAATATACCATCCATTGTCCAGATGCTTGAATTCGAAGTGGTCATCGCGGGGTTTTCCGGTATGTGCGTGTGAGCGGCCACGCTTACTTGCTGCGACAATGCGCTTTTCACCCGGCACAAACTCGGCACTGCTAAACTCATCCGCCTTATAGAAAGGAATATCCAGAGGGGTTTCTATGTTGTTCCAAAGTTTTTTAGGATCTGCAGCTACCACAAAAGTAGAGTGGCTATCAACCGTCTGGAACACATTCTGAGAATCGATGAAGCTGAATCTCAGTGTCAGCCCGACACTCTCGCCATATACGGTCGGTTCACCGAACAAACGGATGCTGCTGAGGTCAGCCGCCCACTCACAGGAAAGCCCGATACCCTCCACAACTTCGCATGTGCATGCCTGCGGGTCGGCCACATATTCCTGCAGCATTTCCAGCAAATCAGCACTCAGGGGGATGTACACCTCGTACGGCACCCCCTGTTTACCATTTGGCAATGACGACAGCACATTAGCAAACATTGATTTAAGCTCGCGTTCTTTCTTTTCCACGAATCTATCGCACGTGGTTTCAACATAGGGCTTCACAACCTCTTCCACAAAGGAGTGGAGACCTTTGCGACTTTTAATTTTATCCGAAACAAGTCGCATCAGCTCGGTTACTAAAGTATTAATATCCATCTTATCTATATATTCTGTAAAACTTTTATTGGTAAAACTCCGAAGTTTTTTCCGGGCTTCAGATAGGTGTCGTCACTTCGGCCGGAGGCGGAGGCAAAACCAACTCCTCTGTTGCCCCCACACTCAGATTCCCCACACCGATGGTAATGGAAACCCACTGGAAGAAAGACTGGAAGGTACTGCTATCCATCGTATCCAGCGTGTAGACATGTTCCGTCAGCTCAGACAGGGGTTCCACTTTGGCTTTCGGACCTGCCGCACAGGCAATGATAGAGGCAAAGCCTCGTTTTTTCACCTCGGGCACCATGGCCTTATACTTCTGAATATCGGAAGGATGTCCATCCGTCATCAGGAAAAGCAGAGGGCGCCAATCCCCCTTCTGCTCGGCAGTGCTGCGTTTCACTTCTGCATCCACACGGGAACAAAGCAACTCCAGTGCGGCACCGGTATGGGTGGGACCGCTCTCCGGCGTTTCAATCTGCGGCAGCACCAGATTATCCAGCGACGTAAGGGGTACAATTTGCTTCACCTCGCGGTCAAAAGTAATAATACTCACACAGGCTGTCTCCAGAGCATAGGGATCCTGATGCAGAGAACTCAGCATCGATCGGATACCAACATTCACAGCCTCAATGGGCTCACCACGCATTGACCCTGAGGTATCAATCAACAGATATACCGGCAATCTTCTCATATCTTTTTACAGCACATGAATGGGAAACACCCCGGCGGCTGGACCACCGGGGTGTTGGTGATAAATAACGTCTCAAAGCAACCCGGCCAACTTCTCCGGGAAATGAACAGCTTTGGCCTGCAGGTGAAGCAGAAGCTTACGCTCCAGCGCATCCACGCAGCCATCGCCCTTCACCTTGTTGTACAACCACTCCACCTCAGCAGCATCGATTTCGCCGGGGCTGGTTTCGTCTTCCAACAGGTAAGAGCTGATAGCTTTCACGAACAAATCATCCCACTCTGCGGCGTTCTCCTTGCCGGATACCGCATCGCTGAGCACGAAGAGAAACTCGGCCTCTTCCTTATCGATACGGCCATCCGCAAAAAGAAGTGTTTCGAGCTTCTTTGCTTCAGCGGCATCAATCACGCCATCGGCCAGGAGAGAAGCCTTAAGTTCAGTTAATTCGCTCATACTCTGATTCGTCGGGCTCTGTTTAGGACACAATATTGATACCGGAGGGAGGAGAGGGCAGATCATCCAGAGAACCACCCACCTCTTCGGCCGGGCTCTCCGTCATCTTCTCACTACCCATGGACACAGAAGCCGTGACCCACTTGAAGAAGGAAGCCAGGGTGCTGCTGTCCGCGGTATCCAGAGTCACCACATTCTCGGTAATCTGCTTCAGCACAGAAGTATCTGCACCGGCGCCGGCAGCACATGCCACCAAAATGCCAATCTTGCACTTCTTGACAGCCTCAAGCCCCTTGGTGATGTCGTCCGTGGGAGAACCATCTGTCAGAATGAAAACCAGAGGCTTCCAGTCGCCCTTCACCTCGGGAGTGGTCTTGGTTACTTCGGTATCAATCTTCTTGGCAAGAAGCTCCAGAGCTTCACCCAGAGCGGTGCAACCGTTGGCCGAGATATTGGGGGCCTGCACAGTGCTTACCTCTGTAAGCGGGACAACCTGCTGGGCTTTGCTGTCGAATGTGATAACGCTGATGTAAGCCGTCTCGAGCGCGTAAGGATCGCTGCGCAGAGCGGTAAACATGGCCTGCACGCCATTCTTTACAGCCTCGATGGGCTCGCCATACATGGAACCGGAGGTATCCAACAGCAGGTATACGGGTAAACGTCTACTCATGATAGTATGTTGTTTGGTTGTTGTTTGGTGTTAGTTAGAGGGAAAAATTATCAGGTGTAACTCTCCAGAATACGCTTGATGGTATCCCAAAGCGCACGATCTTCAAAAGCATCACCGATGGCGGAGAACTTCCACTCCCCGTTGCGCTTGTACAGCTTGCCCATAATCAGGGAACGTTTCCCCTAGTAGCGGGACTCGGCAGGCACATTGTAAGAGGCAAACACCTCCTTCACCTTGGAGGGCGTCCCCTCGTACATGCGGATGGAGGCATACGGAAT
Organism: Akkermansia sp.; assembly: GCA_045636905.1. Classification (GTDB taxonomy): domain Bacteria; phylum Verrucomicrobiota; class Verrucomicrobiia; order Verrucomicrobiales; family Akkermansiaceae; genus Akkermansia. The sequence continues at coordinate 31,477 of JAZTYL010000003.1, forward strand.
CTGAGCAAAATCCTCCGGGCCGCAGTTGTTCAGGAAGAACACAATCTGCTGCACATCTGCGCTGAGACGGGAAAGGTCGACGGTAATCACCTCGTTATCCAGCCCGTCATCGCCATCCTGGTCTCCCGCTCTGTCATCGCCGGAATGATGCAACGCGCCCTCGCGGGAATCCAGCTTACCGGCAGGCAGACCGGCCAGCTCCAGCAAATCAGTGCGGTAGAGAGGGGAGTAGAGATGATCCACCAGCTTACCGGCAGCATCCAGCATGACACAGCTCAAATCCAGGTCGACATCCGTCACCTTTTTCCCCAGCCCCAGAAAGCCACCCTTCGTGACGATAGCCCCCCAGTTGCACCCGACACAGAAACTGGTCAGGCTGCTGCCCGAGCTTTTCTTCAGGTTGATTCGCTGACCTTTTTCCAGAATAATAGCCATAATCAGCCTTCGTAGTATTTGTTCACATACTCACCCAGCCCGGCCTTAGAACCTACGCCGAGAGCTTCGAAACGCCATTCCCCGTTCCGGCGATACAAACGCCCGAACTCCACAGATGTCTCAATGCTGAAATCTTCCTCCAGCTCATAGCGCATAATTTCCTCTCCGGTATCCGGAGAACACAGGCGAATGAAGGAATTGTGCACCTGACCAAAGTTCTGGCGACGCGCCTCGGCCTCGTGGATGGTTACCAGCACAATCAGCTCCTCCACACGGGGGTCAATCACAGAAAGGTCAATGTGAATCTGCTCATCATCGCCATCACCCTCGCCATCTCGGTTATCGCCGGTGTGGCTCACAGCTCCGTCCGGTGACGTCAAGTTGTTATAAAACACCAGGAACTCGCCCGATACGAGCTTCTTGTTCGCGCCGAGCATGAAAACGGAGGCATCCAAATCAAACGCAGCACCGGACGCACTGTTTGTATCCCAGCCAAGCCCCACGCGGAACTTCGGAACGCTGACAGACGCCCTCTGACCTTTTTCCAGATTTATCATAATTTTTCTTTTGTTGTAGCAGCCACGCGCCGAGCCCTACCCGACATAACACAAAGCTGCGTCTCCCATATATTACAATATATCTTATCCGCGTCTGAACTGTCAAGAAAAATCTTTACTCCCCTTTTAGTTTTTATTTTCATATCACCGAACTATGAATTGTAAAAACAAAAAACTCCATTCCATGCCGCAGTTCAATGCCCGGGACGGGGTATCTTTATCTTCTTTTTTTTATTCGGAAATATTCAGCAAAAACCGCATATCTGACTCATCTACAGAATCCAGATTCAGCACATAATCCGAAATACGATGCAGAGCATTGTAATCCGATTCCCCGCGCACACCGCAGGCCGCCAGCCTGCTCAGTGAGCATCGATTCAGAGCTTCGCACCCGGCAGTAAAATCGTCTGTCGAATACCCCTTTGATATGACAATAACACGGGGTTCCCTATCTCCGCACCGAGCCTCAACCAATAAAGAAAGAAATTCCAGCGCCTTGCCAAGCGCTGCGCTCCCGGTCGCCTCTCCCAGATCCGGGAATACAAAATCATCCTCATAGGTAAGAGGCAGGACCAGCCGTGCCGAACTATTGAACGCAACAATACTGACACACGGACAGAACCCCGACGCACGCTCGGCCCCCATGACCTTCCACAATTGCTCTACGACTTTTTTCACGGCGTCAACCTGCCCTTGCATCGACTCCGAAGTATCCACAAGCAGATACACAGGCGCACGCAGAGTAACAGCCCCCAACTCCGGCTCTATCTCCAACTCCGGCTCTGCCGGCGTCTTTTGCTGTACCCGCCAGCCTTGCGGCAGGGCACTCACCCATTTCCGTCGAGCCTCCTGTGTCCAGCCCTCCAGAACGCAGGATTCCACGACGGAATTCAGCCAATGGAATAGTTTTTCAACACTTTCTTCCGTTCCGGGCTGCTCCGTAAACACGCAGATTTCATCAGAACATGCTTCGGAGGTCTCATCGCACCCAAACACGCAATGAACCATCGTGCCATTTTTAATGTGGCCAATCCTTTCTCCCGCAGAAACACTCAGAACAAGGGGAAACCACTTACACGCTTTTTCTGTATTCGGCGCAACAACTTCCTCCTGAATTCTCTTTTCTACAAAACTGCTGTGGAGGTATATTTCGCGATGCATCCTCCCACTCCGCAAACCGTTTGTACATTGCGGCAACCGTACGTCACATACCGGAGCCGGTGCAAACCACTGTTGCACCACACCTTGATTGTATGTTATGAGGCTCAGCTGCACACAATCCTTCGTTGCTCCATTCCGGCAAAGAGACGCATGAAAATTCCGTGCGCCCGCCCACAACAACTCTCGAGTCTTATCATCGGCATTAAAACCATCATCCAGCACCAGATAAACCGGAAGACAAGCACCTACATCTATCTTAGTTGCCTTGGATTCCCACGTTTCCCACTCTTTTTGCATAAAGTCCTCACTGCACGTCGTGAAAGAATCATTATATGCATCTTTAGTTTCCACATCAAAAAGCGCACTACTCAGAGACCGAACACACGCATGTTCCTTCAAACAAGCAGGCAGACTTGCGTATTTTTCTGACACAAGAGCAATATACACATTTACCCTCTGTTTTTTCAATGCCATAAGACCATCGTACACATCGTCTGTTGGTCGTCCGGCAGCAAAAACAAATACTGTGGGCGGAAAATCGTGCTTCCATCCCACCCTGTATGTCGTCCGGGCGATATGCTCACTCACATACTGAAAAGCTTTCCCCAGCTTAGACGGGCCTTGGCATACATACCTGGGAATCTCGAATTCCCACTGAGCTTTTGCCTTAACCGTCAATGCTTCCACCTCCGAGTTATACTTCAGAAAGAAAAACGGAAGGTCTTTTGCATCGTTTCCATCATCCCAGCTCTCTACTTCCAATGGGTCGCGCGATAAAGTCTCAAAGGTCTTATGCAGACCTTCCCGCACCTTATCGACATCTTCCCCGCTTACATACAGGGAAGCGTCGAATAGAAAATAATAGGCTGAGGGATAATGATACATGGACGTATAAGAATTCAGAAACGAAGCCTGCCGCTATCAGCGGTACTTGTCTACATAAACGCCCAGGTCAGCCTTCTGGCCCTGACCGATAGCGCCGAAACGCCACTCACCATTGCGGCGATACAGGCGGCCGAATTCCACAGAGGTCTCCACGCTGAAGTCTTCCTCCAGCTCGTAGCGCATAATTTCCTCGCCGGTTTCGGTGTTGTAAATACGGATGAAAGAATTGTTCACCTGTCCGAAGTTCTGGCGGCGAGCCTCAGCATCGTAGATGGAAACAACGAAAACCAACTCATTGACGCGCGGGTCAATGCGGGTGAGATCAATCACAATACTCTCGTCATCCCCATCGCCCTCGCCTGTGCGGTTGTCACCGGTGTGTTTGGCCGCGCCATCCGGGGATTCAAGATTATGGTAGAACACAAAAAACTCATCCGAAATAAGGTGCTTATTTTCCCCCAGCATGAAAACAGAAGCGTCCAAGTCAAACTCCCCACCGGAAGCCGCTTCGTTCACATCCCAACCGAGACCCACAGTGAATTTGGTAGCAGAAACTGCTACACGTTGTCCTTTTACCAGATTTATCATAATTTATTCCTTTCTGCCTGTTCAGGCTCACTGCCAGCCTACACCAGTCAGCCGCTCATGTCAAGTATATTTCACACGCGCTGTCACCGCTGTGAAGCATTGACAGCGCATGCGTTCTCTGATATGCTGGAACACATGAACACTCTTCTCCCCGAGGAACAGGCACGGGTGGCCGCCATACTGCGCCCGCAGGAAGAATTGCTGTGGGTCGGCAAGCCGCTTGCCACAGCAGCCGCAGCTCACCCCACCGGCATTCTGGCCCGGCTGCGTGGGCTCTTCTCCGCCTCCACTCAGGCTACCGCCACCGGCCCCCTCTACCTGCTCACAGCGAAACGCGCCATCGTGCTCCCCGCCGCCGGGGAGGCCCAGGAGTGGCCGCTCATGCTCGGCATGATTCAGAAGTACAACGAGGAGAAGGACGGCAGCGGCGATGTCATTTTCGACCACGATTACGACGAGCGCACCGAAACCCGCACCCCGCGCGGCTTCCTGCGCGTGGCGGATGCCGACCGCGTGCGCATGCTGGTGAGCTCCGCTGCTGACGCCGCATACAACGCCTCCCCCTGGTCCGTATAATCCCCCCCTTCCGCAGCCATGAAATCCGCCCTCCGTCTCGTTTTCCTTGCCCTGCAGCTTCTTCTGCTGCTCCCGCTCTGCCATGCGCAGGAGGATGCCCACCCCTTCCACCGCACCGCCCTCTACCCCGCGTGGTCGCGCATGACACCCGAGCAGGCACTCACCGATGTGCGTGCCGCCATCGCCCAGGCACGCGAGCGTCTCACCGCTCTGGCCGAGGTAACGCCGGAAACAGCCACCTTCGACAACACCTTCCTGGCGTGGTACGAGGCCGGGGAGAACATGAAACAGGTCATGAACTACGTCTACCACCTGCACATCTCGCTGGGCAACCGGGATATGCAGCGCATGATGGACACACTCCTGAAGGAAACGACCACTTACAGCGCGGAGGGCCTGCATGCTCCGCGCATCGTCGAGGTACTGCAACAGGCCGCAGCCGCCCCCTGGGTCAAGGAACTCAGCCCCGGCAGGCAGCGCTATGTACAGCAAACCATGGCTCACATACAGAGCAGCGGACTCACCCTGCCCATTGAAAAGCAGGTTCGCAAAGCCCAGCTGGAGCAGGAGCTCTCCAAACTCGGCTTCCGCTTCAGCCAGTACGTCAAGATGGCGCCGCAGGTCTGGGAGCTCGTCATCACCGACCCCGCCGAGCTGGCAGGTATGCCGCAGAAGTGGATGCAGCAATCCGCCGCTGCAGCCCGGATGCGAGGCATAGCCACGCCGGAGAAGCCCGCCTGGCTGGTCAACCTCACCACCGCCCCGGCAGATGCCGTGCTGCGCTACTGCACCGTAGCCGAAACCCGCCGTAAATGCTGGCTGGGCACCACCTCCATCGGCACCTCCCGCACGCTGGATACCGAGCCGATTATCCACCGCATCCTGGAACTGCGCCACGAACTGGCCACCCTGATGGGGTACAAAAACTTTGCGGACAAAGAAGCCGCCCACCGCATGATGGGCAACGGGGAAAAAGCCCTGGAGTTTGTGGACAGCCTGCTGGCCGCCACCAAACCCGCGTGGGATGCCTATGTTGCCGCAGAGCTGGAGCGCTACTCCAAGGCCTGCGGGAAGCCGCTCAGTGCCGTGGCTCCCTGGGACACCGCCCACCTGAACCTCCACCTTCCGCCCACCCGCAACGCGTTCAATGTGAACGCCATCACCCCCTATCTGCAGGCAGATAAAGTGGTGAACGGCCTGCTGGACATGTGGGCCGGCCTGCTTTCCCTGCGCTTCGAGGAGCTCCCCACCGCCTGCCTGGCCCCCGGCGAGACCTGCCCCGCCGGGCATGTGGAAGTGTGGTACCCGGGCGTGCGCTGCATCGCGGTGAAAGATGCCGCCACCGGCACCCACCTGGGCAGCTTCTACCTGGACATCTACCGCCGCCCCGGCAAACGCAGCCAGGCCTGGTGCCTGCCCCTGCGAGATGGTAACCCGGCGGCGGATGGCAGCGTGGGCGAGCCGCACCTCGCCGCGCTCATGGCAAACTTCACCCCTCCCGCTCCCGGCAAGCCCCACTTGCTGCACCACGGCGAGCTTTACATGCTGCACCACGAGTTCGGGCACATGATGCACATGATGCTCGGCCACGGCGAGATTCGCCCGCACTGCACCGCCGAGGTGGAGCGCGACTTTGTGGAGATGCCCAGCCACCTGCAGGAAAGCTGGATCTGGGAGCCGGAGGCACTCGCCACCTTCACCGCGCACTACGCCACCGGCGAGCCCCTGCCCGCCGCCCTGGCCCAGCAGCTGGCCGCCAGCCGCGGCTCCAACCCCATCGAGATGCACATGCGCATGCTCCTCTGCAGCAAGCTCGACCTGGAGCTCCACATGCACTGGCACGATAAGTACCGCGGACGCCCCATCGACGAAGTGGCCGCCGAAATCCTCGGCCCCTGGCTCTTCCCCTACACGGAGCAGCCGCCCAGCGAAATCCGCACCCTCACCCACACCATGTCAGAGGGTTACGCTGCCTGTTTCTATACCTACAAGTGGTGCGAGGTCATGGCCGCAGACGCCATGCGCCGCTTCCGCAAAGAGGGTATCCTGAACCCCGAAGTCGGCGCGCACTACCGCCGCAGCATCCTGGAGCGCGGCAGCAGCGTACCCGCCATGCAGCAGATACGCGACTTCCTGGGCCGCGACCCGCAGCCGGATGCCCTGCTGGAAACCCTGAAGCTCCACCCCTAAACCAACGCCCCGGCTCCCCCGGGGCGTCTCTGTACACAAACGAGCGGCCATTCTCGCGCTTTACACCTGGGTCATCCCCACCAGGGTGCGCGAGAAGCCTGCAAGCTGCGCCGCCTCATCCGAGCGCAGGCGGTTAATATCCAGCCCAAAGCGGCCCAGGCGCCAGCGGTCCAGCGCATCGGCGTCCTTAAAGATAGCGTAGAGATGTCGCACGCGCGCCTCCTGCTCCGGGAAATCGGCCGCTATCGCCTCATGCCCCAGCGAGTCCTCGCGGTCGTGCCAACGCATGATACAGGCGGCCTCCGGCAGGAAGGGCAGCTCCGCATGCGCCTTGCAGTGAGCCGCGTACCGCTCCGCCGCGCGGGCACCATGCCCCGTATCGCGGCCATCGCTCACGCGGCCCGTGTCGTGAAACATAGCTGCATGCGCCAGCACTTCCTGAGCAGCCGTGTCACCCGGCAGCATTTTTTCCGCCAGCAGCAGGGCATACAGCAGCACGCGCTCGCAGTGAGCATGCGCATGAATCTCGCTGTCGGGCATGTTGAACGGCACATGCTCGTACATATACTCCGCACAGCGGCGAAACGGCTCCCGCACGGCAGCAGGAAACTGCCGTACCAGCTTCTGGGGAACAACTCGACTTCTCATATTATCTCCATCATATCATATTTCCGACGCGGTGCAAGCAGGAATTGCAGAAATATCCGGAAATAAAACACCGGATTCGCCTTGACAACTCCCACACCATCAGGCAGAATGCAGGCATGCCCACCGACTCCACACCCGCCGCCAAAGAGCTTTACGAGGCCATGAAGACCTGCAGCTATGTGCGCACAAGCCGCCTGCTGAACCATGGCGTCTCACCGGACACCCGCCTGCCGGGCTTCGAGGATACCTACCCCGGCCGCCCAGGCATGCCACTTCGCCGCTCCGGGCTCGTGCCGCTGCATTATGCGGCCTTCTGGCGCGCCAAGAAGAGTCAGCTCAAGCTCATACAGCGCCTGCTGGATGCGGGGGCAGATGTCCGCAGTGCGGATGACCAAGGCTACACGCCTCTGCACGACAGCGTGTACGACAACGACCCGGAACCCGTCCGCCTGCTGCTGGAAGCGGGCGCAGATGCCGACGCGACCACCGCTCTGGGCTTCACGCCGCTGCACCTGGCTGCGCTGGATGGCGCAGGCAAGGCAGCAGAGCTCCTGCTCGCCCGCGGCGGCAAGGTGAACGCCACCGCAAACGAGGGCGAGACCCCGCTGGCTTTTGCCGCCATGAGCGGCGATGCCGACCAGGTGCGCCAGCTGCTGCAGGCCGGGGCAAAAGTCAATGCACGCGAAGCGGACGGCATGACACCCCTTCTCCGCGCCGCCTACTACTCTTCCGCCCCTGCCGTGCTGCACCTGCTGGCAGAGGCCGGGGCAGACCTGCGCGCCACGTCGGGGGAATCCGGCGCCGGGGCCCTGCACTACGCGGCCACAGCCGGCTGGCAGGAGAACATACGCACCCTGCTGGAGCTGGGGGCAGAGCTCAATGCCCGGGACGCCCGCGGCACCACGCCGCTGCTGCGAGCTGTAGCCATGCGTCAGAGTGCCTGTGTCGAGCAACTGCTGGAGGCCGGAGCCGATACAGATTTTCAGGGCGACAAGGGCGTGCAGCTCTGCTGCCTCGCTCTGGCCGGCAAGGTTCCTGCCATCATCTCGTCGGTGGAAAAAGCCTGCCCGGAAGCCATGCTCGCCACCCGCCGCCGCATCGAGAAGGCCGCGCGCAACAGCAGGCAGAAGAAGCTTCTGTACCTCGGCATACTCTTCCTCACCATCCTGTATTACCTTCTGAGCTGCAGCCCGGAACCCCGCACCTGCACCTATGCTGAGGCTCAGGAGCGGGTCAACACCCCGGCCACCATGTATCGCGGTACGGACTACCTGGGCAGCGATGCAGAATACCACTATTTCGAATACAAAATGGAGGCGAGCAGCGATACCCGCTTCCGCATTCCGCGAGCGGACTGCCCCCTGCCGGAGCCCTACTCCTACTCCGCCTGGTTCCCCGAGCGCCGCGAGGCTCACGACGTCTTCCGCACCTCAGCAGAACGCTGATTCCCCGCACCCTCACCTGCCGCCGGCGCGCGCTGTCACCAGCCCCGAATCGCTGCGGATAAAGCAAAAAAAACACCCCGTGGTGCGCACCACGGGGTGAGAGAGAAAATACTGTAAATCTACCGGTGGGAACCCTGGCAGCTCGCGAAACCGCCGCCCCACCACGTGGATTTATTGGCCGGTCACACGGCTGTAGGGGTACTTGGACTGGAAGCCAAGCTCCTCCGGGAACTCAGAGAAACCGGACCAGGTGTTGTACTCCTTGAGACCGCTGCGGCCGCAGCTGCCCTGGTAGGGAGGACGATAGGTGCACTTGTAGGTGGGAGCCCAGAAAGTTACCAGCTCGTAGAGGCCATAGCCCATGCGGGTGAAGGTGCGGGAGAAGCCCTCCACAAGACCCACGGAGAAGCCGGCATAGTTGCCTTCCTCGGAGTTCCAGCGAATCATGGTCACGGGAAGCTCCTCGATGCCGTAGATGATGTTGCCGATGGCGCGGCCGAGTTTGCGAGTTGCGGTGTACTCAGACGCGGGGGGCGCCTGAATGTCGGCATACGTCGTGCCGACCATAGCGAGAAGAAGTGTTGAAAGGAGTAAGCGCTTCATAACGTCACTATTCATAGCATAATGTCACGCGCAGTGCAAGCAAAAAGGAGTTTTTTTCCGGAAATTGGCCTCATTTTTTGCCCGAAATCCGCAAAAATTGCCTGCCGCCGTACCCTTACAGCACCGGCAGCTCCATCTCGCGTTCCTCGGCGGTGAGGTAGCAACCGGGATCGCTGCCGTACCAGTGCGAGTTGGCAAAGGCTGCACGCGTGCGGAAACCGCCGCCGCACAGGGCGAAATGCCTGCAGGTGGCGCAGGGGCCGGAGAGGAGTTTCTGGCGCTCCAGCGGGTCCTCCGCGCCGCGCAGCTTCTGCAGCTCTGCGGCAGAGGGCTCGGCTGTGGCTTCCCAGACATCCGAGAACTTCTGCGTCTTGACATTGCCGAGGGTGACACTCTGCCAGAACTGGTCCGGGTGTATATTACCCTGAGTATCAATATTGGCAATACCGCGTCCGGAGGAGTTGGCACCGCCGCCGTTCCAGCTCAGCAGACGCAGCGTCTGGGCGGCCAGGGGAGACCCCTCGCGCAGCTGGCGCAGCAGAATATAGATGCCGTCCGCCGGCTGGGTCACTGTGAGCAGCTCGCGGGTCTGCCCGCTCTTGTGCCAGGCCTCCGCACGGGCAATCAGCATGTCCAGCGCCGCGCGGGCTTCCTCCGGGTGGAGGCTGGCCACATCCACCCCTCGGCCCGTGGGCACCAGGTGGTAGAAGCAGACGCGCTGAATCCCCTCGCGCTCGATAAAGTCGAGTATCTCGCTCATGCTCTGCACATTGTTGCGGGTAAGCGTGAGGCGCAGGCCGGTTTTCTGCCCCACTTCCTCGCAGCGGCGGAAGCCGCGGATGGCGCCGTCGAAAGCACCGGCCACACCGCGGAAGGAGTCGTGCACGGCTCCGATACCATCCAGCGAGATGCCGACGTATGCCACCCCCAGGCGCTTAAAGAGGGCGGCGTATTCCGGGGTGATTCGGGTGCCGTTTGTCGAGATGGTCACTTTGAGCCCGCGGGATGTCGCATGCTCCAGCAGCTCCGGCAGGTGGGGGTGCAGCAGAGGCTCGCCGCCGGAGAGCAGCAGAGCATTCACATTGTAGTCCGCCAGGTCATCGATGACGCCGTGGCACTGCTCCGGGCTCAGCTCGCCGGGGTAGACCTGTGCGTGGGAGTCCGCGTAGCAATGCACGCAGCGCAGGTTGCAGGTGCGGGTGATATTCCACACGACGATGGGTTTGCGCGTGCGGGAGGAGGTGGGGGTGCAGGCAGCGGTGCTGGCATGAGCGGCAGTAGAACCATGGCCCAGGCCGTAGCGGATGTGGTCTGCGGGCTGCTCGGCACCGCACCAGAGGCGAGTTATGTTAATCATTGGCGGAGAATGAGAAGGTGTGTATCAGTGAAAACTTATTGTTCCCGCAGAGCGGCGGGTATGTAGCTGCACAGCGGCTCGGCGGCCATCATATCCCCGAAGCAGCCATAGGCACGTGCACGCGAGCCGCCGCAGAGCTTGCGGTACTCGCACACGCCGCATTTGCCTCCCAGGGCGTCATCCTGCCGCAGCTGCACAAAGATGGGGTGGCTGCGATACAGGGTCGCGAGGTCATCCGTACGCACATTGCCGGCCGTAAGCGGCAGGAAGCCGCTCGGCTGCACCTCGCCCGTGTGGGAAATGAAGAGCACGCCCTTGCCGTCTCGTGTGGGCACAAGGTGGCGCGGGGCCTGCCCACCCCGGCGGGCGGCCTGCATCAGCACGCGGCGGTAGTGGTGCCCCTCCGTGGTTTTGATGGCAAAGGGCAGCTCGGCACGCAGCCCTTCCAGGCGCTGCCACACCGCCTCCAGCTCCTCGGCTGTGGGCAGGTCGGCGGCGGAGGCGCGGCCGGTGGGCACCAGCACGAAAACACTCCACACATCCGGCTGTATCTCGCGCATCAGCTCGATAAAGGCGTCCATCTCCCCCAGCGTACTCTTGGCCAGGGTGGTGTTGACCTGCAGCTGAATCCCCGCCTCCATCGCCGCACGCGCTGCCTGCAGGGTGCGCTCGAAGGTGTGAGGCACGCCGCGGAAACGATCATGCGTTTCCTGCGTAGCGCCGTCCAGGCTCAGGCTCATGCTCACCACACCGGCGGCACGCAGAGCCGCAAAATCCGCATTCAGCAGGCGAGGCGTAGCGGCAGGGCTCAGTGCCACGCGCAGGCCGCGCTCCGTTGCACGGGAGATAAGCTCGTAAATATCGCGCCGCATCATGGGGTCTCCACCCGTGAGCACCAGCATGGGCGGCGCGAGTTCGGCTATCTTGTCCACCAGCTCCAGCGCTTCCTCGTGGCTCAGCTCCTCCGGGTGCGGACGCGGCTGGGCAATGGCGCGGCAGTGCCGGCATGCCAGAGCGCAGGCGCGCGTCACCTCCCAGAAGAGGATGAACGGGCGCTCTGCGAAATCTACCGTGGGGAAATGCGGGTGGGCTGCCATGGGCCGGTGGTGGTGGCGATTTTACTGCTGGGAGAAGCTCTGCAGCAGGGTCTGCAGGGCCTGGATGCGCTGCTGCTGCGTAGCGGCATTCGTGCTGCCGGTGGTGGTAGCGGGCACCTCCGTAGCGGTGTAGGAGGTATTGCCGGTGAGCAGCGCCTTCAGCTTGTCCAGACCGTTGGTGGTGATGCACTCGGTGTACTTCTTACCGTTCTGCCAGTTGTTGAAATCGAAACGGGCGTAGGAGGGGATGGCGCTCTCGCTGCGGGCCACACGGAGGCGCTGGAAGCCGCGGGAGAAGTAGTCGTACTCGTTGTCGGAGCCGTAGTACTTCATCTCGGTGAGCTCCTTGGAGTTGATGAGCGTGGTCGTGGTAGGGGTGAACAGCTCGGTGCGGCTCACCGTTTTCACCGCGCAGGAGCTCAGCGCCAGTGCCAATACGAAAGCAGGAATGATTTTCTTCATAACGCGCGCCTATATACCACAGTTACGCGCTTGAGTCAAGTTTTGCGTAGGCCTGCTCCGCACATTGCTACGGCATATATGTCATGCAGATGCGCCGCCCGCCATACACGCAAAAACCGCCGCGTGGTGTACGCGGCGGTTTTGCAGAAAAAGCATCAAACGAGTTGCGTGGGCGGGCATCAGAGCTCGAGGTCGAGCTCCTCGTCGCCGGAGTCGTCCAGAAGGTCCTCGGTCACGTTCTCGGTGTTCTCCTCGGCAGCCTCCTCGGCAGCGGCGGCATCAGCCTCGGCGCGAGCCTCGCGAGCGGCAGCAGCCTGCTCCTCAGCCTTCTTGATGAGGTCATACTTCTTCTGAGCCTCGTCGGAAAGCGGCTTGGAGATGAGGTAGCGCTGCTGGGTCAGACCGGCAGCCTTGCGGGTGTCGATACGGAACTTGTCGTAGCCGGCGTCGGCCAGAGACTCCATGATGGCGCCGCTGAGCTCCTTGCGGTCCTTGGTCTCACACACATACATGGTGTGCTCGCTGGTGAAGGGAGCGTCCCAGGCGGGGCGGCCGCTCTTGGGGATAAGCACGCCGGTCATGTTGCCCTGGCCATCGGAGCAGATAGCCCACACCGTCTCCTTCTCGGAACCGGGAGCCACCAGGGACACATAATACTGCGGGTAGGCGTAGGAGTACTCCTTCACTGTGGAGTTGCGCAGCCAGTTGTAAAGAGCGCGCTCTGCACGTGCAGGCAGGGGACCGGCCGGGTACACGTCGCGGTTCATCGGGGAGGCGGCGTCATCGTAGCTGTACACGGTGGCGGTAGCGCCGCTGCGCAGCGTCTGAGCAGCCTTCATGGAAGCGGATGTGCCGGAGCAGGAGCTCACGACGGCTACAGTGGCCATGGCAAGGCAGGCCAGCGAGATGTTCTTGAAGAGGGAAAGATGTTTCATGACGTTTCGGTGTTCCTTATTCTATCCAATAATGACGGCTCATGACAAGCAAAATCTTACAGAAAATGCCATTTTTGTGATTTTTTATGACCAAACGGCTCAAAATCGGGCAGATTGCGCGGGCAATTTGCCTGCTAACTCAGAAATGGCTTGACGCAACGCACCGCGCAAGCCACAATAGAAAAGTCATGAAGAAGAAGCATATTATGTTTTTGAGCGCAGCCGCCATGCTGGGGCTGTGCGCGTGCGAGGATGAAACCGCCCCCGCCTCCACTTCCGTGGCCACAGAACCCGCAAAGCAGGAAGTGACAACTCCCCCGGCAGAGGTGAAACCGGATGCGCAGAAAGCCCTGTTCGAGGCGCTCCTGTACGACCTCGGCAAGCAGGCCTCGGAGAACGCCTCGCACCCGGAGCTCAATGAATCCGTGCGCAATATGCTGGCTCTGGCAGAGGAGTACTACACCCGGAACGCCGAGGCCACTACCGGCACGGTGGAGAAAGCGCGCCTCGCCCTGCACCTCGCCAACATCACCCGCGACCTCACCGCCTGGGAGCGCGCCTGCAACTCCTACGACCGCGCCCGCGGGGACTACGACGCCCTGCCCGAAGCCGAGCGCAGCAAGCCCGAGGTGCGCCGCATGCTCAGCGCCATCTGCAACGGCAAAGCCTTCTGCCTCATGAACCAGCGCAAAACCGCCGAAGCCACCGAGCTCTACACCCAGGCGCTCGATATCGACTCCGCTCTCTACGAGCTGGTAGCCCCGCCGGAGGGTGAGGCCCTGCCGGAGGGCGAGGTGGAGCCCAACCTCGCCCGCGCCGCGGAGGATGTCTTCTTCTCCTACCGCTGCCTCGGCGAGTGCCAGGAGGCCGCCGGCGACCCGGAGGAAGCCCGCGAAACCCTCAAGCTCGGCCTCGACCTCGCCAAGCGTCTGGATCGCCTCTCCCCCGGCATGAGCCTGCAGTACGTCCGCCTTCTCGGCGCCATCGGCAACCTGGAGAGCCGCTGCGGCAACAAGCGCGCAGCCCTGACCTACTGGGTGCAGGCCGCGCAGATTTGCCGCATGCTCAACCAGAGCACCCCGAATCTCATCATCCGCAGCAAGACCGCCCGCCAGTTCCAGAGCCTCCTGCCGCAAATCAAGGCCCTGCAGGAAGAGCTGAACCCGGATGCAGCCGCGCCTGCCGAGGCTTCTCTCGACGCCCCCATCACCGCCCCCGAAGCCGCGCCCGCCGAAGCTCCGGCCCTGCCCTAACCCCGCACGCAACACCACCGTGGCAGAGTTTCTCATCTCCCTGCCGGCGCTGGAGCGCAACGCCCGCATTCTGGCTCAGGTTGCAGAAGCGAGCGGCGCGCACATGCTGCTGGCGCTCAAGGCTTTCTCCAGCACCTCCTGTTTCAGCACCATCCGCCCCTACACCGCAGGCTGCTGCGCCTCCGGTCTGTACGAGGCTCGCCTGGCCGCCCGCCACATGGGCGGGCACGTAGCGGTGTACTCCCCCGCCTACCGCCCCGCTGAGCTGGAGGAGCTGCTGGAAATCTCCCACCACCTGGACTTCAACAGCCTGCCCCAGTGGCAGCGCTACCGCGAGCAGTGCCTCCGCCACCCCCGCGTGCAGAGCGGCGAGCTGCGCCTCGGCCTCCGCATCAACCCCTGCTACTCCACCGGCCACACCGCACTGTACGACCCCTGCGTGCCCGGCTCCCGCCTCGGCATCCCCGCAGAGCAGCTCGCCGGCGCTCAGCTGGAGGGCATCTCCGGCCTCCACTTCCACACCCTCTGCGAGCAGGGCGCCCGGGAACTCATCGACACCTTCCGCGCCTTCGAGAAAGACTTCGCCCCCCTCCTCGCCTCCCCGCACATCCAATACCTCAACATGGGCGGCGGCCATTGGATTACCAAGCCGGACTACGACCGCGACGCCCTCATCTCCCTCGTGCGCGAGATTCGCAGCGAGTACAACGTACAGGTCTACCTGGAGCCCGGCGAAGCCTGGTGCGTGCACACAGGCGTACTGCGCGCGCGCGTGCTGGATGTATTCGAATCCCTCGGCTACCGCCACGCCATTCTGGATGTCAGCGCCAGTGCCCACATGCCGGACGTGCTGGAAATGCCCTACAGGCCGGATGTCTACGCCGCACGCCCCGCCGCAGAGCAGGCTACCGGCACCCCCGCCGTGCAGCTGCCGGAGGAATCCTACGCACCCGCCGGCGCTCCCGGCGAGCTCCCCCACACCTACCGCCTCGGCGCCCCCACCTGCCTCGCGGGAGATGTCATCGGAGACTACTCCTTCTCCGCCCCCCTGCAGGTCGGCGACACCCTCGTGCTGGACGACATGACCCACTACACCATCGTCAAGACCACCCACTTCAACGGCGTCCCCCACCCCGCCCTGCGCCTTTTGCACGCAGATGGCCGAATTTCCACCGCCGCAGACCTCGGATACGACGATTTTGAGCGCAGATTGGGCTGATTTTCACAAAAAATGCACTTTTTTTGCAAAAAATGCGAAAAAGTTGTTGACATTTCCTCCGAATCTGCTATACTGTGCTCACCGCAACAGCGGTAACCAAACAAGGCAAAGCGCCCGTAGCTCAATTGGATAGAGCATCTGACTACGGATCAGAAGGTTTGGGGTTCGAATCCCTGCGGGCGTGCTTCCTTAAACAGAGGCCTTCGGGCTCAAAAAAATGCCGGTCGTGTTCAACGTATCCGGCTTTTTTTGACTCTAACCCTCTGCACGGGGAACATCAAATCGCATTCACTATGCATGGGGGCGTCCCGGTTTCGACTGAACATTCGAGGCGCCGGCTGCATGTGGAGGTTGATCGGCTGGCCTCCTTAAAAGCCGCTCAAACAATCAAATGCCTATTCCAAGAACGAATACGCAATGGCTGCGTAACTAACGCGCCCGATTCAACGCCTGATGCCTACTAAGGCCGCGAATCCTAGCTCAGTAGGCTGGTACCTTGCGGGGGAACCGCGCATCGTACGACATCCACAGGTTCCTGGCTGTGTGGAAGGCTGACGCAGAGCGGACCACCGGTAAGAGCAGCTAATCTGCGTCTGAACATGGAGATGCTTGCGTCAACAGTGTCCAGGACAGGGGTTCGACTCCCCTCGCCTCCAGCCTAAAACCCCGTACACCGGCCCGCCCGATGTGCGGGGTTTTGTATGCACAGGCAGAGACATGCCCACACTTTATAACGAAGAGCCAACAAAAATCTGTTCTGAAGTTGACTCCACCGAGTCATTATGGTATATTGAACAGCGGATTACTTGACTGCTGCGCAATGTTCTGAAGTTGACTCCACCGAGTCATTATGGTATACCACCAGCACGTCAATCGCGCTGCTCAGCGGGTTCTGAAGTTGACTCCACCGAGTCATTATGGTATAGGCCCTTGTTTATACTCATGGCGCTCAAAGCCGTTCTGAAGTTGACTCCACCGAGTCATTATGGTATACTGCCAGGGTGCAGAGCAAATGCGTCAGGTTCGTTCTGAAGTTGACTCCACCGAGTCATTATGGTATAAGTATCGGCGGTTTCGCCAATGATGTACCCGCGTTCTGAAGTTGACTCCACCGAGTCATTATGGTATACAACATTCTTACGCATGCGCCCGCAACAAATGTTCTGAAGTTGACTCCACCGAGTCATTATGGTATAGGCAGATGGTTGCCTTGTTGCCTTGCCTTGTGTTCTGAAGTTGACTCCACCGAGTCATTATGGTATAGAGCTGCTGTGGTTCGTCAATAACTTCATCGGGTTCTGAAGTTGACTCCACCGAGTCATTATGGTATACTGACGGATAACACAATCCGCCGCTGGGAGTCGTTCTGAAGTTGACTCCACCGAGTCATTATGGTATAGTGTTTTGCTTCATTTTTGTGGTTTTTGCTTCGTTCTGAAGTTGACTCCACCGAGTCATTATGGTATACGTATTCGCCATCACCGGTTACAATTGCAGCCGTTCTGAAGTTGACTCCACCGAGTCATTATGGTATACAGGATAACTCTTCCACTGCGCGGGTAAGGTGTTCTGAAGTTGACTCCACCGAGTCATTATGGTATACGTATTCGCCATCACCGGTTACAATTGCAGCCGTTCTGAAGTTGACTCCACCGAGTCATTATGGTATACTTGCGTCATGGTGCCTTGCATGGCTTGCCTGTTCTGAAGTTGACTCCACCGAGTCATTATGGTATAACCCGCTCGCTGATAGTCCTTCTCAATGAGCTGTTCTGAAGTTGACTCCACCGAGTCATTATGGTATACCCATTCGGATGAATGGCAGAAAGGTAATGCGTTCTGAAGTTGACTCCACCGAGTCATTATGGTATAAAAAACTGAGAGATGCGCATGCGCTGCATTGGGTTCTGAAGTTGACTCCACCGAGTCATTATGGTATATCCATAAACCTGCGTGTATAAACTTCTCAGCGGTTCTGAAGTTGACTCCACCGAGTCATTATGGTATAGCTTCGCGTCCGGGTTTAGGTGCTGCAGCTCTGTTCTGAAGTTGACTCCACCGAGTCATTATGGTATACGCGCTCCCATGTCTGCACGATATTCTCCATGTTCTGAAGTTGACTCCACCGAGTCATTATGGTATATCGAGGTCTTCGATGTTGTAGCGGTAAATACTCGTTCTGAAGTTGACTCCACCGAGTCATTATGGTATATCGCCCGCCGCGCGCTGATTATCGACTTGTTCGTTCTGAAGTTGACTCCACCGAGTCATTATGGTATAGAGAAGTATCGCGAACTTGTTTAGGAAGTTGTGTTCTGAAGTTGACTCCACCGAGTCATTATGGTATAGCGAGTGGCCGACTTCCTGAAGGCGCACCCGGTTCTGAAGTTGACTCCACCGAGTCATTATGGTATATCAAGTTCGTCGTAATGCAGGCGGATGCACGGTTCTGAAGTTGACTCCACCGAGTCATTATGGTATAAGACAATCGAAACGCCCGCAGAAACACCCTTAGTTCTGAAGTTGACTCCACCGAGTCATTATGGTATACTTGCCAGCGTGACCATGCAGCAGCCCCTTCTGTTCTGAAGTTGACTCCACCGAGTCATTATGGTATATATCAATCTCCGCGAAGGAATGCCCGATGCCGTTCTGAAGTTGACTCCACCGAGTCATTATGGTATAGCGCGAATATCGCGGGCTGATCCTGTACATTGTTCTGAAGTTGACTCCACCGAGTCATTATGGTATACCGTGAAACAGAAAGTAGTCTTTGCAACCTGGTTCTGAAGTTGACTCCACCGAGTCATTATGGTATAGTCACTATGTCTAAATATGTTAATGGAGTTTCGTTCTGAAGTTGACTCCACCGAGTCATTATGGTATAAGGTAGCATCCAAGCCACTGTAAAACAGGAGCTTGGATGCTACTCTATTTTCACGAATCGCCTTTTCAGGCTATTTTTCGGCTACCAGAAAAGCACAAAATCCGGGAAAGGGCGCGGCGGCGGAGGCTCTGCCTCCCCCAGTAAAACGACCTGCTGTTCCCATACGGAACGCTCCATGGGGATGAGGCGTATATCCCCCTGCGGCACCTGCAGAGCCACGCGTTTCATGTAGCGAATCACGCGGTCTATCTCGTGGTCCTCCCCCTCGAAAAGGTAAAGACTGTACTGCACGCGCTTCCCGCCCAGCGCCTCGAATTCCTTGCGGAGGAGAGTCTGGTGGCGGGTTTCGGGCACATCATAAGCAAGCATCACGAGCATGGAGCACAAAGGGACGGAAAGCTGCGGGATTCTGCGTCAGCAGAGAACGGGCGAAGGACTCGACCACGAGGCGGATAATGGTGCGCAGGCGGAACCGCTTGTCGGCATAACACCAGAAAGCCTCCATCATCTCAGCAAAGCGTCCGGCCATGAACTGAATATCGTGCATCTCGTCCAGATAGCGCATCACATACAGCTCCACACAGCAGCGGAAAGGCTCGATAAGGTCGCAGACCAGGCTGGGGCGACTCCGACGCAGCTTGTGTATGATGCCGATACCCGGCTCAATGCCGGAGGCCAGGCACTGCCACTCGATGGCGTGGTAGAGGAAGCCATAGCCGTAATTCAGCGCCACATTGAGCGGGGCCTGCGCCTTGCGTCTCTCGCGGGCGAAAAGGTCCTGCGAAGCCGCCCGAAAATAAGTAGCCCAGAAAAACCTTGCCCACTTGGACTCCAGGCGCAGGATGCGGTTGAAGGAATTGGCTGCCAGCCGCGGCAGCGGCGCCAGTGCGGGATTGAGCGAGCGGATGAGGGTATGCTGGTTCTGCACCTTGGTAAACAGCAAATCCGATGCCAGCTGGGTGCTTTGCCGGGGCTTCAGCGAACAAATGCGGAAGGTCACATCCGGATTCACATAGCGGCAGCGGGGCAGAACCGAGGCGGTAAGCCACTTCTCCGCCCGCTTATCCCAACGCGCCATGACCACGGGACATTGCTGCGCCACCGTACAAAGCGCCGCCTGGCTCC
Organism: Akkermansia sp.; assembly: GCA_045636905.1. Classification (GTDB taxonomy): domain Bacteria; phylum Verrucomicrobiota; class Verrucomicrobiia; order Verrucomicrobiales; family Akkermansiaceae; genus Akkermansia. Next base: position 50,900 of record JAZTYL010000003.1, read on the forward strand.
AGCGGGCATGCGAAGCCAGGCATTGCAGAGAACCTAATACCTGAACGGCAATTTTCTTCTCGCCGCAGAGCAGCAGTCCCTCCTTCAAGCGCAGGTCTGCCGACTCGTTCATCAGGATAAGGTGGTGAATCATGATGGCGGATTGAGCTTGCGGGCTGCCGCCAATTCGGCAGGGTTGGCAGGAAACCCGGCAAATTCAGCCAAATCAGATACCGATGCAATTTTTCTATCTTTGCGCCCCTTTAGCACAAGTGATTTGGTCTCCAGCCTCATATCACTCTTCACCGCAGTCACGGTGCCCCAAGTCTCCACCGAGAATTTTAAATCTTCCACATTGCGACCCTCCTTCTGCAGTTTTTCCAGATATTTTGGATCTGCTTCGTAGATGAGCCTGAATACATCCCCCTTGCGGAAAGATGCCAGCTTCACGGCTCCCGGCGGCAAAGCACCACAGACCATCTTGTGCAAATCTTTTGCTTTCCGGCGAGCCAGCAATTCCAGCAGATAGGGAGGCGCTCCCTTGGTACCCCGCCAGGGCAGGCCCATACGCTTGATACCGGCCATCGCCGCGGCTGTGGGGATAAGCTTTTTGTAATATTCCCAGCACTTTTTATTGGCATTCCATCCCAGCCAGAGCTCCATTCTGTCGTTGGAGGCAGAGAGACTGCGCAGCTGCGTGAAGGTGCCATCCCCCGCAATCATGCCGTTCCAGCCCAGGGGGGATTTATCCAGATTTCCCTTACTGCCGAATTTCCAGATACTGCGAATAGGAGTACCATTGTTCAGGCACAGTTGTTTCGGTGCGGCAACGTCCGCTTTGGTCGCAGCCTGTGCAGACTCCAGCCATTTGTCGATAAGTTTTTCTGCAGGAATATCCTTCGCGGGGATTCCCATTCTCACCAGAATATCCACCAGTTCTTTGGCATTTGAGATATTAGCCGGGTTCAGAGGTGTACGCTGGTGCGTCAGCCCATCCTTCTTTGCAGCCCAGAATGTACTGTCGCCCAGCGATTTGCACTTGCTGCGGCTATTGATTTTCACGACCGGGCACTCAGCGCCATTCTGCAACAGAGGCATGATATCCGGCACATGGAGCCCCTCCAGACACATGAGCTCGCGATTCCCCTTCTCGTTCTGCACCGTATGGAAAATGCCACGGTACAGCACATCATTCATGCCGGAGGGAGGCAGGCAGGTCATCAGCGCTGCATCGATTCTGTGGTGGGTATTGTCCGAGCGGTCTTTTCTGTACTCCGGAGCCATGAAGCAGCGGCGGGCGGCGGCGGTGTAGACACCGCAGGGGTTGCCGATGCGGAGACGCATATCCTCCGGATTGGCGGAGATACCCATCCACACCGCGACAAGTCGGCGAAGCTCGCGGGCCAGCTGAGCGGTACGCGTCATGTTGTTAAACTCCGGGAACTCTTCCGCGGAAAAAATCTCGCGTTTGTCCTTCCCCCAACCGAAGGAACTGACGAGCTTGCGCATCTCCTCCCAGCTGAGCCAGCCGGGCAAGGAAGCAGCTGCAGCTTCGCGCGGGGTCATATTCTGCATGGCTGCATTCACCTCGCGCGTGGTCAGCACAAGATTATCTGCCATGTACAGACCGCCGCGGGAATCCGGCCAGAGGTGCGCCAGCTGGAATTTGGCGGTAAACAAGTCCTCCGGTGCCAGCTTCTGCCCAGTGAACGGACAGGTAGCCGGTGTTGTGGGACTGCCGCCCTGCTCCGAGAACAGACGCATGCGCAGGAAATCCGCGTGACTGGCGTTCCCGGACTTCTCGAAAGAAGCGGCCAGCTTTTCGCGACGTGCGCGGTTTTCTTTCTGCTTTTTCTCGATTTCTTTGGCTTTATCGCTGTTGATAGCCGGATTCTTGATACATTCTATCACGCAATAATCCGGCACAAGTTTACCGCCCAGCTTATCCCGCAGCGTCCGCTCAAACAGATGCTGGAGGAAGCCCTTGCAGGCAAAGGTGCGTTCCTCACCGGCTTTCTGCTTTCTGAGCGTGCCCATGAGCGTCTGCACCTGCGGGTAGATGCCGCCATAGACATCCACCTGCGCGCGGAAGGTATAAAGACCGCTGTCTTTCTTCCACTGCTCTATATGAGCAGGCTCAAAATCCGCACCCTGAGCGGTAGCGGCATCCACCATGGCACGGGCAGCAGCGGCAGACATACCGGCACGCCCACGGAGGGAAGCACCGGATCCGATAATATCCTTCAACTGTTCGGACTGCTGCACATTCCACTCCCGCTTGGACATGACAAGCTGAAGCTTCTTGAGCTCCGCGTCCATCATTTTTTTGGCTTCGCCCCATTTTTTGCCTTCATCTACAGCCTGCACAAGCACTCGTACAGCCTCAGCCGGCAGAGTCCTGTGCCCCAGGGGAAGCTTGTTTTTGGTTTCCCACTCAAAGGTACGCACGGATACAAAATCGAGCAGCTTCCATTTGCGGATATCTTTGTCCCCAAGCATGCCGCAGCGCGCTGTCGGCAAGTCCAGCCAGCTGCAATAGGGGCACTGTTTCACCTTACCGGCAAAGTGACGAGCGGCTTCATTCGGCGTTTTGCGATTGTAGTGGAAAATGGCCACCTTCTTATGTTCCCTAGTGTCGCAGTCGCAGAACAAGCTTTCGGCAAATGCCTCCGGCCTGTCTATGAGGTGTGCATGGCGCTGCAGAATGGTGCGGAGATGAGCTTCCACATGGGCCCGGGGGAAATTGCGTCCGCGGGCTTTCCGTTCATTCAGCGTTTTATGGGCATAATCCCGCAGAGTTGCCTCAATACCCAGGGTATCGGCCAATGCGTAGCGAGACTCGACCAGCTCCTCCCACTCAGCGGCTTTCTTAGCATCCAACTCCTTGTTGTTGTGGGTCAGGCTCGGTGTGCATTTCAGCAGTTGCTCCCGGAGTTTCTCATCCACATAAGCAGAGGCGAGCCACTTCTTCGCATCGCTCAGCGACAAGCTTTCGCCCCACGGCATTTCTCCGCCTTCCTCCCCGCTCATGGCAAAATAATCGTACCCGCGGCGCAACACGCAGGAACGGATGCAGATAGAGAGCGCCTCGCGCGAAGCCAGAGTTCCGGTGATGGCGCGATAGCGCAGTTTGAAGGGGTCGGAGCGCGACATCTGGTCATCATTCACCCAAGGCAGGCCGTGGGCGTCGAACAGGTCTTTGAGGCGGCACATGCGCGTGCGGCGATTCTTGCGGGCATGGCGGGATGCACGGAAGGCACGGCGCTCCGCCAGAGCCTGAGCCTGGGGCAAGTCTACCAGCAGCGTCTTGGCATACAGCCACTCCGAGCCGCGGCGCACAGCGATACCGATGCCCTCGATACCGATGTCCAGACCAAGTACGACAGAATCCGGTGCAAAGAAAGGGTTGGCGTTCCACTCATCGCGGACGGCTCCGCAGTCCACCTGCGAAGATAAAACGGGACTAGGATAAGTTGTTTGCATAAGTATAGATAAGTTGCTCGGTTGGAGCCTTCAGAATAAGAGGCAGGGAAACAGCACTTCACCTGCCACACACCATATTATACTTTTTGCAGCCCAAGTCAACAAAAAAGCAGTTTTATGCTTGCGTTCCCGCATTTTCTATGCTAGATTAAAGGCACTTCAGAACCAGCACTCGTGGAGGCCGTACGGCATGCGTAGGAGAGCGCTCTTTCCACGGCTCAAGTGTGACTCCATACCGGACATCCCCCGCCTCCCGGCGGGGGAGTCTATTTTTCGGGATTATGCAAAAATAAGAATCGTCAGCATCGCCAATGCTGATGAATGAACTGAATGAGTAAAATCAGGCACTTGGGGGCCCAATAAGGACTTTTTTTCTGAAAAATTGATTTAATTAAATCACAAAAAGCACATAATTCTCAATCATTTTCCGCTTTTGTGCTTGCTACAGCATTGGCGATGCTGTATACTATCTTCAGCGTATTCGTTGCCGGCATCTCTGCCACCCATTGCGCAAGGGAAAGAGAACAGCAGCGCAAGAAGCTAAAACTCTTAACAATCAATTCTTACTAATATGAAGAAAACAATAATCTCACTGTTGCTGATGGCTGGTGCAGCCATGGGTGAAACCCTGACCATGCCCGGTGATGTACTCACCCCCACTCAGAATCAAGAAGTGTGGGGATCCATTGAGAACGTACTGAATAATAAGCTAGCCAATTTTGATTATGGCTATCATGTAGGCCCACAAGGAGGTTTTATCGGTTCCAACTGGCATACTCCTAATATTACCATCGATGGTACAGTTTATCGTGAAGGTGAGTGGAAGAATAATACAATTACACTAGCAGGTCGTTCGGGCACAAAAGGTGTATGCGCCGGATTTGTACTTGGCAGCGATATTGCTGCCGGTACGACCATTACTTCTTTCTCCTTCTCTGCTTCCGGCTATGCCAACAATCCTCTGGATGGAGATATTACCATAGGTCTTGGCGTAAGAGACGCTGCCGGTAAGCTTATCGGGGGTATAAATGACGTTACCGGCTCCTTCAATTCCAAGACCGGAGAACTTACCCTTACCCTTGAGACTCCCGACTTTGTATGGGAAAAGGGTTACAAGGTTATTGCAGGCGTTAAAGGCTTGAGCGGCGCCGCTACAACTGCGTATATAGTTGATGGCATCTCTGCCTCTTATACGGTACCCGAACCCACCACGGCCACGCTTTCCCTGCTGGCTTTGGCAGGTCTGGCAGCTCGCCGCCGCCGCAAGTAAATTATTTTTTTTCGTTGATTGAGAGAAAAGCCGTTGTCCCGTAAAAAGGGCAGCGGCTTTTCTTACATTGACGCATAAGAAATTGCATTTTCGCATCTTTAGTCTTGCAAGGCGGTTCGTGGTGTGCTAGTCTGTGCTCACCATGGAATCTGATTCACCTCACCTAAGGGGCCGCCTGGTCGTCTTTGAAGGCATAGACGGCACGGGCAAGTCTACCCAGATAAAGCTGCTGGCCGAGTACCTGCGTGCGCAGGGGAAGGAAGTGATAAGCGATTATGAGCCGACCCGCGGCGAGTGGGGCATGAAGGTGCGGAATGCGGCGTTGAGCGGCGAGCGCCTGAGCCTGGATGAGGAAATCAACTGCCTGCTGCAGGACCGCCGCGAGCATGTGCGCGAGGTGATTGAGCCGGCGCTGAACCGCGGCGCCTGGGTGCTGCTGGACCGCTACTACCTGTCCATGATGGCGTACCAGGGTGCGAGCGGCATGAATGTGGAGGCCATACGGGAGATGAACGAGGAGTTCGCCACGATACCGGATGCAGCCTTCTGGCTGGATATACCGGTGGAGCTTTCCATGGAGCGCATGAATGCGCGCGGCAACGGGAAGGACGCCTTCGAGAACGAGGCATTCCTGCAGGCCTGTGCGGCCATCTACTCCGATATGGAGATGCCCTGGCTGCACCGCATCGAGGCGGATGGCAGCGTGCAGGAGGTGCACGAGCGCGTGCTGGAAATTATCCGCGCCGAGTTCTGATACAGCCCCCGGCAGAAGCGGAGACAGTGAGCGGGCAGCAGCGGCACAGGAGCTGTGCGGCGGGCTTATACCTTTCTTCTGGCCCAGCGGAGGCCGATGAGGAGGCGGTTCAGGATGAGATACTCCACGGCCATGTCCACGGAGAAGAGAATCCAGATGCCCACGAGGGAGAGAGTCTCGGGCCAGTAGAGGTTCCAGAGGAAGAGGCAGCCCACGCGGAAGAAGCCCATGCAGCCGTAGGACACGTACATGACGCGGCGTGTGTCGCCCGCGCCGCGCAGGCACATCTTGAGCATGAGCATGGCGGCATAGAAGGGCTCGGCCAGCAGGAACACCTGCACCACCGGCACAGTGGCGCGCATGAGCCCCTCCGAATTGGAGGCAAAGATTTCCACAAAAATCCCCGGGAAGGCGAAGAATACCACGCCCATGAGCCCCATGAACACGACGCTGTAGAGCACGCATTTGCGGATGGTCTCCAGCGCCATGCGCACGCTGCCGGTGCCGAGGTACTGCCCCACGAGGGTGGCGCCTGCCATGCCGATGGCGAAGCCGGGCAGGAAGCTCATGCTCTCGATACGGATGGCGATATTGTGCGCGCCCACGTAGGCGTTCCCCAGGCCGGAGATGACGCGCAGCACGTAGATCTGGATGAGCCAGATACCGCCGATTTCCAGCGCCTGCGGCAGGCCGATGGAGAGGATGCGGTACATGCTGTGCATGTTCGGCATGAGGCTGCGCAGCCGCAGGAAGAGCGGCGGCACGTAGGTGGCTGCCTGCGTGGCGGCGTAGGAATCCGGGTCGGCGCCGGCCATGAGGCGGCGCATCTGCACGGAGCGGCGCACCAGAATACCCACCAGAATGGCGGCGGCGGAAGCCATGCCGGCTATCATACCCAGCGCGAGGCCCTCGATAAACATGCCGAAGCAGTACACAAAGATGACGCTGAAGACGATGTTGAGGCCATCCACCGCGAGCATGATGAAGAAGGGCGTGCGCGTATCGCCCGCGCCGCGCAGAGCGGCATTCACCGCAAATACCACGCCGGAGAAGATGGCCACCCAGCAGCCCACCCGCATGTAGGTGAGCGCAACTTCCTGCGCATAGGCGGTGAGAGTGAGCGCGCGGGTTACCAGGAAATCCGCCGTGAGGTACATGAGCAGCGCAGAGAGCACACCGGCCAGGAAGCCGAGCACGGCAGCCTGGTTCGCGGCGTAGTTCGCCTCGCCGAACTTGCGGGCACCCGTCATGCGGCTCACGATGGCGGTGGCGCCCATGCCCACGGCTCCCTGCATGAGGAAGCCCAGCCACATGACATAGCCGGTGACGCCGATGCCGGAGGCAATCTGCTCCGTGATATCGCCGGCGGTGCCCATGTGGGTGGCCAGGAAAAGGGAGGTTGAGGCGCAGATGAAGCTCATGACCTGCTCCAGCAGGGGCCAGAGGGCAATGTGCACAATCTGGCGCGGCAGGCTCATACCCGCGAGCCGACCACCCAGCTGGCCTTTGCCGAGCAAGGCAACACGTACCTTGCCCTCTCTGCCGTCTCCTACACTCATTGCTCCTCCATTTAACCACACTTTGCCCATATTGTGAAGCAGAAAGTGCATTTGCGAGGGGGCTGTGTGGATTTTTGCAGGCAAATGGGGCGCCACGCCTGCGCTGCGGCGGCCTGCGCGGCATAAGTTTCGGCTTGCTATACGGGAGGGAATCTGTATAATGGCACCTATGCTACATGACTTAATCAATATCTGGATGGGCTGGGTTGTCGAGTGGGGGTACTGGGGTGTTGTGCTTCTCATGGCGATGGAGAGTTCCATTCTGCCCGTGCCGAGCGAGGTTGTGGTGCCGCCGGCCGCGATTCTGGCTGCCCTGCCGAATGCCGAGATGAGCTTCTGGGGCGTTGTGCTGGCAGGTACGGTGGGTTCCTACCTGGGCTCGGTGGTCATGTATGTGTGCGCGCTGTGGGTCGGGCGTCCGTTCATCTACCGCTTCGGCAAATATTTCTTCATGCCGCAGCACAAGGTGGAGACGGCAGAGGAGTTCATGCGCCAGTATTCCACGGCAGGTATCTTCTTCTCGCGCTTCCTGCCTGTTATCCGCCACCTTATCTCGATACCGGCGGGTCTGGCACGGGTGAACTTCGCCATGTTCAGCCTCACCACCATCACCGGCTCGGCCATCTGGTGCTGGGTGCTGGCCTGGTTCGGCGACAAGGTAGGCCGCGAACACCCCGGTATTCTGGAGTCCCCGGAGGCGCTTATCGACGCCGTGAAGGCGGAGAGCCACCTGATTGTGGGCGGTGTGGTGCTGCTGGCGGTGCTGTACGCGCTCATGAAGTACCTCACCCGCAAGAAAGCCTGATACGCGCGGTTGCGATTCGCATATCTGCCCCCGAGCTTGACATGGCGGAGCCGATATTCATACTGGGTCCTACGGGCTGCGGCAAGAGCGCTGTGGCCGTGGAGCTGGCGCGCCTGCTGGGGCGGGCAGAGATTGTGAGCGCGGATGCCTACCAGGTATACCGCGCCATGCCGGTGCTCACCGCAGCCCCGGCGGAAGAGGAGCGCGGCGGCGTGCCGCACCACCTCATCGGCAACCTGGAAGTGAGCGAAAACAACGACGCCGCCACCCACGCCCGCCGCGCACAGGCCTGCATAGCCGATATTCAGGCACGGGGCGCCACCCCCATCGTCACCGGCGGCAGCGGGCTGTATGTCAAGTTCATCTCGCACGGCATTTCCCCGGCGCCTCCGAGCGACCCTGCCCTTCGTGCCGAGCTGGAAGCCCTGCCGGCGCAGGAAGCAGTGCGCCGCCTGCAGGAAGCGGACTCGGAGGGCGCCGCTGCCACCAACCTGCAGAACCCGCGCTATGTGGTGCGGAATCTGGAGATTGTGCTGCTGGGCGGCAAGCCGCTGGCCTACTGGCGCAACAACTGGCAGCCACAGGCCTGCGGCCCCGGCTTCTGCCTGGTGCCCGAGGTGCCGGAGCTGGATGCCCGCATCGCCGCCCGCGCGCAGCGCATGCTGGACACCGGCGCCATAGAAGAAGTGGCCGCGCTGCCGGCCGAGCTTTCCCCCACGGCGGAGAAGACACTGGGGCTCTCCCTCATACGCGAACACCTCGCCGGAGACCTCTCCCGCGCAGAGCTCTGCAGCGCCCTGGCTCTGGCCACCCGCCAGTACGCCAAACGCCAGCGCACCTGGCTGCGGCGGGAGCCCTGGGCCACGCCTATATCCTGCTCCCCGCGTACTGACACAGAAAACACCCCCGCGCAGCTCGCGGAAAGCATTTTTCGCAAAATTGCAAACATTTAGTATTCAATACGCAAGATAACTGCCCGCAAAAATACTTATTCCGACCCCATTTTTTGGATTGAACTGCCAAACAGGAGTGGTATAATAAAGGGGTTATGAGTACAGATACAACGACAACCGAGCTCACAGCTTCGGTGAAACGCTACGCCCTTTACCTCATGGTAATGGCAGGTCTTGGCGGTCTTTTGTACGGCATTGACGTAGGCGTGATTGCTGCGGCACTGCCCTATATTGAAAAGACTTCCTCTTACACCCCCTCGGAAATCTCGCTCGTGGTTGCGGCCGTGCTCGCGGGTTCCGTGCTCTCCTCCCTGTTTGCCGGCATGCTGGCGGAGTGGCTCGGGCGTCGTAACGTCATCATCCTTTCCGCGCTGCTCTTCACGCTGAGCATCCCGGTTATCTGCTTCTCCAGCGGCAGCTTCATCCTGCTTATGAGCGGCCGTATCCTGCAGGGTGCCTCCGCAGGTCTGGTGGGCGTCGTGGTACCCATGTATCTGGCCGAATGTCTGGATGCCAACTCCCGAGGCAAGGGCACCGGCATGTTCCAGTTCATGCTCACGGTGGGTCTGGTGTTCGCCGCCGTGGTGGGTCTGGTAACAACTCAGATTGTAGGCGCTGCAGACGACATGACCGTGTCTGCCGAGAGCAAGCAGATGGCCTGGCAGGTTATCTTCTGGTGCTCCGCTCTGCCCGGTATCATCCTCTTCATCGGTGCCTTCCGCCTCAAGGAGTCCCCGCGCTGGCTGTACCGCAACGGCCGTGAGGACGAGGCTCTGCTGGCCCTGGCCGCCAACAACGGCGACAAGGCTGCCCGCGAGATTCTGCAGGAGATGAAGGACGCCGACAAGCGCGCCGCAGAAGAGAAAGCCGCTATGGCCGAAGCCGCCAAGGGCGACAGCCTGCTGCAGCGCAAGTATGTGATTCCCTTCTGCCTCGCCGTGGTGGTGCTGGCCTGCACACAGGCTACTGGCATCAACTCCGTGCTGAACTACTCTGTGAAGATCTTCCAGCAGGCAGGTCTGCAGGGTGCGTTCGCCAACTGGGCTGACCTGGGCATCAAGGTCATGAACATGGTGATGACCATCGTGGCTGTATCTCTGGTGGACAAGAAGGGCCGCACCTTCCTGCTCAAGATGGGTACGCTGGGCATCATCGTCGGCCTTGCCGGCGTGGGCGCCATGTTCCTGGCTGTGGAGAACAAGCGTGTGGATGTGACCGACATCGTGAAAGCCAGCGTGGCCGACAACGCGCTGAACCTCTCCACCGCCGACGCAGTGAAGACTGCCTTCTCCGACCCCGAGATTGCTAAGCTCTATCCCGAGTTCATGCAGGGCGAAAGCGTGGCCCCCGGCATGCAGCTCATCGTAAACTACACTCACGGCAACGACAACAAGCAGGATGTTGCCGAGTTCTCCGCTGATCCCAAGGCAGAGGGTACTGCCATCGACGTAAAGAAGACCATCGTCGATGCCGACCCCAACTTCATGGACCACTTCTACAGCCTGTTCGGTACGCCCATCCTCGAGAAGGGCAGCGTGAAAGACCTGCAGGTGACCCGTGCCGAAATCGGCATGAAGCCCGGTGCCTTCACCGGTTACATGGTGGCCGGCTTCTTCATCGTGTTCATCGCCTTCTACGCAGCAGGCCCCGGCGTGTGCGTATGGCTGGCTCTCTCTGAGCTGATGCCGAACCGCATCCGCGCCAACGGCATGGCCATCGCCCTGCTCATCAACCAGCTGGTGTCCACCACCATCGCAGGCACCTTCCTGCCCTGGGTTGGTTCCAGCGGCTACTCCTCCGTATTCTTCTGGCTGGCCGGCTTCACGGTGATCTACTTCATCACCGCCTGCATCATGCCCGAGACCAAGGGTCGCACCCTGGAGGAAATCGAGCAGTACTTCACCACCGGCAAGATGCCCCAGCGCAAGGAGGACGAAGCGTCCGCCGACGAGCCGAAAAAGGGCGAAGCTACCGCCTGATAGCACCCCCTCTGACATCTCTCTGAAACTTACACCGCCGCCTCTCACCCGCAAGTGAGAGGCGGTTTTGTATACACAGGCAGGGAGCTCCGCAGCATATCCCCGCACAGGGCCCCTTGTGTGCGCTCTGCGCTGCGCCCCCCCCTGCTCCAACTCCACGCGGCTCTTACCCACCGCCGCAGCCCTGCGTACCGCGCCACCTTGCATGCGCTCTCGCGGCCCTCTGGCTGCCATGAGCAGGCCTCACCCAGCCCACCCTTGCACATGACCTTGCACAGCCCCCTCTGCGCGCCTGCACGTCTTCTGCCGCGGCTCCAGGCACACACGCTGCCCACAGGAGGCAGCAGCGTGCTACAAGCTGTTTCGCAACTCGTAACTCGGGCATCTCTAAAAACTCGCCAAAGAGTAATTTGCCGAGCTGTATGGCGAACCGAAGGTGAGCGGAATTCAAAAGCCCGCACTTGTGCGGGCGATAGAGTATTAGCCCAGTGCAAGCGAGCGGCAGCTCGCGCAGCTCTGGGTAATGAGAAAAAAATAATCAGAGCCCCGCAGACGTGCGGGGCGACAGAAAAGCGTGTTATAATCGCATACGGTCTTTATATAATTGTTGTCCGTTAATGCTCTCATCATCAGTGTATTCTTAAGCAAAGCCCCTCTGTCACCCCGCAAGTCTGCGGGGTTCTCATTTCTTTACGTTCCCTCCCCGGGGTGCGCTCGCTTATGCTCGCTTCCCCGGGGCTAATGTTCTGTCGCCCGCTCGGCGGGCTCTGGGTTAGGCTCGCTTCGCTCGCGGGTAATTACCAATTTGCGGAGGAGCGACGTCGCCGGAAGGAATGTCTAGTTTTTAGAGATTCCCAACTCGTAATTCGTACTTAAAAACACAAATCCCGCAGTCTTGCGACTGCGGGACTTGCAAATGTGTAACTGCTGTGAAGCGTTATTTACTTCTGCTCTTCGGCGGGAGCCTCAGTAGCGGGAGCCTCAGCGGCAGGAGCCTCGGTGGTGCCGGTGCCCACGGTGGTGGCGGGAGCCACGGGAGCGGTGAGCTGGGGCAGGTCGATGATCTCGATGAGGGCCATGGGGGCGCTGTCGGTCATACGCTGACCGAGCTTCACGATGCGGCAGTAGCCGCCCTGGCGGTCCTTGGTAGCCTCGGCCACCACGCTGAAGAGCTTGGTGACAACCTTGGGCTGGGGCAGAGTGGCCAGAGCCTGACGGCGAGCGTGCAGGGAGCCGTTCTTGCCGAGGGTGATGAGCTTCTCCACATAGGGGCGCAGAGCCTTGGCCTTGGCCAGAGTGGTGGTGATGCGACCGTGGGAGATGAGGCTGCAAGCCTGGTTGGCAAGCAGAGCCTTACGATGGGAGGCCGTACGCTGCAGCTTGGCCTTTTTGACGCCGTGTCTCATAGTATTGTATTATGTGATATGGTGTTAATAATGAAGTTTTTGCTGTATAGCGGAGTGCTTTACTCGTCGAAATCGTCCTCGTCCTCATCGTCGAAGCCGTAAGCCTCGATGTTGTGGGAGATGAGAGCCTGGAGGTCGGTAGCGCGGGGCTCGTCGGAGTCGCGCAGACGGGGGCTGCTGCCGGGGGCGGCCAGGAGCTTGGAGTCGAACTGCATGCCCAGGGACAGGCCGTGCTGCACGAGCTTCTCCTTAATCTCGTTGAGGGACTTCTTACCGAAGTTGCGGTACTTGAGCATCTCGCTCTCGGTCTTCATGGCAAGCTGCCCCACGGTGGTGATGTTGGCGTTGTTCAGGCAGTTAGCAGCACGCACGGACAGCTCGATTTCGTTCACGCTCATGTTGAGCAGCTTGCGAAGCTGTGCGGTGTTGGCATCCGTATCGCCGCCGGAAGCGCGGTCGAAGGATACGCGGCGGCTGTCGCTCTCCACGAACACGTCCAGGTGGTGGCGCATGATGCTGGCAGCCTGAAGCATGGCATCGTTCGGGCTCACGCGGCCGTCTGTCCAGATGTCGAGCACAAGCTTGTCGAACTCGGTCATCTGACCCACACGGGCGTTATCCACAGCGTACTTCACGCGGGTCACGGGGGAGAAGATGGAGTCGATCGGAATCACGCCGATGGGGCGGTCCTTGTCGTTGTTGTCCTCTGCGGTGTAGAAGCCACGGCCTACGCATACCTCGAAATCGCAGTCGAAGATGGTGTTCTGGTCGAGGTGGCAGATGATCTGGTCCTTGTTAACGACGGAGTAGATGTGGTCCTCCTGGATGTCGCCGGCGGTCACAGCACCCTGCTTGGTAACGCGAAGGGAGAGCGTGCGGGGCTCCTTGCCGTGGTGGGCGAACTTAATCTTCTTGAGGTTGAGGATAATCTCGGTCACGTCCTCCACCACGCCGGGCAGAGAGGTGAACTCGTGCTGAGCACCGGCGATGCGCACGCTGGTGATAGCGGCACCCTCCAGAGAGCTCAGCAGCACGCGACGCAGGGAGTTACCCAGCGTGTGGCCGAAACCCGTCTCGATGGGCTCAGCGATGAATGTAATGTGGTTCGGATCTTCCGGATCCTCAATGCGCTTGAGTGTGTTCGGAATCTCGAAATGGGCCAACTCGATGACCTCCTGCTCGTTGTTCAGATCGTCTGACATGATTTTTGTTTGGTGTGACCGGGTTTCCCCCCATGCGAGCCAATCTTCCGGAGGAAATGGAGGACCAACGGTCGGTTTTGTGCAGCTCGCGCGGCGAAGGATACACGCAATTCACTCAATTTGCAAGCCTTTTTTACAAAAAATGTTGCATTTTGTTCTATTTCCATCGTATATCGGCATTTTTGAAAGCATTTTTATGAACACCCCTAAAAGAAAGCTTGCGCGCACGCGTAAGGCGTGGTAGAGTATGGGGTATGCAGAGCATCATTTCCACCGGCAAGGCACAGATTCAGTGCATCGACAAAGAATGGTACGGGCAGCCTATCGAGCCGCCGTATGAGTACAGCTTCACCCTCACCGCAGAAGGGCTGGAGTTCCGCGCCGCGCGCAAAGCGGCCGCACTGGTGCACCCGGAGGGGGTATGCGGCGCCTTCCAGGCTGAGCTCTGGCGCTACGATGCTGCGGAGTTTTTCATCTCCACCCCGGGCGGCGAGCGCTACATGGAGTTCAACCTCAGCCCGAACGGTGCCTGGTGGGCCGCTGTGTTCTGCGCACCGCGTCAGGTCGCCCCGGGTTTCGAGAACTGGGAACCCGCCGGTGTACAGGCCACCGGCTGCAGCACCGATGAGGGCTGGAGCTGCCGCGCCCTGATACCCGCTGCGGTACTGGCCGAAGCCGGCATCTCCCCGCAGGATTGCAAGCTCACAGCCGCCGCCATCCTGAAATCCCCGGACCAGGTATTCCTGACCACCGCTCTGCCCTGCGACACGCAGCCGGATTTCCACCGCCCCGACCTCTGGGAAAAGGCAATTCTCCGCGCGGAGTAAGAAGGAAAAATCGCCCGCAAGAGGGCGGTAATATCCGCCGTCCGGCGGGTTATATCCTCGCGTTGCTCGGGTTATATCTGCCTGCCGGCAGGTTATATCGCCCTGTCGGGCGGTTAAACTAGAATTCACCGTCCAAGCGCAGCTTGGGCGATATAACCCGTGCGCAGCACGAATCTCGCTGCGCCAAAGGCGCAATCTCACCCGCTTCGTCAGAAGCGGATATCGCCGGATGCGACAGCAGTCGATGCAACTATGGCGAAGAGCGAGCTTTCGCCCGCCGAGAAGATCGGCTGCGCCGGAGTGAAGACTGCGCTACGCCAGAGTGAAGACATCCCGCCTACCGGCGGGATGAGAGAGGAGGAAAGCCCCTCCACGAGGGGCGACAGTACCTTAGCCCGGTGGTGGAGCCGCAGGCGGAACCCCGGGTTCGGGAGATAAAACAAACAGAACCCCGCAGAAGTGCGGGGTGACGGAAGAGCCGCCCTGTAGGATACACCAATTGCCACGCACATGTGCTCGGCATGCCTTCTCCGTCGCCCCCTGTGCAGGGGGCTCATATTCCACCGACCGCGGTACGCGGTCGATATCGTTCGCTTTGTCGGAAGCGGATTTCACCGGCTGCACTGCCAGCCAATGCAAAAGCCCCTCGCTGTATGGCGAAGAGCGTGCTTTCGCCCGCCGAGAAGACCGGCTGCGCCGGAGTGAAGACTGCGCTACGCGCAGAGTGAAGACATCCCGCCTACCGGCGGGATGAGAGAGGGGGCAGGCCAGCCTGCCCCCTATTCTGTAATCTCCCAGCCGCCGGCGGAGATGTTATGGGCGCGGAGGTGGCTGCGTTCTGCGGCGGGCATACGCATGGCGGTAACGCTCCGCACCCCGGCCTGAATGGCGAAATCCGCCAGGGCGCGGTTGCACTCGCGGCAGACGAGGTGAGCTCCCTTCAGCAGCTCGGCCGGCAGGCTGGCGGTATCCTGCCCCGGCTGTTCGTAGATGATTTTGCCTTCTGCCACCAGCAGCAAATCCGCTTTTCCTTCTTGCAGCGCCGGCAGCGCTTTGTGTGCAGCGCGCGTCCGCTCGCCATTCTTCTCCTTGCGGCATACAAACTCCGCATGCTGCTGCCGGAAATCGAGGTCGGATTGCAGCAGCACCGGCGGATTCAGCATCGCTGCCAGCTGCAGGGCTCGGGTACGCAGCTCGTAGTTCTGCTCCGGCGAGCTTGTATTCCGGCGCAAATCCTGCCCGATGCAGAGCAGGCGCAGCGGGGCTATGATGCTCTGCAGCTCAGGGTGTGCGGCTCCGTATGCCTGCAGGGCGTCATCCAGCTCCAAGCCGTACTTCTCGCCACCGGAAGCTGCGTTCATGTGCACCAGGGCGTAGAGGCGTCCGGCATCGTCCTCCGCTCGGTTCCACTCGCGCTTCCAGGCATCGATACTCCGACAGGCCAGGGCGCGGCGATAACAGGCCGAAGCCGACATAGGGTCGCGCTGCAAGCCGTACAACTCCTCCCAAAGCGCGGTAAAAAGGAACCAGGCAGCATCTCCGGAGCCACGGCGAGCCGCGTCGGCCATCTGGGTCCAACTCTCCTGCGTAAATTCTCCGGTAAATCTGACCTGGCGCCAGGCCAGCAGGTAGATGGCATCTTCCTGCCCGGCATCGGCCAGTTTCTGCCAGAATTCGAGCTGCTCCTCCGATATCTCCTCCTGAGAACCCTGCTGCTGCAGCATCGGTTTGAGTCCTTCCGACATCGAGTCCACATAAGCGGACAATTCGGCATCATTCATTCTGCCCGACATCTGCTGAAGGCGGTCAAAAAAGCGCTTCCACCCCTCATCATCGGCTTCCTGAGAATCGGCTTCATCCTCATCGTACACAGACAAGCCGTCTTTCCCCTCTTCTGTAAGCATGTCCAGGAACGATACCAGAATCGGGCTCAGCTGCTGCATGACCTTGCTGCTCTGCGCCACCCCGGCGGCCATCCACTCCGATGCTTCAGCGCGCGCCACCAACATGTTGCAATACGCAGACACCAGCCGCTCTGTGGCATCCGGAATTTCCACAGCCGGGTAACTGACATGCAACGAGGCTTTGCGACCATGCTCGCCGTTCAGATAATCCTTTTCGGGATCAAAACCTGCCTGCTCTGCCATCTTCTGCAGATTCTCGCGTTCCGGCGCACCTTCCATGCGTTCTGCCAGCTCGTGCAGACAGGCGGGGTCTCCCAATTCTGCACCGGCCACCAGAACCGCCTGAGCCAGTTCTTCCGAGGCCACATCGCAGGTCTCCGGCAGATTGCCGTACAACTTCGCCAGCCTGTAGCAGCAAAGACCGGCTGTAGACTTATCCTCCTTCTCCGGCTGCAGCAGAGCCGCCACTTGCAGCGGCAGAGCCGCCCCGCCCTTCAACACCGCTGCGCGGGCAAGTGTCAGGCGCAGGGAATTCCGCAGAACATCCTTATCCTGCAGCAAATACATCTCCGCCACCGCACCTCGCAGCGCGTGCTGCATGGCGCGTTCCACATCCACCCCAAGGCCCATTTGCTCGTAGAGGTGCATCATTGCCAGGGCCAACTGGGCATCCGCGCCGTTTTTCGCGCCCTCCAGAGCCTCCGCAATACGGCGATTTTTGGCGGTCTCCTCGGCGGCATCGACCTTCTCCTGCTTATCCGGTGAGAGAAAACTCAGACTCAAAGCCTGTACCACCCCCATCCCCTGCTCGGGGGCAATGCCCTGCAGACCGGTCTCCAGCTCGGCCTGCAGAGCGTCCTGGAGAGCCGTATCGCCTTTTTCCTTAGCGTGCAACATTTCCAGTGCCGAGCATATCACCCACATACGCGGCGAAATCTTCAACAAGCGGTGGCGGTTTTCCTTCCCTTCGGCACCGCCCTGCTCGCACATCTTCACCAGCAGAGGAATGCTTTTGTAAAACTCCAGGCGGGCACGCAGCGGACGGCTGCACTCCAGCGGCAGAGGAAGCCGCAGCAACAGCTCGCGTGCTTCCTCCCGGCTCGGATTTTCATGTGACTTCAGGAAGGCCAGCAAGGCCTCCGCGTTTTGCACCGTTTCCACAGCCGGGGACTGCTCGGCAGCAGCGGCAACCGCCACTGCAGGAATACACAGAAAGGGGGTAAGGTAGTACAGGTTCATAACTTGGTAAAAGTCTACCATATCCACGCCTCAAGTCAACCCAAAAAGGTTGGATTCGCCCGCTTTGTCAGCAGCGGATTTCACCGGCTGCGACAGCAGATGCAAAAGCCTGAGATATCGCCCTTTGGGCGGTTGCCATTTTCTGAGAGAGAAGCCCACGAAAAAGGCGAAGCGTTTTGCGCGCTTCGCCTTTTGCTGCGGGGAGTTGCCCGCTGAATCTATCACAAAGTCGGGGAGCCTCAGCTCAGGCCTTCCAGCACGCCCTTCAGGATGGCGAGGCCTTCTGCCAGCACATCTTCCGGCACGTTGAGGGCGGGAATAAGGCGCAGCGTATCGGGGCCGGCGGGGCAAGCCAGCAGGCCGGCCTTCAGGCAGAGGCTGTTGACATAGCCGGCGGGAGTGTTGCCCTCCGGCACGGTGAAGGAGCCGGATTTCAGCCCCACACCACGCAGCAGGCCATGGCCGCGCACGGTCTCCACGCAGGGGAGGTTCCAGCCCTCCACAGTGGCCTTAATCTGCTCACCCAGAGTTTTGGCACGTGCGGAGAGGTCGCTGTTGACAATCTCGCTCACGACAGCCAGGGAGGTAGCGCAGGCGATGGGCGTGCCACCGAAAGTGGAGCCGTGCGACCCCGGGCCCATGATGGAGGAAAGCTCTGTGCCCTGAGCGTCGATGGCACGGTTGCTCACCCAGAAGCAGCCCATGGGGAAACCGCCGCCGATGCCCTTGGCGCAGGATACCAGGTCCGGCTGCACCTCGGGGCAGATGGCCTGCCAGCCCATGGGAGCGCCGCAGCGGCCGAAGCCACACTGCACCTCGTCGAACATGAGCAACAGGTCGTGCTCGCGGCACAGAGCCGCAGCACCGCGCATAAACTCTGCCGTGGCGGGGTTCACGCCGCCCTCGCCCTGAATTGCCTCGAACAGGATACCGCAGGTCTCCTTGGAGATGGCAGCCTTCAGCGCCTCCAGGTCATTGAAATCCACATACTTGAAGCCTACCAGCAGCGGGTCGAACTCCACCTGAATCTTGGCCTGCCCCGTGGCCGCCATCGAGCCGAGGGTACGGCCATGGAAACTCTTGTTGAAGGTAATCACCTCGTAACGCGGCGAACCATCCGCAGCCGGGCGGCGGTGACCGAAGCGGCGAGCCACCTTAATGATACCGTCGTTTGCCTCTGCGCCGCTGTTGCAGAAGAAGATGCGGCCGGGGATACCGATCATTTTCTCCACGATGAGCGTAGCCAGCTCCTCCTGCTGCGGGATGTTGTAGAGATTCGAGCAGTGCATGAGCGTGCCGGCCTGCGTGCAGAGAGCCTGCACCACGGCGGGGTGGCAGTGCCCGAGGCTGCAGGTGGCAATACCGGCGCAGAAATCCACATATCGTCGGCCTTCCGTATCGTACAGGTAGGAACCCTCACCCTTCGCCACCGTAATGGGGGCGCGCCCGTATGTCGGAAGTACGTGTTCTTGTATCATAGCAAGCTCAACTCTACCCCCGCAACCCAGCTTTGTCAATAGTAAAGCTTGCGAAGCCGCGCAAAATCTGGTAGAATGCCGCCATGGAGATTACGCTCAATGCACCGCTGGACATGCACCTGCACCTGCGCGATGGTGACATGCTGAAGCTTGTTGCCCCGCTTTCCGCAGATTTTGCCGGGGCCGTCATCATGCCCAACCTCGTGCCGCCGGTCACAGAGCCCGGTGCCATGCTGGCCTACAGCGAGCGAATCGCCGCCGCCATGGACCAGGCACCCTTCAGCCGCTACATGACGCTGTTCTTCACCGCTCAGAACGAGCAGCAGCTTACACTTGCCAAGGACACCCCGGGATTTTTCGGCTACAAGCTCTACCCCGCCGGCATCACCACCAACAGCGAGGGCGGCGTGGCCAACCTGGCAGATGCCGACAGCACCCTGTGCATGATGCAGGAGATGGGTATCCCCCTGCTGGTACACGGCGAGAGCCACGGCTTTGTGATGGACCGCGAGGCGGAGTTCCTGGCGGTGTACCGCAACCTGGCCACGCGCTACCCGCGCCTGCGCATCTGCATGGAGCACATCACCACTGCGGCAGCCCTGCAGCTGCTGGATGAGTTCGAGAACCTCTGCGCCACCGTCACCCTGCAGCACCTCATCATCACGCTGGACGACGTAGCAGGCGGCGCCCTGCAGCCCCACCTCTTCTGCAAACCCATAGCCAAGCGCCCCGGGGACCGCGATGCCCTGCTGCAGGCAGCTCTGGAAGCCCACCCGCGCCTCATGTTCGGCAGCGACTCCGCCCCGCACCCGCGCTGCAAAAAAGAGGCCTGCGGCTGCGCGGCCGGTGTATTCACCGCCCCGCTGGCGCTGCCGCGCCTGGCCGAACTCTTTGCCGCACATGGTGCGCTGGAGAACCTGCAGGCCTTTGTGAGCGACAATGCCTGCAGAATCTACGGTCTCACCCCGGTGCAGAAAAAGATCACCCTCACGAACACCCCCATGCAGGTACCGGCCAGCTACCGCAGCTTCGGTCAGCAGGTTGTACCCATGTATGCCGGGCAGGAACTGAGCTGGAGCGTCAAGCGCTGATGCAGGAGGCTCCCATACCCACAGCAGACGACCTGCGCGCCCTGCTGGCAGAGATTGCCGCCATGCACATGCCCTACGGCATGTACGGCCCGGACAATTATCCGCCGGAGGGTTGCCCGCTCATGGACCTGCCCACCGAGTATCTGGACTGGTTCTGGCAGCGCGGCTGGCCCAAAGGCAAGCTCGGCCGCCTCATGGAGCAGACCTTCCTTATAAAAAACAGCGGGCTCGACTCCCTTTTCGAGCCCTTCCGACAGGCGGCCGGTGGTCGCCGCAAATTCCCCCGCAAACGATGAACAAACTCAAATCCATATTCCTCGCAGCCCGTCCCAAGACCCTGCCCGCCGGCATTGTGGCAGTGTGGGCCGGGTGCATGATAGTACACAAGTTTCAGCAGACCGGCTTTTTCCCCGAGGTACGCCTGGACTGGCAACTGGCCGTCTTCACCGTGCTGAGCGCCATGTGCATCCAGATTGCCTGCAACTTTTTCAACGACTCGCTGGATGCCGACAAACATGCCGACACAGACAAGCGGCAGGGCCCGCGCCGCATCACCGCCAGCGGCGACATGAGTTCGCGCGCGGTCAAGATATGGGGTTGCATCTTCCTGGCAGCAGCTGCTGCTTTCTCCCTGCCGCTCATTGCTGCGCAGGGCTGGCCAATCCTGGCCATCGGCATACCGAGCATGCTGTGTGCCTATTGCTACACCGGAGGCCCCTGGCCGCTGGCCTACAAGGGACTGGGTGAGCTTTTCGTCCTGCTCTTTTTCGGGCTCGTGGCAGTGTGCGGCACTGTGTTTGTGCAGATTGGCTGGCAGGAACTCTACCTGCCCATCTACGCCGGCGCCTTTATTCTGGGCATCCAGTGCGGGTTGCTCTCCTGCCTGTTGATTGAAGTGAACAACATCCGCGACCGCAAGGAGGACGCCACCACCGGCAAGCGCACCCTCGCCGTACGCCTGGGCGACAAGCGCGCCCGCGGCCTCGCCATGGCCTTTCTGGTGGCGCCTTACGCCACGCTGAAACAGACAGCCTTCTTCCTGCCCAATGTGAACTGGAACCTCTGCTGGGCCGCCGCCATCATCGTGGGTGGTGTTATCCTGCTGCGACTCACACGTACTCCGGCCAACAAGAAGATGAATGTGCTTCTTGGCCTCTCATCCCTGCATCTCATCCTTTTCCTCCTTGCTCTCACCCTTGGCTGATTTCCCGATTATGAAAAAGCTCAGCCTCTTCCTCTGCTCCCTGGCCCTGACCGCCTGCTGCAACCTCTCCACGCCGGATGCCTCTCGACAAGGCTCGCCGCTTCAGCAAGCCATCGAAAGCGGGGAGACCGATACCGTAGCGCAGCTGCTGCAGGCCGGGGCCTCGCCGAATGCCAGGACGGCTGAAGACGAACCGCTCTCCCCGCTGTGGCTGGCAATCCACCACGGCCGGGGAGATATGGATATTGTGCAGCAACTGCTGGAAGCCGGTGCCCGCGTGGGCGAAGACGAGGTACGCTGCGCCGTAGAATCCGGGTTCCCGCAGTATCTGCGTGCCGTACTGAACGCCGGAGGCAAGATTCCCGCGGCATCGGAGCAAGAAGGCAGCATCTATGCGGAGTTCCGCCACCACAAGCAGAGCGGCCGCGACAACGTAGCCTGCGCCCTCCTGCTGGAATCCCATGGCGCCAAGCTGCTGGAAACGGAGACAACACCCCTGCACTATGCCGTAGCAGCAAACGACACAGCATTGGCAGCGTATTTCCTGAGCCGCGGCATCCGCCCCAACGCCCGCAACGAAGAAGGAGAGACTCCCCTGACATACGGCGTACAAAGTGAGGCCATGGTGGAGTTGCTGGTGCAGGCAGGGGCAGACACCAACCTGCA
Organism: Akkermansia sp.; assembly: GCA_045636905.1. Taxonomy (GTDB): domain Bacteria; phylum Verrucomicrobiota; class Verrucomicrobiia; order Verrucomicrobiales; family Akkermansiaceae; genus Akkermansia. Next base: position 72,699 of record JAZTYL010000003.1, read on the forward strand.
GGACCGGGACGGAAACACCGCCCTCATGAATCTTCTCCTCCCCATAGAAGCAGCAGAGGCTCTGCTGGAGGCCGGTGCCAACCCCAACCTCTGCAACAAGAAGGGCGAAAACGCCCTGCTGTACCACCTCTGCCACCCGCAGCAGAACGGCGGCAACTATATGGATGAAAACGGCGATATCATTGCCACCTGGAGTGTGGACAAAATCAATGATGATATGGTGGAGCTACTCATCAGCGCCGGAGCAGATGTGAACCGCGCGAACAACGCCGGAATCACGCCGCTGCGAGCCGCCGCCGGAAATGAAAATATCGAGGCGATGCTGCGCGCTGCCGGAGCAAAACGATAAGGCAAGGACAGCCCCCGCCCCTGGCATCACTGCAAGCGGTGGCCGAACACGGCAGAAGCACGGCCACTGGCTTCCAACTGCGCCAGTCGGGCAGCGGGCAGAACCTCCCGCGGAAGCTCGGCGTAGCCCAGGCGATCCCGGAAGTAGGCGACGGCACTCTGGGACAGGGCAAAAATCCACTCAAAACCGAGCGCACCGGCCTTTTCCTCCACAAAGCGGCACATGGCGCGGCCATAGCCGTGACCCTCGTAGTTTTTCTTAATGAAGAGGCAACCCAGCTCCGCGCAGTTGTCTGCCGGGTAGGGATAAAGCGCCACACAGCCCACGATGGTGTCGTCCAGCGTGTAAACGTAGTAGCTGTGCAGGTTGGCCAGAATACTCTCGTATGTGCGCTCCACAAGCTTGGAGTCCACCACGCTGCGGGCTATCATGGAGAGGAGCTCCGGGATATCATCCTCCTGCAGAGGGCGAATCTCGCGGTAAGAGTCCGCGTGCACCATGGTGCCCACACCCTCCTCGGAGAAAATCTCGTCCAGCAGCACACCGCGGTGCACACCTTCCAGCATGTGCACACGCGGAATCCCCGCGCGGCACACAGCCGCCGCCTGCTGCAATAACTCGGGGTGCGAACAGTTAGCGCAGGTGGCCGGGGTCACATCGCTCTCCCGTATGGAGAAAATCGGCTGTCCATCCCGCAGGGGAATATCCCCCGCCTGCAGACAAATGTATTTGGCAGCCCCCAGAGCCACTGCCAGGGAAACACTGCCGGCATCGAAAAGTCCGGTGGTGCCGGAGGGGACGATAGCCACCTGGCGGCGCTCCACAATCTCGCGCACACGCGCCACCGCCGCGCATCCCTCGGTGAGGGGCAGCTCGGCCACCGCCGCGTGCACCTCGCATTCTCCCGCGCAGCGCATGAGCCGCCCGGTATCCGCACCCTCTGCCACCAGCACCAGGCGCACGCCTATCTCATGCAGTGCATCCACATCCAGCAGGGTATCCACCAGCGCATCCGCCGCAATGGAAGCTTCGCAGATATGCACTACGAATAGCTTACCGCGGAAGAAAGGCACATATTCCAGTACGGATCGTACGTTCATGTGGTGCGCACCGGGGGAGAGGATGTGGACGTGCAGGAGGGGGCGGAGGAGGCGCTTACTTGCCCTCCTCCTCAGCGAAAGGTTCCTCCATGGCGAGCACGGCGGGGTTGGTCTCGCGCTTCACCTTGCCCATAACCTTCTTGCGGGGCATGGTGAGCTTCTTCTCCGCCTTCATGCGCACGCCGGGCATGGGAGCCCCGCTCACGCTTTCGCCCTCCGGCAGCTCCATGGTGGGAGCAAAGGAGTCCACCGTATCGGTGATGGAGGGCACCTCCGGCAGCTCCTCCGGCTGCGGAGCCACTGCCCCGGCGGCCTTGGCACGAGCGGTAATCTGGCTCATCTGCTCACGCAGCAGAGAGAGCAGGTCGCCGTTGCCCAGGATATCCGTCACATCTGCGTCCTCCTCCTCGGCATTGCTGCTGGGCAGCGAGGCCAGGAAGTCCTCGAAAGCGTTGAGGTTCGTGGTACTGCGGAAGAGGTTGTTGAGAATCTCGAACTGGATATTGTTCATGAGGGTCTCGAAAATCTCGTAAGCCTCGCGCTTGTACTCCACGAGCGGGTCGCGCTGGCCCTGGGCACGCAGGCGCACGCCTTCGCGCAGGGCATCCATATCCGTGATGTGCTGCTGCCAGAGCTTGTCGATAGCCTGCAGCATGATGGTACGCTCCATCTGGTCCACACGGTCGGGGCGCTCGCCGGACACCTTCTTCTCGTACATCTCGCGTACCTTGTTGATGATAACCTCTGCGGCATCCGCGGGCGGCATCTTCAGGAACTCGGCATCGCTCTCGCCCCAGCCCAGCGGGAATGTGGAGTTGACCCACTGCAGAAGGTCGGCGCGGCGCACGGTGCCGGTGTTGTCCTCGTTGAGGTAGAGCTCGCACTTGTTGTTGACGCCCTCCACAAGCTGCTCGTAGAGCATCTCGCGGGGTTCCTCGCACAGCAGAGCCTCGTTGCGCATGCCGTACACGATGGTACGCTGCTGGTTCATGACGTCATCATAATCCAGCACATGCTTACGCCACATGTAGTTGCGCTGCTCCACGCGCTTCTGGGCGCCCTCGATAATCTTGTTCATGAGGCCACTTTCCACAGCCTCGCCTTCCTCCATGCCGAAGCGGTCCATCACGCGGGTCATGCGCTCGCTGCCGCCGAAGTTACGCATCAGGTCGTCCTCGAAGGAGAGGAAGAACTGGGAGGCACCCGGGTCGCCCTGGCGGGAGCAGCGGCCGCGCAGCTGGCGGTCGATACGGCGGGATTCGTAGCGCTCTGTGCCCAGCACGAAGAGACCACCCAGGTCAGCCACGCCCTCGCCCAGCTTAATGTCTGTACCACGGCCGGCCATGTTTGTGGATACCGTCACAGCGCCGCGCTGGCCGGCACGGGCCACAATCTCAGCTTCGCGCTGGTGGTTCTTGGCGTTGAGCACCTCGTGCGGGATGCGGGCACCGGAAAGCATGCGGGAAAGCGTCTCGGATGCCACCACGCTGGCGGTACCCACCAGCACCGGCTGCCCCTTGGTGTGCAGCTCCTTAATCTTGGCCACCACGGCATTGAACTTCTCGCGGCGGGTCTTGAAGATGAGGTCGTTGAGATCCTGGCGGATGCAGGGACGATTGGTCGGGATGGGCAGCACGTCCAGCTTGTAGATATCGTGGAACTCGGCAGCCTCCGTCTCGGCGGTACCGGTCATACCGGCCAGGCGGGTGTAAAGGCGGAAGTAGTTCTGGATGGTGATGGTAGCGTAGGTCATGTTCTCGGCCTCCACTTCCACGCCTTCCTTGGCCTCCACAGCCTGGTGCAGCCCCTCGCTCCAGCGGCGACCGGGCATCTCGCGGCCGGTGTTCTGGTCGATGATGATTACCTTGCTGTCCTTCACCACGTATTCCTTATCGCGCTCGTAGATGGTGTAGGCCTTGAGCAGCTGGCTGATGGTGTGCAGGCGGGCGGCGTTCTCGTCCAGCTTCTTGATGAGGGCGGTCTTGCGAGCCTCGCGCTCACGCTCGGAGAGCGTCTCGTCCTCGTCGATGTTCACAAACTCGGTGCCGAGGTCGGGCAGCACAAAGTCCTCCGGCTTGCCGGGGCTGATGAGCTCGCGGCCCATCTCCATGAGGTCGGCATCGTGCAGCTTCTCATCCAGGCAGAAGTAGAGTTCCTCCTTCAGCTTGAAGAGCTCCAGCTTACGCGGGTCCTGCAGCAGGAACAACTCGTACTTCTCCACCATGCGGCGCATCTCCACATCCTCCTGCGAGCGCATGAAGGCGCGGTTGCGCGGCATACCCAGCTTCACCTTGTACAGGCAACGTCCGGCGGCGGCGGCATCGCCATCCTTCGCATACTGCTTAGCCTTGGACATGAGGCCGTTGCAAAGTTCAATCTGAGCCTTCACCACTTTCTCGATAAGCGGTTTGAGCACATCATACTGCTGCTCGCGCTCGATGACGGCCGGACCGGAAATAATGAGCGGCGTACGCGCTTCGTCGATAAGGATGGAGTCCACCTCGTCAATGATGGCGAAGTAGTGCCCGCGCTGCACCTGAGCGCTGCGGGTGGTGGCCATACCGTTGTCGCGCAGGTAGTCGAAGCCGAACTCGGCATTTGTACCGTAAGTGATATCGCAGGCGTACATCTGGCGGCGCAGGTCGTTGGGCATCATGCTCTGGATGCAGCCCACCGTCAGACCCAGGTACTTGAAGAGAGCGCCCATCCACATGGAGTCGCGGCGTGCCAGGTAGTCGTTCACCGTCACCACGTGCACACCCAGACCGGTGAGTGCGTTCAGGTACACCGGCAGAGTCGCCACCAGGGTCTTACCCTCACCCGTGGCCATTTCCGCAATAAATCCGCGATGCAGCGAGATACCGCCAATCAGCTGCACATCAAAGTGTACCATATCCCACTTAATGGGAGTACCGCAGACATCCACCTCCGTGCCGCACAAGTTGCGGGCCGCGCATTTTGCCACGGCAAAGGCCTCCGGCATAATCTGCTCCAGGTAGCGGGCGCGCAGCTTGTCGAACTTCGGCTCCAGCTCCGCAAACACCTTCTTACCGGCCTCGATGGATTCCACCGTAGCTTCTACCACCGGCAGCTTCGGGAAAATATCCTTAAGGGATTCAAAACGAGTATTAAGCGTCTCTGCATAGCCCTGCAGTTCCTCGGCACCGGCAGCCAGAATCACACCGCGGGTCGGCAGGTCGATGGGCGTGAAACGGTGCAGATACTTCTGCCACTCGGCTGTCTTGCCCACCAGGAAATCGCGGTCCTTGCCCTCCCAGTTTTTCTCGATATCGAGCATCTTCTTCACGATGGGGCGCAGCTTGCGCACCTCGCGCTGGTTCTTGGAACCTACGATTTTATTCAGAATCCACTTAATCATTTGTCTTGACGGTTAAAAATTGACGGTATGGCGCACCCTATTTACGCACGCGGTCGCGCATTGTAGCACATATGCCGCTCCGTGGCAAGCATTACGCCCGATTTCCGATTCGTATCTTGTGTCATGATACAAAATCATACAACTTTCCTATATTTTTGCTTGCCAAGTCAGTAACACTTCGTTACACTACAGACATGAGCGCAAAATCTTTCAGCATCGCTCTGGCGCTCCTCGCCACACTCACCACTGCCACCCCCGCCCACGCCGGCTGGGATAACCTGTGGGAGGACGCTCAGAACCTCGGCAAACAAGCGCAGGACCTCGGCGAACGCGCCTGGGACGCCACCAAAAAAGAGTGGGACAAGCTCGCGGCCAACTACAAGCTCCTGCTCGCTTTCGGCGACTCCGTGAGCGAGGAATCCGCCCTCGTAGGCAGGTTCTACGACCTCAAGCGCCCCATAGACGGCAAGGCTGCCCCCCTGCACCGCCAGGCCGTGGTGGACCTCTTCCACGAGTTCAACAACAAGAAGTGGGACCAGAGCATCTTCCGCGCCTACTACTCCCCGAACGTCAAACTCTACGCCCCCTACTTCTACCTGCCCCGCTGCAAAGCCTCCTACGGCCCGGAAGCCTTCCAGTGCAACGACAACCCGAATTCCGACGCCCCCAAGGTGAACCCGACCGCCTGGGTGGTCATCTACCGCGGCGTTGTCACCGCCCCCAAGAGCGGCACCTTCCGTTTTGTCGGCATGGGAGATGACACCCTGCTGGTACGCTTCGACAACAAACTCGTGCTGGAAAGCGGCTGGAGCATCCCTACCCGCAAATACTTCGACCAGGGCACGCACCGCTCCTACCAGAGCGAAATCTCGCAGAAAGCCCCCTCCCCCAACAGCCGACACCAGCGCGAGATTACCCCTAAGACCAAGGGCCGCGCCCTCTACCAGTACGAAACCACGCCGCACTGGAACCGCAGTCTCGGCGGCATCCCCTCCGGTGTTCCCTTCACCGTGAAGAAAGGCGAGAAATATCCCATCGAAATCCTCGTCTCGGAAATTCCGGGCAACGAATTCGGCTTCTGCCTGCTGCTGGAGGAAATAGATGACCCCAAAAAACCGCCCTACGGCACCTTCGACGCCAAGCACTCCCCCGTGCACCACCTCTTCCGTACAGCAAAATCCCTGCCCGACCCGGAGAAAATTCGCGAGGCGCTCACCGCAAATGGTAAGAACTACACCATCAACGACTGCAAGGAAGGCCCGCCCTTCCTCGAAAACAGCCTCATCTGGGAAGCAGACTTCGAAGCCGCCGAGAAACGCGGGCTCTTCGACCGCATCTTCGGCAAGATTTCAGGCAAGGACAAAGACACAGCCATGGGCTCCTCGCACAGAGAAGATGACGAGGACACCCCCGACTCAGACAAGAAAAAAGATAAGAAAAAGGACAAGAAGGACAAGGACGACGACAACCTCCTGGACTCCCTGCGCCTTTGGTAACACCCCTTCTCCCCGCCCCGCCCGGCAACCGGGCGGGGATTTTTTTTGCAAAAAATCACTTTTTTTGCAACTTTAGGCTTGCATTCCCCGAAAACACGTGTATACTTACTCCCGCAAACCGCAAATGGTGGGTGTAGCTCAGTGGTAGAGCCCCGGATTGTGGTTCCGGTTGTCGAGGGTTCGATCCCCTTCGCCCACCCTTTAAGAAAAATCCCCGTGCCTGTTAAGGTGCGGGGATTTTTCTTTGTTGGCGAAAAGATGATTCGAACGCTCGGCAACCGGAGGTTGGAGAGGGCAAGCTGCGAGTGACACAGCAGCTTGCCCCCAAGCCGAACAGACACCTCTGTGAGGGAACCACTTGCAACGCAAGTGGCTTGGGGGGCGGCCCCGGAGGGGGATCCCCTTCGCCCACCCTAACCAAAAAGGCCAGTGTCTCGCAGAGATGCTGGCCTTTTTGGTTTTACGGTGGCCGGATTCGTAACCCCTCGACAATCCGGAGGTTGGAGAGGGCTGGGCGCGAGTAAGCGAGCGACCAGACCCTGCGCCGGGCAGACACCTCTGCCCGGGAAGCCCGCAGGGGAACGGGTAGATGCCCTTCGCCCTCCCCTCGGGATACTTTAATCAAAACGGTAACAATCAATCTTCTACCGGAAAAACAGTATTGTAAATACTCATCAAATTCTTCTCGCCGTAATTCCAATATGGGGTGGGTTGAATGGCTGCATCTGGTGCTAAGCCCATGATTTTTCGTGTGGCGGCGGTTAGAGAGCAGACTTCATTATTATAACGAACTTTCTTTTCATTTTCTATCGTTACATGGATAGAGGCATCTTTTGTGTATGTCAGTACAGCTCCTCTCGGTATTCCCAGCAAGTCATAATTTAATTGAGGGCGCTTGGGTTTTAATTTATTTGTAGAGTTCTGCTCTTCTTGGGTAAGTTCTGATTTAATTTCTTCTTTCACTTCGTTAGTGACGTCTCCTTCATCACAGAAACGCATGATGGCGATTGCCTGTTCGGGCTTAATCTCAAAGAACTCACGCTTGGGATTCACTCTATATGGCTCAAAGGCCTCATGCAAAGCTTGCTCTAGCATTTTCGTTTTCTCGGCTCTGACCTTACATGCGTATGCACACTCGAATGGAACGGGAACTCCAGTGCCGTAGAGCTCCTTCATACGCTGCTCCAAATCAGCTCGTTGGGTCATGCCTATTTTGACCATGCCAGGCATAGCTGAGTTTGTCAATACATACACCAAACCGTAATCGTTTTCTGAAGTTAAAATCATCATGTCAACACTCCTAACACATATATATCCCTTAGTCAAATGTTTTTTCAATACCGAACTCCTTACTTTTTGACTCGATAACGTTGGCGTGGGCTGTTTGGTTTGTCCGGTAACGTACGTTCAATGATACCTTTTTCCAAGGCCGGCACAAGGTAAAACTGGCGGAAATGAGGACGATGCACCAGCCCCATGCGCTCCATGAGCTGTGAGGCGGAAAGCGTATCAGAACCTAATGCCGCAATCAGCTCGTGTAATGCCTCTTGCTCGGTTGGTGACAACTTAGTCGGTGCTTGGTCGGTACTTGGTCGGTCAACATGTCCTGCATCTGCTGAATGAGACATTTCCAGCAGCACATCACGAATTACCCCCAGCATCATGGTGACAAAACAGGAGCAATCGCAAGCCGCATCGGCCATTTGCAAAGCTTTATAGTAATCTTGTTGGCGTTTTGCTATCAGTTCTTCTATAGGAAGCCATGCAAAGAAAGATTTCCACTGAGCCAAAAGCAAGGTGTGCCACATACGCCCCATACGGCCATTGCCATCAGCAAAGGGGTGAATGAACTCGAACTCATAGTGAAATATGGAGCTTTTCACCAATGGATGCAAATCAGATTCCTGATACCATGTAAACAAATCCTTTATTTGCCAAGGCACCAGATGAGCCGGGGGGGCCATATGAATGACCTGATTGCCGGCCATTACGCCCACGCCACCACTCCTGAAACGTCCGGCTTCGTTAACCAGACTATTCATCATCAGCCGATGCGCTTTCAGCAAATCATCTTCACTAAGTGGGTTGAGTGATTGCATGAGCGCATAGGCTTCTGCAGCATTCTGTACTTCTCGGATTTCATGTGGTGGACCTAGGACTCGCTTACCATTCAAGATAGCCGTAACTTGCTCCAGCGACAGTGTATTTTGTTCAATTTGGAGAGAAGAATGAATGGCGCGAATTTGATTCTGCCTGCGCAGTTGAACTGAAATGATGTCTCGATGCGTAACCTCCACTCGCCCTACAAGCTCGCATATCTCAGCCAGTAGATTGATAACTGTAGTGTTCTGTTGAAACGGTGGCGTGTACTTACCCATATCGCACTCTTATTATAGCACTTATCCGATTTTTATCCAGCACAAAATGAGCTTGCTATCATTCTAAAAATTTCCTACAGAAGGCATGAACCAAGCATTAAAATGCAATTTGTCTGAGTTGTAGGCCGAACGGAGCGGTAAACTGCCAAAAATGGCATTTTTTGCAGTTTTGGCAAAACAGAAACATTGATATATCAATGTTTTCATTTTCAATTCTGCAAAAATCGATGTAAGGAGTCTATTTGAGTTCGCCCCCCCTTGAAGGCCCCTAACTAAAAAGGCCAGTGTCTCGCAGAGATGCTGGCCTTTTTGGTTTTACGGTGGCTCGGATTCGTAACCCCTGCGACAATCCGGAGGTTGATTCGCCCCCGCCCCACGGGGGCTCACCCCTTGCGGGGCAAACTCGCTACGCGGTTTGTCCAAGTCCCCTTACAGCCGTCGGGGACTTTGGAGAGGGCTGGGCGCGAGTAAGCGAGCGACCTCACCCTGCGCCGGGCAGACACCTCTGCCCTGGAAGCCCGTCAGGGCCGCAGGGGGCGGGTAGACCCCCTTCGCCCACCCCCTCGGAACTCCCCGGGACTCGTGTGGGTTCTACCCCCATGAAGCCCCCCCGCTGGGGGCCAAACCTCTCCCCTCTCTTAATAATCAGTATTTTGCATTTCGGCTCAGGCTCTTATTGCAGCCACAAGAGCCTTTTCCACTCAGAAAAAAGTTCGACAAAAGTCATAAGTGCTCTCGTGCAGCCAAAGCTTTAGCAGAGGCTCAACCCTGTACCTCCTTGTGAGGGCGTAGAACGCGAACGGATGCAAGACTCGAAGCCCCAGGTTACGAAGACCTCATCCCTTTTGGCCTGAGCAAGTTCCTCGTCCTGCGCTACGGCGAAATCACGGGACTGTGCTTCCACTTCACACGAGAAGCCAAAGATTAAAGGCTCAGCCGCCCGCAAGGCGGCTTTTTCTTTGCCCGCCTCCAGCATTGTCGATGCTGATACCTTGGATAATTGCGCATTCTCAATAATTGAGGAATATCATCCATCAGCATATTTGTTACTTCGGAGCTGAGAAAAATGGCTAAAAGTGAATAATTTTAAGCGTTTTGGCGTTTTTTCGCTTGCATCAGCATCGACAATGCTGTACATTGAATAGTGAGACTCGGGGCTACTGTCTATGTGCTCCCATCGCGAGAGGAAACGGATACACATGCTCGAGCACTCGTTAACCATACAAAAAATTTTACAATCATGAAAAAAACTCTATTTATCGGCGCACTCGGGCTTATGCTCAATAACGTTCAAGCCCTGTCATTAGATGATGCTTTATATGCTGGAGTCGGCGATGAGGTAACAGAAGATGTTAGCCTTGTTACCGACGGAACGGTTGAGTTCAACTCCTCGACTGCTATTTTTACCATTGACGCCTCAGCATTGGGCGCAGCCTATAAAGAAGGCGAATATGTTGAGCTTGCGTATATGAGCGATGAAGGTGGATACGTTTTTGGCTTTGGAGCCATGTTTGAAAATGATTATATTAAAATATGGGGGCTTGGTAATAAAAATCCCGGGGAGAATACAGTATACAGATATGCAACACCGATTGACCTGACGGTGAATCAGATTTTATCAAGTGATTATTTAACATTGACGTTGAGAGGATTGGCGGAGGACGGCGGCGGCCCGGCCTATGGCCGTTATGCCTACGATGTGCAGCTTGCAGGCGACAACTCGAGATATATAGGTTATCGTCATTGGACAAGTGTGAGTGGCGGTCCCAAAAGGGAGGAAATGGAGGCTATGGGGTATGAGTGGGATGATTTGTGGCTGAATACCGATGTTGTGGGGGCTTATCATGTGTTCGGAGAGGCTCTGCCGATGGGTAGTGCAGATTTAAAGGCTTTAGAAGCCGCAGCCGGCGAGGCATATTTAGCAGCCGTCCCCGAGCCGACCTCAGCCACGCTTTCCCTGCTGGCTTTGGCTGGATTGGCTGCGCGCCGCCGCCGCAAGTAATCCAAATCCAAGCTAATTTCAAAGGTCGCTGCTTCTATCTTGGAGCAGCGGCTTTTTCTTTGCCTTTTGACATGTGTCCTCAAGTATGGACACTCACTATCATTCCAATACTCACGTTCGGTCTTTCTTCAAATCCATCACGTCCGAGTCAATGGGCTGTGGCCACCCGGACAAAGTTGCAGACGCTATCTCTGACGCCATCCTCGATGCCTGTCTTGCGCAGGATCCAGAAAGCCGTGTTGGCTGCGAGACTCTGGTAAAGGGCAATCAGATTATTCTTGCCGGGGAAATTACCACCAAGGCAAAGCTGGACTACGAGCGGATTGTCCGCGACACAGTTCACCGCATTGGCTACCGCACAGCTCAGGATGACCCTGTTTTCAATTCCCGGCATTCCCCTTGCATATCCATTCTATATCCACTGAGGGCAATCCATTTTTCGATGGCCAGACTTAAACAAAACGCAAGAAGAATGATTCCTTTTCTTGCGTTTTGTCTAATTTTACTTGCGTGATACTTTTCTCCGCGGTATAACCAAACACGGAAAGGAGGCAATCGCATGACTGATTTAGATACCTGCATCAAAGAATACATGGCAGCCCAGGGGGGCTTGTTGACTGCGGCTGATATACAGCAGCTGGGATACAGCCGGGGCATGTTGCATGTGTACTCTCGCGCCGGATTACTGGAGCGATACAGTAGCGGTGTGTATATGTGTCCCGGGACATTGGCTGATGATATGGTTTATATGCAGCGAAAGTTCACTGCTCTTATCTTTTCTCATGAAAGCGCTCTTTATCTGCTTGGTTTAACCGAGCGTACGCCTTTTCAGCATTCCGTCACCATTCCCTCTGATGCCACGCTGCCCCGCAGTATTTCCAAGGATTGCACATGTTATTATATAAAGCCTCAGTTTCATGAGCTAGGGCTTACAGAATTGCGTACTACGATGGGCAATGTCGTTCGCGGGTACAATGCAGAGCGCTGCATCTGTGATATTCTCCGCAGCAAGAACAGGGTCGATATTGAATGCTATACCGCTGCGCTTAAACTGTATTTTTCCCGTAAAGAGAAAAATCTGAACCGGCTGGCAGAATACGCCACAAAGCTTGGCGTGATGGACAAGTTACCCCCCTATCTGGAAGTTTTGGTATGAAGTCGACTGCCGGATATTTTCGTATTTGAGTTGAATGGTGCGTAAAATATGCTAGAATGTCTTTTAGGAGAGTAAGCCATGGGGAACATAGAAGAAATACATTTCAGAGAGGGTGAGTTTGAGCTGTCGGTTCGTGTGGAACCGCAGGCGGATACCGTGTGGCTTAATCGACAACAGATGGCGCAACTGTTTGATAGAGACATCAAAACGATAGGTAAGCATATTCAGTCTGCACTACGAGAGGAGTTGGATGATTCAGTTGTCGCAAAATTTGCGACAACTGCCAGCGATGGAAAAACGTATCAGGTAGAATACTACAATCTGGATATGATTATCAGCGTAGGCTACCGCGTGAAATCAACACGGGGTGTTCAGTTTCGCCGTTGGGCTACGAATGTACTTCGGCAGTATCTGATGCAAGGGTATGTATGCCAACACAAGCGCCTGCAAGACCTCTCCACAACCATCCGCGTGATGAAACGCGTGGAAAACAAGTTGGATTCAGCCCAGATATTGGAAGTGGTGCAGCAGTACACCCGCGCTCTGGATTTGCTGGATGATTATGACCACCAGCGCCTGCAGAAGCCGTTGGGGGACACCCATGCCTATGTACTGACCTATGAGGAGTGCCGGAAGCTTATTGATTCCATGCGGTATGGGGCCGAGAGTAGTGTATTCGGCAATGAAAAGGACGACTCCTTTAAGGGAAGTTTAGGCAATATTTACCAGAGCTTTGCCGGAAAGGATGTGTACCCATCCACGCAGGAAAAGGCTGCTAACTTACTTTATCTCGTGACTAAAAATCACGCTTTTTCGGATGGTAATAAACGAATTGCGGCAGCGGTATTCTTGTATTTCCTGGAAAGAAACGGCTTATTATTCCGGGATGGCGAAAAAGTCATAGCCGACCACACCTTGGTAGCCATGGTTGTGATGATTGCGGAATCTAAGCCCGAAGAAAAAGAAACAATGGTGAAGCTTGTGATGAACTTTCTTGACGCTTGAGCGGAATAAAAACCGTCTAACGAAGCATTAAAACGCCATTTATCTGAGTTGCAGGCCGAACGGAGCGGTAAACTGCCCAAAATGGCATTTTTTGTAGTTTTAGCAAAAATCGATGTTGGGAATCTATTTGAGTTCACTCCCCCTCGAGGAACCGCTTCGGAGCAATCATAGGGCTGTGCTTCCACTTCACGAGAGAAGCCAACAATTAACGGCTCAGCCACCCGGTAGGCGGCTTTTTCTTTGCTTCCGCTTTGAACGATGGCGTTTCCTGCTTGTAAGTTGTTGGAAAAATGGTACAATAAGTGCGTAGTTGCCATTGCGCTCTATTTGATACCCCTTATGAATCCCGATATCCAAAAAGCTTTCCACGAAGCCGTTAGCAATAACGATGTAGAAACAGCTCGCCGAATGATTACCGCCGGGGCAGACGTGAATGCTCCGTATGATGAGTATGAAAATCGCTCATTCCTTGACGCTTGTTACAAGGGGAACCTTGATTTGGTCAAAATGTTGGTAGAGGCAGGAGCTAATGTGGATTTGCCGGATGCTTGCGGAACTGTTCCTTTAGTTCGTGCCATTGTTAGCATTCATGATACGAACGAAGTTGTAAAATACCTTATAGATTGCGGTGCAGATGTGAATGCTTGCCTTGGTGAATCTGGTACACCTTTGGAGGCCGCTGTACAAGAACACGCTGCAGATATAGTAAAGGTTCTGCTCGATGCTGGGGCAGCTCCGCGTGTTTCTTCTGAAAAACGTGAAGCATCCCTGTTAACCGCTTCAGATTGGGGGGATGTGGATATAGTAGAAATGTTGTTAGAAGCAGGAGCTGACCCCAATTCTCACGATGAGGATAATTATACCCCTCTGGCTGCCGCTTGTCGATGGGGCCATGCGGAGGCGGCTGAACTTTTACTCAAGGCTGGAGCAAATCCTCATGCCACTGATTCATGTTACAATGATAGCATATTGATGGATGCCGCAGAGGGAAACAATCCTAAATGCATCAAAATGCTTTTGGAGAGAAACGTGGATGTAAATCACGTTAATTATGATGATGAAACAGCACTTTTGTATGCTGTTCTGCATCCAAATAACGAGAAGATTGTTTCTATGCTTCTTGAGGCTGGGGCAAATCCAAATATAACGGGAGGCGAATTAGGATCACCTCTTTCCATTGTGATGCATGACAAAGAGTACCGAAGCGCCGAGATTCTGATTAAGTTTGGGGCAAAGTTTTCAAACAACGACGATTACTACACAGATGAAGTGCTGGAAAACATCGATGACCATACGCTCTTCTACAACCTGAAAGATAATGGCATCGTCTTACGCACAGATGACGAGGCAGTTATTCTATATGCAAAGCATGCTTGTTCTTATCTACTGCGGAAAGCTATAGAGGCTGGCGCTAACCCTAATGCTGCAGATGCAGCAGGTAAGAGCGCATTAGCGTGGGCTCTGGAGCATCCACGCCATCCGCAAGGCTGCGCAGCCAGGCTGATTCAACATGGTGCCACATTTGCCCCTGAGTTGCTGATCTATGCCATCCGCAATCGTATGCGGGAACTGGTTGCAGCTTTACTTAAAGCCGGAGCTGATGCCAACGTGCAGGATGAACGAGGCAACACTGCATTACACTACGCAACACGCAAAAATGCAGCTTTCCTTGTCCGGGATTTAATAGCGGCCGGAGCTGATATTGAAGTCAGAAACAATGCGAATCTGACTCCTCTGCTAGTGGCAGTACAATCGAGAAGTCTCGAATCTGGCTCTATTCTCCTGGACGCCGGGGCTAATCCTTACACAAAAGGAGGGAAACACAACATGAATGCTCACGCGCTGGGAGAACGGCACCAGTGCAGGCTCCGCGATAAAAAGCTGCTCAAGCTTCCATGGGATCAAACAGCACAAAAGAATCTGGTCCCATATAGATTCTTTTGTGCAGCGCTAGCCGGAAACAGCGAAAAGGTACGTAAACTTGTCGATGAAGGGTACGACATCAACGCCTACGATAGCGAAGGATACACGGCACTACACATGTGTGTCGAATACGAAGATAGCATCACCCCGCTCATCAGTAACGGTGCTAATATGTATGCAGAAACAAAAGACAGCACCGCGGATTCTCCGGCACCAGCTCCCGCAATTGCAGCAAGCTTCTCCCTACGTGAAAATTTTGTCAAGTTTCTTGATTATGGATACGATGTGAACCACATCGACTCCGAAGGGCTGACTTTGCTGATGCATTGCGCACGCTGGGACTGGGAATGGGGCGTAAGAACTCTTTTAGAACGAGGCGCGGATCCCTCCATACGGGACAAAGACGGAGAAACGGCCTTATTCTATGTATGCGGACTCCCTAATGTATGCTATGACGAAATAATAGATGCTTTACTGGAATATGGCGCCGACATTAATGCCACTGATAATGACGGCAACACTGCATTACTGAGAATAGCACATGAAGAAATTGAAGGTGATGGAACTCATCTTGTATTAATATGGCGTGGTATAGATGTCAACCACCGCAATAACGCCGGAGAAACCGCCCTTAGCATTGCACGTCGTCATGGGCATAAGTGGCTCATCAGAGAACTTCTGGAAGCCGGCGCAATCGAGGACTAAAAATGCCCCTAGCATCTCCTATGAATCCCGATATCCAAAAAGCTTTTCACAAAGCCGTTAGGAATAACGATATTGAAACCGCCCGCCGCATGATTGCCGCCGGAGCAGACGTGAATGCTCCGTATGACAGCCATGATTATTCTATTCTAACGGCTTGCTGTAATGGAAATTACGAGTTGGTTCGATTACTAATTGAGTCCGGCGCAGACGTGAACGTACGAGACAAGTATGAATCCACACCTCTTTTGGAATGTGATGCATACTACCCTGAAATCATCAAACTGTTGCTTGATTCCGGAGCCCAGGTTAACGTGCGAGACAATGAAAACAACACGCCCCTGTTGTTTGCGGCAATGACAGGCAAACCAGAAAGTGTAAAATTACTCATTGATGCAGGGGCTCACATAAACGTTCATGGCGATGATAGTCGGGAAACGCCATACGATTTGGCTCGATTTGAAGCAGACCACATGGAAAACGAATATGCTCCTGCCATCATGGAACTATTGCTGGATGCCGGTGCTCTCAAATGCGTAACCCTCGATATCGAGGATTTCCCTGAAATATCACCTATTAATTACGAGTATCTGCAAGCGGTTCAGATGCAAGATTCCAAGAGGATTATTGCAGCATTGAATATGGGAGCGAATGTCAATGCGACAGATCGCTTCGGAGCGTCTGCTATTGAGCAGGCTATAATGTACAACAACGGCGATTTATGTAGATTGCTTGTCGACTCTGGGATTTCTAAAGACCACATATTTGAAGCATTTTGGAGCTTGTATAGACCTCTTGCATACGACAACATTGACCTGATATGGTATCTTTTCTCGCAACTGGAAGGAGAAATGCTGCTTAAAGCAAAGGAGATTGCTCTTTCGTACGCTGCTAGCGGAGGGTGTTTGGAAGCCACTAAGTTGTTGTTGGAAGAAAAAGTTAATCCGAACTGTATTAACTCAAGAGACGAAACACCTTTAGCATGTGCCCTCTTTGCATGGAGGAACGCGGAAGAAATCATTAACCTATTGCTTGATAACGGAGCAGATATAAACCGAGTCTCAAATAATGGGTGGTCTATTTTAATGAAATCACTCAGCCACGGCCTAACAACCAGGCTCCCTGTCTGTAAGCTGCTACTTGAAAGAGGTGCAGATTATACCTATGTGAATCAAGAGGGACGTTCAGCCTATACAGTATCGCGCATGTGGAAGTTCATTGCAGATTTTTATGATAAAGCCATACAGGAACTAGAAAAAAGGAAATGATGGAAACTTTTGAACAAGCAGTAACTAGAATCCTTTATAGGGAACCCGAAAAATATAACGAGTTCCTTCAGCTGTATTCGGAATTAAAGAGTAAGTATAGTATACGTCTGAGATTATATGAACTACTGAGAGACGCCCTTTGGGCTCATCACGAACGAGCTGTAATTTTTTTGCTAGCAGAGATTCAAGACTGCAAACTCTCAGCTGAAAGAGAGACGAGAGTCCTACTCGCGGCTTCATTCAATGGAAACGTAAAGGCAATCCAACACTTAGTGAAGATGGGGGCTCGAGTAAAGGCTTACCTCAATCACCCGCATGATTTTGCGTTAGCGTGGGCAGCTTCCAATGGACAGATTGAAGCCATACAGGAACTATTACGATTGGGAGCAGATGCTAAACAATGCGAATCATGGGCAGTTTTTGCTGCCTGTGAAGCTCCATACAAGGAAAGAGTATCGCTGAAAACGGCTTATACAACCGTAAAGATTTTGCTTGATGCTGGAGCCAGCCCCACCCCAGAACTCAACAATCCAGAGTGGTCAGCCTTGAATGAAGCTCTCAGCAACGAAGATGAAGAAACTGCGCTGTTGCTTATGGAAAGAGGAGCAGACATCAGAGTCCCTAGCGGAAGAACGCTCACATGGTGGTCTTATGGAATGCCAAGAGTCATGCGCGAGTTTATCAAACGTGGCATGAGGGGTGATGACATTGTCAGGCCGGACGATAATCATACGTTCCTCATGGAAGCTGCTTGGAATAAAGATGCCGAAACAGTGAAAACGCTTCTTGAATTGGGGGCTAATGTTTCTGCCAAGGATGATAATGGGATGACAGCATTAGACTATGCCATTCAGGAGAATGCGCAGGAGGTGATTCAGGTTCTTAGAACTTACACCAGCAAAGAAGAGTCACATTAATGATATGTCAAAGATTAAGGACTTAATGTATTAATACAAGCGGGTCCGAATCCCTTGAATACCCCTGAATGCAACTGAGTAAAATGAGCCATTTTCATTCCAAACTGGGGGAACTAGGGAGTAAAATATTATGGCAATTTAAGTAACATTCAGCCATGGAAAGCTTATTACTATTGATTATCAATATTTTGCAGAACAACGAAGCATTAAAATACCATTTGTCTGAGTTGTAGCCCGAACGGAGCGGCAAACTGCCAAAAATGGCATTTTTTGCAGTTTTGGCAAAATAAAAGCATTGATATATCAATGTTTCTGTTTTTAATCCCGCAAAAAATGATGGCAGAGTCCCTGTGACTTCGCCCCCCCTTGAAGGCCCCCTCGCTGGGGGTTAAACCTCTCTTAGAGTATGATTAAGAAAGCCGAGTTAGCTGAGGGACTCAGCAATGCGAAAAAAATCCATTTTGTAAGAGCGAATGTTTATGGTACAATACCTGCATGAAAAAAGCACAAATCATCGATAAGGCTTCTGACTTTGCAGCAAAAGTCCACGCAGGGCAAACAAGACACGGTGGTGAGCCATATTATAACCATGTGCACCGAGTGGCAGGTCTCGTGAGAGAACTCACTGAAGATGCGGATATGATTGCTGCTGCCTATCTGCATGATACGATGGAAGATTGTGGAATCACGGCAGATGAATTAGCCTTGGAGTTCGGAGCAAACATAGCCACCTTAGTACAGGAATTAACTAACGATGAAGTCCAGTTAAAAGAATTGGGCAAAGAGGAATACATGGTTCGAAAATTAACTGCCATAAGTGCCAACGCCTTGCTTATTAAGCAGTGCGATACTCTAAATAACATGACTGAGACCGACCGCCCCTCACAAGCCGACACCTATGCCCGTATACAACAGCGATTGCAACAAATACCTCCCGCAGGATGGAGTGATACCCACCAAGCTCTCAGCAACCGTATTTTAGCCATTTATGCGGACAAATTCGGCACCGGCTGGCAGAATACGCCACTAAGCTTGGACTGATAGACAAGTTAACCCCTTATCTGGAAGTTTTGGCATGAATCCAGTGTCCGTTCAATACAGCATTGGGATACCATAGGGTGTTGCGCAAGAATGCGGAAGATTCAGTTGTCGCAAAATTTGCGACAGTTCAAAACAAACTCAATATGGGGGAAAGGAATGAGCGAAACAAGGGGGTGAAGTAAGATATTCCCCATATTTCGGTTCAAAATTGCAAACTTATCGGCACAATTTAGCAAATTTTGAGCTGATTACAAGCCAATATTGAGCCGATTCTACCGGAAGCTACGCGGAAGTGCGGAACAAAAGCGATAATCTTTAAGCGCCGCCCGGAGAGCTATTACTCCAAGCATGGCAGCTCCATCTGGCGATCGAAGTCGGATTTGAAGAGCTTATCCTGCGTTACTCTGTACTTTTCAAACTCATTTTCGGCATGTTCCTTGGCAATCTCGGTGGATATTCTGCCGGCATCTTGCAGCAGTTCGCGGTCATCGGCTTGCAGGATGCGGTCCAGGTGGCGAGCCCAATCTTCCATGGTCATA
>JAZTYL010000004.1:0-80362 GCA_045636905.1 Akkermansia sp.
CTGCGGCGCTTGCGGGCTCGGTGGAAACACGCTTGTCTTCCCACAGGGCCTTGTGCTCGCCGAACTCGCGGTTCCACTTGACGATTTCAGGCAGCGGCTCGGCCACGATGAAGCGGGCCTTTTCCTTGGGGAGGCACTCCATGGCCTTGGCAAGCCCGTATCCGAGGCCAAGCCCGGCAATCATGATGCAGGGCTGCCCGGCGCGGGTGATGGGCGAGGTGGCCAGTTCGGCCATGGCCTCTTCGCTGCCGTAGGTGAAGGAGTTGGCGCAGGGCATGCCGTCGAGTTGCAGGGTGAGCACACCATCGCGCTCCCAGAGTTCCCATACGGAGCCGTTTTCGAGTGTTTTTTCTCCCAGTTTGGTAAGTGGTTTCATGTGTTACAGCTTGGGTTAATTTAAAGTGATGGAAACGGGGCAGTGGTCGGAGCCGGTGACATCTGCGTGAATTTCGGCCAGTTGCACCCGGGGAAGAAGCGATTCGGATACGCAGAAGTAATCGATGCGCCAGCCTACGTTTCTGGCTCTTGCACCGCCGCGGAAGCTCCACCAGGAATAGGCATCGCGCGCATCCGGGTGCAGGCGGCGGAAGGTATCTGCAAAACCTGCTCCCAGCAGCTCGGTGAAACCGGCGCGTTCCTCATCGGAGAAGCCGGCAGAGAAGTGGTTGCTGGCCGGGCGGGCGAGGTCAATTTCCTCGTGTGCCACATCCAGGTCGCCGCAGAAAATCACAGGTTTCTTTTCCGCAAGACCGGCCACATAGGCACGGAAGGCGGCATCCCATTCCTGGCGGTAGGGCAGGCGGGCCAGTTCGTTCTGGGAGTTGGGGGTGTAGCAGTTCACCAGGTAGAAATCCTCAAACTCCATGGTGGCTACGCGGCCTTCTGTATCATGCTCCGGGCAGCTGATGCCGGTGCTGGTGCTCAGCGGTGCCACGCGGGAAAGGATGAGTACGCCGGAATACCCCGGACGCTCTGCCGGGTTCCACAGCACATGCGGCCAGGAGGCCAGCCAGAGGTCGCTCACCTGCTCCGGGCGTGCTTTCACCTCCTGCAGGCAGAGGATATCCGGCTGCAGAGCATCCATCTTCTCGGCAAGTCCTTTGCCCAGTGTGGCGCGGATGCCATTCACATTCCAGCTGATGAGTTTCATGGTGCTTATTTTTTGTGGTGGGGGTGAATCGAGCGCAGTTTGTGGAGGCGCTGTTCCATGCGCGGGCGGAGATTTGCCTCAATCCAGGCATTGGCGGCTTCCAGCCCTTCTGCCTTGTATATGCGGCCAATCTGTGCTTCCACGCCGGTGGCATTGCCGGTGAGCCGCAGGAAATTGTTGCTGGTGAACTCGATGAACAGAGCGCCATCAATCTCCCCCTTGAAGGAGAGAATCCATTCGCGCACATACAGAGCCAGAATGGCATCTCCCACCCAGGCCTGGGCGCGTGCTACGGGGTCTTGGTCAGGGCTTAAAGTCGGCATGTTGATAGATGGTTTTGGGGGTGCCGGTGGCGGGAGGAACAGCTGAGCTGCCGGCGTAGTCCAGCTCGATGCCGATACTGCTGTGGGGCAATGTGGTATCGGTGTGGATAAAGAGTACCTTGCTCTCCGGTTTCAGCAGTTTGAGCTGCATGGTAATCATGCGCTCGTCCACCGAGAAATGCGTGCGGCCGACCAGGAGCTCCTTGAGGTGTGTGCGGAGTCGTGCGTTGCCCGGGGTACGGCGGTTGCTGCTTTTCTCCAGCTCCCGGCAGACCCACAGGCGGGGGCCGAGCTCGCCTTCGCTTTCCATGAGGTCAAGCGTTTCCCGCAGGGTGCTCACATTGCTGGCCATCACCGTGAGGTGGCTGGCCTCGCGCACGGTGGCGGCGCTTTCCATGGCCGGTGTGGGGCCGATGATAATCCAATCGCCTGCAGAGAGTTCCTCAATGTGGTCTTCCACTTCGTCGCGCAGGTCCACGAGCGCGCGCGTGCGAGGGTCAGAATGGCTGCAGCTTGCCACCAGAAGGGGCAGGGCTGCAGCCAGACAGAAAATAATGCTGTTCAGGGAATTCCGCATGGGGCGGTATCAGCCGCGGGAGCGCGGTTCGCGTTCGCCGGCGGTCTTGACACCCGGAGCCGTGATGAACGGCGCGCCACCCGTGGGGGCTTTCTGGGTAAAGGCCACACCGGCCTGTTCGAAATCCTTACCGGCAACCGGGAAATCCTTGCGCAGCGGGTGGTAGGGATAGCCCTCCCACATCATGATGCGGCGCAGATCCGGGTGCCCGGTGAACTCAATACCCATCAGGTCGTACTGCTCGCGCTCCAGCCAGTTGGCGGCGCTCCACACCGGTACCAGGGTGGGTACGGCGCAGTTAGCCTCGCTCACGGGGCAGCGCACCAGCAGGTTGGCACCTGTCTCGGCCTGGGTGATGGTGTAGTTCACCTCGTAGCGGGGCTCCTCGCCCAGATTGTCTACAGAGGATACGCAGACGAGCATGTCGAACCCGCAGCCCTCTTTCGCATAGGTCATAACCTCCACGAGATCCTCTGCGGGAACGGTCAGGGTGATGTCGCCGCGGAACTCCTTGCGGCTTACCCGGGGATAGCGGGCGCAGAGCTTATCTGCCGCTGTGTTCTGAAGTGTGGTGATATCTGCCATGGTACTTTATGTGTTTTCTTGGCTCGGGGTTAAAAATCAGTCGGTGATGGGCATCTTGGCCGTGATGGTGGCGGCATTCTGTGCCACACGCGGCTCGTGCGTCTTGAAGAAGCCCTTGAGCGGGTGCTCCGTTGCCTGAATCTTATCCTTCAGCGTCATGAGACCCTGCAGCAGAGCCTCGGGGCGGGGAGGACAGCCGGAGATGTATACGTCCACAGGCACAATCTTGTCCACACCCTGCAGCACGGAGTAGGAGCGGAACATGCCGCCGGAGCAGGCGCAGGCACCGCAGGCAATGCACCACTTGGGCTCGGGCATCTGGTCCCAGATGCGGCGCACGAGCATTGCCATCTTGTAGGTGATGGTACCGCAGATGAACATGAAGTCTGCCTGGTGCGGTGTGTAGCGGTTCACCTCGGAGCCGAAGCGGGAGATGTCATAGCGGGAGCAGGAGCTGGCCATGTACTCAATAGCGCAGCAGGAAGTACCCATGGGCATGGGCCACAGGGAGTGCTGCTGCACCCAGTTGATGGCAGCCTCTGCCGTGGTGTAAAGGAAGCCGCCGTCGGCATCCGGGTCGCACATGTAATTCTGCTCGAGTTCCTGAAGATTATCACTAGCCATAACGTACACCGCAGGGGAATGTGTACTGCCCTGCTTGGGCATAGCATACCTTATTTCTCCCCGACACGCAAGCCAAATTTCTGCACTCCCCCCTATTAAAGCGCAAAATAAAGCGAGGTTTAGGCAATCTCCTGCTGCGGAGGAGGCTGTGCAGCGGGCGGGAAAATCCGGCGTCGTCTTATCTGCCGGCCATGCGCAGGAGGGCTTTGTAGGCCTCCGGGTGTTGAAGCGCAGCCGCTTTGCGGTACCAATAGGCCGCCAGCTCAGGGCTGCGGGGAGCACCCAGTCCGCGCTCGAAGCATTCTCCGAGCCGGTAGGCGGCAGAGGCGTGGCCGGCCAGGGCAGCCTGCTCCAGGCAGGAGACACCACCGGCGGGGTCTTTGGTGCAGCCAATGCCCTTGAGGTAGCATTTGCCGAGCTGGTAGAGAGCATCTGTGCTGCCGGCGCGGGCAGCCAGGTCGAGATGCTCCACGGCGGCTTCGTAGTCCCGTGCGCAGCCTCTGCCGCGCAGGAGGCGTTTGGCTTGCTGCAGGTGGGTGGAAGCGGACATGCGTTGCAGGGAGGTGCCTCAGCCTCAGTGGATGAGGTGGGAGATTTCGGTGAGGTATTTGGTGATGCCGTTGAGCACCATCTGCACGGCCAGGAGGATGAGCAGCGTGCCCATGAGGCGGGTGAGGGCAGTGGTGCCTTTCTCGCCGAGCAGGGAGAGCAGCCTGCCGGAAGCGCAGAGTATAGCTGCCGTGCTGAGCCAGGAGAGGCCGATGGCTGCCAGCCCCTCGATTTTCTGCGTGGTTGTGCTGCAGAGAGCGGCCTGCATCATAATCAGCGACATGGATGCGGGGCCGACAATGAGGGGTACGGTAACAGGTACGATGAAAAGCCCGGTGTTGCTGAGGTTCAGGTGGGGGCTGTTCTTGGTGGGGAATACCATGCCCACGGCGATGATGAACAGCATGATGCCGCCGCAGAGGTTGAGGCTGCTGGGGGAGATGCCCAGCCAACCGAGGAAACCCTTGCCCAGGAAGAAGACGAGCAGCATGAGCAGAAGCACGAAGCAGAGCTCACGCAGCAGGATACGCATACGCTGTTTCTCCGGAATCTGCTGCAGCAGACTTTGCACGAGCGGCGCATTACCGGGCGGGTCGAGTACCAGGAAGAGTGTGCCGGCGGAGGCGATGATGTGGTTCCAGTCGAGCATGGTGTGTACAGGGATTGGAAATGGGCGATACCTGCGTCAGAATTCTTTGCGGGCAAAGAGCCAGGCGGCGGTAAGGAGGTGCAGAAGCATGTACGCAGCGGCGATGAGAACGAGGCTGCCGAGCATGCCCCAGCCCAGCGGGGTGCCTGCAGTGGCGGTGTCTGTAAGGGAGAAGAGGCTGAAATCCGGCAGGAGGATGCTGATGCCCTGCCGCGCGAGCTGCATAGCGGGGGAGATGCCGCTCTGGCCGTCTGCGGTGAGGGCGGTGAAGAGTTGCCCCTGGAACATGCCGACAAAGTAAGCGCCGAGGCCGAATATCATGCTCACGATGGTACCGCTGGTGAAGCAGGAGAAGAGCAGGGTCAGGGTGGTGAGCACACCATAGCCCAGGAACATGGCGAGGATGGCGCGCTGGGTGTCTGCCGTGTTGCCGGCAGCGTGAACCTGCTCCAGGTAGGGGGCCATTTCTGCCGGGGCAATGCCCTGGTGCGCCAGCGCTTCACGGAGCTCGGCAGCGATGGAAGCTTCACGCAGCCAGAGAATGCAGCTCATGAGCGCATCCATGAGAAGGAGCATGGCAAGCAGCAACCCCAGTACCCCCAGCGCCTTGCCGGCCAGGTAATCGAAGCGCGGCACCGGCTTGCACAGGATGGTGTAGAGGATGCGGTCCTCCGTGTCCCGCGGTATCAGCAGGGCGGTGGCACCCACGCAGAAGATGAGCCCGAAGAGCTGCATGCAGCCTGTGGCTATGTCCTTGATGAGCTGCAGCTGTTGCACCCCGCGGAACTCCACGCCGAGCTGCCCCTGGTAGGGCAGGAACTGCAGGGCCAGGAATCCGATGCCGAATACGGCCAGCACCAGAAAGAGGCGCATGCGTACCAGCTGGGTAAAGGTGACGCCCGCTACGGCAAGAATTCGTGCGGGCGTCCGGGTAAGGCTTTGCAGGGCTGCGGCCATGGGCTCAGCGGCGCGGGGCGTTCTCGCCCGCGTCAATCAGTTTCCAGAAGGAGCGGCTGGCTCCCAAGGCGTGGTCTTCTCCGCCACCCATGTTGGCGCGGAACATGAAGTCCTTCAGCGAGTCTGCGTGCAGAACGCGCTGCACCACCACGGAGCCGTCCTCGATGGTGAAGTAGATGCGGTAGTCCTTGGAGCGGTAGCGGAAAATGCGACGCCCGTCGCGTTCCACGACGCCGAAGGCGGGGTCTTCTTTCTTACCGGCCAAGAAGTCCTCATCCACCCGGAACCCGGAGATGAGCTCCAACTGCTCAAGGGTGGGAATGGCCGAGACTTCGCTCGCGCTGATTTCATTGAATACGATTTGATGCATCGGTTTGAGTTTAGTCTAATTTTACTTATTTGGCAAGCCGGAAATGCGGGTGTTGTCGCGATTTTTTTTGCGGGGCTGCCGTGGTGAAACAAGTTCGGCGGGCATGGGCCACAGGGCTGCTGCCCGCCGAATCTGAAACTTCAGCCGTTTATATATCGGCTCTTACTTCTTGCAGTGGTCTTTCCACTCCAGCACGATGGAGCCGTGCCCGGAGGTGATGACCTTGCCGTCCTTGTCCACGATGGTGGCGTTGGGGATGCCGTTGGCGGGAGTGTAGCCGGGCATGGCAAGCGCCGCCGGAGAACCATCCACCAGAGCAGGGAATTTGGCTTTGTAGCTCTTGAGGTAGGCCTTGACACCCTTTTCATCCTTGTCGTGTCCCATGAGGATAATCTCCACACCGGCGCGCTTCATCTTCTTGTACTCCTTCACAATGTTGGGCATGATAGCCTTGCAGGGGCCGCACCAGCTGGCGGAGTGCAGGTAGATGTAGTACTTGGCCTTCTTGTTGGGCTTGGCATTCAGGAAATCGGTTTTGGCGATGGCTGCGTGTACGGCAGGCTCCGTATCCTTCTCGTCTTCCGTGGCTTCGGGGGTTTCCTCGGGGATAGGCTCATCCTTGATGGTGTACTGCTGCCACTGGCGAATCAGAGCACCGTGGCCGGAGGTCACAAGCTGACCGTCTGCCGTAAGAATGTAGGCGTTGGGAATGCCGCCGGGGCCCGGTGCGTTGGGCAGGGCGGGGATTTTACCCATAGCGATGGCGGGGAAGGTAGCACCGTATTTGTTCAGGAATCCTACGGCTGCGCCGGGGTTGTTGTCCTGGCTGTCGAGGATGAGTTCTACCTTGCCGCTGCGTTTCATCGTTTTATAGTGCTCCACGATGGAGGGCATTTCCTGGTTGCAGGGGCCGCACCAGGAGGCGGAACGCAGGATGATGAAGTATTCAGCCTTCAGATTGGGGCGGGCGGCGGTGAGGTACTCTGCCTTCTCCAGCAGAGCTGCCACGGTGGAGAGCTCTGCAGCTTCTTCTGCTGCGGGCTCCTCTTTCTTGTCTTTGCTCTTCTTACTTTTCTTTTTTCCCTTGGTGCTCTTTTGGGAGACCTTGCTTGTGGGGGCGTCATCTGCCAGGGCAACCTGCGGCAGTGTCCAGCTGCAGATGCCAAGCAACAGCGCGGCGAGAAGAATGGTGTGTTTCATGACATAGCCATGCTAGCACATTTTTCAGAGCCGGTCAACAGTAAAAATGAATATTTCCTTGAAAAATAGTCGGAAATCGTAAGCCGTTGTACAGAAAAAACAAAGAAGCGGAGTACCGGGAGGCACTCCGCTTCTTTGTTACCAACTATAATATTACATGAAAAAGACAGTCGCTTGCTTTGCTGTGTGCATGGCTCAATCGGCTGTTATTTCTATAGACACACAAGCGGCGATATTGTTCAAATAAAAATGAAAAAAGATGTTATACCTTGTTTTATCTGTCTGCGTCTTCTTCGAATGTGAGGGTTTTGAACCATCCATCCCGCGGGGTGTGGGTATTGGGGAAGATGGCACGCGCGACATCGCGGAACGCCTTGGGATTGGGCAGGGAGGGGCTGTAGTGGGTGAGCCAGAGCTCCTTCACGCCGCCGGCATCTGCGGCGAGTCGGGCCGCTTCGGAGAAAAGCATGTGCTTGTTTTCTTTCGCTTTGGGGAGATTCTCGTTCTCGCCGTACATGCCTTCGCAGATGAAGAGGTCGGAGTCCGCTGCCGCCGCGGAGATGGCGGCGGTGGGGCGGGTGTCCGTGCAGTAGGTGAGTTTGAGTCCGCGGCGAGCGGGGCCCAGCACCATATCCGGGGTGAAGGTCTGCCCCTCGTGCTCGATGCTTTCTCCCTTCTGCAGGCGTTTCCAGTATTGCAGGGGGATACCCTGTTCGCGAGCTCGCTGGGCATCGAACTTACCGGCGCGGGGCAGGGAGAAGCTGTAGCCGTAGCAGGGCATGCCGTGCTGCACGGCAAAGGCACGGATGTCGCAGTCCAGGAAGTACATGAGCTCATCCTCGTACTCCAGCTCGCTCACCTGCACCTCGAAGGGCAGCACGCGCGCTATGCACAGCAGGCTGTGTACCGTGCGCTCTGTGCCCACAGGCCCGATGATGGAGAGCGGCTCGGTGCGCCCCATATTGCCCATGGTGAGCAGCAGGCCGGGCAGGCCGCTGATGTGGTCCGCATGCAGGTGGGTGATGAGTATTTTATCCACCGGCTTGAGGCTCAGCCCGGCCTTCTGGGCAGCTATCTGAGTTCCTTCCCCGCAGTCTATCAGCACGGCGTGCCCCTGGTAGCGCACCATGAGCGAGGTAAGCCATCGGTTGATGAGCGGCTGGGTGCCGCCGGTGCCGAGTAGACAGATATCGAGCATTTTAGGAAGGTTGATTCAGCTTTGACGGGCTTATTCCCCTTTCAGAATGGCGAGACGGGCGGGGTCGAGCTGCTCCCAGGGGAGATCCGCACGGCTGAAGTGCCCGTAGTTGGTGGAGCGTGCAAAGATGGGGCGGCGCAGGCCGAGGGCGCTTTCCATATCTGCCGGCTTGAAGGAGAATGCTTTGAGTACGCGCTGGATGATGACGTCCTCGCTCACGCTGGCGGTGCCGAAGCTGTCCACATCCACCATGATGGAGACGGGGCTTGCCTTGCCGATGGCGTAAGCTACCTGCAACTCGCAACGCTCTGCCAGTCCGGCAGCGACGATGTGCTTGGCCACCCAGCGGCACATGTAGGCGCCGGAGCGGTCCACCTTGCTGCAATCCTTGCCGGAGAAGGCGCCGCCGCCGTGGCGGCCCATGCCACCGTAGGTATCCACGATGATTTTGCGACCGGTGAGACCGGAGTCGCCGTGCGGGCCACCAATGACGAATCGGCCTGTGGGGTTGATGAAGAATTCTGTCTCGGGGGTGATGAGCTCGGCGGGCAGCACGCGGCGGATAAGCTCGGTGCAGAAGGAGCGGATGGTGTCAATTCCGGCGTCCTCTGCATGCTGGGTGCTGAGCACGACGTTGAGGATGCGGGCGGGCTTGCCGTCCTCACCGTATTCCACGGCCACCTGGCTCTTGCTGTCCGGGCGCAGCCAGGCGACCTCGCCGCTGTGGCGCACGCGGGCAAGCTCAATCATGATGCGGTGGGCAAACATGATGGGAGCGGGCATAAGCTCGGGCGTTTCGTTGGCGGCATAGCCGAACATGATACCCTGGTCGCCGGCGCCCTGTTCGGCGCCGTCCTTGCCCTCGGCCTCGCGGGCATCCACACCCTGGGCAATGTCCGGGCTCTGGGTGGAGAGGAGGTTGGTGATGCTCAGCGTCTCGGCATTGAACACGGGATCGTCTGCCGGGGTAGCATAGCCGATGGCGCGTACGGTATCGCGCACCAGTTTGTCGTAGTCCAGCACGGCCTTGGTGGTAATTTCGCCGGCGAGGATGACGTGGCTGTCCTTCACCAGTGTTTCGCAGGCTACGCGACTGGCAGGGTCCTGCGCCAGGCAGGCATCCACCACGGTGTCGGAGATAAGGTCTGCCACCTTGTCGGGGTGGCCCTCGCCCACGGATTCGGAGCTGAAGATATGTAGTCTGTTCATAAATGGATTATTCGTAATTTGTGAAACTGAAATCGCGCAGCCCGCTGGGCAGCTCGTATCGGGGCTTGCCGAAGTTGGACATGCAGGCGCTGGCAATAAGGGCTGCCTTGTTGGAAAGCTCGGGGCTGTAATCCAGCATACAGGCAAAAATATCCCAGAGCAGGGTCATCTCGTTGCGGAACTGGCTTCCCTGGACGATGTAGGAACGGAAGCCGGCAGCGTAGAGTGCTGCTGTCTCCTGCCGGGAGAGGTTGCAGGTCGCCAGCTGGCGCAGCTCGGTGCGGGAGACGGTGTGCCATCCATCGCGCTCCGACAGTGAGGTTCGGCGGCGGCTGAGGTCGGCATTGTAGGGGTCGAGGCGTATATCTGCCAGCAGGCGCAGGTGGTCGCGGCGCACAGCGCTGTTGCGGGGCAACGGGTCGTTCACGATGATACCGCAGCGTGCCGGCTCGGCAATGGCTGTGTAGATGGCAGGCCTCGTGGCATCCACCGGGTGCAGGCAGACGCAGTCGTATTGTTGCAGAAGCTTGTTGTAGAAGGCGGCACTGCGTTTGCTGCGCTCGCAGATGGCGCGGTTCGGGTGGGCTATAACCGGCAGCTTGGGGCAGATGCGGCGTATATGAGCTGCCAGCAGGTCGCTGGCTACGCAGATGCCGTTGCGGTGTACGCGGTCGCGCTTGTACAGCTCGCTCACCAGTGTGTTGGCGTAGCTGTCCTGCAGCATCTCCTCTGTCACAAACGGGTTGTCGAAGGTGAGCACTACCCCGATGCTCTGCGCTGCGTAGCTCTCCAGCGTCTCTGTGTAAGTGGACAAGCCCATGGGGCGGCGCTCCGTATACCAATCCAGCGACCACTTGCAGGCCGGGCAGCCCGCCACACGGGCAGGCTTGCGCAGGGGGAAATTCTGCGCGAGGAAGGCCAGGACGATACCTAGGGAGTCATCAAAACGCAGAGCACCGCCTATAGTCCATGAGGCTTCCGGCAGGTGGTGTTCCACCATGAACTGTAAATCCTTTGCAGTGACGGGGGGGATGGTGGAACTCATAAGGGGCGGTGGGGTAAGATGGATTCCCAGAAGCGCTGGCCGATGGCGTGCATGGCGTTTTCGCCGGGGGCATCGTTGCGCAGCACGAGGCGCAGCAGGTCGAAAAGGGTGGAAGCAGCGTTGGCGTTTCCGCGCCCCTGCAGCTTAAAATGGCGGAAACCCATTTCGCGCAGGCGGGCTATTTCCGGTGTGTTGAGCGCCAGTACGCTGTGTTTTTCATGCGTGAGCAGGGTGCCCAGGTCGCGGCAGCCGTTGGTGCTCTGCTTTTTGTCGAACTCCGTGATATCGTGCCCGAAGTAGTTGAGCGCCTGTTTCGAGAGCTCGCTGTAGTGGCGGGCTCGCAGGGGGCAGTGGCGTATGCAGTATTCATTCACCAGCAGAATATAGCGCTCCTTGTCCTCCAGTTTCTCCAGCAGGTCGTAGTTCAGCACATCATCCGGGTGCACCATCACTTCATCGTAGATGTCCGCAAAGCGTTTGTAAGTGTCGAGCTTCCCCTTGCCGCCGCCGTTGGTTATCTTCAGAATGCTGGACACAACACGCAACCCGGGGTGATGGGTGCGCACATGCTCCAGGAGGGCATCACTGGCCAGGATAACGGCGTTGCGCCCGGTGGGGTTGTGGTTCCCGGCGAAGGTGAGCATGGCATTACCCATGGGGTCGTTCATGTGCTCTGCCCCCAGGTTGAGGTTGGTGAAGGTGTAGTAGAGGGCGATGTTGCGCTTCTCGTACTCCAGCCCGGCGGTACGAATTTCCTCGGCCTCGCGCATCAGGTGCTTGAGCACGCGCCCGCTGTTCCAGGTGCAGAGCGGGGCCCCGTGAACAATGTTGAAGGGGGGAAAGCCCAGAAGCAGCGTGCAGAAATCGTGGAACGCTACCAGCTCGCGGTCGTTCACGAACGCGCCCGATACGTCCCACACGGCATCCGGCCAACCGGGGTTCAGATATGGAGACAGCTCCGCCATATGCTTCCTGCTTCTTACGCGCGCAAAGTGTACCAGATATGCGACTTCTTGGCAAGCGTTAAGTGAGCTCGGGACAAACATAATTTTTTTTGACTTTTTGCTTGCGGCGAGAGGGACTTTGTTGTAAATATAGAGTGTGATGGATACGACACAACTTTCTCTCGACTGGAAGCAACTGGCAGACCTGCCGGATGCAGAGGGCTGGGCCGGTATGTTTGCCGGCGTGAGCAATGGTGCCCTCATCGTCTGCGGCGGTGCCAATTTCCCGGAAAAACCTCTGTGGGAGGGCGGTCCCAAGCGCTGGACCGACCGCGTGTTTGTGATGACCCCGGAGAGTGCCGGCTGGGTGGATGCCGCCCCGCTTCCCAAGCCTCTGGGCTATGGTGCTACGGCCACGCTGCCCCAGGGTGTTATGTTGATTGGCGGCAGCAATGCCGGCGGTGCGGTGGCAGACTGCTACCTGCTGAGCTGGGATGGCGCCGCTCTGAGCTGCAAGCCGCTGGCTCCTCTGCCTGTTACGTTGACCGGCCATGCTGCCGTGGTGATGGGTGGCAAGGTGTACGTGCAGGGCGGCAGCATCGCTGTGGGCGAGCAGGATGCCGAGAGCCGTATGTGGATTTATGACCCCGCAGCCGATGCCTGGACAGAGGGTGAGCCCATGCCTGCCCGTGGCCGATTCCTGCAGCAGATGGCTACCATCGGCAGCACCATTTATGTGCTGGGCGGTATCGGCCTGAAGGACGGCGAGGATGGTCGCCAGGTGCGCGATATGCTCACTGAGGCCTGGAGCTACAGCGAGGCCACCGGTTGGCGCCGCCTGAGCTACCTGCCGCATTTCTGCGCTGCCGGCCCCACCCCGGCCCCGGTTATCAACGGTCGCATTTACCTGCTGGGTGGCGACGACGCTACGGTGAAAGGCTTCACCCCGCAGAACCACCCCGGGTTCCACAACTTCACCCTTTGCTACACTCCGGGTACGGATACCTGGGCAGATGCCGGTGAGATGGCTGTGGCCCGCGCCGTGCTGCCCTGCGCAGAGTGGAATGGCCTGGCTGTCATCGTGAACGGCGAGCAGCGCCCCGGTAAGCGCTCCAACCAGGTGTGGGGTGCCAAAATGTGAGTTCTGTAACGAGATATGTTGAAGACCCTCTTTATCCTGGCTGCAGCTGCCGCTCTGCCGGTGTCAGCTCAGTGCTGCTCGTGCGCTCATCCCGTGGGCCCGGTCAAGGTGGCTTCCCTGCCGCTGGCTGAGAGCCCGAAGATTTCGGATTCCGTGGGCCGCGCCGGTATGGTGGCCAGCCTTGTTCGTACCGCAGAAGGCGGGCGTATTTTGGCAATCGGCGGTGCGAATTTCCCGAATGCCAAACCGGGAGCCAAGACCCCGGCCGAACGCGGAGCCAAGGTGTTCTACGATGAAATTCTGAGCATCAACCCGCTGGATGGCAGCTGTGCTGTGCTGGCTAAGCTGCCGTACCCCATCGGTTATGCCGCTCACACCTCCAGGGGGCGTGATATGGTTATTGCCGGTGGCTGCAACATGGAGGGCCATGTGTCCACCGTAACCCGTATTCTTGCGGACGGCTCGACAGAGGCTCTGCCCAGCCTGCCGCTTACTATCGCTTACCCGGCATTCGTACAGATAGGCAGTAAGCTCTATGTGTTCGGTGGACAGGAAAAGGCCGAGTCCGTGACATGCCTGAGCAACAGCTATGTTCTCGACCTGAAAGACACAGTGGCCGGCTGGAAGGAACTGGCTCCCATGCCGGGCGATGGCCGCATGCTGGCCGCCGCCGGTGCTTGGGATGGTAAGATTTACGTGGCCGGCGGTTGCTCCCTGCATCCGGATGCCAAGGGCGCAGCTGAACGCACCTACCTGAAGAGCACGCTCTGTTACGACCCTGCCACCAACTCCTGGAGTGCTGCGGCCGATATGCCTGAGACCATCGTGGCTCCGGCCAGCCCCATGCCCACCATGTATGGTAAACTACTGTTGCTTTGCGGCGACCCCGGCAACTTCTACCGCGCCAGCCTGGCCGGAAATGCCCCATCTGAGCACCCCGGTCAGAATACAACCGTCTACAGCTTCAGTCCCTGCACGAATACCTGGGCTGTTGCCGGCCAGAACAGCATTGGCATTGCTACTGCCCCGGCTGTGAAGGTCATGGGTACCGTCTTCATCATTTCCGGCGAGACTCACCCCGGTGTGCGTACTCCCGTTATTTCTACCCTGAATCTCTCCAAATAACAAAGAAAAAACAAACATATGCCTGAACCTAATCCCGTATTGACGTTCCTGGCCGATCTCACCCCCTGGGTGGCTATCGGTATTGCAGTGCTGGCCATTATGGCTGCATGCAAAAAGGGCCTCGCTAAACCCGCTATCTCGCCGAATGCACCCGTAACCAAGCCCGGTAAGTGGGCCTGGATTGCTGTGGCCGTGCTCTGGGTGGTGGTGATGCTCAACTACTTCGACCGCCAGCTGCTGGCTGTGCTCAATAAGTCCATGACCGAAGGTCCGGGCTGCATTGAGATGACGCAGGCTCAGTTCGGTATCGTGACATCTGCCTTCCTTATCGTATACGCAGCTCTGTCTCCGGTGGGCGGTTACCTGGCAGACCGCTTCAGCCGCTCCTTCATCATCATGTGCTCGCTGGTTGTGTGGTCCATCGTGACCTGGATGACCGGTAAGTCCGAGTCATATGAAGAGCTGATTTTCTGGCGCGCTATGATGGGCGTGAGCGAGGCGTTCTACATCCCTGCTGCTCTGGCGCTTATTACGGACTACCACCGCGGTAGCACCCGCTCTCTGGCCACCGGCCTGCACATGAGCGGTATTTATGCCGGCCAGGTGATGGCCGGTTACGGCGCCATGATGGCCGGCGAACCCTGCCAGATGGGCTGGCGCCTCACCTTCGAGGTGTTCGGTTTCATCGGTGTGGCATACGGTCTTATCGTGCTGTTCTTCCTGCGCGACCCGAAGGCTCAGGAGGCTCCCGTGGCCGAAGCTGCTGCTACAGAGGAGGCTGCTCCTGCTGCTCCTGCCTTCACGCTGGGTCAGATGCTCAAGAGCATTTTCACCGGTCGCGGCATGTGGCTGCTGCTGCTCATGATTTCCTTCGCCGGCTTTGCCAACTGGTTCCTGCTGGGCTGGTATCCGCGCCTGCTTCAGGACATGTTTGCTATTTCCGAGGCCGATGCCGGTCCCGCCGCTACGCAGTGGATTAACATCGCCAAGTACATCTCCGTGCTGGCCTGCGCCGTGATTGCAGACCGCTGGTACCTGCGCAACAAGAATGCCCGCGCCTATGTGCCCGGTATCGCATTCTGCCTGGCCGGTCCCTGTGTGCTGTTTGCAATGATGTTCGGTGTGGAAATCGGCCTCGTGGCTGTGCTGACTCTGGTGGCTATGCAGGGTGTGGCTCAGGGTGCTATGGATGCTACCCTCATGCCTGTGCTGCGTAACACCATCGACGAGCGCTTCGCCGCTACCGGTTACGGCCTGCTCAACCTCACCTCCGTGGGCGCCGGTGCTCTGGTGTCCTGGCTGGGTGGTATGCTGAAGGACGCCGGTACTCCGCTCTCTACTGTGCTGAGCCTGGCCGGTGTGCTCATGATGCTCTGCGGTATTATCCTCTTCTGCCTTCCCAAGAAGAATGCTTAATACGATGAAGTTTTC
This sequence comes from Akkermansia sp., assembly GCA_045636905.1. Classification (GTDB taxonomy): domain Bacteria; phylum Verrucomicrobiota; class Verrucomicrobiia; order Verrucomicrobiales; family Akkermansiaceae; genus Akkermansia. The sequence goes on from JAZTYL010000004.1 coordinate 15,078, forward strand.
ATCAATTATACTGTGTGCCGCTACCCTACTGGTAGCGGCACCGGTTTATTATGCGCCGGCCTTGGCGCAGGAGGAAGCCGTCGGTTTACAGCCCGGCAGGAAAAAAGGAAAGAAAAAGGCGGCCAAGAAAACGGAAGGGGCTGCTGCAACATACCTGCCGGGCAAGCCGGCAAGCAAGGCCGAACTGGCAGCGCTGGACAGCGAGCCCTACGGCCGTGCGGTGGATGTGTTTGTGGCCGGGAAGGGGAATCCCTATGCCAGTATTCGCATTCCGGATATCATCAATGCCAATGGTACACTGGTAGCCATGGCTGAAGGTCGCTACCAGGATACTGACCAGGGACAGAATGACCTCATTGTATCCATCAGCAAGGATGGTGGGCGTACCTGGAGCAAACCTGTGGTTGCAGCGGCCTCCAAGGGGGCTACGTTCAATAATCCCTGCTTGATTTATGACCGGAAGAATAATCAGGTCGTTCTCTTTTTCCAGCGTTATCCGGAAGGGGTGAAAGAGAGAACGAAGGATATTCCCACCGGTTGGAAAGATGAGCGTTGCATCCGCAATTTTGTCTGCTTCACCAAGAACGGTAAAAAGTGGACCAAGCCCAGAGATATTACCCGGTTTACCAAGAACGACGGCGTGACCATCACCTGCAGTGGGCCGAACCCCGGGGTGCAGCTGACACGCGGCGAACACAAGGGGCGCCTGGTGGTGCCGCTGAATGAAGGCCCCTTCGGTAATTGGACACTGGCTGCCGCTTATTCGGACAACGGTGGTAAAACCTGGAGCATCGGCAAAAAGTCCGACGCCGGTCGCGGTATCAACGAAGTTTCCATCGTGGAAACCGAGGAAGGCGGCCTCTTTGTCGTCTCTCGCGCCTGGGGTGGCAATGTGCGCAAGGTGGCCTATTCTGCGGATGGTGGCGAAAGCTGGGGGCCGGTGAATGACCACCACGAGCTGCCAAGCCCGAACTGCCAGAACGGTCTCACGCGCTATTCTTACGCAGATGACGCTGCTCTCGGGAGCCGGGGGCGCATCCTGTTCTCCTCTCCCACGAATGGCCGTACCAATGGTGTTATTAAGATGAGCTACGACGATGGCAAGACCTGGCCTGTCTCTAAATCCGTGGGCAATGGTAACTATGCCTACTCGGTGCTTTGCCCGGTTAAACCCGGTGTGGCCGGTGTGTTGTTCGAGGTGAATGGTGCACCCATACGCCACATCCGCTTTGCCCCCTTCAGCATTTCCTGGCTGACAGATGGCAAGGATGATGGCTTGCCTGCCGAATAAAAAGCCGATTCAATATTTCAACAGCCTCGTGGGAACTCCTGCGGGGCTTTTTTGTGGAGGTGCTGTTCCGGCTTCTGTGGGTGCTCAGAAGCGTCTTGCGGCTCGACTTGTGGAAGGTGGTGCCGGGTGCCGCTAAAGCGTCTTTCCGGGGCTCTCCGGAGGGGCTGTAAGGGGGTGTTGAGGGTGTCCGGAAAGGGGGGGGCTGTGGTTTGTTGTGCCCAATGCAGAACCGCGGCAAATCGCTGTACGATCTGCCGCGGTTGTAAAATGCTTTGTTTCTCTGTATCAGAGGCAGGCCTTAAGGCGGGCGATGATGTTATCCTTGGAGGTGGCACCGGTGATGCGGTCTACCTCTTCGCCGTTCTTCAGGAAGATGAGGGTGGGGATGTTCTTCACACCGTAGCGGGTAGCGAGCGAGGCGGCTTCGTCCACGTTCACCTTACCGACCTTGGCCACACCGGCCATCTCTGTGGCCACCTGGTCCACGATGGGGGAAATCATGCGGCAGGGGCCGCACCAGGTTGCCCAGAAGTCCACCAACACCGGTACGGGGGAGTTGAGAACCTCTGCCTCGAAGTTACTTTCTGTAATCTGTAATGCCATAGTGCTTGCTTGGATGCAGGAATACGGTATTCCGTTCAAAAATATTTACTCCTCTTCGTCAGCATAGCTTTCCTCGTCGCCGGAGCTCTCACCGGAGTCCTCAGAGGAGCTGTCCTCGGAGTAACCGGAGTCGTCGGCGGAGTCCTCGGCCGGGGCTGCGGGGGTGCCGAACACGCGGTCGGCGTCCGTCACGCGGCCGGGAAGCTGGTCGGTCTGGTACTGTACCCAGCACATCAGACCCACGATGATGAGGGCAAGAGCCGCCAGCACGATGAGCACGGGGCTGTCCTTCTTGGGCTCCTCGTCCACCTCGGGCTCAACAGGCTTCTTGTTGAAGCCGGCGGGCTTGGTGAAACCGGCGGGCTTGGTGAAGCCGGCAGGCTTGTTCACGGGAACCGTGGCGGAGGGCATGGCGGCCGTGGGGGCTGCAGGCTTGGCTGTGGGAGCAGGCTTGGCCGGTGCAGGTGCCGGAGCGGGCGCTGTGGGAGCGGGAGCCGGGGCGGCAGGTGCTGCGCCGGGCTTGGAGAGGTTCGGGACTCCGGGAGCAGCCGGAGCGGCACCGGGCTTGGAAAGGTTCGGAACGCCGGGAGCAGCCGGGCGAGCCGGTGCGCTGAGCGGTACCGTGGCAGCCGGGCGGGGCGGGGCTACAGGTGCACCGGGAGCTACAGGAGCTGCGGGAGCAGCAGGACGAGGCGGTACGGGGGCACCGGGGCGTGCGGGAGGCGTGGGAGCACTCAGCGGCACGGTGTTAGCCATGGGGCGGGAAGGGGGTACAGGAGCCACAGGAGCGCTGGCCGGCTTGGGCGGCATGGGGCGCGTGGGAGCTGCGCCGGGAGGCACGGGAGCAGCCGGGCGGGGAGCAGTAGGCGGCACCGGAGCTGCGGGGGGCACCGGACGAACAGGCGAAGGTGGCGGAGGAGGTGTGCTCATATCAGTCAGTAAAGTCTGTGACCGCAATGCGGACTTCTCTTATAATGCACTTTTTTTGCTCCATTGCAAGCGGAAAAAGCACTTATGCAGCATTTTTTTTATCTTTCCACTCAGTCGTGTGCCGAAAATGGCTTTATGGGTGCTTATTTTCGGCTTCCTGGTAGCGCCGGTAGAGCGCGGAGCGTCCGCCGGGGGTGAGAGGTTCCTGCCAGGAATCATCCTTGGGTGGGTTGATGAGGCGGAGCAGTTTTAAGTCTTTTTTATAAGATTTCTGGGCGGCTTTCTGAGCATCTGTTCCACCGGGAACCCAGGTGTGAGTGCCGACTCGGTAGGTAAGCCAGGGGAGGTAGCCCTGCTTTTTGGCTATGTTGTCCGCATAGGTCAGGATGGAGTATGCCTTGTTGATACCGCCCGGGGTGGCCAGGAGGCTGTGTCCCCATTGCTGCAGGTTGGCCGCATAGTGCGTTGCCCAGCAGTTCAGGGAGCGGTTGGCGGGGCCGTCTCCCGGGTAGTAGCTGCGGTAAATCTGCTCCGCTTCTTCGTATTTGCCCTGCTTGGTGAGTACCTGTGCCAGTGTGGCAGCGGTGAACAGCTGGCGCGGGTTATGTTTCAGTACGGTGCGCAGTCCCTGTTCGTAGGCTGCCCAGTCCGGGGCTACGCCGGGTGCCAGGGTCAGGTAATAGTCTGCAAGTCGGAAATAAGGGTACTCCTGCAGGGCGTTGAGCAGGAACTCGCGTTGTGTGGCGGCATCGGCTCCCTGCGCCACCAGTGTGTCGTATTCCAGCTGTTTTTTCCAGGTGGGGGTGAGCGTGGCTGCTATTTGGCACAGGGCGGCTGCCAGGGCAAGACCGGCGGCCGATACCAGCACGCGGCCAATGCGAGTTTCGGCTTTCACCGGCTGGTAGGGAGGCGTGCTTCCCGGGGCCCAGTTGCGCTTCCGGAAGATGCTTTCCCCGGTGGTGGGATGGGGAGAGGCCAGGGTGCCGCAGGTAAAGGCGGTAAGCGCTACCAGCGCAAAACTGTGCCACACGTAGTCTGTAGCAGCAGCGGCGAACAGGACACAGAGCAGCAGCAGGGCCATAGCAGTACGCACACGGCGCTCATGGCCTGTTTTTTCGCAGGCGAGGGTCACGAACCCCTGCACCGTGTGCATACCCGAGAGCAGGAGCATGCAGCCGATGCCTATGATGCCGTAATCTGCCCAGCATTGTACATATTCGTTGTGGGCGTAGTTAGGCAGCTGCCATTCGTGGTATTCGTGCACGATGTGCCAGGTTGCCCCGGCCGGCCCGAAGCCCCAGAGTGGAGCATTGTGTGCCTGCCTGCTCACATAATCCCATACCTTGTATCTCAGGTGAGAATCTGCATCGGCAATCAGGTCTTTGATGGTGGAGGCGAAAAGAAAATCATACACCGCGATGCTGAGCAGTACAAAGAGCAGAGCCCCGCCGCAGATGATGCCCCAGCTGAGGGGGCGCTGCTCGTATACGCGCACGATGAGCCAGAGCACCCAGCCGGCTGTGAACATGAGCGGCAGCAGCAGCCACGGGGCACGCGTGTTGCAGAACAGGGAGATGGCCACGCTTGCCGCACCTGTGAGTATGGCCGGCAGCTCACGCAGACCGGGTTTGCCGCGCCACAGGGCACGCCAGAGCAGCAGCATGCCCCCGCCGGCCAGAAACAGCCCGGAGAAGTTCTTGTACACAAACAGCGTGGTGTTGCGCGTGTTAGGCCCAGCCAGGCCGGTATCCGCTCGCCCGACCCAGTGCAGGCTCAGCTCGCTGTTTTTCAGCAGGAAGAAATACAGGATGTTGAGCAGCAGAGCTGCGCAGAGCACTGCTGTGCAGCCTTTGCTGCTTTCTGCCTGGCCGCAGTACACCCCCGCCATGTAGAAGACAAAGCCCCCCAGGATAAGCACGGTGTTCTCCCAGTTGTCCGTGAGGCTGAATCCGCACATGCTCCGCCCCAGAAAATAGGCTCCTATGCCCAGGCTCAGCCAGGCCGTGAGCGGCAGGCGTACCACCTTGAGCCCCGCCGCTATGCCCGTTGCGGCAGCCAGCACCACACCGGCCAGCACCCAGAGCAGGGGGACAGCGGTGCACACATTCGAATCCGCTACGGACATGGAGGCAATCCATACCATGGCCAGCACAATGCCGAGAATCAGGCCGAGCTTGCTTTCTGTGAGGCGTTTCATTTCTCCGGCTGTCTGTTAGGTGTTGTGCAGCCTTTTCCTGCCTGTGCGCTTTTCATGCCCACCATTTTGCCTGCAGGGCTCGCAGCTGTCAAGTGAAATGCTTGTATCCGGGATTTTTAGCTTGCGTTGCCACCACCTATCCTGTATATAGGAAAACATGTTCAGGAAATGTCTTTTCTTGCTGGGGGGGCTGTGTGGTCTGCTGTCTGCGGCACCTGCGCCTAAGCCCTTCGGGCCGCTGCCCACGGAGCAGCAGGTGAATTGGCTGCGGATGGAGTGGTACGCTTTCGTGCACTTCGGCCTCAATACCTATACGGATCGCGAGTGGGGCTATGGCGATGAATCGCCCACGCTTTTCAATCCCTCGGATTTCAGCGCAGACGCCATCGTGCGCACCTTCAAGGAGGCCGGTATGAGCGGCATGATTTACACCGCCAAGCATCACGACGGCTTCTGCACCTGGCCCACTAAGTCCACCAAGCACAATATCAAGCTTTCCCCGTGGAAGAAGGGCAAAGGCGACGTGGTGAAATCCTTCGCCAAGGCCTGCAAGAAACACAATTTCGCGTTCGGTACCTACCTCTCCCCCTGGGACCGCAACTGTGCGGAGTACGGCCGCCCCGGCTACCTGAAGGTGTATTACAAGCAGATTGAGGAACTGCTCACCAAGTACGGCCCCATCTTCGAGATTTGGTTCGACGGCGCCATGGGCGGCGATGGCTACTACGGCGGTGCCCGCCAGAACCGCAACATCGGCAAGGCGGATACCTACTACAACTACGAGAAGGTGGTGAAAAATATCCGCAAACTCCAGCCGAACTGCATCATCTGGGGTGCCGCCGGCCGAGGAGATGTGACCTGGGGTGGCTCCGAGAAGGGCTTTGTGAAGTACCCGCTCTGGAATACAAACGGCAACAAGTGGCTCTCCCTGGAGGGCGATACCCCCATCAACCACCGTGGCTGGTTCTGGCACCCGGGGCAGGGGGGGCATGTGAAAACGCCCGAGCATCTCATGGAGATTTACCTCTCCAGCGTGGGGCGCGGGGCAAACCTTATTCTGAACCTCGCACCGAATCGCAATGGCCGCCTGGATGAGGCAGACGTGGCTTCGCTGAAGGTCTTCGGCAAGATGCGCCGCGGGCTGCTGGCCAAAGACTACGCGCTGGGTGCCGGGGTGCGTTCCCAGGATGTGCGTGGCGGCGATGCTGCGTTCGACGGCTCGAAGCTGACGGATGGCGACATCGAGAGCTACTGGTGCCCGGAGGATGACAACACCACCCCCACCGCCGAGATTAAGCTGAAGGAGCCCGCCACCTTCGATGTCGTGCGCCTGCGCGAGCAGATTCGCCTCGGCCAGCGCGTGGAGGCCTTCATGGTAGAGGCCATGGTGGACGGCGAGTGGCAGACCATCGTGGAGCCGGGCAACCCCGGCGAGGAGGAGACCCAGTTCAACCTGCGGGATGGCAAGGGCCACACCATCGGCAACCAGGTGATGCGCTGGCTGAGCCGGCCCGTGACCACCGACCGCCTGCGCCTCAGCATCACCCGCGCCAGGGCATGCCCCTGCATCTCGGAGTTCTCCCTGCTGCTGATGCCCGGTGCAGAAGACCCGGAGCCCGTGGCGGCTGCGGATGACGCACCCACTCCGCTGCCCACGGCCGGCTGGCGCATCGGCGGCCATGGCGCAGAAAAGATTCGCCTGGCGTTCGACGATAATCCCGAGACCATGTGGCAGGTGGAGCGCACGCCCGCTCACTTCGTGGTGGATATGAAAAAGCCCCACACCATCAGCTCCTTCTCCTATCTGCCCCGCCAGGATTCCAAAACGCAGGGCATGACCTCCCGCTACCGACTGGAGCTCAGTATGGATGGCAAAAGCTGGAAAAAGGTGGCCGAGGGCGAATTCGGCAACCTGCGCGCGAACCCGGTGGAGCAGTTCGTCTCCTTCCCGGAGCAGAAGGCCCGCTTCTTCCGCTTTGTCTCCACTGCCGCGCTGGATGGTACCGGCAGCAGTGTCGCAGAGTTCAAAATCTACGGCCCGCAGAAGTAACACCATTCACATTTCCTCAGCATACAAGAGCGTTCGGCAGGGGCTTCCTGCCGAACGCTCGGTTCTTCTTGGGGGATTCGTTCCCCCTTTTGCGCAGGCCGTGCCGTGGGGGCTCAGAAGCGGAACACGCCCTGCACCTGGAAGATAAACTCGCTGCTGCGGTCTGTCTGGTTCACCGGGTTGAAAATCCACTGCACGTCCGGCTGGATAAAGAAGGTGGGTGTCACCTGCACCACGGCGCTGAGCTCCAGGCCGTACTCATCCTTGTGCTTATGGGGAGAGTTGGCGGCGCGCTCCCAGAGGAAGCCCAGGGCAATCTGGTCGTTGTTCGCCTTGCTGCCCCAGCCGGTGCTGCGGAAGGGGGCCTGCAGCACAAGCCCTGCCGTGGCGGCAGCTCGCACATTGCTCACCGTGGCGGCATCCGTGTCCATCCACCCGCAGCGGGAGAAGAAGCCCAGCGGCGAGCCGTGGCCGAGTTGCTGCTGGATGTTGAAGGCCAGGCCATAGCCTGTCTCGCCCTTGTAGCGGGTGATGGTGTGCTGCATGCGGTAGGTGCCGGCGCCGAGTCCCAGGAAGTCATCCGAGATATAGCCTATCTCGCCCAGGTGCACCCAGGCATTGCGGGAGATGTAGGAGAAGGGGTTGTGGTTCACCTCGGCATTGCAGCCGGTGGTGGCGTACATGGCGTAGAAATGCTTGCAGGGCTGCCAGGCCGTCAGGTAGCCCCAGTTGGCCTCCTCCAGCGGCAGGCAGGGGTTCAGGTTGAACGCCTCGTTCATGAGGTTGCCGTTCCAGTCCGCCGAGTAGGTGTTCTGGTCCAGGAAGTTGGAGGTATCCAGCGTACCTACCATGCCCACCCACTTGCCATCGAACGCGCTGTAGCCCAGCGCCAGGTTCGGCACATACACACCGTTGCCGCCGCGCAGGCTTCCCTGCGGGTTGCTCAGGCTGCCGATGCTGTTCTGCGCGCTTTTGCGGTTCTCGTTGAAATTGAAGCCGTGGCCCAGGTCTGCCTCGAAGCTCAGGAAAAGCCCCTGGCTGTTGTCCCGTTTCTTGAGCAGGTACCACATGCCGGACACGGAGTTGTTGGTGGAGGCAAAATCATTTCTGCCTCCGCGCGTGTTCGGCACGATGCCGGTGTAGTTCGCACTCAGCACCATGTTGTACTGCAGGCCTATGCGGCTCAGCCGCGTTTTGAGCATCTGCGCCGCCGTGGAGATGCCGTCCTGCGATATAAGGTCGCTCGGCTGCACACAGGTGTTGCCCGGCACAAAGATGGAGTCCAGATACGGCGCAAAATTCTGCGGCTTGCTTGGGAACCACTCCCAGCCCGTGGCCTCTTCTTTCGCGTCTTCCACCAGGTCGTGCAGCATCACCTCGCCCAGGCTGTACAGCCCTCGCTGGCGGGCAGGTTGCTGCTCGGCTGCGTGCATGGCCGCCCGCAGGCTGCCCGTGTGCCGGGGTTCCATCTGGTACGGCTTGCGCCCGTAGGCGGTATCCACATAGCCGCTCGGGGACTCTTGTGCGGTAGCTGTCAGCGCGGCAGCTGCCAGCAGGGTAGCAGGGATGATGTTTTTCATGGTCGCCGGGTGGGACGCCTCCGCTCCTCCCGTTGTTGAATAACAATTACCTCTCCCTCCCTCTCTCCCCTCTCATCCCGCCGCAGGCGGGATGTCTTCACTCTGCGCGCAGCGCAGTCTTCACTCCGGCGAAGCCGGTCTTCACTGCGGGCACATGCCCGCTCTTCACCATATATCAACCGCCCTTCAGGGCGATATAACCTGCCGCCAGGCAGATATAACCCGAGCGAAGCGAGGATTTAACCCGCCGCAGGCGGATATCACCGCCCGCACAAGCGGGCGATATCTCCCCCTCTCATTTTCCCCTGAATCCGAACAAAAAAAGAAGCCGTTGTCCGAAACGAGCAACGGCCTCTTTGAGAAAAACACCAAGCGTCTTACTTGCGGCGACGGCGGGCAGCCAGACCGGCCAAAGCCAGCAGGCTCAGAGTAGCCGTGGTCGGCTCGGGAACCATCTGGAGAGCAACACCATTCAGAGCAGTACGTGCATAACTATTATACCATCCCTGCCCTTCAAGTTTCAGTGTAAGAGTACCATCTGTAACTTCAATATTAGTTGCTGTAACCTGATAGCCCTTGGCTACAGAGGAGTATGAGGACTGGTTATTACCAGACGACTTAATTGAATCGACGCTGTCAATAACTACGGAATTGCCAGAAAGCGTATAATTACTGTCGATCCACTGTCCTTCATCATTTGTAGCATTTACATTAAGCCATTCGACAGAACCACCGCCAGTAATTGTGACGGTCATCTGGGCAAGACAGTCTTTACCCACAAAACCGCCGAATACATCCATGGAGTAAACACCATTTTCAAGACCAGTGAAGGTGAGTGTCAGAACGCCAACGGAACCATCGTAGGCTTGCGTGGTCAAACTGTCTACATATGAATTACCTGCAAAAATATCGGGCACAACACCGGTAAACGGATCACACCAGCCATTTTTATCAGCTGTCGTTTGAGAAAGGGTAATACTCCTGTCGGCCTGGAAACTGAAACTGCCGCTCATAGCCGTCAATGCCCCAGAGGCGCCGGATGCTGTAATGTTGATTGCATCACCGGAAGCCATTTTACCAAAGTCAAAATATTGCGTCTCGGCAGATGCTAATCCCGCCATAGCAATGAGAGCGATAATTGTCTTGTTCATTGTTCGTAAGTTTAATGAATTGTTAATAAATTGTGGCGATTCGTACAGGGGTGTCCGTTTCCACGCGCGTCGGAATGCCGGATGACCTGAAACGAATCCGCTGAGGGTAATATACAGCATTGCGAGTGCTGGAGGCAGGCTTAGCCTTTGTTGCCGAAAGAGGAAAAAGAGATTGTTATTTCTGAAAAAGCCTTCTTCACATCAGAAAAAATAGCCTTTTCGCGCATAAAATTCAGCAAATTCCAACTTTTTCGCTTGCTACAGCACTCGCAATGCTGTACACTAGGCTCAGAGGCTTCAGGGCAGGAACCTCAGCATCCCGGCGCGCGTGGGAATGAGAGCCCCCTGTCCGGCAGCCTCGAGCACACAACAATCAAACCATACAATCATGAAAAAAACAATCATAGCTCTTATGGCTCTGGCCGGTGTGGCATCGGCTGCGGAGTACACGCCTCTTAGCGATCAAGAGGGTTGGATCTCCGGATATCATAATTACTCCGGTCCCTATTTCCTTGATGAAGCCAAATACAACCTTCCTGCTGGTTCGTTGTATGGTAGTGGCTGGAGTAGAACGTATTCCAATTATCGTTTTGATTCAGCAATCACATTAGCAGAAGGCGAAACTTTAGAATGGAGTGCTTCCATCCTGTCCAATAATGTGGATAGCGTAGTGTACCTTACTTTGGAGACGAATACAACCAATATTGTTATTGGAACGACCGATTACAGGTCGTTAACTCTTGGAGTTGGTACTACTACCACAGATACCGACCAGGGTTATGCTGGGGTCGCTAACTTTGGAACGCGGGTCACGCTTAATAGTTTGAATGCGACTTACGAAGTTGGGAAGAGCTTTGATTTGGGAGGTGTGGTATCCAAGGTAAATGGTCAATATGTCATGAGCATTGAGGTTAACGGGTTAGAGTATGATACCGTAGAACTGGGTGATAGCTTTTCCTTAAGTGGCGTGGTATTCTCAAGAGATGGAGCGAATAACATCGATGCTGGTTCCGGACTTTACAACCTTACCATTAAGACTATTCCCGAGCCGACCACGGCTACTCTGAGCCTGCTGGCTTTGGCCGGTCTGGCTGCTCGCCGTCGTCGCAAGTAAGACGCTTGGTGTTTTTCTCAAAGAGGCCGTTGCTCGTTTCGGGCAACGGCTTCTTTTTTTGTGCCGGCTTCAGGGGGGGGGGGAGAAGGGGCGCGGGAGGAAGCCCGCACGTGTTGCGGGCAACAGTTCAATAGCCCGGTGGTGGAGCCGCAGGCGGAACCCCGGGTTCGGGAGACAAAACAAACAGAACCCCGCAGAAGTGCGGGGTGACGGAAGAGTCGCCTTGTAGGATAAATCAATTGCCACGCGCATGTGCTCGGCATGCCTTCTCTGCCGCCCCGCAATGCTGCGGGGCTTTCCTTCTTTTTCTCGTCTTACCCAGGGGTGCGCTCGCGATACGCTCGCTTCCCCTGGGCTATTTGAACTGTCGCCCCCTATGCAGGGGGCTCATTTTCTTCATTTCACTGCGCTGCTTGCAGCGCAATCTCGCTCGTGCACAGCACGAATCTTGCTGCGGCGAAGCCGCAATCTCACTCATGCGCAGCGTGAATCTCGTTAAAAAATATCACCGGTCGGCTTGCAGGAGATATCGCCCACTTAGGCGGGCGGTTATATCCTCGCTTCGCTCGGGTTATATCTGCCTGGCGGCAGGTTATATCGCCCTGTCGGGCGGTTGGTAAGACATCCCGCCTGCGGCGGGATGAGTGGAGGGGGGAGAAAACCACAGCCATGACCCCGGCGGGACATGGCTGTGTGGTAAGGCGTATGGCGGGCGCGTATCAGCGGAAGCTGAGGCCGCTTACCTTGGCGGCGAGGGCGTCGAGCACGCACTTGTGAGCGGTGTCCACCTCGGCGGCGGTGAGGGTCTTTTTCGCGTCGCGGTACAGGAAGGTGTAGGTCATGGCCTTGCGGTCTGCGGCGAGTTTCTCGCCGGAGGGGTCGCAGAAGACATCCTTGAGCCCGGTGCTGACCAGCAGTTTCTGCTTGGCGCTCTCCACGGCCTTCATGATATCCGCGTGGCGCGTGGCGGCGGGGACATCCAGGGAGGCGTCGCGGGAAGAGCCGGGGAACTGGGGCAGGTCTGCCGCCTTGAAGGGGGCTGTAGCCACCTGCTGGAGCTTGCGGAGGTCCAGCTCGGCGTAGTAGCTCTCCATGGGCAGGCCGAGGGCACGGCACTTGGCCAGGGAGAGGCGGGCGAAGTAGCCGCAGGCCTGGTTGTTGATCTGGATATCTGCGCCCACAGCGGCGTTCTCGCGTGCCTGCTTGGCGGGCACGAGGGTGATGGTGGCCTTGGGCACCAGGATGTCGAGCACGGCACGGATGTGCTCGAAACCGGCACCGGCGGGCTTGGTGTCTGCCCAGCTGGCGGGGCCTACCTTGCCGGCCATGAAGATGCCCAGCACCTCGTTCTCGATGTCCTTGCCCTTGCCGCCGCCGGTGTTGCGGAACACGCGGCCGCACTCGAAGAAGCGCAGAACCTCCAGACCCTGGTTGATGTTGCGGGCGGCCACGGAGATGAGGCCGGGAGCCAGGGAGGGGCGCAGGGTGGAGTGGTCCTCCGAGATGGGGAGGGATACGCGGATGATGTCGCCCTCCATGAGCGGCTTGATGGGCAGGGCATTCTCCACGCTGGCGATGGTGGGGTCGATGCTCTCTGCGGCGATGAGCTTGAAGGTCTGAGCCTCCCAGAAGCCGGCGCCGGCAAGCTTGCGGCTCAGCGACATGCGGTAGTCGCTGGCGCGGTCGTTGGCGCTTTCCTCCACATAGATGGCGGTGTTGGTGGCGGGGATGTTGTCGATGCCGTACACGCGCACAATCTCCTCCAGCAGGTCGCAGCTGCGCTTGAGGTCCAGGCGCCAGGGGGGGCAATCCCAGGTGCCGCGGCCGTCGATGTTGCGCAGGCCGAGGTTGTTCAGGATGGTGGTGGCCTCCGTGTGGGGGATGGAGCCGTTGGTCATGACGTCCAGCTCCTTCCAGTCCAGCTGCACCTGGTCCAGGGCGTAGTAGATTTTGGCCTCGCTGCCTTGCTCCACCACGGTGGCGTTCGGGGCGTTCTCCTCCGGCACCAGGCAGGGAGCCTGACCACCCACGAGCACGGGCTCGGCGGTGCCGCCGGCGCACTCCAGAATCAGCTCTGTGGCGCGTGCAGCGGCGCGCAGCACGTTCCAGGGGGAGGTGCCGCGCTCGAAGCGGTAGGAGGAATCCGAGCTCAGGCCGAGGCGGCGGCTGGTGAAGCGGATGTTGCTGCGGGCAAACCAGGCGCTCTCCAGCACGATGTCGGTGGTCTCGGCGGTGACACCGGAGTCCAGGCCGCCCATCACGCCACCCAGGGCGAGGGCTGCGCCGGAGGCGTCGGAGATGACCACGTCATCCTGCTTCAGGCTGTAGGTGTCGCCCATGAGGCTCACGAAGGACTCGCCCTCCGCGGCACGGCGGATGTTGAGGCCGCCGGTCAGCTTGGCGGCGTCGAAGGCGTGCAGGGGGTGCCCCAGCTCGAAGAGGCAGTAGTTCGTGATATCCACCACGTTGTTGATGGGGCGCAGGCCGATGGCTACCAGGCGGTCTGCCAGCCACTCGGGGGAGGGGCCGATCTTCACGCCGGAGATGCGGGTGGCGGTATAGAGCGGGCAGATATCCGTAGCGGAAAGGGTGATGGCGTCGCCGGCGGGGCGGGTCTCCACAGCTCCCATGGCGGTGGAGGCGGGGTCTGCCTTCAGCTTGCGGCCGGTGATGCCGGCGAGCTCGCGAGCCATGCCCCAGTGGCTCAGCAGGTCGGGGCGGTTCGGGGTAATCTCCAGCTCGAAGATGGTATCTGTGCCTACAAAGCTGCGCACAGGGGTACCCACCTCGTAGTCTGCCGGCAGAATCCAGAGGCCGTGCTCCTTGTCCGGCAGGCCCAGCTCGGAGGAGGAGCAGAGCATGCCGCGGCTCTCCACGCCGCGCAGCTTGCCGTCCTTAATCTCCCAGCCGCCGGGCAGTACCGCGCCGGGCAGGGCGCAGGGCACTTTGTCGCCCACCTTGTAGTTCTGTGCGCCGCACACAATCTGGCGCAGGCTGCCTTCTCCGGCATCTACCATGCACACATTGAGGTGGTCGCTGCCCTCCACAGGGGTTTTCTCCATTACCTGAGCTACGACAACCAGATCGGTTGTCACGCCGCGCTCCTGGATACCCTCCACCTCGATGCCGGCGAAGGTGAGCATGTCGGCCATCTCCCGGGTGCCGAGGCCCTCCAGGTCTATGTAGCTTGCAAGCCAGTTAAGTGATACGTTCATTGTCTGTTCGGAAAGGGGGTTAGAGGATTATTGGAACTGGGCGAGGAAGCGGACGTCGTTCTCGATAAGCAGGCGGATGTCGCGGATGCCCCAGCGAATCATGGCCAGACGCTCCAGGCCGATGCCGAAGGCAAAGCCCGTGCAGCCCGTGTAGTGGGTCTTGCCCGTGGCCTTGTCGATGTTCTCGAACACGGCGGGGTTCACCATGCCGCAGCCGGCAATCTCAATCCACCGCGGTGCCTGCCCGGCTGCCTGCAGCAGCACGTCGATTTCGAAGCTCGGCTCGGTGAAGGGGAAGAAGTGCGGGCGGAAGCGCACGGCGGTCTCGCTGCCGAAAAGCGCCTTCAGGAAGTACTCCAGCGTGCCTTTCAGGTCGCCCACGCTCACGTTCTTGTCCACATACAGACCCTCAATCTGGTTGAAGGCGGAGAGGTGGGTGGCGTCGATGGCGTCGCGGCGGAAGGCGGAGCCGGGGCAGATGATGCGCACGGGCGGCGCCTGGTTCTCCATGGCGCGGGCCTGCACGGTGCTGGTCTGCGTGCGCAGCAGCTTGCCGCTGTCGAAGTAGAAGGTGTCTTTCTCGTTGCGGGCAGGGTGGTCATCCGGCGTGTTGAGGGCGTCGAAGCAGTGCCACTCGTCCTCAATCTCAGGACCGTCGGAAAGCGTAAAGCCCATGCGGCGCAGCACGCGTACCGCTTCGTCGCGGACGATGGAGATGGGGTGCAGCCCGCCGGCAGGCAGGGTGGCACCCGGCATGGTGAAGTCCACCCCGGCCACAGCGGCGGCATCCAGCTCGGCCTGCAGGGCGGCCTTGCGGTCCTCCAGCGCGGCGGTGATGGTGGCGCGGGCCTCATTCAGCATGGCGCCAACGGCCGGCTTGTCTTCCTTCGGCACGTCGCGCATGCCCTGCTGCACCTGGGTCAGGGTTCCTTTTTTGCCGAGTATGCCCACGCGGGCATCCTCCAGGCCTTTCATGTCGGTAATGCCGGCAATCCGGTCCAGAGCGGCGGCTTGTACGCTAGCAATCTGGTCTTTCATAACTTGTTCGCGGGAGACTATACGCCCCAAGCGCCCACGCGTCAAGCCAAAAGGCGCGTTCCGGGCGGCTTCTGCGTGTCTTACTCGCGTCGCGCCTGCGCACGAGAGAGCGCGCGAGCACCACACACAAACCCGTATAGGCTGTTATTTTCAAAAAAATGCAAAAAAAATACATTTTTTGAAAAATTGCGCTTGACGTATCGTCAAAAAAGTGTAATATTCCCGCACCCGAAATAAAGTCGGGAAAATGATAGAAAGGAACACAAGCAAAATGATCAAGACAATCGCCATTATTCTGGGTCTCACCGCTGTTACCGCCACCGCCAATACGCTGCCCCCCACCTGGGAAGGCCCCGCGGTGGAGATGCGCTAAGTGCCCCGCTTTCACGCCTGCAATGGCATGCTGCTCAGCATGCTGTGATGCCATTGGGCGACTTTCTCGGCGGGCGCTTTGTCCCGCAGGATTTTTCTCGACAATCCGGTAGCAGTTTCATGCTATCGGTTTTTTGTTTGCCCGGAATCTGCCCCCGGCAGCGGCTGCCTGCAAGCCGCCCGAAACTATCCCATTATTCAACCAAAGTTAAATATGATGATGACTATTCATGGGCAATACGCGGCATGCCGTGTCATGATAGATGAAATCGACGCTGACACCCGCCGCCAGATATACCACATACTTGCTGCCCCGGTAAGCGAGGGAAGCACCATAGCCATCATGCCCGATACGCACGCCGGCAACAACTGCGTGGTGGGCTTCACCCAGCGGTTGAATGCCGCCGGTGCCGTGTCCCCGAACATGCTGGGGGTGGACATAGGCTGCACGGTGTCGCTGCTGCCCCTGGGAGACCCGGGGCGCATCGATTTCGCCGCGCTGGATGCCTACATACGTGCCAACGTTGCCGTCGGCGTGGGCGAATACCGCGCCACGCTGCCCCTGCGCAGCATTCGCAAGCGTTTCAGGGACACGGTGCAGCTCATCGAGGACGCCGAGCGCCTGCTGGCAGAGGATGGCGAGAAAGGCCGCGGACTTTCCCCGCTTCTGCAGCTCGGCTCGCTGGGGGGTGGCAACCACTTCATCTCGCTGAATCGCTCGCAGCAGAGCGGTGTGGTCTACCTGGGTGTGCACTGTGGCTCCCGAAACTTCGGCCTGCGTGTCAACAAACTCTACCAACATCTCGCTGCCGAGTACCGTGCACAGCAGGGCTACGGCGGCACACCGGAGATGGCGTATCTGGACCGCCACAGCCCCCACTACGAGCACTACCTGACCTGTGTGCATGCCTGCCAGCAGTTCGCCCGCCTCAACCACCTCATCATCCGCGAGGCCGTGGCACGCTACTTTGCCGATGTGCACAAGCTGCCCTTACTCAAAGATGTGGATGGCCCGGCCATGGTATCCATGCACAACTACCTTGACCTGCAGGGCATGGTGCTGCGCAAGGGGGCTATACGAGCCGCTGCCGGTGAGCCCGTGGTCATTCCCTTCAACATGAGGGATGGCATCGGCATAGGCACCGGTCGCGGCAACGAAGAGTGGAACCACAGCGCCCCGCATGGCGCAGGCCGAATCCTGACCCGCGCAGAGGCTCGCGCCTGCATCGACCGCGCCTCGGCCGAGAAAGACATGGCCGCCCACGGCGTCTTCACCACCAGCCTTGCCTACGCTATCGACGAGGCCCCCGATGCCTACAAACCCATGCAGCTCATCCGTAGCGCCATCGCCCCCGCAGTCGATATGCACGAAGTTCTGCCCGAAATCTACAACCTGAAGGGCAGGTGAGGGCAGGGCGCTCTCCCCGAACTCAAAAAGCCACAGCTGCGGGAGCTGTGGCTTTTTTGAGAATATAAAATGCCAAATCAGACATCTTATGCTTGACAAGGTGTCATATATGGCATATTATAAAGCGGAGAAAGGAGCTAAAACCATGGAACGGCCCTTGCAGCGACTTACTGTAGTAGCCCTGAAAAAACTGGGGCGCGACCTGAAAGATGCGCGCCGACGCAGGCGCATCAGCATGCGGCTGCTTGCCGAGCGCGCCGCCATATCCCTGTCCACTCTCAACCGCATTGAGCGCGGCGACCCTGCTGTGTCCATGGCTCATTATGCCTCCGTCATTTTTACCCTCGGATTGTTGGAAAACCTCCGAAACCTGGCTGATATCACTCAGGACCCCGTTGGGCGTCATCTCGAGGACGAACACCTCCCCAAACGCATTCACCCTGCCAAGAACTATGTCTGAACAGGAAATCGGCGTATCACAGTTACCCGATAAAATCGGATGATTGTAGCAGCCGGTCAAACCGAGCACAAAAAAGCCGCAGCGGATGCTGCGGCTTTTTTGTGAATGAAATTAACTAACTTGCAGTGGTGCGGAGCTACCGCGGGGGAGGGATTTAGGCCTCCTCGGGGGCAACGTTCACGCGGCGACCTTCGCGGTCGAAGAACACGCGGCCATCAACCAGGGAGAAGATGGTGTAGTCGCGGCCCATGCCGACGTTCTTGCCGGGGTGGAACTTGGTGCCACGCTGGCGCACGATGATGTTGCCGGCGATAACAGCCTGGCCACCGAACTTCTTCACGCCGAGGCGCTTGCTGCGGGAATCGCGACCGTTACGAACGGAACCCTGACCTTTCTTATGTGCCATAACTAGTAAAAATGTTTGGAGTTAGCGGGTTAATAATCAGGCGTTGATGGCGGTGATCTCTACCTTGGTGAGAGCGGCGCGGAAGCCCTTCTTCTTGTGGAAACCCTTGCGGCGCTTGAATTTGAAGGCGATGCCCTTGGCACCACGTGCCTCAGCGTCCAGCACCTTGGCGGTTACGGTAGCGCCCTCGATGGTGGGGGTGCCAACCTTGGTTGCGTCGCCGTCCTCTACCAGGAGAACCTGGTCGAAGGTGGTCTCGCCGTCATTCTCCAGACCGGAGATGCGGTCTACGGTGAGCACGTCACCGACCGTCACACGGTACTGCTTGCTGCCGGATGTGAAAACTGCGTATGCCATAATTTTCTGAATTTTAGGATTGCACCCGCGCATGCGGGCTGGCACATTATATACATACGGCCGCATTTGGCAAGTCTAAAATTAAAAATTTTTCAAAAAAGTTGCAATTTATGCATAAAATTTTCAAAAATGGCCCGATTTCGGTGCAGAGTGAGGAGGAAATGGTGAGTCTGGGGCGCGAAATAGCAGCTACCTTGCAGGGTGGCGAGGTGCTGGGGTTGGTGGGCGACCTGGGTGCGGGAAAGACGCATCTGGTGCGCGGTATTCTGGAGGGGCTGGGGGCTGCAGAGCCGGCGGCCAGCCCTACCTTCTCCCTGGTGCATGAGCATGGGGATGGCCGCCTGCCGGCGGCGCATTTCGATTTTTACCGCATGAAGAATCCGGATGAGGCGCTGGGTATGGGCTGGGATGAGTACCTGGCCGGTGGCTCGGTGCTGCTGGTGGAGTGGGCGGACCGCTTCGAGGGGGCGCTCATGCCGCCGGATACGCGCTGGCTGGTGCTGAAGCACGCGGGCGAGAGTCTGCGCGAGGTGCGGCTCTGCTGAGGGGCTGCAGCCGGGTAAAAAAAAGTGCCTGCGGTGTGTGCCGCAGGCTTTTTTTTGTTGGCAAAGCTGTAGGGCTGCCCGTTGCGGGGGCCTCAGAGGCGCGAGATGGCGGAGAGGATGGCAGCGGGGTAGAGGATGTGCTCCTGCACCTGGATGCGGGCGTGGAGGGTCTCTGCGGTGTCTCCGGGGAGCACGGGCACATAGGCCTGCATGAGGATTTCGCCTGTGTCCATGCCGGCATCCACATAGTGCACGGTGCAGCCGGCCTGGGTGGCTCCGGCTTCCAGTGCCTGGCGCCAGGCTTCCACGCCGGGGAAGGCGGGCAGCAGGGCAGGGTGGATGTTGAGGATGCGGCGGGGGAAGGCGCTGAGCAGCGGCTCTTTGACCAGGCGCATGAAGCCGGCAAGGCACACGAGGTCGATGTTCAGCGCGCGGAGCTTCTCTGCCACGGCGGCCTGTATCTCCAGCGGGAACTTGTTTTTGTAGCCGCCGCAGTCCATCACCTCCGCGGGCACGCCGTGCTGGCGGGCACGCTCCAGGATGTAGGCATCCGGGTTGTCGGAGAGGACGATGACTACCTCGGCATCGAGTTTGCCCTCTTTGATGGCATTGAAGATAGACTGGCAATTGCTGCCGGAACCGGAACCAAGTACTGCTAAGCGTAACATAACGCAGACACTCTACAACAGCTTGCCACAAAATGCAAGAAAAAAGGAGCCGCTCAGTGTGAGCGGCTCCTCTGTAGCAGAACAATGAAAAAAAAGCTTACTGTGCCGGTGCAGGCTCGGGAGCAGGGGCGGGCTCTACGGCCGGAGCGGGTTCTACAGCAGGAGTGGACTCTACGGCCGGGGCGGGTTCCACAGCAGGAGCGGGCGTCTCAGCGGGCTTGGCGGTGGTGTCGAACTGCTCCAGGTTGATGGTGGGAGCCGGGGTGGTCTGCTCAGGCTGCTGGGGGGTGGCCACAGCGGCGGGCTGGGCACCGGTTGCGAGGTCGGACTTCTTCATCTGGAACTGGCGGTTCATGAGCACAGCCAGCACGAAGCAGAGAACCATGAAGAGGGTACCGAAGAACACGGTGCCTTTCTTCAGCACGTCCGTGGTCTGGGCACCGAAGGCCTGGTCTGTCATCTGTGCGCCGAAAGCTGCACCCAGACCCTCCTGCTTGGGACGCTGCATCAGCACGATGAGCAGCAGCAGGGCGCAGACAATCATCAGAAGAGCGAATACGATATAGATGGATGCGGTGAGAATCATGGCGTTGATTGTATCTTAAAAAAGTGTGTTTGTAAAGGATTTAGGCGATAATTTCGTTAACTTCGTTGCAGACGATGCGCGTGGGGGTGATGGGTTTGTCGTCCAGAGCAAAACTCATGATGACGACGCGCTCGCCGGCTTTGATGAGGTGAGCAGCCCCACCGTTGATGATAATCTGCCCGGTGCCGGGCGGGCCTACCAGAACGTAGGTTTCGAAGCGGTTTCCGGAGGTAACGGAGGCAACCAGCACTTTCTCCCCCGGCCAGAGCCCGGCGGCCTCGACCAGATCCTGCGGTATTTCAATGCTACCTTCGTATTCCACATCGCCACGCGTTACCATGGCGCGGTGAATTTTCGATTTGAGCTGAGAGACAAGCATAACGAGATTTGTTGCGGGCGGATATGAAACTACTTTTTGCCGTAAATGTCAATCACAAACACGCAAAAAAAAGCGTTATGCCACACCTAATGCCGCGCAGATGGGGCATGTGGGGCGGCATCCCCGGGCAGGGCAGTGCTCCCGCCCCCAGAGGACAAACTGCACATGCAGGCGGTTCCAGAGCTCAGAGGGGAAGATTTTTTTGAGATCTGCCTCCACTTTTTCCACAGTTTTGCCGCGGCTGAGGCCCCAGCGGCGGGCGAGGCGGAAGATGTGTGTGTCTACCGGGAAGGCGGGGTGGCCGAAGGCCTGAGCCATGACAACGCCGGCGGTTTTGTGGCCTACGCCGGGCAGGGCTTCGAGTTCCTCGAAGGTGTCGGGCACGCAGCCGCCATGTCGCTGCACCAGCAGCTCTGCTGTGGCTACCAGGCGTTTGGCCTTGGTTTCCGTGAGGCCGCAGGTGGCTATAAACTCCCGCACCTGCTGCCAGCTCATGGCGGTCATGGCCTGCGGGGTGGGGGCTGCGGCAAAAAGAGCAGGGGTTACCTTGTTCACCCTGGCATCTGTGCACTGGGCGGAGAGCATCACCGCCACCAGCAGGGTGAAGGGGTCGTGGTGGTGCAGCGGGCAACCCGGCTCCGGGTAGGCCCGCTGCAACTCACGCAGCACGATTTCTGCTTTCTGTGCTCGAAGCATTCCGTGGGTGGTGGGGGCGGAGACTCAGCGTCTCATGTTGCTGAGCGGGCCGAGCACGGCGTTGCCTTCCTGCTCGGTGATGCCGCTCCATGATTTCACGGTCCGGGTGCTGCCTTCCGGGCCCACGACGGTGCGCTCTGTGGGGGGCACCATGGGCACGCCGCGCTGGCAGGCGCTCAGGCAGATGCCGGCCAGGATGCTGAGGGTTATGGCTGTGTACTTCATATGCTTGGTATGATATGTTGCGTTTCAGGGGTTAAAATACCGCCGCCATACCCTTGCGCAGGGTAGGCGGCGGAGAGAAAGAGAGGTTTCTTCGGCAGTGCGGGAAGTCTGCTGCATCAGGAGCCGATGGGCTTCTGCAGGAACACGCGGTCGCCTACCTCGAGGGTCACGCCGGGAGCAAGCTCCTCGGGGAGGTATTCGGCCACTACCTGACCGGACTGGATGCTGAGTACGCGCAGCTTGGCTACCATCTCGCCGTTGCGCTTCACGAGCAGCGGGGCGGCATCGCTGGCCACCAGACCGCTATCCTTGCCGGCGCTGAACACCACGAAGCGGAAGCGGGTGTCGATTGCCATGATGGTGAACTCGTCGTCGTTCTTGCGGTATTCCTCCTCGAAGCGGCGGTTGATGCCGTCCAGGCGGGCAAGCTCGGTGGTCTCTTCGGCTACCTTCTTCACTGCGGCCTCACGAACGGTGGTCTTCTCCTCCAAATCCTGGGTGAGAGTCTGGGAGCGCTCCTTCTCCGTGTTGACGGTTTCCTCGAAACGGGTCACAGCCTCGGTCAGGTCGCTCACGTTGGCCATCTCGGGGGCGGGCAGGGAGCGGAAGAAGGCAAGCAGGGCGTCAACCTCTGCCTGAATCTCTACCTGGCGCTTCTTGGCGTCCTCCAGTCTCTCGGCCATCTCGTCGCGAGCGGCTACCTGGCGACCCAGCTCAGCCTCAGCCTCGCTGAGCTCCTCTGCGGAGCGCTGCATGAGGGTGTGAGCCTCATCGCTGGCTTCGAGGGCCTTCTTACGCTCGCCGGAGAGGGCGGCCATGCGGCCATCGAGAGTCTGGTTTACGGCCTTGAGGCCTGCGGTGCCATCCGTACCGCCGGTGGCGCCGATAACAAGCTTCATGGTAGCCTGCTGCTGGGCGGAGTACATCCAGCCGGCAACGCCGAGGCCGAGTGTGGCAAGAATGATTAAAAGAGCTTTAATTTTCATTGTCTGGAGAGGAAGTGTAAGATTGATTATTTGTTGCGAACGGATACAACGGTGTCACCCACCTCGACGCGCTCGCCGGTCACCATGGTGCTGTACACCACATCGCAGCTGGCGCGGTCTGTCTCTACAAGCGTCACGTTGAGCTCGCAAATCTTCTTGTCGCCGCGCATTACAGCCAGGCGGGAGCCGATAACAATACCCTTGTCGATACCGGCATCGAGGATGATGTAGTCCCACTGGCGGTCGGCGTCCATAACCTTGCACTTCAGCTCAGGCGGGGAGAGGCGGGCCTGGCGATCCTGGGCAAGCTTCTTGGCAGCGGCGATAAGGGCGCAGAGGCGCTCGCTCTCAGCACCGAGAGCAGCAATCTTGGCCTCCTCCTCGGCGACTTTGCGCTCGAGTTCCACGTTGCCGTCCATGAGCTCCTTGGCCTTGGCACCCACTTCTTCTTCCGTGGCGGAATCCGGGTCCAGGTCTACGATGGGAGCAGCCTTGGCGAAAGCTTCAGTCTTTTCTTTCTTAATGGCTTCGAGGCTCTGAGTGATTTCCTCGTACTCGCTGGTGAGAGATGCGAGCTCGTTCTTGGTCTCCTCAGTCTTGGTTTCAGCCTCGGCCTTCTTGTTTTCGTTGCTGGTTTTCTCGTTGGTGAGCCACTCGGTGCGGTACTCGGCGTAGGCCTTGATGGTGCGGTCGAGAGAGATGTTCTTGTTCTTGCTGATGGCCTGCTCCATCTGGGACTGCACAGCGGAGATTTCACCGCCGGAGGCTGTCATTGCCCCGTGGTTCTTGGAGAAGATATAGGACGCACCCAGGAAGAGCGTTACTGAGCCGATGATGATGTATTTCCACATGGTGTAAGTAAATTTGCAACTGTTCGATATATCTTTTACACCATCCGGCGCCTCTTGGCAATCAAAAAAGCGTTTCAGGGGCGTTTTTTTCGACTTTTTTTCTGCCACGGGTCGCCGCTATGCTAAAAAAAGCCGCGTTCCGGCCCATGATGGGCTGAAACGCGGCGGAAAAATCGCAGCTTGTTATAGTGTCGAATTAAGCCTGCTGCTCTGCGGCTTCTTTGGCCTTGCGGTCGCGGGCGGCGGCGCGCATGGACATCTTGACGCGGCCCTTGTCATCGATACCGATGCACTTGGCGGTCACGATATCGCCCACCTTGACCACGTCCTCCGTCTTCTGCGTGCGGCCTTCGGCCAGCTCGGAGATGTGGATGAGGCCGTCCTTGCCGGGCAGAACTTCCATGAAGGCACCGAACTCCTTGGTGGAGACAATCTTGCCCTCGTAGGTCTCGCCTACCTCGATTTCCTTGAACATGCGGTCGATGAGGTAGAGGGCGCGCTCCACGCCTTCCTGGCGGCTGCCGTAGATGCGTACAGTGCCGTCCTCCTCGATGTTGATGTCCGTGCCGGTCTCGGCCTGGAGAGCCTTGATGTTCTTGCCGCCGGGGCCGATGAGCTCACCGATGCGATCCTGCGGGATGCTGGTGGACTCGATGCGCGGGGCGTTGGGGCTCATCTTCTGCGGGGCAGAGATGCAGGCGTTCATGGTGTCGAGCACCTGCAGGCGGCCCTTGCGGGCGAGGTGGATAGCCTCCTCCAGGATGTAGAGCGGGATGCCGGGCAGCTTGAGGTCGAGCTGGTAGCCGGTCACACCTACCTCGGAACCGCAAAGCTTGAAGTCCATGTCGCCGTAGAAGTCCTCGGAGCCGATGATGTCCAGCAGGGTCTCGTAGCGCTTGGGCTCGCGGTCGCCCTCGTTCTCGAACTCGGTCACCAGACCCACGGAGATACCGGAAACCGGGCGCTTAAGCGGCACACCGGCAGCCAGCAGGGAAAGGGTGCCGGCGCATACGGAAGCCATGGAGGTGGAGCCGTTGGACTCCATGATCTCGGAGCTGACGCGGATGGCGTAGGGGAACTCGTCCTCGGCGGGAATCACGGGAGCGATGGAGCGCTCTGCCAGGGCGCCGTGGCCGATTTCGCGGCGGTTCTGGCCACCGAAGCGGCCGGTCTCACCCACGGTGAAGGGCGGGAAGTTGTAGTGCAGGATGAAGCGCTTCTCGTCCACGGAGCCGGTGTAGTTGTCCAGGTACTGCTTCTCCTCCATGGGGGCGAGGGTGGCAAGGCACATGGACATGGTCTCACCGCGGGAGAAGAGGGCGGAGCCGTGCACCACGGGGGGCAGGACGTTGACCTCTGCGGAGAGGGGGCGCAGCTGCTTGATGGCGCGGCCGTCTGCACGCTTGCCCTGCTCCATGATGGAGATACGGAAGGCCTTCTTCTGGATGTACTCGAACACCTGCTCCACATCGAAATCGGTGGCCTCGGGGTAGGTCTCCTTAATCTTGGCCTCCACTTCGTCGCGCAGGGCACCTACCTGCTTCTGGCGCTGAATCTTGTTCGGGGCGTAGATGGCGTCCTCGATGCGGTCGCCTGCCACCTGGTAACCAATCTCCAGCAGCTCGGGCTTGGCCAAGGTAAGCTCGTACTCGCGGGTGGGCTTGCCGCACATGCCGCGCAGCTCCTCCTGGGCGGCGCAGATCTTGGCCACGTTCTCCTGGGCAAAGCGCAGGGCGGCGATGAAGTCCTCCTCGGGCAGCTCGTTGGCAGAACCCTCGATCATGATAACCTGGTCCTTGGAACCGGCATAAACGAGGTCGAGGTCGGACTCTGTGCGCTGGCTGTTGGTGGGGTTGATGACGAATTCACCGTTGATGCGGCCCACGCGCACGGCGCCTACGGGCTCGGCAAAGGGAAGGTCGGAGATAACGCAGGCAGCGGAAGCGCCGTTGATGCTCAGGATATCGGGCTCGTTTTCACCGTCTGCAGCCATCAGCAGGGAGATGACCTGGGTGTCGTAGAAGTAGCCCTTGGGGAACATGGGACGCAGGGGGCGGTCCGTCATGCGGCAGGTGAGAATCTCCTTCTCGGTGGGGCGACCTTCGCGCTTGAAGTAACCGCCGGGGAACATACCCGCTGCAGCGGCTTTCTCCTTGTACTCCACGGAGAGCGGGAAGAAGGTCTGACCGTCCTTAATCTTGGTGGCGCTCACAACGGTAACGAGAACCACGGTATCACCACAGCGAACTGTTACGGCACCATCTGCCAGGCGGGCAATCTTGCCGGTTTCGATTGTGATGGGGTTGGCGCCAACGGCGCACGATACGGAATGTATACTCATTATTTTCTTTTTTCTATCTTCTTGCCGGTTCCGGTCTGCACCGCAGGGAGCCGGTACCGGCGCTTGCTCCCATTGGCAGGGTGCGGAGGTCTCGAGCACCCCCGCCTGTCACCACGCGGCGGCAGGTGAAAGCCCACTGCACACGCGGTCGCGGACATTTTACACATTCTCAAGCCTCTACGCAAGCCAAAAAATCCGCGCCGGGTAATATATGGCAAAAAAACGCAGCCATTCTGCCCATGTGGGGGCGAATGGCTGCGACCGGAAATCGGAATGCCCGGTATATCGCGCCGGCTCAGCTTCTGAAAGTGCCGCAACAGGGATAACACAGAAGCCGCCGGCGGAAACATGTCTCAGCGCGAGGGTATCGGGCACATTTGCTCGTGCTGTGAGCGCATGTTCATGATACTGAGCTTGATGCTGTGTTGCTCCACGAGGTCTGTGAGGCCGAGCTCTTCGTCTCCGCTCTCGGAGTATTTTCCGCGCACAAGTATGCCTCTGCCTACAACGTGTTTCTCGCCCATGACCAACTGAGCAATATCCGCTTCATGTATAACATCGGTCAGCTTATTGGTGCAGGTGCGGGCCACACCGTCCGGGATGCCGAGTGGGTTGAAGGTGTAGGCGTGGGTGATGCGACTGCTCGGGAGTTCATTCACCACATACTGCACCATGGCTCCACCCAGTGAGTGGCCTACCAGTACGAGATTTTTCCCGGGGTTGCTGGCCAATAAATCTTCTGCAACATTTCGTGCGGAGATGAAGCGATCCGTATTGGTTGTGATGAGGCCGAATATCATTTTCGCATCAGTCTCCCAGTCTGCTACAGAATCGCTGCCGCGGAAGGCCAGGTAAATGGTGTTCCCCTTCTTCAGAGTGACATAAGTAAGCCCTTCCTCGTTAATATGCGGGCGACCGAAGGTTTCATATCCTTTTGCTTTGAGTCTGTTGAGGTAGCTGGTGGCGTCGCTGTCGGTGACGTAGGCGTAGGCAGACATTTCCGCCATAGAGATAATCGTATCACGCTCGTTCCAGCTCAGGCTGCTGAAATCTGTCATATGGGTCCAGGGTACCTTGGAGGCCTGATATTCGAACAAACTGATGAAGCTGGCATATAGTACCATGAAATACCCCAGATAGATGAAAAAGCCCATGAAGTATCCCATCGTTCGGGTGAGAAACTTTAAAGGCCAGACGAGGAGGATAATCAGGACGTTCCAAAGCAGCTTAATGAGGGTTCCTAAAATTCCCTGACTAATTTTGTATATGGTTCCGAGAAGGTTGAACATGTGTGTAAGTTGTGTTGGTGTAAGTATAAAAATCAGCGGCCTCTGTCGCTGCGCTCACGAGAGGCCCGTTCTTTTTCCATTTGTTCTCTGTATTTTTGGCGAGCTTCCTCGCGGCGGCGTTCATCCGCTTCCCAGCGTCGTTCGTTTGCTTCCTGTTCGCGAGCATCATCTGCATCGCGCACGAAGTCTTCCCTGCTGCGTGCAGCCTGGCGCTGTTGGTAATCGAAATTGCGCTGTTCAGAGTAATCTGTCGCATGTTGGTTATTTTGCTCCAGAGAATTACGCTGGTAGGTCTGTTCTGCCTCCCGTTCGCGGGCGAGCGCTGCGTCCAGTTCCATCTGCGCCTGGTGTTCCTGTTCGGAAGCAAGGTACACGCGCTCGTTGAGTTGGGAGAGTTTGTCTGCATGAGATTGAGCAAGCATGGGGTCTGAGGGGTAATCCACTCTGTGTTGCTCTCGCTCTGCGATACAGTCTTTTTTGCGTTGCCGAGCTTCTTCGAGTCGACGTCTTGCTGCTTCTACGCTCATATGGGGAATTATTTGCGGTTAAAATGAGGGTTGGGACTTGCTTTTCCGGCGAAGTGCGAATCGTTGTAGTATGTGAGGCGTTTGCTGAGGATGGGGGGTACACCCTGCACAAAGGTGAGCACGGCCTGGCGGTCGAGGCGGCGCACTTCGTCCGGATTCAGCAGATTTCGCGTAATCTCGGACTCCGAGACGCCCTTGCTGCAGCTTTCCTTGGATTTGATGAAGACGAAGTATTTGAAGTTGTCCGCCATGGATTTGGAGGCAACTTTTATCGTGGCCGCTCCCAGCATTTCGGAAACATATCGGGCCGTTTCGTGGTCGTTGATGCCGAAGAACTGTTGTATCTTGGCGTTGGCCAGGAAGGTGGCCCAATCGTGCTCATACAAGGCTTTGAGCTGGGCCAGATCCTGCCATACCATCCAGATGGACATGCCGTATCCGGCCATCAGGCTGACGGCCTGACGCATCATTTCCATTGTTCCCAGTTGCGCCATTTCGTCCAGCATGAACAGCACCGGGCAGCCATCTGCCGGTAAACCGGGGCGTTGAGTCATGGCGGCCATGGCTATGGTAACCCACATACGTACCGCGCGAGCATAGCGGGCAAGGTGATGCGGAGGGATGATGATGTACACGGAAACGGCACCACGTTTTTTCAGCTCCGAGATGTTGTAGGTACCCCGGCAGTCGTTGAAACAGTCTCCCAGCGCTTCGCAGAGGAGTTGGGAATCGAGGAACTCCGTGTGTTTGAGCGCACAGGAAATGATGCTTTTGAGCTCGTTTTCGCCTGCGGACAAAATCTCATTGGCAGCGCGTTTCAGGAGCCCGCCGGCAGCGTAGGCATCCTCTCGCATGGTGACGTAGATGAATGAGTACAAATCATCGAAGGGTTGAGCCAGAAGCTCACGCACGCAGCTCAGATGCCTCCTGCCTCTGTAACCGAGGCCGCAAAGAACAGCCAGGATAAGCCCCTTGAGCAGGCTGCGGGCCTTGTCGTCCCAGTGCGGGTCACCGGCGCGGGCATCTCGCAGAATCATTGCATCTGCTATGTTGGAGGCCACATCTCCCAGTTCCGGATTCTGGTCCAGATATGTGGCCGGGTTGCTGAGGTTTTCCACGATGCCCTCCAGCGGGTTGATGCTGTTTGTTTTCGGGGTAATGACGTGGAAGGGGTCGAGACAGACGACTTGCTGGTGCAGAACTTTGCGGCGGTATTCGGCGGTCACGGCATAATTCTCCCCCTTGGGGTCGATGACGATGACGGAGCCGGGATAATGCAGCAGATTGGGAATCACCATGCCTACGCCTTTACCGGAGCGGGTGGGGGCTATGGTGATGACATGTCCATCCCCGTTCCAGCCGAGATAATTTCCTTGGTTCTTAGAAGAGCTGAACAGGTTGGCAAGTCCGCTGAGCAGGGATGAGGTGGAGGAATCATACCCTGAGCGGATGTCTGCCATCAGCTCTGCCGGATTTCCCATTTTGCCGAGTATGAGTGCGCGGTTGTCGCGGGAGGCTGAGATGTGGTTCCTCCGTCTGGTGGCATCTGCAAATGCGGCGGCATCCCCGTTTCCGGGTGAGAGGCAGAAGAGGTTTTCTTTCTCCAAATCTTCTGCATTAGCCCAGCGGGCGCTACCGTAGCTATCTGTTGTTTTGGTGGCCATGAGCGGTTATTTTTTGAAGAAAAGCTTAAAGATGTTCTGCACCAGGCTGCGTTTCTGCTGCTCAAAATGCCTGAAGATATGCGGTATCATTTCCGGCTCCGGTGCGGGCTGCTCCCTTTGCTGTTGCTCGAAGGAAGTTTTGAGCTGAGAAAAGTCTGCCGGATGCAGAATCCGCTTGAGGTATGGCACCAGTGGCGGGAGCAGGGTATCTACCAGTTGCAGATTGCCTGCGCGGTACAGGGCGGCAAGCAGGGCCGGGGCTGTATGGAGGTGCATGTATGCTTCCCCGGTACGGAAATGGGAGATATAGAGGTCGGCGAGTTCCTGTGTGTCCGGCAGGATGCCCGGATTCATCAGCTGAAGGTGCAGCCCTGTGTCTGCTCCTCGCTTGCTGAGCAGTCGTTTGAGTATGTTTTGTCGCAACTCGGCATTCGGTTTCTGCCCGGGCTCTGTTGCCGGCGTGCAGAATACGGGTTTGAAGCGGGTGTCGAACCATTCCTTCAACGGTTCGGAGCCGGGGGTATTCTCCAGCTCTGCCAGAGAGGCAAGTAAGGCAATGGTGGGGTATTCTCCCACCCGCAGGTGGCAATACTCCAGCCAGCTGTAAATATGTCCGGCCAGTTCAAGAGTATGATTGTTTGCGTTATGAGCCCGGAAGCCGGTGCTGAGCGCATTGACGATAAGGGGTGTCAATGTATCTTCCCTGTGCTGTTCCAGAAGTTGGAGTAACACTTCGGCGTCCGAGGGCGAATATAGTGCGGGCAGGGGGCTTTGCAGGGCGTGAGCCAGAAGTTTATTCTGCAGGGCTGCGTCCTCTATCGGGTGGTCGTTCAGCAGCCGGAGAAGCGAATCTCCACTTTCCCTGCGGAGCAATTCGCTGCAGAAGAAGTCTGCGAGCTGCTTTTTGCCCTTACGGCACAGCCTGTTGGCCATAGAGCATATCTGTTCTGCGTTGAACGCTGCCAGATGGTGAGTAAGAGCGCGTTGCAGGATGTCTGCAGAACACCACACATGGCATAGAGCATCCAGAAGGTGGAGGGTAAGCTCGGCTGAAGCCTGTGCCGGTGTCAGCAGAGTCTGCACGGCCTGCTCCTCGGTGGAGACCTGTGCCAGCAGCGAGGAGGCGCTCTCATGATGCACCCAATCACTGCAGGCTTGTCCGAATTGTTCTATCTTGCGTTTGAAGCAGATGGGAAGCTGCAGCAGCAGTGCGCACTGTTGGGGGGCGTCTCCGGCATACAGAAGGTCTGCGAGGTTTTCCGGCTCCAGGCAGGATTGGCAAAGCTGCACACTCATACCCCCGTGTGCTGCAAGATTTGCTGCGCTTAGCACCCCCTGAGCCACCAGTGTGGATATATGCCGCAGGAGGGCGGCAATGCTGTGTTGCAACTTTTGCTCCCCCATACTGCCGGGGAGGATATGCTTCGGCGCGGCGTCTCGCACGGAGAAAAGGAAGTTCAGCAGTCGGATGATGTTATCGCATTCTTTCAGTTGTAATATCTTGTATCCGGCAGCACCGGCCAGTTCCAGTGCAGCAGGGAAGGAGATGCGACTCCGTGTCAGTTCCAGTGCAATGTGTGCAGCTGAATCATCCAGAGGCTTGTCAGCAGAGAGGATATCGGTAACGCGTCGAATTCCCTGCTTACCGTATCCTGAGACGATGCTCCATCTGTCGAAAAACGCTGCAGCGGAGCTTATGTTGCTTGAGGCCAGGAGTACGAGCGGGTGCAGCTCTGCGTTGTCTCCGGTCAGGCGCATTCTGGCGTTGCGGTCGCAGGTGCCGGCTACGGAGAAGATGCCGTGCAGGGCCGAGGCACGGCGAGAACGGTTCAGGGACACGACGCTGCTTTTGCGGGCCAGTTCGGGCCGGAGGTAGCAGAGAGCTGCAAGGTAATCCGCATACTCCGCGGGGGAGCAGGTGTATGTAAGCGGGTATTGCTCTTCCTCCATTTCCTCCAGTTCATCCAGCATGCAACTCAGATTCCCGGCGAAGGGCTCTTTTTTCAGCAGTGCCGTGATGCCCTCAGGTGTATAGCGGGGGGAGGGCGTCAACGCAGAAATCGGCACTTCCGGCAGGTAGGGCGGCGGCTCAAAGCGCCTCACATTATCCCGTATTTCCAATGCCCGCTGTATGATGTCGTCCGGCAATTTGTCCCAGAAAACATTTGCTCCGAAATATGCTACCGGCGGCAGAGGCCAGGACTCATTCGCCTCTTTGATGATGGCGTGGGTCAGCAGAGCTCCACGTCGACCGTCGTAAAACGAATTGCCGAGGGCGACTGTCCTGCACACTGCCTGGCGCCCGGATTCCAGTGATATAACACTGTACACGGGAAAATACTCTGCATCCAGCGTATTATCCACATAGGCTTTTTGCTCCAGCTCCTCGATATCCTCATCGCTGAGCCCCTGCGTGTAGGAAAAGGTGTTCCAGCCGCTGCGGCCTCTGATATTCCAGCAGGAAGTTGTGTATACCCATTGTTTCATGGCGGCAGGATAGGCTTAGGTTGTTGTGTCGATGAGGCCATTGCGGGCAAGAATCCACAGGAAGGCGTCTTCCACTCTGATGGGGGTAGGCGTGCGGAGCAGGGTGTCTCCCTTGGGCGGTGCTCCTAATGCGCTGAAGGCAAAGAGGCGACAATCTTTATAGTTCCCCAGAGAATTCACCAGTGCGTCCTCTGAGGCAGTGTGCAACCAGGATTCCATGCAGTAATGGATATCCTCCATTTCGGAGGTATTGTATACGCCGTTGTGGCGACTCTCCTGGTAAATGGTGCAATGGTCATCCAGCCACAGGGCGTTGTTCGCGTCCTCGCCGTCATCCGGTACGTTGGATCTGCGGATGGCATCCACCTTGGAGAATGCCACAGCCAGCGGGATGGGGATTCCGTTTTTATTGACTGTATTGAAAAGCTTCTGCAGGAAATGCTCCCTCAGAATGGCTGTAAGGCTGTGCAGGACATCCTCGGTTCTTTCTCCGACATCCGGCAGCTCGCAGTTTCTCTGCTTCAGTTGTGTGTGCACATGCGGGAGTTGGAGGGGGTCCAGCAGGCAGATAATACCCGAGGCGTTGCACACGTAGCGGATGTAGGTGCGCAGGCTGTTTTCGTCCGTAAAATCCTCTCCTGCTGCATCGAAAAATACAAGCATCACTCGCTTGCCGGTTTTTTTGAAGCGCAGAGAATACATGAGCGGCACCGGCTCCTCGCCCTTGGGGGTGGAGGCTATGGTCACTTTCTGGGAGAAAAGCGGATTGGAATACCTGTCTCGGTATGTGTCGATGGTATCCTGTGTCAGCGGGGTGAGCACCCAGTCGAAGGTGCGGTACAACTCGGTGAGGCGCTTGATGAGAAGAGCAATGAAGTGGCTTTTGCCGGAGCTCTTGGCGCCGACAATGGCTATGGTGATATCCGATAAATTGTCGATTTCCATGGGCAGGGCTTCCTCGCAACGCGGACAATAACGCTGCGATACCACATGGGAACATTTGGCACAGGCTCTGTATGGAGGAGCACTCCCTTCCTTGTGAAGGGTGCACTGTATGGAACGCGGGCTGGGGAGTACGCCGCAGCGCTCCAGCCAGTGTGGTTCACGGCTTTGGAATTTGTTGCATTTGGAATCCTTGTACAGGAGGTCACAAACTTTGATTCTGTTGAAACAGTGCGGACAGAAGAATGAACGTATCGGGGGCATCAGTCAATTTTAAGCTGGTTGAATTCCGGGTGTGTTAGAGTGTAATAGACAGAACGTGAACTGTCTTTTACGAAAAGTCGCAGGTAACATCCCCGATCGGATGGGGTGACATCCAGGGGGCATTCTATGGAGTTTGCTCCGGCGGGAAGGTACATCATGCGTGTACCATCTTCGGGGGAATGAGGGGGACTTCCTTTCTTTTTAATCAGTACCAGTTCCGGGAGTTCTCGCCCATCTTCTGCCGTAATATGCAGCGTCCGGGATTTCTGGCCGAACCCGAAGAGGCCGCCCTTGCTTTTTAATTCATAACGAATGACTCGGCGCCCCCCTGCGCCGATAGTCAGAATACTTTGCGGAGGAGAATAGACACATTCATCTCCCCACTCGTAGACTGCGAAGACAGAGATGTGAAGTGGCTCTTCTCCCATGTTTTTCAGGCTGTAGACGTGGTGGAGTTTGTACGCCGTTTCCGAGCATGGGAAGGAACAGAAAATATCAGGAGAATCAATTTGCTTCGGTGCGGCGCTACGGCTGCAGGCTATCCATACTTTTTTTGCGGAGGCAGGCCAATCCCAGCTCAGCAATATATCTCCGCCGGTGCGGTGTGCCTGCAATTTTTCCACTGTGGGGGCATACAATATTCTGCGTGCTTCACAGAGAAGCGCCTGGGAATCATTGCGGACAATCGGCACGAGGTAACGATAGCCTTCAAAGGTGATATTGATTTCGGCTTTGCCGACCTCGGTGTTGCACCAGACAGCGGGGGAGCCGATGTCTTTTGTGAGTGCATCCACATGCACTCTGCCGCCGGTTGTACCGGGGATGAAGGGAAGGACGTACCACAGAATCTCGCCTCCGGGGGCAAGTTCCCAGGTGAGAGATAGTTTCTTTTTTCGGCAACTCCAGCTCCAGGCATTCGCCTGCAGTAACTCCGGGGCCGGTTGAGGTTGGGCTTGTCCTATGGCACCGGCACAGGCGCTCAGGGAGCCATCCGCTTCGCGGTACACATGGGCTAACAGGTAGCCATACGTACAGCCATTGCACAGGCCGGTGTCGACATGGTGCCCTATGCCGGCCGGAATGCGAATGGCTACACCATCCTGCAAATCGGCGGGGATGCCATTGTTCTTGCGCACCAGCAGGTAGGAATCCACACCCGGAGCACACTCCCAGGAAAGCTCGATGCTGCTATCCAACCCGCAGAGTGACAGGCGGCGCGGGGGAACAGCTATGCGACACATGCCGCATGGGCAGGCTTGCGCTTCCAGCCGGCCATTTCTCCGCACAAAAACACTGTAGCCATACAGATACCCCGGCTCAACGCGAATGTCTGCATATTGCAGAATCGGAGCATCGACTACCACACAGCCATCGTCCGTGCTCTCCGGGATGCCGTCCTTTTTGCGCACGAGCACATATTCCACGTCTTTGGCTGGCGTGGCGCTTTCTGCCGCTGCCGGCCAGGAAACCAGGATAGTACCTCCTTCTACCCGGCAGCTTCCGCTCGGGGAAACGGTGGCTGCTTCCACAGCATCACTCTGCGCAGAAAGCTCATTTGCTGCCGTTGTGGAAGGTTTGGAGCGACGTTTCGTCGTCTTTTGCTTCCCACCGGTTTTCTCACGGCTTTTCCCTGCCTCTTTTTTCTTGGTTGCCATTCCGTTTCTTTTGTGCGAAGATTGTCTTTCTGCTGAAATTCCTGAGCGGCATCATTTGAGGAACCCGATTTTGCTGAGTACCCATTTGCTGAGTTGCTGCATACCGGGGCTTACCCGCCCGCTTTGTGGAGGTGTATTGACTGCAAAGTATCGGACAGACTTAAAGGCGTCTTCCTGTGCCAGCAGGGAGTGCAGGCCAAGCGCCCCCAGGAACGCGCGGCATGTGGCATCGTCGCAGCCGGGGGAAATTTTACCGAATTGATTCAGTATCGGTTCGGAGGCCTTCGTGAGCACAAAGGCGCAGTCTATGGTTTTGGTGCCACCCCGATGTCCGGTGTTCATGGCAAGCATCCACTGTGCCAGAATATCATCCACATGGCAGGATTCGACACGATAGTCCTCCAGTATCCCGGGGTTACTCTCTTTCAATACGCTGTTGATATGGGGAAGCGTGAAAGGGTCTATCACAAAAATGACCCCGCTGAGCTTCCTGTAACAGCTGTGCAGCAGAATGTCCTGCATGCTTTCGAAATCTCGCCCGCCGGTATCGTGCATATACACACGACGGGGAGTCAGTGTTTTGGCTCCTTTTACCTCAACACTGTACACCGTTGCAGCCCGTGTGGCGGAAAGGGTGTTACTGTGCCACATGGAGACGAGGTTATAGGCAACCTGTCCGTTGTCCGGGTAGGATATGGAGCACTCTTGATTTTCGTGCTGCCAGAAAGTCAGGTGCTGCAGGAGTGAGGCCAGTACAGAGGTTTTGCCGGCTCCGGGACCTCCCACTAAGGCGATGAAGTGAGCTGCCGCCTTCTCACTGTCGGGCAGGAGCTTTCGGTTGCAGCCCGGGCATATGGCTTCCAACTTCAGGCGCCCCAGAAAACGGCTGGTGGGAAGCTTCTCCCCACAATGGCAGGTGTGAGAGAAAATGCCATACACGGGGGAGGGGAAAAGCCTCGTGTGTTTTTTGCCGCACTTGGAGCAGAAATAGCTCGGCAAGCCGATGTGTTTACCGCATTCGGGGCAAATTACCTTAATGCCCATGCATAAATCGTGAAGCGTTTCCACCAGCCAGGTGCCGCCTGCCAGCAAATGTGCTCCCAGAACCAGGGTGAGACCTCCTGCCAGCACCGGCAGAGCCACCAGTGGCATGAAGAGAAGAAAACCCACCACCAGCATCAGGATGCGGAGCAGGGCCCCCAAGGTAACGGGAAGCAGATAAGGTATAAGCAGTAACGCCCGCTTACCCGGCGTTTTGCCGCTCCATGCTTCTTTTACGTGCTCGATGTAGTTTTTCATCGAGGCTTTATTGCAGTGGTAATTCTCCTTTATGATTTCACGGAGGTTGATAATCCAGTCGCCTTTCCAGTAATAATAGGCCGGGAACGCTGATGCTTCTCGGGAACGGGCAGACCAGTTATGAGTGGGGCGATTTTTCAGGTGTCGCAGAGAGATGATGAAATTCATCGTTGCTACCAGACCTCCACCTACCAGTGCAACGATGATACCGGCGCATACAGCCGCTTTTACCAGGCAGAGCAGGATGCCGGCAATCTCCGCCTCGTGGGCATGTGTATAGGCGCTCACGTCCGAAAACACATCTGAGCACCACTCAAATGCCCACTTAACGCCATCTATGATATAACCTAAAATTTGTCCTATGAGGCCTATAATAATGATGCCTCCGAGACATCCACCGCAGGAAAAATCGTTCTCCTTACTCATAATCAGCTGATTGTCGGAGGGTGGTTACCGCATTGTAATGCCGAAGCTGTTGTAGACGGCTTCAACAAGCCCCATCAGTTCCTGCCAGCACGCTTCCAGGTATGGAAGGTAGTCTATATGGAAATATAAATCCAGCAGGAGAAATACCGCAAGCAGGATAAAAAAGCATACTTTCACCGAGCGCTCAACCCACGCAACGGAGCGATGCGTACCACACAACGGACACGCATTGCCTTTCTGGTACTTGTAACCGCAGTAGCAAGTCATATTACAATAGCATTGGAGAGAATAATGAGAGCTTTCGCTCACTGAGCTATTATACTGACTTCTATCTGCTTGTCGAGAAAAAACTTACCTGCTTTACAACAGGTGAATCGCAAAGTTCAGTTCTGTGGCGGTACAGCGGGCAGTTCGTTGCGCGTGGGGAGGCAGCAGAGCACCAGAGTTACCAGGCAGAGAATCTGGGCCAGGGTGGCCAGCAGAGGGACGGGTACAACGCAACACACGGGAGGCAACACCCACCAGGGGCTGACTCCGGCATCTCTGAGGCGCCGCACGGTGATGGATATGGTAGGCAGCAGGCAAACGATTGCCAGGATGCCGGAAAGGACAAGTCCGCCTATGGCCGTCATGGGCAGGCCGTTGGCAAAGTATTCGGTTGCCAGTTCTGTCAGCACGGTTACCATGGCTTCCTGAGTCTCTGCTGAGGTATCTGCCTGCAGGATGGTATCCATGAGGCGCACATCCTCCAGCGCGAAGCGCCAGAACTTCATGAACTCCACGATGGCAGGCAGTGCGCAGAGGATGATGAGCAGGTGCGTGGCTACTACAAAGTTCCAGAAGTAAGCGCGTGTCGTGCGCCCGGAAAAATCGGCATAGTGGCGGAAGCCGTCTGAGAGTGCTTTAAGCATGATGCGCTGTGGGGTATAAGGGGAAAACTTCGGTTTATGCGTTTTGAATCATCGGGCGTACCGGGATGCCGAGGGAGGCGAAGTGCTGCTTGGCCTGGGCGACGGTGTATTCCCCGAAGTGGAAGATGGAGGCGGCCAGTACGGCGTCTGCCTTACCGCGCTGCAGAACCTCGGCCATGTGGTCCAGGTTGCCGGCACCGCCACTGGCGATGACGGGGATACGCACAGCTTCACTGACGCGGCGGGTCAGCTCGATATCGTAGCCGTTTTTCGAGCCGTCTGCATCCATGCTGGTGAGGAGGATTTCTCCGGCGCCGAGGCGTTCTACCTCGCGTGCCCACTCGATGGCGTCCAGCTCCACAAAGTTGCGTCCGCCGTGGGTGGAAACTTTCCACTGCGTATCGCTCCAGCGCTTGGCATCGATGGCGACGACAATGCACTGGCTGCCGAAGGCGTTGGCGCCCTCGCTTACCAGCTCGGGGCGGTGTATGGCCGCCGTGTTCACGGAAATTTTGTCGGCTCCGGCATGCAGCATGCGGCGCATGTCGTCCACGCTGCGGATGCCGCCGCCCACGGTGAGAGGCATGAAGCACTGCGCTGCCGTGCGCTGTACCACATCCACCATGGTGGCGCGGTGGTCGCTGCTGGCTGTGATATCCAGAAACACCAGCTCATCTGCCTGCTGGCGGTCGTAGGCAATGGCGCATTCCACGGGGTCGCCCGCATCCCGCAGGTTCACGAAATGCGTACCCTTCACCACGCGACCGTCGGTCACGTCCAGACATGGTATGATTCTCTTTGCCAGCATAATTGATGCCTCCTATTGTAGCAGCCGGGGCGGCGCTTGGCAATCCCAATTTTAGGCAAGTTGCAGAGTGCCGCCCTTCATGCGCCAGCGTACGATGTGGCTGAGCAGCTGCAGGTGCAGCTCGGGGCGCTCCGCCGGTACGCAGAGCAGGGCGATACAGTCCGCCGCTTCCTCCGGCCAGCTTATGCCGGCCGTGCGCGCTACATAAACAGCTGCACCGGGTAAGCCCTCCACGCGGGCATGCGGCACAGCCAGCCCGCGCCCCAGATAAGTGGGTTCTTCGCACTCACGGGCCAGTGTGGAATCCGCCAGCTGAGCCTCCATGCCGGGAAACCACAGCTCGGCCGCCTCCTGTGCCAGCAGGCGTATACAACTCTCGCGCGATATGTCGCCGGGCAATACTGTCGCTCTCTCCGCTACTTTTACCGTGTTCATGATAAAGGTCCGCGTCAGGGTATCAAATCTAAACATGTCTGGCAAGAGGTCAGCGTGTCTTACCTGCCGGAAAACCCGCATCGAAAAAGTATTGCCAAAACGCCTCTCAGCTGGTACAATGTGCTCAGCATGAAAATAGCAGTTATCGGAAAAGGCGGGCGCGAGCAGGCGCTGGTAGAAACTCTGGCAGCAAGCCCCTGCAAGCCGCAGATGTTCACGTACCCCGGCAGCGATGCCATTAAGCAGACGGCCACCCCCATTCCGGCCGACAGCTTCGATGCGCTCATATCCTGGATGGTGGACAACAAAATCGACCTCTGCGTCGCCGGTGAGGAAAGCTACCTGGTGAAGGAGGATGGCCTGGCCAACCGCTGCGTGGCTGCCGGTATTCCCTGCTGGGGTCCCCAGAAGGAGAGCGCCCAGCTGGAGGCCAGCAAGGAGTTTGCCAAGGAGTTCCTGGTGCGCCATAATATCCCCACCGGTAAGGCCACTGCCGTGGCAGATTATGATGCTGCTATCGCCGCTATCGGCGGGCAGTACCCCACGGTGCTGAAGTTCGATGGCCTGGCTGCCGGCAAGGGCGTGGCCGTGTGCCCGGATGCCGCTTCTGCGGAGGAGTTCCTGCGCGAGGTGTTCATTGAGAAGCGCTTCGGCGAGGGTCGCCTGCTGGTGGAAGAGTTCCTGACCGGCCCGGAGATTTCCATTTTCGGCGCTATTTGCGATGATAAATATCTTATCCTCTGCCCCGCTCGCGACTACAAGCGCCTGCAGGACGGAGATGAAGGCCCCAACACCGGCGGCATGGGTGCCGTGGCTTCCCGCCAGCTGGCTTCTGCCGAGCTTATCAAAACCATCGAGGAAACAATTGTGGCTCCCACCGTGCAGGGCCTGCAGGCAGATGGTCTGCCCTACCGCGGTTTCCTGTACTTCGGGCTTATGCTCACCCCGCAGGGTCCCAAGGTTATCGAGTACAACTGCCGTTTCGGTGACCCGGAGTGTGAGGCAGTGATGCCCCTGCTGTGCGGCGACCTTGCCACCTTCTGCCTGAATGGCGCCAAGGGCGAGTTCACGCCCGAGCTCATCTCCTTCGACGAAGGCTGGAGCGTCTGCTGCATTCTGGCCAGTGCCGGTTACCCCGCTTCTTCCCACAGCGGCGATCTCATCCGCGGGCTGGACGCCTGCGAGGCCCGTGTGTTCCACTGTGGTACCAAGAAGACGCCGGAGGGCTGGGTTACCA
This sequence comes from Akkermansia sp., assembly GCA_045636905.1. Classification (GTDB taxonomy): domain Bacteria; phylum Verrucomicrobiota; class Verrucomicrobiia; order Verrucomicrobiales; family Akkermansiaceae; genus Akkermansia. Next base: position 54,471 of record JAZTYL010000004.1, read on the forward strand.
ACGGTGGCCGCGTGCTCGCCATTGTAGCCAAGGGCGACACGCTGGATGCTGCTCGTACGCGAGCCCACGCCGAAGCCGCCAAGGTGGATTTCGACGGCAGCCAGCGCCGCAGCGATATCGCCTACAAGAACATGTAAGCAAACCCTTATTTTGCGAGTGCGCCTTACGGGCGCACTCCTTTTTTACCCCCATTTAATACCATGACAGAACAAGCACTCGATTTCCTCTCCACCCTGCTGGATACACCTTCCCCTACCGGCATGGAAATGGATGCCCAGCGTATCTGGGCAGAATACATCAAACCCTTCACCGATGAGCAGCAGTGCGATGCCTACGGCTCCACCTGGGCGGTGCTCAAGAGCAAAAAGCCCGGTGCCCCCACGCTGATGCTGGATGCTCATGCGGACGAAATCGGCTTCTCCATTCGTTACATCACGGAAAGCGGTTTTGCTCATGTGGAGCGTCTGGGCGGCTCGGATGTGGCAATTGCCCGCGGGCGTCGCCTGCGTTTCTTCGGTACGGATGGTGAGGTGACCGGCGTTATCGGTAACACCGCTATTCATATCCGTGATGATGGCGATAAAGCACCCAAGGTGTGGGACCTCTACGTGGATTTTGGCTGCGACAGCCGCGAGGAGGTGGAGGCCCTGGGCCTGCGCGTGGGCGACCGCGGTGTGTACTGCGATGGCCCTCTCATGCTCAACGATGGCAAGCGCTTGGTGTGCCGCGCACTGGATGACCGCCTCTGCGGTTTTATCCTGGCTGAGACAGCCCGCAAGCTGAAGGAGGAGGGCATTGAGCCGGAGTGGAACATTGTGTTTGCCAACACGGTGCAGGAAGAGGTGGGCTGCATCGGCGCGGCCATGCTGACCTACCGCATCCGGCCGGATGCCGCCATCTGCCTGGATGTGACTCATGCCACCGACACCCCCGGGCTGAATGCCGCCCGCTACGGCGAAGTGAAGCTCGGCAAGGGCGGTTGCCTTTGCTTTGGCCCCGCCTGCCACCCGAATGTGAATGCTCGCCTGGAACTGGTGGCCGGTGAAGCCGGCATTCCCATGCAGCGCGAAACCAGCGGTCGCACCACCGGCACGAATACTGACCAGATTTTCCGCTCCCGCAGTGGTGTGCCGGCCACGAATCTCTCCCTGCCGCTGCGCTATATGCACAGCCCTGTGGAGACAGCGGATATGGAGGATGTGAAGTCCTGCATCGACCTGCTGGTAGCCTTCATCAAATCTCTGCGAGTGGAGGACGATTTCCGCCACAAGCTTTGATAGAAGTTTATGCGATACAGCGCCGGGCGGCTCCGCAAGTGGGGCAGTCCGGCGCTGTTTTTTATTGCTTTTGCGGGTTCACGGCTTCGTAGATAACGCGGGACGATTTGCGGACAGGGGCCGGCGGCATCTCCTCGCTGCCAGTGAGCAGGCGCAGGATTTCACGGCGGTCGCGGATTTTATCGGTCATGCGTTGCCGACATTCTGCCGCATACAGGGCTGCAGTTTTTCTTTTGTTGATGTCTGTGATGAATCCGCAAGGGTCTGTCGGCTTTGCTCCCAGTTCCAGAAGGGTACGCACCATATCGGTGTTTGCGTGGAGAATGGACTGAGCCCAGATATCCGAAAGTTTGCTTTTGGGAAGGTGGAAGGGGACCCCCAACTCGCAAAGGGTGCGCATGGCCTCCGGATGCATCTTGCCTGCGGCCAGAGAGAGGGGTGTGTTGCCGTATTTATTCTCCGTGGTCATCGAGACTCCGCGAGCTGCCAGAGCGCGGAGAATGAGGGGGTGGCCGGCTGCTGCCGCATAGTGTGCGATATTGCTTCCGTTACTGTCGCAGGCGCCCGGATTCTCTACCCGGCTCAGCAGAGCGTGGAAAATGCCGAGCTCTCCCCATTGAGCTGCATATATCAGGGGTGTCATGCCGTTAACGGGAGCATCGAGTTTCAGCAGCAGCTTTGCGATATCTCGCCGGCGGTTGCGGATACTGCATTCCAGTGCACGCGCGCCATGCTGTTTGACTTCCGCGCCCAGCTCAATCAGAGTTTGTACAGTGCAGATGTCGCCGGATACAACTGCTTGAAACAGCGCATACTCTGTATTGATGTCCGCTCTGTTTGCTGCCAGGTGCCGAATCATGGGCTTGTTCCCGTGCCGTATGGCACATGTCAGGGAGGCCTCCGGAATATCTCCGCAGAGGCTGCGCAGGTAGGTGTAGAGTTCCGGGGTGGCGTAAGCCGCAGCCAGCTCCGGGAGCGTGTAGGTGTCGTAGGTACTTAATGAATAGTATTCCGCATTCGGGTCGGCACCCAGTTCCAGCAGAAGTTTTGTGGCCCGGTAGTGGCCGCCTTTTACTGCATAGTGAAGTGCAGTGTGTTTATTTCCTGTCTGAGCAGCGATATCGGCTCCCTGTGCTGCCAGGTGCCGTATCAGCTCGCAGCTGCCGCCCATTGCGGCGTACATGAGCATGGTTTCTCCGTACATGTTGGCATCTGTTTCCAGGCCGCCCTTGCTCACAATGAGCCTGTAGAGCCCTGTATTTCCCCGGTAGGCTGCAGCCATAAGGGCCGTGGTGCCTGCGCGGGAGCGCAGGGTGACATCCGCGCCGGCTTCGATGAGCTTCTGAGCCATGCTCAGGCGTCCGGCCATGATGCTGCGCAGAAGGGCGCTGCGTTTGTTCGCATCCACAGCGTTGATGTCTGCACCTGCCGCCAGCAATATACCCACGATGTCGGCGTAGCCTCGCTCTGCCGCAGCAATGAGGGCTGTACCCCTGCATGCTGTCACAGAGTTACCGGGACCGGGGAACTCGCCCCTGGCACCGGGGTTGCCGCCTGCGGCAAGAAGGAGCTGCACATAGTCTGCGCGGCCGGTCATCACGGCTTTCAGCATGGCTTCATTCTGCGCTGTGGCACCGTGTTGCAGCAACAGAGGTACCAGAGCATCCTGCCCGCCCATGATGGCGTGCACAAGCGGCACGCGGTCCGAGGTGGGGGTGGCATCTGCCGCGGCTCCGTGCTCCAGCAGCAGGCGCGCGCATTCCGTGTGCCCGCCTGTGGTGGCATACAGCAGCGGCTTTATGCCCGAATTCGGCGCAGCATCTGCTTTGGCTCCGGCTTCCAGCAGAGCGGCCACAAGCTCGGTTTGCCCCAATCGTGCGGCCATTTGCAGCGCTGTGAGGCCGCGAGAGTTGTGCAGCTCGGGCGATACGCCGGCGCGTATGCAGGGCAGGGCTGCTGCCGGATTTCCGGCGTTCAGCGCCTCGAGGCACAGCTGTGTAAGGCGTTGCAGCTCGAGCTCTCGGGCTAGCTGTCTTTCTTCCTCCTGTACCTTGAGGATGTGTTGGATAAGGGCTTCTCTGCCTTGCTGTAAATAATCGTTATGCGGTAATGAAATGTTTTGTTGCTCAATGCCGTAGGCGGATGAGGAAAGGCTTGCAAGACAAGCAGTCAGAGCAGGTAGTTGGCGCGGAGAAATCATGCCGCCAGCATAGCACGCCGGGGGCATGGCGTCAAGCTCGGAGTAAAAAAAAATCCCCTCCTGCACAGCGGGGCGCAGGAGGGGGGAAGCTGGATGAAAGCGTTTGCTTACTTCAGGGCATCGTAGGCGCCCTTGAAGAAGTAGTAGCCCCAGCCCCAATCGGGGTCGCCGGACCAATCCGGGTCGTAGTGGTGGCGGGGCTTGAGGAAACGCTCCGGGTGGGGCATCAGACCCATGGCGCGGCCGGTGGGGTCCTGCAGGCCTGCGATGCGGAGCTCAGAGCCGTTGTGGTTGTCTGCGTACTGCAGGGCCACACAGCCGCTGTCCAGGTACTTCTGGGCATCGCCGGGCTCGCAGACGAGGCGACCTTCTGCGTGTGCGGAGGGCAGCTCGAAGTTCTCCGGCAGGTAGGTGGTGAAGGGGCAGTTCGGAGCCACCTTCACGAGCTTGTCCCACATGCACTCGAAGCGCTCGCTCTTATTCCAGATGAGGGAAGCCTTGGGCAGGATGCCGAGCTTGGTGAGAATCTGGAAGCCGTTGCAGATACCGAAGAGGAATCCGCCGTTGGCGTGGTGCTTCTGCAGCGCATCGCCGAGGAAACGCTCGGTTTCCAGCTGTGCGAGACGACCGCTCATCACATAGTCGCCGTAGGAGAAGCCGCCGGAGAAGACGACGAGCTGAGCCTTGGCTACATGCTGCGGTGTGGCAGTGGCGATGGGCTGTACCTGGGTGGAGAAGCCGGCAGCCATGAGGGCGCGCTCGGTCTCCACGTCGCAGTTGGTGCCGGGATATTTGAGGAGTAATGCGTGAGGCATAGTAAAAATTACGAGTTACGAGTTACGAATTACGAGTTTTTAATTTTGGAAGCAGTTGTTTTGCAGATGGCGGTAATGATGGCGCAGAGTTCATTGGCTTCGCTGATGATATCCGTCAGCATTCTTTCCGGAAATGTATTGGAGTGTTTCAGCAATTCCAGCCAATAGAGCGATTCGTCAATTTCTTCTTCGCAGATTTTCATTTTGCTCAGAAAATCTTTTTCCGATTTTGCTCGGCAGGCTGCGCGGTAATTTGCCCCAACGGATGTGGAGCACCGCAGAATCTGGCGCCCGAATACCTCGCCGATATAAGTGCGCGGCAAATCATTCACCAGCCTGATGATTCGAAGGCTGAACTGAAATGTGCGCTCTTTTAAATCGGCCGTCATCTGATTGTATGAAATGAGATGCTGCGATTTACGAGTTACGCACCTTGATTCGTAACTCGTAAATCGTCATTCGTACTTTAATAGAAGGGAGTTAATCCGTTCTTCCAGATGCTCTTCAGCTCTGCAATCTCTGCCTCCAGCACGGTGTTACCCTTGGCGGAGATGGTGAGCTTGCCATCGGTGGTGGCGGAGCCGATGCGGGCGCAGGGCGTGCCGGCCATGGCAGCGGCGAAATCGTCTGCCAGGTCTTCGTCCACCTCAACGAGGAAGCGACCGGTGCTTTCGGAGAAGCAGGGCACCACGTTGTTCTGCCAGCCGCCTACGGTCGGCAGCTTGTCGAGGTCGATGCTGATGCCACCCTTGCAGGAGAAGGCCATCTCGGCGGCGGCTACGGCCAGACCACCCTCGGACAGGTCGTGGGCAGAGAGCACCAGCCCCTGTGTCAGAGCCTTGCTGTAGTACTGCTTGTACACCTCGAAGTTGGCAGCGCAGTCTGTCTGCGGCACCTTGCAGTCCTTCACGCCCTTGATGCGTGCATAGACGGAGGCACCCATCTCGTCCTCGGTGTTACCCACCATGAAGATGGCGCTGTTGTTGCGGCGCAGGCTGGCACCACGCACGTGCTCGGGCTCTTCCACCACACCGAAGCCGGAGCAGAGGAAGGTCACGGGGATGTTCACCGGGCCGTCCTCGGTCTCGAAGTAGTTGTAGAAGCTGTCCTTACCGGACACGTAGGGAGCACCGTAGGCCAGAGCGGCGGTGCGGATACCCTTGGCGCACTCCACGATGCGACCCAGCTCGGTGGGGCACTCGGGGTTGCCCATGCAGAAGTTGTCCAGCAGGGCAATCTTGTCGGGATTCGTGCCGGCCAGTACGAGCTGGCGTACGGTTTCGTCCACCGTGCCGGTACCCATGGCGTAGGGGTCGGTCTTGCCCCACTCGGGCAGGATGGCCAGAGCCAGGGACATGAGCTTGTCCGAACCATCGATGTCGATGACGGAAGCATCCTGCGGAGCGTCGGCAGTGGCGCCGGCGAGGGGCTTAAGCACGGTGTTGCCCTGCACCTCGTGGTCGTACTCGCGGATGATGGGCTCGCGGGAAACGATGGCGAAGTCCGCGAATACCTGTTTGAGGTCGGCGGTCAGGTTGCTGTCGTCCAGAGCCACGCCCTGCATAGCGGGGCAGGGGGTGAAGGTGGAGGTCAGGTACTTGGTGGGAGCGTCGTGCAGCTTGGAGTTGTCCATCTCCACTACCAGCTCGCCGTTGTGCCAGACACGCAGCACGCCGCTGTCGTTGGACTCGCCCAGTACGGTCATCTCGGTCTGGAAGGTATCAGCGAGGCGCTGCAGTTCAGCCAGGTTCTCGGGCTTCACGGCCAGTACCATACGCTCCTGAGACTCAGAGAGGAAAATCTGCCAGGAGAGCATTCCTGTCTCTTTGAGCGGGGCGCGCTCCAGGTACAGGTTGCCACCTGTTTCGGAAAGCATTTCGCCGGCGGCAGAGGAGAAACCACCTGCGCCGCAGTCGGTCACGAACTCGATCAGGCCGCGCTCGCGAGCCTCCAGGATGACGTCCAGAGTCTTCTTTTCCTCGATGGGGTTACCGATCTGCACAGCCTGCTGGTCCTCGGTGGCGGATTCCTCGCCCATAGCGGCGGAGGAGAAGGTGGCGCCGTGGAGGCCGTCCTTACCGGTGCGACCACCGATGACGACCACGGCCAGACCGGGCTTCATTTCCTTGGCGATATCCTGCTGGGGAATCACACCGGCGGTACCGCAGAATACAAGGGGGTTGTAGATGTAGGTGGGGTCGAACTGGATGGCGCCGCTCGTGGTGGGAATACCCATGCGGTTGCCGTAGTCGCGCACACCGTGTACCACGCCGCGCATGATGCCGAGCGGGTGGATGATGTTGTGGCCCTCCACCATCTCCTGCGGAGTGTCGGGAGCACCGAAGCAGAACACATCCAGGTTGGCGATGGGCTTGGCACCCTTACCGGCACCCAGAATATCGCGAATCACGCCGCCCAGACCCGTGTTGGCACCGGCGTAGGGCTCGATGGCGCTGGGGTGGTTGTGTGTCTCAGCCTTGAGGCATACGGAAAGCTTGTCGTCCAGCTTGATGAAGCCGGCGTTGTCCACAAAGCAGCTCAGCACAAAACCAGGCTTCTTGGCCATGAGCTCCTTCGTGGTGCTCTGTATGAAGGTCTTGTACATGCTCTTGATTTCCTCCGTCTGGCCATCCACCGTGTGCTGGATAGTAGCGGCGAAAATGCGGTGCTTGCAGTGCTCAGACCAGGTCTGGGCAATCACCTCCAGCTCCACATCCGTGGGGTCGCGGTCAATCTCGCAGAAAATCTGCTGCACCACCAGCATATCCTCGGTGGAGAGGGAAAGCTTCATGTTCTGGCTCAGCGCGGTCAGCTCGGCTTCGCTCAGATTACGAACAGGAATGGTACGATAAGTAGCCATGATATTAAGGATTTACTATTGACAATTGACTATTGATAATTGGGATTTCAGTTAATGTGCCAGGTGTGAATGGCGGGGTTGCACACGTCCTTGCAGAAACGTGCGGAAAGCGCGGCGGCATCGCCCTCGCCAAACACATAAATCTTCTGCGTGATGGTCAGCGCCGTGATATCGAAGGGAAGACCCTTGCGGCCGCGGTAATTGGTCAGGATAGCCTCCTTCTCCAGATCCAGTGCACCCTTCTTGATGCCGTAGGAAATGCTGAAAAGCTCCCCGCTCAGTGCCGGGGTGCCGTCCTCCTGCACCTTCTGGGAGATGGAATCCACCAGCACGCTGCGCATATAGGCGGCGGCGGCCTCGGTGTCGCCCTCGCACTCAATCGTGTACAGGCGCGTGTGGTTGTAGGTCAGCTGGTCTGCAATCGGCGTGTAGAGCAGCTTGTTGGCGTCCGTGGCCGACTGGAATCGGCTGAATACTTCAAACGTCAGTGTTGCCATATGGTTTGTTTTCTTGTGGTTTGCGCGGGCGCGCGATAAGGTAAAAAGGCCACCGGCGGGCGTTCTGCCACCGGTGGCCAATTGGAAAATTTACTTCTGCAGGCGGTCAAGCACGTCGGCGTAGGCCTCCATGAAGCCACCCAGACCCTGCCGGAAACGGTCCTTGTCCATCTTCTTGCCGGTCGCTACGTCCCACAGGCGGCAGGTGTCCGGAGAAATCTCGTCTGCCAGCACAATCTGGCTCGGGTCGCTGGCCAGGCGGCCAAACTCAATCTTGAAGTCGATGAGTCGCAGGTTGGCCGTCATGAAGAACTCCTTCAGCGTCTCGTTGATGAGCAGAGCCATCTGCTTGATGGAAGCGCACTCCTCCTCGGTGGCGGCGCCCATCTCGCGGGCATAGTCGTCGTTGATGAACGGGTCATTCAGAGCATCGTCCTTGTAGGAGAACTCCACGATGGGCTTCTTGAACTCCGTGCCCTCAGCCACGCCCATGCGCTTGGAGAACGAACCGGCGGCCACGTTGCGCACGATAACCTCCAGCGGCATAATGGAAACCTTCTTCACCAGCAGGTTGATGTCGTCCACATCATCCACCAGGTGCGTCTGCACACCCTTCTCCTCCAGCATGCGGTAAATAATGAGGGTGATAGCCTTGTTAAAACGGCCCTTGTTCTCGAAGTCTTCCTTCTTTACACCGTTGAATGCGGTGGCGGAGTCCTTGTACTCCATGCGCAGAACATTCGGATCTTCCGTCGTGAACAGTCTCTTGGCTTTGCCTTCGTAAATGGGTTCCATGATTATATCCGGGGGCTTGTTGTATACTCTCCCCGCGGAAAGTATACCCACCCAGCCCCTAAAGTCAAGCCTGAAAGAATTCTGACCCGAGAATGTAATGTGAGATTTTGAATGTTTCTCGTATTCCGAATCTGCTATACCTGTGAAAGTTATTTCTTCAGATGTGCGTAGCGCGTGCGAATCACGGGAGGAACCTTTTTATCTGTGAATATTCCGTCTTGAATCCGCTGAAGTGTGGATTCGTTGATGATGCCTGCTGGTTCAAAATTACCACTAGCAATTAGGTCTTGTATTTGCTTTGGCGTGAACTCTCGCATTTTGCCGTATACGAAATAGGAATTATGCGTGATGGCGGGGTGGTCAGAAGGGACAAGCAGGCAGGTAACAGGTATATTGTCTTTTTTGCTGGACCAGTTCCCCATCAGTCTTTTGTCATCCAGGGCAACTGCTACAATAGTCCACATGTGTCCCATGTTGCCGGGATTCCGGAATACTGTGCCTGGCTCGAACATGCTGAAGCTGATTAGCGATTCAGAACAGTAAGTTCCTGGGCAAAAGCATCCACTTCCGGGGCATTGTCTCCGGCTATGGTTCTGATGTCGATGGGAGCCCGGGAGGTGCCTGGGTCAATCCATTCCGGGCAATTGGCGTGGGTGTATTCGGATAAATCCCACTGATTCATGTTGCCAAACTGCTCATAGATGCGCTGAATCAGCTCGTGAACCCATTCGGAAATCAAATCAGCCTGGTGTGCTTCAGGCGTTATGGATACATAATGCTTGTCGCTGTTCAGGTGGAAGCCTGTCCAGTTGCTTTCATTCAAATCATTGAGCAGCGGGGAAACAACGGGGCCGTATTTCATAGATACATATTTACCCCCGATGACAGCGTAACCTTCCTCGACAATAGCCGTACGATCGAGCAGGTACATGAGCTTGATAAGTTTCATTTTGTTCATGTAACCTCCCTCCAGACGAATAAACTCGGCCGCGATTGCTTTCGCTAAATCAGAATTGTATGGGAAGTAATTCATTGCCTGATGTGTGGTGGTAGTTGCAGACATCGCTCTTAGCGTATCATCAGGAATGTGAATTGTCAATACTCCTGGGGAAGTTGCTAGTAAATAATCCTGCCCCTCTGTATCCCTGTAGCTTTGGGCGGAGATGCCTTAGAGTAGCTCGAAATGAATTTGCTTTCCAAAAATTATCGTTCAATCGTAGCGGGAATATCGCTATTGCGGTTAGTGACACTTCAGCCGCCCGATAGATGCTGCGACCATCATCCGCCAAACCCTCTCCCTGTGCCTGGTCCCTGAAGTTGACCCTACCGGGACTTTATGGTATAGCGCATTCTTCCGTGATGTTTTGCCTTGAATCCAATCACAGGCACGATATAATAAACCAAAGACAAACACAGCTGGCTCACCGTTTTGCCTTGAATCCAATCACAGGCACGATATAATGGTGACACAGATAAGGCCGTTACGCTCACAGTTTTGCCTTGAATCCAATCACAGGCACGATATAATCAGGTACTCAATGCACTCCGGTTCTTGCAGGTTTTGCCTTGAATCCAATCACAGGCACGATATAATCCGGGGTGCGTGCGGGATTATAGACAAGCGGTTTTGCCTTGAATCCAATCACAGGCACGATATAATATTCTTGAGGTGGGTAAGTACGCGCTCTGGTTTTGCCTTGAATCCAATCACAGGCACGATATAATCAAAAGAGCGCATGCTATACAACATAGAGGTTTTGCCTTGAATCCAATCACAGGCACGATATAATTGGCCTACGGCAACACGGGCGACAAGTACGGTTTTGCCTTGAATCCAATCACAGGCACGATATAATCATGTAAGCAATTGAAAGAGCATCATCAATGTTTTGCCTTGAATCCAATCACAGGCACGATATAATAGAATCGCGTCCTTGTTTTGAACTACCCAGTTTTGCCTTGAATCCAATCACAGGCACGATATAATGTGCGACGCGGATTAAAAGAGAATGCTCTTGTTTTGCCTTGAATCCAATCACAGGCACGATATAATTATTCACTTTTTCACTATTCACTGTTATGGGTTTTGCCTTGAATCCAATCACAGGCACGATATAATCGCCGCTCATCTCGCTTAACTCGCTTCCTGGTTTTGCCTTGAATCCAATCACAGGCACGATATAATGGGGGACATATCATCATGGCAACAATTTCAGTTTTGCCTTGAATCCAATCACAGGCACGATATAATAGGAGCTGCTGATTATGTTTTGCAATTCCTGTTTTGCCTTGAATCCAATCACAGGCACGATATAATAGATATCGTGCCTGTGATTTATTGTTAAATGATTGCGTTAAAAAGGAACAAACGAGCTACCACAAAAGAAGCTGTTCGGGCATGCTTTCGGGTGGAGGAACGCCTGATTCATCGGGACCATAGAACACAAAGGTTTTATCCCATTGGATGTTGGTGACGAAGAGGCAACGGATGGCTCCTTTAGGCGGAAGGAATGATTTGATTCTTCTAGTGTGAGTTAAAATGCGGTCATGGGTTACACAAGCGCGTGCGTATACGCTGAATTGAATCATTTGGTATCCATCTTCGAGTAAATTTTTGCGAAAATGGACATAATTTTTCTTTTCTTCATCTGTGGTAGTAGGTAGATCGAAAAATACGATAAGCCATCCCATTTTGTAGTTTAAATTGTCCATGGTTCATAATGACCCGATTGCAGCGAAAGAATGGAAGCACGGAAGGTTCGGATGACACTTTCGATACATTGCTTAAGACTGCATTCCCGGTTTTGATAATAGACGGTTTTCAGGAGAATAGAAGAAATGGATTTCCTGTATTCAGGGGAAATTTCGGCGATTTCTGCATCTGTAAGGCCGTTGTTACGTTGTACAGTTATCCATTCCACAACGGATTTATCAAAAACAACGCGGAAAGGCTCCATCAAATCATAGGCTAATGGTGTTGTATGAGGCCGTTCCATATGAAAGATGCCAAAGGTGGGGTCTACACCTAAGGCGAGAAGATATCGCAGCACACAGGAGAGTAAAATAGCGTATGCGTAATTAAATAGAGAGTTGAAATCATTAGAAAAACGGTCACGTTTAAATTGACCTTTGGTGAATGTATCAGAAAAAATGGACCAGAAAACACGTGCAGATTCAGCTTCTTTGGTTTCTTTATGTGAAGTTGCCAAGCGATATAACTCGTCGATTAAAGGATGGTTTGGATTCCATTCTTTGGCGATGCTGAATTGATTTATGCATTTAGCATCAATAGTTTTCTTCCATAGTCTTCGTTTAAGTTGAGGTGTGAGCTTTGCGATGTTGCGCAAGACTGCGGTATCGGTCCCTCTGCATATGGGAAGAAGAACTGCAACGGGCTTATACAGTTCACACAAAATAAGTCCGATACGTTTCTTTGCCGCCTCGATGAGTAGGGTGCTGGAGAGGTTACAATGGAAAGATGTTATAATGATGGATGCAACATCTTCTAATGGTATGCATTTCTTTTCCCGTCCCGAAAGAACAGTGAGCTGTCCTTTCGAGACAGTAATAGAGCATTCCGGCGTATCAATAGATATAATGTGATACGACATGGATGAGGGTGGTTATTCAATGTATGATTTTTTATGGATGCATAATCCACTATTGCATATTGCGTTTAGGGATACGTTAATCCAGTTTTGTGGATTAGTTGCCGAAGCAGAAATCGACGATTCCAGACGCTGTAAATCCAAAGCCGGGCCATTTGCGTTATCTTTAACAGAAGAAATACGCCATTTCCCATTCCTATCCTTATTTTTATGCCCTGTAATAGAAATAATCATTCCTGAACGGAGCAATTGTATTGGTTGATTTGGGAATTGCTGTTTTAATCGACCAATAGTTTTGTACACGGAACAGTGTCTGATAATCTCTAGGGTGGGAGAAATGACAGCGCCGTAATTATCGGTAATAGTTAAAGCTGCGGAGTTTTGTTTCATTTTAGGCGATTTAAGCCCCATGAGTTTTGATTTCTGAACCCATGTTTTAACGGGGAGAATTTGGCCAGGAGTTATATGACCTTTACTCCATAGCTCGGCAATAGGTGCTTTTTTCCATGTTTTGGAGTCTCCATTGGTATCGATGCGTTCAAGGGTAACTACAGCATTCTTTTTTTCTTCTGAAATGTTGACAATCTGCCATTTTCCGTTTTGTTTGCTTTCATTTCCAGTCAACAGGGAGATGGATATTACCTGACCGAAGCGCAGGATAGGGGTGGATTCTCCAATGGTTTCATGAATGAAAGTCTGGGCTTCTTTTCTCGGAATTGCTAGAGCGGTTTCTTTGATTGCTATGCCGTAGAATGCGCTACGAGTTCTCAATGATACATGATTTTTTAACTTGGAATCATTTGAATTATAATCAATGACGCCAGAGTACTGTTCGTTAAATTTAGCACCACTCATGTCAGCCGGGACATGGCGTACTACGCGCCTTTTTTTGAGCGCCTTTTCTATGGTTGATTTTATAGAACAGGGGACATCCTTTAAGAAAATTCTGTTTTTTTCAGTAAGAGTAAGAACAGGACTGATGCCTTCTGTCTTGAAGACTGTTGCTTCTTTATCATTAAGTTGCCGGAGAGCCAGAAGTTTCCATATTGCACCGTTGTTTCCAGATGGAATAAGGTGTGGAATCAAGCCAAGGGTACACGCATCGATGGCATGGTGCAAATGGGTGATTTCTCGTATGCGCGCTTTTTCCTTTGTCTTCTTGACCTTACAAGAATTTTCCTCGGCAGAGGAAGTGTCAATAATATCGGGGACAGTTGTAGCCAGGGTGCCCATGAGTCTCCAAGCCTGACGAACTTCTGCGGTTACCTGACCAGGTATAGAAATGATGTTGGCTTTTTTGATTCTTTTCTTGACCACTTGAGCAGCCATGCGCACCAGTTGGGAACTCTGGGTCAGTTGACCATCGGTAAAGCCTAAATCCGATTTTTCACCTTTCTGGGGTGTGGTTTCAACAAGTAGAAGTTTCTTTCGCTTTTCCTTGCGTTTCCGATCGTCGGGTGCTCCTTTTTTCGTGTCTAAATGTTCAACGAAATCTTTAAAGCGTTTTTCTGTCCAAATCTGGATGTTTTCTTTGCCTTCAACCGCTTGCCCTTGGCAATCCTTGATGAATTCAACGGCAGTTCGCTTGCCTTTCATCCTGTTGACTTCGGGGAATGTTAACACCAAAGCAGACATGGCATTGGTGTTTCGCGCAGCGTAGGGAACGATATGGTCTTTATCCATTTTGCTGAGGTCTTGCGGCCCATATATCATTCCTGTATAGGGGCATGTCCATTTCATGTCCATGGCTATGCGGCACTTTTTAATGATTCCTGCCGTTTGGGGAATGCCGGGAGCTTTTTCGTTCAGGTATTTAACTGCGGTCTGAAAGTCCTTAAGCTTTTCGTTCAGGCACTTTTGTATTTCCTTTGCCGTTAAACCTGAGAATTCTCTTAATTCTCGATTAACTTCTATACAGCACTGTTTGACAAGAGACGGATTGCCGTGAGCGTAGAGCTCGAGCATGTCCTTGAGAAGTCGATTAAAAATCAATAAGCGGTGCCGGACAAGGTGGTTATTCGTCTGCTTGTCTATGTTCCGTTTCTGCTGCATTTTATACACAGCTGATTTCGGATCCTGCAGCCCATATAAGATGCCGTCCTGCACTTTTTTCTCGCCTCCTGGATGTTCAAGGGTTAATGCAGGTTTCGCGGGATCTTCACCACGTAAAACCTCTTCAACAACAAGCCGTAAAATAGGTCTCGCGTAAGGTGCTCTTCCTGGAGCTTTTTGTTTTTGGTTTTCAGGGACAATTATTAAAGCTTCGTCTGCTTTGGGAACAAGGTGAAAATAATTTTTGAGATTGTTCGGTGCTCCGTTTGTTAATTGATGGACTGTTTTAGAGAATTCTGTTTTGGTGAATCGTCCTTTTTCTTTGCCTATGGACATCAATTGCTGGCGAAGTTCAGCAGAAATAGGGGTGTTGTTAACGCGGATATTCGCAAGAATCCGGGCGAACCTATATTCGTAGTATTCACAGCAATCGGCTTTGGGGACTTTTGCAAATTTGTCGGCTTCCTTGCGCGCAGTAGCTTCGCTCTTGCCTTCGTTTATGGCTTTTTGGTATGTTTGAGCCCATGTAATGGGGCATCTTGCGATGATTCGGTTGTCTAAGCGGGGGACTAACTGACCAAAGAGAATGGAGCCATGGTATCTCTTTGGGAATCGAATGTCGCAGAGGGAAAGCTCGTGTTTGTAATTTTCTGCAGGTTCTAACAAGAGCTTTTTTACAATGTCAGGTAGAATGGTAGCAGAAGAGAGAATTGTGCGCACTTCGTGTTCTACAACTTTTCGGGGAAATGCAAGGTTGAGCTTTTTGTACTTGGGACTTGTAATGCAGAATTGGGCAGAATCGCTATCGGTATCAAGGTTCAGGATAGAAGTGATTGTTTCCGCCATGGTGTCTTTGCCATGTTTTATCATGGCTTCTTTTGCCATATTTTCACGTTGGGTATCTTCACTATCACTATCTGTTTCTTTACTCCAGAGTTTATTGCCATCGTACCCACGGTTATGGGCATACCAGCGTAGTACATGCCACATCTCTAACGCGTCGAGAGTCTGTTTCTTTTGTAATGCTCGCGCGGCCAAGAAGAACGGGGCAGGATGACCGGGTAAGGATATCTCTTCTCGTGTCAGAATGTTGTGGGTGACAAGGATTTGCGCTATCCGTTCAATTCGTTTGCGGCGAGCGCGGATGGTACGGCGCATGCGTCTATATTCCCGGCGTTTGGATGCAAGACATGAATCGGGTTCGAATAAAACAACACCGGTGCCGACAACGTTAGGTTGGGTTTTATTCGTGGTGTTGTATTCAATGGCGCTCCATCCGATAGATGCGTATCCTATGTCGAAAGAAAATGTAAGATTTTTCATAGTTTAGTCTTGATATGTGTTACAGTCTGCCATATACTGCTCTTGGATTCAAGACAAAATTTGAGACGCAAACCGTTTCCCTGGCCTAGCCACATCGGTCTCAAAAGCGTTTATCCATGCCCGCCTTAAGGCGGGCTTTTTTTGTTTCAGGAGAGCGCGTTTTCACGGTTAAAGTGTGACTCCATACAAACCCCCGCTGAACAAGCGGGGGTTAATTTTTGGGTGGGAGGTGTTTTTAGGGTCATAACGAGAGATTACGCCTTGCCACGGTGTGGGGAAAGGGGTATCATGTGGGTATGAGTTACGACCTTATTGTGATTGGTGGCGGCCCTGCCGGCTATGTAGGTGCAATACGCGCTGCCCAGCTGGGCAAGCGGGTGGTATGCGTGGAGCGCGAGCGCGTGGGCGGTACATGCCTGAACTGGGGCTGCATTCCCACGAAGGCGCTGCTGAAGAACGGTGAGGTGTATAACACGATTAACAAGCGTGCGGCAGAGTTCGGTATTGCAACGGAGGGGCTGAGCGTGGATTGGGAGGCGGTCATCGGGCGTTCCCGCCAGATCAGCGACCGTCTTTCTGCCGGTATTGCGTTCCTTTTCAAGAAGAATAAGATAGAGTGCGTGACCGGCGAGGCCCGCATTCCCGCTGCCGGCAAGGTGGAGGTGAAGGCAGCCGATGGCACGGTGACCACGCTGGAGGCTCCGCAGATTCTGATTGCCACAGGTGCGCGCACCCGCGAGGTGCCGGTGTTCCCGTTCAACGGCAAGACCATCATCGGCAGCAAGGATGCGCTGGTGATGAAGAAGCGCCCGGAGAGCATGATTGTGATTGGTTCCGGCGCTATTGGCAGCGAGCTTTCTTATGTGTACCACTGCTTCGGCACGAAGGTGACTCTGGTGGAGGCGCTGCCGCGCATTCTGCCGAATGAGGATGACGAGGTGAGCCAGGCGGTGGAGCGTTCTTTCAAGAAGCAGGGTATCACCTGCATGGCCGGCGCCAAGGTGGATGCTCTCCAGGATAACGGGGATAGCGTGACCGCTACGATTACCGCTAAGAATGGCAAGGTGCAGGAGATTACGGCAGATGTGTGTCTGGTGGCTATCGGTGTGGTGCCGGTGGTGCCGGATGCCGCCGGGCTGGAGCTTACAGAGCGCGGCTTCATCAAGGTGGATGAGCGTTACCAGACCAGCATTCCCGGTGTGTATGCCGTGGGCGACTGCATCGGCGGCATCATGCTGGCGCACACAGCCAGCTACGAGGCCGAACAGGCCGTGGAGGGCATGTTTGTGGATGGCCACACGCCGAAACAGGCTCTTATCGTGCCGGGCTGCACCTATTGCCACCCGCAGGTGGCCAGTGTGGGCAAGCGCGAGCGCGAGCTGAAGGAGGCCGGCGTGGAGTACAAGGTGGGCAAATTCCCCTTCCAGGCTATTGGCCGCGCGGTGGCCGGTGGCGATACGGAGGGTTTTGTGAAACTGCTCTTCGGCAAGGAGAATGGCGAGCTGCTGGGTGCTCATATTGTGGGCGATAATGCTACCGAGCTGCTGACTGCCCCGGAACTGGCGCTGAACAGCGAGCTGACCGATGCCGACCTGAACTCGATGATTTATGCTCACCCGACGCTGTCCGAGGCGATTCACGAGGCGGTGCTGGCGGCAGATGGCCGCGCAATCCACGCCTGATTTATCTGAGAATATATGGCCCGCCGGTTTTACTACGATACAGGTGCAGAGAAGGTGGGCCCCGTGACCGGGGCCGATCTGGTGCGCCTGCGCGCCTCGGGCGAGATTAACGACGAGACCTGGGTGCGCCGGGCAGATTCCGCTACCTGGCGGCCGCTGCACACGGTGGATCTGCATGCAGAGGAGGAAGAAGAGCGCAACCCGGGCTTGTTCACGGTGCTGCGCCGCAGCGGGCTTCTGGGGCCGGTGCTGGTTTTCCTGCTCGGGCTGGTGTTGTTCATTGTCATTGCAGTGGGGGCTATCAAGGTATTCTGGCCGTTCCTGCTGCTGGTGTTCATCTTCTGGCTGCTGGCCAAGGCATTGAAATGAACGAGCTGGATACATGCAGCCTGGATAGTCTGCAGGCGGTGCAGGATTTCGGGGAGCACCCGCTTTTCTACTTCTGCTGTGTTTTTGCCACGGTGGTGGGTGCGCTGGCCGGTGCCACGGCCTCCAGCCGTGTGCGCATGGATATTGTGGGGGTGCTGGTGTGCGGCACGATTGCCTCGCTCGGCGGCGGTACGGTGCGCGATATCCTGCTCTCCGGCATGCTGACCCAGCAGGGAACCCCGGTCACGGTTTACTGGGTGGTGGGGCATGATGTGCAGTTCCTCTACATGGCGCTGGCCACATCGCTCATCATGTTCTATGTGACCCGCTTCTGGAATCCCCCGGTGGGCACCATTCGCGTGGCAGATACCTTTGCCATGGCGTTCTTCACCCTGCTGGGGGCGGCCAAGGCGTATTATCTGGGCTGCTCCGGCATTGTGTGCATCTGCATGGGCGTGTGCACCGGTGTGGCCGGCGGCGCGCTGCGCGATGTGCTTACTGGCAATGTGCCCTATGTGTTCCGTTCCAAGGAGGTGTATGCCTCGGCGGCGTTTTCAGGCAGCCTGTTGTTTGTGATTCTGCAGTATTTCAACTGCCCGTACCAGATTTCCTATATCCTGGGCACCATTCTGGTATTCGTGGTGCGCATGGCGGCGGTGTATATGAACTGGCAGCTGCCCTCCTACCGCTCCCTGTTCGATGCAGTCACGCACGAGTCGGAGGATGATTGATTTCTTACAAGCCCGCCAACGGCGGGCTTGTTTTCACACAGGCCTCTGCCTGTTTTCATTTTTCATACACGCCCCTGCGGGCGTGTTATCATGCCGCCCGCAGGGCTGGCTGATAAACGGTAGATTCATGAAAACGCACTGCGTGCGAATGAAAGGTGAAAACCGGCTGCGCCGGAATGAAAACACGCGCACGGGGTGCGCGTGTGAGTTTTGGGGGGATGAATGAAAACGCACTGCGTGCGTGTGAAAGGTGAAAACAGGCTGGCGCCTGTATGAAAACAAGCCCGCCGATGGCGGGCTTGTGAGGAGGTAACCGGGAAAGCAATCGCTTTCTTAGTGGCTGTAGGCCTCGGCGGGCACGGTGGTCACCGGGGTCTGGTGACCATGCTGCGGGCCGCGATTCCACTCCAGCTTGAAGCTGCCGGGTGCGCCGGGGCCTTGCACCACGGTGATGGTGATGGCGTGCTTGCCGGCTTTGAGCGGGATGCCTTTCCAGCCGGTCTTTTCTGCGATGGCTTCATCCGTGTTGATGGCGGCGGATTCATTCACCGTGCTGCCGGGGGTGTAGTTGAAATCGGCATCCACCAGCTGGAAGTTGTGCAGCTTGATATAGGCTCTGGTGCCGGGAACCTGGCTGAGGGTGAGGTAGAAATGCCAGTGGTTGCCGTCGTCCGGCACGTTGATGTAGCCCTTGTATTCCGTGATGCTGCCGGCGGGGAGCAGCTCGGCGGCGGGGTCGGCCTCGGTGCCGGTGGCAGCCTGTGCGGCGCCGGGCAGGGTATCGAACTCCGGCACCCAGGGGCAGGTGGCATTCAGGCGGCGCATGGCCAGGCCGGGCTGGGTGGCAGCCGGGGTGCTGGCGGGCACCAGGGTCATATCATAGTGGCGGAAGCCTCCGCAGCCGTTGTTGCGGCGGCCGGCAGCCGGGTCGCGCGTGTAGTCATAGGCGCGGCGGGTGTGCAGCACAGCGGCTTTCAGCTTGTCCTGAATGCCGGGCAGCTGGGCGGCAATGTTGGTGGTTTCGTGGGAATCGGCATCCACATCGTATATCTCGAAATCATCGTTGCTGGATTTGATGCCGGTGCGGATGGCTTTCAGGTAGCGGCCATCCTCAGCGCGGAAAACAATGACCTGCTGCTCGCCGCGCTGCTTGCCCTGCTTGTTGGGGGCGTAATCCTGGTACTGGGCCATGCCGCCGCCGAAGCTGTATTCGGAGTACACCACGCCATCCTTCTGGGCGGCATCATTGCCTTGCAGGGTGGGCAGCAGGGAGACGCCGTCGCAGCGCATGGGTTTCGGTAGGCCGGCCAGGTCGGCAAAGGTGGCCATCCAGTCGTGGAACTGGCTGGGGAAGTCGCTGTTGTAGTTCTGCTTGATGATGCCGGGCGCATACACCAGGCAGGGCACGCGCAGGCCGCCTTCCCACAGGTCGCGCTTGATGCCGTCCATGGGGCCGTAGCTGCGGAAGAAAGCGGGGTTCTGGGCGGGGGCAGGGTGCTCTGCATTGCCCCACACGGCGCCGGGCTCGTTGTGCGGGCCGTTGTCGCTGGTGAACACAACAAAGGTGTTCTTATCAATCTTCAAATCCTTGAGCAGCTGGAGCAGGTCGCCCATGGCATCGTCCACGCGGGTAATCATGGTGGCGTGGCGCTGGGCAGTGCTGATGGCACCCTGCGCGCCGCCGCCGAAGCGTTTTTCGGCGTAGCGTTTCCACTCGGCGTTGTTGCGGTATTGCGGGTAGATGAAGGAATCCCACTTGCCGGTGGCGGTGTTAATCATCCTGCCGGGTTTGCCGAGCCACTGCACGCCGCCTTTCAGACCGCCGCCCTTGGGATACGGTGCGCTGGGAATAGCCAGGCGGGCATGCGGGGCAATGAGCGTGAGCGCCAGGAAAAACGGCTTCTCCGGCGTGGCTTTCACGTGGTCCGTAATCCATTTCTTGCCGCGGGCGGTGAAAAGATCGGTGCTGTAACAGGTATCCAGCTCCGGGGTGATGAGTTTATCAGCATCCCAGATGGCGTTCATGCCGGTTTCGGGGTCGGCGTTGCTTTCCTCCTTGGCGTAGTGGCGGTGGCCGGCCAGGTGGTTGTTGTAGCCGAAGAAGTAATCAAACCCGCGCCGGGTGGGCCAGGCTGCTGCGGTGGTGGGGGTGCCGCCGCTCTCCATGCCGCCGCCGATGCCCCATTTGCCGATGAGGGCCGTGGCATAACCGGCCTCGCGCAGCACGGAGGCCAGGGTGTGGGAGTTTTCCAGCGCGGCGTCGAAACTGTTGTTGCGGATGACCTCTGCATGCCCCTGGTGAACCCCGCTGAAAAGGGAGGCACGCGCCGGCGCGCACACCGGGGCGGCGGTGTAGTGGCGGCGCAGCTGCACGCCCTGCTGGGCCATGCGGGCCAGGCTGGGGGTGCTGATGCTGGGCGGGCGCACGCTGCCATCTGCACAGGTGGCCGGCACGTTGATGTTCATATCGCCCCAGCCCATATCATCCACCAGCACCATGAGGATGTTCGGCTTTTCGGCTGCGGCCAGTGTGCCTGCGGCCAGCAGCATGCCCAATGCTATTGTCTTCAACTTCATATCGCGGGTTCTGAAAATGTTTGCTTTTCCTATTCTAGCAGCTTTGCCTTTTTTTTCAACTGCTAATGATGACGGGCAGCCCGCAGGATGCTGTTTTTTATCCTGCGGGCTGCGGAAATGTTGGTTTTACGCTCTTTTATCAGCTGCGACGGCGGCGGGCTGCCAGACCGCAGAGTGCAAGCAGACTCAGCGTGGCTGTAGCCGGCTCGGGGATGATTTTGTTATCCAGCTTAGATACTGAAATGTTGTACATTTTTTCCGCGGCGGTGTTTGTCCACAGATAACTGCCGTCTTTTGTTAAAGGCGTGTAAGAAAGGTCCTGGTTGATGTCAAACGAGACGGAATTCTCGCCTGCGCTTATGGTGAAAGTGCCGCCCACAATGGTACCGGCGGCTTCTCCCTTGTTGTAGAACCCGTAATACTTATCTGCTTCATTGGCTACAAAGCTCAGGGTGACGGCGTTTGTTTTATCGTCTCCGGCTGTTACCCAGCCAGCACCGCTTGTCCATGTGTTAAATGTAGTATTGAGCTTATGAGTGAAGAGGGTCAGTGCTCCGGTATTTGTCACTGCCAGGAGGTAGCCAGCACCACCGGTTGAATTCGAAGTACTAAAAATGACCGAAACGGAATTGCTATAATTGCTAGAGTTGGTGGTATTGGGATCAGAGGTCTTAAATGCAGAATCAACCAGGTCGAAAGACAAGCTCCAGGAACTCAGCTGGGAGACATTTTCCGTCCAATTGATCTTGATGTTGCCGTTGGTGAGATTCGCTTTACCATCGGTTACGGAGTAATTTGAGTTGGCTCCACCACCGCTATTTTTGGCATCGCTTGAGAGGGTCAGAATCTCACCGCCCATAGCTACGCCGGTAAGAGCAAGCAGAGTAATAAGCGTTGTTTTCATGTTGGTTTGCAGTATGAGGTTGGGGCAGCTGCAAATGAGGGATATCTGGTTCCTCGCGCGATGGAACGCCAAAATACCTGCATCTGCACGTAGCCGGGAGCGAGTATAACGAACTGCTAATGCGATATACAAAAAATCACACCCTTATTGCTGATATACAGCAAGTTAGCTTTCTAGTGATGTTTCACACCCTTGCAGATTTTATACTTTATCAGCTCGAGTCGGCTCTCCTAAATCCCGAAAAATGAATGAGAACTGAATTTTTAGGCTGTACATCGCATTAGCAGTGCGATGTACAGGATGCGGCTGAGGGGGCTTCAGCCGAGGCGGGATTCGAAATCGGCGTAGGAGAAATGTTTGGCCGTGGAGATGCTGCCATCTGCCGCGAGGAGGGCGATATCCGGGTGGGGAACACCATTGAAATGCGTGGTTTTCACGATGGTGTAATGGCTCATGTCATCGAGGATGATGGTGTCATCCACCTGGAGGGGGGAATCAAAGGAGTAATCGCCGATGACATCGCCGGCCAGGCAGGTGGGGGCGCCCAGGCGGTAGGTGTATGCCTTTTCTCCGGCAGCTGCGGCGGGGGCGTACTGCTCGCCCGGGAGGGGGACTGCCGGGGTGCCGCTGCCGCCGGGGCAGAGGGCGAATACATCCGGCCGGTAGGGCATTTCCAGCACATCGGGCATGTGGGCGCTGGCGCTTACATCGAGAATAGCGTGCTGGTAGCCGAGGGATTCAAATACATCGAGCACGCGCGCGCGAAGCACCCCGGTGTGAATAGCCCAGGCCTCGCCGGGCTCCAGGAAAACCTCCACGTGGTAAAGGTCTTTGATTTCGCGGAGCAGGTCGATGAGGGCTCCGCGGTTGTAGTCGGGTTTGGTAATCCAGTGGCCGCCGCCCAGGTTGAGGTAGCGCATCTGCGGGGAGGAGAGCAGGTGGCCGAATTGTTTTTCGAACGCGCGGAAGGTATCGATGAGTTCCTGAGCGCCTTGCTCGCAGAGGGTGTGGAAATGCAGCCCGGATATGCCGGTGAGGTCTGCGCCGGCCAGCTGGTCTGCGGGTATGCCGAGGCGGGAGCCGGGCACGCAGGGGTCATATATGGCGGTGTGGCCGGTGGAGAAGCAGGGGTTCACGCGGAGCCCGAGCTGGAGCTCGCCGCTCTGCACGCGGGGGTGTGCCAGGCAGGTTTCGCGCCAGCGCTGCCACTGGGGCACGCTGTTGAAATCGATATGGTGGGCAAACTCCAGCAGCTCGGCCAGTTCTGCCTCGCGGTAGGCGGGGGAATACACGGCCACATGCCCGCCCAGGTGGCGCGCGCCCAGCCGCGCTTCATACAGCCCGGAGGCGCAGCAGCCGGCGGCGTAGGGTTTGAGCACGCCGAGCCCGGCTGTGGTGGAGAATGCCTTGAGCGCCACCAGCATGCGGGCGCCGGATGCCTGCGCCACACCTTGGAGGATGCGGGCGTTGCGCTCCAGTGCCGGCTGTGAAATCAGAAACTGCGCCACGGGGCTGGAAAAAAGTGCTGGCTTTAGTTGCGGCGGCGGCGGTTGCGCACGCGCTTGTTGGCGGCTTCCTGAGCTGCTTTTTCAGCGGCAGCCTGTTCTTCTGCAGCTTTCTGCTCAGCCGCCAGGCGCTCAGCGGCGGCCTGTTCGGCGGCAGCCTGCTCAGCTGCCTGCTGGTCTGCGGCGGCTTTTTCCTCTGCAGCTTTCTGCTCGCCGGCCTGCTGGTCGGCCTGGGGCTTCTGGCCCACGGACTGGGTGGCGGGCAGCAGGGCATCGAAGCAGCGCTTGGTCTCAGCCTTCACCTCCAGCTTCGGGCTGCTGGCATTCAGGCTCTGGCAGATTTTGGCGGCCATGACCCAGGCGCCCATGGCTTCCTGCGGCTTGTTCAGGGAGTTGTTCAGGTTGCCCAGGGCAGTGAGCAGCTTCACATAGGAAAGGGACATCTCGGAGGACAGGCGCTTGAGACGCTGGGCGAGGTTCTGACCCTTCATGTAGGTGGCAAGGGCTTCCTCGGGGTCATCCACGGCGCGCTGGCAGTCGCCCAGGCAGCGGTAGGAATCCAGCAGGTCGGCAGCGGCGCGGGAGAGCTTGGGCTCCACATCGCCCTCCGGCAGTTCTTCGCCTTCGGCCGGGGCTACTGCCTGGTACTGGGTTTCGTCAATCTGCGTGGCGGCCTCGTAGCGGGGCAGGGCATCGCTGGCTTTGTTCTGGGCCAGCAGGCAGAGGCCGATGCCGTTCTGGCAGCTGCTCAGCATGCGCTGCGCATCGGCAGAGCCCAGAACTTCGGCGGGCAGGCTTTCCACTTCCTTCAGGGCGTTCTCGTACTCGCCCTGCGCCTTGGAGAAAGCACCCAGGTCGCGGGTGGTGCTGGCAATCTGCAGAGCCAGGCGTGCGCGCTCCAGGGTGGGTTCGCCTTTCTGGAGTTCGGTGTAGTAGGCGCGCATGAGCTCCAGCATGTCCTTGACCATGGTGTTGAGCTCCGGGAAGGCATCGGGGCTGGAAACGCGCTGACCCAGGGTGTAGACCGCGTGGTTGAACAGGGCATCGCGGGTTTCGGCAAGCTTGTCTGCTTCCACGGCCGGTGTCGGCTCTGCGGCGGGGGCGGGGTCAGCGGCAGGGGCTGCGGCGCTTTCTGCTGCGGGTGCTTCGGGCTGGGCTTCGGCTTCTTTCTCGCCGCAGGAGGCAAGGCAGAACAGCGAACTGATGCCTACAAGTGCTGCGCGGCAGCCGGGAGTGCGGAAAATTGTCTGGGTGAATTTCATACTTTGCTTATTCTGCCCTCATGCGCGCGTAGCGTCAAGCTCATTCTGACGGTACAGACTCAAAAAACAGCGGGGTTTGCCCCGGTATGCGAAAAAAATCCATTTTTTTTGCCGTAAATGCAAATTTTTGCTTGTCTTTTCCCTTTCATATTGGCTAGAATGAGGAGCAACAAAACGACATGAAACATTTCCATCTCTTCAAACGTATCGCCTTGACCTGTGGTATCGCCGCTGCTGCTGCCATGGTCAGTTCCTGCTCCACCACATCTCCCGCCTCCTACCGCGCCAAGCAGCTGGAAGTGGGTTCCAATGTGACCGTGTTCAGCTACAATGATGCAGCTTCTCCCAAGAACCGTCTCTGCACAGAGGCTGGCCCGCTGCCGGCCAATGCTGCCCGCGCTCTGAACGCCTGGCTCGCCAGCTCCACCGTCAAGAATTTCTCCTACGCCTACCCGCAGTACTACATTGCCATGACCGGCCCGGATGGCCGCCAGCGCGTGTGGGGTATCTGCACGGATGGCAAGGCTAACCTGGTGGGTATTCTGATTCCCCGCGACGGTGTAGCCGCCTGGGACCTGCCCTACATCGGTGCTTACAAGATGTATGTGTGCGACACCAAGCAGCGCCGCGCTCTTTCCGATGCCATCATGACCTACCTGGCTGAGGCCGGTTATGATGAGTACCGCATCAATGCCCGCAAGGCCAGCGGTCTTGCCGATTCTAAGTATCTTATCTCCAAGCCCAAGACTCTGCAGGAAGAAATTGCAGAGCGCATGGCTGCCGAGGCTGCCAAGAAGGCTGCTGAGGAAGCTGCCGCCGCCGCTGCCGCTGCTGCTGGCGCAGATGCCGCTGCTGCCGCTGAGGAAGAGGGCTCTGATGAGGAAGAGGAAGAAGAGGACTCCGAAGACGAAGAGGAAGCTTCTGACGAGGAGGAATCCTCCGATGAAGAAGAATCTGAGGAAGAAGAGGAAGAAGAAGAGGAGGAGTAAAGCTCCCGCTCTCTGCTCTGAACAGCTTTTTCAAACAGCACCCTGCCGGAGATACCGGCAGGGTGTTTTGCTTCTGCTGCGGAATGCAAAAAACAAGGGCTTTACCAGAACGGTAAAGCCCCTGCAGGAGTGTAGTCTCGCCAGGATTCAAACCTAGACAGAGGGAATCAAAATCCCTAGTGCTACCTTTACACCACGAGACCAGCCTTATTGCGGCAGCTGAATCAGCTGCGCGGGTGTACTTGTAGCACAGCGGTGGAGAGATGGCAAGCCTAAAATACGTATGCCCCCGGTGACCGAAGCAGGACGCATTGCCTCAAAAAAAATCGAACCCAACGAGGAATCGCCGTTTCGCCTACAGTGATGAAAATTCTTGGTTGCCTCAAAATTAAGAGCACTATAATACCTACATGCACTTAATGATGAGCGGGAAAGAAAAAGAAAGG
>JAZTYL010000005.1:0-60865 GCA_045636905.1 Akkermansia sp.
AATATGCCGTTGTCAGACCTCAATGCATACACCCCAAACGCTGCATGACTCTTCGTCTCATGGGGCACGTTGCAAGGTTAATGCAGGAGACTTCGGCAAGATTACTATCCGGAATTCTACGCCTGTCGCAAAGCAGCATTCATCGAGCGGATAAGGATATTCTCACTCTCATAGATAAAGCTCGGCCGATTTGTCTGGATGGGCATTGTGCGTTGATTATAGATGAGAAATATCTGGGACGAGATAAAAAGTTTGTGACCTGTGTGATAGATGGCTGTTTCGGTGAAATCCTATGGCTGAAGGAAGGCAAAGGGGCTGTAAGCCTGGATAGTTTCTGCCGAAGTCTGACGCCGGACCAGAAAGAGGATATTGAGGTAGTAAGCATTGCCAGAGGAAACGCATATCTCAAGGCTCTGCGACAACATCTACCTCATGTGAGCATTTCGACTGATCCATTCCACATCATCAAAAACGCGAATGAAGCCGTAGATGAAGTGAGACGAGTATTGTGTAAGAGTTTGGAAGAGAATGAAAAGAAGCTTATAAAAGGTAACGCTATCTATTTCTTTGCGGGGAAGAGAATCTGGATGATGACAAAAGGGAAGAATTGGATAAAATGCAGCAAATGAATCAGCCTCTGCAAGACGCATATCTGCTCAAAGAGAAACTCAGGCTAGTGTTTCCGTTTCCAAGCTTCAAGAAAAGCGCTACCGCTTTCAGAGAATGGATAGCGTTAGCTGAAGCCTCTACTCTAAAGCCTTTCAAACGCTTAGCAAAAACACTTTCGAGGAATGCGCAACAGGTGCTTAACTTTTTCCGATTCCGGTTGACATCGGGACGCATAGAAGGAATGAACTCGATGATTTCACGTGTTCAACTCAAAACGCGCGGTCTTCCCTCCGTTTATTATCTTCGCCTCAAACTCAGACAGCTAACATCCCCGTCATTCTCGCTACTTTTCTGACGCAGTGCCAGAAAATTATAAACTTGCATTTGATTTAAAAAAGGTATAGAATGCCCGTGGCAGCACTGCGAGCTAGATGCCTCTAGTGTTGTCGCCTAGCTGTGCGGGTGAATATGATTAAAGAGCTTCTAAAAAAGACTTTCATTTTTGGTGTATACTTGAAAAGGAAGTGCAAACGAATTGTTAGAGCCGTGTTCATGCATGAACAGAGAGCTTTTCAAACTTGGAATATGGATGCTTCGATAAGCTCTGTGGGCGAAGCCGCTCGTTTAGCTGCCATGTATCATGTTGTTGAGAAAGGACTAACCATGCCAGGGAGGCGCTTGGGATTTGGGCAGGCTGCTGTTTCGAATTTAGCGAGAAGAGTTATTGGGTTTCGCAAGATGTATGGAGAAAACTGTTCTGAATATAAACATGCAGTTGCTGTGTTGGCTGAGTATTATAAGCTGCACGAACAAGAGCAGGTGGAGTTACTCCGCTCAACGAAGGAAGCTTTGGAAGAATGTTTGAACGGGGTGGTTCCGTCTGCTCAACCTCGAATGACTCCAGAGGCATATTGGGGCGCCAACAAGTCAGATTTTGCAGCTTTTTCCACCTCCCGACACAGTGTGCGCCATTATGGAAAAGGATCGGTTCCATTGGAAGACATTGAAGCTGCTGTAGCATTGGCCAATAATGCCCCTTCAGCCTGTAATCGGCAACCTTGTAAGGTATATTGTGTGCAAGAGTCCGGAAAAATGGCGAAGCTGTTACAGATTCAGGGAGGCAATCGTGGATTTGGGCACCTTGCAGACAAGGTGCTGGTTCTGACATGTAATCGACGAGCATTTATGCCCAATGAACCCTTATCGGTGTATGTGAATGGAGGAATTTATCTCATGAATCTTGCTTATTCTTTGCACTATTATAAGATAGCACATTGTATACTTACTTGGGTTCCTACTCCGGAAAATGATATTTTGGCACACGAATTACTAGGCATAGATATGGCTGAGGCTGTGATTGCACTGTTGACATGTGGAGTCCTACCGGCTGATTTTATGCATGCTTTATCTCCTAAGAAGAAAGTAAACGAAACATTTTCTTTGTTGTAATATGAAAAGAAAAATTGCGGTGCTGACTACGCACAGAGCAAATAATTATGGAGCTGTGCTTCAGTCTTATGCTTTGACGCACAAGATAAATCAGCTTGGAGGGAATTGTGAGATACTGGATTATAGATGTCCTGTTTATGAGAGATTATATCATTCGTGTTACCCGGTATACAGGGGGCATAATCCTCTGATCAGCATCAGAAATTGTATTTCGCGAACACTACGTCGATATTGGCGCGATTGCGCAACGATAACAGCATTTACAAATTTTCGTAAAGAGCGGCTTGTTTTATCGCGGTCTGTGTATGTGAATGCTGCTCAGCTTGCTGAGGCGGAGTTTTGTTATGATATATTTTTGGTTGGTAGCGATCAGGTGTGGAATCCTGCATGTACGACTGGTGAGGTGAAAACTTTCGATCGAACTTACTTTTTGGATTTTGTGAGGGATGGAAGGAAAAAGAATTCCTATGCGGCCAGTATTGGTGTTTCCATTGTTGGGGGGGATTTGGCAGAAGTATATCGGCATTATCTGCGGGATTTCGCCACGTTGACAATGAGGGAACACAAGGGCGCGGAGATAATCCAATCTATTTTGGAGCGAGAAGTGTACGCTGTATGTGACCCGGTTCTGCTACTAGAGGCTTCAGAGTGGCAGCAAGTTGAGCAATCAATGAATATTCCGGAAAAAGACTATATTCTGGTGTATAACGTGGCTGGTGGGAAGGGGCTGGAGAATTATGCCGCAGAACTGGCCTCAGCAAATAATTGTGCGGTGTATCACATACAACCTCCTGTCGTAAGACCTGTGGCTTCGAAAAAGCGGTATATTCTTACCGGCGTGGGACCGGCAGAGTTTGTGTGGCTTGTCAGGAATGCCCGTATAGTAGTGACTAATTCATTTCATTGCTCGGCGTTTTCTCTGTTATTTGGTAAACACCTGCACGTTCGCTTGGATAATTCCCATAATGTGCAACAACGAAATAGTCGCCTAGAGTCGCTTTTTGTCTTTTTCGGAATAGAAAAACAGCAGATAGAGTGGAATGCAGTAGATGGGAATCGGATGGGAATTATTTCTCCGTCTTCAGAAAACCATGTCGCGCTTGAAAAATCCCGTGAGCGCGCATTGTTGATACTTCGCCGAATTCTCTTCTCTTGAGTATCCAAAAAGCCCCAAGCCGCGGGGTGCTGCGGCTTGGGGAGGATGAGGCGAGATGGGGGTTAGGCGTCGTCGCCGAAGGAGATGCCGATTTCCTTTGCGGCTTCGACGAGCTGGCTCTTGCTGTCCACGAGGTGGAGGGTGCGAACAGCCTCCTCGATGGGCATGGATACCATGTCCACGCCGTGCAGAGCCACGGTTTCACCGAATTTGCCTTCTTCGATGAGGTCGATGGCTTTGGCACCGCAGCGTACGCCGAGCACGCGGTCGTATGGGATGGGGCTGCCGCCGCGCTGGATGTGGCCGAGCACGCAGTAGCGGGTCTCGATGCCGGTGATGGTCTCCAGCTTGGTGGAAAGGAAGGAGGCGATGCCGCCGAGGCGTACTTCACCCTTAGTTTCTTCGTCCAGCGTAAGGAGCTTGCCGCCGATTTTGGCGCCCTCGCTCACCACGATGATGATTTCGCGCTGGCCCAGAGCCTTGAGAAGCTCTACTTTACGCACGATTTCCTCCAGCTTGAACTCGATTTCAGGCATGAGGATGACGTCTGCACCACCGGCGATGCCGCCGTACAGAGCAATCCAGCCGGCGTGGCGGCCCATGACCTCCACCACCATCATACGCTTGTGGGAGTCTGCTGTGGTGCGCAGGCGGTCCAGGTTTTCACTTACCACAGATACAGCGGTCCAGAAACCGAAGGTGTAGTCCGTAGCGCCAAGGTCGTTGTCGATGGTCTTGGGCACACCTACGATGGGCAGGCCGATGGCACGCAGCTCGTTGCCGATGGTCTGGGAGCCATCGCCACCCACCACGATGAGGGCTTTGAGGCCCAGGCGGTCCACTGTGGCTTTACTGCGGGCCAGCACGTCCTCAGCAATCTGCATGCGGCCGCCTACACCGCTCTTCACGGTGAAGTTGCCCTTGTTTACGGTGCCGAGGATGGTACCGCCGCAGGAACGTACGTTGTGGCAGTTTTCGGGGGTGAGAATCTTCCAGCGTTCGTTTTCCGGCGTGGAGAGCAGCCCCTCGAAGCCATCGTAGAAGCCGTAGACCTTCCAGCCGCGGGCGGTTGCAGCACCCACTGCGCCTTCTATCACGGCGTTGAGGCCGGGGCAGTCGCCACCGGCGTTAAGAATACCGATATTCATGACGTTAAATGTTTAGTGTGGCAGAATAATGAATTGAGCGTGATTGGAAAAGTCATTGGAACGCTGCCAATCCTCCCACGTGCTCCAGCTGTCGCGCAACAGGTTGGTGGCAGTTTTGTAGCGCTGCTCAGATGTGGGGGCTCCTGCAACCACAACCAGCAGGCGCTGGCCGTATGTGGCCGGTTTGCCGGTGCGCGGATCCGTCATCTTAACGGAGGTACGCGTACTGGTGGCGATGATGCAGCAGCCGGCGCTGCGGGAGCGGGCGGCGCGCACGCCGTCCACATTGTCGTAGGCGAGCAGGCGATTGGAGTTCGTAATCACAGCTGTCCGCACCTGCCCGTAAGCATTGGTGATGGTTGCTGTATGACTTTTCTTGGAACTGATTCCCTTGAACTGCGGCTTTTCAATGGCGTACATACCCAGCAATGCCAGGTCTCGCGTGGAGGCCAGGGAGACGATGGCGCCGTGGCTGCCCTTGAAGCGCGTGGCATTCATGCCGATGGCTGCTGCCATGCGGTTCATCTGCGCCACAAATGCTGTATCCGGGTCCATGCTGCTGAGGGTAGAGCCGCATGCGTGTGCCAGAGTGGCCGCGCAGGCGCTATCGTCCCACATGATGGCGGAGTGCAGAGCATCGCGCAGGGAGAGTCGGTCTCCCGGGCGCAGGTGGAGTAAGTTCGTAGTAGGCCATTGGCAGGCAGACTCCGGCACAGTGAGCTGTGTTTCCATGCTCACGTTGCTGGTATTGACCCAGTCGAGCACCACAACGGCGGTGGCAATATTTGCCAGCATGCCGATGGGGCGACGCTCGTTCGGATTGGCTGCGTAGAGAATACGCCCGGAGTTTGTCTCCATAGCCAGGTAACTGGGTTTCATGTCGGCAGCCGTGGGGCCACTGAACATCTGCGTGCAGGAGCTGAGCAGGGTAAGCCCTGCGCAGGCTAAAACGGCAATTCTGGGAGTCAGTCTTTTCATTCCTTTGATTTCGTGTTCTTTCGGGGCTTCGCAGAGGCGGCCGGGGCCTCTGCCGTATCTACAGGTTTGCTGCCGAAAATCTCCTCCGGACGACGATCGCCGAAGATGATACCGAGGTCACGGGCTGTGCGAACAATCTGGCTGTCAGCCGACACCATACGGGGTTTGGCGATAGCCTGGGAGATGGGGACGCTATCCACATTGAGACCATTGAGCACAACGGTGCGGCCGAAGTTGCTCTGCTCGATGAGTTTCACGGCTTCCACACCGAATCGTATGCCGAGGATACGGTCGAACGGGCAGGGGCTGCCGCCGCGCTGAG
This sequence comes from Akkermansia sp., assembly GCA_045636905.1. Taxonomy (GTDB): domain Bacteria; phylum Verrucomicrobiota; class Verrucomicrobiia; order Verrucomicrobiales; family Akkermansiaceae; genus Akkermansia. The sequence goes on from JAZTYL010000005.1 coordinate 5,663, forward strand.
TATGGCCGAGCACGCAGTAGCGGGTTTCGATACCGGTCATCTCCTCAAGCATCTTGGAGAGTCGGTTACCGATGCCGCCGAGACGCTCATCGCCATTGTCCTTGTTGCGCACAGTCACCAACTTGCCATTGAGCTTGGCGCCTTCTGCCACTACCACGATGATTTCGCGCTGTCCCTTTGCCTTGCGAGCCTTCACGCAGTCCACAACGTTCTGCATATCAAAGGGTATCTCGGGGATGAGCACTACATCGGCAGCTGAGGATATGGCGGAGTGCAGAGCAATCCACCCGGACTGGTCACCCATGACTTCCACCACCATCATACGCTGGTGAGCGTTGGCTGTGGTGCGGATGCGGTCTATGGACTCGCTTACCACGGATACAGCACTCTGGAAGCCGAAGGTGTAGTCCGAATCGGGGCAGAGGTCGTTGTTGATGGTCTTGGGTATGGAAATCACGGGCAGGCCTTCCTCGGAAAGAAGATTGGCCGTGCGAGCCGAGCCGTTACCGCCGATAACAGCCAGAGCCTGGAGACCGAGAGCGGAAATTGTTTTGGTGGCTTTGGCCATGATTTCCGGTTCTACGCGGGGAATACCCAGCTTGTTGATGACAACCTGGAAGTTACCCGTATTGGTGGTGCCCAGAATGGTGCCGCCATGGGAACGGATTTTGTGCGTCTTCATGGGGGTCAGCATCTCGTAGCGTCTGCCGCCTTCCACGGGAAGCAGGCCTTCGAAGCCGTCGTGGAAGCCGATTACACGCCAACCGCGGCTGTAAGCCGCGGAGACGTAACCCTCAATAACTGCGTTGATGCCGGGGCAATCACCGCCTGAATTGAGAATACCGATAATCATAAATAGTTTGTTGTTTTCTTATCTCGTTTATTTGAGCGGGGCAGCATTGGGTATGGCGCCGAAATAGTATGCACAGCACCACAGTGCACGCGGGTGGTGGAAGAAGCTCTTCCACATGGAGCCCTTGAGACCGTTTGTGGTGGAGCCATCCTGGTTGCAGTAACCGTACCACTCGCCGTGTACTTTGTCCTGCAGGTGTTCGAATGACCAGTCGTGAATCTTCTGGTGCCACTCGGCATACTTCTCGTCGCCGGTCATCTTGTAGGCCAGGGCGGTGCCGATGAGCGCCTCATCGTGCGGCCACCAGAACTTCATGTTGTGCCAGTATTCCTGAATGGGCTTGTTATACACATCTGTGTAGTACAGCAGACCGCCGAACTTCTTGTCCCAGCCGCGAGCCAGTGCCCAGTCAATCATCTTGCAGCCGATTTCGATAAGCTTCTTGTCGCCACCGCGGTAGCGTGCTTCCTCCAGTACAAACCAGCCGCCTTCGATGTCGTGGCCGGGGTTGAGAATACGCTCGTCGAAATGGTCGATGACGGAGCCATCCGGTGCGACGTTCTCCAGCACAGCCTGAATGTCCTCGTGCAGGAAGAGTCTCTGCAGGTCATCGATGCAGCGGTCAATCCAGCCGGTGTAGAATCCATCCGCATCACCCAGGTAGCGGCGCAGCTCCTGTGCGGTGACAATCATAATCATGCGGCAGCCCAGATTCTCGCCGGGGCGGTTGCCGGTGCTCTTGGGTACCATCTTGCCGGGGGTGAAGAACACGTCCGCATAGATGTCGAACCAGTGGCGGGCGCGCTCAGCGCTCTTCGGGTCACCGGTGGCGCCATAGTGGGCAGCCCAGGCAATGGCGGCGAAGCATTCGCTGTAAGCGTAGCGGCGCTTGCGGATGGGGGTGCCATCTGCGGTCATGTGGAAGTACATGCGGCCGTCTGCAGGGTCGACGCACTTCTCTTCCAGGAATTTAAGTGCGCTTTCTGCGTATTCTTTCCACTCCGGGCGTTGCTCAATGCTGTTGTAGCAGGTGAGGAGCATCCAGGCCATGCGACCCTGTGCCCACACGTTCTTGTCCGTATCTACCAGGGTGCCGTCCTCGGCACAGCAATGGTAGAGCCCCCCGTTCACTGTGTCCAGTGAACGGGGGAACCAAAACGGTACTACCTCATTGAGCAGCTTGTCTTTGTAAAATTCGCCAAGTGCTTTTGTATCCATAACGAGGCAGGGGAATGAATCTTATTTGTAAATAGCCCAGTCGTAGAAACCGATGGCCTTCAGCTCGCTCTTAAGGGCGTCCAGAGTAGCCTTGTCCTGCTTGCCCATGGGAAGGCGTGCCGGGCCGAAGTCCACGCCGGTCCACTCGCTCATGAGGTACTTGCAGCAGCCCATGTAACCCTTGGCGGCGATGATGTTGATCATGGTTACGGAGAGCTGCTGGAGGCGGCGAGCCTCAGCCAGGTCGCCGGCGTCCACTGCCTTCATGATATCATCATACAGCTTGGGAGCGTAGTTGAAGGAGGACCCCACGCCGCCCTTGGCGCCTGTGGCGTATGCGCCAAGGAACCACTCGTCCACACCCCAGGGGATGTCGTACTTGCCGCCGTCGTAGTTCAGGGCATCCATGTACAGAGCCAGGTCGGGGTTGGTGAACTTCACGCCCACGAAGTTGGGAATCTTCTTGGCGCAGGCCTCAATCATCTTGCAGGGGTTGAAGCCTACGTGGGTGAGCACGGGGATGTCGTAGAAGTAGAAGGGAAGCTCGGGCGCACCGGAGGCGGCTACGGCGAGGCTGTCCACCAGCAGGTCGATGCTGCCGGGCTTGAAGTAGCAAGGGGAGTTGCTGGCGGTGCCGGTAGCGCCGCACTCAGCAGCGTAAGCGGCGAGCTCGCGGCCGTCGTATACGCAGTTGCCACCGGTGTGGACGATAACATCGATGCCGTACTTCTTGCCGGCTTCACCCCAGGCTGCCATGTTCTCCTTGCGCTCTGTGAGCTGCATGTGGGCGGACTCACCGGTGGAACCGGTGATGAAAACGGACTTGATGCCCTGGCTGGCCAGGAACTTAGCCTGAGCGTCTACTGCATTGGGGTTGCAGGAGCCGTCGCTATTCATGGGGGTGTGCGTAGCTGCACAGAGACCGTGGATTTTGAATGTTGTGTTCATAATGTGAGATGTCGGGAGTGTAAGATTTTCTTCCCTGTCCTCATTTTATCGTTTTTGGGGTTGCTTTACAAGATAAAACTGAACAAAGGTACATATTTTAACGGTTCGACTTTGTTTTTTGGGTGTTTTATGCGGCTTTTTTGTTGCAAACGCAGGGGGTATCTGCTAGAATGGCGTTCGGTAAAACATTTTCTCCCTCCCGTACAACCATGACAACAGATCACACGATTCGCGGTAAAAAGGTATTTGAAGACGAGATTGCAGCCCTGCAGGCTATTTGCGCCCGCCTGGATGACTCGTTTGTACAGGCAGTGAACGCTATGCGCAAGGCTATCGAAACCGGCCACAAGATTATAGTGGTAGGCGTGGGCAAGAGCGGCCTTATCGGCAACAAGATTGCGGCTACGCTCACTTCCACCGGTGCTCCCTCTGTGGTGCTGGATTCCATGAACGCTATGCATGGTGACCTTGGTATCGTGCAGGATGGCGACGCCTGCATCGCCATGTCTTTCTCCGGTGAGACCTCGGAGCTGCTGACGCTTATGCCCTTCCTGAAGCGCTTCGATATGACCATCATCAGCATGACCGGCAAGTGCTCTTCCACGCTGGCCGAGTTGTCCGATGTGGTGCTGGATACCGCCGTGGAGCGCGAGGCAGACCCGCTCAACCTGGCTCCCACGTCTTCCTCTACCGCCATGTTGGTGATGGGTGATGCCCTGGCCATGGCTCTGCTGGAGGCCCGCAACTTCACCAAGGAAGATTTCGCCCGCAGCCACCCCGGTGGTTCTCTGGGTCGTGCTCTGCTGATGCGTATTGCCGATATCATGCGCAAGGAGTTTGCCACCCAGCCGGAGAGCGCCAGCGTGATGGACTGCATCATCGCCATGACTTCCGCCCGTGCCGGTGCCTGCGTGCTGACGCATGAGGATGGTACGCTGGCCGGTGTGTTCACTCATGGTGACTTCGCCCGTGCGTACCAGGCAGACCCCACTTGCGGTTCTCAGCCCGTGGCTGCGCTCATGACCAAGAATCCGGTCTTTGTGGAGGCAGACAAGCTGGCTATCACCGCTGTAAAGACTCTGCGCGACCGCCGCATCGACGATCTGGTGGTGCTGGATGCAGACCATAAGCCTGTGGGCCTCATCGATACCCAGGATTTGGTGCGCCTCAAGCTTATTTAAGGAGCTAAAAGCAAAAAAAAACGGGTAAAACGCATTTTAGGCTTGCTTTTTGTTCCGAAAAGGTGCATTCTTTGCCGACGCTTTTTGCGAAAGCAAGACATCTTACTAAAATACAAGTTATGAGAAAGTACGACGCACTGATCGTTTTTAACATGAAGGGTTCCGCCACCCTCGATGAGCTGACCGCAGACATCAAGGCCCAGCTCGAGGCCGCCGGCGCCAAGGTTACGGAGGTTACCAACGTGGGTCGCCGCGAGTTCGCTTACGAGTCCCAGCACCTGAGCCATGGTCAGTACATGCTCTTCGCCTTCGAGGCCGAGCCCACCGTAATCCGCACTGTTCGCGAGGCTCTTGCTATCGACGAGCGCGTACATTACCAGTACTACCGCGCCAAGTAAGCTCACAGCTCACTTGCTGCACGCATAAAGCCCGTATTTCTTATCAAAAAACGAGCGGCACTTCCGAAAGGTTGTGCCGCTTGTTTCGTTTGCAGAATGGAGATAAAATGAGAAAAGCCGCCGCTTACTGCACCAACGGGAATCTTTGGGAGAGCGGATACTCCGGTACCTGTATCAACTCCACTCCGTACATGGCGGCAATTTCCGGTGCACGGGAATCCGCATAATGCTCACCGTAATAAATGGTTTTGACTCCATGCGCGCAGAGTGCCTGCATACAGGAAGTGCAGGGCATGGTGGTGCAGGCTACGATTTTTGCCTCGCCTCGTTTGAAAAGACTGCAAAGGTTGATTTCTGCATGGAGCATGTACTTCTGGCGCTCATCGCGCGAAGCCCAGAAGCCTTCCGGTGCAGAGAAGCCGGGGAAAAGCCCATTGTATGCAGTGCCGATAACGCGGTTGTCCTTGTCCAGTGCGGCGGCACCCACCTTGCGGTAGGGGTCTTCCGAGCGGAGGGCTGCCACATGGGCCAGTGCCATGACGTATTGCGATATGGGGAGGCGGCTCATAGTTGGAATGATAGCGGATTCTGAGCTGAATGCAAGTGCAAAGCGCTTATTCTGCGCTGTTTTGTGCGATTTGGGGGTAAAAACGGCGCATGAATGCGGGATTCTGCTCCGTGTAGAGCTCTTCTGCCAGGGTGTCTGCGGTGCGGATGAAGAATTTTTCCGAGCAGCAGAGGAAAGGGGAAACCTCGTTGAGTTTGCCGGAGGCGGCATGGTTCGTGCAGCCACAGGAGTTGAGGCAGCGGTGTCGCAGGCTGCATATTTTGCATGCGGGGGTGGCACAACCTCGGGTGGCGATGATGTATTGCTGCTTTGGCCGGTCGATGCCGTGGCGGATATTGCCGAAATTCAACTCTTCGGAGTCTCCATCTCCCACCAGGCGGGAGCAGGGGAAGAAATTACCGTCCACACTCACAGCGATTTCCCGCTCGCCGATGCGGCATTTCAGTTCACATGAGCTGGCTTGGTGAAGGTGGGTGGAGATTTTGTCCTCGATGTTTCGCAGTGAAATGGGCTTTCCTGCCCGGTAGGAGCTCGCTACCTGTTTGGCTACGAGGGCGTATTGGGTGCAGAGTGTGTCGAAATCTGCATCGCTCCAGTCGCTCCAGTAGTCAATGTTGAGACCTATGGTGCCCTTGTAATGCCCAGCCAGCCAGGCGAATCCCTCGCTGAGGTGTTGTACATTGTTGGGCGTGACAACACAGATGGCTTGCGAGCGCGTTTTCGGGCTTTCTGCCAGCAGGGCGAGCGCCTGTGCTACCTCGGAGTGGCTGCCTCGGCCATCTGCATAGCATCGGTTGGTGTTGTGCATCGCTGCGGAGCCATCTATGGACAGGCCAATCAGGAAATCCCGTTCCGTCATCCATGCCAGTTTTTCTTTTGTCAGCAGAGTCCCATTGGTGGTGATGCCGAAGCGAGGCGGCACCGGCAGCCCGTCCGCATGCTGCACTGTGTATTCGTAACACCGGGTCAGCAGCTCCCATTCCAGCAGAGGTTCGCCGCCGAAGAAGCTGATGTCTGCTCCGCATCCGGTGCGGAGCGCTTCTTCCAGTACAATGTCGATGGCCCTCTGAGCCGTTTCGGGGCTCATGGCATGCTTATATTTGCGCCCGGCGTAGCAGTAGGTGCAGCGCAGTGTGCAATCGTGGGTGAGGCAGAGTGTGCAGGTGATTGTTCTGAGCATGGGAGGTGTTTTGCTCAGTCTAGCACAGCGCACACCGAAAGCAAGAGGAAAGATGTCGCTTCCATGCTTTTTTGATTGAAGCCGAGGGGGATTTCTGGTAGACTGGGAGCATCCTATATGAGTGACGGAAAAGAGCAGAGTTTTTATTCAATGATTCGTCCCCTGCTGAGGAAGTATTTGCCACCATACATCTGGCTGGTGGTCGGGGGAACTGTGGCCGGTGTGCTGGCTGCGGCTGCATCCGGTTTCGGTTTGCCTGTCATTGTGCAGAAAGTGTGTCCCGTGGTCTTTGGTACTGTGGCAGCGCCCGAGTGGTTTACGGAGTTGCTGGGGCGCTGGTATGCCCCGGAGGAGATGGCTTCGGCAACCTTGGTGCTGGCTGCCTGTATCATTCCTCTTGTCATGTCGGTGCGTGGTCTTACCACCTACCTGAATTCCTACCTGTTGACAAAAGCCGGCATGGGGCTGATGACTGATTTGCGAACGGATGTGTTCTCTCGTTTGCAGTGGCTCTCGTTCTCCTTCCACGATCGCCATCAGCGTGGTGCCCTCATGACGACCGTCATTCAGTATACCCAGAGTCTGCAGCTGACCATGGTACAGGTGCTCAACGACCTCGTGGTGCAGCCGCTCACTCTTATTGCCGCAGTCGGGTATCTGGTATACGCTGCTCTTACAAACAGCGAGAGTGCCGTGTTGCTGGGGAATTTGCTTATCTCCTGCCTTTGCATTCCGCTGGTGCGCTGGGTGGGTAAGTCTGTGCTCAAAAAAATGCGTAAGGTGCTCCAGGAGATGAACCGCATTACTGAGAATGTGGAGGAATCTCTGGCGGCTCAGCGAGAAGTGCGCGCATTTAATCTGGAGCGTATGCGTGAGGATATGCTCAATGCCGTTGTTCGCAAGTACAATAAGCTTCTTATCCGAGTTGCTGCATGGCAGGGCGCTCTTTCGCCCGCTATCGAAGTGGTCAGCGCTCTGGCCCTTGCCTACTCTTTGTACCGTGGCTCCGGAGATGGACTTACCCTGGAGGCGTTCACTGCCATTGCCACAGCTTTCTATTTCTGCTACGACCCCATTAAGCGCCTGGGTACGGTAGCCAACCAGTGCCGCTCCATGGAGGTTATGGTGGAGGGCGTTAACAAGATTTTGCTCGCGGTGGATGAAACGCCTGAGCCGGCTGAGCCCGTATCCCTGCCGCACCCCGTGGCGGGTGCGGTGGATTTTGACCACGTCACTTTTGCTTACAACGAGGAGAAAACGGTGCTGCACGATGTCAATGTGCATGTGCCAGCAGGGCAGGTTGTAGCTCTTGTGGGCCCCAGTGGTTCCGGTAAGACTACTTTTATCAATCTTATTTGCCGATTCTACGACCCGCTGCAGGGTGGTGTGAAGATAGACGGTGTGGATGTGCGGGATATTTCACGTGCTGAGCGTACCCGCACTATTGGCCTGGTGTCTCAGTTTGCGGCTCTTTTCCATGGGTCGATAGCAGAGAATATCTCTGTGGGGCGCCCGGGTGCCACAGCAGAAGAGATTCGGAAGGCCGGGGACCTTGCATGTGTGAGCGAGTTTGCAGACATGAAGCCGGGCGGCTACGATTTCGTATTGGCCGAGGGTGGTGGCGGTTTGTCCGGCGGGCAGCGCCAGAGAGTGTCTATCGCCCGCGCCATATTGAAAGATGCGCCCATTCTGATACTGGATGAAGCGACTTCAGCACTGGACATGCGCAGTGAGGCTGTCATCCAGCAATCTCTGGACAATATGGCCAGCAACCGTACGACCTTCATCATTGCACATCGTTTCAGCACCATTCGCATGGCGAGCCGAATCCTCGTGTTCAACGAGGGCCGCATCGTGGCAGATGGGTCGCATGCTGAGTTGTATGAGAACTGCGCTCTGTACCGCTCGCTATACGATGAGCAGGTGCGCAGTGCCAAGGAGGAAGGAAAGGAGACACTGGTATGATAGCACGCATGAAAAAGTTTATCGAGCGATTCCTGCTGCCGCAGCTGCCCTGGGTGCTGGCGTCCGTGGCGACCGGTCTTGTGGCCGCCGCTGCCAGTGGGCTTGGCATCCCGCTCATGATAAAGTTTGTATTCCCGGTAGTGTTTCACCAGGCCGGGCAGCCTGAGCCGGAGCTGCTTCAGTATGTGCCGCAACTCAAAGAGTTCTCTGCGCAGACGATTCTGCTGTTCTCTTGCCTGAGCCTGCCGTTGATTTTCGTGTTGCGAGGTGTGGCAATGTGGATTAACACCATCGTGGTGAATGTGTTGGGTATTCGCTTGCTGGAGAATCTGCGTGCGACGGTGTTCCACTATGTGCAGCAGCTGCCGCTCGCATTCCTGGAGGGCCGGCGAAAAGGGGACATTGTGAGCCGTATCGTGGCAGATACTGCCAATGTGCAGACCGTGCTTTCCCATGCCGCGAATGACCTTGTGAAGCAGCCTATCACCTGTGTCTGTGCACTGGGGGCGTTTATCTGGCTGCTTATCAACAACGGCCGTTGGGAAATGGGACTTGTCATCCTCTTTGTGGGGCTGGCCGCCTGGCCCGTTATCAACTTCGGCAAGCGAGTCTCTACCAAGTCACTGCGCGCTCAGGAGGGCCTCGGCGAGCTTAACACTGTGGTGCAGCAGAACCTGGAAACTCAGCGAGAAGTGCGTGCCTATGCTATGGAGGAACGCCAGATTCGCGATTTCCGTGATGCCTCTGCCGGCTACTGCCGCAATATCATCAAACTGGTGAAGTATCAGCGCGCCATCATCCCCATCATGGAGACTGTTACGGCCTTGGCCCTCTCCTTCCTGCTGGTGACGGGGAGCATGTTCGGCATGTCTCTGGAGGATTTCATGGCTCTGGCCACAGCCATGTTCTTCACCTTCGATTCCATGAAGCGAGCCGGGCAGGCGTACAATCGCTTCAACGAAGCACAGGGCCCCATGCAGCGACTTTCCGACATTCTGGATGAGCCGAATGATATTGCTGACCCGGAGAATCCCACCAAGCTGCCGGAGCGTGTGAAGGGCGACCTGACATTCCGCAATGTGAGCTTTGCGTATGATGAAGGGAAAACCGTGCTGCGCGATATCAATGTGCACATACCGGCCGGGCAGATAGTGGGTCTTGTCGGCCCCAGCGGGGCGGGTAAGACGACATTCGCCTGCCTGATACCGAGATTTTACGAAGCTACAAAGGGCTCTGTGCTGGTGGATGGCGTGGATGTACGGGATGTAACCCGTTTTGACCTGCGTGAGCAGTTGGCTCTCGTGGGACAGCAGGCTCTGCTTTTTGCCGGTACCATACGCGAGAATATTGCTCTGGGACGTCGGGATGCTACATCGGAGCAGGTCGAGGCCGCTGCACATGCTGCCCGTGTATCTGCCTTCCTGCCGACTCAGCCTAAGGGCATGGATACAGAGTTGGGGCAGGGGGGAGCCGGGTTGTCCGGTGGGCAGCGCCAGCGAGTGGCTATCGCCCGTGCGTTTGTAAAGGATGCCCCCATTTTGATTCTGGACGAAGCTACGGCCTCGCTGGATGCTGAGAGTGAGAAAGAGATTCAGCAGGAGCTGGATTCTCTGGCAGAGGGGCGCACCACGCTCATCGTTGCACACCGTTTCAGCACACTGCGCCACGCGCACCGTATCTTAGTATTCGACCATGGCCGTATTGTGGGAGATGGCTCACATGCAGAGCTGTATGAAACATGCCCGCTGTACCGTGAACTTTACGACCGCCAGGGCGCGGTAGAGAATAAGGCAGATGAAAGCTGAGAGCACTATCTTGTCCCGCGCGGAAACGCCGGAAGGGGTTGCCGGACTTTGTGCGCGTGCTACGGGCGCTTTACTGGCAGAGTGTGAGGAGGTGCTTTGCGAGCATTTGCGGGCCTGCCGTCTGCGCCATGTGCGCCGCATGGTGGAGGTTTCCCGCGAGGAGAGTAGCTATCTGCCGCACTTTACCGCCATAGATGCAGACATGCCACTGGATATCTATGTGGTGAGCGTCTGCAATATGGATGCCGCTGCCGGACTTACCCGGGAGCAGTGCCGCTACAGCGAGAAACGCAGTGGGCGAACTGTTTGTGTGCTGCCCTGCGTTGTGCAGCACCTGCGGGAGGGGGTGGCTCGGTGCGTAGCGCTGCCGCCGGTGGAACTGCGTCGAAAGGATGTCTGGCACACGACCCCGGAAGTGTTGCAATATTTGCCTCTGTCCTATTCCCGCGCAGCGGGAGTGCCGATGCCCTGCAGTGCCTGGTTGCTCAAGAAGTGTAACCTGTTGCGTGAAGTGGCGAATCACGGTACACGCCTGTACCCGATGGTGCGTAAGTTTGCTCACGCCGGCCATTTGCCGGAAGCCGTGGAGGTGCGAGGCTGCGGTGCGGAAAGCCCCCTCCTGCTCACAGTGGCAAGTGGGCAGCGCAATGGGCGCCTGCAGCTGCTTTACGGCGACTTCTATTCCGTGGATAATGCGGTGAATGAGCTCGTGGTAAAGGAGCTTCCCGCCGATACCGGAGCTCCGTTTGTGGGACTTGCTGCTGCGGATGGTAAGGTTTACTACGCACTCTGCGCAGAGTTGCAGATGTTCCCGGAACACAAGTGGGAGGGACGCCGCTTTCTCTGGTCACTGAGCATGCTTTGCCACCACATGTCTGTGCCGGAATCCGGGCAGCAGGTCGGGGAATACGATGGCGCCCGTATGTGCGTGGAAGTGTTGCGCTCCCGTCGCTGTACTCTGAGCGGGTTGCCGCTCTGCCATCTGGTGGCCAGGAATGGCGCTCAGGTGGTCAATATTTATGCCGCGGTGTATGATGATGACGCTCCCTTGCCTCGCAGCGGAGACCACATTTGCGCGGAAGGTGTGCTGTATGCCTCGCCGGATGCGCTGGTGCCGACTTCTGTAGAGGATGTGGTGCCCAAGCCGGTGTCGGTAGCTCCCTTTGTGCACGAGGAATTGCTGCAGGATGCACCGGCTCTGGCTGTGGTGGCGGGCGGTCTGCTGGCCGCCGGGTATGAGATGCTTTCCCCCTGCCGCAAAACATTCCGTGCCGGTTTGCCGGAGCTGCGCATGCGTAGCCCGGAGGGTACCACCTTGCTGGTGCCTGTGGACACTGTGGTGAATGGGCATCCGGATACAATGGGGTATTTCCGCTACGCGCCGGACCGCTACCCGACGCATGTGACGAGTGCTCCGCCCGATAATGCACCGGCAGATGTGTTATTTGCCACGGTGTCACTGACATCGCTCCCGACCGGTGGCTACGATGTTTCTGTGGCTCTGCACGGAGCTGTGCCTCCCAATCTGGCATTCTGCTCGCATGTGGAACATCCGTCTGCGGCGCCTCTGAGCGAGGCAGCTGCTGCGCAGGCGTTCGGCGAGATGATGATTATGCGGGATTTCTCCGCTCTGCTGCCGCTGCTGCGTGAGGACGTGCTCTACGATAGTAGTACGGCCGCTACAAACTTCCATAGTAAGTATGATTTGCTGCGCCACCTGCGCGGGCGTTTTGATGAGTGGCAGACATTCGGCGACCCCGCCAGTATGAGGTTCCTGCTTTCCTCTGTGGAGACGCCGAGTGGGCGCCGCCCCTGCACAGTAGCTCAGCATCTGGATACGCTGGTATCTGCCACGGTGTTCGATGTAACCGCCGGGCGTATTGCCGCGATTCATACGCTCTCCGGTAGCGTTCTTGCGACACTTAAACCGCTGGATTCCTGAAGTCTATGAATATTCCTCCCTATTGGGTGCGCGAGCGTCGGTTGATTTGTGGTATGCAGGTGCGTCTGCGTGGTATTTCCGCGCATTCTCAGCAGGATGCTGAAGCGAGGCTGGCTGAGCGAGCCCGCCTGTGGCAGGAGTTTCTGGCTCTCCCGGCGTCTCAGGCAGACGCTTTGCGTTTTCGGGAAGCATTACGGCAGCTGGATGGATCGCCTGAGCCCTACAGCGCCGCTATATTGGAGCCCGTTGAGCAGCAACCGGATGCTCAGAATATCATCACCCGTAACCGCTATGGGTGCCTGGTGCTCAATTCGGTAAGCCTTTGTTTCGCAGATGTGGACCGCTTCCGTGCCGGCTTCTGGGCATCGCTTTTCGGCAACAAAAAGAAAGAGGAAGCTGCGCTTGTGGCTTTCCTGAGGCGTTTGTGTGCCGCAGATGAGTCCCTGTCTGCCCGCTTGTATCGCACGGCCCATGGTTGGCGTGTGATTCTGCGTGGCGCCGGGCTTACCGTAGGCTCGGTTCGGGAGGACCGGCTTTTTGAAGCTTTGCAGTGCGACCCGCTTTACAGAAAGTTATGCCGCAGCCAGCTCTGCTGGCGCGCAAGACTCTCTCCGAAACCTTTTTACCGAGGCCTGAAGCGCTACCGCCAACCGGCCAATGCACAGCTGCGGGCGCAGGAGTGGGTGGAGGCATACGAGAAGGCTACAGCCGGTGTGGCTGTCTGCCGTTTGCTGGAGACATTCGGCCCGGCATTGCACGACCCTATGGTGGAACTGCACGATGCTGCAACGCTGGCGCTGAAACCGGACCTCGAATTGGGTTAAGCCTCTTCCCGCATGAGCGGTAAGAGAATGTCCTGCAGCTCATCGTACGAGCCTACACGTGCCAACGCAGGGCGCAGCGGTTTCGTACCCGGTATACCCTTGGCATATGCCAGCAGGCGGGCACGCATAGCTCGCATGGTTACGAGCTCCTCCCCGTAGTGGCCGCTCTGTATAGCCATGCGCGTGTGGCGCAGCATGAAACGCAGTTTTTCCACGGCTGTAGGTTCCGGCGGAATGCAGCCGGTCTGCAGATATGTTTTCGCGCGGGAGAAAAGCCAAGGGGCATTCATGGCGGCTCGTCCTATCATTACCCCCGCTACAGCGGTGTGTTCCCTCGCATATTGAACATCCTGCGGGGTGGTGATGTCGCCGTTGCCTACCACCGGTATCTGTACCAGGCGTGCGCAGGTATCAATCATCTCCCAATCCGCCTTTCCTCCATACTGCTGCGCCCGCGTGCGTCCGTGTATGGCGATGGCCTGCACTCCGGCATCCTGCAGGCGAATCACCGCCTCCGGAGCACAGATGCTCGTGGCATCCCAGCCCAGGCGAATTTTGGTGGTCACCGGGCAATCATCTCCCAGTTCCTGTACCACGGCACTTGCTATGCGTTGCAGGAGTGGTAAATCCCGCAGCAGGGAAGAGCCGCCGTTTTTCCCCACAACTTTGGGCACCGGGCAGCCGGCATTGATATCCAGGAAATCCGGGTGCATGGCATCGACGATAATTCGAGCTGCTGCGGCGGCATGTTCCGGCACGGAACCGAAAATCTGGATGCCCAACGGGCGGTGCTGCTGCTCGAACTCCACATAGCGGCGGTTGCGTTGCCATGCTTGCAGTACGCCTTCAGCGGACACAAACTCGGTTTCCATAACATCCGCTCCCGCTTCTTTGCACAGGGTGCGGAATATCGGATCTGTCACCCCGGCCATAGGGGCCAGGTAGAGAGGAAATTGCTTTTCGAACCAGCTCAGCGCCATGCGCGCATGCTATCACACAATTTCTTGCCCCGCAAGTCTGAATTCGTTGTGCACTAAAATATAATTTTTTTACAATATAATACTTGCAAAAGTGGATGATGTGTGCTATCTTCTGCCCGCGTTCCGCAGAAGGGATGCATTAACTCAATTATATTAAGCATTATGAAGAAGTTTATTCTTGCCGTTCTGGCGACCGCTTTTGCTTCTGTTGCCGCTGCCGGTACTTCCGCATGCGAGATTTGGCAGAAAGCACGTTACTCCTGGGAGGTGTCTGCTGTATATAACGTGGCGATGACCGATATTTACGAGCCCGCCAATTCTCCTTCTATTGATACCTACGGTGTGAACCTTACCGGTCTTTACAATGTGAAGGATAATCACTATGCTACCCTCAGCTTCACCGGTGCTTTCGGTTCTCAGGCCGGGTACGAACTCACCACTTTCTCTCTGGCTCCCGGTTATCGCTACATGCGTCCGGTGGACAACAAGCTTTCCGTTTTCGCCGGTGCTTCTCTGGGGCTGAACATTTCCATGCTGGACTATCCGGGCATGAAGGGCAGCGACTATGCCTGGAGCTCCGGTGATGATATGGCTAACCTGATTTTCTCCGTGGAAGCCGGTGCTCGCTATGCTGTGACGTCCAAGATTGATGTCGTGGGTGCTGTGATGCTTAATGCCGGAACTTCTCCCTTCGGTGGCGCTTCTTACAGCAAGGCTACCGAGGAGCAGTGGAGCCTGGGCGTACGCCTGGGTGTCGGTGGCAATTTCTAATCCCCCGTATCCCTTCTTTTATCGGGCGGAGCGAGAGGCTCCGCCCGTTTTTTGTGTTCACGGATAGCGTTCATGACTCCGAAAGGGATTGCCAAACGCTTCATGTATCGGTAGAATGGGGGCAGACAAAAAGAAGTTATGATAAAGTTGCGACAGTTCATCTTTGCCGCGGTGGCGGTGGGCCTGGTGGCCTGCCAGAGTCAGGAGCGGGCAAATGTCATTCGCCCGGAAATAAAGTCTGAGGTGGTAGCGTCCGTTGCGGAGAAACCTGTGAAAAAGGCTGAGCTAACGCCTGCCAAAAAAACAGAAAAAACTCGCAGCACGGCAAAAACTCATTCTGTTAAGCCGGTATCTGAGCCGGTGCGTAAGCCCCGCCCCTTTGTGGCGAAAACTCCCGGACACCGTGTTTCGCAGGTCAATGTGCCCGGCAAGTATGTGGCCATTACATTCGACGATGGCCCCAGCGCCAACTACACTCCCAAAGTGCTGGATATTCTGAAAAAGCACGGAGCACGAGCAACCTTCTTTGTGCTGGGGGAGAATGCTGCCCGCAACAAGGGGATTCTGGCTCGCGCTGTGGCAGAGGGGCATGAAATCGCCAACCATACCTACAGCCACATTAAGATGACAGCTTCCGGGCGGCAGACCATTGTAGATGAATTGGAGCGTACGTCCGCCATCATCAAAGACGCTACAGGTTTTTACCCCACTGCTATGCGCCCGCCATACGGTGCCATTAACTCCAACCTGGTGGATATGGTGTATAACACTTATGGGATGCATGCTGTGCTGTGGGATGTGGACACACGCGACTGGCAGCACCCCGGCGTGGGTAAGGTGGTGGACAGGGCTGTGGAAAAAGCGCAACCCGGCTCTATTATTCTGCTGCATGATATTCATGCATCCACATTGGCAGCGGTGGAACAGATTGTTACCGGGTTGCAGGCTCGTGGTTTTAAACTGGTGACAGTCTCTCAGCTTATTGAGATGGGGCGTCGCGCGGCTGCTCCTGCAGCTCCTGTCACTGCTCCCGCAGCCGCTCCGGCTGAAATTCCGGCTGGGGAGGCGACACTTCCGGTTGAGCCAACGCCGGCAGAGGGCGCCGCAGAAATATCCGCCAACTCTGCATTGGAACTTCTTTAATTTTTTGAACCATGAAAACACCTCAGACAGGTACTGTTTATCTTGTGGGTGCCGGCCCCGGTGACCCGGAGCTTATAACGCTGAAGGGTGCCCGCCTGTTGCAGAATGCAGATTGCGTGGTATACGATGCGCTGGCAGATGCGGCGCTCCTGCGCCATTGTAAGCCCGGCTGCGAGCAAATCTATGTGGGCAAGCGGGCCGGGAATCATGCTATGCCGCAGGAGCAAATCAATGAGCTGCTGGTAAACTGTGCTCGCAAATATTCCGCCACTGTGCGGCTGAAAGGGGGCGACCCCTACGTGTTTGGCCGCGGGAGTGAGGAAGCGCTCGCTCTGCTGGCTGCTGCCGTGCCTTTTGAAGTAGTACCGGGTATTACCTCTGCCATAGCCGGGCCGGCTGCTGCCGGTGTGCCGCTTACCCACCGCGGGGTGAGCACGCAGTTCACCGTGTTCACCGGTCATGAGATGCCGGGCAAGGAAGGGAGTGACCTGGATATTGCCGCGATAGCGGCAACCGGGGGAACAAAAGTGATTCTTATGGGGATGAGCCGCCTGCGCGGAACTCTGGAGGCCCTGGTGCAGGCCGGCATGCAGCCGGATACACCGGCCGCTGCAGTGCAGTGGGCCACAACACCTCGCCAGCGAGTGGTGCAGGCTACGCTGGGTAGCCTGGCGGATGCTGTGGAGGGAGTGTTGGGCTCCCCGGCTGTGGTTGTTATCGGGGAGGTGGTCGGCCTGCGCGAGAAGCTGAGCAGCAGCCCGCTGCCTCTGGCCGGCAAGCGTATTGTCGTGACCCGCACGCGGGAGCAGGCCGGTGCCCTTTCTGCCGCTCTGGGCGCAAAAGGCGCGGATGTGGTGGAACTTCCCACCATCCGTATTGTCCCGCCGACAGACCGCAAGGACTTTGCTGCCGCTGTGGTGGACAGCCCCCACTACGACTGGCTTATTTTCTCCAGCCCCAATGGCGTGAAAAAGTTCTTTGAGGCCTTTTTTGCCGTGTACGAAGATATCCGTGAGTTGGGTGGTGCGCGTATAGCTGCGGTAGGCCCCGGTACAGCTGCGGAGCTCAAAAAGTATGGCCTCATGGTGGATGTGATGCCGCAGAAGGCTGTAGCGGAGGAGCTTATAGCAGAGTTTGACCGCAAGGCGGACGAGTTCGGCGGCGTGGCCAACGTAACTATGCTCTGGGTGCACAGCGAGAAAGGTCGCGATATCGTTTATAAAGAGTTGATGAAACGCCAGGCGATTGTGGACGAGTGCATCGCCTACAATACAGTGCCCGAGACCGAGGACCCGACAGGCGCCCGTGCTCGTCTGGAAGCAGAGGGAGCAGACCTTATCACCTTCACCAGCTCCAGCACTGTTCACAATTTTATGGCGCTTGGTATTGCCCTGCCGCAGGGGTGTCGTGTGGCCAGTATCGGCCCTGTGACATCTGCAACCCTGCGCGAGTACGGCGTAGAGCCGACATTTGAGAGCGCTAAGCACAATATAGACGATTTGGTTCAAACCATTCTGGCAAACCTTGCAGACTGAAACACAGTGCCCGCTGCCACAGATGCAATGCCTGGGGCTGAACTATCGCACCTCCCCCGTAGAGGTGCGTGAGAAATTCTCTGTGCCCCGCAAGCTACTCGTGCAGCGCAATGCGGAGTTGGCAGCTTTGTCCGGTGTGGAGGAGTGCGTATTGCTCTCTACCTGCAACCGCACCGAGCTCTACTACTGGACCTATGAGCCCGAGCGGATGCACCGGGTGATTATGGAATATCTTCTGGGGCAGGTCGATGTCAGCAGCGTGCTCTCCACCTGTTTTTATCGCTACGAGGCGGAGCAGGCGCTGGAGCACTTGGCCGCTGTGGCTTCCGGCCTGGATTCCATGGTGGTGGGTGAGACAGAAATTTTCGGCCAGCTCAAGGACGCTTACCGGGCTGCTGTGGAGGCCAACACCACTGCCACCTGCGCCAACAGAACTTTCCAGCGTATTTTCAGTATTGGTAAGAAGGTGCGCAGCGAAACGCGCATTACCTCCGGACCTACCTCTGTGGGAGCCGTGGCGGTGCAGCTGGCCTGCAAGTCTCTCGGCAGCCTGAGTGGGGCCAATGTGCTGGTGGTGGGGGCCGGGGAGATTGCCCGCAGCACGGCGCAGAGTCTCCGCTCCCGTGGTGCAGAAAGTATTTTTGTGGCCAATCGTTCCTACGACCGCGCCGTGGCTCTGGCTGAGCAGGTGGGGGGACGTGTTATCCGTTTCAGCGAGTGGGTGCCGTACCTCGAACAGATAGATATCGTCATCGTCTCTACGGCATCGCCCGTGTATGTCGTTTCTCCTGCCGTTTTGCGTGAAACTCAGCTGGCGCGTCAGGGGCGCCCGCTTTTCCTTATAGACCTTTCGGTGCCGCGCAATGCAGACCCGGCATGTGCCGAGCTGCCCGGGGTGCATGTGTACGATATGGACGATATGCAGAGCATGGTGGCAGATACCCGCCGTCAACGTGCGGCGGAGATTGCCGCGGGCGAGTCGCTCGTGCAGCGTTGGGTGGAGGAAAATGCCGAAGATTTGCTCCGAAGACATCATTTTGTCACGAAGTAGCGCGTGAGGTTGAAAAATTGTAGATTTTTTTGCAATTTTTTTGAACAGATACTTTCGGTCAGACGTCATTACTCTAACGCGCATATACAATCTCACAGTTATGGCAAAATCGGAAACAGGTACTGGTGGTATTACCGAGGAAAAGCTAGTGGAGCTTCTGGCCTCTATGAGGGTTGAACCCGCAGCTGAGGCTGATTACGAGGGGCGTTTCCTCTCCGACCTCCGCGAGCGTATCGCCCGGGATGCTGTTTGCCGTCCTGCCCGTACCTTGCTCTGGGAGCATATTCGACAGTTTTTTGCCAATGTGGGGTTGCGTAAGTGGGTGTGGGGTAGTGCCATGTGTGGCGGTGTCGCCCTGCTGGCAGTATGTGCTCTTATGCCCGGCGCAGAAGTGGCGCCGCTGGCTGCTGCGTCTGTGAAGGCTCCTGCTGTTGTGCAGCCTTCGGTCGCAGAACGGTCTTCCTTCTACCTGGCACCGCCCGCCCTCAGCGATAGATTTACCTGTATTTCGGTGAATGGGGAGAAGGCAGAGCCCTTTACCCAGAGCCCTCGTGCGCTGAATGGAACCGTACGTATCTTCAAGACGGATGCCGTTGTGGTCTACGAGCTTGATTCATCCGAGTTTCCCTCCCCCGCCGCTATTTTTGCTGCCTCCTCCGGTGAGCCCTTTATGCCGGTAAGTAGCGAGGAAGATAAGTAACCGGTGTTTTATTGCGCTTTTGCCCGTTGATTTCCATCGGTGGCGCATTACAAGCTTGCAATCTGAGCAGCTTTTTGCTATATAGTGCGATGTGGAAAAAGCGTGTATCAGATGTGGAAAACAGTTTCATGCCTCGTCGGAAGATCAGGAGGTGTGTTCTCGGTGCCTGAATGATGAGTTTGCTGCTGCACCGAGAGCGGCATCGCAGGAGGTGGCTGAGGTTGTGGCTCAGAACCGCCTTGTGCATAAGCGCCAGGCCGCTCGCGCGGAGCGCATGGCTCGGGAATTGAAGTCAGATACTCCGTTCGGCTACCTGGGGATGTTGCGTTGTGGGTTGAGCATAGCGTTGTTCCTTCTGTGTTTGCTGGTGTTCGTGATTTGTGCCAATGTGCAGGGCACTACGCTGCTGAGCAACTTGGAATATGAGTATCGGTATGTTATATCTGTGGGGTGCAGTCTGCTGTGTGTATTGCTTCTGTTGCCGTCTTTCACCAGGCACCGTATCGTAATATCCATCGTGTCTCTTCTTATGTTGCTTGTGGGTGCAGTAATGCCTCTTGTCTGGAACCCCGATACCAATGCGCAGGAAGATGAAGTGGAGTCAGACCTGCCTGTAGAGCAGGCCGTTAAGGTAAAGAGTCCGCAGGAACCTGAACCTGTTTCCCGTACAGAACTCAGCCAGGAGGATTTGGCCGTGTATCGGGAGCTTTGTCAGTCCCGCCCTCATCAAACGCATTATGCCATTTATTTGACAAATCAGGACTCGTCGACCCGTACTCTGGTGCGTGAGTCGCTGGCTAGACTCTTGCAGGCGGAATATTCGCAGGCCTATACGCGAGCCAATGGGGCTTTGTATGTGCTGGTGAATGCCCGACGCCCTCGCAACAAGGTGGCCGGTGTTGCTGCAAAATACGGTAATGTGGTGTATGCCAATGCGGAGGCCGGTGTGTACGAGGTGGAATTCAGCGCCGAAAAAGCGAATCTGGTTAGTCCGTATGCCGCAGAAGTGCTGACGAGCCCGCAAAATCCGAACTTCGTTGCAGCCAATATCAGTGAGCTTCAGTGCCTCGACCCCATGCGAGTAGGGGCTGCTGCCGGTGCGTTGTCTGCGGCCAAGGTGCAGTTCTTGAAACGGGATATCAGGGACGCAGTGTTGCAGGTGCTCAATGAGCCGTGGGATACAGAGGATGATGTGCATCAGTCCCTTGTGGAGGCGTTGACTGTGTATGCCCCTAAAGGTGATGAGGCTGCGGTCAGGATTTTCCGCGCTTATTTCGACTCTCGTCGTGCTTTGCGTAAGGGTGTCTCACCCATTGTGATTCGTCGCCTTATTTCCGAACAGCCGGATGATATGGTGGAGCCCATTGTGCAGCTTTGGTCCGCTAATCCCGTGGTGTGGAATGAGATGATTTCAGCTCTCGGCTCTCGGGCGGAAGAACTTCTGTTGCCTAAGCTTAAGCTCGATGCTGATTTGCAACTACTTGATTCAGTGCTGAAGTACTTAGCAAGTTTCGGCTCGCGGAAGTCTGTTCCGGCATTGGAAGAATTGAAGAATCACCCTGACTCACTTATCCGCCACAAGGCGGAGAAAACCCTTGAATCTATCCAAAAACGATTTTCTGAATAAACCCATTTGAAGCCATGTCTGCTAATCTGGTAAAACTTTTGTGCGGTGTTGTGGCCGCAATGGTCGGCGGGTATCTTGTTGCGTACCTGCTGGAGGTGGCCAGTTCGGAGCCGGTCGCTCAAACGCCGACTCAGACGCCGGTCGTTGTGCAGAAACCTGTGGAGGATACACCTGCAGACGAGCCCATTCGCGGTGTGGTTATCGACGAAGGTGGCGAGGTGAGCACCAACGACTCCGATATGGCGGAGCTGGATGTAGAGGATGAGGATGCCGACGCCTGGGGTGGCGATGCGGATGACGGCGCTTCACTGGTGGAGCGAGATCCGGATTCCTACATGCCCAAGGCGCAGACGCCTGCTGATTTGCGTGATATCCGCGAGGCGGACGTTCCCGAAGATCCTGCCCAGCAGGTGATTCCCGGTGTATGCGATGCAGGCCGCAATGGCTCTGTGGAGCGTAATACCAAGAAATTGGCAGATGCGTACGCCAAGGAAGAGAAGAAAGGCAAGGGGCGAACCGGCTTCCGCAGCGAGGATTATACGCCGGATGCCTGGCGCAACCCGGATGTCATATACAAGGAGCTTCTGGAGCGTGTGCTCTCTAAACTGGGTAAGGGGGATGACTCCGCTATCTGGGAGTTCCTCAAAGACCCCGCCTGCCGTCTGGACCTGGCGCGCCTCAGCCTCATTCGCAAGGTCGGGTATGAAGGGATTAAGCGCGTGGGTGAGCAGAAGATGGGCACGGCTCTGCTTTTCGAACTCAGCAGCGATCTGGATTGGATAAACGGTGTTCTGTACTCCGGCCCCACGGACCGTCTGGGGCAGGGGCTTATCTACATGGCCTCTATCTACTCCCGATACTCGGAAGATATGCAGGACCCTGTAGCCCGCCGCATCTGCGCCACAACGGCTTGCGAGTTCGCCCGCGAACGCTACTCGGAGAAGGATACGCTGGAGCGCTTTGCCTACTACTTCAGCAGCTACCAGGAGGGCAAGCTCAACATTATTTTTGATACCCTGCAGTACTGGGAATGCCGTATCGTGTGCGGCAACCGCGAACCCGGTGGCTGGGGCAGCCCGCAGTCTCTTGCCTGGCAGCGCGACAATGTGCGCCTCCCTGCGGAGGGATATATGGGAGCCAGCGGGCAGCTGGTATACCGCCTGCGCAACGTAGCCGGTGACTCTGTGTTCTCCGGGGATTATCTGGCACCCATTCTGGAGTATACCAAACACACGACTGCCTGGGCTCACCGCGAGATTGGCGGCGTGTGCGGTGCCTGCTCTCACTATGGCGCATACGGCGCTCTGGCAGCCGGTATTCCCGCCATGACCATGGGCGAACCCGGCCACTGCGCTTACACCGTGCGCGTGGGCAACGAGTGGCAGAAAGGCTACTCCATTTACTGGCAGCACGGCATGCACAAGGTATTCTGGGGCTTGCACGACTGGGATTTCCTTATCCTCATGCAGGATTTGTACTCAGACCGCCACAAGACACTGGTGTCGGACCAGCTTGTGGCGCTGGCTGAGTTGCTGGCTTCCCGTCGCATGACCAAGAGCGCCATCAACTGTTTCGATGCTGCGGTTGTGGCTCAGCCTCTCAACTGGCCGGCCTGGGTGGCCTATGCCGGTTATCTGAAGCAGAAAGCCCCGCAGAATAAGGAAAAGTGGAAGGAGATGCACGACCGCCTCGTGGATACCATGGCCGTGAAGTTCCACAACTGCGCGGCAACCATGCTCAGCCGCTACGTTTACCCGCATCTTCTGCCGCTGGAACCGAATCGCCGGGCCCGCAACAAGATGTACGAAGCCTTCTTCAAGAAGTGCAAAAACTTCGGTACCAACCGCTGGGATATCACGCCGCTGCTCAATGCGCAGATGGCCGGTTGCACCACGCCCGAGGAGCAGCTTGCTTACATGAAGGAAGCTCTCAATATCCTCATGGATAAGCCGGACTATTCCGGTGCCGTTCTCTCCTGGGGCCTGGAGTTTATTGCCTCTGTGCCCGGAAGTGATGCCGAGAATGAAAAGCTGCAGGAGGAGTTCAGCGAGCTTATCATTAAGACGATGAGCCGCGCCCGTGCCACCAAGAAGACAATAGATGCCACCTGGGCTGCACTGGGTGAGGCTGCGTATGCTGCTGCATCCAATGGCGATAAGCGTACCTTCCAGGCCATTGGAAAGCTGGCACACCGCAAGTGCAAAAAAATGTTCCCCAAGAACAAGTTTAAGTTCCGCGCCTTCCCCGGCAAGATTGTTTCTCAGAAGGGGCTGATTCGCACGGCGACAACTCTTACGGAATCCCAGACCACGCAGACCTGCCTTCACTGGGCTGTGTTGCAGAAAACCGGCGGTAACATCCCGGCGAAGTTCGAGGGTACCTCCGGCATGCGTGTGGAGCTGGAGGATAACTCGCGCCTCAGTGGTCTGGTGTGTCTCTTCAGCGAGACGGCCCGCCGCGACAGAGACTTCAAGATAGAAGTGTCCGATGATGGCCAGAACTGGGAGCCGGTAAACGTGAAACCGGAGGTATCCGGCGCTGTGCTGCGTGCAGACCTTCGCAAGGCTGCTCCCTGCGCTCGCTTTGTGCGTCTGCTGCGCGATGGCGATAAATGGGAATCCGGCATTGTGGGCTTCTATGTGTATGGTAAGTTGCTCAAGGAAAAGAGCAAAGATGCTACAAAATCCTGACCCGGAGATATAAGACCATGTTGAAATATTTTCTTCCTTTTGTATTGATGTTCGCCCCTCTGGCGGCTCCTGTGCTGCAGGCGGCGGAGTATCAGAAGGCTCTCTCCAAAGCAACTGAGCGTAAGCCGGTGGTGCTTTTCTGCTATGGCGCCAACTACGATAAAGTGAGTATGGAAAAGTACGAACTTTTCGTAAAGAAACGCAAAATCATGAAATATACCCGTGGGGCTGTGTTCCTGGATGTGCCTGTGTATCAGCTTCCGAATGAAAAGGAAAGGCGCGAATATAAGAAGGTGATGGGGGATGCCGGTCTGCCCGGTGGTATCTGGAGCTATCCCTGCCTGGCTGTGGTGGATGGCAGCGGTAACCTGCGCGGTATCGTGCAGGGGGCAGAGCAGATGAAAGACCCAGAGACAGCCGGCGCCGCTCTCGAGCTTATCCTGGAGTCCTATACGGAGCAGGAAAAACTGCTTAAGAAAGCCCGCGGAGCCAGTGGTAAACGCCAGATCAGCGCATTGGCCGAGGCCGCAGATATGCCGGATGTCCGTATGCCGTCCAATCCTCTGGGACAGGGGGCTTCCACCGGTCTCGGAAGCCTTTCCACCAATGCTACCGGTATGCTTGAGGTGGGGCAGAAGATGCAGACCATGAGCCTGGCGGAAGCCGCCAAGTACATGCGCTCTCTTATTGCCAACGGCTACTATTCCCGCCGCCAGCGTCAGGAGATTCTGGCGGCATATTCCGGCCATGTGCGTCGCAATGGCGGGTCGGCAGCACGTCTGCGCGCCATTTACACGGAGATGCGTAACATTGACCCCAACTCCATCTATGGAGCGTATGCAGAAGGCGCCATTAAACTTTGGGTGGTTCCCAGAGAGGAAAAGGGAGAGCCTGCCTATGTGCCGAAGGGCGTCAGCTCCGGTAAAACAGCATTGGGTGAAACGACGAAATAAACGACAGCTCGCGGAATCATGATGGGTTTGATGGTCTTCATCGGCTGCGCCTTGCTGCTGGTGCTTGGGTATCTTGTATACGGGCGTCTGGCGGAGAGGGTATATGGGGTGGATATGAACATGCAGATGCCTTGCCGCCAATTGGCGGATGGCGTGGATTATGTTGCCATGCCGCCTTGGCGCGTCTTCATGATTCAGCTGCTGAATATTGCCGGCCTGGGGCCGGTATTCGGCGCATTTGCCGGGTGTCTGTTCGGACCTGTGGCCTTGTTGTGGATAGTGCTGGGCTGTATTCTGGCCGGTGCTGTGCATGATTTTATGGCTGCCGTAGCCAGTGCCGAGCACGCTGGTGAGAATCTGCCCGAACTGGTAGGACGCTACCTCGGCAGAGGGGCGCGCTATGCTATGCGAGCCCTGTGTATTCTGCTGATGCTGCTGGTAGGCGTGGTGTTTACGACCGGTCCGGCCGGCATGCTGTATGCCATGTTCAGCAGTATATCAGTAACCTGGTGGTGTGTTATCATACTGGGGTATTATTTCCTGGCAACAGTGCTGCCTATCGATGTGATTATCGGCAGAATTTACCCCTTGTTCGGTGGGCTGTTCATCTTCATGGCTTTGAGTATTGCATGTGCTCTGCCTTGTGCTGATGGAGTGGAAGTTTTGCCGGAGCTGGATGTGACAACCAATTTTCACCCGCAGCAACTCGGCGTGTGGCCCATGATATTCGTAACAATCGCCTGCGGTGCTATCTCCGGCTTCCATGCCACCCAGAGCCCCATGATGGTGCGTTGCCTTCCGCAGGTTCGCCATCTGCGCCCTGTGTTCTACGGGGCAATGATTACGGAGGGACTTGTTGCTCTTGTCTGGTGCACTGTGGGGCTGAGCCTCGGCAATATTGCTACGGATTATGTGTTGGTGGCTTCCGAGAGCGGTAAACTGGTGCCGCAGCTTGCTGCAGCCGGGCAGGAGGGAGTCATCTTCCGCGAGCTTATCCTGGCCAACCCCGCTATTGCGGTGAATCAGGCTTGCTCCACTCTGCTGGGGCCGGTGGGGGCACTCCTGGCGGTGCTGGGGGTAGTGGTGCTGCCCATTACCAGTGGTGATACAGCTTTGCGTTGCTGCCGTCTCATGGTGGCGGACATATTCGGTGTTTCGCAGACGTCGATGCGCAGGCGTCTGCTTATCGCGCTTCCGCTTTTTGCTCTGGTCATCATCATAGCCAACGTGGATTTCAGCATTATCTGGCGATACTTTGGCTGGGCGAATCAGGCGCTTTCCTGTTTCACTCTGTGGACGATTGCCGTGCTGCTGCGGATGCGTGGGCGTTTTCATTGGCTCGTGACGCTTCCGGCGCTGTTCATGACCACGGTTTGCGTAAGCTATCTACTCTGCTCTCCGGATTGTTATATCCATCTGCCTGAGGGTATTTCCACGCTTATCGGCGTGCTTGCGGCCATCGTCCTCTATGTTGCTTTTATCTGCCTGCGTAAGCAAAGCGGGGGATGCTCTAAAAACTGACGGAATCCTGCCATTTGTGCCTTGAAATCCCGGGGGGCTTGTGCTATCCTATCCGTATAAAAGAGCATGGACGACCTCGATGAATACCAGAACCGCCGCAAGGCAGCGGAGACTCGCAGACGCAGCCAGGCGCCGCGCAGGGAGGTGGCTGCCCGTGCCGGCAGCCGCTGGAAGCGTTTCCTGCTGCGCACGTTCATTGTGTTCTCTGTTTTCGTGCTCATGTGCGGCGTGGCCGGGTATGTAGGCTTCAACATTTTTACGGCCAAATATCAGAAGTGGGCGAATGAGTTTGACCTGGAGGACATCAATAACCTGGATCACCCCTGTATCATTTATGACCGCAACGGAGAAGAAATCGGCCGTATCTTCGATGAAAATCGCAGCTACGTCACCTACGACAAGATTTCGCACAGTATGATAGATGCTCTTGTGGCTCAGGAAGATAAGTCCTTCTGGAGCCACAAGGGATACGACCCCATCGGCATCATTCGCGCTGCGCGTGAGGCGATTTCTGCCGGTGGGGCCAACCAGGGTGCATCCACCATTACCCAGCAGCTCGCCCGCAATGCCTACGATTTGGAGCGGCGCACCCAGGCTCGCGGCGGCAGCAGGTACGAGCGCAAAATCGTGGAGATTTTCCTCGCCATGCGTATCGAGGAGAAGTACGATAAGCGACAGATTATGGAGTTCTACCTCAACCGCATTTATTTCGGTCGAGGCTACTACGGAATTCGTGCGGCTTCGCTGGGATACTTCGGCAAGGAGCCGGCAGACCTTACCGTGCGCGAGAGTGCCAGTATCGCCGCTCTCATTAAGAACCCCGAGAATTACAACCCCATCCGCAACTTCGAGCTGAACTTCAAATGGCGTAACGATGTGATAGACCGCATGCAGCGCCTCAAATACCTCACGCCGGAGGAAGCGGAGCGCCTGAAGAAGCAGCCCATGGTGCTGAATCCTAAGCCGCTGAGTCGCCGCACATCTCACCTGCATGCTCTGGTACAGCAGCAGGCTATAGATATTTTCCAGGATCCGGCCCGTGGCGAGGAAATCGTGAAGAGCGCCGGCCTCAAAGTCTACACCACGATAGACAAAAACATGCAGCAGGCCGCCGAGCAGGCTCTGCGTGAGCGTCTGGAGGAAATCGAGGCCCGACCGGATTACGCCCATGTGAAGTTTGCGGATAAAAAACATCCGGATGCCAACAAGCACCGCTACCTGGATGGTGCTGTTTATGCCGTGGACAACAAGACCGGCGCCACCCTTGTCTACGTGGCCGGACGTGATTTTGCACGGGATAACTACGACTTTATCGAGAACGGCCGCCGCCCTGTAGGTACAGCGCTGCTGCCTTTCCTCTACATGTGCGCGTTTGACAATGGCTACACCCCCTGCAGTCGCTTGGTGGATGACGCACTGGACAACCGCCTGGCCGGTATCGGCGGTACGGAAGGCATATTGGGTGAATGGGGCATGGAAGTGGAGAAGGGGCGTTACCTGGACAGCGTGACTGCTCGCCAGTCCCTCAGCTGGTCCAAGATTGCGGCTTCTGCCCGTCTTGGTATTGCGCTGGCTTCCAAGCCGAATCTTGCCGCGAAACCCTTTGTGACCACCCTCACAAACGTGGGTATCACCCCGCCGCCCCGCAACCCGAACAGCACGGAGGCCCGCCCCCAGTATTACCCCCGCGTCTACCTCGGCACGGAACCCATGAGCCTGCGCGAGATGGTGCTGGCCTACACCGTATTCCCGAACTGCGGCAGCCGCCCGGTGGTGCCTTACATTGTGAGCAAGGTGACGGACAGCAACGGTAAAGTCCTTTGGCAGAATCCGCATGACCTCAACAGACGTCAGGTGAAAAGCACCACGCCCTGCACGGCTTTCCGCCTGCATTCCATCATGAAGGATTCGCTCACGGAGGGCTCCGCCGTGCGTGTGCGCCCCTACCTGCCGGATTCGTTCAAGGGGGCGGTGAAGAGCGGCTCCAACTACGATTTCGCGGATACTACCCTGTTCGGGTACGATGCCGATGTCACCTGCGGTATCTGGATGGGCTTCCTCAACGACCACAGCGCCATTTATCCCGAGGCCTTCGCCGGGGATACCTGCGCGCCTGTGCTGGGGGCCGTGTTCAACGCTGCTCAGGGGCGTTTCCCGAACGCAGACATCAACCCGCCCTCTGATACCGAGGAGGTGGAAATCTGCCTCTCTTCCGGCCACCTCGCTACCAATTTCTGCTTCGAGAGCAACATGAAGGACGGCAAGCTTTCCTACGAGCGCCCCACATACCGCGAGTTTTTCCCCAAGGGGGATGTGACGCTCGGCATGTGCTCCGTGCACGGAGATGGCAGCCCCTCGCTCGGGGATTTCCTGGAGGTGGGGACCAGCACCACCGGCTCTACCCGTATTCTGCCTGTGGTACCCGTGCTGCCCAAGGCCCCGGCTCTGCTGGGTGAGGATCCGTACGGCTGTATCACGGCGTTCAATCCCCGCTATCGGAGTGCAGATGACCTCGCCGGCAAGGATGTCTCCGGCAGCGAAGCGGTGGATTTGTCCATGGACGATGTAGCCGAGGATACAGACCAGCCCGCTATCGACAACTCTATAGAACTTACACCCCCGCTGCCCATGCGCACGATGCCCGTGGTGCCGCTTCCTTTCTAAACCGATTTTTCAAAAGTCATGCCCTCAGACACTCAGACACTAGCCGCCACGCAGGAAAAGGCCTTCCAGATCAACATGGACAAGGCTCTCTATGGTTCCTTTGCCGAAATCGGTGCCGGTCAGGAAACGGCCAACTGGTTTTTCCGCTCCTCCGGAGCAGCCGGTACCGTTGCCAAGACAATCTCGGCTTACGACATGACGGTGAGCGATACTCTCTACGGCCCCGTGCGCCGCTATGTGTCACAGGAGCGCTTGCTGCAGATGATGGATTATGAGTACTCCCAGCTCATCAACCGCCTGGGTGAGAAACGCGGTGCGGAGAGCTGCTTCTTCTCCTTCTGCAACACGGTCAAGTGCAAGGGCTACCGTGACAACGGCCCCTGGAGTGCCTGGCTCGGTGTGCGCTTCCAGCTGCGTCCGCAGGCGGAGCCGAGCGATTTCGTGATGCATGTGCGCCTGCTTGTGCCGGATCACGATGTGCAGATGCGTATTCTGGGTGTGTTGGGCGTCAACCTGCTGCATTCTCTCTTCTACAAGAGGGAGCACATGAATGAGTTTGTGCAGGGTGTGGGCGATAATCTGGACCACAGCATGTTCGAGGTGGACTACATGCGCTTCTCCGGCAACGGCTTCAGCATGTTCGATAACCGTATTCTGGCTCTGCAGCTGGTGCGCAGCGGTCTGAGCCAGGCTACACTTTTCTGCCCGGACGGCACTGTAGCCCAGCCCGCGGACTTCCTCTACAAACGCCCCATCGTGCTGATGCGTGGCAGCTTCCTGCCGCTCTGCAATATTCACCTGGAGATGATGGATGCCGTGCGCGCCAAGTTTACGGAGAGTCTGCCCGAAGCTCAGCACGAGCGCGTGGTGGATATCTGCGAAATCTCGCTCTCCAACCTCCTGCGAGGGGATGGCAAGGATGTGGACCTGCTGGATTTCATCGACCGAGCGGATGCCTTGGCAGCCTGCGGCAAGACCGTCATGGTGACCAATATCACGCACTTCCACCGCATCTCCACTCTGCTCAACCAGTTTACGCGCGAGCCCATTGCCATTGCTCTTTCCATAGGATTGCTCAACGAGCTCTTCAAAGACAAATGGGCCACGGACAGCCCCGGCGGCATTCTTTCCGACATGGGCAGCCTGTTCCTGAATCGCACCAAGCTGTATGTAACTCCCTGGATTAATCGCCGCACAGGTGAGTTTGTGACCGCCGGTACCTACGAAGCTCCGGATAAGTATGTGAACCTCTATAAGTACCTGCTGGGCAACGGAAACATTATTTCTGTACCCTATTTTAACCAGAAGCTCCTTTTCCGCACCCCGCGGGATATTATCCGCATGATTAACGAATGCGACAACTGCTGGCAGGAGTATGTGCCGGTGGAAGCTCACCGCATGGTGGACCACATTCGCGGTGCTCACTAAGAAAATCCCAATCGTAATGACCGCAGATTTCCCCATCCTTGCCACCCGCATAGGCAAGCGCAGACTCGTGTATCTGGACAACGCCGCCACTACGCAGAAACCCCGTGAGGTGCTGCAGGCGGAGCTGGATTACTACGAAAAACTCAATTCCAACATCCACCGCGGCGCGCACTACCTCAGCCGCCTGGCAACTGAGGCGCACGAGCAGGCCCGCGGTACGGTGGCAGGGTTCCTGCATGCCGCTTCCGAGCGCGAGGTCGTGTTTACCCGTGGCTGTACGGAGAGTATTAACCTCGTGGCTCAGGTGCTGGCTCTCTCCGGCCTGGTGGGAGAGGGGGATGAAATACTGGTGACTACGGATGCGCACCACTCCAACATTGTGCCCTGGCAGATGCTTTGTGCGCGCACAGGGGCCGTGCTGCGTCCCATCCCGCTTACGGCTGAGCTCACGTTCGACATGTCGACGTACCTCGGCATGCTCAATCCCCGCACACGCATTGTTGCAGCTCCCTATATCTCCAATGCTCTGGGTATTGTGAACCCCATACCGGAGATGATAGCGGCGGCGCGTCGAAATCGCCCGGACTGCATCTTCCTGGTGGATGGTGCCCAGAGCACGGCCCACATGGCTGTGGATGTTCAGGCTCTGGACTGCGATTTCTATGCATTCTCCGGTCACAAGGTGTATGCTCCCACAGGCACCGGTGTGCTCTGGGGCAGGGAGGAACTGCTGGCGCAGCTGCCCCCCTGGCAGGGCGGCGGGGAGATGATTAAGGAAGTCTCCTTCTCCGGCACGACTTATAATGAGCTTCCCTTTAAGTACGAAGCCGGTACGCCTAACATCTGCGGCAATATCGTTCTGGCCGCGGCGTTGGACTACGTGCAGAAGCTCGGCATAGCCGCTGTTGATGCGCACGAGCAAGCTCTCACCGGGGCCCTTTACGATGGCCTTACTGCTCTCGGCGGTATCAATATCCTCGGTCCGCGCGAGGGGCGTGGTGCGCTTATCTCTGTGGTCATTCCCGGTGTGCACCACTACGACCTCGGGACTTTGCTGGACCAGATGGGCATTGCCGTCCGTACCGGTCACCACTGCTGCCAACCGCTCATGCAATATCTGGGTATCACCGGAACGACGCGTTATTCCTTTGCCGCCTACAACACCATGCAGGATGTGGAGGACGCCCTCTCTGCTACCGAGCGCGCTCTTAACATGCTGCGCTGAGCCGCATCCTCAAAAAAATGAACCCGACCGAGAAATCTGTTTTATTGCTGGCGCCGGAGGATGTCTCCGGCATGTCTCCGTTGGCGCTTCGCAAACTCGCCGCGAAGGAGATTCAGCAGCTGTTGGCAGAGTATCAGAAAGCGGGCCGGGCTCGCAGTTGGCCGGGGGCGCTGGTATTCGGTTTGGTGCTGTCTCATTTCTTCGGCTCGGCCAGGGATATAGGGAGCGGATGCCTGAATATCCTCATCCCCTTTCTGGGATTGGGGTACTTGCTGAGTGGCTCCTTCATTCTGTGGGTAATGCAGTTGGTGCTGTGTCTGGGCATACCTTTGCTGCTGTGGCCCGGGTATGGTCAACTCGGGTACGCCATTGGGGTGTCCTATGCACTGGGGCTGCTCTTTAATCTGCTCTCCTTCTTTGTGTTGAAGAAAATATCCGTTGTGCTGCGCTGGCTGCGGCTGGTGAGCAAGGTGCGCCGCGGAATTGCCGGATTGCACGCCGGTACCAAGGAACTGGTGCGCCCGTTTTTTGCAAAGGATCGCGAATATGCAAGTTTCTGCGCCGAACTGGACACGCGGGAGGCTCAGTATCGCCTCCTGCTGGCTTCCCAGCAGCCGACTTCTCGTGAGGTGAAGTAAGGCAACGTGGGTGCTCAGTGAGAACTTGAATCATGGCGGGGAATTTACTTGCGTGGTGAGCACCGTGGGGGTAGAATGCAACTGATATGAGTACGATATATGATTCTATTACCGCCGGGATGAAGGCGGCAATGCTGGGCAAGGATGCCGTGACGCTCGGAGCGCTGCGTAGCCTGAAGGCTGCCTTGCAGAATGCCCAGGTGGCAAAGGGTAATGCGCAGGAGCTGCTGCCGGAGACAGAGGCTCAGAACGTGGTGCGCAAGCAGATTAAGCAGCGCGAGGACGCTATCGCCATGTACGAGAAAGCCGGTCGTCCCGAGCTGGCGGAGAAAGAGCAGGCGGAGATTAAGGCTCTGGCTGCGTTCCTGCCTGCCGAGATGAGCGAGGCAGAGATTCTGCCGATTCTCGAAGCCGTGATTGCGGAGCTGGGTGCCACCGGCAAGAAGGATATGGGCCGTGTGATGAAGGAGATGCAGGCTCGTACCGCAGGTGCCGCTCCCGGCAAGCTGCTCTCCAAACTTGTGGGTGCTCGCCTTGTGTAAGTTATGTTTTGCGCCGTCATCGTAGCAGCGGGCAGTTCCCGCCGCGCCGGTTTCGATAAGCTGGCTGCTCCTCTTGCCGGGGAGCCTGTGATTTGCCGCAGTGTGCAGGCTTTTGTGGATGCCGGTTGCGCGGCTGTGGTAGTGGTGTGCCCGCCGGAACGCTGGGAAGCTGTGGGGCTGGCTACGGCTGCCTACCCTGTGCCGGTGCTGCGGGTAGATGGCGGCGCCGAACGCCAGGATTCCGTGGCCGCCGGGCTGGCTGCTCTTCCTGCCGGTACTCGTTGGGTAGCGGTGCATGATGGCGCCCGTCCGCTTATCACCCCGCAGGGAATTCGGGCGTGCCTGGAAGCCGCTGCACAGACCGGTGCAGCCGCATGTGCTCACCCGGTGGTGGATACGCTCAAACGCGCGGATGCTGAGGCTCTGAGCCTGCCGGAGAAGGTGAGCCGCGACTGTCTGTGGGGCATGGAAACGCCGCAGATTTTCGATATCGACCTGTTGCGCCGCGCATACGCCTGCGTGGCGGAGCAGGGGCTGGTGGTTACGGATGAGGTAAGCGCCATGGAAACATTGGGTATCCCCACTCGCCTGGTGCAGGTGGGGCCGAACCTGAAGATTACGCTGCCCGGCGATTTGGAGCTGGCTGAACTTATTTTCAACCACAGGGCCGAGGCATGAGCCACCCCGTACAGCGCGTGTGGGTACTCGGTCACGGGTTTCTGGGGCGAGTGCTTGCAGTGCGCTGTCGAGCCGCCGGGGCTCGGGTGCTCACTATTGACTCCTCCGCCGCTGCCGGGGCTGACCTCTGCGCCGACGCCGCCCTGCCGGAGACACTCGCGACCGCTGTCCGGCTTTCCGGGGGCGAGCCTTGCGTGGTGTACTGCTGTCTGGCTACGCATGGTGGGTCGGTGGAGGACTACCGGTACTGTTACCTGTCCACCGTGCAGAATCTGGCGGGGGCAGGGTATGCCGGGCGTTGCGTGTTCTGCTCGTCTTCTTCTCTCTATGCGGGCGTCAGCGAGCGCAGCTCGGTGCTGGCGGCTGCGGAGGGCGTTGTGCTTGCTGCCGGTGGCTGTGTGGCGCGTCTGGTGCCCTTATATGGCCACGGGCGCTGTGAACTGCTGCGGCGCCACCTGGCCGGGGAGCCTTGCTTGCCCGGAGCCCCTGAGCGGGTGCTCAATTATGTGCATGTGGAGGATGCTGCGGCGGCTCTGCAATTGCTGGCAGAAAAGGCCTCTTGCGGGATTTTTGCCGTCTGCAGCCAGATTTTCACCAAGGCGGATGCCTACGCCTTTCTGGAGCGTATCACAGGTGTGCCTGCGTCCTCGCAAAGTTCTCCCCCCGGTCGCCGCTCCGCTACCTCGACTCCGGTATCGGCAGAAAAGCTCTGCGCGCTGGGGTGGGCACCTCAGCACACCTTTGCGGATTATGTGACCCGAGAACTTGGGCTCTCCTGAATCACATTCCTGCCAGTGTGATACTGGCCAGCAAAATGCCGGCGTAGTACAGGCAGGCGAAAGCCGCAGGGGCAAGATAGACGCTGCTGTAGAGAATCCAGCGTCCTCCGCCGATGCCGTGGCGGCGGTTGCTGTGTTGCAGCAGGGCATGAAGCAGAGGAACCACGGCACTGAGCATGACCAGCGTGTCCGGCTTGAGGCCGAGAGTATGGGCGAGGCTCAGCAAACAATAAGCCGTTTCGAGCGCCACATACGGATTGGCTACGCTTAAGCCCAGCAGGATGGTGAGCAGAACCACGGGGATGAACACCAAAACCATGCCGAGGCTGTACCCTCGGGCTATGAAATCCAGACTCCTGTCGCTACGTGGTATATGCATGGCAATTCGGCTTCTTATTGCCAGTATAGCAGTTGTAACAAACTTGTAAAGCTAATTCTGCATTTTCTCCTTTTCCGCTGCGGCCGGATATGCTAAACTGCTTTCGCGCGGGATATGCGTACGGATTATTACCAGCTCCTGGATGTTAGCGAAAAGGCCTCCGCTGCGGAGGTCAAGGCGGCGTACAGACGCCAGGCCAGGCGCTACCACCCGGATCTCAATGCCGGTAATTCGCATGCGGAGGAGCGTTTTAAGCTGGTGGCAGAAGCGTATCGCACGCTGGGAGAGCCGGAGCGACGAGCTGATTATGATGCCTGGCTCGAGCGTCAGAATCGCCTGAGCAATGCTCCCGAACTGGCCGCCATGGCAGCCCGCCGCAGTGTACGGGTGTCCGTGCGCCATGCGCATGAGCGTCGTGAGGCTCGCGGGCGCCGCCGCCGTGGGGGCTCATCATCTCGAGTGCCTCGCTTGTTTGCCATGCGCAGCAAGGGGGATGCCGGTTTTATCCACTTCGTGGTGTTTTACTCCATTTGTCTGGCCGTCATGGTGCCCTGGTTCATCAGCTATGCCGGCCGGGAGGCTCCGCAAACGGTGCACGACCGCAGGTCGGGTTCGGGTAAATTGCCGGGCGAGTCCGACCTGCCACCGGAGGTGCAGGAGCGTGAGCTGCGCAATTTTCAGGAGCGCATTATTCGTGCGGCCGAGGCCGGGGAGGCCTGGGCTCAGTTCCGCTACGGCATGATGCTGTACCACGGCTACCAGGGTATGCCGCAGAACCGTGAGGCGGCTCTCGAGTTGTGGCAGAAAGCAGCAGACGCCGGCCACGCGCCCTCTGCCCGCATGCTGAATGCGGCAAAGCGATAGAGAACGGGATTTTTCCTTTGCTCTGTGCGAGTTATCAGTGCCACACGAGGCCCACGGCTTCGCGCAGGCGGGTCATGGTGCGGGCTGCTTCTTCGCGGGCGCGGGTAGCACCGTCCGTGAGCACCTGGCTCACGTAGTCCGGGTTGGCTACAATCCACTCGCGCTTCTCTCGGGCGCTGCGGAAGTACTCCCAGTAGGCTTCGAATACGTCCTTCTTGAACTGGCCGTAGCCTACGCCGCCACGCTGGTGCGCAGCCACCATTTCCTCGTACTGCTCCGGAGAGGCAAAGAGTTTGTAAATGGCCAGGATGATAGAGCCCTCTGTGGGTTTCGGGTCTTCCAGCGGGGTGGCATCCGTGACAATTTTCTTGTTGATGAGCTTGCGCAGCGGTTTTTCCTCGCCGAAGATGGGTAGGGTGTTGCCGTAGCTCTTGCTCATTTTCTGGCCATCCAGACCGGGCACGACTGCAGTGACCTCGCTGATGATGGCTTCCGGAAGCTTAAAGATATCTGCGCCGAAGGTGTCGTTAATCTTGGCAGCAAGGTCGCGGGTTACCTCCAGGTGCTGCTTCTGATCCTTGCCTACGGGCACGGCATCGCTGTTGTAGAGCAGGATGTCGGCGGCCATGAGGGCGGGATAGGCAAAGAGAGCATGGCTCGGGGAGAATCCCTTGGCGACTTTGTCCTTGTAGGAATGGCAGCGTTCCAGCAGACCCATGGGGCACACGGTGGAAAGAATCCAGGCGAGCTCGTTCACCTCCGGTACGGCAGATTGGGAGAAGAGGACTGCCTTTTTGGGGTCGAGGCCGCAGGCCAGGAAATCCACAGCAAGGCTCATGGTGTTGTCTCGCAGCTTCTGAGCGCTTTCCATGGTGGTCATGGCGTGGTAGTTGGCGATAAAGTAGAAGGCCTCGCCTTTTTCCTGAAGCTCGACGGCGGGCTTGATGGCGCCGAAGTAGTTACCGATGTGGAGCTGACCGCTGGGCTGTAATCCTGTGAGGAATCGCATGATTGAGAGTGTGTTAATATGTAGAAAAATCAGTTTTCGTTGTTGGTGAGGACGTTGTGGATATAGTTGCGCATGGCCTCCACAGTTTTGGCACCTTCCAGGGTGCGGAGTTTAACGCCCTCTGTGTAGAGGATGGTGGTGGGAACTTTGGTGAGCGCGAATTCCTCCGCCAGCACGGGGAAGGCATCCGCGTTCACCTCTACCACCTGCAGAGTTCCTTTTTCCTCTTCCGCCAGAGCCTTGAGCGATTGGCGCATGGAATCGCTGTGCTTGCACCACGGAGCCGTGAACACCAGCAGGAGGCTGCGCCCGGATACGCCCGTCACCTGGCGGATATCCTCGCCCTTGTACTCACTGTACAGCTCGAACTTTGGAGCTCCCGGCAAACCGGTGGGAAGGTGCAAGTCCTTGCGCACAAGGGATTCCAGCGATTCTCTTTGCGGGTTCGGAGCCGGCTTGGTGGCCGTGGTGAACTGCGAGGCTCGCTCGGCGCGCTCATCGTCTGAGTCGCGACACCCGGTCAGCAGAGCGGGCGTACAGAGAAGCAGCAGAGTGGTGCGCAGGAAGCGGTTCATGTCTCTATTCTCTACCTTATGCCGCTGTTTGTGAAGCCTGTAGTGTGTCATTTATCCCGCTTTTCGGGAGGAATGAAGCGCAGAACCCTGCGCTGCGGCAGCTGCATTTCCTTGCCACTGCCCGGGAGCAGAAGCCGCCGAGCTGCAACGCTGCGCATGCGGAAGCTGCCGAAGCGTGCCAGGCGTACCTCGCCGTCCTCACGCAGGCCGTCCTGAATGGCGCGTGTTACGGCTTCCAGTGCCAGCTCTGCTGCGCTCGGGGTGGCTGTACCACCCAGTGCACGGCGTATGTGCTCCAGCAGTTCTTTGCGGTTTATGGTTGCTCGGTGGGGCATATGGAGCCGGGGAACAGCGCGCGGTTGAACTCTCGAGAGTTGATGAGGCCGGTCTCGCGGCAGCGGCGGAGGCTGTTGTTGAAGCGGATATTCAGTTCGCGGAGAGCCTTTTCTCTGGCTGGGGCATTACGCAGGATTTTCGAAACTTCGTTGCTCATATCCGGGTTGTGGCGCATGTGGCTCACGGCCATGTTCAGGCGGCTGTGCAGTTTCTCTACCTTATTGGCTACGGCAGCGGCGGAAGCGCTGTCCGTGACGCTATCCTGCAGGGGGATGAGCTCACGGCAGATGATGGTGACAAGATTGAGGTAAAGTTCTGCGTGCTCGCGGGGGCTGAGAAGCTCGTGCGGTGTGACATCTCCCGGCGGCAGATCGTTGGCATTCGCGGCGGGAAAAATGCCGGCGACTAACAGATAGATAAAGGGGCGCAGTCTCATGAGTCTTGAAGGAAGGTAAGGGTTCGTGATTATTCGTGTCTGCTGCGGGCATTGAGCAGCATGAGGGCGTAGTACACCAGCATGGCAATGGAGGAAAGGGCGGCTGCAACATAGGTCATGGCTGCCCAGCGCAGGGCGGTGCCTGCCTGCCCGTGCATGGCTCTGTCCGCCAGCCCGGATTGCTGCAACCATGCCAGTGCGCGGCGGGAGGCATCGAACTCAACCGGCAGGGTGACCAACGCAAAAACGGTGGTGGTGGCAAAGAGTGCCAGACCAATCCAGGCCACTGTGGTGCCGGTACCCATCGCCACCAGCAGCAGACCCACCATCAGCACAATCTGGCCGAGGCGTGAGCCGATGTTCACCAGCGGTACGAGTTCGCTGCGCATTCTGAGCCAGGCGTATCCCTGAGCGTGCTGTACGGCGTGGCCGCACTCATGCGCTGCTACAGCCATGGCGGCTACCGTGGCTTGCGAATAAACGGTGTCGCTGAGGTTGACGGTCTGATTTGCCGGGTTATAGTGGTCCGTAAGGGCACCGGGCGTGTGGGTGACCTGCACATTGTGCAAGCCGTAGGCTGCCAGCATGCGGCGAGCCACCTGGGCACCGGTCAGTGGTGCCGGCTCTGCCGAATATCGCTCCACACTGGCCTTCATGCGACTCTGGACGACAGCGCCGATAATGCCGCAGAGCATCAGTAGCCCGAGGCCGATGATGGAGGCGCCGCCGTACATGCCGTATCCCATGCCGGCGCCCGGAGCGTAGTCGAGCTGTTCGCCGTAGTAGGGGGCATATTGTGCTAAGGTTGTGAAAAGGTGTTCAATCATTTTTCTGTGCAGACTATACCACAGAGACACCGCTGATGCCACTTTTGTTCACGTTCGTATGGTAGATTTTTGAAAACGGCAGCCCCGGACTCCGTATGGCACCCGGTTATTCGAACTTTCGGGCGTTGTGTTGCAGGTGCTGCAGGCCGATGCGGCGTATGGGAGTGCCGGCAAACATGCGCTCGAACTCATCCTGGCTGAGAGCCGCCAGCTCTGCCGGAGGGAGCGGGGCAAGCGGCGCGGGCATGAGCAGGTGCGGGTCGATGCGGCGAGGGGCTGTGCCGGGGCGGGGGCTGTTCCAGGGGCAAGCCTCCTGGCAGGCATCGCAGCCGTACAAGTGCTCCCCCTGCGCCTCTCGGATGTGGGGCGGCATATCTTGCCCGGCTTCGATAGTCCAGTACGACAGGCAGAGGCGGGCATCGCAGCAACCCTCGCGGAGCGCCCCCGTGGGGCAGGCCTGCTCACAGCGGTGGCAGTTGCCGCAGCGGTTGGGCATCGGGCTGTCGTACGGCAGCTCCAGGGTGGTGAGTATGGAGGCCAGGAAGCAGTAGGAGCCACCCTTCGGGCGTATGAGAAGCCCGTTGCGGCCAATCCAGCCCAAGCCCGCCTGTGCTGCGAAAAATCGCTCGCTCACCGGGCCGGAATCGGTGAAGCAGCGCTGCATGCCGCCGTAGAAAGAAAGAGTTTCGCTCAGGTCTGCCAGTTTGCCGGCCAGCAACTTATGGTAGTCTTCACCCTGTGCGTAGCGGGCGATGGCTCCGGGGGCGCTGCGGGCATCCTGAGCAGGGTATTCGTAGGTGAGCATGATAACGCTGCGCACCCCGGGAAGCACCAATTCCGGATTCAGGCGCGCGGGGAGGTGGCGCTGCATCCACTGCATGTCGGCGTGTTTGCCCTCTGCCAGCCAGTTCTGCAGGTGTGTGCCCTGCGGTGCAGTAGCCGGGGCGATGCCCAGAGCGCTGAACCCCAGCGCCTGAGCGGCATATTCCACGGCCTGACGTATGGTGCTCGGGCTGCTCATCTGCTCAGCGGGTGGCGTTTTCCTGTTTGCGGAAGGGGACTGCCAGCCAGTTTCTTGTGCGGGGTGACAGTGGCAGGGCTTCGATGACCTGCAGGGCGGCGTTGTCGATGCGAGTGGCCGGGGGGGTGCCGGTGGCCAGCTCGGCCTTGATATAGGCGAGGCGTTGCAGGTTGGCCGAGGCTTCTTTGTTGCCGAGCTCGGCGGCTTTGCGGTAGAGGTGCAGGGCTGTGGTGAGGTCTCGTGCAGTAGCTATACCTCGTTCGTGCATGGCGGCGAGGTTGTTGATGGCGCAGGGGTCCTTCATCTTCTCGCCGAGTCTGTAGCTTTCCAGAGCCAGCTGGGGCATGGGGCGGGGAAGGCCGAGACCGGTCATGTAGATATGCCCCAGGTAGAAGAATACTTTGGGCGTGGCCGGGTCTGCCTTGGCCTGGTTGCGCAGCAGCTGCAGCGCTTTGCGAGGTGCATACCACGTTTTTTTGCGATCCAGCAGGTAGCGCGCCAGCTCCACTCTGGCTTTGCCCGGACCCTCGTTGGCGGCTTGCAGCATGTGGTGCAGAGCGGCTTTCTCCGATGCGGGGCAGCCGAAGCCCCGCTCGCAGTAGAGAGCATAGCGGAACATGCACTCGCGGCGTACGCGGGAGGCCTCCGGGTGGCGCGGGTCGAGTTTCAACTTGTCGGTGGCCACGGCATCCGCCAGTGTGGCGGCTTTTTCCGGCAGTGGGTCGAGACCTTTGCGGCGCCCTTCATACACATCCAGCAGAAGCTCGATGGCGAGGGGATGCCCCCAGTGTGCACACTTCTCCAGCATGGCCGTGACTCCGTAGACATTGCTGATGCTGCGGTCGTCCAGGATGAACGCTGCGCGGGCGTACATGCCTTCCAGGTCGCGGGGACGCACCTCTTCCTTGTCCTGAGCTACGAGCGGCAGGGCAAGGCAGGGCAGCAGCGTGCAGAGTATACGGTGTTTAGTAGCCAAGGTAACTGAAGTAGTAGCGGGTGAGCAGATTGCCGACAAAGAGGTAAATGAGAGCTCCGCCTATGAGTGCCGGACCGAAGGGCATGGGCTGCCCGCGTCTTACCCGGGCAACAGCCGCCTGTGCCAGCCCCAGGAAACTGCCGGCCACCAGGGAGAAGAGTACGCCCTGCCAGCCGCAGACAGCGCCGATGGCCAGCGCAATGTAGGCATCGCCACTGCCCATGGCTTCCTGCCGTGTACGCAGGCCGGTGCAGGTGCCGCCGAGGCTGTCGTGCTCCTCCAGCAGGAGGCAGGTGCCGTCTGCCAGTGTAGCGCTTTCGACAGAGAAGCAGATGTCACCGGGCTCGGCGTTCGGCGTGGAGGAAAGGGTGGCGTTGCGGAGCAGGACGCGGTTGGCTTCCTCGCGGAAGAGCTCGCTCCAGAGGTAGCGCTCCTCACCGATGCTCAGCTCGATATCATCCCCCGCCTGCCGCAGACTCCAGGTCTGCGGGCTGTCGAATTCCTTATTCCGTCGTCCGAAACACAGGCGACCGCAAAGGGCCACAAGCTTAAGCAGGAGATAGCCGCACAGGGCGCCGCACAAGCTCCATATCAGTCCATCTGTGGCGCTGATGCTCTGAGGCTCCACAAGCCACGGGGCAAACAAGGTGGCCAGCAGGCTGGCAGCTGCGGCGGTCCAGGTGAGGCGGGGCAGCACCACCATCTGCTCCAGGTCGATGCAGAACACAGCCAGCATGGCAGCTGCCCAGATGCACAGCATAATCTGTGTCGGGAGCGGCTCCGGTGCAAAATGCCAGGCAATACACGCAAAGAGCAGAGCTGTAGCTACTTCCACCAGCCAATAGCGTATGGATATGGGGGTGTTGCAGCAGGCGCTGCGTCCGCGCAGCATCACCCAGCTGCCAATCGGGATGTTGAGATACCACGGTATCTCCGCCCGGCAATTCGGGCAGAAGGAACGGCTCGGTTCATTCACGCTTAACCCGCGGGGCAGTCGGTATATCACCACGTTGAGAAATGACCCGACACAGGCGCCGAACATCGCAAAACACAGCGGCAGAAGCCACGGCGTCTCCTCATTCACAACCTGCGTGTAGATATTGAGCTCTTCCAGCATACCCGTGCATTCTAGCACAGTTCAGCCGTGCTGAAAAGGAGAAACTTTGTCGGTATGAAGTCGCGGGCTCTTTTTCAGATTTGCTGACAGATGGGGATTAACTTCAACCTCAGAAATGGGTGTCGGAGGAAAAAGGCTTGCCTTAATTTGTCAAAAAGGTAGTGAGAGTCACCCAGCCCGCAAGAGCGGGACATGATACGTTTAATAGCCGCGTTAGCCGACTCTATGCGTGCAGAGTTGCCCCCATACCGTATACCGTTCATGATGCCGTTGAACTTATCAGCAATCCCAATGGCAAAGCGTTTCAAAAGTGGAATCCCGGACGCCACACTCATCTTAACCCATGAAATAAGTGATAATAAAGCATTATATTCATTGTTGCATCGAAAGATGCTACGGAATTGTTCCTTAAGTATATAAGCCTTATTAAGTGTGCGGTTGAATAAGAGAAGCGTATTGAGGCGCTCTTCACTGCTCTGATCTAGTTTTTCATTTGCTCTGAGCAGGATATATCGCATGCCTACAAGCCTTCTTCGCAAAGCTTCCGGGGGATGAGCCATTTCCTTACGCCTGATTTTATCAACCACTTCATTCATATTACTGACTAAGTGATAAGCATCATAACAGATTTCAACATGCGGAAGATGGGTTAACGCAGCGGCTTTATAGGCATTGGCTCTATCGATTCCTACATATCGGATAGCCTGCTTTTGTTCCTCAGTCAAAGAGGCAAAGAATGCATCTAAAGCCTTACTATCCTTACCCTGAGACATATAGATAGGCTCTCCACTATGCGCATGAAGCACCATCGTTACAAAGCCATGGGAGGGTCCCAGGTACTTTTCATCAATGAGTATGGCATCCAACTCGTCTCTGCGAGGAGGCGGTAGAGTCGTACTTAGTACCCATTTATCAATCCTGAGTACGGAAGCGATGGAAATGGCATAGAAGTCAGCAATCGTCTGAGCCGGTTCATGTAGATGTCGCCTGGATATTTGTTCC
Source organism: Akkermansia sp. (assembly GCA_045636905.1). GTDB lineage: Bacteria > Verrucomicrobiota > Verrucomicrobiia > Verrucomicrobiales > Akkermansiaceae > Akkermansia. The sequence goes on from JAZTYL010000005.1 coordinate 48,012, forward strand.
ATCATCCGGCGAGTAGAGAGATATTGAATCCAGCGGCAGTCCAGCCCTTGCTTTTGAATATTTTATTTAGCATCAACCTCTTGTAACGCGTGTTACAAGCAAAAGCAAGGCTGAACTACTGCTTTTTATTTAAAATTGCGTTATTGTGGCAGCTAAGATTCATCAGCAAATCTGAAAAAGAGCCGAGGTCTTACAGCCCTTTTACAGCTCAACGCACAAGCCGGTATGCAGGAAGCGCAGCCTGTCGCCGAGCCGTGTGGCGAGAATTTTTCCGGCGGCTTCTCCCGTGCAGTGGCCGGTATAGCAGCGCGTGGGGAGTTGCTGCAGGATATCGGCCGCGTGGTGCAGGCGGTCTGCATCGCGGATGGGGTCGGCTTTCATGAAGTGGAAACCGCCCACCAGCACATCCGGGCGGAAGTAAGTGGCTATGTTGAGCACGCCTCGGTGTGAGCATCCGCTCACCAGCACGCGCTTGCCCGCCTCCTCGACCAGCAGGTATTGCTCGTGCCGGAAATCATCCGTGACCCGCTCTCCTTTCACGATGGTGCTCATGCCTTCACCTGCCGGCGGGTATGTGGGCGGCATGTCGAGCGCCCGGTGCAGGGTGATGCCCGCTGCGAGTCGGAACTCGTTGTCGTGCACTCGGCGTATTCGCGGGTGGTCTGCCGGTGTGTGGCTGAGGCCTATGTCTTTGCCTGCCGCGTTGAAATGAGGTTCAAATGCGTGCGGACTCACATAAACAGGGGCTTGCGAGTTGAGGCTCAGGAAGCGCTCCAGACCGCCGCCGTGGTCGTAATGGCCGTGCGAGAGAACAGCCGCATCCACCTGCTGCAGGTCGAGGCCCAGGCGCTCGGCGTTGTCCGCAAATGCCCCGGATGCTCCGGTGTCGAAGAGTATGCGCTGCCCGTTTGTCTCGATAAGCAGGCTCAGCCCATGCTCGGCCGCAAGTTCGGCGCTGCAAGTGGTGTTCTCTGCCAGCACATGTATCTTCATGCGCTCAGTCTACACCTGCAGAGGCATCTCCACAAGCAAAAAGAGCAGCAGATGGGCGTTGGTTGTCTTCCTGAAAAATCGGGTGGACGCATTTTGATATTTCCTTGCGGAGCCTTTTGTGTTATAGGAGGAGCGTGTCTATGCTTCCATATCTCCCGATTTTTGCCTGTGCCACCGCTCTGCTTCCTTCGCTCGCTACAGCTCAGAATGCAGCAGAACGCCATCCCCTGTATGATGCCGCGTCTCTTCGTGCCCCTTCCGGGAAGGAGCGGGCCACACAGCTCCGCATGGCTCCGGCTATGGAGCGGAAGCTGACGGCGGGGGATGCCTACCCCTTTGCCGCGGAGGTTGAACCCGCGGTGCTGCAGCTGCAGGCCTGGCGAGGGGAGCGCTGCAGCGGGCAGCTTGCCGTATCTGCCGGAGGGGCTGCTACGCAGCTGCGCGTGTCCTGCTCCCCCCTGAGCAGTGCAGCCGGGGAGCTCCCTGCGACGGTGCGCCTGGTGAGCTATACAGAGGCAAAGAAGGTTATAACAGCAGATGTGATAAGCTTCGATACCCGCTGTGAGCACCCCGCCGGGGTGAATCGTGCGGTGTGGTACGAGGTGAATGTGCCGCAAAGCGCTGCCCCCGGTGTGTACCGTGGTACGGTGACGGCCACTGCCCCTGGCTGCCAACCTGTGGTGCAGGAGGTGGAGCTGGAGGTGAAAAAGTCTGTACTGCCGGCGCCGAAAGATTGGAAGATACATCTGGATTTGTGGCAGCACCCGCAGGCTGTGGCCCGCTGGCATGATGTGGAGCCGTGGTCGCGCGAGCATTTTGAATTGATGCGCCCGCTCATGCAGCGCCTGGCGGATGCCGGTCAGAAGTGCATCACCTGCACTCTGCTGGATGAGGCCTGGAATGCCCAGACATACGATTGGTTCCCCTCTATGGTGCGCTGGGTACGCGGAAAGGATGGTGTGATGCGCTACGACTACAGCGTGCTGGATGCTTGGATTCATTTCATGCACGACGAAATCGGCATTCAGGAGCAGATAAGCTGCTACTCCATGTTGCCGTGGCATCTCAAAGTCAGGTATTATGATGAGGCAAGCGGGCAGGAGGCCGAGCTGAGCGCCGAACCCGGTAAGCCGGAGTTCGCCGCCGTGTGGGGACCCTTCCTGCAGGATTTTCACAGGCACATGCAGGAGAAAGGCTGGGCGGAGAAAACCTGCATCTCTATCGATGAGCGCCCGGATCGCATGGTGCGCGAAGCCATGAAGCTGGTACGCGAGAAGGCGCCTTCCTTCCGTGTGGCATCAGCTGTGGATAAGCCCTCTGAGCTCACGCGCGAAGTGTACAATATCTCCCCCGTTCTCACCCATGCCGGCTCGGCGCTGGGGGATTTGCTGCGGGAGCGCAAAGCCTCCGGCAAGATAACCACATTCTATGTGTGCCTGCATCCGGCCAAGCCCAACACCTTCACAGGCTCGAATCCGGCAGAGGCGGAGTGGCTCGGTTTGTTTGCCGCTGCCAACAATCTGGACGGCTTCCTGCGCTGGGCCTACAACTCCTGGAATCGCAATCCGCTGGAGTGCACGGACTTTGTGCACTGGCCCTCTGGAGATTGCTTCCTGGTATACCCGGGAAATCGCAGCTCCGTGCGTTTTGAGCGTCTGCGGGATGGAATAGAGGAGTACGAGAAGGTCAACCTCCTTCGCGCTCGTGCCGGGGAATCTCCCCGAGCCGCCGCTGCTGTGCAACGTATGAACAGCGGCCTCTCTTCCATTTTCACCGTGGCGCGCAGTACCGGTACCACCCATGCGGAAGATGTGCGCCGCGCTCGCGAGCTGATAGAGGAAACGGCCCGTGTGCTGGATGCTGCGGAGTAAGGACCGGCAGGTGCGTCAGCGTATGCCCTTGTAGCGCCAGGGGGTGTACCCGCGGTGTTTCAGCAGAGAGTCGCGGCTGTAGAGTATTTCCTGGCAGCGCCACTTGGGGACACCTGCGGCTTCCACGGCGCGGTACTGGGTGTGCTCGCTGTTCTCCCAGCGTATGAAAATCTGCACATGTTCGCCCGGGCGCAGAATGATATCCCCGGGCTTCAGGCGGTCCGGGCTGCTGAGTTGGGTGCAGATGCCGGGCAGCTCGCGCGTGGAGTAGGGGCGGGAAAGACCCCAGCAGCGGGATACCAGCCCTGAGCAGTCGATGCCTGCTGCATAGCGGCTTACGGCGTCATCTCCGCCTTTCACCTTGGCCGGAGAAGCATAATCTCCTGCGTAGACCTGTGGCTCTTCCGCCAATCTGCGGGTAAACTCCTCCGGCGTGTCGAACCCGCCCCACTTGTAGGGCATGCCCTCGTTTGTGCCGACTGTCCACCAGAACCCCGCATCCTGCTTTGTGGGAGAGAGCGCATCCGGAGTGTCGATACGCTGGCCATCCGGCGCGGTGCCGTGCAGGGCGTGCCTGCGCTGTCCCTGCCAGGTGAGTTGGGTGTATGTGCGGGCTGTGCGCAGCACTTCTGCGCGGGAGATGGTGGCGCCGTCCGGCCCGGTGCTGAGGCAACTGCTCAGCAGGCAGGCCGAGAGGAGGAAGAGAAGGGTAGCGGTGGGGTTCACGTGGCTCAGAGCAGGGTGATGACGAGCATGATGACGGTGATGACCACTTTGGCCAATACGCCGGCCAGCAGCCCCAGCGTGGCGCCGAAGCCGGATTTCGCGGAATCCTTGGCGTTCTTGCGCACGAGGATAATCTCCGCGATGAAGGCTCCCAGGAACGGCCCGATGATGAGGCCGAAGGGGAAGAAGAAGAGGCCACCGGCGAAAAGGCCTATCATGCTGCCCCAGAATGCCTGCTTGCTGCCGCCGAACTTTCTGGCGCCCATGGCGGTGGTGATGTTATCCACCAGCGTGCCGAATACTGCCAGGCCGAACAGGATAACCCATACCCACCAGGCCGGGTAAGGGGCTCCCTCTGCCACGGCGTAGCAGACGCTGCCTCCCAGCGCGACAAAGCAACCGGGGTAGGGCAGTATTGCCCCCAGAAAACCGGCTATGTAGCATAGCACGGCGGCGGTGTACATGCTGATGGCCAGGTAATCCTGCCCGGCAAACCAATTGGCAATATCCTGAAACATCTCTTTATTGGGGGGAATTCCAGTGCTTGCTTACAGTCCTTTGGCACGCAGCTCGGCGCGTTTGCGGGCGGTGGCATCCAGCAGTCGCTTGCGCATACGGATGAAGTGCGGCGTGGCCTCCACCAGTTCATCCGGCTCGATGTACTCAATCGCACGCTCCAGGGAGAACACGCGCGGGGGCGTAAGCTGGATGGAGTCGTTCTTGGTGGCAGAGCGGTGGTTGGTGAGGTGTTTTTCGCGCGTGGGGTTCACGGGGATGTCGATGGGCTTGGGATTCTCGCCCACAATCATGCCCTCGTACACTTCATCGCCGGGGGCAATGAACAGCGAGCCGCGCTCCTCCATAGCCTGCAAGGCGTAGGGGCGGGCGATGCCGCTTTCCATGGAGATGAGGGTGCTGCTCTGGCGTGTGACGATTTCGCCGGCGTACGGAGCATACTCCTTGAAGAGGTGGGAGAAGATGCCGTGGCCGCTGGTGAGGTTCACCAGCTCGAACTCGAAGCCGATGAGGCCGCGCGTGGGGATGGTGGCTTGTATGTAGGTGCGGCCGCTGTTGCCGGACTCCATGTTCTCCAGTATACCCTTGCGGTTGCCCAGGATGCGCACCACGCCGTTGGCACACTCATCCGGCACCTCGATAAACACGGTCTCGAACGGCTCGCAGCGCACGCCGTCCACATCTTTGGTGATAACCTTGGGGCGCGATACCAGCACCTCGTAGTTCTCGCGGCGCATCTGCTCCACCAGAATGGCAATCTGCATGGTGCCTCGGGCGGATACCATGAACACGCCCGCCAGATCCGTATCCTCCACCTTGATGGAGATATTCGTGCGCATCTCACGCATGAGGCGGTCGCGGATAACGCGGCTGGTCACGTTCTTGCCGTCTCGCCCGCCGAGCGGACCGTCGTTGATGCTGAATTCCATCTGCACCGTGGGCGGGTCAATCTGTACGAAGGGCATGGCCTCCTCCTCCGGGTCGGCCACGAGCGTCTCGCCGATGTCCACATCCTCGAAGCCGGAGATGCCGATGATATTGCCGGCCTCGCCCACGGCAGAGTCGGTGGTCTGCAGCCCGCTGTATTCGAAAAGCTTGGTCACTTTGCCCTGCACCTTGCTGCCGTCCGGGCGCAGCAGGTAGAGGGTGTCGCCCTTCTGCACGCGGCCGTTGGAAATGCGCCCCACGGCTACACGACCCACGTAGTCATCCCAATCGATGTTGGAGATGAGCATCTTAAAGGGCTTGTCGGCGTCTGCATCCTTGGGGGCGGGGATGTGGTTGATAATCTGGAAAAGCAGGGGTGTGCAGTCCACCGGCGGCTCGTTCTCCGGGCTGTTCATGAAGTAGCCGTCGCGGGCGGAGCCGTACACAAAGGGGGCTTCGAACTGTTCCTCCGTGGCATCCAGGTCCAGCAGCAGCTCGAGCACCTGGTCGTGCACTTTCATGGGGTCGGCGTGCGGGCGGTCAATCTTGTTCACCACCACGATGGGCAGCAGCCCTTCCTCCAGTGCCTTGCGCAGCACAAAGCGCGTCTGGGCCTGCGGGCCTTCGTAGGCGTCCACTACTAGGATAACGCCGTCCACCATCTTCATCACGCGCTCCACCTCGGCGCCGAAGTCCGCGTGCCCGGGAGTGTCAACGATATTGATGGTGTAGCCATTCCAGTGAATGGAGGTGTTCTTGGCTTTGATGGTGATACCCTTTTCGCGCTCCAGATCCATGGAATCCATGGCGCGCTCCTGTACTTCCTGATTCTCGCGGTAGGTGCCGCCAGCCTTCAGCAGCTGGTCTACCAGAGTAGTTTTGCCGTGGTCTACGTGGGCGATAATGGCCAGATTTCGGAACTTCGTGGGATCACTCATAACTGTATTGGTGGTGCGCATTCGCGCGCCCTGCGCGCGTCATTCTAGCATATCTCCCGCGTCACGTAAAGCCTTAAGTGCGGCACTGGTGAATTTTTAAGGCCGAATGTATGCCTCGCCGTCCGGGTTGACCTCTGCTCGCACTCTGCCGAACCAGGGGAGTACATAGGCCTCGGTATACATGAACTCATCGGTCAGGCTATCGGGGGCAACCCATATAATCTCCCCGGGGGCATCGGGCAGGCCGAGCCGGTAGGTACCATCGGGTAGCCGGGAGATGCCGCTGAATTCACAGGGGTATATGCGACCATCTGCCCCGAGGGTGTGCAGGCGGGTGGTTTGGAGCTGTACCACTACCCATGCAAGGGCGAGCAGGGGAAGCATGCCGATAAGTATCAGGAAGTAACGGAGGTTCTTGCGCATGGATGTCCGTTTTTATAGTGGTAAATCTGATGACTCGGCAGGCTCACGGCAGAACTTGGCCATTTCTTCCTCTAAGCTGTAAAGACGTCGCCTCAGATCTCGGTTGAGTTTGTAACCTCTGGTTTCTGCGTAGTACTCCTTCCGCAGTTCACTGAGAAGTTGCTTCGCCCGGGTGATGAAGTCGAGCTGTTCCTGTCGTCCGGTGTAATCCTGTGGCAGGGTGTGTAGTGCGGTGTCGGCGTCATTCAGCGCGGCGAGGGCGGCATCGAACTTCCCCAGTTGTATGAATCCCCGTGCCAATTGCATGTAGCGCCGGACTTTTTCCATGGTAAATGTTTCAGCCGGTGGGGGATTGGGGCCGTAGTTTACCCAACAGTATGGGCGCTCTGCCATTTCTTTGTAGCGGTATTGTCTGTGTTCCAATTGGCGGCGCAGGTCGCTTTCTTTTTCGCGCAGGGGGGCAGCGGATTCCTCGGGCAGGCTCTCGATGAGTTTGTGCAGGCGAGTGAGTGTTTCCTGCGCTCGTGCAAGTACTCCCAAATCCATGTAGCCATGAAAGAGTTCCAACAGGTGTACAAGCTCTGCGTCCTGCTCCTCTGTTATGTCTTTTCGGTTGTTCTGACTGCTTTGGCCGGGTAGGCAGATGTCCGCAGTAAGCGGTGTGCTGAGCAGTAGAAGAAAGGCGAGTAGTCGGAGTTTCATACGTATGTTACTCTGCCACAGTCACAGAGATTCCACAAGTGAGGAATATGTCATATGGAGCTTTACAAATCAGAACTTGGGGGTATGATAGCAAATATGAATGCTGAAAATATCGAACGGTTTGTCATTGCTCAGGACGTGGAGTATGCCGGTTACGAGCAGGCGCTGGCCGAAATCAGGGGTGGGCGTAAGTATGACCACTGGATTTGGTATATTTTCCCGCAACTCCGCGCATTGGGGCGCAGTCACAATGCTCAGTTTTACGGCATTGCCCATCGGGAGGAGGCTGCTGCTTATCTGACTCACCCGGTGCTGGGGGCTCGACTGCGGGAGATTTCCCGCGCATTGCTGGCTCATCGTGGCAAGTCGGCGGTGTCGATTCTGGGCCACATCGATGCGTTGAAAGTTTGCTCGTGCATGACCTTGTTTGATAGCCTGGCTCCGGAAGATGTCTTTGCCGAGGTGCTCGATGCTTTTTACGATGGTAAGCGTTGCCTGCTGACACTGGAATTGTTAGCAGAATGATATTTGCTACCATAGCTGTCCGAAATAGTTGAGCATCGAAAAAGCGAGGTGCCAATATCAAAGGTTAACATACTCAATCATCCGTTTTTTGCAAGTGTTTGAAGATATCTGACCAGCAGGAATGCTATCATCGCCGTCCGGACCTGTATTAACACCGCATTTGCACTTGTTCCCATAAAGCTTTTAATTCGCAGTAGTTGTTTGATATCCTTGAAAAAGCTTTCAATGTACCAGCGGTCTCTGTAAAGTGCTGCAATTTGGTGACAGTCCAGTTCAAAATCATTGCTGAGCAGCTCTACATCATAATTTCCTTCGTCGTTGTGCGCTACAACGCGACGCAGGAGGTCTTTGTAGATTTTACTTTGCTCACCTTGCATGGCGATAACCTCATCCTTTAGCACATTTTGATGCTCATCGGGCAAATCCCACTCTTGAATGGTCAAAAAATTGATACTTTTGGTGAGGCGAACTACAAACTTGACACCGCAGCTGTCCCAATGTTGCAAGAGCTTAAAATCCACATATCCCGGGTCTGCAACCACGATACAGCCTTTAGGCAGATTAATCTCGCGGGCGGCAATACAGTCCGGTACATTCCCGTTTGTCAAATGCACAAAATCCGGGGTAGCCTGCTCAAAATCCAATACAGTGTGCAGTTTGATTCCCCCTCTTTCTTTAGAACGCTTTTTGGACAGCTATGAATTTTCTCCTCGGCGCGGAATGCAGGGGACGCATCGTGTATTTCGGCCGGGGTGGAAAATTTTCCACCCTTTTTGCGCCAGCAGCTTATCTGCACCTGAATTTGTCTTGACATTCAGATAGCGAGGAGTAGAATCTCTGCGTTTCGGCTCGCGAGCACCGCAGAGCCGACCGTAATCATCATCAAGCAAAATACCATGAACAGTTACCGTACCCATACGTGCGATGAGCTCCGCCTTTCCGATGTCGACAAGCAAGTAACGCTTGTGGGCTGGGTGGATACCGTTCGCGACCACGGTGGTGTGATATTCATCGACCTTCGTGACCGCGCTGGCAAAACTCAGGTTGTATTCCACCCTGAGAATAATGCTCAGCTTGCTGATGATGCGGAGAATCTTCGCACCGAATCCGTGATTCAGGTGAGCGGTAAGGTTGTGGCCCGCCTCAAGACAGACGAGGTGGACGCCACCAACCCCGACCTTGCTACCGGCGAAATCGAGGTGGATGCCTCCGCCATGACCGTGCTGAACCGCGCCGCTGTGCTTCCCTTCCAGCTGGATCGCAACATCGCCAACGAGGACATCCGTCTCAAGTACCGCTTCCTGGACCTCCGCCGCCCCGGTATGCAGCGCAACATGATTCTGCGTCACCGCATCACCAAGACCATGCGCGACTATCTGGACGAGCAGGGCTTCCTGGAGATTGAGACCCCCATCCTCTCCAAGAGCACCCCGGAGGGCGCCCGCGACTTCCTGGTGCCCAGCCGCCTCAACCCCGGCACCTTCTACGCTCTGCCCCAGGCCCCGCAGCAGTACAAGCAGCTGCTCATGGTAGCCGGCATGGAGAAATACTTCCAGGTGGCCCGCTGCTTCCGAGATGAAGACCTGCGCGCCGACCGCCAGCCCGAGTTCACGCAGATCGATATCGAGGCCTCCTTCATCACCCCGGAGGACGTGTACGCCTGGATTGAGGCCATGCTCAAGCGCGTCTTCAAGGAATCCGTGGGTCGCGACATTGTGACTCCCTTCCCCCGCATGACCTGGAAGGACGCCATGAACCAGTACGGCTCCGACAAGCCCGAGCGCCGCTTCGAGATGAAGATTACCGACTGCTCGGACATCTTCGCCAACAGCGAGTTCCGCGTATTCTCCGGCGCCGTGGCCAACGGCGGCGTGGTGAAAGCCATCAACGCCAAGGGCTTCAACCCCTCCGTGGGTCAGGTGGATTCCCTTACCCAGACCGCCATCGAGGCCGGTGCTAAGGGCCTGGCCTACATCAAGGTGCGCGACGTCGCCAACACCAAGGAGTGGAAGAGCCCCATCACCAAGCGTCTCTCCCAGGCTGAAATCGACGCCCTCGTGGAGCGCCTCAACATCGAGAGCGGGGACTGCATCTTCTTTGCCGCCGGCGAGTGGGAGCAGAGCTGCACCATCCTGGGCCGCGTGCGTCTGGCCTGCGGCGAGTTCATGGAGCTGCTCAAGGGCAACACAGACATCGACCTCTTCTGGGTGAACCGCTTCCCGCTATTCGGCTGGGACGCCGAGGAGCAGCGCTTCTGCGCCGTGCACCACCCCTTCACCCGCCCCGTACCGGAGGACGTGGAGAAGGTGCTCAAGGGCGAGATTTCCACAGACCTCTGCGCCGAGGCATACGACGTCATCTTCAACGGCAACGAGCTTGGCGGCGGTTCCATCCGAATCCACGAGAAGGACCTGCAGGACGCCACCTTCCGCGCCCTGGGTCTGGACGACGCCACCATCCAGGAGCAGTTCGGCCACCTGCTGGCTGCCTTCTCCTTCGGCGCACCGCCCCACGGCGGCCTGGCCCTGGGCCTGGACCGCGTCGTGATGCTTATCGGGCAGTGCGAGTCCATCCGCGAGGTGATTGCCTTCCCCAAGAACAACCGCGGTGCCGACCTCATGAGCGAATCCCCCGCTCCCGCAGAGCCCAACCAGCTGCGCGACATCCACATTCAGGTCAAGCTGCCCGAGAAGCTTCGCCAGAAGCTCGAGGCAGAGAAAGCCGCTGCCGAGGCTGCAGAGTAACACCTGCTCAGATTCGGAAGTCAACATTTCAGGGCATAGAGTTCCACGGGACTCTATGCCCTCTGTTTTTTCCTATATCAAAAATGGGACATGTGTCCGTGCTAGCGCAAATTCTGCTTGACCTCGCCCGCAAAAAGCGGTAGCATGGGGGTGCAGCCGGGATACTTCCCCTGCACGTAACGCAAAAGTAAAACACAAACCTGCAATCAGTTTTATGTACAAATCCGCAATCCTTCTGTTAGCTGTTGCGCTCGGAGTTTCCTCCTGCGCTTGGGATTCCAGCTACGGCTCCGTGTCTGCCAACAAGATCGGCGTGACTCAGCAGGTGCTGCCCGCCACCGTTATCTCCGCCTACGATGTGAAGGGTGAGACCTCTTCCACCGCCAAGAATCTGGGCACCGGTATCGGCGCCGCTGTTGGTCTGGGTGCCGGTCAGCTGTTGGGTAGTGGTTCCGGTCGCGTGGTATCCGCCATCGGCTTCGGTGCTGCCGGCGCTCTGGCAGGTCGCTACCTCACCGACTCCATGGGCAACACCCGCTGCCAGCGCGTTACCGTGAAGGTGGACGGCAAGAATGGCCCCACCTACTCCTTTGTGCAGCCCGTGTACTCGGAGTTCGGCCCGCTGTCTGCCGGTATGCACGGCAACTACCACCACGGCTCCGACGCTCACTTCACGCCGGACGGCTATTAATGTGAGCCCGCGCATGGCTGCCTGAGCAGCCGATTCACCATTTACCGCACCACGGACGCTACACGGCTCCGTGGTGCGCCTTTTTTTATCAGGCGCGTGTCAGCGCAGCAGCTGCCAGATTCCCCAGCAGGAAAAACACCAGACTCCCTACAACCGTGAGCAGAATGTAGACAGACACCTCCAGATGCGCCCCTGCGCGCATAAGCTGCGTATTCTCGTAGGCAAATGCCGCCAGGGTAGAATACCCGCCGCACAGACCCGCTGTGACCGCCAGACGCAGATGCGGAGACGTTATAAAACCATTCGCCGCCAGCCCACAGAACAGCCCCATGAACAGGCAACCCACAAAATTGATAAGCAGCGTATGCCAGGGCATGCCGGGCATCGTAATACCCCACTTGTTGCAGATATACCATCCCGTCAGGTAGCGAAGCACGCCCCCTACAAAACACCCGCACCCCACACACAGTAAAGTCTTGAACGATATACCCATATCAAACGCGCGCACATGCTAACACCAACTCACCCTTTTGGCAAGCCCCAAGTCCATTTTTCTGCACATTTCCCGCACCTTCTCCCCATTTTTACTCCTCCACACGCCAACGCTGGATTTTTTCTGTCACACGCCACATATTGTGCTTGCATCGCTCGCCGCGCGCGTGTATAATCCCCCCGCAACACAACAACGCGGGGCATTAGCTCAGTTGGTAGAGCGGTTGCATCGCACGCAACAGGTCAGGGGTTCGAATCCCCTATGCCCCATTCTTATAACCTCCTAAGTCGCAATGACTTAGGAGGTTCTTAATTTTACTTGCGCTTGCCGAATTCGGGGGTGGGTCGCAAATGATCGCAAAACTTGCGTTTCTGCTCCTTCTATTCGGTATCTGGGTGTGATTGCGCTTATTGCGTAATCGCAAATATCATTAGACAGTGCCTTACTGTATGATAAAGGCAAATCTAACGCAACAGATACGCAATGATTCAAGATATATCAATGGCAGCCTCCGCAGAGGCATGTGGTCGTGCTAGCGCACGTCGCAACAGTAAGTCTACCGACTCCGCAAAGATTCGTCTTTTGGATGGTGCGGTGAAGATAAACGATAAACTCTATTCCCTTCATTCCGGGGTGCAAATCTGGAAGCGTCGCGGTGTCGATAAGCTGATTGTACGCGTCTTCCTTGCCAATGGTACCACGCAGACCAAATCCTACCCTATTACTCCCGACGGCGTTAAACAGGCTAATGAGCAGGCTAAGTTAAACGCTAAGGAGATCACATCCTACGGCGCAGAATTCGGTGCCTTGTCCGTCATGGAGCGGCAGGCTATCGAGTTTTACCGACAGTATGAGAAGGAATGCATAGGGATGGGAATCCAGCCCTGCGGAGTGCTGAATGTGCTGTTGAAAGGTATCGAGTGGGCTAAGGCTGCCACGTGCGGCGCTCCGCTTTTCCCCAAGGTGATGGAAGAGTACCTGAAGTATGTAGAATCACACTCCGGGGAGAAACACATTATCCGGCAGCGCGGGCTCGCCAAGCACATGTGCGCATACTGGAAGAAGAAACGCATAAACGATTTCCAGGAATCGGATGTTAAGGCCTATCTGAAGACTATTAAGGGGCGTAAGGGCGCCAAGCCGGCCTCGTGGACGCTGGCTGCAAACTTCAACCTGATACGTGCCCTGTTCGCGTATGCAGCAAGGCATCGCATTATCAAGTCCGATATGAACCCCACATTGGCGATGGATTGCATTGATACCGGCACCACGGCAGAACCGGAGGTGATGACCTGCGAGGAGGTG
>JAZTYL010000006.1:0-43960 GCA_045636905.1 Akkermansia sp.
CAATCCCACAAAAAAACCTCTCTGTCGCCCCCTAGTCAGGGGGCTTTCTTCTTTCCTCCATGCACGGGATTTATATCGCCCTTGCTTTTGCCTTGCATTATTCGCGGCCTTCTTCGTTACAAGCGTCAGCTTGTTCTTCACAATGCCCGTAGGGCATTCTTCACACCGGCGCAGCCGGTCTTCACTTGTGGGCGTAAGCCCACATCTTCACTGTGCCGCAGGCACAATCTCGCTCGTGCAGAGCACGAATCTCGCTGCGGCGCCAGCCGCAATCTCACTCACGCGTAGCGTGAATCTCGCTAAAACCCCCTCTCCGTCGCCCCGCATGTCTGCGGGGCTTTCCTTTATTTTTACTCAGCGTCCCCAGTGGTGCGCTCGCGATACCGCTCGCTTCCCCCGGGCTATGGCACTGTCGCCCCCTTGGCAGGGGGCTAATTATTTTCTATCACCCGCCTGGGTGAGCGGTGATATCCGCCTGCGGCGGGTTATATCCTCGCTTCACTCGGGTTATATCTGCATGTTGGCAGGTTATATCGCCCTAGCGGGCGGTCTCTGAATAATCAACAACATCTTCTCCCTCCCCAAAAATCTTGCCAAAAGACAGAGATGTGTTAATATGTCTGTGTCGGACATTCCTGATATTTCACCCCAAAAGAGGCATGCGAACGTATTACATCATCGACCGGACCGGGCGCGAGGTACTGAGTGCTCCGCATATCGAGAATGTCACGGCTCAGGGATATGCGCTCATTCGCAGAGAGGATTGGAGTTATGCTGTTTTTCATGCCGCAGATGAATCGGTACACCCTCTGCCTGCAAGCCTGTGCGGGCAGCCCCTCGCTTACGAGCTGAAGGAGGATTACCTTATAGCCCATTGTCTGGCGCCGAAACGAGTGGGTATCACCCGACGCAGGAATCCGGCAGCTCTGGATGCCGGGGGCTGGCCACCGTTGCCCGAAGGCAAGTGTATTGTATCATCCTATGCCGCGAATATCGATGGTACTCCGCGTTTTGATCCCATACCTTATCGGCTCCATTCCTTCTACGGCGGAACAGCCTGCGCCGAGGACTCCGAAAAACGAGGTATACTCGTGAATGAACAGGGACAAATCATCCACACCTTTCCCGAGGCCTGGAGAAATATCAGACGGCTGCAGCCCGAAAATAATGAGCCGGAATATTTTTCGTTGCAGAAACATGCCGATAGAGAGATGGATTCTCTCAAACGTCCGGAATATGTTGCAGATCGTCATCTTTCGCAGATACGGGGGCCGTTTCTTCATGTGTGCCACCAACAGGAAGGGCTGAGGCTTATCCAGAATATGGACGAAAGTTGCATGGTGGTGGATGAATCGTGGAATACGGTATTCTGCTTCCCAGAAAACACGATAAGGGGATGGGCGGGCGCCACGGAGTTCCACCACGGGCATTTGCCATATCGCACGGCAAAGGGGCTTCGCACCGGTCTGCTGGACAGGCAGGGAGCTATCGTCTGTAAACCCAGAGGCAAATATCTGGATTATATAGGTGAGGATTTCTGGTTCTATTCAAAAGGAGGTTTAGTGGGAGTGATGCGCGAAACCGGAGAAATCGTCACCCCGCCGAAGTACAAGTATTTTTCTGAAGGCCCTGCCAGGCACGGGCTCATTGCCGTGGGGAATCAGGGCTTCCGCTGCGGCTTCATTAATTTCCAATGGGAATGGGTTATTCCTGCCAGATTCAGTGGCTGCTATCATTTTGAGCATCCCGAGTATTCCCTGACTTATAACGATATTTAAAAATAGGCCTCGGTATCTAGCACAGGCTAGCCGCCTGTGCGGCATAGAGAGAACTTATCCTACCCCGCAAGTTGTTTTGAACGGTGTACTGGCGCTGGCGCCCCCGGGGCAGGGGGAACAAGAGCCGTGACCTGATGGGCTTTCTTCGCCTTCTCTCACCCTAACGCTTTTTCTCATTTCTGAATTAGAAAAATATAGAAAAATCCAAAATGTGCTTGCAATATGTCTCCCTGGTGCTAAACTGAATAAAGCCCTCAGTAAACAGAGACTCTGCACACCGGGCATCCTGATAACCTGCACAGATATATATGAAAAGCATCATCTCTCTCTTCGTCCGTATGAGTACCCGCGCTTGCCTGGGTATGCTGGCTTGTCTTGTTGTTGCATGTGGCGGCGGCGGGGGCGGTGGCAATGCTGAAGCCGGGGCCACTCTGGCGCCGTCCACCCTTGCGCCACTGTATGAGAATGGTACCGTGCGTCCGTCTACGATGGTCATAACCGTAGAGAAGATTTCCACGCCGGATGGTGAGGTGCCCGTCAAGTTCACATGCACGTGCGATGGGGAGAATGGTCGATGGGGTAAGGTAAAGGAGTGCATGTTGGGAAGCGAGATGTTCTCAGCTTCTGATTCTGACCTCAACCGGTGGAAGCATGATGGTTCTTCTGTCGGCAATTTGCTGGCGGATCTGTCGTTTTATTGCGACGTCAAGCCGGATGCTCATGTCGAAATGCTCATTGAGCAGCTGGATGTGAGAGATAGGCAACTCGATGCCAATACCGGCAGAATTACGAGGCTCAGTGGTGAGGCCAATGGGCTTCAGCTGATAAAAGTGGTGGGTGGACAGATTGTGTTCCGCACTCAGATTCTCGCCAATTTGCGTTTTGTTATCGAATATACTTATTAAAAACTCCCAGTCATTTCTGCAGAAAAAGCCTCCGTGTGCGAACACACGGAGGCTTTTGGTATACGTTATGCTTGGTGAAATCTTTTATTTGCCGAAGTAGCGCTTCAGCAGGCCATCGAAGCCCTTGCCGTGGCGTGCCTCGTCCTTGCACATCTCGTGCACGGTATCGTGGATGGCATCGTAGCCCAGCTCCTTGGCGCGCTTGGCAATCATGAGCTTACCATTGCAGGCACCGAACTCGGCATCGGCGCGCATCTGAACGTTCTTCTCCGTGCTGTCGGTAAGCACTTCGCCCAGAAGCTCGGCAAACTTAGCAGCGTGCTCAGCCTCCTCAAATGCGTAGCGGCGGAAGGCCTCTGCTACCTCGGGGTAACCCTCGCGCTCTGCCTGGCGGCTCATGGCAAGGTACATACCTACCTCGCAGCACTCGCCGGTGAAGTTGTCGCGCAGACCCTGTACGACTTCCTCATCCAGCCCCTTGGCCACGCCCACGCGGTGCTCGTCTGCATAGACTTTCTCAGCGCCTTCCTCGATTTCAATAAAGGTGTCAACGCCGCAAACGGGGCATACTTCCGGCATAGTCTCGCTCTCGATTACCTCTCCGCAGATGGTGCACTGGTACTTTTTCATATTCGTGTATGTTTTGGTTGTGTGTTTAACTGTGTGTCGTGTGTGCTGTGTATCGCCTGCTTGCAGGTGATGCGTAAAATATAGCGGAAATGTGGGAATATGTCAAGAGCTATTTTTAGATTTATTCTAAAGATAGCAAAGAAAATTCCAAAATATCCCAAAGAAGTGGGTTTTCGGGGATATGGAAGCTGTCTTGTGGGGTAGGGTGAAGGGGCTATTTAGCCAGAAGTTTATCTGCAAAGGGCCCGGGGATGCGCAGGAAAATGAATTCCCCCGTGTTGTCGTTGTGGATGAGATAGCGCTGAGCACCGCCGGCATTCGGCAGACGTGTGTAGCGGCAGTTCTCATATTCGGCGGGTTGGAACTCATGCCCCATAATGTTAAAGATCAAGTGTGACGGCATTTTCTGCCAGGTGCAGGTGGGAAACTGTTCTGCGAGCCAGCGCTCCATCACTTCGGTGGCGATGCTGGTGAACAGAAGCATCTCTGTGTTGGCATAGCCGATGCGCCCACGAATCTGAGTTCCTTCCGGCGGCGGACACTCCAGCATGGCCTGCAGCAACGCGAGGTTTGCGGCGCTATCCTGAGCCGGGGTTGTGTATGTGCTCATGGAGTTTCCGCCTTGTGGCAGCAGCGGGTTGTACATACGGGCCCAGCCGGAATTCTTCTGGACAAAGAGGTAATCTGATTTCAACGCTCCGCTATGCCAGTTCATGAGCGCGGTGCCGGCAAAGCATACATTGGTGACAAAAGTTGCCACATAAATACTCCTGAGCACCGATACGGAGGGAACCAGTGCGCAGCCCAAGTGCAGCAGCCCCCACAGGGCTCCGACGGTGAGTATGAAAAAACAGGCGGGAACAATTTCCGGCTCTACCACTTGCCAGCTGCCGCTCACGCTGCCCAGCAGCCAGGTGCCCAAGCCGGCAAGCAAGAGCACAACCGCCGGCCACACGATATACCGAGGCACGCCTCGGCGCTCTGCTATATCGCCCAGAGCACAAAGTCCCCAGGCTGCCGGATAACCGGGAAAAACCGTACTGAGCAGTGCGACGGCAACGCTGAATGCCAGAGGTGCCAGCCATATCAGGTAGTCCCAGGTGTTTAGCTGCGGCATGATTAATGCAGAAGTGGAGGATACCGCTATGGCTCCGGACACGGGCCAGACTAAAAGCAGCCAGCCCATACAGCGTTCGCCGGTAGTGGGTTTTCTTGGCTGATGCCTGGGAGTGATATTGGGTGCAGGGGCGCTTTCCGGCGTGTCGGAGGGAAGGGGCTTGTTCATAGAGTGTGGTGTTATCTTAGCGCAGCACATTGTAACATAGGAGACATGCGATGTCGATGAAAAGAAATGCCAACAATATCTCTGAATGACAAAAAAGCTCAGTTTCGTGATGAAACTGAGCTTTTTTTGCTACTCGAGACGGGACTCGAACCCGTACAGGTCGCCCCACTAGATCCTTAGTCTAGCGCGTCTACCAATTCCGCCACCCGAGCATTGGGTTTCGCACTTGGTGCGCCGCAACTATACACGAAAGTGACGACGATTGCAAGCCTTTTTTTGAAAAAAATGCGTTTTTGCGTGAAAAAGTGCGAAAAAAGGGGTGGGAATCAGCGTTTGGAGCCTTTGTAAGCACCGGTGCGGTCGTAGTAGCGGGTGCCGGAGCTGCCTTGCTCGGCACTTCCGGAGTAAGAACCGCTGCGGTTATAGTATCGCGTTGTGGAGCCGCTGGTGGTGGAACTGCCTTCGTACGAGCCTGAGCGACCATAATAGCGTGTGGTGTTGCCACTGGAAGTCGAGCTGCCGGAGTAAGACCCGGAGCGGTCGTAGTACCTCGTGGTGTTACCACTGCGCTCGGCCTTACCTATGTAGGCACCGGTGCGGTCGTAATAGCGTGTGGTGTTGCCGCTTGTTTCTGAACGGGCTACGTTTGACCCGGTCGGGCCGTAAAAGGTGTCGGCCAAGGCGGGCAGGGCGAGTGCAAGAAGTATGAGGGTGTATTTCATGATGTGCATGGAGGGGAATGTCGAAAGCGGTTTGCTGTTATGGGGGCCGGGAAGAGGGTGATGTTTCCGGCATTGATTCTCTTATACAATAAAAAGTCCCGGGTTACAAGTGAAAAAACTTGCCAGTTTTTGCAATGTTTGCTAGAATGCGCTTAACAACTGAATTCTATGAGACTGACCGATACGGACCTGAGTGTGAGAGACCGTGAATGGGTGGAGCGCGTTGTGCAGCCGGATGAGGAACTGCTGCTGGTGTGCAAGCCGCTCGCTCGGTTGTGGCGCCCTGAGTACTCAGACGGTCTGGTTTTTGCCATCTTCTGGGTGTCCGGTGTGGGTATATTCACTTACCTGTTGGTGACGTGCGTGTTGCCTGAATTATTCGAGAACCCGAAGCTTTTTTGGGTGTTGCTGTTCATGCTTCCGTTCTGGCTGGTGAGCCTTGTATTTATTACAACTCCGTGGATGAATCGCACCGTGGCGCAGCGCACCGTGTACCTGGTGACCAGTAAGCGCGCTATCGTGCTGGCGCCGACTGCTTTTTTTCTGAGCCCGACGCAGAAGGATTATCCGCTTGTGCCCGATATGATTCGCGAAGTGAAGTCGCGACCGGATGGCAGCGGCGACGTGGTGCTGAATTATGAGGAGCACACAACGAAGCACGGCACGCATTGGGAGCCTGTGGGGTTTATGCGTGTGCCGCAGGTTGCGCCGGTGGTTGATGTGCTGCGGGAGCTGATGCCCAGCTCGCCGCCACCGCCGCCTGTGCAGGTACAGAGTGGGGAGCAGAAGCCCTTTGTTCTGAGCGATGAGGCGCGGCCGGTGGAGTTTCCTAATCTGCTTACACTGCTGGTCGGTTGTTTTTTTATGCTTATCGGCGGGAGCCAGGTGGTGAGCAACTGGCAGACAATGTGTATGGATGGTCATGAAGCTTGGTGGGGGGCTGTTCTTTTCGGGCTTGCCTGGCCAATGCTCTTTGCCTTTGTGGGCTGTCGGGCCGCTCTGCAATGGTGCCGGGAATACAAGGAATACCGCAGGAGTAAGAAATGATGGAGATAGGTCGGGATATAGAGCTGAGCGAGCGTGAGCGTGCTTGGCTGGCGCAGAGGGTAGGGGTGGACGAAGAGCTGCTCCTGCTGGTGCGCCCGCGTATGGAACCGCTGCCGGGGCAGTTTGCCTGGGAACGGGGAATGAGCTGTATCTGGCTGCTCGTTTGCCTGGGGATAACCATAAGCCTGATGCAGGGCGATGCCCGCGCCGGGATACTTATGCTGCCGGCCTGGCTGGTGGGAATCGGCACTCTGTGTTGGCCCTCGCTCTGGCGGTTGCGCCGGAAGCGTACGCTGTATGTTATAACCGAGCACCGTGTGTTGCTCCTGGAACCGGTGCTGGTGTTTTTCTCCCGCACGCGCATGTACCCCCTGCGCGCAGACATGGTGCAGGAGGTGGGCGTATTACCCGGGGGCTATGGACATATCGTGTTTGCATACGCCTGGGATGAGATGAACGGAGCGCGCGAGGAACGGGTGGCAAAACAGGTGGGGTTTATAGATATACCGCAGGTGAAACGTGTGCAGGCGGTGCTGGAGGCCGCTATCAACAAAGCAGGTGTGTGAGTATGGAAATGGGGAATCCGAATAGCCGGGACTGCGCACGTGCGATAGAGTTGCTGCAGGAGGGGGAAGACCTGCTCCTGCTGGCTAAGCCCCGCACCGCAATTCCCATGGCCGAGATGGTGTTGGCGCTGATTCCCGGGCTGGTTGCGGGAGGTATGCTGTGTTATATTATATGCCTGTCTCCGGCTCTTGTCTGGCTTGTGCTTCTTGTCACCTGGCCGATATGGGGGATTGGGGCTGTCTCCCTCAGTACCCCGTGGCTCTACCGGCGCAATAGGGAACGCACACTTTATCTGCTCACGAATCAGCGTGTGCTGGTGGTGCAACCTATGCTGTTCGGGGAGCGAGTGGTGGACTATCCTCTGCATGCCTATCTGGTCAAATCCGTACAAGTGAAAAAAGACGGTTGCGGCGATATCGTGTTCGCTTATGAGCGGCGCTGGCAGCCTGAGTTCGGTATATGCTACGGCACATGTCCGGTAGGCTTCCTGGCAGTGCCGCAGGTGGAGCGAGTAGCGCAGATGATAGAGGCCCAAGTGCCTTTCGATGCCGCTGCAGCACCGAATGCACTGGTGGGACTGCTGAAGCCGATGCCTGTCCTGATGTCTGTTCTCATCGGTGCGGGGATGGTGCTGTGCCTGCTTTGCTTTGTCGTGATGGGGTGGCAGCTGTTCTGCGAAGTGCGGGCCGAGGGCGGTTCGCTGCTTGACTTGATTTTTCCTATGTTGTTTATGCTGGCCGCAGGTGGTATGGCTCTGATGCTCTGCATCTCTATGTTGAAATCCGGTAGAAAACAAAACGCAAAATCTGATGAATACTGAAAATGAAAACTCGCCCTCGTGCGATACTGCTCGCGTGGCGGCGGTACTGCAAGCGGAGGAAGAAGTGGTGATGCTGGCAAAGCCCCGCACCGCTGTGGATGCCGTGGAGATGTTCTCCCGCCTGGTGCCGGGGGTGGCGGTACTCGGCTTTGTCGGCTATGTCATATCTCAGATGCTTTCGGTATGGTATATTGTGCTCCTGATGCTTTTGCCGTTTGTGGTGTTGGGTGTGGTATCACTCAGCTTCCCGTGGCGGTACAAGCGTCGCATGGAGCGCACCGTGTACGTGCTTACGAATCGGCGAGTACTCGTGCTGGAGCCGGGAATGCTGTTCGGTGAGCGCATGGTTGCTTACCCTTTGCAGCCCAATCCGGTGAAGAAAGTGCATAAGAAGAAGGACGGCAGCGGCGATATCGTGTTTGCTTACGAGCAGCGCTGTAAGTGGCACACGCGAGGCTCGTTCCGTGCACCGAGTCCGGTGGGGTTCCTGGCTGTGCCGCAGGTGGAGCAGGTGGCTCAGATGATTGCTGCGCAGGTGGCAGCCACTCCTGCCGGTGCTCCGGCATTGCCGGCGGTGCCTCCCGCGCTGGGACCCTTATCCACGGAGACCGATTCATGGGGAAATCCGGTGCCGCAGCAGCCCGGCAGGGGGGCGTTGATAGGTTTTGGAGCTGTGTTTTCTCTCTTCTCACTCGTTTTTGCGCTCCTGGGGGTGTATCTGATGCGCAGTGAAGCTCGCTTCGAAGCCGAGGGTGTCAAAGCCACCGCTACAGTGGTGAAGGTGAATGCGCACCGCCGCACAAGCTCCGGCTCTCGACACAGGAGTGGCAGTGGTATTACCATTCGCGTTGGCGGCAGCCGTAAATCCCGCGATTCATACAGCTATTATCCCGTGCTGCAATTTACGGATGCCCTGGGCAGGGTGCATGAGTATGAGTCCGACACCGGGAGCACGGAATACAATTTCCCGCTGGGGCATCAGTTGCCGATAACCTATCTGCCGCACGAACCCTCCGAATTCCGTATCGATGGCGAGGACAGTCATATCGGCATCATCTTTACCATAGCCGGTGGTTTCATGTTTCTGGTGGGCGGTGCCATTCTGGCCGGTGGCATCATGAAGAAAAAGTGAGATTTTACATATCGGGAGATTTATTATGAGCGCAGAAGAATGGGGAGTCAGTGAGCGTGAGGCGGAGCGCCTGCGGGCGGTACTGCAGGATGATGAACGTGTGATGCTGCTGGCCGGGCCTCGCCGCCGGATGCGTTTGTCGGCCGCTTTCCCCTCTGTGCTTCTGGGGCTAGTGATGGTGGCGTTTCTGGGCGGTGGAGCCTATCTGTTCGGGCCGCATTGGTGGGTAATCGTATTGTTATTCAGCCCGTTCTGGCTGGTGGCTCTGCTGTTTCTCAGCTCGCCGTTGCGCTACAGGTGGCGCATGCAGCGCACCCTGTATGTGCTGACGGATAAACGAGCTATCGTCTTTGAACAACTGCGCTTATGGCGCAATCGCTGCATTTGCTGGCCTCTCTTTCCGGGGCTGGTGAAAAAGGTGGCTAAGCTCACGGATGGCGCGGGTAATCTGATTTTCGACTACGAAATGCGTTACTCCTTTGACGCACGGCGTCAGATGCCGATGCCGGTGGGCTTTATCGATGTGCCGCAGCTGGAGCAGGTGCAGCAGATTGTGGCTGAGCAGGTGGCAGCGGTACCGGAAGATGAAGCGCCCTTTGCCTATCGGCCCTCCGTCTTGCGCACTCCGGCCCCCAGACTCGATGCCTGGGGAACCCCGCTTGCCGAGCAACCCTGGGATAAAAAGGAAAACGCTCGCTTCTTCGTTCGCTTCGGTGCGGTGTTTATTTTTTTGAGCCTTCTGGCCATGGGAAAAGGTGTGTGCATGCTGCATACCGAGAGCCGGTTGGAGCATGAGGGCGTACAGACCACCGCTACTGTGCTGAAAATACGAGAGGAATTCCGTAGTAACCATCTTTATTATTACCCGACGCTGCAGTTTACGGATGCTTCCGGGCGGAAATGCAAGGTGGACTATAATATCAGTACGTACAATTTCCCCAAGGGACACCGCCTGAGCATCGTGTATCTGCCATCCGACCCCGAATGCATGCGAATCGTGGAATCTGGTATGAGCCCCGGTGCGGTGTATGTGCTGGGCGGGAGCGTTTTTGCGCTTGTCGGTAGTATTGTTCTGGTGGTGGGGCTGAGAATGAAAAATAATAAGAAGGCATGAGCGCAGATGAATCAGCATTGAGTACTCGGGAGGAGGCTCGTGTGCAAGCCGTGCTCCGTGAGGATGAGCAGGTGACTCTGGTGGTCAAACCGAGTTTGGGCGTTCACAAGGGGTGGGCAAGCCTGATGGTGTTGTCCGGTATGCTGATTCTGTGGCTGCTGCTGCGAGGGTGCATAGCCTTGCAGGAGTATTGCTGGGTGCTGATACTTTGCGGGGTGCCTGTCTGGGCAGCCGCGGTGTTGCTGTGCATATCGCCACTGTGGCATAAACGACGCATGGCTCGCACTCTCTATGTACTTACCGACCGCCGTGCCCTGGTGCTGGAACCTGTGGGCCTGAGTCGGGAGCGTGTGGTGAGTTTCCCCCTGCAGGCGGATTTGATGCTGAAGCTGCAGAAGCGAGCCGGTGGCTACGGAGATATGATATTCGCCTGGGAGCGGCGTTGGTGCCCGGGAATGCGTGTATTCAGCCCCATGCAGCCCGTTGGTTTTCTAGCCGTGCCGCAGGTGGCGCGAGTAGTTCAGATACTGGCGGAGCAGGTGGAGGCTGTAACGCCGGATAGCGCGCCGCTGCCTGTGGAAGGCATGCAGCCCCTGCCGGTGGATAAACGGGGAAGACCTCGTTTTGCCACAGGCCTGCACGAGTTGATTTTCCGTGTCGGTCAGATAGCCTGCGGCCTTTCCTGCCTTTTTCTGCTCATCGGGGCTTCTGACCTTCCCCGTGAAATCCGCTTCGGCCTCAATGCCGAAACAACCCATGCTACCATTCTGAGCCTGCGCAAGGAAGTGAGCTTCTGGAACAGCCCGCGCAGTGAGCGTGAGCGAATTCGCAGCGGCAGACACGCCGGTCGCTCACAGTATGCCAGCTATTATCCCACCATACGCTATACAGACGAGAAGGGGCGCGCGTACACAACAGAGCTTCCCACCCCGCTGGATCCGCACAAATTTTCTCCGGGGGAGAAGCTGATTGTGCGCTATGACCGCCGTAACCCTCAGGAGGTTGTCCCGGGGCGGAATTCGCGCAGTGGTATCTTGTTCTGTTTCCTGAGCTGTGTCTCCTACATCGTTGGCGGCTGTTTCATTGCTGCCGGACTGATGCAGAAACCCGGGTCGTAAGTTTTCTGTTTTCGCATTGATTCGGCCTGCGGGGTCGCTTTTTGGGGGGGCTGAGTTCTGATTTGAAGTTTTTTGATTGACCTGCCTGCCGAATATGGTAGAATGTTGTCATGAGCAAATACGTGAAAGGTGACATGACACCTGTTGTGCCGCGCGCTGTGCGCTCGGTGTTCTTTATGCTCGTGAGCTGCTTTGCGCTCTGGGGCCTGCTGAATAACATGACCGACAATCTTGTGCCGGCGTTCAAGAATATCTTTACCATTCCGCAGGAAAAGGCGGCATTGGTACAGGTGGCCTTCTACGGCGCTTATGCGGTGTTGGCTATTTTTGCCTCCATTCTTATCGAGGAATTCTCGTATAAGAAAGGCGTGCTTATCGGCCTGGGCGTGTATATCGCCGGTGCTTTGGCATACATTCCTGCCTGCATTAACCAGAGCTTCGAGATTTATTTCATCGCCATTTTCGTGGTGGCCTGCGGCTGCTCGGTGCTGGAGACAACCTGTAACCCCTACGTTATTTCCCTGGGCCCGGACAAAACCGCTGTGCGTCGTCTGAACTTTGCTCAGGCCTTTAACCCGGTGGGTTCTATCTGCGGTATCGTTCTGGCTCAGCAGCTGATTCTCAGTAACCTGAATCCCGCCACGGCTGACGAGCGTGCAGCCATGCCTGCAGAACAGCTCAAGGAGATTGTGCACTCCGAGCTCTTCTGGGTCTGCGCTCCCTATGTGGGCTTGTGCGGTATCGCCTTCCTCATCTGGATTTTCTTCCTTCGCGTGAAGGAAACACCTGTTGCCTCCGATGCTCAGGAGCAGACCGAGACGCAGGGCAACGGCAGTGGCCTGCGCGTGCTGGTGGCTGCTCTTTTCGCCATTGTGCCGCTGGTGGTGCTCTACTTCCTGTTCCCGGACATGGATAAGGTGCATTGGGTGCTGTACGGTACACTGGGCCCGATTGTATATCTGTTCCTGGTGGGGGACTACAGAGCCATGCTCTTCTCCCTTCTGAGCCAGCCCCGCTACTGGTGCGGCGTGATTGCCCAGTTCTTCTACGTGGGTGTGCAGATTGCCGCCTGGACCTATCTGAATGTGTATTGCTGCAAGGAGCTGGGTGTGACACCTGCCACCGCTGCTACCTATTACCTGATTTCCCTGGTGCTCTTCATCGTATGCCGCTGGATAGCTACATACTACATGAAGAAGTTTAACCCCGCCAGCATGATGAGCCTGTTCGCCGTGGCTGCTATCGCCTGCTGCGCCGGTACCATCTACCTGCCGTCCGACGTTCTCTTCAGCATCGGTGGCCTGGGCTTCTCTGCCAACGTGCTCTGCCTCATCGCCATGTCCGGCTGCATGAGCCTGATGTTCCCCACCATCTATGGTATTGCTCTGGGCGGCCTGAATCAGCGCGACGTGAAGCTCGGCGCTGCCGGCCTCATTATGGCGATTCTGGGTGGCGCACTCATCACCCCGTGGATGGCCGGTATTCTGGGCGACTCCGAGAGCTGCTGGCTTGCCCTGACCGCCGGTATGGACAATACCTGGGACACCAACCTGGGTACCAGCTCTGCTGCGGTGCGTGCCTCGTTCATCGTTCCCGCCATCTGCTTTGCGGTGGTGCTGCTCTACAGCCTCATCTTCCGCAAGCCTACCACTTCTTCCGACAACAAATAATTTAACCCAATATCAACGTATATGAAGTACGATACATTACCGACCATCGGGATTCGCCCCACGATTGACGGCCGCCGTCTCGGCGTTCGTGAGTCTCTGGAGGATCAGACCATGAACATGGCTAAGGCCGCTGCCGCCCTCATCGAGGCGAACGTGACCCATGCCAACGGCCAGCCTGTGAAGTGCATCATCGCCGACACCACCATCGGCGGTCCCGCCGAGGCTGCTGCCTGCAACCAGAAGTTCGCAGAGAACAATGTGGGCTGCTCCCTTATCGTGACTCCCTGCTGGTGCTACATCACCGAAACCTTCGAGACGGATGCCACCACGCCCAAGGCTATCTGGGGCTTCAATGGCACCGAGCGCCCCGGCGCTGTGTACCTCGCTGCTGCTCTGGCCGGCTATGCTCAGAAGGGTGTGCCCGCATTCTCCATCTACGGTCACGACGTGCAGGACGCAGACGATACCTCCATCCCCGAGGACGTAGCTGAGAAGATTCTTCGCTTCGCTCGCGCCGGTCTGACCGTGGCTACCCTGCGTGGCAAGGGCTACCTTTCCATCGGTGGCTGCTCCATGGGTATCGCCGGTTCCATCGTGGACCAGAACTTCTGGGAGAGCTACATGGGTATGCGCGTGCAGGCTGTCGATATGACCGAGGTACGCCGCCGCATGGAGCTGGGTATCTACGACAAGGCCGAGTTCGACCTCGCCATGGAGTGGGCCAAGAAGTATGTGAAGATCGGTCCGGAGCGCAACCGCCCCGACCTCATTCTCTCCCCCGAGGAGAAGGAGCGCACCCTGCGCGAGTCCATCCTCATGACCATCATCTTCCGCGACATGATGCACGGCAATGCCAAGCTCAAGGAAATCGACCGCGAGGAGGAAGGTCTGGGCTTCAACGCTATCTGCGGTGGCTTCCAGGGTCAGCGTCACTGGACGGACTTCTACCCGAACGGCGACATGGCTGAGTCCCTGCTGAACAGCACCTTCGACTGGAACGGCCCGCGCGAGGCTATCCCCTTCGCCACAGAGAACGATGCCATGAACGGCGTGTGCATGCTTCTGCTGCACCAGCTCACCGGCCGCGCTGCCTGCTTCTCCGATATCCGCACCTACTGGTCTCCCGCTGCTGTGAAGCGCGTGACCGGCTACACCATGGAAGGTCTGGCCAAGGACGGTATCATGCACCTCATCAACTCCGGCTCCACCGCTCTGGACGGCAACATGCACGCCACAGCTGAGGATGGTACCCCCATCATGAAGAAGACCGGTGAGACCACCCAGGCCGACATCGAGGCTATGATGGGTGCTTCCGAGTGGTGCCCGGCCAACCGCGAGTACTTCCGCGGCGGCGGCTACTCCCTCCACTTCGTGTCCAAGGGTAACGTGCCGATTACGATGATTCGCATGAACCTCGTGAAGGGCCAGGGTCCCGTGCTCACCATCGTGGAAGGCTGGACCTGCGACCTGCCCCAGGACGTGAACGACAAGCTCGACCAGCGTACCGACCCGGGTTGGCCCACCACCTGGTTCGCACCGCGCCTTACCGGCAAGGGTGGCTTCAAGGATGTGTACACTGTGATGGCCAACATGGGTGCCAACCACGGCGCCTGGACCTACGGCCACATCGGTGCTGACATCATCACCCTGGCTTCCATGCTGCGTATCCCCGTGTATGCTCACAACGTACCCGAGGACAAGGTGTATCGCCCCGCTGCCTGGGACCTCTTCGGTACCGCCGACCCCGAGGGCGCCGACTTCCGCGCCTGCGCCAACTTCGGCCCGATCTACGGCAAGTATTAATTCTGAACACAGTGCAATCTGTCGGCGCCTATGGCGTCGGCAGATTGCCTGTTGCCTGAGTATATGGCTTACGTACTTTGTTTAGACTGCGGCGCGACCAATGTACGCGCCATTCTTGTAGATGATAAAGGGCAGCTTGTAGCCAAGTCCAGCCAGCCGAACTCCACGGATGCCGGTGCCGAGAACCCGGATTTCCATGTGTGGAATGCGGATCGTATTCTGAACCAGCTGGCGGAGTGCGCCCGCGAAATCCTGCCGCAGGTGGATGCCGCGCAGGTGAAGGGTGTCACCATCACCACATTCGGTGTGGACGGTGCTTTGGTGGACAAGGAAGGTCAGCTGCTCTACCCGGTCATTTCCTGGAAGTGCCCCCGCACGGCGGAGGTGATGAAGCAGGTGGGTAAATACCTGCCGCAGAGCCGCCTCAATGAAGTGTCCGGCGTAGGTGAGTTTGCCTTCAACACCATCTACAAGCTTATCTGGCTCAAGGAGAACCGCCCTGAGTTGCTGGAGCAGGCACATGCCTGGTTGTTCATCTCCAATATCCTGGCTTACCGCCTGACCGGGCAGATGGCTACCGACCGCACCATGGCCGGTACCTCGCAGATGACAGATTTGACAACCGGCGACTGGAGCGACGAGATTCTCGGTACCCTCGGTATCAGCAAGAGCCTCTTCCCGCCTATGGTGAACGCCGGCGATGTCATCGGCACGCTGACTCCTGCAGCCTGCGAGCTGCTCGGGCTGCCGAATGCCGTGCCGGTGGTATCCTCGGGTCACGACACACAGTTTGCGCTCTTCGGCAGCGGTGTGCAGGAGAATCAGCCTTTCCTCTCCAGCGGTACCTGGGAAATCCTGATGCTGCGTACCCCCAAGGCAAAACTGGAGCCCTCGGACTATGCTGCCGGTGCTACCGTGGAGTACGACAGCAAGGCCGGTCTGCTCAACCCCGGCTTGCAGTGGATTGCCAGCGGTATCATCGAGTGGGTCAAGGCCACTTGCTACAATGGCGAGAGCTTCGATACCATGGATGCCGAGGCAGAGAAGATTGCTCCCGGTTGCGATGGCGTGAAACTGGTGCCGGATTTCCTGCCCAGCGATGCCGTACCCGGTAGTATACAGGGGCTGGTGCTGGGGCGTACTCGTGCCCACATCTACCGTGCTGCCATGGAGGCTCTTACCGTGCGCCTGAAGCAGCGTCTGGAGAAACTGGAGAAGGTAGGCGGATTCAAATCCACCGATCTTCTGCTGGTAGGTGGCGGCGCCCGCAACAAGATATGGACGCAGATGCGCGCCGATATCCTCGGCCTGCCCATCCGTATTTCCAATGTGTCGGAGAGTACCGTGCTCGGCGCGTCTATGTACGCCTTTGCCGGTGCTGGGCTTTTCGATTCCCCCGAGGCCTGCCGCGATGCGTTCGGTATAACCTACACCACTATTTACCCCGGCGAGCAGCAGGCTGCTTATGCCACTCTTTATCAATAACTGAAATAAAATCACAATTATGGCTAATCCCGACCTTTATATTAAACCGGAACTGCCGGATCGCATTTTCCCCTGGGAGAAATACGACCCGCAGACACGCGAAGAAATCGATGCTTTCTTCAACAGCCCCGAAATCCGCGTTATCAAGGAGCGCATGGTGGACATGGGCCGCCGCCTCTGGAACCGCGAATATGTGGACGGCAATGGCGGCAACCTGTCCGTGCGCGTGGCTAAAGACCTTGTTCTTTGCTCTCCCACGCTGTGCTCCAAGGGCTTCATGACCGTGGAGGATATCTGCATGGTGGATATGAACGCCGGCCAGCTCTGCGGCTACCGTCCCGCCACCAGCGAGGTGAAGACCCACATCGCCATGATGCGCGAGGTAGGTGTGAACGCCTGCATTCATGCACATCCCCCGTGCTGCAATGCCTTCCTCTTTGCCGGTAAGGTGCCGCCGAACGGTATCAACCCGGAAGCCGATATTTTCCTGGGCCATATTCCGCTGGCTCCCTACGGCACCCCCGGCTCTCCCGAGACCGCTGAGGCTGTGGCCAAGGCCTGCCACCAGAGCACGGTCGTGTTCATGGAGAACCACGGCGTTATCACCGGTGCCCGCCACATCGAGGAAGCCGAGTGGTTCATGGAGAACGCAGACGCCTACTGCAAGATGGTGCTGCTGGCAGACCTGCACGGCGGTGGCCTGAACCAGGTGGACGAAGCCGGTATCGCCGACTTCCTGCAGATTCGCAAGAACATCGGCTACGCTGTACCCGAGGGGCAGCCTCTGTACAACATGCGAGAGTACAACGGCTACACCATGGGTATTGCCGGTAAGAAATAACTTCAATCCATAAACTGCAGAACACAATCTGCGAAGTATGATGCTGCGGACGCAGGTCTCTGCATTCTATACTTTGTAGATTGTGTTTTTGCGGATGGCGAGCATGGATATAGCAGAGCGTTTCCTGGTGTATATGGAGGTGGAAAAGACTGCCTCTGCGCATACGCTTGCGGCATATCGGCGTACGCTTCTGCAGTTCCGCGACTGGATGGGGCCGCGCTTTGAAGATTGGCACAGCTGCGGGACAGAGAGTTTCCGCGGCTGGCTTTACGAGGCGATGCAGCAGGAGCTTAAGCCGGCTTCCATTCGCCTGCGTTTTGCGGCCTTGCGCTCGCTTTATACCTACCTTATGCTCCGGGAGGGCCTGCAGAGCAACCCGCTGGCAGAGCTGACTCTTCCCCGGATTCGCCACAGTCTGCCGGTGCACCTGAGTCTGCGGCAGATGGAGGAATTGCTCTCCCTCCCCCTGCGTATACCTGTGGACAAAAAGAGCCCGGACTGGCTCCCCTACAGGGATGCTGCGATTCTGGAGCTGTTCTACTCCTGCGGTATACGACTCAGTGAGTTGGTGAGCCTCAATGCCGATGCGCTCCAACCCGGTGAGAGCTGCGTGCGCGTGCTCGGTAAAGGGCGCAAAGAACGCCTCGTGCCCGTGGGCGACTACGCTCGCGATGCCTTGCAGAATTACCGCCTGCGAGCCGGGCTGGACCCGCAGGGACCGCTTTTTATCAGCCGTCTGCGCCGCCGTATGACCGGGCGCAGCGTGCAGCTGATGCTGGATAAATATCTGCGCTGCTCGGACTTACCCTTCCATATTTCCCCGCACAAGCTGCGCCACACTTTTGCTACCCACATGCTGGATGCCGGTGCAGACCTGCGCTCCGTGCAGGAGCTTCTCGGGCATGCATCCCTCTCCACCACACAAATCTACACGCACGTCACCAAGACGCGTATGAAGCAGGCGTATCTCGATGCTCATCCTCGGGCGCATGAGGACGAATTGTGACGCTTATCTGGGGGGCAGGGGAGTTACTCCCACTCGATGGTGATTTCTGCGCGGAGCTCGCCCTCGCTCGTGATGCTGTGCCGGGTCTGCTTGCCGGCAAGGCGATGCTGGATGCAGATGGCAGCTCCGGCGAATGTTTCGCGTTTGAAATTGATGCGGAAGCGGCGCGGGGCGGAGCCGGGCTGCATATCTTCCGGCAGGGTTTCGAGAGCCCAGATAAGGTATGAACCGTTGTTGATGTGGCCGTTGAAATCCACATCGCGGCGCGGTGCCACCATATCCACGGATTCGGTGCGTTCAAACTCGGTTGCAAGCTCCAGCGGAGCAGAGATAAGTGCCGGGCATTCATCCGGCATTTGTGCCATGGCACGTTTCAGGGGAATGGGGCGGCGGCTGTTCACATCAATCAGCACCCACATAAGGTCAGCTCGGGCGATGACGTTGCCCTCCGTATCGCTCATTTCAACAAAGCGGCGAGCCTGAAGTGCGGAGGCCTTGCCGGTGTTGGAGCGGAGATTGATGAACTCCTTCCAGGAAGGGCGGCGCACAAACTCGAAATCCCCCTGAACTTCCACCCAGATCATCCCGTTGCTGATGCTCCACTCGTAGCCCAGGTTGTTGCCGGAAGCGTGAGTTTCTGCCACCTCCTGGCAGAAATGCATGAAACTTGCCGGTTTGAGCAGGTGGTCAGCTCCACACTCGTAGCTCGTGACGCAGTGCTGAAGATTGATGTCTTGCATAGAGCTAACTCTATCATTAGAATGCGCCCGCGTCAAGCACGTATTCTCTGTGGATGAAAAAAATACAAGTGACTCATTACAAATTATTGAATCCATAGAATGTCGCGGTGCGTAATGGCGACAAATTGCTTGACTTTTGGCAGGGTAGCGTGTAGCATCAGGTACATGAAGCGACTTTTCCCTGCCCTGCTGGTAGTGCTGGCTCTGAGCTCCTGCCTGAGCCGCAACTATCGCATTGTAGCAGCGCAGGGAACGCAGCAGGATGCCTGTGTGAGCCTGCCTTCTGCGGAGCTTATGCAGTCGGATGGATATTACCGGCCGCTTGTCACACCGGCAAGCCCGAATATGCGCCTTATGCGGGCAGGGGACGCATATTATCTGGAGGGGATAAGTGCCAAAGTGAAGAAGCACTATGAATTCCCCCAGCAATGCATCGTATGGATGGGTTGCAACGGCAAAAATCCGCGCAAGAGCATTGCTGAAACGACCGGCACACGTATGTGGAGGCGTGTCGTTGTGAAAAATGGGTGCTATGTCGGCCCTGCCGAAGGTGCTGAGTGGGTGGCACAGCTTCCGGAGGGAGCTCAGCCTGTGGCGGTGAAGGGGCATGTGGGAGAATCTGCAGATGTTTATGGCGAGGAGGAACTGACACTGCACGCCCTGTATGCCTGCCCGCTGGCGGCGGCGACTGCTGTTTGTATCGATTTGCCCTGTACGGTGGTTGGTTCTGTGCTGGTGGGCGGTGTCATAGCCGGAGTAGCTGTCTGCGCGGCAGTGGAAAATGTAGTGTCACCCGCAGGAAATCTTGAATCCCCCGTATCTGTGGAAGGCGTTTCTGAAAATCAAACTGAGTCATGAAAAATATACTTCTCTTTCTGTTCTGTGCTCTGTCTCTGAGCTCCTGCATGATGGTAAGCACCCACAAGCCGCTGGCGGATCTGGGGCGCTCCGG
This sequence comes from Akkermansia sp., assembly GCA_045636905.1. GTDB lineage: Bacteria > Verrucomicrobiota > Verrucomicrobiia > Verrucomicrobiales > Akkermansiaceae > Akkermansia. Next base: position 19,616 of record JAZTYL010000006.1, read on the forward strand.
TGGGTGTCTGTATATACCCGGCTATGAGGTGCCTGGTGGGGCTGCTGTGTACAAAACGCCGGACGGCAAGTTATTTGTGCAGGGTGTGTTGTGTGGCTACGAACGCACCGGGCGCCCCTGGGTGGGGCCTATGCTCGGGGAGACCGAGCAGGGGAAACTCCGACTCGTGCGCGAGGGTACCCGCCGGCATGCGTTCTGCGAGGTGGAGGCTGTGGAGTGGCATGGGAGTGAGGCTGCTGAACCTGCAAGTATTCTGTACCCGGTAGCGGGGAAACGCTTTGTCGCGACTCTCCCGCCCGGCGCGAAGCTCTGCCGGGAGAAGTATGTGCTCAGCCTGCCGAAGCAAGGCGAGGTGGATGGCCGGCGGTGTGTGATGAGCCCGCTTTCGGCAGATGGCCGTGCATGGTATGCCTACCCGCTGGCGGCTGTCGGTGCCTTGGTGGATATCCCCGCCACCCTGGTGGGCAATGTGCTTTGGGGGGCCGGCATTGTTGTGTATTCTCCGGCCATCTTTTATAATCTTTCGCAGAATCAGGGCGAAGAGTGATTGAAAACCCGCAGTTTGTTGTACCCTGTACTGCGGATTGAGGTATGAAAAAACGATAGCCTGCGCGAGGCAGGCTATCGAGATTGAATGTTGTTGGCGTTCTGCCAAGTGCTTTAGCCAAGCACCTCAGCGCGCTCCTCAAGCAGCTCGGCGCAGGAAGCGTCGATCTTGCCGCGGGAGAACTCGTCGATGGGCAGGCCGTCCACGATGGTGAGGCTGCCGTCTGCCTCCGTGCGGCTGGGCATGGAGCAGATGATGCCCTCGGGCAGGCCGTAGTGTGTGCCGTCGCTGTAGCGAGCCACGGAGTACCAGTCACCCTCAGCGGTGGGGGTGGTGAGGTTCTTCACGGTCATGAGAGCGGCGTTGGCAGCGGAAGCGGCGGAGGAAAGGCCGCGGGCCTGGATGATAGCGGCACCACGCTGCTGCACGGTCTTGATGAAGTCGGTCTTAAGCCACTCGGAGTCGGTGATGACCTCGGTAGCGGGCTTGCCGCTGATCTTGGCATTGGTGAAGTCCGGGTACTGGGTGGCGGAGTGGTTGCCCCAGATGGTCATGTTGGTCACCTCGGACACGGCCACACCGGCCTTGGCGGCAAGCTGAGCCTTGGCGCGGTACTCGTCCAGCATGGTCATGGCGAAGAAGTTCTCCTTGGGCATGCCGGTAGCGTTGTGCATGGCGATGAGGCAGTTGGTGTTGCAGGGATTGCCCACCACGAAAACCTTGCAGCCGGGAGCGGCGTTCTCGGCGATAGCCTTGCCCTGACCCACGAATACCTTGCCGTTGATGGAAAGAAGATCCTTGCGCTCCATACCGGCCTTGCGGGGCACGGAACCTACCAGCATGCACCAGTCAGCGTTCTTGAAGGCCACTGCGGGATCATCGGTAGCTACAATCTCCTGCACCAGCGGGAAGGCGCAGTCCTCCAGCTCCATCACCACACCCTTGAGCTTGTCGAGGCAGGGGGTGATTTCCAGAAGCTTCAGGATAACGGGCTGGTCAGCACCCAGCATTTCGCCGGCAGCAATGCGGAACAGCAGAGAGTATGCGATATTGCCGGCAGCGCCGGTCACGGTCACGGTTACGGGTTTCTTCATAACGGCGCTATTATATGCGTTCGAGGTCTGTTTGGCAAGTTTTTTTGCTGTATGTGTCTTTGTTTTTTTTGTTTTGCTTTTTTAATTTGAGATTGTCTTTTCCTTCTGATAGGGGGAGTGAGTGCAAATCATGTGGCGAATGGCCTTTCCTTCTGGACTTTTTCGCGAAAAAAAAGTAGCAGGTTCTTGCTTTAGCGCTTGACTTTTCGGTAGATATTTGTATAGTGTATGATGTTTCGAGTGAAGTTTTTTTTACATATAACCAACTGATAAAATGAGAAAATTACCTATTTTCTTTTTGATAGACGTATCGGAGTCCATGATTGGAAAGCCGATAGAGTATGTCCAGCAGGGCATGAACCAGATTGTTAAAGAATTACGCAATGACCCATATGCACTTGAGACAGCGTATGTGTCCGTTATCGCATTTGCCGGTAAGGCCAAAACACTGGTACCGCTGCAGGAATGTTACAAATTCATGATGCCGGAGCTGCCGATAGGCGGTGGTACCGGGTTGGGTGGCGGTCTGGAGTTGCTGATGAAGGAAATCGATTCCAACGTGGCTAAAACTACGGCGGATAAGAAGGGCGATTGGAGGCCCATCATCTTCCTGTTTACGGATGGCTCTCCCACGGATAATCCCAAATCTGCCATTTCCAAGTGGCAGAAGTCGTACCAGAGGCGTTGCAATCTGGTCGTGGTTTCCATCGGCGATAATGCCAATACCGGTACTCTCTGCTCCCTCACAGAAACCGTGCTGCGTTTCAACCCGAATGGTGAGAACGACTTTGCGGCCATGTTCAAATGGGTATCCGGCTCCATCGCAGCATCCACTCGCGCTGTGTCCGATGGTTTGAATGACGACTTGCGCCTTGAGGACGCCCGCGAGTTGAAGCTGGAAAAAGTAACACCGGATTCCTCCTTCCAGGATGATGAAAACTGCGTGATTCTTCCCGGTAAGTGCGGCAAGACAAAGAAAATGTATCTGGTTAAGTACGTGAAGGATGCGTCTTCCGGTGTCTACAGAATTGATGGCAGCTATGCAGTGGAGGAAAAGGTGTATGAGTCCATGTCTGCCGGAAGTGGCAAGAATAAGGTGAACACCGGAAATCTTATGGGCGATGCCCCCTGTCCGCATTGCTCTAATAACGCTTCTGTATGCGTATGCCCCTGTGGAAGTATCTTCTGCTGCAACAGTACGGAGGGTGAGAAACTTACCTGCCCGTGGTGCGGTAAGAATTCCACTCTGGCATTTGGCTCTGCGGACACGACACGTGGTCGCGGTTAATTACTATTCAAACGAACTTTCCCTGTCGGTCGACTTTCGGCCGGCAGGGATTTTAGGTTGATATGAGCCAGGATAGAGTGAGGTGCAAGAATTGCGGCAGGGGTGGGGTGCCTCGCGAGGATGCAATGTCGATATGGATACCGTGGTGGTTGTGGTGTGTTCCGGTACCTTTGCTGTCTGCCTTGTTTGTAAGGGCATACGCTCCTTCGTTCTGCGGAGATTTCTGTAAGCGCTCGTACGAGAAAGCACATCCTCGTGCCTGGCTGCGGGCATTGATTATGTCGCATGTGGTATTTCCTGTCGTACTTTTATTGATTTTCCTCCTTGCTGCCGTTAACTCCGATTCTGAAAAATCGGGGGAAAGTGCACCGGCCTCGTCTGCTCCTGCCGCCAGTGCTCCTGCTGCCGGTCAGTAAGCTTGCAGGTTGATTTATTTGTTAAAAACTTGGAGTTGGGTCAAAGTATATCTCTGAAACGCGTGATTCTCATTGACAAATCAGCCGATAGCAGGTATGATGGCGCGCATGGAAACACGAGTGATGGAGGTGGACCCGCTGGAGGACTGCCGCAGTGTGTACAAGGAGGCCGCCGCCGTGCTGGCGGAGGGTGGTCTGGTAGCAATACCGACTGAGACCGTGTACGGCCTGGGCGCGGATGCGCTCAATACGGAGGCGGTGGCGAATGTCTTTGCCGTGAAGGCCCGCCCGAGTTTCGACCCGCTCATCTGCCATTTTGCGAGAGCGAAGGATATAAAGGATTACACAGAGGTTCCTGTTGAGCTGCAGGAGCTTGTGGATAAGCTCGCAAAGGAGTTCTGGCCGGGCCCGATGACGCTGGTGCTGCCGCGCCGCCCCATCATCCCGGATATTGTGACGAGCGGCCTGCCCACGGTGGCCTGCCGTGTGCCGAGCCACGAGGTGATGCGCGGAGTGGCCCGTGCGCTGGAGCGTCCCATTGCGGCGCCGAGTGCCAACCGTTTCGGCCATATATCTCCCACCAGCGCTCAGGCCGTGGTGAAGGAGCTGGGTGGCAGCATTCCGCTGGTTCTGGATTCCGGAGCCTGCTCGGAGGGACTGGAAAGCACCATCCTGATGCCGTGTCTGGACGAGAAGGGCAAACCCGCTGTGCGTCTGTTGCGTGAGGGCCCCATCACCCGCGAGAAGCTGCGTGGTATCTGCCGTGTGCTCAAACCCGGCAAGGGGAAGGCCCCGGCTGATGCACTGCCGAATGCTCCCGGCCAGCTCACGAGCCACTATGCCCCCGGTAAGCCGCTTATCCTGTGGAATCCTCGTGAGGCATTTGTGCCGGAGGAGGGTGTGAGCTACGGGCTTATTTCTTATGAGGGCGAGTCTGAGCTGGCACAGCAGGATTGCTGGGCGGAGGTGATGCCGCTTTCTCCCGGCAGTGGTCGCCTGGCTGAGGCTGCCGTACGCCTGTTTGCCGTGATGCGTGCCATGGATGAGAACGAGGAGGTGCAGGTGATTGTAGCGGAGGAGCTCCCCGAGACGGGGCTGGGCTGCGCTATGATGGACCGCCTGCGCCGCGCCGCAGCCAAACGAGAGGAGGCGTAAAAGTTTATGCGTTTTCTGCAATCTCTGACGGTTGGCATCGTGCTGCGTGTGGTGCATGCGGCACTTGTGGAGCTGCGTAAGCTGGACAGCCGCGTGGCCGCGGAATTTGAGCGCATGCCCGAGGGGCTGAGCTACGCCATTCAGACCGGCTACAAAGGGCCGACGCTCTATGTGCAGTGGGATGGCCGCGAGCTGCGCCGCCTGCCGGAGCTGCAAGCTCCTGTGTGTGCCCTGCGCATCAAGAGCATGCCCCTGTCTTTCCGCCTCTTCACGGGGCAGATGGGGCTGGCTCAGGCCTATGCCCGCCATGCCTTCACCATGGGGGGAGAGGTGGCGGATGTCATGCGCCTGGCTCGCCTGGTGAACCTGGTGGAGGGCTACTTGTTCCCGAAAATCATGACTCGGCGCATCATGACGGATGTGCCGGAAACAGAGGTATGCTTTCTGCGTGCCTACGCCCGCATTGCGCTGGGCTTTCTGACCTGTAAATATAAACTTTCCAAGTAAATATGGTACCTTATTTTGAATTTCAGAATGCCGTGAAACTTCTTTGCGGCGAGTTGGCTCTGGAGCGCATTTCTCTGGAGCTGGAGCTCATGGGCGCAAGCAAGCCGCTCATGCTTTCCGATGCCGTGCTTACCAAAATCGGCACACTGGCCACTGTAATCAAGGCTATGGAGTCCGAGGGCGTGTCGCCCGCTGCCACCTTCACGGAGATTCCGGTGGATTCTTCCCTGCAGGTTGTGAATCAGATTGCTGCCTTCTATCGCGAGAAGGGGTGTGACTCCATCGTAGCTGTGGGCGGCGGCTCTGTCATCGACACGGCAAAGGGGGTGCGCCTGGTGCTCTCCCAGAATAAGCAGGATATCCTCTCGCTCAGTGGTTTGGATAATCTGGTGCGCGGCACGCATGTGCCCTTCATCGTGGTGCCCACCACGGCCGGTACCGGCTCGGAATGCACGGGTGTGGCGGTAATTCGCAACGATTCCAACGGCGTGAAAATGGAGTTCCTCTCCCCCTATGTGGAACCGGATGCCGCGGTGATAGACCCGCGCATGACGGCGGGCCTCCCGCCCAAGGCTACGGCTACCACGGGCATGGATGCTCTGGTGCACGCCCTGGAAGCCTGCACCTGCCAGCAGGCCAACCCGCTCAGCACGGCATACGGTACTGCCGCTATTCGCATGATTTGTGAAAATGTGGAGGAAGCCACTCGCAACGGCAGCAACAAGCAGGCTCGTTTTGCCATGGCTCTGGCCTCCACTATGGCCGGTATTTCTTTCTCCAACTCCATGGTAGGTGCCGTGCATGCCATCGGCCACGCGCTGGGTGGTGTATGCCATGTGCCGCATGCCGTAGCAATGACGATTCTGCTGCCCCACGTGATGCGCTACAACCTGAGCCACTGTGCACAGGGGTACGCAGAGCTGCTGCCCTGGCTGGTCGGCATGGATGCTGCCATGGCCACCCCGGCGGAGAAGCGTGCTGAGGCTGCCATCAGTGCTGTGGAGTCGCTGGGTCGCCGCCTGAAGGACATTTGCGGTATTCCCCTTACGCTCAGTGAGGTCAATGTGCCGAAGGATGCATTTGCCCATGTGGCGGAGGTTGCCGTGAATGACGGCGCTCTCATCGTCAACCCCCGTGCGGCGGATGAGTCCCAGGTTATCGAAATCCTTAACGCTGCCTACTGATATGATGCAAGAAATTGTCTCTAAGCAACGTCACTTTTTCCTGACCCACGCCACGCGGAATGTGAAGTTCCGCCTCGATGCACTCAAGAAACTGAAGAAGACCATCATTGAGTGGGAGCCCCGCATTGCCGAAGCCCTGCAGAAGGATCTGGGCAAGTGCGGCACGGAAACCTACATGACCGAAATCGGCATGGTACTGGCCGGCTTGAGCGAGAATATAAGCCACCTGCGCCGCTGGAGCCGTCCCAAAAAAGTGATGGCTCCTCTGGCTCAGTTCCCCTCCACCTGCCGAGTGCAGCCGGAGCCGTACGGTGTGTCGCTTATTCTGAGCCCGTGGAATTACCCGATTCTGCTATGCCTCGACCCGCTGGCGGCAGCTCTGGCTGCCGGCAACTGCGCCGTAGTGAAGCCCTCGTCCATGTCCCCCGCCACCTCGGAGGTGATAGCCGAGATGCTTGGCAGCATTTTCCCGCCGGAGTATGTGACCACCGTTCTGGGCGGTCGCTTGGAAATCGGTGCTCTGCTGGAGCAGAAGTTCGACTACATTTTCTTCACCGGCAGCCCGGTGGTGGGTCATGTGGTCATGGAGGCGGCCGCGCGTCATCTCACCCCCGTCACGCTGGAGCTGGGCGGCAAGAGCCCCTGCATTGTGGATGAGACGGCCAACATCCGTGTGGCCGCCCGCCGCATTGCCTTCGGCAAGATTCTCAATGCCGGGCAAACCTGTGTGGCCCCGGATTACCTGATGATTCACAGCAGCCGTAAGCAGGAGTTCATCGAGGCCTACACGGCGGAGGTGAAGCGCATGCTCGGCGAGGAGCCGCTGAAGGATGAAACCTTTACGCATATTATCAACGAGAGACATTTCAAGCGCCTCATGAACCTGGTGCAGGGCTCTACAGCCATACTCGGCGGCAAGGGCGACCCTGCCACGCTTCGTATCGAGCCCACTCTTCTGGACGATGTGACACCGTCTTCCCCCTGCATGCAGGAGGAAATCTTCGGCCCCATCCTGCCCATCCTCACCTGGGATAAGTGGGAGGAGGTAGAGCGCTTTGTGCTCAGCCGCCCGCGCCCGCTGGCCTCTTACCTTTTCACCACCAGCTCGGCAAACGAGAAGCGCTTTGTCAATTCGCTTTCCTTCGGCGGTGGCTGTGTGAACGACACCATCATCCACCTCGCGGTGCACGGGCTGCCGTTCGGCGGTGTGGGCGACAGCGGTATGGGCTCTTACCACGGCAAGGCCGGGTTCGACACATTCACGCACTATAAATCCGTACTCACAAAGGCCAATTGGCTGGATCTGCCTATGCGATACCACCCCTATACGGCATTTGCCGAGAAACTGTTACGTTTCTTCCTGCGCTGATACGCTGGTTAGGTATGCAGAGCAGGGCAACCCCACGGGGTTGCCCTGCTGCGTGTGTATGACCCGACTTATTTTGTTCGGTGTGCATTTTCGCTTGACATTGCTGCCGTTCTGGTGCACTCTTGCGGGGCAATGAACAACACTGTACTCATAATCGGAGCTGGTGGTGTGGGCCATGTGGTGGCTCACAAGTGTGCACAGATGGCAGATGTTTACAAGAACATCCATCTGGCTTCGCGTACCAGGAGCAAGTGCGATGCGATTGCCGCAGACGTACTGGCCCGCAGCGGCGTGCAGATTACCACTCATGCGGCGGATGCCGATGATGTGGCTGCCACGGTGGCCCTCATTAAGGAGGTGCAGCCGGACCTCGTGCTCAATGTAGCACTGCCTTACCAGGACCTTCCCCTCATGGATGCCTGTTTGGAGGCCGGTGTGAACTACCTGGATACAGCCAACTACGAGCCGCGCGATGTGGCTAAGTTCGAGTACAGCTGGCAGTGGGCCTACCAGGAGCGTTTTCAGAAGGCCGGCCTCTTTGCCCTGCTGGGCTCCGGTTTCGACCCGGGTGTGACCAATGTGTACACCGCCTGGGCTCTGAAGCATCACTTCGACGAGATTGAGTATCTGGACATCATCGACGTGAACGGCGGTGACCACGGCCAGGCCTTCGCTACCAATTTCAACCCGGAAATCAATATCCGCGAGGTGACGGCACCCTGCCGCCACTGGGAGGACGGTGATTTCCGGGAGACCGGTGCCATGAGCATGCACCAGCCCTTCACCTGCCCGGACGGCGTGGGTACCTACGAGATTTACCGCATGTACCACGAGGAGATGGAGTCCCTCGTGAAGCACATCCCCACCATTAAGCGTGCCCAGTTCTGGATGAGCTTCTCGCCCAACTACATCAACCACCTCACCGTGCTCAAGAACGTGGGCATGACCCGCATTGACCCCGTGGTGTACAACGGTGTGGAGATTGTGCCGCTTCAGTTCCTCAAAGCCGTGCTGCCCGACCCCGGCGATCTGGGCAAGACCACGCATGGCCGCACCTGCATCGGCTGCGTGATTCAGGGTAAGAAGGATGGCAAGTACAAGGCCGTATACATCTACAACATCTGCGACCACGAGGAGTGCTTCCGCGAGGTGGGCTCCCAGGCCATTTCCTACACCACGGGTGTTCCCGCCGCCATCGGTGGCCGCATGGTGATGACCGGCACCTGGAGCGGTGCAGGCGTCTTCAACATGGAGCAGAACGACCCGGATCCCTTCATGGATGCTCTCAACAAGTACGGCCTCCCCTGGCAGTGCATCGAGCTCACGGAGGAGCAGGCCAAGGCTCTGTGCGTCACGGAGTAAGGTTTATCTCGAGCGCGACTTTATAATAAAAACCGCACCCCCGATTATCGGAGGTGCGGTTTTTTGTGCGTGAAATATCAGAAGTGCTGCTTATTTCTTGATGCGGTCGTTTTCACCCGGTCCCCAGGAGGGCAGAAAATCGGGGATTTTGTGGCCGCTGCCGGGGCAGTCTGCCGGTACGCGGTACTGTGTGCGCACGGCATGGTACTTCTCGGTAAGCTCCTTCATGACCTCAGCGTAGGCCGGGTCCTGTGCCACATTGTGCATCTGCTGCGGGTCCTTCTCGTTGTCGATAAGCAGCCACTCGTTTTCCGGGCGGCGCTTGCCGCTCTTGCGCTCGTAATCCAGCGGGGTCCAGATGCGGGCGAAGGTGTAGCGCTGCGTGCGGATGCCGTCGTGGCGGGGTGCATTGTGCTCGCCCGGCTGCTCGTAGAAGGCGTAGTAGAGCGGGCGGTCTGCGAACTGCGGAGCCTCACCGGTGGCAAAGAGCGGGGTAAGGGAGACGCCTTCCATGGTGCGCGTATTCTCCGGCGTATCAGCGCCTGCTACCTCCAGCAGGGTGGGAGCATAGTCAATATTCTGCACCATTGCCTGGCTGCGTTTGCCGGCAGGTATCTTGCCCTTCCAGCGCATGATGAGCGGCATACGCATGGATTCCTCGAAAATCCAGCGCTTGTCGTACAAGCCGTGCTCGCCCAGGTAGAAACTCTGGTCGCCCACATACACCACAAGGGTATTCTGGGAGAGGCCGGCGTTGTCCAGGTAGTCCAGCAGGGAGGCGATGGATTCATCCAGCGAGAGGATGCAGCCCAGGTAGTCCTCCATGTACCAGCGCCAGCGCTGCTCGGTCATGTCCTTCTGGGTCTTGTATTTACCGGCGCGGAAATTGGCCACGAACTCCTCCGTTCGAGTGGTGTAGAAGTTGCGGTAGACGTCCTGCAGGCCGGGCTCAATCCAGCCCATGCCCCAGCCGAGGTTGGTCTTGGGAGCAAAGCGCGGGGTGTGCTTCTCGATGTTGAAGTCGGCAGGAATCTGCCCCTTGAACTCGCCGTTCCTGATCTTGTTGCGCAGCTGGTTCTTGGGGATGATATCCTTCATCACGTCGAAGGGAATCTTCTCGTAGACCAGGTGGTTATCGTTCCAGTTGCAGAGGTCCCAGCCGACACTCTGGCGGTTGTGGCGCAGGAACTCGGGGCGGTCGCTCCAGTCATCGTGCAGGGTGGCGGGAGGTGTCATCTTGGCTACATGCTTCTTGATGATGTCGAGGTGGCGCACGGCGGGCAGCCAGTTGCGGTGCGGTGCCTTGTGGCCCACGATAAGAGCGAAGGGCTTGCTGCGGTCGCGGCTCTCCATCCAGGTGATAGCCATGTTGGTGACCACATCGGTCACATACCCGCGCAGGCGGTTGGAACGCGTGGAGTTGTTGGGGCCGGCGGAAAGGAAGGTGGAGTTCAGGTAATCACCCTGGCTGGGGAACACCTGCCAGGAGTCGAAGCCGGTGGGGCGGGAGATGAGGTGCCACTTGCCCACGATACCGGTCTGGTAACCGGCGGCCTGCAGCATCTTGGGATATGTGGGCTGGTCGCCGTTGAAGGCCGGGCCGCCGTAGTTGTACAGGAAACCGTTGTTGTGGGAGTGGCGCCCCGTGAGCATGCAGGCTCGGGAGGGGCCGCAGAGGGAGTTGGCGCAGTAGGCGCGGTCGAACACCATACCTTCGTTTGCCAGTCTGCGGAAGCCGGGCAGGGGCACAGGGCTGTCTTTTTCGCATGTGCCGAGTGCGTTGGTTCCGTGGTCGTCCGATATGATGAAAAGGATATTCGGCCGCTCATCTGCTGCCTGTGCAGCTCCGAGCCACCCCATGAACATGGCCGCTACCGCGGCTATCTTACGAGATATGGTCATAGCAACTATGCGTATAACATATTTCGCCCGCCAAGTCAAGGTCGTTCTGCGTTCTGTACCGGGAAACCGAGTGGTAACCAGACATGCCACATCGCTTGCAAGGGGATAAAAAGGCGCTTGCAAGCGATGGACGGGGCCGGTGCTCATTCCTGCCCGGCTTGGAATACAAGTAGCATGGGGAGTCCCCTTACTGCGCGTCACGGCTCAGGCTCGGCATATAGTTGCAGTTAAAATTATCTACCTGCATGGTAAATGACTGCTCCTGTGATAACAGCGTATACACGCAGCCCCCGGCATTGCCGATGACGGTACCGGGAATATCCACCGCTATTAAGGCAAGGGTGGACAAGGGGACTGTATACCAGGCCCGCTCATTGTTTTGCATGGGCGACAGGTAACTTACCGGATTCGGGCCGCCGGCATCTGCTGCGAATGAAACACGTGAACCATAACAGCTTGTGGGAATCATTTTGATGGCGGCCGGCCGCTTCGTGCATTTTCTGACGGGAATCGTAAGCTCCGTCAACGGTTCGCCGAGGCCGTTTTGCGTAACCGGCAAGTATACGGTGCGTTGCGCAGCCCCGGGTACGATGCGGTACTCCTCTCCCATTTCGGGCCACTGGTAGTATGCCAGTTCGCAGTTGGCGCGCCGTAACCTCGTTTGTATACCTTTCACGTAGTATACGCCGTTCGCTCGGTAATACTCTTCTTTGTTGTTTAATAAGCCGGGAATAATGACACCTGTGCATTCCTGTCCATGCAGGCGGATGGCTTTTGAGGTTTGCACCTGACACACACAGGAAGAGAGAAAAGCGCTAAGCCCCACCGCCGCAAGGCACAGGGCTGCGGTGGCAAGGATTCTGGGAGTGGAGCGCATATTTTTTTATTCTTTCTTATTCAGAATGAGCGGTAGTCAAGGGCTCAATATCTCCAAAGTCCATCACCGAAAAGCATAACGCACCAATTTACGGGTGTCGCCATGACGGAGAGCGGAATATCCGCCAGCTCAGCCACGTAACGCAGAGGTTGTACGGCGTAGTTAGACCAAGTGCAATCATCCTCCAGTTTGCTCAGCGCACGTTGGGCACTATTCGGCAGTTGTATCGTGCCGATTGTTGTGCCTGCCGGGAATGGCTCAGCGCTGCAACCCGGTATCAGGTGTGTAACATGACTGAGAACATCGCGGCTCTGCAGTCTGTCCGCCGGAATCGAGGCGTAATAAATGCCGTCCAGCCGATGTTTATCCGGACGGGAAAAACTCTCGAATCTGCGGTTCTCCTCAACATAGCCACCACCAATCATCCAGCAATGAAACCATTTGTTGCGCGCCGGTAAGTACCGCACGGGAATCTCAAGGTATGCCGTGTCTTGATAGGTGTAGACAGTGTAGCTTGTATTGCTGTGCTTGCAGCAGGGTTTGGTCAAATTTTCATCCACCGGGATGTAACGCCCTACATTGTTGACAGCTCCGCCGGTGTCTACGATGGTACATGAACTCACCCCCACCGCCGCAAGGCACAGGGCTGTGGTGGCAAGGATTCTGGGGATGGTGGGCATGGTCATAACTTAGAGAGTATCTGTTACGGGGCATTATATCAATTCCCGCCCCGCAGTTCAAGCTTGACGGGCATTTTGTTGCACTCATTTGAAAATGCCTTTAGAGATGAATGTTTTGTGTTTCAATGCGTGTTTAATGATACTCTGCCATTGAGTGTAAGCGGAATCCGTTAACGCGAAGCGCCCGAGCGGATAACTGCCGTCTGCCGCTGCTTGGCTTTTGGGTACAACGTCCAATGTATCCAGCACGGTAACAATTTTTTCTCCCGTATTTTCAAAACAGAGGCTTATGTACACGGACGGGTCTATTTCTATCTCCATATTGGTAGCGCAGGAGCTCATGTCTTCAATCAACTGCTGCATGATTTTTACCTCTGCCGCCGATAGTCGATACATATATTCAGCGTCCTCCTCAATATCCCCTATGTAGAAATACATACCCGTGCAGTTTGCTGCCTTCTGTTGTATGTTGTGCAAAATGGCGGTGTTTTCCTGTATTGAGGGCGGTGCCATACTATCCTGCACCTCCTCATGAGCATATGCACTTGCAGTACTCACCCAACATATCCCGAGCATTATGGCAAATAACGGTTTCATACACCTATAGTTAATCATCTTCATTGTACTTTCCTCGAAAAAAATAGCAAGTATTTATTATCACAGCACGCGTATTAAAAAAAATGTTGCCGATGGTGTGAAAACTCCAGTTATTTCACATAATGTGTTTCGCGGATGACTCCGAGGGGTAGTTTGGTGCAGAGAAGGAGAAGATTCAGCCGCTTAGGGGTATCTAAAGCGACAGCCAGTTCAGCAAAGGCCTGTGGGCAGTAATCCGGGTGCTCCCGGCGCAGCTGCGCCAACTGCTTGATGGCCTGGGGGTATTCCTCTGCGTGGATATGCCGGATGAGCAGGTCTATTTTCTCTGCGTCGGGGGCATTGTCGATGTAGGCATCTCTCCGAGTCATAAGGGCGATATACAGCTTCCGCACCTCTTCGTCGGCTTTTTCTCTCTTGTACCTGTGGTAAAAGGCGTGGAGCTGCTGCACCATTTCGGGCGGCATGTCTTTGGTGCGGTAGCTTATGGAGCCATAAGCTCCTTCACCATCCCAGTGGATGTAGATATCGCACCAGCGCCGCTGTTTCATGATTGCTTCCCAGTGAGTCAGCAGGGCGTGGGTGAGCTCTGGCTCCCGAGTGGAGTCCTCTTTTCGACTCTCCGTTTCCAATTCGGTGAGAAGTTTATCAAAAAGGCCCAGCTCAGCATATTTCTGCCAGAGTTGCGTGGCCTCACCCTGTTCATGCGCGGGGAGATGCGGACAGCACAGCAGCATGGTGGCAATGGTAAGAAGTTTACATAACGAGGGCATGGTCATAACTTAGAGAGTATCTGTTACGGGGTATTAAGGCTACCGCAGTTGCAGGATGTTATATGCCGGGGTGATGCCGCTGAGCGTTATTCTCAGCTCCTCCGGCAGGGTGAGAAGCGCATTGACCGCCGGCCGACCGGCTACAGCCAGGCCTGTTCAGGGGTGGGGCGCTCTTCGGATGGAGCCGCCCAGGGGATGCCGGCACAGATAGCCGGTATCAGCAGGGGGCTGAACAGTGCCTTGGTTGAGCGGAATGCAGGAGGATTCATATGGCAATGCGTGAGAGGAATCGGGCAGATGATGGTCAGTCGGATGAATGGCTTGTGCCGATATGGATGAAACTCATCACCCACCATAAAATAAGGCCTCCGAGCCAGTAGGCGGGGGCGTTCCCGTAGCTTTCGTGGCCGCAGATGCAGGAGAACAGGTTGAAGGCCGGCAGGGTGAGCAGAATGCCCGACGCCACGAGAAACAGGCTGCTCCGGCGGGGAAGCCGCACACCTGCAACAAACAGAGCCGTTGCGGCTGCCGTGTACCACAGCACCGTGCCACGTTCGCCGGACAGAGCCTCAGCACTGCAGGATTCTGCCACATCCACCACCTGCAGGTGGATGCTCAGCCCGAGAAAAATCGCCAGCAGCAAAGCCTCGGAAATACGAAAGAAAAGAGGCATAAGGAGTTTGTGGTATCAGGGTTCGTTTGAGAAAAAAATTGGCGGGATCTGGCCGGTCGTTCCCTGCTTGGGGGCTTCCTGGTCTTGCGGGTGGTGTTTTCTCTTACGTTGCTTCAGCACACAGTAACCCGCATACAGTGGTACACACAACGCAGTGGCGAGAATGCTCCAAACCAGCCAATCTTCATCGAGATTCGAGCGGAGTCCGAATCGCAAGGTCATAATCAGAACTGAGTATATGCCGGCAAAGAGTAAGCCTAGCAAAGCCGGACGAAATCCACCACGCGAACTCTGCCACGCAGCCAGCAATACGCTTATCGCAGAAGCTACCCCGCAGAGTAAAAGTACGCCCCACTGAGAATCAAAAGTCCAGGCCGCCTGCATCATGTTCAATCCCGTCCACACGAGAATAAACATGGCTGACAATAAACAGAATAGGCAATAAATGAGCGGCATAGACAATTAAGGTATCATTTTTACATGTTCACTCAGCCCCACGGCCGCAAGGCACAGGGCAGGGGGCGCAAGGATTCGGGTGAGGGTGGGCATGGTCATAAGGTTTTCTTCTTATCTGAAGCGGTTCAGTGTTTTCTTCTTATCCATCGTGAGCGATAGCCATTTTCTCCATCAGAACATTCGTTCCACAAATCAACGATAAACAAAGCTTTGTGCCTCATGTCGGCATCCATTTTGGGATTAAATGCAACATATCGAGCAATCATGTAGCCTCCATATCCTTCCATCAGCTCTGCTCCGCCTTTGGTATTCAAAATAATTTGTTGTTCTTGTGGTAAACGCTCTACTGTGCGCGTGTACATGCCATCCCAATTGCTGATGGTTGTATATCCATTATTAGCATGGAGCTGACCGGAATTAGTAATGTGATGCTTATCCAGTGACGCGACGTACTCTTCGAAATAGGCCAATGCCAGTGCTTCTTTTTCAACTTGGCGCATGTTGCTGATAAACGCGGCAGCAGCATCCAACTCGCGAATCCTTGATTCTCGTTTTCTACCGAATTCTTGGCTGTACGCGTCCGAGCTTTGGCGAAAGTCATTCAGATAACTTTTCCTCACCGACGGGAGTGCTGTCACATGGTAAAAATTGCTCATGTCGTTTTCTGCTGCATACCAGGCGGATGTATCATTCACATACAAAGATTCCTCTAGTAAAGGACCTCTTTGTTGACAGATGCACGAGCTAATCCCCACCGCCGCAAGGCACAGGGCTTTGGTGGTGAGGATTTTACGGAACGCGGGCGTAATCATGAGGTTATACATTTGGGGTATATATCAGCGGAATACTTGAGAGGGGGATATAAGGGCATAAATGCCGTACGCCGTGTAGCCTACGGATGTGGACACAATGGTCACCGGAACATCCACCAAAAAGAGAAGAGCAGCTGCCGGGTACGCCCAAATAGCAGAGGGTCCGACATGAGTGTCCGTTTCTGCCAGCCAGACCCCGGGCTCATCAAATCCGGATACAGGGCAGAGAATGGGATATGGTTTTGCTTGCGGCGGCAATGCCTTTATGAGCTCTGTTGACTGAATAAGATGTTCTGATTTGTGGCTACCAAACGCGGGAGCGTCCCAGAGAAGTCGACTCGGGGTACGCAATTCCCGGGCGAACTCTTCGGTAATGGGAAGATAATACTGCTGTTTATCCTCATAAGAAATATCACCCATTTCATAAGGCTTCCATTGATACCATTGGACGCTTTTCTTGTATTGAATGCGGGATACCGGCAGATACCATTGCCCGTTGCATTCGTACACATAAAGGCGTTTTGTCAACTTCATGTTGGCGGCATTGTTATCTATGGAAACGCTGTTGTTCTCTAAGCGTACACCTTCATAGCTGCGGGGAAACTCGTATGCTTCCCGGTGTAGACGCGAAATACAGCTACTCAGCCCCACCGCCGCAAGGCAGAAGGCTGTAGTGGCGAGGATTCCGGGGATGTGGGGCATAGTCATATTGTTATGACTTTTTCTCTGAATCATTCTGAGACATCAGCGTCCGCTCGGTTTTTCACCTTCTATTTTTATGCCGGCTCTTTGGGCTTGCAGACATATTTCGAGAATATTGTATCGGTTACGAGCATGAAACAACAATTCTTGCACTTCCGGCGAGAGTTGAAGTTCCGTGTAGCAGTAATCCGGGAGGAAAGGAAGAGCCCCCTTCTGCAATATGTAATGAACAAGGGAGCTGTCATTTCCAACCATAGCTGCATACAGGGGCGAGGCGTATAAACCGTCCTGGGTCCAGTATGTATCATTTATTTCATCAGGATACAGCTCGATTCGCTCAATCAGGTACCTGCGTGCTGCCTCTGTTTTTTCAACGTGTTCTTGTTCTGAGAGTCGCGATTTAGTATTTCTCGCTTCTTCAATTGCTTCTATGTACAGGCGACAAGCTTCTATGACGTGTCCTTGATATCGTTCCTTATCATTAGCTAAATACGAAGATCTATCCAAATTGCCTGGGTAGATGGCTCCATCTGCTTTAGCGGGCGATGAGTATGCCACCGCAAGGCACAGGGCTGTGGTGGTCAGGATTCTGTGGATGGTGGGTATGGTCATAATGTTTTCTCCTGGATTTGCTTCTGAGGTAGATGTGGTGACATGGGGTCAATCCTGAAGGGGACAGACAGTCCGACCTTATGTCCTTGGAACGCAAATGGGTGTTTGTCAATGAGGGTGGCAGTACCCGCCGATGCTGTATTAAATTGCAGGTGCCAGCGGGAGTAACCATAACCATCATGTACCTGACCCGAAGCTGAGTTGATGCGGCTTTCTTCGTAAAACTCTGCTTTTTCCGGCGAATAAACGTAATAAATTTCCTGCCAGATTTGCCGCTCTGTTCCGTCGGGTAAAGGGGTGAAACGAGAGGATTTGCGAACAACATGACTATCCGCGAATTCGAAGCGCATTTCTGTATCATCGAGTCTCAGTACAAGGGCTTTTCCGCTGAGAAACGCTGACTCTGGCATCTGCAGACAGCTATTCACCCCCACGGCCGCAAGGCACAAGGCTGTGGTGGCAAGGATTTTGTGGAAAATTGTCTTCATCATTCTCTATCTCCTTTACATATAATAATACTTCCCGGTACCGAATCCGCAACAAAAAATGGCAGAAAGTGCAGATTTTCTATTACATAGGCGCACGCCGCGGGCATTTTGTTGCACGTTTCCTGCATTTTTGTTGCCGTTGGGGCAAAGAGTGCCTCAATTGAACGCATCTCCGATAATCAAGCACAATACCACCGGTATCATAGGCAGGTTGATGACGCCTGTCACGAGCGCATCCGGCACCAGCCAACACACACCTGCCAGCGGGTAGGCGTATAGTACCCGAGCTTTGTCCACGCATGCCTCGCTGCGTTCCGACACCAAGTGCATGCCTACTCCCTCCTTGCCACTCAGCACGGGATGCTCAGCTATCTGCTGCGCAGAGAGCAAAATTGGGCGAGCTCCAATGGGCAGCGCATCCTGCCAATCCCCCATGTATTCGCGGTTCTGCATGTCTTCTATGGCATACCTGTACCACGCAATCACCTCACCTTTGTTGTTGTGGTAAGGATGCCATGGGATCCATGCTGCATCGCAGGGGCGAGCCGCCAAGGCGCTCGCGATTACTTTTTCGATTTGGCGGGCACGTCTTTTTTCTTCAGTTGTTCAAGCTGTTTTATCTGTGCAGCCCGTTCCTCCGGCGAAGGAGCGACAATGATGAGGTGCATG
Organism: Akkermansia sp.; assembly: GCA_045636905.1. Classification (GTDB taxonomy): domain Bacteria; phylum Verrucomicrobiota; class Verrucomicrobiia; order Verrucomicrobiales; family Akkermansiaceae; genus Akkermansia. Next base: position 37,776 of record JAZTYL010000006.1, read on the forward strand.
TACAGCGAAGGCCCGCTGAAGTTCAGCTGCCCGGACATGCGCACACAGCATTCGGCGGCATAAACTCCCGGTCTGGGCGAAAAGCAGAACCATGTGACCTTTTTTCCTGCTGCGGTGCTTTTTATTATTTGGGCATCTTTTCGCTCTTCGAAGTTCGGATGGTCACCCAGATAGATGCCGAAGTAATCTGTGGGGGCGTCCCAGGTAGTCAGCTTAGTGTAAGTGGTATAGGTGAAATCGACCCCGGGGTTGGTGGTTCGCACGTATCCCTGCGGTACGGGTATTTCCAGCACCAGCTCATTGAAGAAGTTGATGCCATCTGTTCGCTCTGCGGAATTTCGAGAGCCTGTGCCAAAGCGCATGCTTCGGAAGGCGTTTTCTGCCCATGTCCGGCATTCTTCCGGCTTGCTGACGTGGTTCGTGGCAAACAGAATCTGCATGCGAATGAGCGAGCCGTCGCGGTGCCGCACGAGCGCTACGCCGAACAAATCTGCCCCTGTGGCGCGAGCGGGGGCTTTTTTGCGCAAGGCATAGTATACATCGGCGTTCAGTGCCTTGATTTCGTACAGCGGGGCTTTTTCGTTGTAGGCATTGAGGAACTCGCGCGCCTGTTTGTCGAAATCAGCATCGGCCAGTACATCGAGTTCCTTGGCATACACAGCGATTCGGTCGTCCTCCTCTCCTATCCATATCAGCGTTTCATCGTCACCGGGAGCTGCTGCCATCAGCGCGGTGGTGCGTTGCCCATACTGAGCCTCCTTCGGGAGGTCGAGAATCAGGCGGTCGTTCAGCACGGGCATATCTGCGGCAAGGGCAGCCACAGCGGTAAGGATTAGGGTAAATAATGTGGTTTTCATCGTGTTGTGGGAATTATCAGTCAATCCGAGGGGGATTCTACCAAAAGCGCGTATATGTTACAGTGTCATGTTAGCAGAATCCGGGAGGCTCGGCAAGCTGTTAGTGCGGAAAAGCGCAAAAAACGGGCAGCAAGGGGAGGATTTGCTCGAAGTGGAGCCCTTGGTCAGCCGGGTGCGGGGCATGTGGTGCAAGGTGGTGTTTTGTACGTTGGTTACAGTTCGGCCGGAATCTTGAGGAACTCGCTCATGGGGTAAGCCCCGGTCATACTGATTGGAACACGAGGAAATAGCGATACCCCGGCCCGTCTTGTTCCTGCCACGCTCTGCCCAAGTGCAGCTTGGCCAGTGTCTCCTCATTGGCCAGATGGTCGCCCTTGGTCTCGATGATGACTATCTTCCCGGAGCGCGTTCTCACAATAAAATCCGGATAGTGGTTGATAAAGTCATTGATGGCGAACCCTGTTCGCGCGATATTGCGATGCAACCGGATTATCTGCCCACTATAATGATGTATCTGCCTACTTTTTATCTTGAAAGTGTGCAGATACGCGCTAAAGCAAGGGCAGAAGAACAGAAATCAGGTATGAGAACGTTCGATTATTTAAATTCGCCTGGGGCTTTACTTACTCCCGTAATCTGCAATTTACTGACAGCCATACACGAGTATCGTGGCAAGCAAGTGCTATTTATTCTTTCTTTCAGTTCAAAATAACCCACACGCCATCGTTGTCTTTACCCTTGCGGAACAGTATCCCCATTTTTTTTAGTATCGAGATATCTCGTTCCACCGTGCGCGGACTCACCGACAATGTCTCCGACATTTTTTTTGCGGTGATTGTCGGTGACGCTTTAATGATAGCGATTATTTTCTTTTGACGTTCTGAGAGTTCTGCTGTCATCATATCTCCGACATCTTGTGCAGTCTTGTGCAGTCCTGTAGACTCTTGTGCAGACAACAAGTCCTTAAACCAAATAGTGAGGTTTACGAAATTGGGTACAATTTCAATCTTGGGCTCGGGGAGGCCTTGCTCTCGACAGCTTTGCATGATGAGGGAGATGCCGCGCCCCCAGGATTCCATAGTACCACGGCGATAGAATACATTGGCTATGGTGGGGTTGGTGGGCATGGAGCCAATGCTGTCGTCCACAAAATCAGTCCAGCTCATGCCGGGAGGGAATGAGCCGGGGTTCTGGAAAACCATGCGATCATTATAAATAGCCAGACTGGGGGTGAGGTTATCCGCATTCCATGAGCGGTGGCACAGCATGTTGATGGCCGCTTCTTTGATGGCGGTGTAGGGCACGGTCAGCGTGTCCTGACGGAACTTGCTGTCCATACGCCCGGCAAGGTTAAGGTGTTTGAGGCAGAAGTCGATAACGGCATCGTATTGCTTGAACAGGTTTCCCTCGCACACCGTCTGGTCGCGGAATACAAGCTTGTTCGTTCCCTCAAAACGAGCAAGGCGCACTTTGCATTGGATGTGGTGCATAGTGGGGTCTATGCCGAACAGGGCATTGGCCGCATTCAGCAACATACCATCATTGCGTGCCACGCCCAATTTCTGCAAGACTTGGAGCGGCGTCTGCAAGGTCATGTTGGAGGCCGGGATGCGGCGCGCCCCAATACCATCGTGCAAGGTTTGGAACACCATTTCTGCATCGATATCCTCCACACGGAGCTCGGGGTTGGGCATGTTCTCCCAGCTGAATCGGCGAGGATTGCTCAGCTTAAGACGCTCCTCGTACATGGTGCGGGGCATGACGGCTGTGGTGCTCTCCACCTTGTAGAATGCTCTCCCGTCAAAAGAGTATGGACCGTTCTTGAAATTGGTGGAGTCAAAGTAGATGGCAATCACATAGAAATCCGCCTTGTCGGGCAATTCGATGTACTCCACCTCCACGTCAACTGCAGGCTCAATCTTACGAAGAGCGTTTGCTATCTCTTGCCGGGTGGCATCCGTCACGTTCTGTCCGGTAATCTTCAAATTCGGCGCAACTCCAAAAATGAGCCAACCTCCATCAGAGTTCAGGAATGCGCATGCCGTTTCCATACCACGATGAAGCTCACCGGTAGTCTTCTTCAACTCCAGCGTGCGGGTTTCATCCTTTGCAATCAGCTTCTTTACTTCATCTATGGTCATACGTTACACATCCTTTCTCAGATATGATGCTATTGTAACATTAGGGCGGCATAAGTCAAGTAAACCGTAGCTGTTATATCGTCATATTGCAAGAGCTTAAATGAAAAATCGATGGTAACACAGAGCAAGCCGAAGCGCAGGAAAAGACCATCCGCGTGCTGTCCGAGATGTCTGTCCGCTTGCAGACTATCGAGCACCGGATGGAGATGCGGCACATGCAGCCGCCACTGGTGACGAAAAAAGATGAGTGAGGCGGGGGCGGCATCAGTCAAAAAAGCAGCCATTAACGAAATCTGCTACCCAAGCAAAGGGAGTTGCAGCAATCGACAACGGCACATCGGCAATATCTAACAAGAGCACCAGAGGCCGCCGCAATTGGTTGCCAGTAGTGCGGCGGTCCGGTAATTGCCTGAACATGTATATGGCGTTGGAGGTCAATGCAGAGGTATTTTGAGACGGAGAGGGATTCCATTTTCTCGCGTTACTTAAGTCAACTTCTGCAGCTGAAAGTACGGGGTAGGTTTCCCGATAGAAAGCGTTGGGATATTTGTGATAATGAGTAGCAGCTTTGTTAAGCTGTTCTTCGCTCAAAACAGCATAAAAATACTCCTTCGTTTGCTGGAATTGAATCACTTCTTCTTCTCGCATAATGAGTCGGGGGTAGGTGAAATCATTAACACTACAATACATGGTCATGAGTACCAAGAAATCGCGGTTCTTAACCCGAGATGGAATATATGCCACCGGCAACTGCACATAGTATAAGCCATCTTTTTCCCACACCTGTAATTCTTCTCTGTCGTAATACTGGTGTTGGGGATGTTCCTCCTGAACAAGACGGAGTTGGTGACTTGGGCTTTGCTTCCCTATGTCGTCCAGCATACTACCCGTATCAATAAGAGTCACACACGAGCTCAGTCCCATGGTACACAGGACAGAAAACAACAAGAAAAGGAAGGCTCGAGAGTTCTTATACATGGTTGAAACTTTAATTGTTACGGGCATTATATCAATTCCTGAGCCTCTATTCAAGCGTGGAGGCGGATTATCCACATTTTTGCCGTTTTTCGCGAATGCTGTATTTCATTTCCCATGACCTCTTACAAGTGATGTAACAGTCTCCCAAATTGTGAAGAGTCTTTCACAAAAAAGCTCCTATCCACAGCATTACAAATTATTCCTTATAGCACACCGTGATGGGGGAGGATTGCCAACATCCCAACCAATATGACGGCAAAGGGTGCAGCCACGGCGGCCTCGGCAGCACCAATAGCAACATTACCCACAGCATCCACACACCAAACCGGGCCGTATGCCACATAGTAACCAAAGGTGCGGGTGCCTTTTTCTACAGGTAGGCGAGGCGTGGAGTAATACAAGCCATTTTGGTTGGCTTGTACACTTTTCGGGCAAAACATGCGCACTTTACCACAGACGCGAGCTCGTTTGAAATCAAAGGATGAGGAGGCAATAATGGGCGCCGTATCGATGTCGTGCTCTTGTTTTACCGCAATATCAGTCTTGTTCGGGTGCAACTCTTCCAAACACTCGGTAGCTTCTTTATCGCTGAGCGGAAATAACCATACTTGCGCTGTTGCAGGGTCCGGAGTATAACTGACACGTTCGGTAAACGGCCCAGCCACATTGGCATTTCGCCTGCCCAATATCGGCACATCTTCCTTACCCATATACACGGTAAGGGGGACATAATAGCTACCATTCAACTCGTAAAGGATGAAACGTTTAGGATTAGCATCAACAATAGGTACGCGCCTATCCTCCGGATTCAGCTGCTCTACCAAGTTCAGTTTTGTACAGCCAGAAACAACCAACGCCGCAAGGCACAGGGCTGTGGTGGTCAGGATTTTCTGGAAGATGGGAATGGTCATAGGTGATTATTTGGAAGAATACTTGCGTAATAATGCCACTTCGCTCTCGCTCAAACCAATTTCAAGCGGTATCCCATGCCCCATTACCTTCCACGGGGGCAGGAAATAAAAAATGTTAACATCTCCGGATTCCTTCCCCAACGGAAAACGCCAAAAAGCGGCGCCTTCCGTATCAACAAGGTCCACATACAATGCAACATTCTCTTCTTCGCGTGGCATCAGCTCCCCGCCGGCGTATTCCACAGAACTGGCAATTTTCACCAGATTACGCAAGTCGTCCGCAAATTCCTGAACTTCCGGTCGATTCATGGATGGCTCCAATATGACTTTCCCTTGTTTGTCTACAAATCTCACGGCGGCAACCTCGGGTACAGTAAAGGAGTAACAAACGTATGATGCTTGCTGCTGACATTGTACCGTCAGCCACCAGCAAGCATTACACGAGCCCAGCCCCACCGCCGTAAGGCACAGGGCTGTGGTGGCAAGGATTCTGGGGATGGTGGGCATGGACATTATTTATTAGGTCGTTTGGGAGACTTTTCGCGACAATGTTAATGAAACTTCCCCGACTTGCTTTTCAAAACGACAGGATCTTTTGAGTACTGTCTCAAATATTTCCATTCCAATGAACGGAAGAAGGCACACCACGCACCATCAGAATAAGCATTACGCAGACGAGATAAGGCTTCGTAGGCTTCCTGTGTTCCAAATTGAGCTATGCGCTCACACAAATACCATTTCATGCTCTCTTCTGCGTCCGTCCAAAGGCCCGTTGGCATGTCTTCGGGAACATCGGACCGCCACAAATCATGGCAAAGAGTTTCCAGCGAAGGCAACTGCTTGATACCGGCAATATAATTTTTCACCCGGTCATCAAAGATTTTCTCCGCCTCTGTTTCTCTGTGAGATTTAGCGTAGTCTCCGACGGCATATCGCTCATTCCTAATCAGCAAGACGTCATTGACGTAGTCGCGTATAAACATCACCAAGTCTCTTGCATATCCATGCTCTGCATTCTGCACCGGTGAAACTTTCGTACCGGTACAATCCCCGGTGGCGTGATAAGCGGTATAAGCCCCTACCGCAAGGCACAAGGCTGTGGTGGCAAGGATTTTGTGGAAAATTGTCTTCATCATTCTCTATCTCCTTTACATAAGATAATACTTCCCGGCACCGAATCCGCAACAAAAAATTGCAGAAAGTGCAGATTTTCTAATAAATAGGCGCACGCCGCGGGCCTTTTGTTGCGAGTTTCCTGCATTTTTGTTGCCGATGGGGTGAAAAAACACTCGAAAACC
>JAZTYL010000007.1:0-49762 GCA_045636905.1 Akkermansia sp.
ACGAGAAGGGCCCCGGGGCCTTCTTCGTTACAAGCGTCAGCTTGTTCTTCACTATGCCCGGAGGGCATTCTTCACACCGGCGCAGCCGGTTTTCACTTGTGGGCGCAGCCCACATCTTCACTGCGCCGCAGGCGCAATCTCACAAAAAAACCTCTCTGTCGCCCCCTAGTCAGGGGGCTTTCTTCTTTCCTCCATGCACGGGATTTATATCGCCCTTGCTTTTGCCTTGCATTATTCCCGGCCTTTCTTCTTTGCCAAGTCATATAGCCGGAAGAATAACGGGCTGACAGCATAGAAGAACATACCCATAGCCGTGTACAGATGCTGCCCCGTGGTGTAGCTGACCAGCCAACCGACAATGAGGACTCCGGAGAAAAACAGGTACAGGCTGTACTGCGCCACATACAGGGGAATAAACCGGCGCTCCTCGCGGTAATGCCGGTATACGTGGATAATGTCTATCGGCGCCATTATCAGGGGATGCGCGATGAATATCAGAATAGCTCCTGCGGTGATGAGATGGTTGTCGGTCAGATAAGCGCCCAGAAAGGTTACTCCGAAAACGATGATATGGCCTGCCCAATGAAAGTAGAGAAATCTCCAGAGTTCTTCTTCCATTTGTTCAGAGGAATCAGGGCTTTCTGAGTGCTCGCTCATGCTATAACCTGCCAATATATTGAAGAAATCACCGTCCTCTTACCTACTCAGCCCATCCGCTCTGTAGTGCTGCACCACCGGCGTATTACCCAGCCATCCCTCAAATTTGAGCACAGTGGGGATACCGGTGCGGGCCAGCGAACTACGGTAGCATACAGGCTCTTCGAAATGCAGTGTGCCGTTGCGCCATGAGATGCAGATAGGTGCCTCAGATTCATCGTAGCCCGGCACTACGACGAGGCTTTTACCATCCGGTGCGAGGCAGAGGATGGTTGCCTCGGCGCTTCCGGGTGGGTTTTGTGTTTCGGTGCAGAGGAGCAGCGGGGCTTTCTCCACTCCGGGGTGTTGGAGGGGGAGCTCCAGGCGTACGCCTGAGATGCCATTCACATCTTCCGAGAAAACCAGCTTGCTGCCCGTGGCCAGTAATTTGTAGGGTGTGCCGTTGATGCGGACAATACGCCCCTTACCCAGCTTGGCAGAAGGGAAGGTGGCCCATGCTGCGCTATGCTGCCCATCTGCCGGTGTGAGGCAGGGGAGGGTATTCTTTTCGCGCTCATTGACCAACTCTGCCTCATGCTCTGCTTTCTCCCAGGCTTTGCTTCCTGCTTCCATGTAGCGTTGGGTAAGGGGGCCGGGCTCTTCATTCCAATCACTATCCACCGGCAGAGCTCTGCCGCGCATATCTTCCGTGGTGGGTGTGCCTGCCAGTCCTTTGTAGATACCGGAGGTGACGGTTCGATTGTACTCCTCTGCCATTTGCCGCAGGAAATCAGAATCAGCCGGAGCGTAATCCGTGTAAGTGGTCATGCCTGTTTTGGGATTGAAGCGCAGCGTGACGCGCACGGGGCAGCATTCATCCCAGAATTGGCTTTGCTCATAGTGGGTATCTGCCAGGGGAATGCGGATGAAACTGCGTACCGGTGGCAGGTAGGTGCTGCGGAAGGTATAGTATGCCTCCGGCTCCGGGGCACTCTGCTGCTGATATTCTTTTTCCTCTGCCCAGTCTTGTTCGAACATCCACTCCGGGGCTTTTTGTCGTCTCAGCGATTCCGCTGTACCCGGATCTGCTTTGAAAAAACAGTTCATGTAAGCGCAGATGAGGTGCCCGTGCAGTATGATGACATCGGGGGCTTTTGCCTCGTGATTCTCCGCAGGCGGGGGTATGGGGGAGGCATCTGCCGGAGCCTGGGGCTCCGTACAGCAACTGAGCAGAGCCAGCGGACACAGGGACAGGGTGTATAATCGGGGTAGGGGCATGGTATATATCAGGCTGTACCTGCATGCTACCATATTCATGCTGTGCTTTCAATATTTTTATAAAAAAACGAGTTTTTCTGAAACAAATTCGCTTGCTGCAGCGCCTATATAGTGGTAGTGTCGATAAACAGGGAGTCGATGATGAGATTTTTCAACATATCATTATTTTGCATCTGGGTGCCGTGGTGTATCTGGCGGGGTGTTTTGTGTAGCCTGTGTGCGGTCCCGGATGTTCTGGCGCCTCAGAATTTCAGCAATGATGCCGTAGCTATGTTTCTTCTGGCGTTTCCCATGGGGGCTCCGTGGATAAGTGCCATTGCGTCGTTCATCTGCCTCACAGAAAAGCGGGGACGCAAAATAACTGTATTTATTCTCCTTTTCTCCCTGGTGACCATTCTTTTGAGAATCTATGACAATCTCTGTGTGAACCTTTCCTGGACTCTATGAAAATTCGGTACGTATTCTGTTTGGCTTTACTTTCTGTCCTTTCCTGTTCCGGCAATACTCAGGGGGCGCCTCGCCCTGTTCAGCTTGTTATGCCGGATGACACCTGTTGGCCGGCGCAGCGGGCGCAGAATGCGCTTATGCGGCGCTTGCTGGAGAGAGATTCGCACTATTTGCCCGCCGCTCGCTGGGGCCCTCTGTATGTTACACCCTTGCAGGCAGATGATGATTTCCTGGTTGTTCGAATAAGCGGATATACCAGCGGGCGGGATGCCAACACCGTGTTTGTGTACCGGGCTTCAGACGAGGACTGGCGGTTGAGTTGTATCCTGGATGCGGAGGATTTGGGGCGAAGTCGTTTGTTGCTGGAAGATCTGGGAGAGGGGGAGCTGCAGGTGAGCATGCTGCCTCAGCTTGGCAAGTCCTCGCAGCTACCCTATATTCACAGTTTCACTCTCCCTGAGTCACAGGGGAAAGTCCCTCGATATATTGTCACTCCCCGCGGGGTATCGGATGAATATACCTATCCTGAGCTGAAGTCCGTACCGGTATATATGCGCCTGAAAATGGCAGAGCCCCTCAATATGTATATGGTATCGATGGATACAGATGCTACGTCTGACTCCGTATCGCTGGAAACTGTTCTCTACGAGCATGGGGTGGAATCAGAGTTCGGAGGAGAACATCTGGATGATGTGTATATCGACGATAAGCCCTTTGATGCCGAGGCGTTTCTTTCTCGAGTGATGGAGGATGGGTGTCTGCAGGAGCATCGGTTACCCCGGGAAGCTATTCAGCCCGGCAGTATAGAAATAGGCTGGGCGTATGATTCTGCGCGCTCGGAGTGGGTACTTCTGCTGCGCCATGAGAATGGCCGCACCTGGTGTTATGACTCCGAACAGCATCGTTTTGTGCCTTCTGAGCTTAAAGAACCGGACTTTACCTGGAAAGAATGAAGTGTCTGCTTGTCCTTCTGCTGTTGTTGCTGCTCTCCTGCCTCGTGTATTTGTACCTTACAGTGGCATGCGGAGAGTCAGGAAGCGTAATCTCATTTCTTTTCCCATCCGGAGCAGTGACTGTGTTTTGTATTTATATAGTCGCAAAGACTCTTTTTTATAAGAAGTAATTATCATAATAAAGATACTATGCATGTGACTAGTACATCCATTATCCGTTCGACGGCTGTTCTTGCTTTTATTGCTTCAATGACGAGCTGCACAAAGGTGCATTTTGAGCCCGCAGAGGACATGCCTGCCGGCGCCAGAGTACTGCTGATACCAGAGCCAATCGTACGGGAAATATCATTGGGTATTGTGTTCGCCAAGTGGAACGACACCGGTGAGAGCCTGGCTTTTGATGCCACGCGTCCCGCTACAGAATACTTCTTCTTCGGCGATGCCGACAGAAACTATAAGCTGTGGCTCTGCCTGCCGCAGCAGGAGGCCGCGGGCGAACATCTGCTTTTGTTTACCCCGTCGCAGGTGGATTCCATCACCTTATCTCCAACGGGTGTCACGGCTCATCAGGAATAACGCTCCAACCAGGCGGTGTAGCGCACCGGGTCTATCTCGCTGGGGTTGATGCAGGCTTTTTCGCTGCGGAAGATGGCCGTGTGCCGCACGGGTATGCCGCAGGCTGCCAGGTGGGAGTCGATGGCCGCTTTGTGGGCGAGCACGCCATCCCAGTCTGCGGAATGCACAACACCCATAATCTGGGCGCCGCCGAAGGGCTCGCCGCCACTGCGCCAGTAGCAGTGGGTCATGCAGATATGGCGCCCGCATTCTGCGCCGGCTCGCTCCTCCATGCCGGGAGGTACGGCCCAATGGAAGAGTCCGGCGGCTCCGGTGCCGCTGTGCTTGTTTGCTGCGCCGGTGTGGTTCAGGAAGGTGGCGAAGCGGCCAATTACTTTGCGCTTATCCAGATCTGCTGCAATGTCGCAGAACTCCCGGTGGGTGAGGCCGATTTTCTGAGCGCGCGCCGCCCAGGGCTCACGCACCAATTCATCCGGGCGGAGACTTTCTTTTAAGGCCATGAGCACCTTCCAGTCCAGCTCGCTGAGCTGTGGACGCGTGGGGCATTGCATGGTGGGCAGGGTGTCGAGCTTGTCACCGGGGCGCAGACCTGCGCGGCGCACATGTCCCACCCCCAGAGCGAACATGCCCACCACGGGAAGCGGGGCGAAGGCTGTGGCACCGATGTGTCGCATCAGCAGGCTGCAGTGTCCCTCCACCGTGTTGCTGCCGGTGGGCACCTTGAGCGTGGTCCAGAGGCGGTAATCTGCCCCGGGAGCAGCCGGGTTATCGCAGCTGCGCAGCACCACATGCCCGGTAAACGGGTCGTTCTGTCGCAGCCATTCCCAGGCAGCTTCCAGGCGGTCTTCCGGCACGCGCCAGGCCACCAGCGCGCCATCTGCCAGACTGGTGGAAAGCAGGGTCTGCCGAATGCGCCGCACGCTGCCGGCTGCCAGCAGGGTGCGCAGGCGCTCCAGCACGAGCTCTACCGGCACACCGCTGCGGTTGGATATCTCGTCGAAAGGCCGCACGTGAAAGCCCGTGAGGCGATCTTCCGCCACGTTGAGTATCTGCAAATCTGTAGGGGTGAGCGTCATGTTATCTGCGGGAGAAGAATTGGCGAACTCTTTGCAGGATTCCGGCTTTATTCTGCGTGGTTAGCGGCGCACCGTGCAGTTCTTCCAGAAGCTGCATGGCCGTTGTGGCGCGGTATTCCTGCGGGCGGTAGTTGGGGAACTCCAGCACGGCCTCCTGCCAGGCCTCCGGGATACCGCTGCTGCCGAAGACTGCACCCAGCAGAGCACCGGCAATGGCGGCATTTGTGTCGGGGTCTCCTATGCGGTTTACGATGGCACACATGGCCGAGCGGTAATCAGCGGCGTGCAGCAGCCAGTAGTAGGTGCAGTGGAAGGCTATCTCCACCCAGCCCACCATGGGGTAATAAGCCGGTTCCTCCGTGGCGGCCAGACGCAGGCGCTCCGCGAGGGCGGCGTCTCCCAGCTCATCTGCTCGTTTGCAAGCAGCTTCGTAGATGTCCTGCGGGCAGCATCCCTGCAGGGCCAGAATGAGGGATTCCACATAGATGATATTGGCGGCCTCACAGCGGGGGTGAATGTGCGTGATGCGGCAATCCTCTGCGGCCGCGGCTATCCAGTCGCACTCCGGGTGCAGAGCGGCGTAGATGGCCAGGGGGGCAATGCGCATCAGGGCGCCATTCGCCTGCGATTGCGGGTTTTTCTTGCCGCGCAGCGCACCGCTGATGGTGATACCGACATCGCTGGGGCCGGTTCGCAACCAGTGCAGGTATTGAGTATGAGCTTCTTCCGCTGAGAATCCCTTGGCGTTCACCAGACTGCGCAGCAGAGCAATGGCCATTTCGGAGTCATCCGTTATTTCGCCTTTTTTGCGGCAGTTGGTGAAGTTCCAGTCGCTCACCATGTCGGAGATGCCTTGTGGATACTTCTGCCGCAAGTCTTCCGGGGTGTGAAACTCGATGGGCGCGCCCAAAGCGTCGCCACACATCAGCCCCAGCAGGCATCCGCAGATTTTATCCGCTGAAATTGGAGTGGGTGTTGTGCTCATATCGTGAATAGCTCCTGTATAAAGTTCTCAATGTCTCCCGGGGTGAAGAGAGCGCGGCCAAGGAGGCGCGGGCGGGTGAAGAGGGTGGAGGAAAAGGCTTCATCCGCCGCAGCTTCCAGCCCATGAAGCGTGGCGATACGGTGGCGGTAGAGTCCTTGCAGGTAGGCCGGCGGGCAATCGATGGCAATCTGCATCGGAGCCGTTCCCGCATTGGCGGGCGTGAGGCAGAGCAGGAAACCCGGTGCGAAGGGGGCTCCGGTGGCAAAATCGTGCAGGCGCAGGTCGCCGTGGTTCTGAATGAGCAGGAAGCTGCTGAAACGCTCCAGCAGCTGCGGAGCCACGGCCTGCAGCGCTCGCAGGAAGGCAGCCTCCTCTGCCGTGGGGATACAGGCGGTCTGGGCAAACCAGGGCTCAGCGGCAAAGCTGCTGCCATCGATGACCTGCTCCCCGGCTTCCGTCTGCACCACCACACGGTGCTCTCGCAGCAGTTCGCAGACTGGGCGCGAGGTGAAAACTCTGCGTCCCCGGTAGCGCTGCTCCGGGCGGGGAAGCTGGGTGACAAGCTGTTGCAGGGCTGTAGTGACGATGTGGAGCTGCTGCTCGCGGGAGAGGGGTGTTGCTGTGGTGCAGCCTTCTACCTGCACACTGAGGCCGGCGAGGTAGTGCGGGCTTTCGATGAACTCCTGTATGCTTCCCAGGGCAGGGAACAGGCGGCGCAGGTGGTCGAGGCGGAAACTTTCCAGACGATTGAGCGCAGCCCGCAGCAGGTGGCGGTCGAAGCCTGCCAGGGGAAGGCGGCAGCGCCCTTTGCGCAGGGCGAGGGATGCGCTGAGCGGCTCGTGCAGGCGCTCTGCCAGCGGCGTATCCTGAGAAGGTGGGATCTGTTCCCGCCGGTTGAAGTACAACCTCCCGTTGCGGTACAGCTCGCTCTCGCGGAAACTTTCCTTCAGCGCAGCAGTGATGCTGAGGCTGCTCTGAGCACAGAGGCCACTCTGCACCAGGGCAGAGTTGAGTTCCTGCACATAGCGGCTGTCTGTGCTGCTGTGGTAGTGCAGGGTCTCCAGCAGGCGCAGCGGATTGTCCGCATCGCGGTCGTATTTGCGGCGATTGACGGGGGATTCCGGCGCGGAAGAATCCGCAAAGGGCATGTAGCGCGCGCCACGACCGATGAGCTGTGCTTCCGCCACAGTTTTAGGACCGGGGGTACGTCCACTTGATGCCTTGGTGTCGTACAGGCGCACGATGTCGTAGAGGTTGAGCACGTCCCAGCCTTCGTTGAGCATATCCACCGCGAAAATAGCGCGAATCTTGTTGCCCGGTTGCTCCAGGCTGTTGAGCAGAAGTTGTTTTTCCGGGGAAATCTCCGTGTTGTCCACCAGCAGCAGCTTCTCCTCCGAGAAATCCTCCTGCAGCTCGGCAATGAGATTTTCCACCGAGTAGCCTGTGGCCTCCATGTGCCGGAAAAGAGCGGCTGCATCCCCCTGTGCTGCGGCTTTAAGCTGCTCGATGTCCTCGACGCTCAGGCTGCGTATGGCGGTGCAATATTCGCGGTGGAAAGCCGCGTTTTCCTTGACCAGGCGGGATTTGAAAAGGATGACCGGCTTGCATTCCAGGCCGATGGAGGCGAAAAGCTTGCGCTTGTACTGGCTGAGCAGGGTGGCCAGAAGCGCTCGCTGCAGCGGCGGCAACTTGCTTTGCTGCAGGCAGATGTTCTTGGAGTAGCCATCCTGGCGGAAGCTGCGCAGCGAGTAGTCGAAGAGTGTCTTGTGGCGGTATTTCTCTGCCAGCTGAGCGTCATCGAAATCCACTGTGGCTGAGAACTCCAGCAGGACATTGGGCAGCTCAGAGGCTGTTCCGGTGTTGAAGAGACGCAGCGCGGTGTTTTCGTAGCTGGGGGCAAAGTCCGGGCTTTCGAACGCGAGCTCCAGCTGCTGCAGAGAGAGACCGTGCAGCGGGCGGTTGCGGCGGGTGGAGGCGTTCATGTGGTGCGCCTCGTCCGAGATGTAGACGATACTCTGCTGGGCGAAATCCTCGTAGCTCTGCGTGCCCTCCCTTGTGGTGTTCAGGTCGCTGTGGAGCTTCTGGATGGTGGTGAGGCAGATGTTGAGCGCATCCGGATGCGCTTCGCGGAAACTGCTCACAGCTCGCACCTCTACACGTTTTCCCTCCACGGTGACGGTGGGGGCAAAGAGGTACTTGGGCGAGGCGGGGTTCAGGAAGTTCTCCCGCGTTTTCTCGATGATATTGGTGGAGTTGACAAAGAAAAGAAAGTTCCGGTAGCCTTGCGTATACAGGTGCAGCATGAGCCCGGCCATGATAAGCGTTTTACCGCTGCCCGTGGCCATGTGGAAGAGCAGGTGGTGCAGCGCGTTCGGGTTCTGCCCGTAGCGCGTCCAGTAGCGCAGCCAGGAGGTAAAGCAGTCCACCTGGTAGGGGCGCAGGGAAAGCGCTGGATTCAGCCCGGAGGTAAGCACATCGGGCAGGGTGGGGGACTCTGTGGCAGTGGTGCTCATGCGCGTTGGTAGAAGGCGCGGTTCAGGGCTTGCTCTTCTGCGGTCAGGTCGAATTCGCGGCTGTCTGCTTCGCTCAGCGGGACATAGAGCATATTCTTATCCAGCGCCTCCAGAATCAGGGCTTTCTGCTGCTGCAGGGGCAGGGCGGCGAACTCCGCAGCGCCGGCATGCAGAGCCTCCGTATCCAGGCGCCAGCTCAGGTAACCATGCGCCTCGATGTCGGCCAGCACGGCAGAGAGCTCCTCCGGCGTGGTTGCTGCTCCTATGGCCTGCACATAGCGGCTGTTGGCGGCAGCCAGCTCGCAGTATACGGGGGAGGCATCGCGGAAACGGCGGTGCATGATGGCGACTGTGTCCTCCAGCTGCTCCACCAGGATGTAGCGCCGCCCCAGATACCCGGCCACATAGCCTGTGGTGCCGCTGCCGGCAAAGAAATCCAGCACGAGGTCGCCCTCCCGGGTGCCCTGGCGGATGAGACGCTCCATGAGCTTGTAGGGCTTCTCGGTGGTGTAGCCGGTGCGCTGCACGCCATCCACGCGGATACGGGCAGCCACCGCTGCCTTGAACCAGTCGGCATCGTCTATGCGCTTTTGCTCCTCGCCCAAGCGGCGGATTTCATCCGCCAGATCCTCGGGGGTGTGGAAGAGTTCCCACCAATCCTCCGGAATCTTGCCTTTCTCGGAGTAGCTGCTGCTCACATTGGCGCTCAGTTCGCCCTTGAAGCCGCCGGCATGTACCTCCGAACGCAGGCGGATGTCATCGCCGTTGAACACCCAGGCATTCGGGCTGCGGGAGTACCACAGGATGGTGTCGTGCTTGCGGTTCAGCTGCTTCATGCCGGGAGAGCCGGGGCCGGTGTAGCACCAGATGATTTCATTGCGGAAGCAATCGCGGCCGAATATCTCATCCAGCAACACCTTGCAATAGTGGGCTTCGTTCCAGTCCAGCTGCACGTAGATGCTGCCGTCCTCAGTGAGCAGGTCGCGTGCCACCTCCAGGCGGTTGCGCATGAAGGTGAGCCAGGTGCTGTGGTTGAAGGTGTCGTTGTAGCCGAAGCTGTCCCCACCGGTGTTGTAGGGCGGGTCGATGTAAATCATGCGGACCTGCCCGGCGTAGCGCTCGCGTAAGCTGTAGAGTGCCAAGAGGTTGTTGCCGCGGATGATGTAGTTCTCCGCACCGCTCAGTTCGTGGACGGGCTGCTCACCCTCCGCCGCAACGCGGTGGAAATGGCTCAGCGCCTTGGGCTCGGTGAGTCGGTTGATTTCATCCGGTGCGAGCGTTTCGTTCCAGAACACCTCCTGTCGGCGGGCTTCTTCGCGGGTCTGGCCGCCCTCCAGCAGGCAGTCCTTGTAGGGCCAGCTCAGCACCACCTGGCAGCGCTCCGCCAGCATGTCGCCCGTGGCATCTGCCAGGCCGATGCGGTTGCGGTAGGCCGTGAAGCTGTCCGGCAGGAAATTCTTATTGCTGACAAAACGCAGAAACTTTACCTTGTCAAACACCAGAACACCCTCGACCTCGGTGAAGAAGAAACTCTGTAATTCTTTGTGTCCCAGAAGAAGACGCAGCAACTCCGGGCGGAGTTCCATGGCGGCTTCGGCAATGCTGTTGCGAATCAGCACCCCCTCCTGCGTGCAGAAACCGGGCTCGCGCCGAAGCTGTTTTTCCAATTCTCTGATAAGTGCCCTGTTGTTCATTTCTGCGCTGCAATGTGTTGACTCCCCTTTTCTACCACATGCAGCCTTTTAAGTCAAGCGGCCACTCTGCCCGCCTGCCGCTAAAAACTCACCATGTTGGCATCCGCCGGGAAGTCCCTCGATGTGGCCTTCTGTCTGCCTCGTGTAATGCCTCTGCCGCTCATGGTAAAAATACTCTTTTAATATTCATCTGTTATCTGTGCAAAATTGTAAAATAAACCAGTAAATAAATATATGCGAAACAAGATGTAAAATATGATATATATATAATGAGTGAATTGAGAAAACGGTATTACAAATAAAATAAGAAATAAAGATATATTCCTGTTTGCGATTAGTAAAGTCTATTTTCCTTGCCTTTAGTCGGATTTTCGCAGAAATGAAAAAACTTTTCTAAAATCCCTAATTGGAAGTGGGAATAAGGGTGGCAAACTGGGTGAATTCCTTTAAGAAAAGTTGATTTTTATTCCTGTATTTTCAGTGGGAGTATTTTAAGCGTACAGGAGTGTCGACGGTCAACTCTACGCATAAATTCAATTCTCGCGATATGCGGAATTTCTTGAAAAATGGGCATTTTGGGAGTAAAAACGCTCATTTTCGTCCAGAAATTGCTTTCTCGGAATGGTCAAGTACCCCTTATTGAAAAGTGGATTCTTGAAAAGTGCATCTCTTCATCCGAATGCGGGCTTGTGGACCGTGTAAAAGACTTGTGCAGAAATGCTTATTTTAGCTTGTAAAGGAGAAAAAAATATACGGAAAAGCTAAATAATAATAAAGAGCGATTTATTATAAGGAAAATCGAAAGAAAATACCCGCATCATAAGACGCGGGTTATAAATGAGTTGTGGGATTTGCTTGTTTGTTGCCTTATTTGTTCCATTCGTATAGCAGCAGAAGGCCGCCAATGGGTGTCAGAGCAATCGGAAGACTGCAAATTCTGTCCACATACCACCATTTTTGCTCGCCGTTGAGGGGCGTATCGCCGTCTGCCCGCAGGGTGATGTTCTGCGGAGGCTCGGAAATGGTCATTTGCGGAGCGATTTCACAGCGTCCCCAGAGCAGATATTCAGAGCGCATGGGGTGCGCTGTGATGCAATTGACGGTGAGGTGTTGCTGTTCCGGGGAGAAATCGGCGTCTATAGGAAGTGCCCACAGCAGGCGAAGATCTGCATCCCATCGGTTGTTATTTTGGCGGCGATGATGCAGTTGCTGCTCTTCCTGTGTGAGGTAATGTCTGGAGGGCGCAGCATCTGTACGCGTCAGGGTAATTCGCCTGATGGCGCAGGTGCCGCCAAAGACGGAATACCAGGGTTCGTCCACTTCGTATGTGTACACATCGGCATAGGTGCGTCCGGTACCGGACTCCTTTTTGGGAGTGCTGTACACGGAAACTTCATCCGGCGACTCGATCATGTTGTGGAAGTTGGTGAAGGCGCAGCTGCTCAGGAGTAGGGCGGCGGATATCGGGGCGAGGAGTTGGGGGTATTTCATGTTGGGATCGGGGTTAGAGATGAGTACTGCCCTCGTGCATGCCGAAGGCGTTGCGGTGGTGGCGGATATCCGGCTTCTGCCCACCGGCGAGGTAAACCTCCACGATGTCGAAGCGGGTGGGAATGTCCTCCCGCTTGAGGAGGCGCAACCAGTTGCGCAATCCGTTGCGCAGGAGTTCTCGCTTGGTGCGATCCACTGCACGCATGGGAGCGCCGGCGTCGGGGGAGGTTGTGCTCTTTACCTCGCAGGCCACGAGCGTATCCTGCTCTCGGCACACGATATCAATTTCGCCGCGCCCGCCTTCGCGAAAATTGCGGTAGAGAACCTTGAGTCCCTGCGCTCGCAGATAGGAGGCCGCCACCAGCTCGCCATACTCGCCGAGCCAGGCACGGGTGGGTGGGGAATCAGAGTCCCAGGGGCAGCAGCATTTGTGCAACAGGCGCAAACGAGCGGCGATGGTGTGGCGTAATTCCATATTGCTGTATAGCTTGCAGGTGGGCTTTGGTGCCGTAGCCGGCGTGGCGGTCGAATCCGTACTGCGGGAACTCCTGAGCCAGTTGCACCATATAGCGGTCGCGCGTCACCTTGGCCAGCACACTGGCTGCGGCAATGCTCAGGCTGCGGGCATCTCCCTTTACCAGGTTGGCGGAGGGCAGGGGAAAGTTCGGTACGGGCAAGCCATCGATGAGGCAGAAATCCGCCGGCTCCGGCAGCCCCTGCGCGGCGCGGGCCATGGCCAGATGCGTGGCACGCAGGATGTTGAGCTCGTCTATTTCCTGCACACCGGCGGTGGCGATGCACTTGAGCACGCGCGTATCTGCCATGAGTTGTTCGTATAAAGCATCGCGGCGCTTTGCGGTGAGCTTCTTGGAGTCGTTCAGACCCGGCAGTTCGTAGTCAGTCGGTAAGACGACGGCTGCTGCCACCACCGGCCCGGCCAGCGGACCGCGCCCGGCTTCGTCTATGCCGCACACGCGGGTATGGCCGGCAGCGTATGCAGCGGCTTCGGCACTCATATCCGGTGCGGGGGGGAGGATGAACTCTTGCTTTTGTCTCATGGTTCGGCTCGGCGGGATTTTGAATTTTTGCGAGCGTTGCGGACGGCGCGCATCATCTCTTCCGGCAGGGCCTGTCCGGAGGGCAGGGTATAGAGCTCCTCGATGTCCCGCAGATAGCGGCTCATGTGGGTATCGGGTCCCGGCTTTTCGCGGCGCAGCAGGCTCATGGTTTCCAGGTAAGCGGTGAAGCCTTCCTTGTGGCTGCTCTCTCCCAGGTGGGTAATTTCGTACCAGTCCAGGTAGTCGCGTGCGCGCAGTGAGGTGGTGATGTAGGCCTGGCGCAGC
Source organism: Akkermansia sp. (assembly GCA_045636905.1). GTDB lineage: Bacteria > Verrucomicrobiota > Verrucomicrobiia > Verrucomicrobiales > Akkermansiaceae > Akkermansia. The sequence continues at coordinate 12,993 of JAZTYL010000007.1, forward strand.
TCACGCAGCGGCAGCAGGATTTCCTGCACCTCATCCGGCTTGGCGCCTTGCAGCAAATCGTTGAAAGCACGGCAGTACTCCATGATGATGGCCCGGTATCCCGGGAAGCAGCGGAGATTGAGCTCCATGAGCTGTTCCACGCAGGGTTTCAGCTTATTACGCCAATCCGGCAGTTCGAGCAGGGCGTAGGCATTGTCCGCGCTCACGGGGTGGGGTGCCAGCGTTTCCGGGTCGTACCACAACACGGTGAGGGCTTCTGCGAGCTTCTTCTCGCTCTCCATGGGCGTAAGCATTTCTGTGGCAGGTGCCTCGGAGAGTGCCGCCAGCTCCAGCGCCCACCACTTGATGAGCATGTTGGCATCCACCCCGAGCTCGTGGAAATGTGCGGTGATGATTTCCCGGGCGCTGCCCTCCGTCATGGCCGATTCGGTGATGAGCTCGCGCAGCTGGGCCGGGCCGCCCTCGCGGTTCACGAGTGCCTGGATGAGCACGCCGCAGGAAGCCTCATACACACTGCGTGAGGTCGCATCCAGCTTGTGCGGATTTTCCGTGGAGATGATATCCTCCGGCGCGAGCATCTCACCGCGGTCGAACAGACTGCGGTACAGGCGGCGGTCTGCCTTGCCGCTGCGCCACAACACCGCCTGCTGTATACCGGTGATAAGCCAGTGCGGTATGCTCACGCTCTCCGGCAGCGCATCGACTCTCTGCCCGCTGAGGGCGCGCTCGAAAACGGTCATGGTGATGATGGCGTTTGTAAGGCGCTCCACATCAATGCCGCCACCGGGGTAAATGCGAATCTGGAAGTTGGGCTCGGAGCCGATGATACTGATACGCGTGCGGATGGGATTCGGCTCCGGTGCATCCGTGGATTTGCCGATAAGGCGAATGGAAATGCCGTATTTCCAGGAGGTATCCAACCCCAGCAGGTGGCACACCGCCCCGCGCACCTCATCCGCCTTGGTGGCTATGGCACCCATGCGCAGTGAGTCGCCACCGCTCACAGAGAACATGCGGGACTGCGACACCACGTGCTCATCCGCATCTTCTACGGGGGTAACAGGAGTAAGTCCCATTTCCCGCAGGGCTTCTTCCGGCAGCTTGCGGGCGGGGGGGGCTGACTCGGGAGCTTTTGCCCCGGTGCCTTCGTCCTGCGCGCCGGCCAGTGCCAGAAGGGCAGCTGCACACACTGTCGCTCGTTTCAACATGCTGCCATTCTAGCAGATTTTGCCCCTTTCTGCAAACATCAATCCTGCCTGTAGCAATTTTTTTGCTCTTTTTTCGTATTTTTTTACAAATTCTGCTTGACATCTGCTCGCGTTGTGGTATTATCTCCTCGTTGCCACGCAACACAACATCACAAAGTCCCCATCGTCTAGGGGTTAGGACATATGATTCTCAGTCATAGAACCGCGGTTCGAATCCGCGTGGGGATGTGAAAGAAGCTCCGAGGTTATTCTCGGAGCTTTTTTGTGCCCTGGTGGGGCGAATAGACTTGCCAGGCGGCGGTGTGGGTGCTATAGTGAGGGCATGGATTTATCGGCATTTCGAGAGGAGTACCTGAAGGATACACTGCACCGCAGGGATTTGGCGGATTCGCCCTTTGAGCAGTTCGACCGCTGGTTTAAGCAGGCTCTTAAGGCGGAGATTCCCGAGCCGAACGCCATCAGCATTGCCACCAGCACGCCGGATGGCCGTCCCTCGCTGCGCACCGTGTTGCTCAAGTATTACGATGACCGCGGCTATGTCTTCTTCACCAACTACTCGAGCCGTAAGTCCCGCGAGCTGGAAAGCAACCCGGAAATCTGCATGATGCTGCCCTGGGTCACGCTGGAACGCCAGATAATCGTGTACGGACGTGCTGAGAAAATCTCGCGAGCCGAGACCCTCAAATACTTCCTCTCCCGCCCGCGCGAGAGCCAGCTGGGTGCCTGGGTATCGCACCAGAGCCAGGTGATTTCCACCCGTAAGCTGCTCATGATGAAGCTCGCCGAGCTGAAGCACAAGTTTGCGGAGGGGCAGGTGCCGCTGCCGGATTTCTGGGGCGGGTTCCGCATTGTGCCGCACCACATGGAGTTCTGGCAGGGTGGCCCCGGCCGCGTGCACGACCGCTTCATGTACACCCTGCAGGAGGACGGCTCCTGGAGTATCGAGCGCCTGCAGCCCTGATACGGGCGTTGTGTTGAACTATCTCTGCCGGGGCAGGCGGAGTAGGCGTTTTAATAATCCGTCGGCTTACCGCTGCGCTGCTGCAGGCCGTTGTACATATTGGTGTACATAATCTTGCCCTGTCGGGTGTTGCGGCCTTCGTCGGTCCAGGCGGGGATGTAGTCGTTCCACTTCTTACCGCTCTTTACCATGGCCCAGTGTTCCACGGGCATGGTGTGGCCTTCTGCATAGATGCAGTTGAGCATGAAGGTGGTGGCGCCGCGGTCCTCCCAGTCATCCTGATCCAGGTCATCGCGGGAGAAGGTCACGAGACGCCCGCTTTTTTTCCAGGCATCCAGGGTGATGGCATCCGGCCAGGATTTGCCTGCAGCGCAGATGTAAACGCAGTTGTGTTCGGAGCCCTTGCCGCGGTCTCGCACGCAGCAACCGAGGGTGAAGTATTGCAGCTTGCGGCGGCGCAGCTCGCGGTAGAGGTCGTGCTGGTAGTGCCAGCAGAGGCCGCGCTCGCGTATGTTGAAGGGGGCGTTCACGAGGCGGTTGTTCATCCAGGCCGGCCAGAGCAGCGGGTTGTTGAGCCGTGCAATGCTTACCGAGGCCTTGTACGCAGTATCTGCCAGCCAGCGGGCTTCCTCTGCGGCAGCAGGGAGGCGGCGCTGCTCCTCCGGCAGAAGCGCCAGAAGCTCGGTAGCCAGGTCGCAGCGCTGCTGTACCACAGGCGCTGTAGCGGCGTAGTTGAGCTGCGGTGCACGCTGGCAGGAGGGCAGCAGAACGGCGGCCGCCAGCCCGATGCTGAACGTGGCCAGAGCGGAGCTTATGTTGGACTCGAAGCTGGTAGAGTGAGAGAGTGCCATGGAACGCGCGCATTCTGGCACAGAAGCAGGAAAAATTCAAGCGGAAACTCCGCCGGATTGCGTCAGTAATTCGTTAGTTTTTCGGGGTGTTCTTTCTGCCCCTGCAGGATGTTCTCGTACATGCGGCGATACTGTGCCGAGCACCTGGCTTTATTGGCGGAGGAGATGATGTATCGGCCATCGTCGCAACGCACGCTGAACCAGTGCTCAGAGGGGTAGTTGTGCTCCTCCCGGTAGGTGGTGGCCAGCATGTCGCATATCTCCGGCAGGTCGCCCCAGTCCTCGGCGTCCAGTTCCTGCGCATGGTCTACCTTCAGGCGGCCGTTCCACATCCAGGCATCCAGCACCCAGGCATGCGGCCACCAATCTCCCGCTGCGGCTATGTAGACACAGTTGTGCTCGGTGAGTTTGGCGCGGTCTCGCACGCAGCAGCCGATGCGGAAGTAGGAAAGCTTGCGGCGGCGCAGCTCGCGGTACATGTCGTGCTGGTAGTGCCAGCAGAGGCCGCGATCCTGGATATAGGCGTTGATGAGGGCGTTTCCGGCCCAGCCGGGGAAATTGGAGTTGTTGAGGCGGGCGATGGCGGCGGAAGCCTTGTAGGCGGTATCTGCCAGCCACTGCGCCTCGGCCCGCGCTGCGGGGAGCTTGCGCTGTTCCTCCGGCAGCAGTTGCAGCAGGTTATCCTGCAGCGTGCAGCGCCTTTCCGTCACCATCGGGGTGTAGGGGTATTGTATCTGCGGCGGGTAACAGCCGGCAGGCAGCAAGGCAGCCACAGCCAGCAGGCGGAACGCTCTGCGTAAGAAAGGGCTGCGGACGCGTTGGGGCGGCATGGCCGGGGGAGTTTTTCCGGTTCAGGCTTGTTTGGCGGCTTTGAGATGCTCGACACGGAACTCGATGGAGGCCAGGAAAATCTGCAGGTAGCCCAGCAGCTCCACGGGCTCTTCGATAACACGGCGCAGGAGCGTGGAATTGAGCTCAGGCTCGTTCATGAGGTCCACCAGGAAACTGCGGTGGCCGAGCAGCTGCGCCACGGGGACGATGATGACCATAGCCGTGAACATCATGTTGAAGCTGCCGGTCTGCAGGAAGTGCAGGATACTGCCGCCCGCGCGCTTGACGCAGAGGTTCACGGTAGCTGCTATGGGGAAAATCCAGCAGAAGTACCAGCTGAGATAGGGGATATGCACCTCACACCAGGCATCCTGCTCGCGAATACCGGCAGCGAGAGCCAAAGCTGCCAGCAGCAGAAGCAGCGGGCGTTGCTTCCGGTCGTCCACTGCCTGCAGACCGAAGCTCAGCGTTGTCATCAGGCAGATGCCGGTCTGGAAGAGTTCGATGGCGCCGTTCTCAACAATAAGCTCGGATTTGTACATGTCGGCCAGCTTCCAGAGCAGAAGCACCACCAGACTCATGAAAATCAGGTAGATAACTCTTCGGATGGTGGTTTGCAGGGTGTATTTGACCTGTGGCGTAAGTGTATTGGTAGTGAGCATGTTGAGGGATGAGAGAGAGGTTTTAAGATTTGCGAACCAGCTCAATCGCGCGTACCATGCACTGGTTGATGCCGGCGTTCGTGTTGGTACAGGTTTCGGGGTTGAAACGCAGGGCGAAGGTATGGCGCCCGCTCTTGAGCTGCAGGGATACGGGTGCGCTGGGGGTGTAGTGTTCCCAGTTGCCGGCGTTTGTGTTGTGCGGCAGGGGAACGATGGCTACGGGCGCGTCATCCACCAGCAGTTCGCGCAGGGCGCAGGTGTTGCCGTCGCTCAGCTCGGCGGTGGCGTTGCAGTAGTGCACACGCAGCTCGTAGTTGCCGGCGGCCAGGGTGGTGCTTTCGTAGTCCAGCCTGGCGGTGCAGCTGCGGGTATCCAGCCAGGCCTGCTTGTTTTCCACCTCGTATTCGGCCTCCTCGCCTATGGCGCGCGGCAGCAGGAGCGTACGGGAGCCCTCGCTGCAGCTCAGCCAGGGGCAGTTCAGGCAGCTGGTGTTGTCTTTGGCCACAGCCTGCACACGATATTCGGTGCAGAACGCACCCGGGCGGGAGATGGGGAAGCTGCATTCCGGCGTGGCGCCCAGTGCCTTACCATTCGCGTAGATATAGTATTCTGTCGCGCCGGGCACGGGATGCCAGCTCAGACGCGTGGGGGTGGGGGCGTCCCATTGCGGCTCCGGCAGGTCGTTCTGGGCGGCAGGATAATCCGGCTGCGGCTCCTCGCTGTCCTCCGGTATGAGCTCGATTTCAATCTGGAGGTTGCCGGTGGTATCGAGGGGTATGATGGGGGAACCGGCCTTGCCGTTGATGCGCACGGAGCAGATGTCGGTACCATAGCCGTTGATGCGTACGGTGAGCACCATGTTGCGGATGCGCAGGTTGGTGAGCCAGTGGCTGCCGGCAAAGCTGCGGGGGACGCAGGGGGCAAACACCAGGTTGTCGTGCTCGTAGTGGATGCCGAACAAGCCGTAGTAGAAGCTACCCAGCATGCCGGCGACACTCCAGAGCTGGTGGTCAGAGTTCAGCAGCGTGCCCTCGGCCTGCCCGGTTTCGGCGTGGAAGTTTTCTTTGTTGGTGCCGAATGCCATGGCCGCGCGCAGGATGGAGGCCAGGGAGAACGCTGCCCCCGCCGGGTCGCGCAGCTCGGCATGAGCCAGCAGCACAAAGGCCTCCTCAAAGGGCCACACCGCGCGGTTGTGGTAGGCCTGGGGATTCGATGCCTTGTACGGTGCAAAGACAGGCGTGCCCCAGTCGCTGCGCCGCAGGCCTTCCATGGCGCGTTGGGCGTGCTCTCCTGCCAGGCCGCAGAGCACCGCCAGAGAGTTTGCCAGCGCGTCGGTGCGGTCGTCCGGGCAGCCATCCGGGGTGCGCAGCATGCAATACTGCCCGTTGGCCTTGCTCCAGAAGGTCTGCTCTATCGCCTCGCTGAGCGCAGCCGCCCGCTTGCGGTAAGTGGAGGCTTCCTCCTCCCGGTCGGCTTCCTCCAGAAAACGCGCCAGCACGATGTTGGCGATGTAGTGCAGCACATTGGTGCCGAAGGCGAAGGAAGCGCCGATGTCGGCCGGGGTCATCCAGTCCGGGTAACTCTGCTCCCGCCAGTCGATGAAGGAGGTCTCGCCGGTACGCAGCGGGGTGTCGCTGCGCAGCACCTTGTCATCCTGTGCCAGCGTGTCGCGGATAATCGGTATGCAGTAGTCCCGCCAGTCGGCGTCGCCGGTGCTCTGATAAAGCGTCCAGGCACCCAGAGCCCACACCACGCGGTCCGTGGAGATGGGCCAGCCGCCGCCTGTGCCGGTGTCCTGCTCGATGACGCCGTCCTTCACGCGCGACACGAGACTGGCTCGCACGGCCTCCGGCGCCGGGATTCCGGCACCCAGAGCGGCGGCGTAGGCGATATCGCGGGTCCAGACGGTGCTCCAGTTGGCACCGGCCAGCATGCGGCCATCCTGCTGCATATTGGCTTGCAGCTCGTGGGCGGCCAGATTGTACATGGCGGTGAGCACGGGCAGGTTGCTGCGCATGCCGGTGCTGCCCGCCGGGAGCTGGGGGATGTTCACCTCGCGGCGCTCGCCGTCGCGGGTGATGATGAGTTTTCCCGTACCCTCCAGCTCGGCCACCAGCCCGGCCTGTTCGAGTTTACGGCTTGTCAGCCTGTAAACTGAGTTTTCGAACAGTACCTGCTCCTTCTCCTCCGCCATATCGTTTCTCTTACAAGATGTTTTGTATCCGTCTGTGCCGTGTTACAGAATGGCACCCGGCGTGTAGCCCACACCGGCGGGGTAAGCCGTGGCCAGCTCGCTCACCATGGCGCAGAAGGCGTCCACTTGGTCGCCGGCCATGCCGGTATCGCCGGCGTTGGCGTCGTAAATCTCCTGTATCTCCTCGCGGCTGAGCTTCAGGCGGCTGTCTGCACCCAGGCGGTCCAGCAGGTCGTTGGTGGCGATGCTGCCGTTGCGCAGTTCGTCGGACACTGCCACGGCGTGCTCCTTGATGACCTCGTGTGCCTCCTCGCGGCCCACGCCGCGCTTCACCGCCGCCATCATGATGGTGGTGGTCATCAGGAAGGGCAGGTAGCGGTTCAGCTCCGTGCGGATAACCGGCTTGTAGATGTCCATCTGGTCCATCACGGTGAGGTAGGTCTCGAACAGACCGTCCGCCGCCATGAAGGCGTCCGGCAGCACGCAGCGTCGCACCACGGAGCAGGACACATCGCCCTCGTTCCACTGGTCGCCGATGATGCCGCCGATCATGCTCAGGTGGCCCTTCAGGATGGCGTGGAAGCCGTTCACACGCTCGCAGGAGCGGGGGTTCTGCTTGTGGGGCATGGCGCTGGAGCCGGTCTGGCCCTTGGCGAAGCCCTCCGTGCAGAGCTCGTGGCCCACCATGAGGCGCCAGGTCTTGCAGAAGCTGCTGGGGCCGCTGGAGAGGCCCACCAGGCCGGAGATGATTTCAAAGTCGAGCGAGCGCGGGTAAACCTGGCCCACGTTGAGCCACTTGGTGGAGATGCCGAGGTGGGCGCAGATGCGGTCCTCGAGCTCGCGCACGGTGGCGGGATTCTTACCGAAGAGGGAAAGTTGGTCGAGCTGGGTACCCACGGCACCCTTCAGGCCGCGCACGCGGTAGCGCTCCATCATGCTGACCCAGGCGTGGGTCCAGTGCAGCAGCTCCTCGCCGAACATGGCAACACGCTTGCCCATGGTGCTGGCCTGGGCGGCGACGTTGTGGGTGCGGGCGCCGAACACCACATCGCGCCAGGCAGCGGCGTGGCGGCTCATGCGATCCAGCGCGGCCACAGCCTTGTCGCGGATAATCTGCATGCTGCGCCATACCTGCAGCTGCTCCACATTCTCCGTGAGGTCGCGGCTGGTCATGCCCTTGTGGATATGCTGGTGCCCGGCCAGGTCGCAGAACTCCTCGATACGGGCCTTCACGTCGTGGCGGGTGATACGCTCGCGGCGGTTGATGCTCTCGATATCCACGCTACCCTTCACCTGTTCGTAGGCGTCGATGGCTTCCTGCGGTATATCCAGCCCCAGGTCTTTCTGGGCCTTCATCACTGCAATCCAGAACTCTCTTTCCAGTACGATGCGGCCCTCGGCGGACCAGATGCCTTTCATCGTATCAGACGCATAGCGTCCTGCCAGTACGTTGGGAATAGCGCTCATATCTTTGTCTTTTTTTGGTAAAAATGCATTATATCACGGAAAAAGTCAAATGACAAGCAGCAAAATGCAAGCTATTGATTATGACTTGCTTGTGTTTGTTTGTTGCGGCGGCTTTCGCAGGCCGGCCGCTTCAGCGTCCGGCTGCTGCCTCTGCCGGGGTGTCAGCCGGGATGGGGTAGCAGGCCTCCGGCTCGTCAGTGATACAGACGCAGGTGTCCTTCACCGCCGTTATCTGAAACAACTCGCGGGCGATGTAACCCGGCGTGCGGATGCAGCCGTGCGAGAGGCGCTCGCCGGCGCTCACCAGGCCGATGTGGATACCGATGCCGCCGGGGGTGAGCCGCTGCCAGTACGGCATGGGCGAGCCTTCAAAGCGCCCGCCCTCCGGTATCTTGTCCACACGGGTGTCGGCATTGCTCAGCACGCACTTGCCCTCGGCATTGTAGATTTTTCCCCAGGTGCGGGAGGAGTAGTCCTTTTCCTTTTCCATCACGTGGAATTCGCCGGTGGGAGTGGGGTGGTTCTCCGTGCCGGTGGATACGGGCCAGTCTGCCGCCACTTTATCGCCCACATAGAGGCGGCCGCGCTGCTGGGAGAGGCAGATGTAGATGGGGCTGGTGGCATCTGCCTGCTGCAGCAGGGCGCTGTTGCGGTAAGATGCCTGGATATTCGGGTACTTGGGGCGGTCCTTCACCCATAGCTCGTAGGCATCCGGTGCCGATATTTCCGCTGTGGCCGCAGGCGGCTGCACCGGCCGCAGGCAGCTCGTGCTCACAAGCGGGAGCAGGAGTAATGCCGGAGCCAGAAGGGTGCTTGCACAGCGATGTTTCATGGTGCGGATGCCTGGGTGCGAGCGTGGTGAGGCTGGGGACTTACTTGATGACCACGCGGGTGCCCACCGGCGTGTTGTCGAAGAAAATCTTGGCCATGTCTCCGGGCAGGCGGATGCAGCCGTGGCTCTCCGGGGCGGAGGTCACATAGCCCTCGTGCATCCAGATGCCGGTGTTGGTAATCTGCATGCCGAAGTTCATGGGAGCCCCCTTGTAGATACCGCCTGCGGGCATGGGCTGGCCTTTGGTGTAGTCCGCTATCAGCGTGTTGCCGGCGGCATCCACCACGCTGCCGTAGGTGGAGGAGGTGTGGTCTTCGTCCTTGCTCAGGATTTTGAACTCACCGGCGGGTGTGCCGTGCCCGGCCTTGCCGGAGGAAATGGTGCTGCTGCCCACCTGCTGGTTGGCGATGTAATACTTGGCCTGCTGCAGCTGGGTGTCGATGACGATGAGGTGCTCACCCTCCAGCCCCGCAGGGCAATCCCAGTAGCCATGGGCTACTGCTTTGTGAGGGTCTATTTTAATGCGTGCCGGGCGGAAAGCGTAGCCCTTCGCCATGGCTGCCAAGTCTTTCTGCGTAGAGCAGGCGGTCAGCAGGGCGGCCGTGGCAGCGAGTATGAGACATGTTCTCTTCATTCAGTCTGTGCGGTTGTTTGTTGGGGCAGCGCTCGCGCGTGCTCGCGCTCCTTTATGCACTCAAGGCTGCATTTTGTCAAGTTTTTTTAACTTTTTTTCAGTCAGCGCAGCAGCAGACGGCGCATGTCGTCCGTGTCGGTGCAGCGGCGCAGGGCGTATTCTTCTTCCGGCGAGAAATCGGCATAACAGAAGGCCAGGTATTTTTTCATGCGGTTGCAGTGGCCGGCAGGCGTGCGTTTGGTATGCAGTATCCGCTCTGTTTCCTCCAGCAGCACGGCAAAGTAGTGGCGCATTTCCTCCGGCGTGGGGGCGGCGCCTCCGCGCAGCATGCGGAAGATGTAGGGGTTGCGCACCGCGCCGCGGCCTATCATGACCCCGGCAGGGCAAATCTCCTGCACCAGTTGGCGGGCCTGTTCGGCGGTGCAGATGTCGCCGTTGCCCAGCACGGGGCAGGGGAGGCGGTGCACCGCCTGCGCTATGGTTTCCGGGCGTACGGTGCCGGCTGCGTACAAATCTTTGCGGGTGCGTCCGTGTATCATGGCCAGATCCGGCGAGGCGGCTTCGATGGTGTCCAGGATGCGCGGCAGCTCCTCCGGGCTTTCCCAGCCGGTGCGGAATTTCACGCTGAACTTACCTGCCGGCACCACTGCCCGCAGCGCCTGCAACACGCTGCCCAGGCGCGGCAGGTCGCGCAGCAGGCCGGCTCCGGCGCCGTGGCGATTCACCAGCGGCGAGGGGCAGCCCGCGTTCAGGTTGATGCCTGCCACCGGCAGCTGCAGCAGCCACTCGGCATCCCGCACCAGCGCATCCGCTTCGCTGCCCGCAAGCTGCGCCAGGATAGGGACGCCCGTTTCGTTCTCCTCGATGCAGCGCAGGTTGTGCTCGGCTATGGCGCAGGTGGTCGGCGTGCTCCGGAAGTAGGCCGTCACGAACAAATCCGGCAGTGACCCGATGCGCGCCAGGGTGCGCATGAAGGCCAAGTCAGTGACGTCCTGCATGGGGGCGAGAGCGGACAGCATGGGGAATTACGAGTTACGAGTTACGAATTACGAATTACGAATTACGAATTACGAATTACGAATTTTGTTTGTCAGTGTTCCACGCGTACGGTGCGGCTGCCGTCTGCGAGTTGCAGCTCGGCGGTGGTGCCGGGGGGCAGGTCGGCCAGGCTGCGGGCAAGCCTGCCTTCCGGGGTGCGTACCAGGGCGAAGCCGCGTTCCAGCGCACGCTGGGGATTGGCGGCGGCGAGGCGCGCCTCCAGCACCTGCAGGGCGGCGTGGCGGGAGCTCAGGCAGGTGGTGGCCGTGGTGCGCAGGCGTTGCTCGGTGGCGCTCAGGCTGCTGCGGGCGGCGGCCAGGCGCGGCAGCAGGGCTTGCGGCACGATACGGGCGGCCAGCACCGCCAGGCGCCCGGCGGCTGTGGTGGTTTTGGTGTTGGCTGCGGTGTAGAGGCTGTCCTCCCGCTCATCCAGCAGCTGGGCAAAGGGTGCCAGCACCTGCCGGGGGTGTCCCAGCGGGCCTTGCTCGATGACGCGCAGGCGCAGCTTAGCGGTCTGCACGGCGCGGCCCAGGCTGCGGCGCAGCGAGGTATCCAGTTGCTCCAGCCGTGTGCGCAGCACGGCGGCATCCGGTGTGCTGAGCTCTATGGCGGCAGTCGGCGTGGGTGCGCGCAGGTCCGCCACAAAATCCGCTATGGTAAAATCCGTTTCGTGTCCCACGGCGCTCACGATGGGCAGGCGGCTCGCTGCGATGGCGCGTGCCAGCACTTCCTCGTTGAAACACCACAGGTCTTCCAGGGAGCCGCCGCCTCGCGCCAGTATCAGGTAATCTACCTCCGGCAGGCCGTAGCGTGCCGGCTCATTCCAGCGGCGTATCGCTTCTGCCAGCCCCAGCTCGGCACCCTTGCCCTGCACCTGTACCGGCAGCAGGTAGGCGTGCATCCACGGCGCGCGGCTCTCCAGCCGGTGCCTCATATCCTGTATCACCGCTCCGGTGGCGGAGGTGATGAGACCCACCCGCTGCGGGAAGCGCGGCAGCGGTTTCTTGCGCGCGGGGGAGAAGAGTCCTTCTGCCTCCAGGCGTCGTTTCAGGGCTTCAAACTGCTGCTGCAGGCTGCCTTGTCCCGCTTCCTTGACACTGTTGACAATGAATTGCAGCGAGCCTCGCCCCTCCCATACCGTGGCGCGGCCGCTCAGCTCTACCTGCAGACCCTCCCGCAGGCGCACGCGACACATGGCCGCCTGGTAGCGGTACAGCACGCACTGCAGCTGGGCGTTGGCGTCCTTCAGGGTGAAATACACATGCCCGCTGCCCGCAGGCTTGCAGGAGCCTATCTCGCCCAGCACCTTCTGCTCGCCCACCTGCCCCTCCACGGCATATTTCAGCCGTGTCACCAGCTCTGTGACACTCAGTGCCATCTCGCTGCCGGGGCTCAGGCCTCTGCCGGGGGTACCAGGGCCGCGTTCGGGTCCTGCCAGTCCTCGCTATACCCCTTGGCATACGAGAACAGGTCGCGGTGTATGTACTCGTAGTACTGCTCCCGCTGCTCCTCCTCCAGGCGCTCCCAGATGGCTACATTCAGCGCGCGGGCTACCTTCTGCATCATCTTCAGCGTCAGCTGGCGCCCCTGGCGAGCCTTCATCACCTGCTTGTGGGTGAGCTGCTCTAGGCTCACATTCACCAGATCATGATTCTCCAGCCCCCAGGCACGCATGATGCCGTCTATGCGCTGGATACCGTGATTCCGTTCGTTTTCTTCGTTCATAAATCTTCTCTCTGTTTCCGGGTGCCTCTCGGCCTCATCCTCCGCATCAGTACGTCGGGATATGGCGCACATAGAACCCGCCGCAGCGCCGCGGCGTCGTGTACCAGCGCGGCCCTACGCCTCGCCCGCTCCCGGACGTGTCGAAGCGGATACCCGCTACCATCACAAACACATGCCCGCGTTTCGCATACACCGTCAGCCATTTCCCGAATCCGGGACGTCCCCAGCGCAGGTAAGTGGCGCTTGTCGGGTGCGAGTCCTTGTGCAGCAGCCCCGCCTCATGCAGGATAAAGGACGTGGCTCCCGAGCAATCATACGCGGAATCATGGTGGCGCCCGTGACCGCCTCCTCGGCGATACGGCTTGTTGATAATCTTATTACCTGCGGCAATGACGCGCTTAATGCGCGCCGGGGCATTTTGTGGTGCTACGGCCCTACCGTTACGCAGAACATACGCAGTATAACCCTTGCGGTACACGTACTTCGGCGTATATGCATTCTGCTGCATCTGCTGCTGTTGCGAACACCCGAACAGCATAAGCAGCATTGCAGAAAGCAGTAGTGCTGATATGTATCTCATACAGTGTTGTCGAAACGGTACAGCCACATTCTACCACATCCCCAACTTTTAGGCAAGTCTAATCTGAACTGTTTTCGAAATTTAACTTTCCTTAAGCAATACTTTTCACTGTCATTCCCTGACATACAGCTTGCTTACCTGATTCCGAAATCTCTTGTGCCAAATGCGTCTGCTCCGCATAAAAAGCTGTACAGCCCGCGGGCTATGGTATATAATGCGGAGCATGAAGACGATATGGAAAAAGCTTTTTGTGGCGGGTGCAGCCTGGCTGTGCACGCTGCCGCTCTGCGCGCAGGAGGTGGATGTGGATGAGTTGCTGCAGGCCATGCGCGATATGACGGTGAGCCAGGGCAACAAGGATGTGATGGGCAATATCCGCAAGGGGCGCAACAAGATACCCTTCAGCCTGAGTGCCCGCGGCAACACCATCGTGTTCCAGTACAAGCACAACAATGCCTGGCAGCGTTTCGACGTGCGCATCGGCGAGAAAAATGCCGACCTCGTGCTGGTGAACAACGGCAAGGCGCAGGTGATGGCCGCCAGTGGCTATGCCCGCAAGATTGCCGATACGGATGTGTGCTACGAGGATTTGTCCCTGCGCTTCCTGTACTGGAAGGGTGGCCGCCTCATCGAGGACGCTGCCAATGCCCGCATTAAGGGGCGCGATTGCTACATCGTGGAGGTCAAGAATCCGAACCCCGGTGTCGGGCAGTTTGCCTGGGTGCGCATGTGGGTGGACAAGGAAAACGGCACCACCTGGCAGATAGACGGCTACGGGGCAGATGGCAAGCTGCGCAAGCGTTTCACCATCACCTCCGTGCAGCGCCTGTCGGACGGTACCTGGTTCTTTAAGCAGATGAAGCTGGAGGTGCGTAACCCCAAGAACCCGGACCGCACCATCGCGCTGAATTATCTGGAGATGGATGACCTGCCCGAGAGCAAGAAGTAAAGCGACGAGGGGGAGTACCGGGGCATGACATCGCGCATTTTCTGCATCCTGAATCTGCTGCTGCCCGTGGTCTTGTTTGCGGGCGGCATGGTTTGGGTGCGCGAGTTGTTCGATACCGGAGATGTGCGGCAGGGCCTGCTGGTAGTGGGCGCTGCCCTGCTGGTGCTGGCGCTCTGGGAGGGCCTGCTGATACGCTGCCTGGTGCTGCCCGTGTGGGGGCGTGCCGTAGGAGAGCGTGTGTATGCCGGCTCCTACACGCCGGATCAGGACGCCCTGCTGGAAATGGCTGCGCGCATCCGCCGCGAGAATGCCCCCGAGCTGCTGCCGGAGTTTGAGCGCCTCGTGCGCCGCGAATCCTTCCGCACGCGTGCCTGGACCGAGCTGGCTGCTTTGCAGGCGGAGCTGTGCCACCGGCCGGAGGCGGCTCTGGAGAGCCTGCTGCTGGGGGCTGAGAAGGTGCCGGAGGCGGAGGAGCGCGCCTTCCTGCTGTGCCGCGCTGCGACCCTGTGCGACAAGCAGCTCTCGGACCCCACCCGTGCCCGCCAACTCCTGGAGCGTGCCGCCACCGAGTACCCTGATACGGCGTATGGCCGCCGCGCTGCCTCTCGCTCCCGCACCTGATTCCGAATTCGTCATTCGTAAATCCGAAGTCTCACTTTTGGCTTGCACCGCGGGGGATTGAGGGGTATTATCTTGAGCATGACAGAGCAAAGCGGACAACCCGTCGAAGAGTTCACCACGGTACAGGCCATCTATGTGCGTAAGCGGAATTGCCTGCTGCTGCGGGCGGATTTCTCGCCCCTGTTCGTGGATTATTATCTGCACCTCATGCAGCACAAGCAGCGCAATGCCGAGGCAGAGGACACGATGTTCAAGCAGCTGCTGGCCTTTTTCACCCTGCATCTGGTTTCCCGCCCCTGGCAGGAGTACCACGCCTGGACGCTCAATATCCGCGAGCCCATGCTGGCGAACTACTTTGTGTCCGGTTCCTCGCTTACGGAAGATGTCATTGGCCGCGTGTTCACCAAGGATGTGCGCGAGCCGGAGCGCAACATGCTTTTCGCCCAGAATCTGCGCACGGGCAAGGAGCCGCAGACCTCCGTCATCGTGCTGCCCGGCAAGACGGTGATTGAGTGGGTGGAGGATTTCTACCGCCAGAGCGAGCAGCGACAGGCCCGCGCCTTCGCGCTGGAGGGGGATGGCTTTGCCCTGCTGACCGCTCAACCCGGGGCGGACCACGACTGGCTCAGCGAGCTCACGGCGCAGGATGTGGCCGAGCTGGAGAAGCAGGAGGAGATGAAGGTACTCGAAACGCGTAAGTTTACCTTCCGCTGCGGCTGCACTCTGGACAAGATTCTGCCCACTATCCGCACCATGCAGAAGGATTTTGCAGACCTGCTTTCCGAGCAGGGGTATCTGGAGGCTTCCTGCCCACGCTGCGGCGCGGCTTACCATGTGACCCCCGATATGCTGCAATAACGCGCCTGCAGGGTAGAGACTAAAAGATTTGCGATACGGGAATTCGGCGAGCCGGGTTCCTGTATTTTTTTTGCGCCGGCTGCGGCTCAGGCGTTTGCCTGCATGGCGGCCAGGTAGCGCAGGGCGGTACGCTGCATAGTTTCCTCGGCCGTGGGCATGGGGATGCCGAGGGCCAGCAGGGCGGCATTGCTCATGGCGGTATGGCGGGGACGCTGCGCGCGGAAGAAGGTGGCCTCTGCCAGTAGCTGGCGGCGGATTTCCGGCATGCAGGGCAGGGCACCTGCCTGCACCGCGCTTTGCAGGGTGAGGGTGGCGCAGTCGTGCCAGCTGAGGGGCTCCCCGCCGGAGCAGACGTGCAGCACGCCGTGCTCCTGCCGCGGCAGGAGCTCCAGCACCACGCGGGCGATGTCCTCCGCATCCGTGGGCAGGGAGTATTTGTCCGCGATGGCGGCCAGGGGCTGCCCGGCCAGGGCGCGTTGCAGGGCGCTCTCTGCAAAGGAGGGCTTGTTGGGGTTGCCGCATATCCAGGAGACGCGCAGCACAAGCGCCTGCGGCAGTGCCTCCAGCACCTGCAGCTCGCCCTCGCGCTTGCTCTCCCCGTATGTGTTGGCCGGCTTGCAGCGGGTGGATTCTCCCTTGAGCCCGGCGCGCTGCCCTTCCAGCACGTAGTCCGTGGAGAGGTGCACGAAGCGCGCACCCGTGTGGCGGCAGGCCAGTGCCATGGCGGCCGGGGCGACGGCATTCACCAGGTGGGCAGAGAGCGGGTCGTCCAGGCAGGCCTCCAGCCCGCTGATGGCCGCGCAGTTCACTACGGCTCCGGCGCCGCTGCTCAGCACGAGGTCGCTCACGCTTTCTGCCTGCAGCAGGTCGCATTCTCCGTGTGAGGGCGTTATGACTTCCAGCCCGGCCGCTGCTGCGGCTTTGCTTACCACTTGTCCGGTGCGTCCGCTGCCGCCGAAAATGAGTATTTTCATATCTTGTATCCCCCTTGTTGCCGCCGATATCGTGTGCCGATACCCGCGAGTTGTCAGCTGTTGTATTATGTTTTCTGCTATTCTATGCACTTCTTTTTTTCGCGCAAGTTTCGTTTGTGTCAACACCGGGGGCTTTTTTATGTTCGAGGGCCGCTTTTCATCTGAGTATATGTGTGGGGGGTGTGGGATGATGTTTCCGGTATATCTGCTGTAGGGTATTTGGTAGTTTTTTCGCTACATAGGGTTGTTATATAGAGAATGCTCTAACTTTTTATGCCGATGCTGAGTGGCATTCTGAATCAACCAGGTAGTGATTTTTGGCGGTGAAAAAGCAAGTGTAAGCGGGTGTGGAAGTGCTGTTGGCAGCGGTTTGGTGGGGATTATGTCATGATATGCTGAAAAAATGTGTATTATATGAAAATTAGTCTTGTCATAACACAGGAAAAAGGATAAACTACGTTTGCTACATAAAAATAGCTGTTTCTCATGAAAGACAGAACTAGTTACACACCGGAAGAGAAGTTGCAGATAATACAGGCTGTATTATCCAAGAAAACCACCATTCAGAAAGTAGCAAAAGAGAAGGGGATTGCCGCCACGCTCATCTCCCTGTGGAAGAAGCAGGCAGAGGATGCGATGCTGGCTCGTTTCCAGCCGCAGCCCAAGGGCCGCCGCAAGACCGTAACCGCAGCTGCACCCGCAGCCTGCGCAGATTCCCGTGGCCTGAAGAACGATGTTCGCAAGGCAAAGATTAAGGCAGCACACCTGGAGGCCTCCGTGAAGGAGATGAAAGCCCGCTGTGCCAAGCTTGAGGAGTTGCTTGCCGGGCTGACCGGCGCCATGGGCTACAAGATGGTGAAGGTGCGTACACCCCGCAAGAGCCGCAAGGCCTGATGCGTGGTTGCTGACGCTCTGCAACAGGATTCAGGCCCCTTTCCGCTTTTTCTCCCGAAAACCGGCGGAAAGGGGCTTTGCTGTGTTCGGATGTCGGCAAAAGTTTGGCCTGTTGACACTATTTTAGATAGACATTGAGCGCATCTGAAGTAAAATAGCACAAGTCTCTGAGGCGCCGTTCGGCGCCGCTTCATTTATACGACGGATATAAAAGTATGTTACAGAATCAACTTAAACAATGGTCCCGCCGCCTGGGTGTGCTGGCTGCTGCCGCAGCCGCAACGCTGGTATCGTGCTCCTCAGCAGCTTATGCCGCGCCGGATTATGACCAGATCGGCAAGCAGTTTTCGCTGGTGTTGCAGAATGCACATTTCTCCCGTACCCGCTTCTCGCTGGATATGTACGAGAAGTTCCTGGATTGCTACCTGCAGAGCGTAGACCCGCAGCATCTCTATTTCACGGCACAGGACGTGAACGCCCTGCGCGAGAAGTATGCTTCCTCGTTCGGCGATTATCTGCTTGCCGGCCAGACCCGCACCCTGGCGGTGGAGCTGCACACGGAGTACGCCCGCCGCGCCCTGTTCCACATCGGCGAGGCAGAGAAGATGCTGGCCGAATACAGCAAGGCCCTGCCGGCTTTCGATACCGACCGCAGCACTCCCCGCTCCCGCCGCAAGCTCCCCCGCGCTGCCAATGACGCTGCCCTGAACCAGACCTGGCGTGATATGGTGGACGACATGGTGCTCACCGAGGTGATTCGTCGTGAGAATGTGGCTCGCATGGCCGCGGAGAAGGGCAAGCCCGACCCCAATGCCAACGAGAAACCGGTGGCCGAGAAGCTTCAGGCTCGCTTTAAGCGCCTGCGCAATGAGGTGCAGGAGGCCGATACGGAGGATATGGTGTCCACCCTGCTCAACGCTGTGGCCCGCACCTACGACCCGCACAGCGACTACATGGGCGCCCGCGAGGAGCAGCGTTTCAAGGACATGATTAAGGCCTCCATCGTGGGTATCGGTGCCCAGCTGCGCGAGGACGACGATGGCTCCACCCGCATCGAGGGTATTGTGAAGGGTGGCCCCGCTGCCAAGAACGGGCAGCTGAAGCTGGGCGACCGTATTGTGGCCGTGGATTCCACCAACAATGGCAACTGGACGGATATCATGTACCTGAGCATCGACAAGGTGGTGGACCTCATCCGCGGCAAGAAGGGTGTTTCCGTGAAGCTGCGCGTGCTGGCTGCCGAGAGCGGCGAGCAGAAGGAGGTGGTCATCGAGCGCGATGAGGTGCCCATGTCCGAATCCCTGGCCAGCGCCAAGATTGTGGATGTACACAAGCCCGGCGAGAAGCCCTACCGCGTCGGTATCCTGACCCTGCCTTCCTTCTACATCGACCTGGACAGCGGCGATGTGCGCTGCGCCTCCGATGTGAAGAAGCTGCTGCGCCGCATGACCAAGGAGGGCGTGAAGGGTCTCGTGGTGGACCTGCGTTTCAACGGCGGTGGTTCGCTGGACGAGGTGCGCAAGATGGTGGGCTTCTTCACCGGCGCCGGCCCCGTGGTGCAGGTGCGCGATTCCCGCGGCCATGTGGAGCGTCTGACGGTGAGCGGCCGTCGTCTGTTCGACGGCGAGGTGGTGGTGATTACCAACAAGCTCAGCGCTTCCGCTTCCGAGATTTTTGCCGGTGCCATGGCAGACTACGGTCGCGCTGTGGTGGTGGGCGATGAGTCCACCTACGGCAAGGGTACCGTGCAGGTGCCCCGCAGCCTGGCGGATTACCTGCCCTACTTCGCTTCCGATGAGGGCGCAGGCATGATAAAGGTGACCGTGCAGAAGTTCTACCGCATCAACGGCGCCTCCACCCAGCTCAAGGGTGTGGAGAGCGATATCGTGCTGCCCATGTCCACGGCTGCCCTGCCGCTGGGCGAGGCGGAGCAGGACTATGTGATGCCCTACGATGAGATTGCCCCGGCAGCTCACTATGTGAAGAATCCGCGTCTGGCCCGCATTCTGCCCGAGCTGCGCAAGCGCAGTGCTGCCCGTGTGGCTGCTGATAAGGACCTGCAGTACAGCAAGTGGTTCATCGACTACCGCCGCAAGGTGACGGAGGAGAACACCGACTCGCTCAACAAGGCTACCCGCCTGGCAGAGGATGCCGCCCTGCGCGAGCGCCAGAAGCAGCAGAACGAGGAGCGCAAGCCCCGCTACGAGAAGCTGGCCGCAGAGGACGCCCGCAACCTGACCATCTACCGCCTCACGCTGGACGATGTGAATGCCGATGTGCTGCCCGTTGCCAGCAAGGAGGATAAGGATAAGTACATGGAGTCCGCCGAGGATCCGGAGGAAGCTCTGGAGGAGGATGTGGAGTATCCCTCCAACCTGGACCCCATTCTCCGCGAGTCTCTCTACATCGTGCGCGACATGATGGAGATGCCCTGAGCCTCGGAGCGTAGAAAAAGATAACAGGCAAAGCCCATTCAGCAGCAGATGAGTGGGCTTTGCTGCTTAACCACCCCCGCTGTACCGGAATGAGTGCTGCCCCCGAAACACCACCCGCCGAGGATACCCGCCTCAAAGCCCTGCCGGAAGACTCGCTGCCGCGTGAGAAGCTGCTCAAGCTTGGCCGCGCGGCTCTGAGCGATGAGGAGTTGCTGGCTATTTTCCTGCGCACGGGCATACCCGGCTGCAATGTGCTGGAGCTGGCCGCCCGCCTCAAACGCGCCGCCGGGTCGCTGGCTGCCCTGGGCTCGCTGGATGTGGATGCCGTGGCGGCGCTGCACAAGGGGATAGGCCGTGCCAAGGCGGCCACACTCAGCGCGGTGTTTGAGCTGGGGCAGCGCGCAGCTCGCGAGGATATGCAGCGCGTAGCCCTGAAAACCGCGCAGGATGTCTACGACCTGGTGGTGGGGGAGCTGCGTTTTGAGCAGCAGGAGACCATGATGCTGCTGATGCTTGATTCGCGCGGCATGCTGCTGCGCAGGGAGCGCATCGCCTCCGGTACGCTCACGCGCCTGCTGGTGCACCCGCGCAATGTGTTCTCGCCCGTGCTGCGCTACCATGCCGCACGCTTTATCCTGGTGCACAACCACCCCAGCGGCAATGCCACCCCCAGCAGGCCGGACGATGAGCTCACTCGCGCCATCCGGGATGCGGCGGAGATTATGTGCCTCCCCTTCCAGGACCATGTCATCATCGGCGCGCCTACAGCCGAGCGCCGGAAGCCATACTTCAGCTACGCCGAGGAGGTGTGGCATTGAGATAAAATACAGAGATTTTCCTGCAGAGTTGCCAATATGAAAGATTACCACACACACCACCCGAATCCCGCCGGCGGCAGCATCTGCGCTGTGACCCGTGCGGACTGGCCCGGCATCGCTGCCACGGAGGGCATGACCCCTTGTTTCGGCGTGCACCCTTGGCACGCACACGAGGAGGATGTGGCAGAGCTTGCCTTTGAGCTGGATGACTGGCTCTCCCGCTATCCGCAGGCGGATGTGGGCGAGACCGGCCTGGATGCCTCGGACCGCCACTGCGGCACTCTGGAGCAGCAGAAACTCCTGCTGCAGGTGCACCTGGGGGCGGCTTTCCGACACGACCGCTGTGTGCACCTGCACGGCGTGCGAGCCTGGCCCGAGCTGCTGCGGCTTCTGCAGGAGCGCGCCCGCTGCAACACGCTGCCGCGTATCCACCTGCATGCCTGGAATGGCCCGCACGAGCTCGCTCGCGAGTTCCTGGCCCTGGGGGCTACCTTTTCCGTGGGCCTGCGGGAGCTGACCCACTCCCGCGCAGAGGAACGCTACGCCCGCATTCCGGAGGGGCGCCTATTCCCGGAGAGCGACGACTCCCCGGCAGACTGGCCGCGCACGCTGGCCTTGTTCCGCCTCCTGCGCAACGGGCTTACACCCGGTGCTCGGGCATAAGCACTGCAAACACGCTTTTTCCGTATTGAGTTTTATGAGGGGCAGAGGTGGAAAGTATGCCGTCTGGGCGCAGGTCCGGGTGTGGCTCGGGCTCTTGTGCTGCCTTGCGGCCCTGAGCAGCTGCAGCGCGCCGCGTGGCACGGCAGAGGGGCCTGTGGTGCTGGACATAGGGCACTGCACGGCTGCAGGCGGTGCCAAATCCACTCGCGCGGTGAATGGCAAGCGCCTGCAGGAGCTGAACTGGTGGTATGAGTATGTGTATTATACCCGCAAGGTGATTGAGGATGCCGGCTATGAGGTCTGCGTCTGCAACCGCGGCGATGAACCGGAAGACCCCCGCCTGGAGGCCTGGGCGGAGCGCGCGGATGTGCACCACCTGGGCGAGCCGGATACGGGCCGCCGCTACCCTTCGGATTATTATGAGGACCGCGTGGCAAGCGGCATCGTGAGCGCGGACTACGCCATTTCCCGCCGGGCGTCCTGCGCGGTGTTTCTGCACCACAACAGCGAGCGCGGCTGGCGCCGCCGCGGCGGGAGCAAGAGTCTCATCATCTGCAATAAGTACAATGGCCGCAACCTGGCGCGCTGCCTGGCAGATACGCTGAATACCGAGGTGCTCAACCACGGCATGGCCAACGGCAGGATTCCCTGCCGCGTGCAGGTGCGCAGCGTGGATGCCCAGCGCTCCGCCGGCTGGATGAACGCCTGCGATGACTCCGGTATCCCCGCAGCCGTGGTTGAGGCTGCCTTCCTGAACAACGCCGCGCATGTCCGCTACCTCAGCAACCCCGCTACCGCTCGCCGATACGCCGAAGCCGTGGGCCGCGGCATTGTGCGTTATCTGCGCACCTGCGGGCACGAACCCCGCCACTATCGCGAGGATACGGACAAGCCGGATGCCGGCTCCTTCGGCTACTCCGCAGAATCCCGCCGCACCCGAGTCCCCGGCGCCGAGAATCTTTTCGAGTCCTGATTCCCGGCGCTCATGTAAAGAAAATGCGGATTTTTTTACATGAGACGGGTTGTCATGTAAAGAAAACGCGGATTTTTTTACACGAGACGAGTTGTCATGTAAAGAAAATGCGATTTTTTTTTACACGAGAAAGCAGGATGTCGGAATTCTGTTTGTGAGCCGTTAAACATCCGAACTTGCCAAGATTCGGAGTTTGTGGTAAACTGCGCAGCATGAGGCCCGTCATATACCAGCTCTTTGTGCGCCATTTCTCGAACTTTACTCCCGGCGGGGTAGAGTGGGGCTCGCGGGAGCAGAATGGCTGCGGCACTTTCGCCGCGGTGAATGACGCCGCTCTGGAAGCGCTGGCGCGTATGGGAGTGACCCACCTGTGGCTCACGGGCGTGCTGCGCCATGCTACCCAAACCGCTCACCCCGGCCTGCCGGCGGACCCCGCCTGCGTGGTGAAGGGGATAGCCGGCAGCCCGTATGCCGTGACGGATTATTTCGACGTGGACCCGGACCTGGCGGAGGTGCCGGAGCAGCGGCTGGCGGAGTTCCGCGACCTGCTGGAGCGTGTCCGGCGCCGGGGGATGCTGCCGCTTATCGACTTTGTGCCCAACCACGTGTCCCGCTGCTATGCCTCCACGGTGCGGCCGGAGCTGAGTTTCGGGGCAGGGGATGACACCGGGGTGTTCTTCGCCCGCGACAATTCTTTTTACTATGTGGAGCCCTGCGGCGGGGATGCTCCCCTGCTGCTGCCGCAGGGGGAGTTCGCCCCGGAGCGTGGCCGCGCCCGCGTGACCGGCAACAACGCCGCCACCCACACCCCGGGTGCCTGCGATTGGTATGAAACGGTGAAGCTCAACTACGGCTGCGATTATCGCCGGGGGCCGCAGGCGGCGGAGGTCTTGCCGGCAGAGTTCACGCCCGCTGAGCAGGTGCCGCGTACCTGGCGCCTGCTGGATGCGGTGCTGGCATACTGGCAGGAGATGGGCGTGGGCGGTTTCCGCTGCGACATGGCGCACATGGTGCCCATGCACTTCTGGCGCCGGGCTATTGTCAATGCCCGCCTGAGGGATGCAGGTGTTTTCTTTGTGGCAGAGGGCTACAACGACCACATGAAACTCTGCAACGGGGATGCACACGAGGCCCTGCTGGCCGCCGGGTTCGACGCGGTGTACGACAGCGCGGCTTATCGCGGCCTGGTGGATATGTACGAGGGCTGTGCCTGGGCGAATGATCTGGATGCCCTTCACCGCCCGGAGGCTCCTCTGAGCAGCCGCGGGGTGCGCTATGTGGAGAACCACGATGAGCCCCGCCTCGCCTCCCCCCTGCACTGGGCAGGGCAGGGGGCTGCAGCGGCGCGCGCCCTTATGGTGGCGCAGTACGCCACAACCTGCGGCCCGGTGCTTTTCTACAACGGCCAGGAGGTAGGCGAGCGCGCCGAGGGCCCGGGAGGCTTCGGCGGGGACAATGGCCGCACCTCCATATTCGACTACACCAACCTGCCGCAGCTGCAGCGCTGGACAAACTCCGGCCGCTACGATGGCGCCTTGCTCACCCCGGCGGAGGCAGATCTGCGCTGCTTCTGCTCCCGCCTCCTGCCGCTGCTGCAGCACCCGGCGCTCAGCAAGGGCGGCTTCTATGGGCTGAACTGGGCCAACATGCAGACCCCGGGCTATGGCCGCACCGCCGGGGATACCGTGTCCGGCCACCGCCTTTACGCCTTCCTGCGCCACGACCGCAAGGCGCGCGCCACTGTGCTTGTCGTCTGCAACTTCGACACCGCCGTCCCCGCCGACACCCGCATCCATATCCCCGCAGATGCCGCTGCGTGGGCCGGCAAGAAGGCCCACGCATGCCTTTTCCGCCACCTCCTCAACCCCTCCCTGCCGGACGTGGAAACCGGCCTCGCCGAGCTGGCCTCCACCGGGCTCCCCATCCATCTGCCGCCCGGCCATGCCGCCATTCTGGAGTGGGTGTGAGAGGCGAACGTAACAATGCTGATTATAAAAATATTTTATGAAAAATAAGATGATGAATAGTATGTATCGCTCCTTGTCCCGCCTGGTTCTTTGCCATGTATCCGCCTTGCTGGCGCTGGCCGGGATCGCTCCCGCAGCCCAGGAGACTGCCGCAGAGCAGACCTACCCCGCCGTGCTGGTGCAGTGCCGAGTGGATGCCGGCGGCTCGGAGCGCCTGCTTACCCCTGTGGCCCGCTATAAGGACGCCGCAGGGCGCACCGTGGATCTGGTGGGTGCCGTGCATTTGGCTGATGCCTCCTACTACCGCAACCTGAACCGCGCCTTCTCCACCCGCTACGACAAGGTGCTCTACGAAATGGTGGACGGCGAGGGCCTGCCCGAGTATCAGCGCCTGGCCCGCAAAGTGAAGCAGGGCGAGGCCACGCAGGAGGAAAAAGAGCGCTTCAATCGCCTGACTGAAGCGCAGAAAAAGGGAAACTCCGGTGCCGGCGCGGCTCTGGCGCACTACTACCTGGCATCGAGCAGATTACTGGAGCTCAGCCTGCAGTCCGAACTGGTGGACTACAGCCTGGAGAACATGGTGTTTGCGGACATGAGCTCGGAGGAATTTTCCCGCGCCATGGCCGAGCGCGGTGAGAGCTGGCTCACCATCGCCCTGCAGAGCGTTTCGCAGGATTCTTCCGGCTCGGGCAGCGGGCTTGTCTTCTCCCGCCGCGACCTGCGCCGCGAGCTTGTGCGCGCCCTGGCAGCCTCCTCCACCCGCAACGACGCCATGCAGCAGGGCGCCATCATCGTCTCGCGCAACGAGCGCTGCTTTGCCGTGCTGGACGCTCAGCTGGCCTCCGCCCCCGCCGGTACCCGCATCGCCATCTTCTACGGCGCCATGCACCTGCGCGATATGCACCACCGCCTCCTCGCACGCGGCTTCACCCTGCAGGGCGTCCAGTGGCTCACCGCCATCCGCGCCTGAGTGATTCTTGCAAATGTGGGAAATAGCTGAATGGAGTTATCAAATACGTAAAAAACGGTCGGAGAAGCTTCTGCGCCGCTCCGACCGCTTTAGTTTTTGCCCCTGTTGCTACTTGTCCAGATGGGAAGGAGCGGGGAGCAGGATTTGTTTAAGCTCCCGGAGCTCGAGCTTCAGAGCCTGTTGTTCGTTTTTTAATTGGTTGATTTCTGCTTTCAGCTGATTTATCTCAGGGGGCATCTCGCTTGTGTGATAGCTGTGTTGTTGCGTTACGGCTTGTTGGGGGCGTCTTCGATACTCGTCGGTACTTGTTTCTGTTGTTGAATCTGCTGCTTCAATAGCTGAATCTCTTTCTGAAGTTTTTGATTTTCTGTTGCGTATGTTTGGCAAGATTCGCTTGACCGGATTGAATATATGGTTGACGAAACGGCGTATAACAGAAGGAGAAGAATAACCCCAAGGCTCATTCGAGACTTTTTTTTTCCATCGTCTCCTTCCTCCTGTTCTATTTCCGGGGTAGGTGAAGCTTTCGGTTCTTCGGGTGCTTTTTCCGGGAATATGGTGCTCATTTCATCAAAGCATCCGGAGTACGAATCGTTCTTATATCTTCTGGGAAAACGAAGAGCAAGACCGGAACGGCTATCCCAGCTGGCAAGCAAGTTCTTAACGTCTGCGTCGGGTGATGCTGAGGCTGCAATGCTGATGGGGGCAGAGGCGTCCTGTTGAATTTGCTTTTTCAACTCAATCCAGTCTTCTGCTTTATAGTTGCAAAGCTCTCTTGTTTTGCTGCCATCTTCATCCTCGTAAACCATGAAGATGAAGTTTACGAAACTTCTTGCAATAATCTGTTCGAAGTAAACAACAAAAATACGGGCTGCTGGTGTGTGATTCCATGTGCACCATGCAAGACTTTTCAGGCTCTCTTGCGCTTTTTCTATGTTTGTGCCGACAGGAAAAAGCATCGGGTAGGGATTAAAGTATTCAGTGCGAAATTGCTTCCATGAGGCAGTATCCCCAATTTCGATGACTTCTTTTACAGACCCGCCCATATAAGCCAGGTACTGAGGTTGGATATTCATGTTGCTTAATGTGTTGTTAAATGTTTTCAAATAACCAGCAGAATGGTTCTACTTCGGTTTTCATGACTTCCACATTCCAGTTGCTGTTTGGTATGGTACCTTGTCTCAGATCAACGGATTTCACCGTGTCGGTGGGGACGCATGAGACACTGAAAATGTCGTACTTGTGGTTCATTTCCGGCCATTCCAGTGTATTAAAGAGATTCGGAAAGAGCGCTCGTACGTACCACTTGAGTTTTACAGCGTTTTTCTCTGTCCACTCCTTAGCTAATTCATCTGATTTAGTAACGATAAATTCTACGACGACATTGCGCTTTCTCTGGTTCAGAATCGTTTCTAAATCCGCCATTACATTCCTCATTGTTTTTATGTAATCCGAGTTTAAAATCTTTCCTCCGTCTATCATAAGAAGAATGGCATCGCATTGCTTGATTCCTGATTCAATACTTGTTTTTACTTTGATTTCTGATTGTTGTAACGAATCGTTATTTTCACTCAAAGTGTAAAAGCTTTCTCCGGAGAAGTCGGTAAATCGCAATGATAATACTTTGTCCGGTAACCAGCGAATCATGTTAAAGTAGGGAAATCTGACATCTAATTCCAGGTCTGTATATAACATCGTTTTAGCTATCCAGTTACCACTTTTGTATTTTGGCGTTGTCTGGGCTATATTCTTAGCCATGGCATTATTCACGGCTTTAACGGTAATGCCTCTCGGGTTTTTATCTCCGGAGGCGATGGAAAAGTATTGCAGCGCAGCACTGAAATAATTTGTTTTACCGGATGTTGGAGAGCCTAGAATAATGATGTGTTTTTGTTTGCTCATTTGAAGTTAAGCGATGCTGGAGATTGTTGCCAGAGAGTTTTTAATGCGCTCTATTTGAGTTTCGAGGATGGTGTATGGCGCGTTGGGGGCAGTGCGTTTCATCTTGATATCATTGCAGATAATTTCTGCAATGGTCACAAGCCTTTTCCTCAGGCGCGGAATATCGGTGTAATCCTCGATGGCTTGTCCGAGTTTTTCCAGGTTGATATCCACTTTTTTGCTCTCGATGTCGCTCATCCCCGTACATGTAACCGAGTGATGCGCCTCATCGTCGGGAAGTTTGAAGTGGGCGCTGAATAAATTAGCAAAGTATTCATGCTCGGATACATCATCGCACCTGGTGATGACGTGTATGCATTCTTTGTTGCTGAAATATTTGTCGTAAAAGGCTTTATGTTCTTCTCCCTGGAGAGTTTGTTTTGATATGCAGAAAATAGGGATATGAGTTTCCTGCAAGGCGTATAGCGTTTTCGAACTATCCCGCTGAAGCCGCTCTTCTATTGCTCTGTCTGCTTCGGCTTCGGCCCCCGGGGTGTCTCTGAGAACGCAGTAGTTAGTGAAAATGTGGTGGGCTTTTTTGAAAGGTCCTCGCACCTCCACCTTATCACAAGGGTCGTTTTGCCCTGCTTGCTGCTCCAGAAAATCTCTTACCTTATCTACTGTATTAAATGAGGAGGGGATACGCTCTCCATTGCGCTCACAATGCACTGTGTAATAGTGGCTGGTATCATCTCGGAACAAATCAATAACCGTGCCGGTTTTGGGGATGGGGGATTCCGGCAGTATATTTTCGCCTACGATAGAATTGAGCAGGGTCGATTTGCCCATTTTGGGTGAACCATAGACGCCGATATAGCGGTATTGATTGATGGTGCCTTTTAAGGCCATGTCGTAGGTAGAGATAATGTTGAGCCAACTGTTCCGCACGGTGGATGGCTGAGGATTTTCCTCGGACGGAATTAACAGCAGAACCAATGCATCACGCAGGACAGAGTATGCCTCTTCCAGCCGCTCTTCTTTACTGGGGGGCTGCGCTGTCGTTGGCGGCGAAGGCTTTTTTCTGAGGATGTCGATCATCAGCTTTAGGAAAAACGGAACCATTTACTTAGAGAGTGTAAGAAAGCTTCAGTGTTTCGCTCTGAGCGAGAAGGGAAGAAAGATGCTTATTCTCCTCTTCTGCTTTATTTCGAACATCCGGGCTGAAATTTCGGATTTTTTCTTCGGTGGCATCCAATTGTTCTTCTATCTGCTCTTTGCGTTCGGTTACGCTCAGGTTACACGCGTCGATGATGAGCTGCTTGGTTTGCTCTATCTTCTTGTGCAGGTCGTTGCCTGCTTGCTGAAGCTTTTGGTCGATGGCGCTACCTGATTTTCCCTGCAGATAATTTTGCGCAAGCGGTTTTGCAATCATTAGTGCTATACCTGCCGCTATGACGGGGCCTACAGCTGCTGTGCAGGCTGTACTCAGAGCTGAGGCCGCAGCTGCTTTGCCGGCCGATGCGGAGCCTATTCCGAACCAGGCTCCCAGCTTGGCAAGGGTTCCGCTTGCTGCAATGACTCCGTTTGTTTGGGCAACTGCAACGCTTGCGGTAATGACTTCTGCTGCTGCTGTGCCACCGATGGTAGTACACGTTGCAAGAGTAGCTCCCAATATGCCGGATACGGCTTTATCCGCAATAGAAAGAGTGCTTTGAATTTTCTTATTGAATAATCGTACAGACTCTTCCATTTCTTCATTGAATTTCTCGGTTACCACGGCAAGTCGTTCCTCTGTCTCCTGGTAGAAGCGTGAAAGAGGACGGTTGGCACACTCACTCACGATGGAATCAAACTTCCAAATGTTGCTGATAGAACCGAAAATGCCTGCTTGCTTGACTTTTCTATCCACTGACTCCTGTATTTCGTCGCCGATGAATTCGAGGCGACGCATGCTTGTGTTAACGGCCATCTCCCAGGCGCGCTCAAATTTGCGAATGTGTTTCTTCGCATCGCGTTCCAGTTCTCTGAGGTCGTTTTTTAACTGTTGTGCGGTTTCATGCAGCTTGCTGATATCGATGTCGTGCATCTTAATGAGCTCGTTATTGGTGTCGAACTGTTGCTGCAGACGCTGGCGCGCGGTGGTGAGCATGGCACGCACACGATGCGTCATGTCTCGCCCTGCTTCGGAATTAGCCAGAATAAACTTTTCCAAATCGGCGGTAAACTTTGTCAGCCCGTGTTCTGTGCTCAGTTTATCAACGATTTCTTGCGACTCATAATTGCGCAGAGCCTCATAAATCGGTTTACAGGCGGTGGGGTATACTTTGCTGCCTGCTGGAAGGTTTGACTTAACAAAGTTGATAATGAGAGGAATCTCGTTCTTGCGTTGATTATCCATCTGCGTAACGACATAGAACAGATTCTTAGGATTTTTCTGGCTGAGCTCCTGGAGCATGCTGTGGTCGTTATTGCTCATCGGTTGCCCGGCCAGAATCGTCATGATAACGGCGTCTGCTATAGGGAGGAACTCGCGGACTTGTTCACCATGCCGGTCAATGCAGGCGTTGTCTCCGGGGGTATCAACCAGGCAGCAGTTTTTCAACATGGGGAAATGGCCGTAAACCTCGATGCGGGTCAGTTCGCGAGAGTTCCCGCTATTGTGCTGCTCACTTACATAATCTCGAATTTCCTCCCACTCAATTCGCTGCGGGGAGTCATTATCCCCAATCCATATAAGCGCATGCGGCGTTTTGTCCGCCTCATCAGATTGGCTGAGGTCGAGGTAACGAATGATGGCTCCCGTACATACGGCTGCATCTATGGGGGAAATAGTATCGTCCCGCTGCTGCAGAAGAGTGTTGAGCAGGGTGGATTTGCCGCGTTTGATGCCACCGACGACAGCTATGTTGAACCGTTGCCGACGGAAATCCTCAATTTGGACACGCAGGTGTTTTTCGCATGCAGTGTCGCCGATAGTGGCCAGGGTATCTGCAACAGAATTGAGATAGGAAATCAGATTGTCTTTTGCTTGATTAAAATCGTGGAACATAAATGATGCTGGTTTATAGTTAGTTGTGAAGAGGAAGGTTCAGCACTTCGCCTTGCAGGCGTTTCTCAGCGCAGTTGTCGATGAAGGTACCCATTTGTTCGCAAATAGTTTTCTCCAGATTGGCAAGTTGATTCCTGAAATCTTCCTTGATTTGTTTGCGCGCCATGGAGGTGGGACCCAGCTTGGCGATGATATTGGGAATTCCCAGCTTATCCATCACCATTCCGGGTACGACAACGTGAGTTACCCAACCAAAAATGCCCATGAATGGGAAGGTCGCAGCCAATACGACCGGAACCATGTACTTGCAAACCTCTGCCATTTGTTTGTAGGACTCATCGGGCAGAGGTGCAGAAAAGTTTTTACTGATGAGTTTGATTTCTTCGCGAGCAAGTTCATCTGCCTGAATCTTGAAATTCATAACAATGTTTTTGCTGGCTGTGTCCAGATACTGCAGCAGTGTTGCGCGGGTGGCTTCTCCGATTTTTGTGCTGATTTCCTCATTTGTGGGGGACTCATCCAAAATTTTATAGACCAGTACGAGCAGCTTTTCATGGAGATAATTATGCAAATCGCTCCTGAACTCGGATTTGATAATGTTGCCACGGCGGGCCAGACGATTTGCTATTATCTCTCGTTTTTCTTCCGTTACCTGGGCCAGTCTCAGCTGTTCCTGTGCGCTGAGTCGCTGCAGTTGGAGCTGCTTGTCTTTTTCGGCAGCGCAGAGCTCGCGCAGCTGCTCTTTGGCTTTAGTGATATTGCTGCAGGAAAGGGAGCTGAACTCGCAATTCGTTCTGAAATTGATATCGGCTATGAGTTCGTTGAGCTGGTAGGAATGCGGGGCTTCCTCTTTCGCACAGGTTGTATAGATTTTTGCCCCGAAAATACCGATTTGGTTGAGCTCTGCCAGAATGTTGTCCCGAGTTCTCTGAACCTCTTCTTCCGAAAGTTTATCCGCTTTATTAAGGACAATAATGAGTTGGTTCTCGCTGAGATTAGACTTCACTTGCGACAAGAAAGTACGCTCATCCCTGTCCAGAGAACCGATTGTTATGTCTTTTACGAACACCAGGCAGAGAGCCTTGGGCAATTCGTCATAGCTTAGTGCGGTGTGCTCAGCATCCTGCAGACCTGCTGTGTCAACAATGGTGACGCCGTTTCTGAGCAGCGTATGGGGAAGTTGTGCTGTTATTTCATCCACCTTCTCACGGCATGCCTTGTTTTTCAATTCGCTGATATCCGGTGTGCAGTAGTAAGAGGCATCCGTGTACCGCACTACAACATTAGGCTTATCGCCGTATAGCACGTGAGTAAGAGCCGGGGTGGTAGGTATGGCTTCCGTGGGGAGAATGTCCTGATTGAGCAAGCGGTTAATCAAACTTGATTTGCCGGAGTTGAACGAGCCCGCAAAGACAATGCGTTGCAAGGGATCTTCTGCCTGGGTGCAGACATCATTGGCGATGTTGTTCAGCGTTGGATTGTTATATGAATGTGCTTCGCGTACGAGAGCCTGCAAATCATCATCGATATCGCCCCAGTTGGCCAAATCCGTTTTTATTTCCGGTAATGATAAGTTTTGGGCTTTAGATATTGTAATCTCTTCGTGCAGCTCGGCTTGCGTCTCATTCGGCAGTTCTTTTCTCCCGGTAAATGCCGGAGCTATAGCACCAAGAGCCATGGCAAGGATGCCCAAATCATCCATCCAGCCGATAACCGGTACCACATCCGGGATACAATCGAGCGGGCAAATGGTATAGAGAAGACTGGCTCCGAGAATGATAATATTACGGGGAGTGAGCAGCTGACCCGCTCTGCCCGAGCGGAACATTTTGAGGGCAAGCGCTGCTCGTTTGGCTACAGGGCTGTTTTTGCCCTTACAGTTCAACCATTGGAGAACATCTTTTTCTAAAGTCTCTACAACTTTGGGGTCTTTCATTTTAGCTCCCCATGTAGAGTTTTCTAATGTTGTGATATCATTGATCATTTGTGCCATAGGAGAGTTTTCCTTTCTTCTGAATAAAGGCGTATTGTCCTTTTTAATTACTTGATATGTTATTTTTTTCGGTTGTATGGCGGAGCTGCGAAAATGCTGCATGGAGCGACTCCTTCAATATCTGCTCTGCTTCTGCGGAGATGTCTTCGGAGCGTTTCACTAATTTCCTGACTTCGTTGACCAAGGTAGTCAGCGGAGGGGGCGCTACAACACCACCAATAGATAGCGGCGCGCGATATTGCAGAATGTGGTTGAGAGTTTTATTGCAGGCTTCAGAAATGCACGCGGGAGTTTCCTCTACCTCCATAATCGCGCAGTAGGTACTTTTGATGGTTTCACAGAGGTTGCGGAAATCTTCGTAATTCATGTATTGAGCTCCAGATTCCTTGGTGGCGAGACATTTCCCTTTTGTTTCTTCGATGAGCTTATCGAATATGTCCTGAAGCTTCTGAGTCGTGTCCGGCTTTTGCATGGCGGTATATGATTCTGCTCCTCTATACTAACACGAGGCGCTGGCTGGTGCAAGCGGAAAAAAGGGGATTCCTCGTTATAAAGTAATGGTGTGACTTTATGCCCGCTGCAGAAAACATTGTGCTCATTTGATTTTACAGAAAGTAGTTTACACTAGTGCCCCGGATTTTGCGCTCTCGCTTATTATCATTTTGCGTTCGCCGCAGAATTCGGGATTTGTTGCAACTCCTTCATCCTTTCCGAGCACAAATCGACGAACGATTTCATCATTTGCTCCAGGGGGGCAGTGGAGAGATAGGTGGCGTAATCCGCCTTTATGCGTCGTGCGGCTTGTTCCGACACCGCGCGTTCCTCCTCTGTGTTACAGGGTAAAATGCGGGGCATTTCCTGCATGCGGGTTTGCATCGGGCGGATAACCCGAGTCTCCTGCTCAGAAATATAGTCCGCCATCTTCCCCTGGTATTCCAGTTGTAAGGCGAAAATCTGTCTTGTGGCAGACAGCTCCGGGCGCGCCAATGCAGAAATGCTTGGGCCTCTTTTGTGTGGTTTGTCGGGGTGAGCTTGCGTTTTTGCCTTCTGCGCGGCGGTGCGATAGATTGTCTCCAGCCGCTCCCGACACTCATCGTGGTACGCTGTTGCCTTTCGCATCAGTTCATTGTATTGCTGCACCAAGGCCGGCAGCCCCAACTCCCTGCATATTTGCTCATACTGCTTCGCCGGCAGCTCGTGCTTCCGAAGAGTTTCGGTTGGCGCCGCCGCAGCGGGCTCTGCATTACCGGCAGGCTCCGCCTGCCCGCGCCCCAGCAGAAAGGTGCCGAGAGCCACCCCGGCGGACGCAAGCCCCCACCACAGAAAACGCCAACGCCTGGGCCGGGCTATCGCCACCGGCAGAGCTCCGCTCAGCAGCCAATCCTGCCATTCGCGGGCGGACTGGCAACGCTCTGCAGGATTCAGCGCCAGATTCTGCATGAGACTCTGCTCCAGCACAGTTTCGCCGCAGGGGAGCGGCTGCAGATCATCCTTTGCCAGGCGCTGCTGGGCCGGTTCCGGCGGGGAGCCGCTTATCAGTTCATACCAGGTGGCGGCCAGCGAATACAAATCTGTCCACGGCCCGATTTTTCCCTTGCCGCTTACCTGTTCGGGGGATGCGTAAACGGGTGAGAACTCGCCCTGGGTGGTTGTATCCACCTTTGTAGCGCGGTTCAGCGCCGAGCCGAAATCCACCAGCACGGGGTTCCCATCTGTATCGAACATGATGTTGCCCGGCTTTACATCGCGGTGAATCACCTTTTTGCTGTGCAGGTACTCCAGCGCCGAGAGTATCTCCGGCAGCCAGCGCCGAAGCTCCGGTGCCGGTATGGGTGGTCCCCCGGCCTGAGCTGCTGCCATTTTCTCGCGCAGGGAACCGCCCTCCAGCCAGGGCATCACATAAAACAAGCCTCCTGCCGCGCGAAAAACATCATACACCGGTACCACACGCGCATGGTGCAGGCTCGCCAGTGTCTGAGCTTCCTCGTACATGGAATCCAGCGCGGTTTCATATTGCCGCTGCAAGGCCGGCGTACGCGGGCGCACCATGCCAGTCTGCGGGTCGTGCTGGCAGATGGAAGCCGGAAAACACTCCTTCACCGCTACCGGGCGGTTCAGCTTTTCATCCCACGCGCGGTACAAAATGCCGAAACCACCCTGCGAGGCCGCTTCGAGCAAGCGGTATTGCCCCAGCTGCGCACCGGGAGGCAAGGTATCCATGGGCCCATCCATACGGGTAAGTTCGTCCGGCTAAGGCATCAATTTCCGAGGCGCTGCACCTCTTCTGCCAGAAACTCCGCAAGCGTTTTGCCCCGGGCCTGGGCGCGCTTCTCCAGCGCGGCGCGTGTGGCGGCATCCAGGCTCAGTGTTATCTTGGTCTCTTCCTCCACCTGCACGCGCCCCGGCATTACCAGCGGCAGCTCCTTCACCATTTCGCGGATGATATGCACCTTGGCTGCCGGTATCAATTTCTTTGCCATCCAGTTGCGCACCGTTGCCTCCGACACATAGCAACGCTCCGCCAGCCAGGCGTAACTGTAATTGTTCGCCTTCAGCCAAATCTTGATGCTCTTCTTCAGTTCCGCCTGGTCTTGCGTTTCCACGCTGTAAAAGTAGCATTTTCGACATGATTTTGCAAGCAGATAGTGTACTTTTGGGCCGAAAAGGAGCCATGCGCTCCACATAAAGCCGGCTATCCCGTATTGCGTGGAAAGTGTGGCAGGCAGGCGCATGGCGGCGAATCACCGGCTTCTCGGGTAAAGCTCAATGCCAAACACAGAGCAGCCCGTAGAGGGCACCGGCGAAGATGAGGATGAGAGTGAGCAGATAGCCCAGAAACTGGAGGTAGCGATACAGCATGTTAACTTCAGGGGGTACTCATTGTGGGGTGGGGAGGGGATTTAACGGCAGTGGGCGGCGTGGACGCGGAGGATTTCCTGAGCCACGGCGGTGAGCAGGCCGCGTTCGTTTTGCAGGTCCATCCAGGCAAACTGGCCGTTCGGGTTGAGCTCTAGGAAATGAAGCGTACCGGAGGCGTCGCGCAGGAAGTCGAGGCGGGAGAAGGAGAGGCCGGTTTCGCTCATCATGCGGCAGATGGCATCGCTCTGCTCCGGGGGGAGCTCGCAGGGCTGCCACTGAGCCTTGTTGTTAAAGGCGGCTATGCGGGAATCCATGCAGTTGCCTCGCGGCAGCTCACTGGCAAAGAGCTTGCCGTTCACATACGCAACGGTGACATCGTGCGTGGCGTGGGTGAGGCATTGCTGCAGGAACCAGGGATAGGCGGTATCGACCTGTGCCGGATTCACCTTGCCAACGGTGAGCAACTGCCCTTGCCCCATGGGTTCTACACCATTGGTTTTGCACACAACTTCCCCCGCCAGCTGCACCGGCGCGCCGTGCAGCATCTGCCATGCGGGCACAGGAAAATAGTTCGCAGCCAGGCGCATCTGCCGCATTTTGTACCAGTTGCCAAGGGGCGAGGGGTGTATGAGCGCGCATTTGCCGCTGTGCACGGCTAAATCCTTGATGCCGCTCCAGATGAGCATCACCTCGTTGCGCTGCCAGGATTCGGCACAACCTCCGGCCGGCACATCGATACGAACCGGGTCGAACATGCATTTGCGGTCATACACCGCTCCTACCTCGGACTCACGACAGCAGCGGCCGGTGGGGTCGCGCAGTTCATAGCCCTTGGCATCGATGCTCCAGCTGTAGTCTCGCCAGAGATCCATGTTGAAACGGAACACCTCGGCATGCGAGGTGAGGTGCGGCATCAGGAGGTCGGTGGTGGCATCGCGGCGGTTGGTGAGGATGAGAATCATGGGGCTTTGGTGGCTTTGGACGTGAAATCAGCAAGGGGCAGCGTCGTCGCACCCGACTCCGCTG
The DNA here is from genome assembly GCA_045636905.1 of Akkermansia sp. GTDB lineage: Bacteria > Verrucomicrobiota > Verrucomicrobiia > Verrucomicrobiales > Akkermansiaceae > Akkermansia. Next base: position 48,906 of record JAZTYL010000007.1, read on the forward strand.
CCCCGGAAACAGTTGAATGCGACTCAGGCCAGCATCCAGTCGTCAATCTGATAAGCTCCTGCAATGTAGCTCGATGTGGCATGAATCGTCTGACCGGCATCGAACTCACCCTCTCCCACGCCTTCGATGGCGGTCTGGGATTCCCAGCTGTAGACGAGTGAGGTGGTAGCTTCCGGAGCCTCGGCTTTTTCCTGAGCATCGGCCACCATGAAGGGGCTCAGAGTTGCAATAGCAAGGGTTGTAATAGTCATGTTGTTTGTTGTTTGTGTGAGTTTACCTGTCGCTATCTCAGAAATGAGATAAAACTAGCGCAGGTCTGAGCTTATTGTATCGAAATATGTACTGTTGTCAACATAAAATAGCCTATTTTTGTATCTTTTTCGCTATCTTTGCGATAATCGGGCGAAAATGGGCAGAGCGGTAGCCCTGCAAACGGCACAAAAAAAAGCGATTCACTATATATGGTGAATGTGTGCTCCGGCGCTTATTTTGGGTACAAGTTAATGTTTCTTTTAACCATTTGTGGTTAAAACGCCTATTGCAAGCTCAGATAGCGGCTCCATCGCATCTCAAGTTGATTTCACTCGAATGAAGCTAAAATACATTTGGCTCTTCTGCAATAATTGTGGAATGAGCCCCGCAAGGAAGAAGAGGAGAGCGAGAAAAGTATTAGTAAAGAGCAGAAAAAGATTGAGCATGGAGGAGAAAACTCCTACCATGCCCAGTGTTGTGTTCTTGAAGTACTTGAAGATTACGGGAGTTGGCTCGGATAGTCAAGGAAAATTTGAGTATGCCGAGTGTGTTGAAGTCGAACAACCGGTATGCCCGCGATGCCGGTCGCAGGAGATATATGCCCA
>JAZTYL010000008.1:0-10514 GCA_045636905.1 Akkermansia sp.
CTCGGCATATCTCTGCCAGAGCTGCGCAACATCGCCCTGCTCTTGGGCGGGGAGCGGGGGGCAGCACAGCAGCATGGCTACAATGGTAAAAAGTTTACATAATGGGGGCATGGCCATAATTAAACGTGTATCTGTTACGGGCATTATATCAATTCCCGCCCCTCTATTCAATCGTGGATGGCATTTTGTTGCGAGTTTCCTGCATTTTTGTTGCCGATGTTGCAAAAACTGAGGCTGCAAAGGGAGGATTCGCTCGAAGTGGAGCCCTGGGGCTGCCGGGCGCAAAACGGGGGCAATAGCAAAAAGTGTGGAAGTGTGGAATTTGAATTTTCGGGCCAATAGCAAAAAACACGTTTGCCTCCCGAATCTTAGCGAGTGATACGTTTCCGCCACGGTGTATGGCAGCAGAAATACAACGAGATGGCTGATACCAGAATACCTCCACTTACGACACCAAAGGAGGCAATCAAGCATTTTATATACTCATCGTAATGATACGCCTCGGGCCGAGAATCCAAAATTAAAGGCACACACCACGCACATCCTACAAATATCAGCAGGGGTATACCATAGCGTACAAGGGGTATTCCTACCGACCGCATGCGTTTGATGATAATGAAAGCACACGCTACATACCACACCAGAAATACAACAAACGCGGATGCAATGAAATACATTAAGGTAAAGATATTATCGTGTTCCACTTTTTCTCTGATGATGGATATTAGCTCCGCATCATCATACATGACGGCTTCGGCTAGAAGTGCGTGATACTGCTGACCACTGTTGAAAATGGCTACAGAGAAACAAACTAGCAGTACCACAAATGCGGTTATACTAATCCAAGTAATTGGATATTTTTTCATAAGATTCTCTTTTAGTATTACTCAGCCCCACCGCCGCTAGGCACAGGGCTGAAGTGGCAAGGATTCGGGGGAGGGTGGGCATGGTCATAACTAAGCGTGTATATGTTACGTGTATTATATCAATTCCCGCCCCTCTGTTCAAGCGTGGATGGCATTTTCTTCTTTTTTGCCGTTTTCAATCTGCCGTCATGCATTTCCATACCCCTTTTGCTATAAGTCTCTCAAAACAGCTCCCCGGAGCTTATGAAGAGCCACACATACGTGCCCCAGAAAATGATGAGCGTGAGACTGATAGTCAGGGCAATATAATCTGCCCGGCTCATCGGAGTTCGGTGAGGACAGAAAATGGAGGCCAGCCAGACAAACAGCAGAGCCAGTGGTGAAAGAACCACTCCCCGGATGGCAACGAAGAAGCCGGCCGGTAACCAGAACATAGCATCGGGAGGGGGCGGATCCATGGCATCTGCTATCAGGCAAATCATTGTGAGCAACAGCGCGTACATCATGCTGAACAGGGGAAGCCAGCTCAGGATACGAACCCACACGCGGTGGGGCAAAAGGAAGGGTGGTATGGTCATTTTGTAAAACGGAGGTTTAATATGTTGTTGTTTATCTATTTTATTGTTTCGGTTTAGAGAGTCTCCGTCTACGAACATATTACCGCACCGAACCAGATACAAGTCCATAAAGCACAACCAGAGGAAACAAAGCGTTTGCGCATGTTGTAGAAGGAATATCGACAGCTAGGAAAACGACAACAGATGAAATATAATCGGAAAGATTTTGGGCATTCTCCATCTCCTTTACCTATCATCATTGAATGATGAGTTTTGATTTAGTGGACTATGTCCCCATTCAAAAGAATAGAGGTGATGACTCCCAAAATAGCAACCGTGGTAGATGCCACCGTAACCGGAATATCTACCACAAAGAGAACCGCCGCCGCAGGATAAGCCAGAATGGCGGATGGCCCGACATGCGCATCCGTTTGTACCAACAAATCCCCATTTTCTTCGCCGCCTATGGGCATGAGAACAGGATATGCCTTGGCTTGCGATGGCAGAGACGCCAACAATTTGGTCTGCGTAATATAGTCCGTCAACTCTCTTTGGCTGCTTCTGTGTCGGGAAGCGGTACGCAGCTTGCCAGCGAATTCGGGTGATATGGGAAGATAATATTGTTGCTTGTCCTCATGTGAAACATTGTCTATCAGATATGCTATTGTCGGTTCCACTTGTATCACTTTCTTGGTGTAGCAGATGCGCGAAACGGGCAGATACCATTGACCGTCGCATTCATACACATGCAGGCGTTTTGTCAACTTCATGTCGGCGGCGTTGCCATCCTTGGGAACGTTGTTGTTCTCTAACCATGCACCTTCATAGCTGCGGGGGTATTCATAGGCTACCCTGTGCATGCGAGATATGCACGAGCTCAGCCCCACCGCCGCTAGGCACAGGGCTGTGGTGGCAAGGATTCGGGGGAGGGTGAGCATGGTCATAACTAAGCGAGTATCTGTTGTGAGTTTACGGGGAATTACTTAGTAACATGTTTTTCTGCACATCTGATCTGAATATCCCAATACTCCATTAGCTTATGGGTAGCCTTTCGGCTTTCAAATAATGTCTGAGCGTCTGTCCGTAATGTTCGCAGAAATTCAGGAAGCCGAGATTCCGGGAGGCATTGCTGCACCGTGCTGCGTACCTCACTCGGAGTAAAATAACAAGCCTCATTATCAGGCGACATGTGAGGAAATAAGGGTGCGCTGGCAGGATGCAGCTGCAACAAGAGAATGCGGGCATGCACGCCACCTGTGAGCAGCTTTTGCAGCAAGGGTGCATGGTCTTCTGCCACCAGTCTGGAGCAGAGGAAATTCATACACCATAGCTCCAGATTCGCAGCCATGGCGATGGACTCTCCTGTGCGCAACCAGCTCTCCAGACGTTCATGAAAAATACCGCGCATCTGCGCCACTACTCCCTCCAGAAGACCGTCACGGCGCAGGTTCTCTATATTCTCCGGCACCCAGATATGAAACAGGTTTTCCCATAAATCGGGCAGACAGTCATCCGCACCCGGAGTGGCCGTGCGCAAATAGTCGTAGGCTGCGGGCAGATATGGGAGGCACTCCTCGTATGTCCTGCCGGAAGGTAGCCGGCAAAGACAGTAAAGGCTAGCTCCTCCACTGTCAGTCCCGCTCCTCTCTTGGCTGCAATGCGTTGTAATGACTGTTCATCGTAGCAGAAATCACCGAAAGGGTCACTTAAGGTCCAGTCTGAAACATTGCTATGGGCTGTACTCTTCATTTCTCTATAATTTCCATGTTCATCCCGGTACCAAATCCGCAGTAAGAAAGCCGAGAGCAGTAGGATTCTTGTATCTTCATAACGAAGGGGCTTATCTCTTCATCCGGCACGCGAGCCAGAGCAGAACGAGAGCAATCAGACAGGGAACCAGGGTATATGTCCAGGTCATCCAGTTATGCTCCGAGTAGGGGAGCAGCAAAAACGCACTAGCCACCAATGCACTAAGCAGTATTCCCAAAAAGCAGGAAAAGGAAATTGCCCGCAACCACCCCCGTTTCTGCATCATCAGCACGCCCGGAAGCAGGCACAGCGTTATTGCTCCCTGTAAAAAAAGAATATAGAAGCAGTATTCCCAGATCGGCATCAGCAGCAGCCCCATGGCAGGGCGCATCCGAGACCATTGCTGATACTGCTCCTCTCCGCGAATAAGTCCGCAGCCCTCACCTGTGAGGTCCAGTACGTTGCCTTGCTGGCGGCCTACCATGTGGCGCACCCCACGCCAAGGTGACGGAATCCGCATATATTTGAACTCTGCGTATTGAGTTGCGAGGTTGGAGGTATCATCTGTGCGCAGGGTGATGCCATGCGCCGTTCGGGATACCACGCGCCCCTCCCATGCAGCCGGGAGGGTCATTTCATCGGAATTGAGGTATTCCCCGCCTAGGTCTTCCCAGAAACTATCCCGTGCGCGGAGTGAGTAGGCACCTGCTTTCACCCGTGGTGCGAGTACCCATGATTCTCGAATACCATGCAATTCTCGGTAGCTTACGTTTATGCGTCCTTTACGAAGTGGTAGATAATATCGATGTAGAGCGATAGTGTTCTCCTTACTCAGTCCGAATGTTTCATCCGTAAGCGGGCCTCCCTCCGCAACCAGTTCGGTAACGCGCATCTTGACCAACTTGCCCTCCAGCGCCGGATTCACCTGCTCCGGTGTCGCTTCATACACGGGTTCGCTGCTCAGGGATTGAGCAACATCCGAATACATCGTACCGGCAATGAAAATGCCCGCCATTGCAGCAAGGGCAAGAACTAGTGCCACCACTTGTTTCAAAAAGTTAAGAGCACCATTCGGCTGTACTGATTTATCATGGACTGTCTGTTCTGCTGACATAGCTTTTGCTCTCTTTTACATGCGTATCATCTCATCTCGGCACCGAATCCGCAACAAAAAAATGGCAGAAAGTGCAGGTTTTCTAATAAATAGACGCTCGCGGAGGGCACTTTGTTGCGCGTTGCCTGCATTTTTTTTGCCGGTGGCGCAAAAACAGAGCTCCGTCTTCGAGTTCGGGCTTGCGCCCTCCTTTCCGGGGGCTTCTCTTCGATACGCCCCCCCGGGACGCCGTGACGGGTCCGTCTTCGCGTAGACCTTTCGGGCTCTTGCTACGCCGTGACAGGTCCGTCTTCGCGTAGCCCTAGGGCTCTTGCTACGCCGTGACAGGCAAAAAGCCGAGGATTCGCTCGAAGTGGAGCCCTTGGTCTCGATGATGACTATCTTCCCGGAGCGCGTTCTCACGATAAAATCCGGATAGTGGTTGATAAAGCCATTGATGGCGAACCCCGTTCGCGCGATATTGCGATGCCACCACCGGATATTGGGTAAGCCGGTGATTTCCTGAATGAGCTCCGTCTCGAACTTGTTGCCGGATTCCTCAGCCTCGTACAGACTCTTGTCGTAGATGGCAGTGCTGTCGATGGGCGAGATACTGGCCGGGAAGCTGTAGGACGGGCGGCACAGAATGCGCCCGGTGGCCAAGCGGTTATCAAATTGCTTGCGGATAAAATCATTCAGCAGGCCCACCACATGATTCTTGATGCGGGAGGCAAACCCGGATGGCGATTTCTCCAGCGAGGCGAGCTGCTCCTGCGACATGTTCTCAATCACGGCGTCAATATAGGCAGCCAGCTCGGAGGAGTCCACCGAATCGAAGGAATCTATCAACTGATGAACAATCTGCTTGCATACGCGGATTTTGGCCGAAGCATCCAGCTTGGGGAACTGTTGCTTGAAATACAGCTGGGCTGATTCATCCAAGCGGAACACCTTGGGCACGCCGCCGGACTTGCCTTCCTTGATGTCGATGCTGTACAGGTCATCGTCCGCGCCTTTCCAGTCGATATTGGTCGCTTGCCCTTTGAGCGAGAAACCGGATGCCAGATGTTCCTTGGTCAGCAGCACCTCCCCGGAGGAATCCAAGAACAAGCTATTGGGGGCCATCTGGTAGAACTGCGGGAGCGCAAGCCCGTTCACCTCGTCTGTGAATTCTTCATTTATCTGGAATCTGCTTTTCATATCAGCAATGTCTACCGGAATATGTGTTTCTTCGCCGCCGGAGCCGGTCTGCTCCAAGCCCTGTTCAAAGTCGGCCCCCTGTTGCAAGGCTCCGGCCAACATGTCTTCGACCGCCGATGTGCCTTGCTCCGGTGTACGCACGGCCACCTTGGAGGGGTCGCTGTTGATGAAGTCATCCGTGCCGGAATCCGTTTCCTCGTTTTCGGGCTCCGGCGGTACCGGCAAGGGTATAACCGGCTGGGGCTGTGGTTCAGGCTCAGGAAGCGGCATTTCCTCAGCGGAAGCTACTCTGCAATCGCGTTTTGTGAAGCCTGCATTGTTCAGGCCCGCCACAATGCGCTCCAGCGTGTTCTGGAAGTCATTGGAGGAAGTGAGCACATAGGACATGTTCAGACTCTTCTTCCCGTGCTTTACAGCCCCGGGCAAGCGGAGAATGCGGCCCACTATCTGCTCTACCTCCACTTGGCTGGTCTTGTTGGCCAGAGATGCCAGAATGTAGGCATACGGGCAATCCCAGCCCTCCTTGAGAGCGTTTACAGTGATGATGTAGCGAATCTGGCTCCCCGGGGACATCAGATTCTCCTTTTTCAGCTCGTTGATATCCGCCGTCTTGATGGCAATCTGGTGCTCCGGGATGCCGTAGGCTACCAGCTTGTTCTTTATCTTCTCGAAGGTGGTGCTATCCTCCTTGCCCCGGGGCTGAGCCTGGAACAAGACAATGGGACGGATAGGCAGGCCTCCGTCCCCGGCCTGAGCAATGGCATCCTGCTCCAAGCGGTCGCGCAGGTCCTTGGCATCGGCAATCACCTCCTCGATTTTGTCGCGGTTGTACACGATGACGGGGAGCTTCACCATGTTCTCACGCTTGAGCTGGATGGCATCCACATAGGAGATGATGTTGCTCTCTTCGCGGGGCGTGGCGGTCAAATCCAGCACGAAGCACGGATTGAAGCTCTGCAACATCTCTTTGCTCAGCTTACTGCGGGCATGGTGGCTTTCGTCCACTATGACAAGCGGCGTCAGCTGGTTGATGACCTGAATAAGCGCGGTTTCGTCCGTATCGGGCAACGGATTTTCCGGGGCTCCCAAGGCCTGCGAAAATGATACCAGATTGCTGTTCTCCTGACGGGATTTCAGCGACTCCTTGCGGCCACGGAAGGAATCATACGACAGCACCATGACGGAGAGCTGCTCTGTGACGGTCGTGATATTGAAATTCTCGCCATTCAAAAGCTGTTGCTTATCATAGACGGCCACGCGGCTACCGAAGCAAGTATTGAGCTTCTGCCTGTACGGGTGCTCCGGATTCTTCAGGGCCTTGAGCGTTTGCTCCAGAATGGCCTCAGACGGCACCAGCCAGACCACCACTCGCGCCTTGCCCGTGGGGAGCGCGTCAAAAATCGATTTGATGGAGTTGCAAGCGATAAAGGTCTTGCCGCCGCCGGTAGGTACCTTGAAACAGATATGCGGCACTCCCGGGAGAATATCCTGATACGGCTTCATGCCGCCGAAGCCAACCGGGAAGCCCTTATCCTGCCAGAATTGAGTGTATGTTTCTTTGTAATCCCTAGTTGCGCAAAGGATTTCGAGAAACCTTTTCAGGTCAGCAATGACCTCTTTCTGATATCTTTTCAGTTCCATGGCATTCTCCTTACAGTTTTGTGATGTCGCGGGGTATCTTCTTGAACGTGATGCCGAAGCGGGTCAGTTCCTTTTCGCTGAGATGGCAGCGGTCTGCATAAATGACGATGCTTTCGGTTCGCTCCGGAATCGTCTCTAGGAATTCGTAATCCAGAGCGGTGGACTCCCCGGGCTGATAGTAGAAATAGTATGATGTGCTGTTGCTGGTTCCGAGATAGTGCGGGTTGCCGTTGCCTTCTTTCGGCAGGTCGCTGCGAGTCTCCATGTACCACATGTATTCCCGGATGCGTTCCACCCCTACGGCCTCGTTGAGATAGCCCTCCGAAGTGAGCAAGGGAGCTCCCAGCTCGTAGAAGCTGAAATTGCCTCCCGTGCCGGGAATCTGCTTTTTGCCTGCCGTATAGCCTGTTATGACTTTTTTAATACGTTCCGCCGTTTTATTTTCGGCGTAATCCATGAGTTCAATTAACACAAATTGCCTATCCTCGATTCGTTGATTGAGAGAAAGCACAGCATGGGCTGTAGAGGCAGACCCCGCAAAGCTATCTAAAATAATATCGCCGGGCTGTGTTACCATCTCAATCAGGGATGCCAGAATTTCGTGGTCTTTAGGGAAGTCAAAACTACCTTTCCCAAGAATCGTATCTACAAGTAGCGAAGCCCCGCGCCCGTCCTTGTAAAATACGCTATTGAACGGCTCTGTGTTCACCTCGTGCAAGTAGCTTTTTCTGCAAGGAATTGTCTCATGTGTCGGGCCGAAATGGATGCGAGGAGGGTTCTCAGCCAAAGCAGCTTGTGCATGCGCTTCGTCCCATCTCCAACCTGTTGCAGGCTTTTTGCAAGGCAACCCTGTTATCGGGTGGATAATATCATATCTAGGACGATTTTCGCGGCCATCATTAGGACCGGAAAAGTCTGCAGCAAAATATAGACCTCTTTCGTCAGAGTTAAAAAAATGCTTTTGAGCTTTACTTGGTGAATCCTTGGGAAGTTGCTTGTACCAAGATTTCATTTCGGAAGAAATCTTGGCGTGGTCATCGCCGTATTTTTCCCGCAAAGAGTGATAATAGGCGAAAATCTCTGAAAGTCCTTGTTTTTCACGCCGCCAGACTGTCTTATTGGCCGTCAACATTGATTTGTTGGCAACATAGATTACAACATACTCGTGGGACACTGAAATGAGCTTAGCATCACCTTTTTTTCCACCTTGCCAAATACAAGTTGCCACGAAGTTGGAGCTGCCAAAAATCTCATCACACAGGAGCTTTAAGTTATACAGTTCCTTGTCGTCTATACTGATGAAGATGACACCATCCTCAGCCAGCAGCTTGTACAGAAGCATGAGGCGGGGGTACATCATGCACAGCCACTTGTCATGCCGGGAGAGGTCCTCGCCCTCTTTGCCTACGACCTCCCCGAGCCACTTGCGGATTTTGGGGTCGTTCACATTGTCATTGTATACCCAGCCCTCATTGCCGGTATTGTACGGCGGATCTATGTAGATGCACTTAATGCGGCCCTCGTACCGGGGCAACAGGGATTTGAGGGCCTCCAGATTGTCGCCGTGGATAATCATGTTGGGGCTGCCGTTATCCTCCGCATGCTGCCCGTTCTCATCGAAGCTATACTGCCGCTCCAGGATGCGATACGGCACTTCCTGATGATGGTTAATGACTTTGTTCTTCCCTATCCAGTCTAACGTAGGCATTGCTCTGTTCTCTCTATTCTCTTTTGCCACCGCATGCTTTGCAGTTCACTCCCTGCGGTGAATCGGTAAAATGCCCCTTGTTGGAGCTGCCAAAGTACCTGCAAGACGCGTTATGCACCTTGCCGGTACCAGAAACCCAGAAACGGCCCTCTGTGGCTTGCGGTGTCGTTTTTGTTTGTTGCCCCTTGCGCCAGTCCCACGGAGCCAAGGGATTGCCCTGTCTCCACAGCCCGGTGCGGTCTTTCCGGGCGGCTTGTTCAGCGGCGGCCAAATCTGCATCATTCGGAGCGTATTTCAGGAAATGCCACGCATAGCCGGAGCGCACCATACGCAGATTGATATAGTCACTCCCGAGATAGACCTTGCCGATAGTCCTTCCGTATCGGTCCTGCCCGGTGACATCCACTCTAAGCTCCCGGTTATGAATCAGGCTCCGCAGAGCCTTCTTGGAAGCCCGTCCGAAGTCTTGCCCGCCCTCCGGAGCATCTATCCCCCACAGACGGATTTTTTCCTGCCGGTTCCCCTCCACCAAAAGCGTAAAGGTGTCTCCATCAGCCACACCTACGCAACGTCCCGACATGCTCTCTGCAAAGACCAGAGAGCACAGTACACAATACACCACTGCAATGAGCCGGAACATAAGCGCAAAAAGCAGCGGAGCCTATGACCCCACTGTTCCGGCAGTATAAGGATTATCAAAGAAGACCCCGGACAGGCCTTCGCTGTATCAATAACTTATCGAAAAAGCCTTCTCGGAATCTCAGGATTTCGGGCAGACATTTTATCCCCAAAAAAGCCTCGCAAATTGTAGAAACTTAGTCAGCCCCGCATTTTGATTTTGACATCTGCATTGATAAGGAAGGAACCCACTTGTCATCATGAAGCAAAATCATATCGCAAAAAGTCTTTTAGCCGGAACCGGAGTATCTGAGAATGATGCCGCCCGTCTGACCCTGGAAGCAATCGAGACCCTGGGAGAATTGGCCACGGGGACAAGCCGCCCCGAGCTGGTGACTCTGCTCCGCCGGGTGATTCAGGCAGGCGTGGCAGCCCTGAAGGCGGCAGAGCATACCGTGTCCCTGAGCGTGGCCGCATGGGCGAGCGTGGAGGCCCGCAAAGACCTGCGCCCGACCACGCGCCGCGACCTCCGCCACTTCGTGCGCCGCATCCTGCGCGTGGAAGGCGCGGCGGATATGCCGCTGCGCTCCATGAGTACGGCGGATTGCAAGCGGATTCTGGCAGCCGCCTTCGGTACCAGCCCCAGCAGCTACCGCAAGGGACGAGTGATTCTCAGCAGTGTGTTCAGCTACGGCATCCGGCAGGAATGGGCAGACAGTAACCCGGTGACGCGTATCGAGGTGCCTTCCGTGCAGGAAAAGCCCATCGAGCCGCTGACGCCGGAGGAAGTGGAAAAGCTGCAAGCCACTGCCAGCCGACCGGAGTTCCGGGATATGCGCTTCTCGCTGAGCCTGATGCTCTACGGCGGCATCCGCCCCACCGAGGTGAGCCGATTGCAGGCCGGGGATATCAACTGGGAGGAGGGTCATGTCATCATACGCCCCCGCGCAAGCAAGACGGGCGGCGGGCGTGCGGTTCCCCTGCGTGGCGTGAGGGGCATCCGCAAGCGCGAGAGGTTCATCCCCCGCAACTGGAAGCGCAAGTGGCAGGCCTTACGCCGTGCCGCCGGGTTCCGCCACTGG
>JAZTYL010000009.1:0-27300 GCA_045636905.1 Akkermansia sp.
ACGCTTTCCGAGCGCATCCTTTTCTACACCGGCATGATCCACAAGATCGGCGAGACCCACGAGGGTTCTGCGACGACCGACTGGATGGAACAGGAGCAGGAACGCGGTATTACCATTACCTCCGCCGCTGTTACGACAAACTGGAAACAATTACCTGCCGAGGGCTGCTGCAAGCTTTTCGAGAACGAGAACTTCCAGCTCAACGTTATCGATACCCCCGGCCACGTGGACTTCACCGCTGAGGTGGAGCGCTCCCTGCGTGTGCTCGACGGCGCTATCGTTGTGTTCTGCGGTGTGGCCGGCGTGCAGCCCCAGACCCAGACCGTGTGGCGCCAGGCCAACAAGTACGAGGTGCCCCGTATCTGCTTCGTGAACAAGATGGACCGTACCGGTGCCAACTTCGATAACGTTCTCAGCGACATCAAGACCAAGCTCGGCGCCAACGCCGCTGCTGTGCTCATCCCCATCGGCTCCGAAGACAAGCTCTGCGGCCAGATCGACGTGGTGAACCAGAAGGCTATCTACTACAACGACTCCGACCGCATGGGTTCCACCTATGAGGTGAAGGACCTTGAGGGCGAGCTCAAGGAGCTCGGCGAGGCTGCTCTGGCTGAGCTTATCGACGCTGTGGCCAACGTGGACGAGGAGCTCGGCGAGCTCTACCTCATGGAGGAGCCCATCGATGCCCCCACCCTGAAGAACGCCATCCGTCGCGCCTGCATCGCCAACAAGTTCATCCCTGTGACCGGCGGTTCCGCCTTCAAGAACAAGGGTGTTCAGGGCCTGCTCGACGCTGTGGTGGACTACCTGCCCTCCCCGCTCGAGGCCAAGCTTGCCACCGTTACCGGCACTGTTGCCACCGGTCTGGACGAGAACGGCTACGAGACCTTCGAGACTCGCGAGATCATCCCCTCCGACGAGGACAAGCCCGTGGCTCTTGCCTTCAAACTGTGGGCCGACAAGTTCGTGGGTTCCCTCGTGTTCATCCGCGTGTACACCGGCGTTATCCGCAAGGGCGACACCGTGTACAACCCCCGTACCCGTAAGCGTGAGCGCGTAGGCCGTCTGCTCCAGATTCAGGCCAATGTGCACACCGACGTGAGCGAGGTATACTCCGGCGACATCGCCGCCATCGTGGGTCTGAAGAATGCCACCACCGGTGACACTCTCGCTTCCGATGACTTCGACTTCACCCTCGAGCCCCCGACCTTCCCGGATACCGTGATTTCCATGGCCGTGGAGCCCCTCACCAAGGCTGACCAGGAGAAGATGTCCAACGCTCTCCAGCGCCTCTCTGCTGAGGACCCGACCTTCCGCGTGAAGACCGACGAGGAGACCGGCCAGACCATCATCGCCGGCATGGGTGAGCTTCACCTCGACATTATCGTGGACCGCCTCAAGCGCGAGTTCAAGGTAGAGGCCAACACCGGTAAGCCCCAGATCGCCTACCGCGAAACCATCACCAAGTCCGCAGACCGCGTACAGGGCAAGCTCGTGAAGCAGTCCGGTGGTCGTGGTCAGTACGGTGACGTGGTTATCGCCATGCGCCCGGGTGAGCGTGGTACCGGCCTTAAGATTGCCAACAAGATTGTTGGTGGTGCCATTCCCAAGGAGTACATGAACGCCGTGTACGCCGGTCTGAATGAGGCCATGAACTCCGGCTCCGTTGCCGGTTATCCCGTGGAAGACGTGGAGGTAGACGTAATCGACGGCTCCTACCACGAAGTGGACTCCAACGAAAACGCCTTCAAGATGGCTGCTATCTTCGCTATGAAGAACGCATTCGCCAAGTGTGCCCCCGTGCTGCTTGAGCCCATCATGGCTGTGGAAGTTGTGACCCCCGCTGAGAACCAGGGCGATATCATGGGCGACCTCAACCGCCGCCGCGCTATGGTGAAGAACATGGAGCACAAGGGTGCTGAGTGCGTACTGACCGCCGATGTACCCCTGGCTGAGATGTTCGGCTACTCCACTGACATTCGTACCCTTTCCAAGGGTCTGGCTTCCTACTCCATGGAGCCTTCTCACTTCGAACAAGTGCCCCAGAACCTTGTCAACGAGATTGTCAAGGCTCGCGGTGGCAACAAATAAACCAACCTAATTACTAACCCCAAACATAACCGCACGTTCATGCAAAGTCCCAAAATCCGCATTCGCCTCCGTGCTTTCGACAGCCGCGCTATCGACCGTTCCGCTTCCGAGATCGTCGAGACCGCTAAGCGCACGGGCGCCAAAGTCGCCGGTCCGATTCCTTTGCCGACTCGTATCGAGAAGTTCTCTGTGAACCGCTCGGTCCATGTTAACAAGAAATCTGCCGATCAGTTCGAAATCCGCACCCACAAGCGTCTTCTTGACATTGTGGAGCCGACCTCCCGCACGGTTGAGGAGCTCAAGAAGCTCAACCTGCCCGCCGGTGTGGACATCACCATCAAGATCTAATCCCGAGATTCAGATCCCTCATCATACGAACCTTAACACAGATTTCATATTAACATGTCTTTAGGACTTATTGGTAAGAAGGTTGGCATGACCCGCGTCTTCAACAAGGAGACCGGCGCCATGATTCCCGTCACTGTCATCGACGTGACCGGCAACACTTACGGCCAGATCAAGACCGCTGAGAAGGATGGCTACACCGCTATCCAGGTGGCATTCGACGAGCAGAAGGAGAGCCGTCTCTCCAAGCCCGTTGCCGGCCACTTCAAGAAACTGGGCATCGCTCCCACCAAGCTCCTCAAGGAGTTCCGCGTCGATGCCTCCGAGCTGCCTGCAGAGGGTGCTGCTCACCCCGGTTGCGAACTCTTCGAGGAGGGCGCCTGGGTGGACGTAATCGGCACCAGCAAGGGTAAGGGCTTCCAGGGCGTTGTGCGTCGTCACAACTTCTCCGGCTCCCCCATGACGCACGGCTCCATGATGCACCGCCGTACCGGTGGTGTGGGCGCTTGCGCCACCCCCTCCCGTGTGTGGAAGGGTCAGAAGATGCCCGGTCACATGGGCAACGAGCGCAAGACTGTGCAGAACCTGAAGGTCGTTCAGGTGCGCAAGGATGACAACGTGATTCTGGTATCCGGCCCCGTGCCCGGCGCCAAGGGTTCCTACGTTGTTGTTCGCCCTGCCAAGAAGAAGAACGGTAAATAAAATACGAACTAGGAGAACCTATCTATGTCCGCAACTGTTATGACCATAGAGGCCGCTACCGCCGCGAATATCGTGACGGTAGGGCCCGAGAAAGGCAGCCAGGCCGTGCATGACCTGGTGACCGCCTATCGCGCTAACCGCCGCACCGGTTCCGCCAACACCAAGACTCGTGGTGAGGTGGCCGGTAACAACCGCAAGATCTACCGCCAGAAGGGTACGGGTAACGCCCGTCACGGCGACCACCAGTCCCCCATCTTCGTGGGTGGTGGCGTGGTGTTCGGTCCCCGTCCCCACGACTACAGCAAGAAGGTGAACAAGTCCACCCGCAAGCTGGCCCTGCGCCGCGTGCTCGGTGACATCATCTCCGGTGGTAAGGTCTGCACCGTTCCTTCCTTCAGCATTGAGGATGGTAAGACCAAGAGCTTCGTCGCCGCTGTGGCTGAGATTGCCACCGGCAAGAAGATTCTCATCATCGCCGACTCCTTCGACGAGAAGACCAAGCTCGCCGGCCGCAATGTGCAGGAGGTCCTGCTCATGAGCGCCGCTGAGGTGAACGTGGAGCAGCTGCTGCACGCCAACAAGGTCGTCATCGTTGAGTCCGCTCTGGAAACCATCGCCAACCGCACCAAGTAATCATGAACGACATTTACGACGTAATCAAGAAGCCCCGCGTGTCCGAGAAGGCTGCTGTGCAGCACGAGACCACCGGTGAGCTCGTGCTTGAAGTGGCGGTGAAGGCCACCAAGCTCGAAATCAAGCAGGCTGTGGAGAAGTGCCTCGGTAAGAAGGTGGCTTCTGTCCGCACTGCCAACTATGACGGTAAAGTGCGCCGCCAGCGCACCAAGGATGCCGGTGCCGCTCCGGCCTGGAAGAAGGCCTATGTGCGTCTCGCCGCCGGTGAGAGCCTCGACCTCGTCTGATAACTGAGAACCCATAAGACCATAGAAGTAAGCTATCATGTCCCTCAAGTCATTCAAGCCTACAACTCCGTCCAACCGCTACAAGGTTCTGCCCTCGTTCGACGAGATCACCAAGAGCAAGCCGGAGAAGTCCCTGCTCGAGCCTATCCGCAAGAGCGGTGGCCGTAACAACAATGGCCGCATCACCACCCGCCACATCGGCGGTGGCCACAAGAAGCACTACCGCCTGGTAGACTTCCGCCGCACCCGCACGGAGGCCGCCACTGTGCTCGCCATTGAGTATGATCCGAACCGTACCTGCCGCATCGCCCTGGTGCAGTACCCCGATGGTGCCAAGAGCTACATCCTTGCCCCCGTGGGTCTGACCGTTGGCATGACCGTGCAGGCCGGCGAGAACGTTGCCCCGAAGGTTGGCAACGCTATGCCCCTGAAGAACGTACCCCTGGGTACCGCCATTCACAACATCGAGGTGCGCCCCGGCACCGGCGGCAAGATTGCCCGCTCCGCCGGCCAGCAGGCTGTGCTCTCCAACCGTGACGGCGAGTACGCTCTGGTGAAGATGCCCTCCGGCGAGGTTCGCAAGTTCCGCGTGGAGTGCTACTGCACCATCGGTCAGGTGGGCAACACCCAGCACATGAACGAGTCCTCCGGTAAGGCAGGCCGTACACGCTGGATGGGTATCCGCCCGACTGTTCGTGGTATGTGTATGAACCCCGTCGACCACCCCAACGGTGGTGGTGAGGGTAAGTCCAAGTCCGGTGGTGGTCGTCAGCACCTGAAGTCCCCCTGGGGTCACGTCAAGGGCCAGAAGACCCGCCGTCTTCGCAAGCCCACGGATGTATTCATCGTACAGCGCCGCAAGAGCAAGTAATTTATAACCTTCAATATCACTTAGAACAATGGGACGTTCCCTCAAAAAAGGACCCTTCGTAAGCCAGCCTCTTCTCGACAAGGTTGACGCCCAGCTTCAGAGCGGGGATCGCAAGCCGATTAAGACCTGGAGCCGCGCCTCCATGGTGATTCCGGATTTCGTCGGTCTCACTTTCCTCGTACACGCCGGTAAGAGCTTTACCACCGTGTATGTGACGGAGAATATGGTGGGCCACAAGCTCGGTGAGTTTGCCCCGACGCGCATCTTCAAGGCGCACGGCGGTATCGGCAAGAAGTAATAAGTAACCCGCACACAACCACATGCTCGCACCTCGTCTCAACTCCGTTCTGCTTGCCTTCGCCCTCTGCGGCGCAGGTATGGCTGCCGGTGCAGGCGAGGGGGGCAGTGGTGCTGCGGACCACAAGACAGCACAACTCGAACGCCAGGTCGCCACGCTTCGCGAAAGCTACGCCCTCTCCCGGGCAGATGCAGACGAAGCACGCCGCCAGCTGCGCGACATCCGCGCACGTCTGGAGGCCATCGGTGGCTCAGCCCTGGGCAGCGGCGAGGAGCGTCTGGTCGACATGGCCGCTCAGCTCGAGGCAGCTAATGCCGAGCTGGAAGCCCTGCGCCAGGCATGCCTCGTGCTCTCCACCGCAGTATCCGCTTACATGCGCGATGCTCTGGTAGAGGACGCAGCCGCCCGCCGGGAGCTGGATGCCGCCATGCAGGAGCTGGATGCCGCCCTCGGGCTGCGCCGTGCCGTGCAGAGCGAGCTGGAAGGCAGCATGACAGATGCCCGCGTGCTGAGCATCGACTCAGAGAGTGGCCTCATCGTCATCAACGCCGGCCGCGAGGCCAGGGTGGAAGTGGGAATGCCCATGCAGGTATCCCGCGGGGACCAGGCGATTGCACGTGCTGTTGTGACCGACGTACGCAAGAAAGTGGCAGGTATGCTGGTACAGCGCCAGCTCAACTCCGGCCTCTCCATCGCAGTCGGTGACCGTGTGTCCGTAACAAACAATGATTAATCTTCAACAAATACCATTACAATGGAAGTTAAAGCAGTATACAAGAACGCTCGCATCTCTGCGAAGAAGATGCGCGATGTAGCCGCCGCCGTTCAGGGTATGTCTGTCTCCCAGGCTACCGACGTGCTCAGCTACACTCCCAAGAAGGGCGCCTACCTCCTCAACAAGACGCTCAAGGCCGCTGTGGCCAATGCCGAGAACAACAATGGCCTCTCCGCCGATGAGCTCGTGCTCAAGAGCGTCATGGTCGACGAAGGTCCTACCTTCCGCCGTACGATGGCTCGCGCTCGTGGTTCCGCTAACATGATCCGCAAGCGTACCTCCCACATCACCGTCATCCTCGCCAACGCCGAGGCATAACCACAACACAAGCACACATACAAACACTATGGGACAGAAAGTAAATCCTATCGGCTTCCGTCTGGCCGTCACTAAAGACTGGCGCTCCAAGTGGTATGCTACCGGCAAGGACTACGCCACCAAGCTCCACGAGGACCTCAAAATCCGTAAGTTCATCAAGGACTACACCGCCAAGCTCAACAGCGACCTCAAGGGTTCCACACCCGCTATCTCCCGCATCACCATCGAGCGCGCCTGGAACAGCGTCCGCGTGACCATCGCTACCGCTCGTCCCGGTCTCGTGATCGGGCCCAAGGGCAAGAACATCGAGGACATGACCGTGGCCCTCTCCAAGCTCTGCGGTGGTGCTCAGGTGAAGCTCGACATCATGGAGATTCGCCAGCCTGAGCTCGACGCCCAGCTCGTGGCAGAGAACATCGCCACCCAGCTCGAGCGCCGTGTTTCCTTCCGTCGCGCCATGAAGCGTGCCGTGCAGGTTGCCATGGACTTCGGTGCAGAGGGTATCCGCGTGCGTTGCGCCGGCCGTCTCGGCGGTGCAGACATCGCCCGCGCCGAGCAGTATCGCGAGGGTAAAGTACCGCTTCAGACCCTGCGTGCCCCCATCGACTACGGCTTTGCCGAGGCTCGCACTCTCTACGGTATCATCGGTATCAAGTGCTGGATCAACAAGCGCCCGGAAGTTGCCGGTGCCGCTCCCTCCGGCCGCCCGAACCGCCCGGCTCGCCCCCGTCGCGACCGTGGTGACCGCCGCGACGCCTAATCCACGACGCAGAATATCACAAGAACCTTTAAAGATTACAGGAGATATAAAATATGCCTTTAATGCCTAAACGAGTGAAGGACAACCACCGCAAGATGCACCGCGGCAATCGCGGCGGCAATGCTACCAGCGGTGATTATGTTGCCTTCGGTGACTTCGGCCTTCAGGTACTGACCCGCGGTTGGGTAACCAACAACCAGATCGAGGCCTGCCGTATCGCCATCAACCGTTACCTGCGCCGCCGTGGCCGCGTGTACATCCGCATCTTCCCGCAGAAGAGCTTCACCAAGCGTCCGCCGGATACCCGTATGGGTAAGGGTAAGGGTGCTGTGGAGGGCTGGATCGCCGTATGCCGCCCCGGCAACATCATGTTCGAGGTAGGCGGTGTTACCGAGTCCGCCGCCCGCGAGGCTCTCCGCCTTGCTTCCAACAAGCTCGGCATCCGCACGCGCTTCGTATACCGCCAGGGCGTTGAGCCCCAGGCCTAAATCAGTAAACAACAAACATTACACACATTATGCCTGTAAAGAAAGCTAAAGACTTCCGCGGTATGCCCGCCAAGGAGCTCGCCGCCCACATCCGTGGTCTGCGCGAGGAGTTGTTCAACCTGCGCCTTCAGCAGGGTACCGGACAGCTGGAGAACAACCAGCGTCTCCGCATCGTACGCAAGGAGCTCGCCTGCGCCCTGACTGTTCAGGGCGAGGGCGCCGCTGCCGACCAGAACTGATAACGAAGTAACCCAAGGACTTATACAATGAGCGAAGAAACTACTACGACCAAGCCCCAGGGCCTTCGTAAGACCCGTGTCGGCGTTGTTGTCTCCACCAAGATGAACAAGACCATCGTTGTGGAGTATGTGGCCCGCGTTCCCCACCCCGTGTTCAAGAAGATCGTTAAGAAGAGCAAGAAGTTCTATGCTCACGACGAGAACGAGACCGCTAAGGTTGGCGATACCGTGCGCATTCGTGAGACCCGCCCGCTTTCCAAGATGAAGCGCTGGGAGCTCGTGGAAATCATCAAACACTAAACCGGAAAGGACATTACATACCATGCTCCAGATGGAATCCCTCGTTCAGGTCGCCGACAACACCGGCGCCCGCACCGCCAAGATGATCGGCGTTATCGGCAAGTCCGGTACCGACCAGGCTCACATCGGCGACATCATTACCTGCCACATTCGCGAGTCTATCCCCACTGCCTCCGTTAAGAAGGGCAGCGTGGTGAAGGCCGTGGTTGTCCGCACTGCTGCCCCCATCCGCCGCGATGATGGCTCCGTGCTTCGCTTTGACTCCAACGCTGTTGTGGTCATCGACAAGGACAACAACCCGAAGGGCACCCGTATCTTCGGGCCCGTGGCTCGCGAGCTTCGTGAAAAAGGCTTCATGAAGATCGTGTCCCTCGCCCCCGAGGTGCTCTGATACCCCTTCTTGGGTATTTGTTGAAACTTTGGCCCTGTCCCCCGCCGTTACCGGGGTGGCAGGGCCGGTTTTTTTGCCCGTATTTCCGGGCTTGCATCGGCTCCGAAAAACTGCTATAATGCCTGCAAGCCCGAACTCGAACCTATGCCCGACACCTTCCGCTCCCTTTTCTGCCTTCTGCTCACCGCTCTCTGTGCGGTGGGGCTGAGCTCCTGCGTTACCACGGTGCATCGCTATGTGTGGAACCGCGCTAAAATAGTGGATAAGGCATACTGGGTAGCAGATGAAGAAAACATAGAACTCTACCGCGTAGGCAATACGGTCTATGCCAAAGGCTTTATCGGTCCCGCGCGTGGTGGGCAAGCTACGGATGACGTACCCGCCAGAATTTACCCGCTGCATGGTGGTGCCGGCCACTGTTTCACCCCTATAAGGGAGCAGGGCAGCCCTGTGTACATCCGGGTGCAGGGGAGTTATGCGCAATTACGAAAGGCGGCCGCCGGTAAAGAGAACTCAGATGTGTTGTATGTACGCTGGTATGCTGCCGAGTATTGGCCCGCCCTTGCGGAGTTGCCCGCCGGTGCGGTCCGCCTGTCGGAACGTGGGTGCGGCCGCAATGATATCGGATGGTGGAGTGGCGATAAACCGCACAGCGATACTCACCGATACTATGCCTACCCCCTGGGCGCACTCGTCGCTGTGGCTGTCGATGCCCCGCTGTCTCTCGCCGGTAATGTTCTGCTGCTGGGTGGTGCCGCTGTCGCCATTCCCTGCGCAGGAGTCTATGCCCTTTACGAATCCTGCACTCAGAATGCCGAATCGCAGCCATGAGGCAGATGCGCAAATTTCTTTCAAAATTATTCAACTATGGTATACCATATTCCAAACGTCGGAAACAGCACGATATATAAAACTATCTTTATTAGTTTTATGTTCAAGTGGGCTTTTTATGCTATAATTGCCTATGTGGTTTTTGGTTTGCGCCATTCGGCGGCGAATCCCTATGTGTACTGGATTCAGCTGAGCATGGCCCTCCCTGCGGCGTTGGCAGCCTGCCTGGAGTACCGCCGCATTGCGCAGCAAATCCAATCTTATGGGGCGACCTTTTATACCCTGACAGAAGGGGGCTTGCTGGTAGAGAGTGTCCGAGGGAAGACCGGCGCGTTCTTCCCCTGGAACGAGGTGGCAGAGGTTCACCGTGTCATGAAGCACACTGTGCACTTGCAGCTGCGAAACGGTGGGACGTGCAATTGCCTGCTGGAGGGGCTGCCGGAAGCGCGCATAGCCGAGTTCGCGGACTTTGCCGCCAAACATGCAGGCAGCGTACCTGCTGCCGCCGAGCTCACGCCGCCCCCTGCAGTGGTGCCGGCAGAGGAGCCCCTTTGCTTCAGTGCCACCCCGGAGCAGCGTCGCGAGTTGGCAGATGCGCGCGCCTTGCTCAGCACTCGCCCCTGGGTCTGGACCCGCCTGCGTCCCGCTCTTCTGCTGCTGTGGATGCTTATTTTTGTCGTCTGTGCCTACGAGGCCTCCTATATCGCCCTTCTGATATCTCTCTTTTTCATCCTGAGGAGCGCTTCCCGACTTCGCCGCCCCGGCGGCTCCGAGCAGCAACTGCGCAGCATGCAGCCGCACCGCTATTATATCGAGGGCAATCGCCTTCTGGTCACCACGGAGGGCAGCCACATGTGGGCGCTCACGCGCGACCTCTGTCCCACGGCCAGCTACAGCCTGCCGCATGGTACCTGCCTGTCTTATGAGGGAGGCGCCTTCATGCTGGATACCGGTGCCGCTCTGCCGCCGCAGCTGCAGGCTCCGGCAGCGCAGCTACCCCGCCCATGGGGCAAACGAATGCTTCTTTCCGTACTCGCTCTTATGTTCCTGTCCGGTATCGGGGCCTTTTCCCAAAGCAACACCTGGCGCCTCCACAGCCTTCTCGACATGGAATCCCCGGACATTCCCACGGCTCTGAGCCTGGCCAAGCTCCCGCAGGATACCGATGTCGCCGAGCTGCGTGCCTACAGAACGCGCGAGTCTGTGAGCATCCTGGCCCACAGTGCACCCGCCGATGCAAAATACGCCGTCATTCTGAACATGGAACTCCGAAACGGAGATCGTATCTACGCTTTATTCAACCGGGAAGCCAGGCTTCTTGGTATCAAACGCTTCACGCAGGAAGCTCACCGCGCCGCCCTCGAATCCGTCACAGAAAAATAGTGTGGAATTATCTGTCGCATCAACACCATCTTCAACAGAATCCGCCATGTACAAGACATCTCATTTCCTGTATGCCTTTTTAGCGTCATTGTGTTGCCTGTTGCTCAGCAGTTGTGTGGTGCCGGGTATTCAGCAGACCATAAGCTGTATCGATTATTACCGTGTCACCAAAGTAAGCTCCGCAGAAACACCGCACGACCTGAAGGTTTATTGTCTGGATGACCGTTATTACATGGAAGTGGAGCTGTGCTATGTTCCCGTGGAGACATGCATGTTTTATTATGCAGCCATCTTCAGTATGACAAAGGGAATCTGTGTGTCGGGTCGCAAAAACAATGAGGTGAAAAAATACCTGGCGAAACTTTCCGACAAGGATGTGTTCCATATCTTGCAGCGTCGCGTCGAGCAGCCCGGCGATGATGATACCGAACTCATAGCGGCTGAAGATTTTGACTACTCCCGCGCAGAGCGTTGCCCTGCAAAACCCGTCATGTTCAGGTTTAATCCGCGGGAAAAGCCTCATTATGCTCACAGCGAATATTATTACCCCAAGATCGAGCGTTTTTCCGGCGGTACCCTGCATACAGTGATGCGCCCGGTGGCCTGGGCCGCCTGGGGTATAGAGATTCCGCTTTTTGTGGCTTCTAATGCGGTATTTTACGGCATCTATCTGCCTTATCACCTCGTTGAGATGCACGTGTTCGGTGACCCGGTCCGCAGCTGAATGGGAGAGATAAAACAACATGGCAGCCCCCCTTATATGACAAGCAGACGCAAAATCCTTGCCACCTTCGCCCTCTGCCTTGCGGCGAGTGTGGTACTCACCCTGGGCTGGGCTGTTGTTCAGCTTTGCACAGCCCGCGTTCATATTCTGGGCCTGAATGGGAAAATATGCCCCTGTGCATGGGCCGATATTCGCCGGGGGAATGATGGGGACTTTCTTCTCTATATGCCGGATGCTATCGGCCAGGAGCTTTATGTCAACGCGGATTCTCTCTGCGACAAATCGCTCGCAGCAGAGGCCTATGTACTGCCCTGGTTCGGACGCCGGAGAACCAGGGTGAATGAATCCGGATACGCTGTGGTGAAAAAGCTCCCGTGAATGCTTTGCAAGCTCTGCAGCCCGTTCAACTGAAGGGATTAAAAGTCTTAATATGTTTGTTTTAAGGGTGATAATATGTGTCGTGCTGGCCTGGTTGTCTGCAGGGGTAATCACGGCCTGGTATAAGGGCATCATATACAGGCAACAGTTTACCGGCATCCCATTTTTGGGTGGTATATTGGGGTGTGTCGCTTTATGGGTAAATCCCTTTTATGAATTGGGGTGGTTTGTTGTTACGCCTCTTTTTATCGACTATTTTTCTTTCCCTTATTTTATCTGCCTTCTGATAAAGAAAATCATATCGCTGAGGTAACGGCATCCCTCCTTGGCCTGACGGGCTTTTTCTGTGACATCCGCAAAAAAAATGCAGGAAACGCGCAACAAAATGCCCGTGAGATACGCCTATAGGTAGAAAAACACCAATTCGGCATTTTGTGCTGTCTCTTCGGCGGCAAGATGTGTTAATATAAGCGCAAAGGATATTGATATTAATGAAGACAATTTTCCACAAAATCCTTGCCTCCACAGCCCTCTGCCTTGCGGCGGTGGGTGGGTGCTTGCGCCGTCGGGGCTGTCATTGTGACTCCCTGTGCCGGCGTATATGACATTTACGAAGCCTGCACGCAAAATGCAGCGGACTCAAAACAAGGAGACTGATTAATGAACACCACGCCACCTCAGAAACAAGCCGAGAAACCGATTTTAAGGCCGAATATCTACCGCGAAAATCCTTCCGCTCAGGTTGATGCGAGCCTTCTGCCGTGGCTGCCACTGCTCATGGCCTGCGTGATGGAAACGCTGTGGGTGGTCGCTCCCCGGAGCACCGCGTTGGGCTTTTTCGCTCTGCTGGGCTTCATCCTCATGACGGGGGTGAGCCTGATAGTGGGTATTGTGATGCTGATCCGCTGGGAGCACCCGCATCGCGCCGCGCTCATCTTGCTGAGTACCGTTTTTCTGCTCCCCTTTCTGACCTGGTTGCTTTTTGACGGTTTGCAGCTGGGTGTCCTGCTGCATTGACCCCGCCCCACAACCTCAGACCCAAGATATCGATGTTTCCGCTCCGCAGAATTCTTACTCTCCGTATGAACGAGTATCAGAAACTCCGCGATGCCTTTCATCTGCTGCTTTGCCTTTTTGTGCCTTTCTGCATCAGCTCAGCGGCATTTGGGATGGGCGATTCATTTCTCATCCTGAGGGGCGGGGGAGAGATTTGGGGCGGATTGGCCTGCGCGCTTGTGTTTTCCTGCCTGTTTGTGTTTCTTCTGTTCGGGGGGATAAAGCTGCTGCGCGGGCAGAAACCGCAGCTTATCCGCCTGCGGGGCATCGCGTGTGCGCTGCTTGCCGGGGTGCTGGCCGCTCCGCTGGTCATTGCTGCGCAGGAATACCTGTTTATGCGCAAAGTTCTGTGCATCTCGAAGGATAATTCCCCCGGAACCGTGATTCGCGAGCCGGAGCAGATAGACTACCTGGAGACGCGCTGGTGGCCATGCGGCGGGTACACGCTCCGCTGCCGCAAGCTGCAGGGCGATGTGTGGCGTTTCGATGTGCCGGATTAAGACGTGCAGAGTGCTCCGACTGCGGGCTTTGCCTGTTGCCCTATGGTGACAAATCCCCTCAGCGGCCTCAGCTCAGGCTGACCCAGCCCCCTTTGTGCCGGCAGCACGACCGACCTCCACAGTCAACACACAGAGCCCCACCCCCAATATATTTTATTCCCATTCGTCAGCTTTCAACTGGCGAATGGGAAATGATGCCCGGTACTCATAAAAAAGTCGCATATGTTTAATGTTACCGGCAGGAAATCCGCGTAACCAGAGCAACAAAATAGCCTCGGGAAACGCCTCTAGGGTAGAAAAAGCTATATTTCGCGTTTTTTGCTGTGGATTTAGCGGCAAAATGTGTTAATATAGGGAAGGAGAAAACTCTCTCATGTGCAGCCAAATCAACAGGAAAAGCAGCCGGAAAAGCGCGATGAAGGATATCGTGTGTTTTCTGGGCTCTCTGGTTTTGGGGGGCTGTATTGTCCTGATAATCGTGGATTCCTGTGAGAGTCTTGACCTGCATGTCAATGGGTATACGGCAGAGGCAACGGTAACGGAAAACCTGCGAAAGTCCCGGGCTCTCGTGCAATTTACAGATGAGGCCGGCAACTCTCAGACCGCTGTTATCAATCGGATTCGATTGTTCAGAGATAACAACGCTCCCGCAGAACGATACGCTATCCGTTATTCTCCTGAGTATCAGGGGCAAGCAGTTGTTTGTGAATGGCCGCATGTGTTGGTATCGTGGCTGGTGAAAATCATTTCTCTTTCCCTGTTGATATTGGCGGCTTTCGCCTTATTCCCCTACTCGTGGTTTAAGAAAAAAGACCTTCCGGATAAGACCGAATAACACAATATGCTTCCGATGCCTCTGCCGTGGTGCTGATGAGTCCGGCGATTTCGTTGCGGCTTCCTGCAGAATATCCACTCTGAGCGTTTTTTCTGAGGAGTGGACTCACAGCCAAAAGCTCCTGCTTCCCGGCCAACTGTTTAAAGGGGAGTGAGGCGGGATAAGCGAAGCTATCGATGCCCGCGTACAACGCATCATGAGATGTTGCCGGGGAGATTGGAACAATCAGCGTAAGAGGCGGCGAAAATGACCATGGCACTGTGTCTCTGAATTTTGCAGTCGAGGTAAACAGACCGCAGAAATTGTTTATTTTTTGAAAACGATGACAGGAAATAATACAAAATAACACAAAATGCCTCAATAGATGCTTGCAGTGGTATCCGGGTGTGATAAACTTTCTGCTGTATCTGTTTGCGGTCGGACTCTCGTTATGCCGCTGACCGCTCTCCATATCAACCATTTACTTACAAAAACATGAAATTTCACCTGCCTCTCGGTTTATTGAAAGTACTGCTGGCCGTGGTATGTCTGCCCGCTACGACCATAGCCGCGGATGCTGTTCCGAATGCATATACACAGCCGATTTTCTATACCGGCTCACAGGCCGTGTTTGGCGAGGGGGATGACCTGGACAAGAGTGTGGAGATTGCCCCCGAGGGTATGTCCGCTTCCACGGTTGAGATTACCGGCAGTGATTATCAGTTCAGCGGTGGCGACATGGTGGTGACAGAGCGCGTGAGTGCGGAGAAATCGGCAACGATGGACAATGTGCTGGTCATCGGCTCTTCCTCCACACCTCTGGAGATTCAGGTGGCCGGGGGCGCACAGCTCACAACGCGCGTCCTCGAGACGGCTTACACCGGCACCCATGAACACCATATCTATGAACAGGGCTCCTTCGTGAAAAGCGGAGACGGCACGCTGAGTATCACGGAGGCTGTGCATGGCGCCATTACCGGCGCGACGGTTACAGAAGGCAAGCTTGAGCTCGGCGCCGATGTTTCGCTGGACGTGGGTGCCAACGAAATCAAAGGTGGTACGCTGGAGAACGTGGAAATGCTGATTTCGGGTGAAATTGAGCGTGCTGTTTCCGGTGATGTGGCGACAGCGCATAATGTCATCACATCTGCAGATGGTAAGAATCCCGCCGTGCTGACGGATGTGACGCTTCATGCCGGTACTTCCACCGAATATGCCACCCTGCAGAATGTTTCCTTTGCCGGGGCGAGCACCCTGCGCGGTTATATCACCTTTGAGGAAACCCAGCGACAGCGCGATATGAGCGTGGCCGCCGGCGGAACCCTGACGGTGGATAACGTATGCTTTGACCTGCATGGCCTTGCAAGCGGTGAGAAGGTTCTCATTGTCAACAACGCAGTGGACAGCACCACCGGTACCCTGACCGGTTGGAATACGGCAAAATTCGTATACAGCGGTATTACGGTGAACAGCGCCGCGGTGGATACCTCCGTAGCCGGCGTGGTGTACATGATTGATGATCACGATGGCAACCTGTACTGGAACGGTACGGAGGACGCTAAGTGGAACGCGGGTTCCGCCAACTGGAGCACGGTGGAAGGTGGCACCGGCGGCAATGTCTTTACCTCTCTTTCCAATGTCTTCTTCGGGGCCGATGCCGCCAACTGCGACATTACCGTCGCGCAGGACCTGGTGGTGATGAATCTCGGCATCACCGGCGGTGATTACAGCTTCAGCGGCGGTCGTATTGCCACGCTGGGAGATGCTACTGTCAACACCGGTACGGAGGACACAGTTACCTTCAACGACCTGCTGGTGGTTCAGGGGAATATGACGACTTCCG
Source organism: Akkermansia sp. (assembly GCA_045636905.1). GTDB lineage: Bacteria > Verrucomicrobiota > Verrucomicrobiia > Verrucomicrobiales > Akkermansiaceae > Akkermansia. The sequence continues at coordinate 16,028 of JAZTYL010000009.1, forward strand.
GTCAGGGGACTCTGGAATTGCTCGGTGCGACCACCGTGGTGAAGGATTTGACCCTGGGCACCGACAACATCACCGTGGATGCAGATGTATCGGTGCTCGGCACGTTTACCGTGAATGCCGGCGATGCTGATACTGTCGGTCGTGTGGATATATTCGGCAATGTAACGGCTGCTGAAATGGAGATAGCCGTAAGCGCCGGCGATAAAGCCGGTGCAGACTATAAGGATGAGCTGGTCCACGTCACCGGTAATCTTTCCGTCGGCGAATCCGGCAAAATCACCATCGGCGGTACTGCAGAGCAGTATTACCTCGGCGTTGTGACTGCCGGTGAGCTCTTCGTCAATACGCAGGAGCACGAGGTGTACTTCGACCACCTGCATGTGGGCAGCCTTACGGTAGATAAGGGCTCTCATGTACACCTGCAAACAGCTTCGGCATCGGTTACACTATCGACTTCCTCCGTACCGCTTATCAATCTGGCCGGTACTCTGGCTCTGGACGCCCACGGCGCTACTTATGACCGAGGGTATGAGGTCCGCTTGCAGGATGATGCAGCCCAGCTCAAGTTCGGCACCGGTACCACCATCGACAATATGGCCATCATCGGTACGGCCGATGATAGCGGCTACACCAACCTCTCGATGTCGATACAGGCTCGCAATGCCACAGTAACGCAGATGAAGGACTTGGGAGACCTGACCATCAAGCAGGGCTCGCTCACGGTAACAGATGCCACCGGTGCTGTACACGGTACACTGAACCTCGACAATGCCAAACTGAAGCTTGCTGATGGAGTCGACGACATCATGGCCGGCGGCTCAGGCGCTCTGCACCTGACCAACGGTGGCCGACTTGACCTCGGCACGACTTCGCAGGCACTCACTGCTCAGAATGTCATCTACCTTTCCGGTGGCTCCGCTATCAATGGTTCCGACACGGCTGCCGGCTTGCAGTTGGACAAGAACGCTCTCATTTCCTATGCAGATGGAGGCAACGCCATCAGTGCCAACATGGTAGCTCAGGAGAGCCTGGTTTTCCAGTCCGAAGCCCCTGACAGTGTGCTGAATATCACCGGCAAGCTTTCCGGTAACGCTCTCGTGGAACTGACCGGCCCGGGTACCGTGGCCTTCTCGGGTGAGAATTCGTTCAATGGAGTCATCTTGGTAGAGCAACAGTCAACCTTGGCGTTGCAAAATACTCACACCCTGGCTCTAGCAGGGGTATACTTAGGCAACGGTGCCACATTAGCATTGGAGGCTCCCGGAGCCGCTCACCTCAATGCACTTACCCTCATGGATGGTGCCAGCCTCGCCATCTCCTCCATCGTCGGTACGGAGAATGCCTCCGCGCAACATGTCGCGCTGAACGTCACTCCGGGCAAGGCGGCATTAGCATACAACAATGTAACGCTGAATGTTGCGTTTGCCGATAAGTTGGAGACGATGACCACTTACAATATCATGACCGGCTTAACATCAGCCGATAAGATTTTCCTCAATGTGTCTCACAATGGCGCCGCCCTCGATTCCTCGCAATACAAAGTCGGGTTCGACTCCGATGCCGGCGTGCTCTACATCCAAACCCTGATGGGTAACGTATGGGAGGGTAAGAGCGCTTTTGCCATGTATTACAATTATGGTATTTGGTCCACTGCCAATACGCAAGGCAATTGGAGCCATGCAAGTAATTATAATGAGGCTGCCGAGTATAACGATGCCATTTTCGGCGATTTGGACGGCGGTAGCAGCACTGTCTATATAGAAGGAACCGTTGCCCCCGGGGACGTGTATTTTGTGGCAGATGCTACAGACTATACCCTCGGCTCTATGGGTGGCAAGCTGGCGGCAGGCACCAATCTTCACCAGAGAGGTGAGTCAGATGTCATATTGCGCCTGTACGACAACGTATATGCGGAGGATGCTTTGGGCGATGTGAATATCAATTCCGGCTCCATAACTCTGGAAGATCATCTGGCCGTAGCCGGAGATATCAACATTGCCTCAGAAGGCGCCTTGGTATTGAGCGACTATGGCACCGTTGATGCCAGTTGGCGTAAGATACCTGTAGAGCTGAGAATCGCGCCCAAAGAAGATGGTACCTTCAATTACACGATATCCAACGTTAAGTTCAACGACGACTCTATGAATGTGTGGCTCGGGGAGACGACGTTGAGCGGTGTAACCATAGACGCCAATGGAATAAGAGGTGCCGAACAGATTCCGGGGTATGTGACCGAAGCTCACATTACCGGTAATGCCAACTTAGAGTACCTCGAAATAATGGACTCTGACATCACGGGGGGAACGCTGTCTAACGTTACCCTGAAATCCGGTGATGCAGATGCCGACAAAATGAAAGGTTATTACCGCCTGAATGGTATAACGATAGGTGAAAATGTAGTGGTAGCAGAAAACGCGCGCTATTCGTTTGTGGAGGATATCACGTTTAAAGATACCCTTATCAACAGAGGTGTTATCACTATTACCAACATCAATGCCGAAATCGGCCAGGTAGATTACACTTTCACCGTAGATGAAAACGGTAAGTCCGAATACACCTACCGCTTCATTAAAATGGAGGGCCAAGGTCGTTTTGACATGTTTAGCTACAAAACGTTTGAAACGCGTCAGGTACTTATCAATGGCATCAATTTGGCAACCGGCTTAGCTCCCGGCATTGGTGCCGAGTTCGTCGATAACAAGGATGGTTCTTTCACCCTCAGTGTGGGTAAAATACTTGCCTCTGATAATGACGGAAATATCACAGAGGTAGACGGTACGGTGGGTATGCCGCAGTGGGACGAGCGCTGGGGTAAGCAGAACAACTCTCCCGGTATTACACGCCGATATTTCGGAACGGATGAGAACGCCAATTTTGTGATGGCCGCCGGGGCGGAGGGCAATGCCCGCTATTACATGTACGATTCCATTGTTAACACAACCAATGCCGCTAAGGTGAACAATGGCAAAGCCATCGCGGTGACCCTGTCCTCCGCCGCCACCGGTAATGTGGCTGCAGCGGGTAGCATTGTAGCGGGTGGCCTTGCTGCCGCCGACCATGAGGTGTGGATATATGACCGCTCCGGCTTTAAGACCGTTATCGGTGGTTTGGGCAATTGGTCTGCAACTCCGCAGTCTGCCGCGACTCACATCCTGATTAACACAGATGAGCGTTGGATGTCTCAGCAAAAAGAGCTGGTTATCGGTGGTTCCCGATGGGGGTGGCAGTATGGTGAGAGTTTTGTGACCGTGAAGGAGGGTAATATTAAGCTGCTTGTCGGTGGTTCGTACGAATGGGTAGAACAGACTGGTACTGCACACGTATTTGTGGATGGTGGCACCATTGCCGAAATCTTTGCCGCCGGCTCTTTATCCACCCTTCACGGAACCCAGGTGGTGGACGGTAGAACCCGCGCCGTGGAAATGGTTCTGACCGGCGGCTCACTCGGCCAGGAGGATGGCCGTGTCTTCGGTGGTGGTAACGAGGGTACAGTAAACGGCGATATTTACATCCGCATGGAGGGTGATGCTGTTGTTCAATCCCAGCTGGTGGGCGGTTCTAATGCCGGCACGGTGAATGGCAATATCGTGCTTGACCTTATCAGCGGTACGGCTAACAGCGTGGAGGCTGCCGGTTTGGGCTGGGGAGATCAGTGGAATCAGACATACAGCTACACAAACGGCAACGTGCTGGTGAATCTGTACAGTGATTTCAATTTGGGCTCTCTTGTTGACGGCAGCGACTCTGAATATAAGGGTGGCTCTTTGTATGGTGGTAAGGAGAATGGTGAATCCTATGTCAAAGTGGGAGAGGGGTACACCAGCACACTTCATCTGGCGGATGCCGGGCGTTACGAGCTCGGACGCATTGCTGACGATGGCTACAGCAGCTCGGCCGACTCTGTGACGGTAACCGGTTTCGACCGCATTACCATGGCCGAGGGCGCTCACGCGATTGTGGCGCTGGGCATGTTTGATAACGATATGTCCGCCGATAGTACGCTTGAAATCAGCGGTAAGGGTATTGTCGAGGTTATTGGCCATGGCGAGAACTTCGGGCGCGATATTTGCCTGCAAGATGGCGCCACACTCAAAATTTCTACCAGTTGGATTGGCGATGCGCTGACCACGGATGACGACTGCACGATTACCGTGACGGATGGTTCGAGCATCGACTTCTCCGGTTTCCCGGTAGATGCCAAGTTTGAGGAGGAGCAAACATACGCCGGTCTGGGCTTCAACGCCATTATCTGCGGCGATGGTGCAGATGGCAGAGGCGCTCTTTACAAGGGGCAGTACACCGACAATTTCTATCCGTCCGGTGATATCGGTAACAAGAATATCGTCAATCGTATCTCCCTGCCGCAAGTAACGCTTACCGACAACGCCAGCGCAAGGGTTGAGCAAAACGAGTACCTCTTCATGAACAGCAATGAACTGAAGGATACACGCCTGGACCTGGACGGCTATACCTTCACCAAGCTGGGCGCGGGTGAGTTTATCGCTCGCTCGGTGACAATAACTCCCGGTACCATTCTGGTACAGGGCGGCTCTTTCGGTACGGATTTGAAGAGCAGCGCGGAAAAGACCGATATTGTGCTGGCAGGCAACAGCTCGCTGAAGCTGGACTCCACCGATTTGACGGAAGATACTACTCTGGGCATACGCTCTCTGAGCGGTTCGGGAGATGTTGAGATGAACAGCGGCGAGCTGACGCTGCACACGCAGGCAAATGATCGCTATTACAAGAACTACATGAATGAGGCGCAGAGCTACAACCAGTTCCTGAGCAGCACGGGCTTTGCCTATGCGGTATACAGCGGCGCCATAAGCGATGACAAGACGTGGAATAGTGTGCTGATAAAGACCGGAGGTGGTGTGCACTACCTGTCCGGCAGCTCCAGCACGTACACCGGCGGTACTCGCTTGCAGGAAGGCAGGCTCTACCTGTTGGGCACCGGTACGGCGTCCGACTTCAGCAAGGGCGAAACAACTGCGGCCGCAGGTGTGGTGGGCTCCGGCGCAATTATCTGGAACAGCTCCGATGTCGAGCTCTACCTGGGTCACAATGCCCGCATCTACAACTCCGGTACCACCAACGTGCAGGGCGGAGTGATGACAATCGGTGTGGAGGGCGCGCCCGAAGGTACGCTTGCAGACTTTATCGGGCTTCACAGCCGTGGTGCGGATGGCAAGTTGACCTATTATGTCACCATGGGTGGCGAGGAGTATGTGGAGATAGAAACACATAACCTGAAGTCCATCGCAGTCGATGCCAAGTACGCCAATGGCACGGACTATGCCAAAGGCAGTGATATCGACCGCAACCTGATGCTGCTGGTGAAGAAGAGCGACTGGGAGACCGCGAAGAATACAGCGGTAACCGGCTTCTCCGATACCGGATACAACGAGGCCGTGTACTCCGGCGTGCTCTGTGACACCGATGGCGTGGCTGCCAGACTGCGCAAGGAGGAAGTGGGTACCCTCGTGTTAGACCAAACCAACACCTACACCGGCGGTACAGAGATTGCAGGCGGTACACTCCGCGTGCGTGGTTGGGGTACACTGGGTGAGAATGTGAAGGAGAACGCTGTAGATATGACTCAGGACTGTTCTACCCTCATGTTCACTTACAACACGGGCTATGGAGATGAACCCTCTGAAATTGCAAACGACATCCGTCTGCTCGGCAGTGGCGATGCCCGCTGGGTGGGGCAGGCTGCAACGGACGGAAAAACGGCCGCCCTCATCTCGGCTGTGGGCCCTGCGGTGAACTTCACGCTCAGCGGTGATATTTCCGGCGATGGTAATGTGCGCCACTCCGGTGAGGGTGTGCTGGTGCTCAACGGCGATAATACCTACACCGGCGGCACCTATGCCTCCCGTGGTACGGTGGAGGTGCAGAGTGAGGATGGTCTGGGTGCCACAGAAAGCGGGGTGGGTACTGTGACCATTGAGAGCGATGCCGACCTGCGAGTCACTGTGGAGGAGGGCTACACGGGCAAGCGCCTGGTGACAACCCTTGCGGCGGATGTGAATGATATTCAGGGCGATGTTTCCATCCGTGGTACGGCAGATACCGAGCGTATTCTGCACATGGACGGCAACGGCTACAATGCCCATTCCACCACCTTGAATGACAATGGTACGCTGCTGCTCAACGGTGCGGCCATCGGCGATGATGCGGTGAAGGCTGCGTCTGCACTGCTCACCGGCAGCGGCAAAGTCGTGGTGTCCGATGCCTCGGGCTCCGGTGCTTCCGCCACATTTGTCTCGATGATTGACTACAACGGCGATTTCCGTGTGGAGGGCGACAATGCCTCCATCTCGGTGAAAACCGGTACGTTTATCGATGGCAGCATTTATGTGGCAGGTAAACATGCCTCGGTCAACACCGGCAGTGATATTTCCATTGCCGACGATAATTCGCTGTCCCTGAGCTCTTTGGGTAATGCCTCTCAGGATACTGCCGCTGTTGTACAAACAGATGGTGCTGTGAAGATTATGGCCGGCGCTGTTTTCTCCGTGCAGAATAAGGGGACTGAGTATGCCTACAACCTCAGCGATCTGCAGAATAGCGCGGCCTTCGCTCTGGAAGAAGCCGTACAGAGCACCATCCCGAGTGCCAGTCTGCTTGAGGTGAGAGCTTATCAAACGGTTGGCCCCGAGGCTGTAGCCTATGATGGCTGCTTTGATGCCAAGAACGCAGTAAACCTTCAGGCTGTCGGCGCTGTGCAGGCAACGGGCGGGCTGACGCTTGCCGGCGGTTCCACCTATGAAACATCGAAGGGCCATACCAGCCTGATGGGCGGCTCGCTGACGCTCGATACCATGGAAAATAGCCTGGTGACCTTCCACACGACTCCGGACGTGCAATACGATGCCTTCACCGGAGAAGCTCTGCTGGTGCTCTTCAGCGGTGTGAACAGCGTTCATTTCGGCTACGATAAGGTGGAGGCGAACAGCGATTCCGGCAGTATCTACTACACCATGGCGAGCCGTTACCTTACCGGCAGCGAGTTCATCGACGATAATACCGTGCTGGTGTACGACTCCCTGGCGGGGGTGGTCTACCTGCAGCAGGTGGTTCCTGAGCCCACCACGGCAACGCTTTCTCTGCTTGCTCTGGCCGCTCTGGCTGCCCGCCGACGCCGCAAGTAATACCCTCTGTAAGCTTTGCAGAAAAGCCCCCGTGGTTCATCAAACCACGGGGGCTTCATTTATGGAGGGGATTGTCAAAAAGCATATTTCTGCACCATCCGCACCAAAAATGCAGGAAACGCGCAACAAAATGCCCGCCGCGAGCGTCTATTTATTAGAAAATTAGCCATTGAACTCGATTATGGGATTATTTGATTTTTTCAGACGCAAGCAGGAATCAAAGATTGAAAGCACTCCAGCAGAGAAACTGCCGCCGCCCCCGATATATCAGGACTCGCTTTCTGATGAAGAGGCAAAGTTGCCCGCTATCGTGAACCCGGGCAGATTTGGAGAATACCACATCATTACTTTTGAGGCGCGAAAGAGAACCGCTATCCCGTCGGAGCGAGGCTTGTACCCCGCCGAGATATTACTCTTGCATTATTGTACAAAAGGACACTTCCCACACCCCAAAAGCGGCTATCAAGGGTTTTGGTGGTACGAATACGGCATCAATGATGTTGATGCAATCTTGAAGGCTCTTGAGACTAGAGGATTCATTGCTCTTGCTTCAATCAAAGAATCAGCCAAAACGCTGACCATTCCTCAACTAAAAGAGATTCTGGCTACCCACGGTTTAGCTCTGAAAGGGAAAAAAGCAGAATTAGTGGAACGAGCTCAGAAGCATCTGCCGGATGCTGTCTTCTTTGCTGCAGGATTGCAGCAGAAATACCAATTGACCGAGCTCGGCAAACAGGAATTAGAGGACAATGCGTATGTTCCTTATATGCATCAGGCACACGGAAAAACAAGCGCTCATTCCGGCATTTCAATATCTGTGTCCTATGATGAAGAAGACGGAATCAAATGGGAGACAAAAGCATCTGAACGATCCGCAGACGACACCCCGGAACACTTCAATGTCTGGTCTATCAATAAACTATTAGGATCCGGGAACAAATCGGATTGGAAAACCATTGTTGAAACGCAGGAGCGTATTCGCCAACAAAACGCGGAAGAACAGCATAGAGCCACCTATGATTTCGTCAAGGAGAACGATCCCGAAGGATATCAGGAACTATTGAATCAGGATAAACAAATTGAAGCTGTGCAGAGCGCCCGTAAGCGCTACCATGCTTCCAACGATTTGGATGCCTACATACAATTCTGGGAACAATTATGGAGCAAACAAGGTTTAATATTTGAAGGCGTAGGCTGGACATATGAACTTGCACTCATGTATATCAAGGCCAAGAGATATGATGATGCCGAGGCTTTTGTGCGTAAAATAATGAGGACCAAAGAGAAATATTACCATAACAGAGGTGAATCTCTACTCGAGGAAATAGCCAGACTTAGAAAAAAGAAGTCTCGTTGATTTTTAACCAAAAACTCCACCCGCCGAAACGAGTGGAGCTTTTTCATATCAGCTGCAGAGCCCTAACGCCTGTGGCGTGATGCCGAGTAACTCTTCCGCCTCCGCTGCCGTCATAGCCCGGCGTTATGCGTTTTGAGCCGTGCTGCAAGGTCTGAGGTGTGGCCAACATAGAAGTGGGTGTGCGTGGATGCATCCCACAGAATATAAACATAATGAAAATGTGATGTTGGCATGGTGTGAGTATAGTTAATGTAGTGGGTGAATGCAAGTAGGAAGCGTAAGAGAGGCGAATGAAAACACGTCTATAGTATGCAGCACTCCGCCACCCGGGAGACCGAGGATGGTTTAGGTAATTTTGTTGGCGCCGTCTGTGGTATGCAACGCTCCGGCTTCGGCTGAGCCTACGCCGAGACTGGGGGAGCTTTTTGAAGTTGACCCCACTTTTTGGAGTTGACCCGGGATCTGCCCGGCTCCGTCCGCTAGCGCGTTCTACGCCGAGGCTAGGCTTCTTACCATTTGGTCTATAAGACCAAATGGCCTACGCCTGGCGGGAGCCCATTCTGGCCTGCCTGGGCGTAGAAAAACAGCGTATCAGGTGACCTGATACGCTGTTTTACGAAGCCTGGAATTAACGAGCCATCAGCTTGGGAAATTTGCGCCCGGAATTCGTTTTTTTCGTTTTTCCTACGTTCAGCCCAAGCAAATAAGGAATCATATTATAATATATTGGATAGAAGCGTTTTATGAAATCCGCTTCGCGATTCAGGGGCCTGTCACATCGCTTGTAAGAGGTCAGGCAAAACGAAATACAGCATTCGCGGAGGGGAGACAAAATGAAGAAAGTACCCCTCCACGCTTGAATACAGGGACGGGAATTGCTATAATAGCGCGAGCAGATTCGATTTATGTCAGAGGCAAAACCATTTATCAAGTGGGTAGGAGGGAAAGGACAGTTACTTAGCCAACTGGAGTCTTTGCTACCTAAAGACTTCCAAAGTTGGGAGGATGCGACCTATATTGAACCTTTTGTTGGTGGCGGGGCTATGCTTTTCCATTTGCTCAATACGTACCCCAACATTGCCCACGCTGTCATAAACGATGTAAATCCTGATCTGACCACTTGCTATAGAACCGTGCGAGACGAACCGCAGAAGCTCGTACAGTCCTTGCGCGACATTCAGAGTGAGTATGATAGCCTCTGTAGTGAAACGAGCAGAAGCGAGTTTTACTATCTCATGAGAGAGCGTTTTAATACCAAACAGCTTGCACCAGTTGAAAATACCACGCTCTTTTTCTTCTTAAATAGGACGTGTTATAATGGCTTGTACCGGGTAAACAAAAAGGGTGGTTTTAATGTACCTTTCGGTAAATATGAAAGCCCTTCTATTTTTAACGCCGATGTGATTTATGCCGATAGTGTAGCCTTGCAGAAAGTTGAAATCCTTACCGGGGACTTCGAAACAACTTTTGAAAAAATACGCCCCAATACGCTCTTCTATTTTGACCCACCATACCGCCCCCTGAGTAATACATCGAGCTTCAATAGTTACAGCAAAGAGGATTTTAATGATGACGCTCAGGTTCGACTCAAACAATTTTGTGACCGCATTCATGCAGCTGGAGCACAGTTTATGCTTAGCAATTCAGATTGCATGGCGAAAGATGAGCAAGACAATTTCTTCGATGTGCTTTATTCTGACTATCATGTAGAGCGCGTATGGGCAAGCCGAAGCATCAATTCAAATCCCTCAAAACGAGGCAAGCTGACTGAAATCCTTGTGCGTAATTTTTTTAACATTCACCCCCCCTCTCTTTCGTTATCATGAACAACAATGACCGATTTCAAAACTTCCTTGCCGAGTTGAAAGAAACCAACGCAGGCTTGGACTTTTATTCTGATTTTGATAAGATTGACAAGAATGTATCTGAAATAGCCTTCAGCCTTAACACTTTGAACTATCTGATAGGAAAAACTAATATATCAGAAGCAGTAAAAGTGATTTGGGAAAGAGATAAGAAAGCCTTTGACGTCATGGATATTCTTATCGCGACTCGAAGGAAAGATAACAAGCTTTTTCTTAATGCTGAGCAAGAGGCACATCCTATCCACTCTCTGTTTACCAGCGAACAGGGTGTTGTGCAGTTCTTAGAAGAGACCGGGCTTGCCGATTTATTTAGGCAAAAGAAGATAAAGGACCTTGTGGATTATGTATTTGGTGTAGAAACAGGTTTGGACTCCAACGCGCGTAAAAACAGAAGTGGATTTATCATGGAGAGCCGCGTAGCAGGACTCCTCAATGCGGCTGGCATTCCATACAGTGAACAAGTTTCCTCTCGCAATTATCCAGAATTGGAAGCTGTTCTCGGGGTGGATCAAAAAGTGTTTGACTTTGCCATTACTACGCGAAGCAAAACATATTTGATTGAGGTTAATTTTTACTCAGGCGGAGGCTCTAAACTGAATGAAGTCGCACGTTCATACACAGATGTGGCTCCAAAAGTCAACAGTGTTCCGGGCCTCGAATTCGTCTGGATTACTGATGGCATAGGTTGGCATAGTGCAAAAAATAAATTACAGGAGGCCTTTGCAGCTATTCCCAGCATTTACAATCTTACAACCATCAACGAATTTATTGATAAAATTAAGGCGCAAGGCTAAATGTTACCTTCCTACTACAAATCGTCAAATGGAGACTTCACCCTGTTACAGGGCGATTGCAAGGAACTGTTAAAGCAGTTCAATTTCACTTTTGACA
>JAZTYL010000010.1:0-29510 GCA_045636905.1 Akkermansia sp.
ATCTCGCTTATCCGGCGGGGCGTATGCACGGCTATCCAGAATCCAACGCTCAAAGGCTTTTACCTGGCTATTCTCAAAACCATTCGGCAGAGGTGCTGCAATTACTTCGCCGATTTTGTCCCACTTGTATGGCTTCGTGCCATTCGGGTCAGTCATCACCAGCACATCGCCGTCCTTGGTATGCTCACGGCGCACCAGCCCCTTGAGCTGATTCTGTACCGCATCAATCAAATCTTCGCCCAGTCCGGCGATGGAGACTTTCACATCCGCATTCAGGCTTTCTTTCTGCGCCTGCATTTCCGCCTCCAGCGCGTCCATATCGTCAAGGGAGACAAGCCCCAGCTCTTCGCACAGCTCAAAATCCACGGGGCGCACGCGCATACCGCTGCCGTAGTCAAAGGGCGGGTAGGGAGTATCGAATGCTGAGAGCTCCACCCAAATGGGCGAAGTCACCAGCGCAATCATCTGCCCATTGCGGGCTACACCTTTCCAATTGACGGCGCGCGCAGCTTTCTCCCACAATTCTGCCCAGTTTCTTTTCACGCGGCTCTCGCGCTGGCGGTAGAGCTCCTGGCCGGGGGAAAGCACATCATCCAGAGCCTCCATGCGGGCAGCCCAGCCGCGAGCCATGGCCACATTGGTATCAATGCTCACCTTCATGCGCTGCACGGTGGAGCGGTCTTTGATGGTACCGGCCAAGCCGGGATCGGGAGAGTAGCCGATTTTTTCCAGATAGCGGCGCATCTCCTCACGGGCTTGGCAGCCGTCTTTGCCGGAAATGACACATTTCCGGCTACGCCGAGGCGATTCTCCTCCGAAACTCCGGAGAATCGGGGTTTGCCGAGTTTGGCAGGGGCTTGGCAGGGGGGGAATAAAGTGTGCTATTTTTGTATCGCGGGCGTTTCTGGCGCGTTTTTACTCGTAGGGGTCATACTCCCCCCTCCGTGTAGGCTACCAGCAGGTACACCAGCAGCCCGATAATGGTGAACGGCGCGGCTATCACTCCGCCTATTCTCTGAAATATCGTTTTCATCGCTTTTCATTGTTTTTATGGTTGACTTTTTGGGGGTTCGGAGTTACCGTGGAGGTCCGGGAGGCACCCGCGACCAGCACAACGGCGTAGCTGGCGTATGTAATCTGAGATTAACCGTCTGTGATATCCTCCTGTAGAGCTCCTAATCCTGTTGGGGGCTTTTTTATTTCTTTTTGTCCTCTGTCCTGAACCAGTTTTTGCCCACATATCTATCCCTCTTCGTTGGCTGTATTGGTTGCTCTGATGGAGGATATGAGGGATGGCGTTCCGGCGCCAGCACGTCCCACCCGCACACCAGCAAGGCCACGGGCACCATCACGCCGAACACTCCGGCGGCCACATTCATGCAGTTTTTCATACTATCGCGTTTTTATGGTTGACTTTTTCCTTTTTATTGCGTATGGTTCGCGCGTCGCCGTTTCCGCAGGGAGGGAGCATCCTCATTCAACCTGCGGCGCAGGTCGAGCCGCCGGATGCTTTCCCGGCGGTGATTTTATTTTGTTCTACAGTACAGCAGCTTCCCTTGTCGCGTTTTCTCCATTTCTTCCGGCTTATCCCAATAATATGTCCGAGCCACGCCGTTTTCCTTAATCACCCCGGCCATAGTAAAGTTCTTTCCATCTGGCGTGCGGTACTTGCGAACATACACTTTCTTACCATGGTGTTCCCATATCTCATGCGGGTATACCGTTGCACGCAGAGCATCTCCCAGGCGGCTGTAGCGTTTATCTCGCTGCCATTTTGGCTTCTTCTTGCTCCCGTCTAACCCCAACCAATGGTCGGGGACTTCTCCGTTAAAGGTCACGGTGTCGCCATCTACGGTTTTCACCTCAATGCCTCCCCTCATGAGCGCATCTGCTACCTTGCTTTTTACACTTTTCTCCTTCACCGCCTGCTGCACCTTGGTACCGGCACGGCGGGTAAGGCGCTGCAGGTCTTTTGGGGCCAGCAGGGATATGCGGGCATCGCCCTCAATGTTGACGGATAATGAAATCATGGCTTGCTTTTGTGTGGATTTTATGCTAATTTTCCCCCATGAAAGGGCGAGGCAAGAAACATCTGCACGAAACCCCGGCAGAGTTTGCCGTGGCTGCGGAGGTGCGTGCCTTTCGTGAATCCCGCAGACAGGGTGCCATCGATTGGGATGAATGGGAGCGCGAGCAACGCCGAGAGCAGATTCGCAATATGCAAATGCCCTCGCACCCCAAGCCCAAAGGAAAAAGACGCTTGCTGTATCACGCACAGGGGAAGCCAGTATATGAGGATGTCGCAGAGTACCGCAAGCGCATATGGAATCGCGCTCACCGCCGCGCTCACAAGACTACCGTCCCCCCAAAGGGATGAATCATATTTCTTCCACATACACAAACAAAATCCCGTCTTTTAATTCGTCGCGCAAATAGCGAAAACGCACACTTGCCGCAAACAGGCTTTCTCCCTCCACTCGTTTTGGCTTGTGCGGTGTTGGGGGCAGGTCGTCAGCATGGCGGTAAATACCATCTATGCGCTTGCGGATCTGACTGATGTATGGTTCTCATGTTGATTTACGATTTACGAGGTATCCGGCTTCGAGTCAGCCCTGCGGGCTGCTTTCTACGCCGAGACAAGCGATTTGGAAAGTTCCCCACCCTGCGGGTGGTGGTTTGCCGTTTTGCCGAGCTTGGCATACGTTTTGCAGCCCGTCTTCGCCGGAAATGACACATTTCCGGCTACGCCGAGGCGATTCTCCTCCGAAACTCCGGAGAATCGGGGTTTGCCGAGTTTGGCAGGGGCTTGGCAGGGGGGAATGGTGGTTTTCATGGTAAAGTGTGCTATTTTTGCTCTGCGGGCGTTTCTGAGGCGTTTTAACGCGTCTTTACTCGTCTTTACTCGTAGGGGTCATACTCTTGCTCTGAGTAGGCTACCAGCAGGTACACCAGCAGCCCGATAATGGTGAACGGGGCGGCGATGATGGAAGCGATGGTGCGGAAGGCCTTTTTCATCTTCTTTTTTGCTTTTGTGGTTGACTTTTTCGTGGTGGTGTGGTTGAATCAGTGTGCCGCTGATATGGTTCTATACTGCCTCAGGTGGATAGAATAAATTGCACTGTCAGCGGCTTTTTATTTCAAGATTTCTACCATGTGCAGTTCATCTACATTATTTTCTGTACTGTATATTTTCGCGGTAAGTAAAACTTGGTAAGATTTCTTGCCTATCCTCATTTCAGCCGTTCTCCTGTGTATTCTCAGATTTGGATTGTTGGTTCTTGTGTCCGGTTCTTCGCTTTTGAAAGCAGATGTGCTCCAAAGCAAGTCGGCAGACGCGGCCGCAGTATAATGCGCTTTTTTATCGGCTGAACGACGTGTATGAGCATCACTCAGCATGCTCTTCATTCCGGGCTTGGTGATAAATACCTCCTTTTTCATACCGGGAGCAGTCACACCTTTGCCCGGAACGCCTTTAATGTGTGATTTGTTTTTCTCTACTGCCAAGTCTATTTTTTTTGAGAGGGCGTTTTGAGCGTCTTCCCAACTCTCCACTTTATTAAGAACTCGTACATATTTATTGCCATCTGAATCTGCCCATACCTTGCCAATAGAATCTGCGGGGTATGCCGAAGGCTGGGAGGTTTTCATTTCACGCTTTGGCTTCGTATGCCCCTCTCTTCCATGCCTCGGGCTGTGTTGTCCTGCCCCGGTTTCGGCGAATTGCCCATTGCTCTCGCGGGCATAGTTGCGGTTCTCGATTCCCTCCTCGTCTTCCTCTTCCATCCCCGCCAGCATCTCGCGGGTCATGTAGTCGGCATCGGCAGCGATTTGGGCGGGGTTGATTTCGCCACCCAGCGCACGCAGAGCAGCTAACTCATCTGCCGAGAGCGGAGCTTCGCCCGCCTCAGAGGGATTTACGATTGACGAATTACCCGTCTCCGTTCCGTTGGAGCTTCGCCGAGGCAGGCGATGTACGATTTGAGAGTTCGCCGCGCTTTGCGCGGAGTTGGTGATATCGGAGTCTTGGAGTGCTTGCTTGTGGGCTTCGGCGCGGCGGTTCTTCATCTTGCTCAGTTTTCTCCAGCGTCTCCCCGGCCACAACGCGGCAAACGCTCTGCCAGCCCGCTGCATGCCGCCCCATGATGGGCATTTTTTTGCCCTGCCGTTTCTCACTTACTTGCAAATTCAGCCTCCCGCCGCTACCCGCTTTCTCAAATACACATCACACGGCATCGGGCTATCTAAAAGGCCGATGTTTAGGTTCTCCGCCCCTTTCTTACCCTTTCTCACCCTCCTGCCTCAGCTCAGAGCTTTGAGAAACATCTTACTCCTGCCGCCCGCCTGGAGCTACTGGATTTCATGCTGGCTCATGGTGGCAGTATCACCTCAGTGCCGAACAGCACGCTGGCAGAACTCTATATGCTACTGCCGCTGTGCAATTCAAAAGACAGCGACAAGGGGCTCGCCACAGCCTGGGCATTGCGGCATGGCATGCCTGTCAGCGACCAGGCAAACAGAACTGCATCAATTTTCTGAAGGAAAGAAACCCGGAATTGTTGCTCGAACTGCAGAAGGAACACTTGCTTCCCACAGAGGAATTGAATGCAGAAGGAACTGACGGCGAGGAATAAACTCAAGACTCTGCCGGCGGGCCGCTATAGGTAATGCGCCCGCCTTGTTCTCCGGCACCGGGGCCCAGCTCCACAAGATAATCTGCGCGGGAGAGAATGCCCGAGTGGTGCTCTATGCAGAGCACCGTGTGCCCGGCTGCACGCAAGCGATAAAGAGCACGCAGCAGCATATCCACCTCGCGGAAATGCAGCCCGGTGGAGGGCTCATCCAACACAAACAGCAATTGCTCCCCTTCTCGCTTGCCGCGCTTAGGAGCAGCCTTGGCCAGATAGGTGGCAATTTTCACGCGCTGAGCCTCACCGCCGGAGAGAGTGGTGACTGAGCGGTCCAGGGGCATGTAACCCAGCCCGAGGTCATGCATAGCCTGCAGTATGGCTGTCGCACCCGGAATGGGAGCAAAGAAGGCCAGCGCTTCGTCCACCGTCTGGGCCAATGCCTGCGCAATGGATTTTCCACGCCATGTTACCTCAAGCGTTTCGCGGTTGTAGCGAGCACCGTGACAGGCATCGCAGGGCGTATAAAGGTCTGCCAGGAAGTTCATATCCACCTGCAACTGCCCTGTGCCGCCGCAGCGTTCGCAGCGACCTCCGCGCGTATTAAGGGAGAAGCGGGCCGCCGTATACCCACGCTGACGGGAAAGCGGAAGAGCAGCATACAGCGGGCGCAGCACATCCAGCAGCCCTGTAGCCGTGGCAGGTGTCGAACGCGGCGAGCTGCCCAGCGGGCTCTGGTCCAGCAGCACCACACGAGAAATCTTCTCCGCTCCTTTCAAACGCCCTTCCTTGAGCGCCGGCAGCAGGCACTGGTGCACCAGCGTACTTTTGCCGGAACCACCGGGACCGCTCAGGCAGGTAAAAGCTCCGAGAGGGAGCCGCAGCGTGATATCCTTCAGATTGCGGGCCCTAGCGTGTTTCAGCTCAGCCCAGCGGCAAGCTTCCAAATCCACCGCCTGACTTTCTGCGAACTGTTGCCGCCCGGCAAGCCAGGCAGCCGTAGGAGAGTTCTCGTTGTGCAGAAAATCCTCGTAACTTCCTTCTGCCAGCACAGCCCCGCCCTCCGGCCCGCTGCCGGGCCCCATCTCCACCAGCCAATCGGCCTGAGACAACAACAAGGGGTCATGCTCCACTACAAGAATCGTGTTTCCTTTGTCACGTAAGCGCTTAAGTGCCCGGATAAGGCGCTCTGTTTCAGATGGATGGAGGCCAATCGTCGGCTCATCCAGGATATACAGCACACCGGAAAGCCCGCCTCCAATCTGCCCGGCCAGGCGGGCTCGTTGCAACTCGCCGCCGGAAAGTGTATTGGCAGCACGCGACAGCGACAGATAGCCGAGTCCCAGCTCAATGAGGCAATCCAGACGCCGCGTCAGCTCCGACACCGCAGTCTGCAAAGCTTCGCGATAGGCAGGTGGGATTTGAAGCAGCGGCAGCATCTCGCGGTTCTTCTGCACGGAGAGCTTGCAGAAATCGCCCATATTGATTTCCTGCCCACCGAACTCCAGCGTCACGGCCAGAGCAACCGGATTGAGGCGCATGCCCTTGCATTCCGGGCAGGTCAGCATTTCCCCTTTTGCTCCCTCCTTCAGGCCGGTACCACTGCAGGATGCACAAGCGCCCTGCGGTGAATAGTGTGAAAAGAGATGCGGCGAAAGCTCCGGCAGGGTGAAACCGGTCTCTGCATTGCGATAGCGCGTGTGAAAACACACCTGCTGAGGTTCTCCACCTTTCTGCTGTACGATAACCCGCAGCTCATCCGGCCAGAGACGCAGTGCAGCCTGCACAGAATCCGCCACGCGGGCTTCACCACCCGGGCGCAGTACGATGCGATCCACCACCAGCTCGCAAACAGCTCCGGCTTGTGGCGGAGATGCCTCCAGCTCCTCCAGTTCGCATATTTCTCCGGCAACTCGGACTCGCAGGTAGCCAAGCTTGCGCAGTTGCATGATATCGCTCTCCGGCTCAGTGCCGAAGCTCTCGGGCAGAGGTGCCAGCAAGGTCATGCGTGTCCCCTCAGGCATAGAGCAAAGCGACAGGCAAATCTCCTCCGGGCTCAGGCGAGTCAAGCGCTCGCCGGTCACAGGGTCATGCGGGATGCCGATAGCAGCATACAGGATTCGCAGATAATCCAGAGTCTCCGTGATGCTGCCCAGCAACGCTCGATTATGCCCCGGGGGCATGTGCTGCTCCAGACAAAGAGCGGGAGGCAACCCCTCAATCGCCTCCACGCGAGGCTTTTCCGGGCGGGCCAGAAGTCTGCGGGCACCGGCGGAGAGGCAATCCAGAAAACGCCTGCGAGACTCAGCAAAAAGCGTGTCGTAGGCCAGCGTACTCTTGCCGGAACCGCTGGGGCCCATGAGAGCAATGATTTTGCCGGCAGGAAGAGTTAGATTGACATGTCGCAGTGTGTTCTGCGAAGCTCCTGTGATGCGGATATCCATACAATTACTCCGGCTTCACAACATGCCACTCGCCGCGATGTGTAGCACCGGATGCCAGCGACAATGTGGGCGAATAACAATCTCCGAACAAAGCGGCACCACGATGCAAGCTTACACCCTTTCGAGCCACAATGCGTCCGGTCACGCGCCCATATACTTCGAGATACTCCACGGTGGCACCCTGCGTCAAAATCAGCTCCACACCACGAGGCACAATGAGCCGCGCAGCCTGCACCGAGCCCTCGATGCGGTTGCTGTAATTCACCCGCATGCTACCCGAACAGCGGAATGAGCCTGAGCCACGTCCGTTGAGGGTACAATTCCGGCAGACAATGGAAAGCTGGGAGAGCACCGCATCCGCCAGCAGAGTGACATCCCCCAGCGTGCGTACTGTCAGCCGCTGGGCACCGGGACGCAGCTCCACATCTGTCATGCGCAGGTGAGCATGACAATGAGTGCATTTACCGGAAAGTGCAGCTGTGGGCACCTGCGTGTGACGTCCGCATTCATAACACACCACCTCCCTTTGCGGCACCTCGGGACGCGGGCTGCGGGCTGCAGCAAAAGAGGTGAGCGCAACCCTGCGGTTGCGCTCACCCTCCGGTAAGATTCCGGAGACAACGGAAACGACAAGCGGTTCTGTCTTGTACTCCGGCATAAAAAATTGCCTCAGCCGAGCAGGTTGTTGCTCACCGGGGACTTAGCAGTCTTTGTCTTCTTGACAACTGCGGGAGAAGGAGCAGCGGAAGCTGTAGCCACGCCCACCATGCAGTGACCGATGAATACGGCACCCTCCTGAATGGAAATCTTGGCAGCGGTCACATCGCCCACCAGCTCAGCAGTGGAGGTCAGCTCCACGCGATCAGTCACCACAACGTCGCCGGTCACGCGGCCATGAATCACGGCGCTGCGCGTACGAACAGCCACCTTGGTCTGGCCACCGGCCTGAATCGTGGCATTAGCGCCCACGGTAAGCTCACCATCGGAGGTGATTTCACCCTCTACGGAACCGTCCACCAGCAGGTCGTCCGTGAAACGCAGCACACCCACAACAGAAACGTCGGAATTGAGCACGTTACGTGTGGTCACGGAAGTAGCAGGCATGGGGGTCACTGCACCGAACGGAGAAGGAGCGGGCTCACCACCATTGAAGAAACCACCCTGCTCCACAGGCTCGGGGGCCTGCTGAACGGGAGCGGACCACTCTGCGGGCACCTCGGAATCGTAGGAGGTGGCAGGAGCGGTTTCGGGCTTGGAACGGGAATATCCTTTGAACATAATTTTATTGTAATGAAAGGTTTAGAAATTTTCGACCCAGGGACAGGTCATAACGCGCAGTTATGTTACCCTGAGAGACGCCTTTTGTCCATACGAAATTACGTCAGAGCCACATTTTTTTCCCGAGCCTCAGAAAGAGACTTGCCAACCGTCTAATTTTCAGGTAGAATGCACTTATGTCCGCAAAACGCTTTATTCTGAATGAGACAAGTTATCATGGTCATGGTGCTATCCAGGAAATCGTGACCGAGGTAAAGAACCGTGGTTTCGCCAAGGCTCTGGTAGTGACAGACGCTGATCTTGTGCGCTTTGGCGTGGTAGCCAAAGTCACTGACCTGCTGGATGCAGCCGGCTGCGCATACGAGATTTACGACAAGGTAAAGGCCAACCCCAGCGTGGCTGTAGTGGAAGGTGGCGTGGAGGCCTTCAAGGCCGCCGGTGCCGACTACATGATTGCCATCGGCGGTGGTTCTCCCCAGGACACAGCTAAGGCCATCGGTATCATCATCAACAACCCCGAGTTCTCCGATGTTGTTTCCCTGGAGGGTCTTGCCCCCACCAAGAACAAGTGCGTACCTGTAATCGCCGTTGCCACAACCGCAGGCACCGCTGCTGAGACAACCATCAACTACGTGATTACCGACGAAGCAAACCGCCGCAAGTTCGTATGCGTAGACCCGCACGACATCCCCGTTGTGGCCGTGGTTGACCCGGATATGATGTCCTCCATGCCTGCCGGCCTCACGGCCGCTACCGGTATGGACGCTCTGACCCACGCTATCGAGGGCTACACCACCCTGGCAGCCTGGGAGCTCGCCGACACCCTCAACATTAAGGCTGTGGAGCTCATCGCCAAGAACCTGCGCAAGGCTGTGGTGAACGACCCGGACGGCCGCGAGGGTATGGCTCTTGGTCAGTACATGACCGGCATGGCTTTCTCCAACGTGGGTCTCGGTGTGGTACACGGCATGGCTCACCCCCTGAGCGCTTTCTACAACACCCCCCACGGCGTGGCCAACGCCGTGCTTCTGCCCTACGTCATGGAGTACAACGCTCCCTACACCGGCGAGAAGTTCCGTGAGATTGCCCGCGCCATGGGCGTCCAGGGTGTGGACAGCATGAGCCAGGAGGAGTACCGCAAGGCTGCTATCGACGCTGTGAAGCAGCTCTCCGTGGACGTTAAGATTCCCCAGACTCTCGCTGAAATCGGCGTGAAGGAGGAGGACCTTGAGGCTCTGACGGATGCCGCCATGGCCGATGTCTGCACCGGCGGCAACCCCCGCCCCTGCACCCGCGAGGAGGTGCTGGAGGTTTATAAGACCGCCTTTGGCAAGTAAAGCTTCCAAGTAAATTGCATAAAAAACCGCCGTGCTCCTTTTCCGGACAGCACGGCGGTTTTATGTTGTTGGCTCTGTGTCAGAGCTTGGTGGCTCGTTCATTTACTCTTCAGCGGCGGTGTTTACGGTTGTTATCGCGACGGACGTCATGCTGGCAGACTTCGTGGCGCTTCTTCCCATGCTTGGCTGCGACCTTGTGGTGTACCACTTTATGCTTCACGACCTTCTTATGTGCATGGTTGTTATGTGCATGGCTGCAGTCGTTGTCGCTCAGCCCCACATTCACCCGACCATTTGCCAGATTCACATTTACCGAGAGACTGGCTGCGCTTGCCTGAGCGCTCAGAACTCCCACTGCCATCACCGCCAGAGCGGCCATCTTCACGAATTGCTTTTTCATATGCGTGTATCTATCTGTTTATTGTTTCGGGGCTTCATTGTGTCCCCTTGTCATCATAGACACACCTCAATGGCATTTCGTTGAATAAAAGTTTTATTTTTGTAATTTTTATTTCTTTTTAACTTACTTCAACACCTTTGCTGTCGTCTTGAAGTGAAGCTTAGCAACGTCGCAAAGTCTATCTTCTCCGTGAGTTGCGACAAAAACGCGCGCCGCCTTAGCTACATGAGGAGCACAACCCAGCGGCAGTTGACATCCGCATGCAGCCGCAGCATCACTGACCCACTTCACAAATCTGGCACGGGCCAGAATGGAGGCCGCCGCCACAGCCACATCGCTTTCTCCGCGTACACGCTGGTCGAGTTTCACAGGAACATTGCGCTTTTTGAGTGCTGCGCGCAGAACCCACTCGTTGGCAAACTTATCACTGAGTGCACGGGGACATGCCGGCACCTTTTCATGCAAAGCAGCAATCACGCGCGCGTGTCCCCAGGCGAGAAACTTGTTCAGGTTGCCGAACTCAGCATAAAGCTCGTTATAACGCTTGGGACCAATGCAGACCACTTCATAAGCAACGCCGGGCAAAGCCATCACCTTTGCGGCAATGGCAGCTATCTTACGGTCATCTGCGATGGCCTTACTGTCGCGGCATCCCAGCTTCACCAGAGCTTCGGCCGTTTTCTCATCCGAATAGACACCCGCAATAACCAGCGGACCGAAGTAGTCCCCCTTTCCGCTTTCATCCACACCGAAATGCGGCGTCATATCCAGAGCAGAAGAAGCGACAGGCGACTCGCCGACTGCCGGCTTTCCGGTGACGGCAGAAACACTGGTTTGCGGGTCCATAAGCAACACAAACTCAAGAAACTCATCCGCACCGGCCCCCTGCACTAACAGCTTTCCCTTCTTAGGATAATAAGCGACATTAACACGCGGACCTTCGAAACAAAAGTCTGCATAATCCCGAGAAGCTTCCTCGTACCCGGGTCGTTCCGAGAGCTTTTTACGGAGAGCTTTTGCCTCTGTCGGAGTGAGCTGTACTGTGTGCTGATTCGCCATAGCACTTAAAATGCCTTCATTTCCCCATTTCGTCAACCCAAAACGGGGGAAATGGGCGATTTTTCCAGATGTTGACGCAAAAAAAACGCGTATCACGCTTTTTTTGCGTGCACAAGAGAAAAAAATGCGATATAGTGACTCCGGCTTCTTTCAACAAAGCAAAAAACTTATGGCTAATACAATTACAAAACGCGAGCTTGTAAACAAAATCTGCGCCGAGACCCAGTGCGACCTGACGCAGAATGACGTCCTCGAGGTTATCCAGAAGGCAGTTGATCTCATCATCGAGTCCCTGGGCAACGGCGACCGCGTTGTTCTTCGCAACTTCGGCACCTTCTCCGTGAAGGAGGTTAAGGCCAAGATTGGTCGTAACCCCAAGGATCCGGGCAAGGACGTGCCGATTCCCGCCCGCTCTGTGGTGAAGTTCAAGGTTGGTAAGACCCTCAAGGAGGCTGCCGCCAAGGTTGTGACCAAGTAAATTGGGATTAACCAACAAAACATCTTGTAGAACCGCTGTGGGATTTCCCGCAGCGGTTCTTCCTTTCTCTGCCCAGGACGCTTGTTTTTGATTTTTTTTTGGCTCATGCTGCATTATTTAGTGGACGCCGCGCGAACTCTGCGCTAAGATAAGGGGCGTGAGCACAAAATGGAATGTCATTGAGTTAGATGAGTGCGAGTCTACCTTCAACGTGGCCCGCAAGGAACAGCCATGGACTATCGTAAGCGCTGAGCGTCAGATTAAGGGACGCGGACGCTTCAATCGCGCGTGGATTGGCGAAACCGGCGGTTTGTGGGCCACCTACAATCTGCCGCTGGATCCCCGCGCAGGCCGCCACTGGGGTCTGCTGCCTCTCGTGGCCGGCGTGGCCATCATCAAAGCTCTGAAGCCTTACAACATCAAAGGTCTGCGCCTCCGCTGGCCGAATGACCTGCTTGTAGGACGAGACAAACTTGCCGGCATCCTGGTGGAGCGCCCGTCTTCCGGCATGGCCTCCATAGGTATCGGTATCAATGTGTTCAACGATATCGAGTCCATTACCGGCAAGACAACAGATACCCCCACACGCTTGGCAGACTTGCTCTATGCATGCCCGGCGGTGAGCAAGTTGCGCAGTATCATCGCAGACGCCCTGGCCGACACGTTCAATATCTTTGTAACACACGGTCTTGATGCTCTGCGCGAGGAACTCGATGCAGCATGGGGGTCTAGCCGTCCTGTAGTGGCCATTACCGATACGGAGCGCATCTGCGGTTACTTCGTAGGCGTTGAGTCAGATGGGTCACCTATTCTCCGTAAAGCAGACTCATCCACCATAACCGTTCCCGGTATAACCGTCAATCGCATGAAGGAGCTCATCTGAGCCCTCACCGCCTGCTGCCATGTCCGTACCTCAGAACACGATTGCCCTTGTCTTCGATTTCGACAAGACGCTTTCCCCGCACAACATGCAGGAAGACACCATCTTCCCGGAGTTCGGCATCAATGCCGAACTCTTCTGGAAGAAGTGCAATGACCGCAGCCGGGATGAAGGCTGGGATGGTGAACTGAGCTACCTCAAAGAACTGCTGGATACGCTCAGCATAGACGGCGTGAGCAACGATACACTGCGCGAGCTGGGTAAAAAACTGACTTTCTACCGAGGCTTACCGGAGTTCTTCGAAAGCTTTGAGAAGCGTGCACTCACTCCCGAACATCGTTTTGCGGGTGTGCATGTGGAGTTTTATATCATCTCCAGCGGCATTAAATCCATTATAGACGGCTCCGTCATACGCCCCTACCTTAAAGAGGTGTTTGCCTGCGAGTTCAGCGAGAGCAACGGCTGCATCAGCTTCCCCAAGCGAGTTATCTCCCATACGACCAAGACGCAGTTCCTCTTCCGTATCAATAAGGGAATGATTCAGTATACGGAGGATGTGAACGACCACATGGATGCAGACCTGCGCCCCATTCCCTTCCGCCACATGATTTACCTGGGAGACGGCCCCACCGACATCCCCTGCTTTACGGTGATGCGTCAGCAGGGCGGCGTGAGTGTTGCAGTCTATGACCCCAATGACCCCACGCGCAAGAGTTTCCGAACAGGCTATGACCTCAAGAACAACCAGCACCGTGTCGATTTCTTTGCTCCCGCAGACTACCGGGCAGGAAGCCACCTGAGCAATATTCTGGAAGAAACTGTTCGCAACATGGCAGACAACATTCTGCACACGGCTCGCAACTCCGGCAAATAGGAGTGAGACAATAAAAAAGGGGGCCGCAGCCCCCTTTTCTCTTTGGTAAATCAATCCACCTGCCAGCAGATGGTGCGGGAATAGAGCTCGCCGGGGCGCTGCTCTATGGTGGGGAAATGCGGTTGATGCGGAGAATCGGGGAAGTTCTGGGCTTCCAGAGCAACACCACCGCGTTTCAGCGGCAGATAATCCCCGGTATACACCTGCAGACCGGGAGCATCTGTAGAGAGGCGAAGTGTTACCTTACCGTTGGTCAGCACAGCAGCCTCTTTCACACCCGGACATGTGGAGAGCACGTAGTTGTCATCATACCCACCGGAAATGGCATCAGGCGCATTGCGCACCCCCAGACAGGCAGGCTGACGCAGGTCGTACAAGGTGCCATCCACCGGCAGAATAGCCCCCGTGGGGATATTCGCCACCATGGGAGTGTAGGCAGAGGCGTTCACTTGCAGGAGATGGTCATCCATCGTGCCGGTGCCATTCAGATTCCAGTAGACATGGTTGGTGAGGTTCAGCAGGGTGAGAGCGTCCGTATCAGCTGTCATGGCAAGAGTGAGGCACTTACCGCAGAGCGTGTACACAGCCTTAACCTGCAGCGTGCCGGGATACCCTTCTTCACCATCCGGAGATACCAGAGTGAGCACCAGACGAGTGGGCGTAGCTTCTTCCACATTCCAGCGGCGGTCGGCAAAGCTCACCAGTCCGCCATGCAGGTGGTTGGGGCCGTTATTGACCGCCAGGGAGTATTCCTTCCCCCCCAGAGAGAAAGCCCCACCGGCGATGCGGTTTGCCACGCGACCACAGATTGCACCGCAGTAGCAGGTATCTGCCGCCAGTTCATCCGGAGTGTGGGGGCCGTGAACCAAATCCACGCCACCATATTCAAAGCTCAGGAGGCGTGCGCCGATATCGGCAACACGCACCGTGAGCTCACTGCTTGTGAGGGTGTAAACCGTTGCGGGTCCGCCCTGTTCAGATGTCGTACTTTGCATGATGTTTAAAAAGAGAGAGTGTGTGGCGCGCAGTGCGCCATTATTCGGAGTCATTCTTTTCCCACTGCGTCACCTTGCCGTCGATAAACTCGACCACAGCTGCGTTGTGCGGAATAAATGCTGTGCTGGTATAAGAATCCCACATACCATACGGCCCCCAGAAAGGATAAGGCCCGTCGTTGAATACAGTTACGGGGGTATAGCCTTCGTAGTACCAGCGTGTGATATTTTTGCCATTTTTCTGTGCTCGGTACACCGGCGCATTGGGTTTACCCCAGGCCAGCATCACGGCGTCGGGTGACATCCCTGTGGATATGCGCCCCTGGCGGACAAGCGTCTGCTGCTCAGCAGGCAACGCAGAGAACATAGCGGGATTTGCTGAAATGCGGTCAGCAGGAGTCACATTCTGGCAGGCGGAGAGAGAAAGCCCGGTCAGAACAACGGCCCCCATGACGATGAGTCGGAATTTCTTGAGTGCTTTCATACGTGCATGACATTACCACGAAATTTCTTGCTTGCCAAGTAAAAAAATCAGTGGTAGATTAACACGCACAAAGTATGAAAGCGATTGTACCTATAATGGCAATGATGGCAGCTCCCGTCCTGTTTGCTACGGCATACGGCGCAGAGGCTGGCGCACTGAAGGACTATCTGCCCACAGACGGCTCCATGAAAACCGGCGTAGCCGTTGCGCCGCAGTTCACTCCGGAGTTCGGCAAGCTGCAGCAGGAGCTCGTAAGCAAGCTTCAGGCTCTTACGCCCGAGCAGCAGAAGGCATTCATGGAAAAGTATGATCCCATGACCCTCGTGGCCTACGATGCCGCTCTCTGGAGCAGCAAAGCTGCATACGACCAGTATAAGGCCGAGTGGAAAAAGACGAACATTGCCCCCCAGCGCGAAGTGGCCATGGGCCTGCGTGCTGCAGATAACAACTGCTGGAAGGTACTCTCCCTCACGGTTGACCCCCAGACTCGCCGCTCCGCTCCCCTTACCATCAGTGCCCTCACCTACGATGCCAACCGCAATGTATGGGTATCCAACAATGGTGAGCTGGAAGCTACTCCATACCAGGCAACCGAAGATCACGTACTGGGCGCTCAGACCGGTACAGAATGGAAGCTCAGCAAGGAAGATTCCCTCTCCCGCCTCAATGAGAGCGTACGCTTCTCCCGCACGACGGATGGCAAGGCTGTGTACGTCATCTATGCCTTCAATGAGCGCTCGGCTATCTCCAACAGTGTGATTGCTCAGGGCTCCTACCTGCTGATGTTCCCCGTCAAGCCCACCCAGGTCAACATGGGCACCCCCGGCAGCAGATAAGCAAGCTCCTATCAGCTGATTTTTTTCGCAGCGACCGCAGTCCACGGACTGCGGTTTCTGCATACTGCGAACGCGCTTTTTGTTTGCAAAGAAGAGACAAAGCAGGTACAATGCGGCACGTGAAACTCTCATCCCTCAAATACAGCACCATCAAGCTGGTGATTTTCGGTAGCGTGTTGCTCTACCTCGGCGTGGACTTGCTGGCGTGGCATGGCCCGGTGTGGAATGCCATGTATGGGGGAAAGACTGCCGCCCCGAGCCGCTCCGAGATTGTGGCAGAAGTGTATGGCGAGCCTATCACACGCGCTCAGCTGAACCGCCACGAGGCTGAGCAGGATGCTCTGGCCGGGCGTACTGCCCCGCAGCCTGCGCGCCGCGCTGCCATGCTCATGGAACTGGTGCGCGGCAAATTGCTGCGCATCCGCACCCGCTACAACGACACACGCCTGCCGGACTGCCGCGCAGCCGCAGAGGCAGAGGTGGAGCGCCTGGCAACGCGGGCTGAATCCCCCGAAGCCTTCGAGGCCTGGCTGAAGGGCCAGGGATATAGCAACCGCAAGCAATACACGGACAAGCTGGAAGCGCGTCTGCTGGGTGCCGCCTTGCTGGAGAATGCCATTGCCCCGCACACAGAGGTGAGCGATGAGGAAGTGGAGCGAATTTTCAACCAATTACAGAGTGAATTGCCTGCACCGGAAAGTCGGCAGGTGAGCCACATTTTCCTTGAAACGCTCCACAAAGCCCCGGAAGCGGTGCGTCGAGAGGCGGAAGAATTGTTGCAGCGCCTGCAGAACGGCGAGGATTTCGCAGCGCTGGCACGCACGGCAAGCCAGGATTCCCACAGTGTACCGAAGGGTGGAGACCTCGGCATTGTTGAAAACACGGCGGAACGCCCCCTGCCCGAGCTACCGCTTTTCGGCGAAAGAGCAATACCGCCCGGTGTCCCCACCATCGCACAGAGCAAGTGGGGATGGCACATCCTGCAGGCCGGAGAGATTCAACCGGCGCGCACTCGTACACCGGAAGAGTGTCGGGCCAGTATACGCACGGCCATCGAGAGCGTGCGCCGAGAGCAAGCCACGGACGCCTGGTTCAAGGGCGCCGTGAAGGAAGGTTTCATCAAAAAACGCATACAGACACATGTCCAGTGACACCATAACAGTGAGCCGCGCCTGCAATGGGCTGCGTGGCAGCATCACCGTGCCGGGAGATAAAAGTATTTCCCACCGCGTGGCCATACTCGGCGCCCTGGCAGAGGGCAGCATGCAGGTGCGCAACTACCTGTGCAGCGAAGACTGCATGAACACCCTGCGCGCCATGCAGCAACTCGGGGCCCAGGTAATCCCCGGGGATAAGCCGCAGGACTTCACCCTCACCGGTACCGGCATGTGCACCACTGCACCGACAGCCGACATTGATTGCGGTAACTCCGGCACCGGCATGCGCCTCATGGCCGGAGTTTTGGCCGCACTACCCTTTGCCAGCCGCATGTACGGCGACCCCTCTCTGAGCAGCCGCCCGATGAAGCGTATCATTGACCCGCTGGCACAAATGGGAGCCCGCATCACAGCCTGCGGTGCAAAACCCGGCTGCGCTCCGCTTCAGATAGAGGGCACAACGCTCTCGCCCATTCACTACGACTTGCCCATGGCCAGCGCGCAGGTAAAAAGCGCCGTTCTCCTGGCCGGCATGCTGACCAAGGGCAGAACGTCGGTACACCAGCCGGCTGTTACCCGCGACCACACCGAGCGCCTGTTTGCCCATTTCAGCATCCCCTGCGAGGTGTCGGAGAATGGTCTGGACATCTCCGTGAACGGCCCGGTACGTATCACGGCAAAAGATATCACCGTGCCGGGTGATATCTCCTCTGCAGCCTTCTGGATGGTGGCTGCCAGTATCGTGCCCGGAAGCGAGGTTACGCTGCGCCATGTGGGGCTCAATCCCACGCGAGACGCCATTATTACCGTCCTGCGCCGCATGGGGGCAGACATTTCCATATCCGATATTCAGAATGAGGGTGAACCCTACGGCGACATTACCGTGCGCTACGTTCCCCACCTCCGTGCCACCGAGGTGCTGAAGCATGAAATCCCCAACCTTATCGATGAAATCCCCGTGCTGGCAGTGGCCGCTGCCTTTGCAGAGGGGACAACAAGCATCCGCAACGCCGCAGAGCTGCGCGTCAAGGAAAGCGACCGCATTGCAGTCACCGTGAAGAATCTGCGGGCCATGGGCGCAGATGTGGAAGAATTCGAGGACGGCATGGAAATTACCGGCGGTAAACCGCTGCATGGCGCGGAAATGGACAGCTACCACGACCACCGCATCGCTATGGGCTTCCTGATGGCCGGTCTCAATGCAGACGGCGAAACGACCCTGCTGCACTGCACCAACATTAACACGTCCTATCCCGGCTTTGCCGAGCATCTCCACGCTCTCACACAAGCGTAAATGCCCAGAATCACAGAGGAATGCGTCGCGCGCATCAAGGACTCTGCCGATGTGGTAGAGATAGTGGGGCGCTATATCCAGCTGCGCCGAGCCGGTAATGCCTGGAAGGCCTGCTGCCCATTCCACAACGAGAAGACGCCGTCCTTCAGTGTGAACCCGGCACGCCAGACCTTCAAATGCTTCGGCTGTGGTGTGGGTGGCGATGCTGTGAAGTTCATCATGATGTTCGAGAACCTCGACTACCCCACGGCTCTGCGTCGTGTGGCAGACATGAACGGCATCCCCGTCATCGAGGAAGAAGAGAACCCGGAGGCAGCCCGCCGCCGCTGGTTGCGCAGCCGCGTGATAGAGGCCAACAAGCTCGCCGCCGACTATTACCACCGCCAGCTCTGCCGGAGCAAGGAGGCTGACCACGTGCGAGCCTACCTCAAACAGCGCGAGTTCAACATCGAAATCGCCAAGGCATGGCAGCTGGGCTGGGCTCCCCCGGATTTTCGCACCTTGCAACAGCAAGCTGCCGCAGCGAACATGGACCAACGCCTGCTGTTGGAGGCAAACCTCCTGGGCAATGGCTCGCGCGGCAGCTACCCGGTGTTCCGGGATCGCCTCATGTTCCCCATTCACAATGTGCGTGGCGAGGTCGTGGGATTCTCCGGCCGTATCATGGCAGAGGGACAAGACCCGCGCAAATACGTCAACACCGCCGAAACCGTGGCATTCCGCAAGGGCGAGCTTCTCTTCGGCCTGCATAAAGCCACCGGAGCCATCGCCAAAGCCGGCATGACGGTGGTGGTCTGCGAGGGCCAGATAGATGTCATAGCCTGCCACGAAAAGGCGGATATACGTAACGCCGTGGCCGGTCTGGGCACCGCCTTTACGGATGAGCACGCCGCCATGCTGCGCAAGTATGCCAAGAAGGCAGTTCTCTGCTACGATGGCGACAACGCCGGCATCAAGGCCAGTGAGAAGACATTCCGCAAGCTGGCGGCGGCCGGCATGGAGGTATACCTCACCTCCCTGCCCCCCGGCGAAGACCCGGATTCCCTCATTTGCACCAAGGGCCCGGAGGCCTTGCAACAGGCCATTGCAGATGCGCGCCCCTACCTGGAAGTGCGCGCAGGAATAGAATTGCAGGCTACGCAGGGAGATGCGAATGCGCGTGCGTCGCTCATTCCCCGCATGGCAGACCTTGCGGCCGAAATCACCGACCCGATACGCCGCGGCGTGGCCGTCACCGACCTGGCGACCCGTCTCAACACGGGGCTGGATGACCTCCGACTCACGGTGGAAGAAATCATACGTTCCCGCAAAAACAGCCCGCAGGAGCAGAGAAACACGGAGCCGGAATCGTATGAGCCGGAGGAATACGATACGCAGGAGCCCGGCCAAACGCCCACCGTCTATGCCCCGCAGGAAAGAGTGCGCCCCGTACGCCTGCACCCTACCATACGAGATCTCATTTCCCTGGCAGCCGGCAATACACGCATTCAGCATGCTCTGGTGGAGCGAGTGGAAGAACTGCAGGAGCCCATCTCCCTGCTCTCCGGAGGCCCCATCCTGCAACGAATACTGGAGAAACTCCCCGCCCCCGGAGACGCAACTGCCTGGGCCTCACTCTGTGCAAGCTTAGCCCCCGAGCAGGCTGCCGCACTGAAAAAACTGAGCAATGAGCCGGTTGAGCTACAGGATGCCGAAGCTGTAGCGGAAATGGCCTGTGCCCGAGCGGCCCGCGATGCGGTAGAAGCCCGTATCGACATTCTCAAGGCCCAGATTAACCGCGGCAACCTGAGCAACGAGGAGTTCTACCGTCTCAGCACGGAGATGACAGAACTGCGCCGTATGCTCAACGAAAGCTGAAAAATCAATCCTCGTGTTCCAAGGCCTCACTCAGGCGACTTGAGCCATAGCACGGCGGTTTTACTTCTTCCTGCAGGTAGTGGGTTACACGGTCCATGATGTGCACCAATACCTCCAGCTCCGGGGAATACAGGAACAAATCTTCCTCGAAGCTGCGGCTTAACCCGGCATTGCGCGACACCTCGCTCATCTGAACGCGGAGACGCTGAAATTGTGCGGCCACAGCATCTGCGGAGTCCTTATCCTGCACCAGAGCCAGCAGAGCAATCCACTGGCGGAGAAGAGGGCGCAGCTTGGCAGATGCCTCCACGACTCGCGGTATAGCATCCGGCTCTACCTGCATCCCCATATTCTCCAGCACATCTCGCACCGTCAGCAGCCCTTCCAGCAGTCGGGAGGAATCGTAATATTCTGCATTGCGCTGCGCCAAAGCCCCCCAGGCTTGCAGGAACACGGCGGTGTGGTGGCGTGTTCCGGTGAAATAACGCAACCTCAACTCACGAGCAACAGCGTGCTCCTCCGGAGATTCCAGAGCAGCAAGCTTCTCTGCACAGGAACTGATGAACGGAGCAAAGGAGAACAGCTGCTCAGCAGCGGCATCTGCCGAAGCCTTGTCCTGCACATTGTTGAGAGAAAGCGCCAAATCGTCCATAGCCTGCCACATCTCAGTCAGATGCACGAGATAGGGCTGCACAAAGGCCTTTTCCTCCTCAGTGGGAGCCGGGATAAAGGGACGCATAACCTTCTGCAGAGCCTCCGAGCCAAAACAGGCTGTGCATCGCAGCAGAAGCAGGTCGTAAGGGTCAACTTTCAGCTGAGCAGCCCCCTTACTCTCTATAATGTGCTGAATGCGCGGTGCCGCAGCATCGGCGCTTGCCGCATCCGCCACAAACATGAGAATGGGGGAAAGAGATGTTTCGGGCTGAGGAGCAGCGTTCAGCAGCCCGACAGAAAGGAGAGGGAGAAGAGGTAAGAGAGGTTTCATGTGGAAGAAGATGGTGTAGATGAAGGCAGAGAAAATCCGAATTCCCGGAGGAGAGCCTCAACCTGTTGCTGAAGCGCCTTATCCTCCCACTTGTCTAATTCGGGCAGCACCTCACCGGGTACAGCCCCGTGTTGCAGCAGGAGACGCAGCGCAGACAGAGTTTTCTCTGCCTCGCTTCCCTGAATATGCTCCGACAAGTGATAGAGTAAGATATCGACAGGCGTGTATTTTTCGAGCGTAGCAGCCGGAGATTCAGACACAGCTGAGACATCCGCACCCAGCTTGAGAAGTAATTCCACGGCTTGCAATTGTTCATTCATGGCAGCTCGCTGCAAATAGGTAGCCGAGCCACGGCGCTCATTCACTTTCAGACGTCCTTCTTTTACCAGGCGCTCAAATACCGGCAGAGCCACGGAATTTTGCATACAAACCTCCAGCGGCAAAAATGTCTGCTCCCCATTTTTCCAAATATCGAGCGTCAGACCATGTGCCAGAAGCCACTCCAGCGTGGCTTCTTCCTGGCCATCGTTTGCCAGAGCCACGGACTCATACAGTGCAACGCCGGGAGTTATCTCTGCACCATGAGCCAGGAGCCATTCGGCAACCTCGAACACTTCTGCCTGCGGGCGACTTGTCATATTGGACAGAACCACAGAAAGAAGAGTCTCATCATGCTCATTCTTCGTGCTTGCCGGCATACCCAGCTCCACTAATATCTGCATGGCAGCCCACTGCCCCATTTCAGCGGCAGCAAAAGCCAGAGTCTGCAGGGAGGGATGCTTCGCGGCTTCCTCCCGGGAGAGCTTCACCAATTCCCTCAAGCTGTCATCGGCCTTCTTTGCATGCGGCATCGTGTGGGTATCTCGCTTAACAGCCCAGGACAACGATTTGTAATCTGCGTCCTCATCCATATCGGAGCCGCGGAACAACGAGGTATAATCCGTAAAGCAGGAGTTATCGTAGCGTATCGCCTGTTCCAGCGAAGTGAAAGCTCTTTTCTGAGACTCATTCCAGTGCTCAGCAAATTCCGGTTCACCACGCAACAGCCAGCCGTAAAGCTTCCACCCCGTCACAGCCATACCGAGACCGCTGCTGAGTATCAGGATACCCAACATCAGCATCATGCCATAAGCGGCTATGCACAGAAAAGAACGCAGCGGAGATTTCCCCGGAAACTGTGGCGGCACATCATTCACTGCCCGTAATATAGCATACCCGGCAGGCATTGACAAGCATTCACTTCATTTTCCTGGCCAGAAAACCGGCTGCAACAACCGCGAGACCACCTGTCAGGAACACGGCCTGGGGGCCACCGGTGTATGTCCAGATAACACCGCCGATAATGCCGTATGCGATAGAAGCCACATGATTGATGGCAATGCCCGTATAAATGCAGGGTGTAATGTCACTGCGGCGCTCGCCGCAAATGCGCGCGATGTAGGTCGTACGTGCCATTCCCAAATCGAACAGTACCTTATCCAGCACGAAACAGCAGCCGACCACGCCCACGGCCCAGTGTGTGGGCAGCAAACCGGGAGCAAAGGCGTATGCCAGGCAGAGCACGGAAAGTGCCACACTGTCGAAAATGGTAACACGCTTCTCGCCGAAGCGTTTGATGCTCCACCCAATGAGCGGCTGCGTGAAGAGACCTATGACGCCGGCGCAGAGCATAATCATGCCAATGCGAGAGGGAGATTGCTGCAGCGTATTGACCATGAGCCAATAGCCGAATGTGATATAGAGCTGCTTACGGATGCCGTGCAAGGTCTCAATGCCATAATACACCGCGTATTCGCGGCGCAGGATAAAGTTCTCGCGCACACTCTTGCGGCGCGGAAAATCAGGGGTGCGGATACAGAAAAGCAGCACAGCCGCCACCAGAAAGATGCCGATGATAATGGAGTAGTCCCAGCCGAAATCCTTGTTCACCTTCCACTTGAGCCATATAAACAAAGCCCCCAGAAGCGTGGCAGCGGTTCCCAGTGCTCGCATCTGCCCCAGACGCAGGCTGCGATTCTCGGGGCGAGCGGTGTGCATGACGATGGAATCCACGGTACCCATGAGAATATGCAGACCGAGGCTGGCTGTAAGCACGCAGAGACTCAGCTGCCAGAGGCTCGCTCCGGCATCCAGATGCAGCATGAAATAAGTGCCGAGCGCAGCCAGCAACACAGAAACCGCAGCCAGACGCACCTCGTTCAGGAAGAAGAGAGCCCCCATCACCAGCAGACTCAGCACACCCGGCAGCTCACGCGGCAACTCCAGCAGCCCACGCTGTCCGGCATCCAGGTGCAGCACATCGCTCAGGAAATTGCTGAACAGCAAATCATACACCCCTGCTCCAAGCTGAGCCAGAAACAATGCAGCCAGCACGGCTACCATCACTCTGCGTATACGCGGTGCCTTACTCATAGCGCGGCACAGCATAATACAGTCTCTCAGTTATTTCAACGCCGGCGTGCGTCAGTATCGCAGACACCACAGTGCCCGGGCCGCACATACTGCACCGGCAGCCACAAGTCCCCACTGCACGCAGGGAAGAAAACGATATTCCTGCCAGAGCGAGAGAAGGACAGCCACTGACACACCGGCTATCAACAGTATCAGCAACCCCAGAGTACGCCAATAGGGAACACGATGTGCCCCGAAACACTGGCACAGACGCAGCATCAGCAGTCCGGCAGCCAGCAAAACCGGCGCCGCAACAGCGCCAAAGCAGGCAAGCCCCAGCGCATGACTCCGCCCCCTTTTCGGGATACGTCGCGGCAGCTCCGAACCGGGTTTCCACACCTCGGCCCAACCATTGCGAGAGTCGATGTGCAGCACGCCATCCTTTACTTTCCCGCGGACGAGCAACAGCGCCCCGGAAGGTGTGTAGGACAGCTGAAGCTCAGCATCTCCGCTCCGGGGGGCGGTAGTAGGCTCATTGGGGTCGTGGTAACGCTCTGCCTGAACCAGCGTCAGTTTAGGAAAATCATCGGACAACACACGCATTGTCTCTTCCAGATATGAAGGCAGATGCAGTCTCGACGCGGGAAAAGCAACCTCCGGAAAACACACATCTCTCACTTCCACCGGCATGTATTCCCCCGTATCATCAGCAGAACAGCGGATTTGCTGAGCCGTGGTCGATTCCGCAACGGAAGGCAGCCCCCATTGCCTCGCTGAGAATGGCGTGAAAGCCCAGTAGCTCAGCGAAAGCGCATTCTCCCGCACCCCCAATGCCGGGATACGCAACTCGGCATCCGTCCACAAACGCAGGGTTGCCTCCACCGGCTTACCTTCGCAGGCCCGCAGCTCTGCGATGCTGTTCGGTCTCTCGAAAGGCGGCAATTCGCGGCCAGAAAATAGCCAGAGCAGCATCAGCACGGTCAGAAACACACCCAGAGCTCCGCCTCCCAGCAAAACCAAGCCAAAAGCAATCTCCGTATATCTGCTGTGAAGCGATAGCATACAGAAATATAGAGTATGGTTTTCAAACATATGTTCAATTCTTTTTTAGCTTGACGCAGACCGCCTTGCGCGCTAACATGTCCATATCAGTATGAAACGCACTCTCCTCATCCTCAGTCTCAGCATATCGGCAGCAGCTGCCACGGAAGAAGATTTTTCCAAAGCTGACCCCGGCACCTACTCGGATGTGCCCTACATCCGCCACGAGGGGCATGAGGATGAAGCACTGCCCGCTGCCTATGTCCGGCAGCGTCTGGAAGTGCTCAAAGGCGTGCAGGACACACTGAGCGCCAAGGCCGCAGTATCTATTCTGCGCACACTCCACCCCAAATCCGTATCCGAATCGGAAACGCCGACTCCCCCTATCAACGTGCTGCAGATGGGCATGGCCGCGGAACTTACCCGCCTGCGCGATGCTCATTTCTACGGAGCGACAGCCCTGGCCGAATATCTGAACTACAGCGCGGAGGATGCACTTGTGCCGCAGGCTCCCACGCCTGAGCTTCTGCAGAAGCTGCAGGGCGAAATGCTGTTCAACGCTGCCAATCGCCCGCCTCAGCATGAGGTCAGCGGTGGCCCCGGCTTCGCCCGTAACTCTGCATGGGTCGTTCACGTGACCGATAAAACCGCCTGCTATGATGCTGCCTTTGCCGCCGCAACAGACGGGCTGGATTCCTGGGAGGATTCGACCCAGCGTATGGAAGTAGCCGACGCGCGCCGCTATATCATCTATACACTTACCCTGCTGCGAGACGGCATGAAATACAAAATTGAGCAGTGGTGCGACATCACTGCGGCACGCCGTGTCTACAGCCCGGAGGAGCAGCAACAGGCCATGCAGCAGATTGTTGCCAACCTGCGCGACATGCAGGTGCTCATGGTCAGCATTTCCGACAGAGAATCAGCAGATGCCGCTGCCCCGCAAATGGCAAAACTGATCCGCGACATCTCACCTCTGAGAGAAATAGCCGAAACACAAAACACGGAAAACTCGCTCATGAGCAGCCTCTCCCCGGAGTTCGACTTCACCGCTTTCCGCGAGGCAATCAAGCGGCACCGAGAGCAGGATTGCTACGGCTCCGAGGCCTTGCGCGCTTTCCTCTCCTCCCTCATAGGCTCCTGACATCCATCTATGCACCAACTCACCCGCATTCTACTCAGCCTGCCGCTTATGTTCTGCAGTTGTACCGTGCAGACATACAGGTACTTTGCCGATAAAGCACTGGAGGGAGAATCCATCTATATCCCCAGAGAATCAGAGCAATCCGGTGGCCTGCTTCTCTACAGAGCAGGCAACAAAACCTATGTCCGCGGCATTCGCAGCCGCACGATGTTGAAGTCTTCCGGGTACCTCAAAGATCACTCGCCCTTCTCAGAAATTCATATACGGGAACGCCATTTTCCCGTCCATGAGGTTGCGCAGCAAAACGTATACCGCGAAGTAAAGTCACGGCACTACCCGAATGGTGCCCGACGCTGGGAAAAAACGGATTCGCCGTGGTTGGATACCTTACCGGATAATGCCCGCCCCTTCCGCAGCTCCGATACAATACTCAGCTCCTACAACGGATACATGGCCGGAGCTGTCGACGCAGAGGAAACCCGCCCCATGCGCACTACCGCAAAAGCGTTGTATTGCTACCCGCTGGCTGCTGTCACATTCACCGCAGTGGATATTCCGCTCACGCTGGCCGGGAATACGGTTTTGTTATGCGGCGGAGCCGTGTTTCTCGCTGCTGCAGGCTGCGAATCTCTGGCCGATAGTGCCTATTACGTGGGAAAGATGTGCGTGGATGCGTTTTCTCCGGAAGAAGTATCAACACCGCCTGGCTCCGGTGAAAACGTATTGCCTCCCCAAAAACAACAAGCGGAACATTAGACGCCCAATCCCCCCTCCGAGCCCTCCGGGGCTTTGACCGGAATCCCACAGGAGCAAGCTCATCACCGGGTGCAGGCTGCGGGTGAGGTCGATAGGTGCGTATCGACATCTATTCTGGCAATAAAATATACCTTTTTTCTTGTCCCTGTGAAAAATAAAGTGTATAATCCTGCGTATGGGGGTTGAGTTTATAAAAAAAACATCTAAACAAATATTCAAACTGATTTTTTCTATTCCCACACAGCTATACCTTTGTCTTATAATAATCAGCGTCCTTTCTTTTGAATCGTTTGGTTTCTATACTTTCTCTCGACCAATGTTCTGGACGTTGAATAATTGGCTTGCGGATGATATCTTACGCTTTATATTTCTATTTTTTCTGCCGTTATTGTCAATATATATAAGACTTTATAGCAAAAATGTTCTAGCTGCGTTGTGTATATTTTTCTTTGTAATCTTAAATCTTACGCTCGCAAGCAGTATTTTTATTTTCAGCGAACCAATACGGATTCACATTAATCATCTCACTTTTAAGCTGCTTATTTTGACCTTTTGGGGTGGAATATCTTTCCTGTTAATTCACACCTTGCTGTTCGTCATAGATTGGGTCAGAAAGCAAATGGAGTTAGGGAGGTACTTTAGTGCATCTATAGCAACCATTCTCTACCTTTGGGTGTACCTCGTGCTACGCTAGCGCATATGTTAGTCGTACAAGGTAACATAATAACCGAAATATCTGATTTCAGTACGCAGCATAATAAAGAGCCACCCCGTAGAGGTCACCCTAAACAAAAACACAAGATTCTCCACTTTTCGCTTGTTTTCACGAAAAAAATGAGTTAAGATGCAGAAAATTGGTATGCTTACAAACAAACTGCCTCCGCTCATGCGCCAGTAGTAGTAAAAACGTCAAATAAACACACGAAAAAACTCTTTCTTACATTCTTCATGAACAAAGCTAAATTTTATATAGCAGTTTTCCTCTGTTGTTGTACTGTATTTGTTGTAAGCTTGTATGACAAAAATCAGGAACAAGTTGTACAGTCGAAATCTCGCCGGTATTATCTGGATAGCTTCCATTGTCATCTAAATAAAGCCCGGCTTGCACTTTGTAAGTATGTAGCAGACAAGTATTTTCCAGGTTTCAAGATTTATGAATATAAACATTACGACCCACAAGGGATAAGCGATTTGTGTCTTGAGATCGATCACGAAGCAAGTGACACTCAAATCATTTTATATCTCGCCATGTGCTCTCTTGTTTCGACTTTGCCATATGAATTAGAAAAAACTCCTCATTTTGATAATTTAGTAACATGGATATATGAATACCTAAGCTATGCGGATTTCAGCATGCAACCATATGATATTCGCAAAGAAGGAAACGGTGCAGAATTCACATATTATTTCTTCCCAATCGAATCACCTAGCGGTCAGATTCAACCTTTGATTCAATATGAAACAGGATTTGAAAAAACACATTCGAACCGTCCGGAACTACTCTCTGAAGTACTAGATATCGTGAGGGTGTTAGATGTTAATTCCATAAATGAAGACAAGCCTCAATTTAGAGAAGTTTCCATAACAAGAAATCGGTTTTGGATGCAAGTTAGAGAGTTCCTCAGAGGTGTAAAATCCGGAATGATAGAAATAGAAAGGGACATATATTATCTTAAAACAGCTTATAAAACAGAGATTTCTCCTGGAGTGTTTTTAATGCTAAGCGGAGGTTGGTTAAGAACGGGTATACACCATACCTGCCCACATGCGGGTTGCTCTCAAAAATTATAAACATTATCTTGTGAAAGGCTTAATAAGCTTGCCTCCTTTTCTACCCTTTCGAATAAACGTCCATGCCAATGGCGACACTATTGAATGGCAATGAAATAATTTTCTGGATTTTGGTGGATATATCGTTCTCCGCTAGGCAGCTCGCAGATGTTCTTGGTGAGGTCCCAGCCATAGGTGTACCAGGTGCCGTTAAGCTGGATAGCCAGCGGACGGGTGGCGACAGGTTGACTCGCCTGCACCCCATTGCCGGCTCACCCCTTGCGGGGCAAACTTGCTTCGCGGTTTGTCCAATCCCCCTCCGAGCCCTCGGGGGCTTTGGCTGGAATCCCACAGGAGCAGGCTCATCACCGGGTGATGGCTTCGAGTGAGGTCGATAGCGGCGATTTGCAGGTAGCCTCGGTAGATGAAGCGGCGGTGGAATGTTACGCTGCCGTTGGTGCTTACCTTTTTGTAGCTGCGGCGGCCCTGGCTGTCGTAGGGGCAATGTCGGGGGAATTATCCCCCTTGGTCGGACGCAGAGTATTCCTGATGCAGCCACTGCGCCATGTCGTTCAGCAGGGAGTGGAGAACATATAGGCGATGCTCTGTGCTAAGCTCCATGAAATTGCTTTTCCCGTCTTGCTCAGCATCTTCGGGGCGTTCTATCATATATGCCGAGGTAGACTTGAATATCAACTCTATGTGAGCCGCCAACTGAGGTGTAAGTTTATTCTTACCCGTCAGTATCAACCCCAGGGTTACAGGGTGGATGCGCAGCTTCTCTGCCAGATATTTCTGAGACCAGCCCCGTGCACGGAGCTCCTGCCTTATGTTGTTAATTTCATTCGGTAAATATAACCACTCTATACTCTTTTGTCATCACCGAAAACTGTCTGCATGGGCAGTATTTACTTGTTTTTAAAATTATTTACAACTTGCGTTTTCCCGGTATTGGACAAAAATCCGGATTGACAAGCATCGCAAAAAACAGTAATATGCATGCTCAGCTTCAAGTATCGGCTCAGAAATTCCTTAAACAACACGGTCGGTGACCAGAAAACGGGACTCAACTCTTAACAACTACAAGAAATGATAAATATAAACGCAAAAACTTACAAATGCTTTTATCTGTATTTTGTTTTATTTTTCTTTATCTCTAATGGAATTACATTAGCAACAGAAACTTCAGCTTCAAGTATCGGCTCAGAATCACAAGCAAGATAATTCATCATTCACATCAACATACATAAAAGAGAAAATTCTGAATGTATCTCAGATAGGTGTAATTAAAGGAGAGAATATTCCCGATAAATGCATATGATGAAACAGCCTGAGAAGATGAAAGATGTGTATATCGAACTCACTTTTGAGTCTGTGATAATCGGAAAAAAATTACGGGTATTTTCCGAATTGCCTCAAAAGTTC
>JAZTYL010000011.1:0-163604 GCA_045636905.1 Akkermansia sp.
TTCCTTCCCTCTCTTTATCCTCTCCGGCACCCCACCCGGAAGGTTGATCCGGTAGCGCTGCATCTCTGCTTGCGCTGTGGTGCCACGGAAAGTCCGTAAATGAAAAACTGCCTCACCCGGCCGATGCTCAGCGTTTCGCACATTCGGCGTTCGCTCGCTCTTTCGGGCTGCCCCGTGACGGGGTGCCGCAGAGTATACATGAAACCACGCCTCACGTCAAGCGTATTTTTCAAAAATTTTGCATTTTTCTGTCTGCCTGTTATAAATCGGCCCCTCCGAAGAGCTTGAATCTGCATAAGTTAACAACCGCAGAAAAAAATCACTTTTTCTGCGGTTGCGCTGTAAATCGGTGTTTTTCGACTTCCCTTACACTTCTTCGGCGAGGTCATCGTCTGTAAAGAGGGGTGTTTCCGCCTCCGGATCCACAGCGATATCATCCTGCTGCAGCTCCGTGTCGTCCGGGTCTTCGGCGAGGTCATCGTTGGCACCGGGGGCATTGAGAGCCGAGTGATGCGTACAGAAACTACGCGGCTTGGTGAAATCTGCCATTGTCTCTGTGTAAGCCGTACGCTTGTATTCGCAGCCGGAGTGAGCCAGAGCACCGGAGGTGCGGCAGAGGCGCATGCCCTTGCTGCGCATACCGGCAGGGGTAAGGCGTATGGGGCCCATGTGGTAGCCGAGTTTCTGCGCCTGGAGCATGGCTCCCACCCAGATGGGAAGTGCCAGGGTACCACCGTATGCCTTGTCTGCTATGGTGGTGGGGCGGTCGAAGCCAACCCATACAGCAGCGGTGATATCCGAGGTGAAACCGCAGAACCAGGCATTGCGGTACGCATTGGTGGTACCTGTTTTACCGCCGGCTGCGGCCTTGAAACCGAGGCGCTGCATGCTGCCGGCAGTGCCGCCGGGCTTGGTGATTTGCTGAAGAATATCGGCGGTAGCGTTGGCTGTACGCTGGCTGTAGACGCGACGAGCAGCGTTCGGGTTGTGCCAGATAAGGCGACCGGAGGAATCCGTGATACTCTGGATAATGTAGGGGGTCGGGCGTACGCCGCCGTTGGCAAAGGCAGTGTAGGCACCGGCGACCTCCAGCGGAGAAGCTTCCCAGGTACCCAGGTAAATGGTGGGGCCGGGTTTTCTGGGTGGCTGGGGGAAACCGCTCATGAGGGCGGTGTTAATGACATTCTGAAGCCCGGCTCGTGCACCGACTCGCACTGACATGGTGTTGCGGCTCTTGAGCAGTCCCCAGCCGGCAGGGTGGTTACCGGTGAAGCGACCATCCGAGTTGCGGGGACTCCAGCGCTTGGCTCCGGGTATTTCGCCGGGCTGGAGGCGGGCATCGGATATCATGCTGCGCGGGCTGCCGCCACGCTCGAAGAAGGTGGAATAAACGATAGGTTTGAACAAAGACCCCACCTGACGACGACTCTGCAGCGCGCGGTTGAGGGGGGATTCCGTGCTGTCTCTCCCGCCCACAACGGAGAGGAGTGCACCGGTGGCATTGTCTATCATGACGCATGCACCCTGCACATACCTGGGAGCGGGGCGCACCTCCTCCGGCTTCAATTTGCTGAGAAGGGCACGGTACTGGGCACGCGTCTGGTGCGGGTAGCCGCGTCGCTTCTCCAGCATCTCCACCAGGCGGGTGTCCAGCTCTCGCATCACCGCATCCTGCAGGTCGACATCCAGCGTGGTGCGCACCACCAGACCACCGGAGAAGGTAGTTTCCTCTTTCAGGCGTTCCTCGCGTGTATCGAGCATCTCGAGGATGTGGTCCACCTCGCTGCGGATAAGGTCCAGCGCGTAGTTGTCGATGCCGCGGCGTTCAGGCTTGTTGGTGACAATCTGCTCTGCCAGTGCGGCCTCGTACTGGTTGCGTGTTATTTTGTCGTGCTCCACCAGAAGCTTCAGCACCTTGTCGCGCTGAATTTTGGCGGAAGAAAGGCTGCGATAGGGGGAAAACTCGTTCGGACTGCACACAATACCGGCCAGCATGGCTGCCTCGCCTATAGTAAGCTCGCGCGGCTCTTTGGAGAAATACCCGTTTGCCGCCTGTTTGAGCCCCAGGAAAGTATGCCCCCAGAAAACGCGGTTGATGTAGCAGGTGAGAATGGTCTTCTTGTCGTATGTAGCCTCGATGCGGCGGGCAAGCGCCATCTCGGTGAACTTGGCGTGGAAATTGCGCCGGCGGTGGTTGTATGTATTCTTGGCCAGCTGCATGGTGAGCGTGGAACCACCCTGCGTGGTGCGCCCGTGCTTGAATACCTGCGCCACGGCACGCAGCATACCGCGCGGGTCGATGCCTCCGTGCTCCCAGAAGGAGCGATCTTCCTGCATGATGAGCGCATCGATAAAATACTGCGGCACCTCGCTCTCCAGGTCAGATATACTGCGGCGGTTCTCGCCATGCAGGGTACCGATTTCATTGCCCTTGCGGTCCAGCACAATGGTACGCTCCGGCATGCGCATGACCTGCGTCAGGTCATACCGCCCGGATTTGATGGCGTAGAACAGCACCATGAAAAAAGCCAATACCGTACCCACAAATGCGCCGCTGATGAAGATGCGCAGTGCCCACTTCACCACCGAGGGCAGCTTGCGGGTGATGTAGCAAATCATCCGGAAGGGGAAGAAAATCCAGGTGCTGATACCCTTCCAGAGGCTGGTGC
The DNA here is from genome assembly GCA_045636905.1 of Akkermansia sp. GTDB lineage: Bacteria > Verrucomicrobiota > Verrucomicrobiia > Verrucomicrobiales > Akkermansiaceae > Akkermansia. The sequence goes on from JAZTYL010000011.1 coordinate 2,670, forward strand.
CTTTTCGGGGTGGAGCTGCCAGGTCTTTCCAGGGAGAATCATCTGTATCCATGCGGGTTGAGGGGGTGTACTTCCGGTAATCTCGTTTCGGACCCGGTGTGCCGAAGGCACTGGCAGGGTCGGGAGCGTCGCTGTGCAACACGCGCCGACCATCTGCACCTGCGGGTGTCTGCAGGGGGTCTTCTGTCTCCAGATATCCCGGCAGGGGTGCGGGCCCCGGTATGGAGCTGCGGGTATCGGACGGCATATTCACGCGCAGGTTGCGTGTATCCGATTCCGGTGCGGGGTCATGGTCTGCGGCGGTGTCGAATCCTGTGCTCTGCACACGCCTGCGCGGGGCGGCCTGCCCATACGCAGCAGAGGCACCGCGGGCGGAGCTACCCGTGGTGCTGTCTGAGCCGGATTTGTAGCGAGCACACATTCTGTTACTTGGGGGAGAATAGCATATTTCCCGCAGCGGAGCAAGCTAAAACACCCCCCGGTAAAAAACGAAAACAATTCCGGCAGCCCGCATCCGCCCGAAAACAGACTCGCCGCCGCCCGCAATATGCGAGCAGCGGCGAGTTTTGTTATCCACGCCCGGTGGGCGCAGGTTCGGAATTTTCTGCTTTATTTGTTCAGCTCGCCCAGAGCTTCCTCGGAGAGCAGCTTGCAGCCACGCAGGTCCAGCTTGCCGGTAGCCAGCACGGGGATGCTTTCCACAGGTACCAGGTACTTGGGAGCCCAGAGGGTCGGCATCTGCATCTCAGCCAGCATGGTACGGATGGAGGTGAGAATCTCCTTCTCCTCCGAGCTGCGCTGGTGCTGCGGCAAGGCGGAGAGCAGCACGAGGGCCTCGCCCTTCTGCTCGTCGGTCACGCCGGTGATGGCAATCTTCACACCATCCTCAGCGCTCAGGCCGAAGCCCTGGCAGAGAGCCAGCTCCACGCCTTCGTGCGGCACCATTTCACCGCCGATCTTGGAGAAGCGGGAAAGACGACCACCCAGGGTGATGAAGCCGTTGAGGTCCATCTGGCCGACGTCGCCGGTCTTGAACCAGCCATTCCAGAACAGCTCCTGGTTGAGCTCGGGCTTGCCGACATAGCCGGTGAAGACGTTGGCGCCCTTGAACCAGATCATGCCTCGCTCGGTGAGGGGGAGCTCCTTGGTGTCGTCGTCCACATCGGTGATACGCACGGCGATACCGGGCAAGGGTGCACCGATACTGCGGCTTACCGTGCCGGGTACGAAGAACTTGGAACCGGGCACAGGAGCGGCATCGGGCATGTTCACGCCGATAACCGGGGAGGTCTCGGTGAGGCCGTAGCCCTCCAGCACCTTCACATCGCATTTCTCCAGGAACTCTCTCTCGAGGTCAGGCTGCAGCTTCTCGGCACCCAGCACGAAGTAGCGCACGCCCTTGTAGGTCTCCTTGTCGGCGCGGCGCAGGTAGGCACGGGCAAAGGTGGGAGTAGCCACCACGAGGCTGAGCTTGTGCTTCTGGATGAGCTCGTTGATGGTGCGGGCATCCGTCGGGTTGGGGTAAGAGCAGATGGGGCAACCGGTGAGCAGCGGCAGCATCATAGCCACGGTCATACCGAAGCTGTGGAAGATGGGGAGGCTGCCCAGGAAGCGCAGGTTGTTCATGTCCAGACGGCAGGCGCACTGAGAAGCGTTGGCCAGAATCATGCGGTGCGTGAAGGCCACACCCTTGGGCTCGCCGGAGGAACCGGAGGTGAAGAGCATCACAGCCTCGTCCGTGTCCTTGCGGGCATCGGTATCGAACATCTTGCAGATGACAGAGGCGGGACCGGCCTTGGCCAGCAGGACGTTGGCAATCAGCGCGGGCTTGGAAAGGTTCTTCAGCAGGTCTTCCACCAGGATAAGCTGATCCTCGGGCGGCCAGGGGAAAGTATCCAGCTTCTGCATGAACTTGCGAGCCGTGATAAAGGTCTTGAGACCGGCCTGGCGTACCGTGCTCTCGAAGGAGGCGCGGGAAGATGCGTAGTTGATAAGCACCGGGGTGATGCCTGCCAGCAGGCAGCTCAGCGTGGCGATGACACCGCCGGGGCCCGGGGGCAGAATAACGCCGATGCGCTTGTCGTCGCGCTTGCGCAGAAGTTTGGCCACGGTCATGGACACACCCAGAGCCTTGAAGAAGGGCAGGGTGTTGCCGGTCATACCATCGATGATTTCCGTAGTGGGGTGAGCCTTGATACCACGCACCAGCTCAGAGGTGAGGGAACGCTTGAGCAGCGGCTGGTCTGCCAGACGGGCAGCACCGGCCTCCAGCCAGGCTTTCATGAGGCGCTCGCCGGTCTGCGGGCCGGGAGCCAGCTGGGGAAGAATGCAGAACTCCTCATGGCAGCCGTCCTCGGGAATTTCGCGGAACAGGTTGGTAACCTTGTCGCCGTAGTAACCCAGGAAAAGCGGTACGGGGGAAATGTGCAGGCTGCCGACGTGACGCAGGAAGGGAGAGGGAACGTCAGAGTAGGTGCCACGGATGCGGGCTACCTGGCCGGGCAGGAACACAACGCTGAGCCCCTGGCTGAACTTGGCCAGAATCTGCTCGCGCACAGCGCGGGATGTGGTGTTGCGGAAGTCGAAGTATTCTATCTCCACCTTCTTGCGCTTCAGGAAATCCATGATTTCCTCTGCCGGGGGATAGGTGGGATCCACCAGGTAACACACCTGCCCGTCCAGCAGATTATGCAGAGCGCGCCCTGCTTCGATGCTGATGCGGTTGGGCATGTAAAAACCCGGCTTCACGATGTTTTCCTTACCGTGTACGATGAGTTCAGACATATGTGTATGTAAATGCTAGCTGTTGTTTCCGGTATGTAAGTTGCAGCTCTTGGAGAGAGGACGAGCCGCCCGACCCATGCCGGGCGAGCGGCTCCTGCCTTTTACAGATTGGAGCTTAGCCTTATTATAGCAGCTCTTTTCTGCTTTTCCAGATAAAAATGCGGATTTTTTATCAGAATGTGTAGGTAGCGCTCACGCCGGCTACTACACCGAAGTCTTTGAACGGAATCATCGTCTCGTTCTCCGTGGCCTTGCGCACGCCGGAACGACGGTTGGCGTCGTTACCGCCGCAACCCAGCCAGTTGAAGCTCACAGAGGGAGTCAGGATGAAGTTGTCCGTCACGAACCAGGGGGTGGAAACCTTCACGAACACGGTCTGAAGACCGTTACCGCAAGCCTCGTAGATGTCCTCGAAGATGTCCTGAGCGATGGTAGCACCCACGGTCACAACACCCACGAGGGTGGGATCCTGCGGAGTACCGATGATGGGAGCCTTTACGGTGACATAGGGCTCGTACCAGAAGCCGGACAGACCGCTTACGGAAGCGCTGGCCTTCACACCCACGGCCACAGCCTTGTGGGGAGTCCACTCGGGAGCCACGAAGAACTCGTTCACGCAGGAAGCGCCGCGGCCGCGATAGTGCTTGGCCATCACGCCCAGAAGACCACCATGGGTGAAGTTGTGACCCAGAGCCACGTTCCACTTCTCGGTGGGGCTGGTGTACTTGGCCTCGGTGATTACCGTGAACTGGTTCTCAATGTTACGGGAACCAATCTTTGTCTTCTTGGCCTGCTCAAGTGCATCTCCATATGTCGTACCATCCGGTTTAATCACAGTACCGGTAGGAGTACCCACAGGAATACCGAACTTGTCCTGAAGAGCGGCAGCAGCCGTGTTCGGACCCACGGTCGGGTTGCCGTACAGAGTGTGGCCGGATGCAGGAGCCATGTAAGCCATGGTGAAACCCAAAGTCCAACCGCCGGGCTGGCCGAGGTCGTAGTTGGTCTTCAGAGCGCCGTAACCAACGCTGTCGCCCTGAGCAACGGAGTGAGATACCACATAACCGCGACCGGTGTAGTTAGAATCATAGCCAAGGGTCACAGAGCCTTTCAGCTTATTGGCCTGGGGAGCGGGAGCCACGGTCTCAATGATCGGAGCCTCGGTGCCGGCAAGAGCGGGCATCACCAGAGCCGCTGCAAGAAGTGCGTTACGTACTTTCATGTTTGTATGTGTATTTGGTTGTTTGTAGTGAGTTGTTCTGCTAGCTGTTACACTGTCGTGTTCCCCAAAATCTTGGAGTTCACTCTAGGTTTCGCTGAGGAGATTATACTGTCATATTTGTGTCATGTCAAGAAAATTCTTAGAGTATACTAAAAAATTTTCAATTTTTAAGCAAATTTATGGTTGAGGGAGGCCCAAAACTGTAGTATAGTAGTGGATATGAAGGCAATTTTAGTGATAATGGCTCCCGGATTTGAGGAGATTGAGCTGACCGCCCCCGTGGATATTCTGCGCCGCCTGGGAGTAGAGGTCGTACTGGCGGGTGTAGGAGGCAAGCTGGTGGAAGGTGCGCATGGGCTCACCATGCAGGCGGACAAGCTGCTGGAGGAAGTGGTGGCGGAGGAATACGCCGGCATTGTGCTGCCGGGCGGAGCCGCGAGCTGGCTGCTGCGGGACACACCGGCCGTGCTGAAGCTGGTGCAGGAGATGCACGCAGCGGGGAAGCTGGTGGCCGCCATCTGTGCCGCCCCCATAGCACTGGAGGCTGCCGGGGTGCTCACCGGGCGGCATATCACCTGCTACCCGGCGGAGGGTGTGACAAAGGATATCACGAGTGTTGCGTCCATCTGCTCTGCTCCGGCAGTGACGGACGGCAACATTGTGACCGGTCGCGGGCCGGGTGCTGCGCTGGAGTTCGGCTTTGCCCTGGGTTCCTACCTGGGCAAGGATGTTGAGACCCTGCGCCGCGACATGGTGGTATAATATAAATTCCGATATCGCAATTCGGAGCAGGTGGGGAAAACCCGCCTGCTCTTTTTATTTATCCGTGGTTGGCAGGGCAGACATACAGGGCGGCAGGTTCTTGGTGGCCACCTCCTCACGCAGAGCAGAGGTCAGGTGATAATCCGGGTGTTCTTCGTCCACGTATTCCTCCAGATAGTCATCGATGAGTTGCAAAGCCTTTCTGTTGAGCTCCAGTTGCAGGTCACAGCGCCTTTTTTCCTCCTGTTCGGCAGAAAGCGCTTTTCCCTGTTGTACAGCAAGGTTGTATTCCTCCTGTATAGCTTTGAGGGAGTTGCCGAAACTGCGCTCATTTTCGGTGCCGTACTTATAGTCAGGAACCAGACAGCCCTTCGCATCGTAGCTCAGCAAGTGGCGGGGATGTGCCGCATGTCTGCTCAGCAGGCTCTCGTATTTGCTGAGCCCGTTCTCTGCCACAGTGTACATCAGCGTCACAGTCCCGATGCCAAGAGGATCTTTGTCCCCGTAGTGTCGTTTTATAAAATCATCGATGAGATCGACAACATAGCCATTGAGCTTTTTCTGCTCGGAATGCAAGGAGCGGTAGTACCTGCGAGATTTGATTTTTCCGGCCCTTAACTCCTCTGACAGGCGCACTGCCGCATCATCGAACTTCTTCTGTGCCTCCAGCATGGCGCTCACAAAAGCTTCCTCGGCCGGTGGTAATACTTCGCTTGCGTAGCGTATCAGCCTCCCCCGTCTGTCGTAATGAATCAATTGTACAGGGTGGTACTTCGGCGGCTGCGGAGGTGTTGCGACTGTCTGCGCGATATCCGCCGCCGGTGCAGGGGCCGGTTTCTCCACAGGTTTCGCCGCCGGTGCAGGAATCGGTTTTTCAGCAGGTGATTCCTGCCAAACATAGGCCATAGCACCCCCGGCAAGCAGGAGTGCAGCACCTACAGCCAGCACATAAGCCGGAACCGGACTCAGGGCTCGCTTCCACTCCGCGGCACTTGCGTAGCGATTTTCCGCCTTCCGGGCGCAGGCTTTGCGCAAGCTTCTGCGGATACGGCGCGGCAGCAGAATATCGCTGTCCGCCGCCACGCGTTCCAGGCTGCGCCCCAGGGCATAGATGTCCGCACAAGGTCCGGGCAGCGACGAGGAATCGAACTGCTCTGGCGCGGCATACTCCGGCGTACCCACGAGCGTGAGCGTATGGGTAGGGTCTCCCAGCAATGCGGCGCCGAAATCGATGAGCACCACCTTATCCCTCTCCTGCACCAGAATATTGGCCGGTTTGATATCCCGGTGCACCACTCCGGCGCCGTGCAGGTATTCCAGAGCAGTGAGAAGCTCCTCTACCACATGGCAAATACGCCTGCCCGCCGGTTTGGTCTGCATCCACTCGCGCAGGGTGACCCCCTTCACATAATCCATGGCCAGAAAGGCCGTGCCGCAGGCACTGAAAATCTCATGCACCGGCACCACAGAAGGGTGCTTCAGAGCTGCCAGAATACGCGCCTCGCGGCAAAAACTCTGCAGGGAGCGCTCGTACAACACGGCATCCACCGCTTCCACTGTGGCCTTGCCGGGTACGCGGCGGCACAACCCCAGCGGAAAATGCTCCTTGAGCACCACCTCGCGTTCCAGCTCAGAATCCTGCGCCAGGTAAGTGATGCCACCTCCACCCTGCCCCAGTACGGACAGTATCTCGTACCTCTCCAGACAGGTACCGAGCGGCAGATGTTCCGTGTTCTCCACAGTTTCCATCGTTTACTTGCTTCGGCGAAAATTCAGGAACCCGGCGGCAAGGTGACTTCCCGCTGTTTCATCTCTTTCAGTACCTCAGTGGGCTCCTGCAACAGCTCCGCGATAACACGAGCCACCAGCGTTTCCGGTGTGGCACCGGCTGCAAGAGCTTTTTCCCGCAGCCGCCAGTACAATTCCGGCACAAGCTGAACAGTGAGAGATATCCTGGCATTGACCTCCACGCCATCCACCAGAGCAGCAGGATTCTCCCCCATTCCCAGAATGGGGTGCTGCTCCATAGCACGCTCCATGAGCTGCTTTTTGAGCGGCGGTATCAACTTACGGCTCATCCAGTTGCGAACCGTTATTTCCGACACTCCGCAGCGCTCCGCCAGCCAACCATAATCCAACCCATGGCTGCGAAGCCATTGTTTCACCGTACTCTTGAATTCCGTCTGGTCGCTCCCCATCGGCATGTACTTAGACTACCAGTATCAACTCGTCATGTCAAGGATTTTCAGCCCTTACCCTCTCTGCTATCCGCCGCGCCAGAAGTGTCTCCGGCGTGGAACCCTCCCTCAGCGCGCGACGCAGCAGCTGCTCATACTCCTGTAAGCTAAAATATACCCGAAAGCTATATTTTTTATCTTCTTGATAAATTTTTCCATCTCTTTCCGGTGAGGTCGTCGAATTTTGTATATTTTCTTTTGTTTTCAAGTCTTTATTTGTATTTTTCATGCCTGTTTCCTGAGTGTACAGCCCCCGTTATAGCATAGTCGGCGGCATTTGTAAATTATCTTTTCGATATTTTTTTATTGACTTTTTAGCTTCTTGATATAAACTTAGCCATGTAAACACCAAACCACACTTACCACCATGTACTGCTCTAAATGCGGAAAAGAAATCAGCAATAATCTCCCGGTCTGCCCCCACTGCGGGCAGCCTGCGGCCCAGACATACACAGCCCCTGTTTTTGTGCAGCAGCCCCCCAAATCGAGCCTGGGCAAAAAATTAGGATGCGGCTTCCTGTTCATTATCGGATTGGGCATTTTCGTAAACATCATGGAAAGCACGTCCGATGCCATCAAAAAAAGCGAGGCTGATAGCACTCCTTCTTCCACTAGCTCAAGCTCTACAACTCCGGCACCTGTTCCTGTACCCACAACAGCTTCCAAGTTCGAGGGCGACTGCGGCATTGCGGCTTCGGCTCATCTGAAAAGCGACGATTTTATCAACCACCCGCAGCTTAAAATCAATATTAACAATACAAGCGACAAGAACATCTCGGCCATTCAATTCCTTGCCGTACCCCATGATGTTTACGGCAAAGACATTTCCTCTTCATTCCTTACCCAGGATAAACTTTATACGGACGACCTTATTCCTGCCGGAAAGAGCGAAAGCGCCACTTTCGGGCCCTTCCTGGACCAGAGAATAAAATCTGTGCGACTCTACGTCTACAGTGTTTTCTTTGAAGACGGCACTGAATGGGGAGACCGCTCTGCCACACGCTCCCAGATTCAACAATACGGCAAGCCCATCGAGGCCACGTTCGAGAAATAATAACCCTGCTTTCTTCATGCCCCCATTCTCCGCTATCGAATGGGGGCAGATTTCCTTTTATGTGTGCACACAGAAACAGATTGCGAGAGGCCAACAATTACCAGTCACAGGCCGCATACGAGCAAGGACTGGAGTACGAAAGAAAGGGGAATCTTCACGGTGCATATAGCTGCTATCTGACTGCGGCCAGCAAGGGATATGCCGAAGCCGCGCAGAAAGCGAAAACACTCTCTGCCTATCTGAAAGGTATCGGCCAGGGCATCAATCCCCGGGAACACAAGCGAAACCTGGAGCAAACCAACAAGCCCATCACTCCGCCCAAAATGGTCGCGAGTTTAAAAATTCCTTCAGAAACATCCTCTCAAATGGTGACACCTAATCACAGAAAAAAGCACCCCCAACAGAGCCGGGTGAAAAAGACAACACCAAGTAAAACTTCCCCTCCGCCGACAACACGGCAAAGAAAGGAAGAGGAATTCAGGAAACTCAAGGACAAAGCCAAAGAGGGAGATGCCGAGGCTCAGTACCTCTGCGGGATACAATACCTGGAATGGGCGCTTAAATATCTGAACGAAGCAGCGACTCAGAATCACGCCAAAGCCGGGAAAAAGCTCCGCTCCCTCACGCCTCCACCTCCCCCGCCGACTCCTGCTCCCGCCGGGGAAGCTGCCCCCGCCCCTCTTCCCGGCGGCGCGCTGACAGATCTGGCAGATAAAATACTCAGCGAACTTCAGGGGCTTACGGAGCTATTCGGCAGCAAAATCAGTGTATAATTCCGCGCACGATGATATCCTTGCCGCTGGGTATCAGCTCCTCCTGCTCAAAGAAACGCTCCTGCGGCATGAAATATCCCGGTACCACCAGATCCGGCCCTCCGCTTATCTGCGGCGTGACAATCTGTACCCACTCGTTCACCAGGCCTTCTTCCAGGAAGGTTCGCAGCAGCTTGCCGCCGCACTCCAGCATGAGGTTCACCACGCCATGCTCCTTGTACAGGGCGTGCAACATGGCGCGCAGGTTGCCTACATCCTCGCGTATCAAGGTGCGCTCCCTGTCTTTGTCCGTAAAAACCTTGGCTTCTTCCGGCAGCGTTGAACTGTCGCGGGTCATCACCACGCGCCAGGGTTGCTGCTTGATGCTCGGTATCTCGCGGTAGGGGTGACGGATGGTAAGCGCAGGATTATCTGTGCGCAGCGTGTTGCCACCCACCAAGATGGCATCGCTCTCCAGACGCATCTGGTGCGCAAATCGTACCGACTCGCTGCAACTCAGCCATTTAAGACCGGCTCGGGTCATTCGGCCATCCATCGTGCAGGCTATCTTGGCTTTCACCCAGGGCAGGCCATGCTGCACAGACCACACCCAGGGACGCAGGAAAAGGTCGCAGGACGTGCCGCAGCACTCGCTGCGCACCTCGATACCGGCAGCCCGCAGAATCGCGTCTGCGCGGCCTCTGTGGCGCTCGTCCGGGTCTACGCTGCCATAGACCACGCGGCTGATACCGGCCTCGATGATAGCTTCTGTGCAGGGAGGTGTGCGCCCATAGCTTGAACAGGGTTCGAGCGTCACGTACATGGTGGCACCGCGCAGATGGTCCGCATGCCCGCGCAGACGTGCGTGATTCAGCGCCCGACGCTCAGCATGCAGCTCACCGGCGCGCTCGTGCCAGCCTTCGCCCAGCAGAGCACCGTCCTTTACAATGACTGCGCCTACAGGTGGGTTCGGGCTGGTTGTGCCCAGACCCTTGTGTGCCAGCTCCAGCGCTCGTGTCATCCAGAGCGAGTCCTGATCTATTCCGTACATGTCCATACCTTGTATTGTAGCAAGACTTTCTTTCCTGTCAAGGTGCAGCGGAACGCCGCTCCTTTTCCACCCTTATGAGAAGAATAAAGAATTTAAATTTAAAAATTCATCATATTCAGCTATGTGAATAAGTCCAACAAGTATGCTAACTGTTTGAATACAAGTTAGTGTTAACCTTGTTTTCATGTGAACTCTTTTGCGGATAAACTGCCGAATCTGTGTACAGGTACTTATTCACACTCTTGTTCACACACTTATTCACCGACTTATTGACAATTTATGTGAATAACTCTGTAAGATTATGGTACTCAGTCTTCAGAAAGGAATTCACTGAAGAAGACGAAGGGAGCCATGATGGGAATGGCCACGTTATAGCCCAGGGTGCCGATGGCATCCACCGTGTAGGTGTCCACCTCTGCCAGAATGCGTGTGGGGAGTTCCGGCTCCTGTGGAGTACGCGTGCCGGGAAGCATGGCGGTGCGTTTTCCCTGTGCTATCTCTGCGCGGATGGTGACTGTGGAAGCTCCCGGTAGGGCAGCGAGCGGGGTCCCCCCGAGGCGCTGTATTTCCGTGACCAGGGCATCTGTCTGCGCGTAGCCATCCGTCCGCAGCAGGCAGGCTGCTGTACCGGACGAGATGGGGTAGTACAGGCGTTTGCCATCTGCTTCCTGCAGCGTGTAGGTCGGGTCGTTGTCCTCCTTGAAGAAGACATCATCGTGTATCACAGGATAATGTTTGCTGTAATGGCCGGAGGGGCTGCCCAGATACCACTGCCCGCTCTTACGATGCAGGCTCAGAGTTTCCGCTTTGAGCTCCGAGCCGTGGTAGGTGGCTCCCAGCTCGCGGATATTCTTATTGGTCTGCATGTAGGCGCAGGAGGGCAGCAATGCTGCCACAGCTGCCAGAGAGATGGCCGTGCTCTTTTTCATGCCGAACAGTCTAGCATATTCTGCCGCGCTTGCAAAGGTTTTAGTGCGTGCGCGCGCGATTATTGACGGCACTGATTCTGCGAATGCGTGAAATGCGTCCTGATAGTAAAGTAATTATTACTAAAAACAGCAGAACCTCTTCTTTCCGTGTTGGAAAAAGGAGGTTCTGAGAAAAGGAACACCGCTGTGCCGTCAGTAGTATAAGAGCCACGTTCCCTGAAGTTAGGTGGGTGCGGAGCCGGGTCTGTCTGAGGTATCCTCTGAGGGACGGAACATTAAACCCATTTAGCTTTGGTGCCCCATAGTGTATTATAACGGTCCGGGCCTGTAGAACCACGCGTCACGTACACAGCAGCTGTGCATGTATATAGCACAGCTGCGGGAGGAGTGCAAGAAGTTTTGTGTTCCACGCCGTTGTGGTACATCAAACAGATAGAGTCCGAAAGATGCTGCGCACAGAGAATCAATAAATTGGATTCTTGTACAAAAAATGGTGACTTTTCATGGAACGGAGGTAGAATATTTCGGACGGGTAAAATATTGAATTTTGGGCACAAAGTTGGGATAGGAGAAGTGATTAAGTATTGACAAAAGGGCAATAAGCGTGTATAAAAGCCGCGAACATGACCATACCGACACAACTTTCCGAGAAGCTCCTGGCCGCGCTTCAGAGCGTGCTGGGTGAGAACCTGCCCGAGGGATTCACACCGGCGGTGACGCCCTCCCAGGATTTGCGTTTTGGCGACTACCAGAGTAACGCTGCCATGATGCTGGCCAAACAGGTACGCAGCAATCCCCGAGCTCTGGCCACGCAGGTGGTGGAGGCCATAGGCGAGAACCCGGTGGCTACGGCTGAGATTGCCGGGCCGGGTTTCATCAACTTCCGTGTGAAGCCGGAGTTCTACGCGACACAGGCCGCTGCCATGCTGAGCGATGAGCGCCTGGGCGTGGCTGTGGTGGAGAAGCCCAAGACGCTGGTCATCGACTTTTCTGCACCGAATGTGGCGAAGCCCATGCATGTGGGCCACATTCGCAGCACCATCATCGGCGACACGCTGGCTCGCCTCGCCCGATTCATGGGGCACACCGTTATCACGGACAACCACATCGGTGACTGGGGTACGCAGTTCGGCATGATTCTCTGGGGCTGGAAAAATATCCTCAAACAGGAGGAGCTGGAGAAGGACCCCATCGAGGCTCTGCTGGCAGTTTACAAAACAGTCAACCAGATGTGCAAGGACGACGCAGAGCTGCTTCCCGTGTGCAAGGCAGAGCTTGTGAAGCTGCAGAGCGGAGATGCAGAGAACCTCGATATCTGGCAGCGCTGCATCGACGTCACCAAGATGGGCCTGGAGAAAATCTACGCTCAGCTCGGCATCAGCTTCGACTACTGGCTCGGTGAGAGTGCATACAACGATGCTCTGGCTCCGCTGGTGGAGGACCTCATCGCCAAGGGTATTGCCCGCGAGAGCGACGGTGCCATCTGCGTCTTCTCGGACGGCTACCACAAGCCGGAGAAGGATCCCTTCCTCGTGCAGAAGAATGGTGAGTGGGTACCGGTGCCGGCCATTATTCGCAAGGCGGACGGCGGTTTCCTGTATGCGACGACTGACCTTGCCACCCTGGATTACCGCACGCAGAACTTCAATGCGGACTCCATCTGGTACGTGGTGGGTGCTCCCCAGGACAAACACTTCAAGCAGATTTTCGACATCGAGCGTATGCGCGGTGTGACGGGTGATTTCCGCCATGTGGCCTTCGGCTCCATTCTTGGCAAGGACCGCCGCCCCTTCAAGACCCGCAGCGGCGATACCGTGAGCCTGCAGGACGTCATCGACGAAGCTGTGGCACGTGCCACCAAGGTGGTGGAAGAGAAGAGCCCCGACATGCCCGAGGAGCAGAAGGCCCGTGTGGCCCAGGCAGTGGGTGTGGGTGCCATCAAGTTTGCGGAGCTTTCCCAGAACCGCATGAGCGATTACATCTTCGACTGGGACAAGATGCTCTCCCTCTCCGGCGATACCGCTCCTTACCTGCAGAACAGCTATGTGCGCGTGCGCTCCATCTTCCGTAAAATCGAAGGCGAGTTTGTGGCACCTGCCGAGCTCTGCCTGGCAGAGGATGCCGAGATTCACCTTTCCCGCATGCTGGTGCGTTATGCCGAGGTGGTGCCCTCCACCCTGGATGACTGCCGCCCGAACCTGCTGGCTGCCTACCTGTACGACCTTGCCCGTGCCTTCCACAGCTTCTACGAGGCTTGCCCGGTGCTCAAGAGCGAGGGTGCTGTGCGCGAGACGCGACTGGCTCTGTGCGAGCTTACAGCCCGCGTGCTGAAGCAGGGTATGGGCCTCTTCGGTATCGAAATGCCCGAACGCATGTAAAGCTATGTTCCATGTGGAACAAATAACGCTGTTGTGCTCCGCTGTAGCCCTGGTGGCTGCAGCGGAGCTTCCGTCTCCCCCCCCTGCCCTGCCTGTGCAGCACATACCTCTTGCTACGGAGAATATCGAAGCACAGGAGGCGATGCAGGCGGGCATGTTGGATTTACTGCTGGGCTGGGAGGAGTCCGCGCGCCTGCATTTTGAGCGCGCCGCAAAGGCGGATGATATGTGCTCGCTGGCCTGGTGCGGATTGATGATGACGCAGCCGGACCCTGCTGCCCGCACGCGAAGCATGCAGGAACTTTCGGAGCGTATCACCCAGCTTCCGGGTACACCGCCGGAGTTGTTTTATCTGAACACTTTTCTGAAACTGCTGGGGAACGACCAGCTGGGTGCAGCGGAAGATTTTATCCGGAGGCACGAGATTTATCGGCACGATGTTCTGTCCGCCTGCTGGGGTATCCTGCTTCTGCACTGTGCAGATCTGGGCTACGATGAACAGGGAACTCCCCTGCCCTCCCAGGCGCGGGCGCTGGAACTTGCCGGGAAATTGTACGCTGCTCACAGCGGAGATGCTCTGGTGTGTTTCGTGCGTGGCTATGTGGAAGAAGCGGCTCCGAAGGTGAGCGAGGAGGCTCTGGCAGCTGCACGCAAAGCTGCTGAACTTCTGCCGCAGCATCCGATTCCGGCGCATCTCTACGGGCATCTTCTTTACCGCAGCGGCAAGCCGCAGGAGGCTGTGCCGCACTTCATGCGCGCTGTCACATGTGCCACACGCAAGGATATTCCGGAGTGGGAGAGCAGCGTGCTCATGACATCTCGCCTGTATGTATCCACTGCCATGTGGAGCGCCGGGGAGAGTTCCAAGGCGCTGGCCACTCGCCGGGCGCTCAATAAAATGCCGCTGGATCGCGAGCATTTGCATGAGCCGGCGGTCATTCTTCACCGCTGGGAAGCAGCTACACTTCCGCTGCGTGTGCTGGTGGGAAACCCTGCAAATCCTTCCGTGGGGCAGATTACAGCAGCTGCAAAAGCAGCGGAAATCTCCCCTGCCCTGCCCGGCGAAGACCCCGTGTTGCTGGTGCGTGATTGCCTGCGCGCAGCCCTGCATGCACGCCTGAGAGCATCGCGTGGTGATGCGAAAAATGCCGCTCATTCTCTCACTCTGGCAGAGGAAGCATTGAAGAAATTTGAGCAGACTCGTGAGGCTACACTTGCACAGGGAGTGCACTATATCACACCCTGGATGCGCTCTCTTGAGGCATGTCAGATTGCCATAAACTCCGCCCGCGCTGCTCTCTACACGCGTACAGCTGAGATGTGGAAAGAGAGTGCCCGCCAGGCTGTTCGCCCTGTCACACTCATGCTTCCGCCGGTGATTCCGGCACTGGCAACTGTGGAGAAATCTGCGCCGAAAGTACAGTCACCTGCACAAAAAGAGAAGCCGGTTGCAGCCGGTGAAAAGAAAGCCGAGGATAAAAAGCCTGCGGAAAAAGTGAAAAAGACTTCCCCTCAGCGTAGGAAAAAACGCAGTAACTCAGGTAAGAAAAAGTCCCCTGCCCCGGCTCCGCAACCCAAGGAAGAAAAGAAAAAATCCTGGTTTGGCCGACTCTTTGATTGAGAACTTGAGTCCCCTTGAATTTCATTTCAGCAAACTCCCCTGCCCTGCCCCGGGGGAGTTTTTTTTTTTGCCTGTAAAGTCCCCTGCCCCGTTCAAAATTGCTGCTAAAAATATATAAAGTATTGAAAATGAGATATATATGAATTTCGGAGCTATTTTTGCATATTATCAAGCGCTGTTGAGGCTTTTTTATGCGCTGTGGGGCCAATATGGAGATAAGACTTCTTCGTTTTTTTAAAAGAAATCTCTCGCCCATATAAATCTGATTCTGACTGCAGCGCGATTCCTTGCTCAGATTCCCTTCTCTTGATGGGTTATCGATTTGTGAGCGCGCATATACGTCAGAATGAGTGTTCCACGTGGAACAAGAAAGCAATCTTAAAATTTAACTTTGCCTTATATTCTGACAGGCCTAATTAAATTGAAGGAATGTTCCACGTGGAACATTCCCCTGCTTTAAAAATTACGCTGTCCAGATAATTCTGTACGCAGAATCAAATTCTCGCACAGCTCGCGGATGACGCCTGGCGTAGTCCAGAATTTCCGGCAACAAATTTTCAAGGACATGATTTTTCAAATTGTCGAAACAACCATTTTCGAGAGCCGGACATTTTTCATAAATGCCGACAACAAGTGTGCTGTGTTTCTTCATCACGCGCACCGGCCAGATGCGACACTCAAATGGACGCTGTTCTCGCGGAAGCATGCAACCGGAGTTCGGATCCAGCATCGGACAGTTTGCCACTTCATCCGGAGAGTCGGATTCAAAGTTCAGAAAAAAGCTTGTCGTACCATCCGCACGTTTCTCCAGTGGTACGCACATTTCCTGAAGCAAGAAAATTTGTTCATCCTGCAGTGCGGGAGTTTCCCACGAGGAACTTCTGTGAAAATTGCAGCAAAGCTTGCATTGGGCACATTGGGTCGGACTGAAAACGCAGGTTAACATAAGGTAACGGTAGCGCGAAATTTGTGAAGAATTTGTGTCGGTTTGTAGGAAAGTTTTGCTTGTCGGAGACCGGGAATATTCAAGTCTTCCTCTCGGTTGATAAGCTCTGCGCTCATCCATTTTGCCATTTCTCGGTTAATCACGGGATAGGCATCGCGGTAGTTCGGAGTGCATTTTTCGTAGTGAATATCGACGACTCGTGGGTTAATTTCCGACGCCAATGCGAAGGCTGCGGGTGTGTTTTCCACGTAGAGCAAGCCGCCGAATATACCCAATTCGTGGCGAAAACGGATGGCATTTTCGATGGCACGCAGCTCGTGAAAATGGTTCTCCGAGGCATCTTGTCCCTCCACCCAGGCATGCGCAATACGGAGGGTATCGTTGGCATTTTCGTCTGTCAGCGGAGTGAAAACCCAATTCGGAAACATGCGCTCGAAGCGTGAAATATGGTTCCGTTTCTTGTGGAATGCCGTACCCGGAAGCTCGGCTAAATCGCTTTTTCGGTAGACATAATCTGCATCTCCCGGGTCACAGGTAATGGTGATTTTCTCACCGTAACGCTCCTTCAGGATGCGTGCGTTTTCCTCTGTGAGCAGGCAGAAGTGCAGGGGGTATCCGTGCGCAGCCGCGTGTTGTTCCACATGGAACAATGTATCATTGATGTCGAGATTTACTCCCACTGGGAAGCTGTATCCCTGCAATCTGCCGTGGCCGGTATAGTGTCTGTACAGCACACCTTGGTGCAGTGCAATGGTGGTACCATACTTGTGACGCAGGAGGTAAAGGTTGGGGAACGCGAGGTCTGATTGTTCCACATGGAACAATGTTTCACAGATGGATTTTCTATCCTTAAGCTCTGGTACAGAGAAAGTTAGAAGATTTTTACTCATATCTGTTGAGATATCAGAGAAGTAATATCGCGTTCAATCTGAGTTTTCAACGACTCGATATCCGGGAAGCGTTGCTCGGGGCGGATGAAGCGCAGAAGCTCCACTTGGAGGGTAGTTCCGTAGAGGTTTATGGACTCGCCGACGAAGTGCGCTTCGAGGCGCGTACACTTCTTATCCTCGCAGATTGTGGGGCGCAGACCGACATTGGCAATACCGCGGAGCAGCTTATTGCCGTGCTTGCATTGCACCTCGTAGACGCCTGCACGGGGTATGGCGGCTGATGGCGGCAGGGAGATGTTGGCGGTCGGGAAGCCGAGTTTGCGGGCGAGCTTCTGGCCGTGTTCCACAGTACCGCAAATGGAGAAAGCTCGTCCGAGCATGGCATTGGCCAGTTCGATATTTCCCACGGCGAGCAGCTCGCGGATGCGGCTGGAGCATACGGTATCGTCTCCCATGGTCAGGAGCTCGGAGACACACACGCGGAAGCCTCGTTCGTGCCCCAGGCTCTGCAGAAGCTCGGGTGTACCGCAGCCTCCTTTGCCGAAGTGCCAGTTGGTCCCCACGGAGATGCCGGCTACCGGGCAGGCCTTGCAGAGGGCGTCGATAAAATCCTGTGGGCTGGAGGCGGCCAGTTCACGGGAGAATGGCAGCACCAGCAGAACATCGACTCCGAGTTGCTCCAGCAGCTCGGCTTTGACATCCGGCATCGGGGTGATGAGTGCGGGCTCGCTGCCGGGGCGCAGCACTGCCAGCGGATGCGGCATGAAGGTGAGTACGCCCCGCAGAGCACCGGGAGTATTGGCGGAAAGAATAACGCGTTTGTGGCCCAGGTGCACGCCATCGAAAAATCCCATGGCCCAGTGCACAGGGCAGGGGAGTGTGCTGAGCTGTGCAAGGGAATGGAGAATCTGCATGGCGATTGGGCAGGGGCGTTACATGTTGCGGTCTGCCAGCACTTCCTCCAGTGGCAGGAGGCGAGCGAGCAATTCATCCCTCCCGGCAGCTTTGAGGGTGGGCACATCTACAGCGCGGCTGATGTCGAAGTGACCGGAGCGAATGCGTCGCAGGGCGGTGAGGTGCGCACCGCAGCCCAGGTGCTGTCCTATGTCGTGCGCGTAGGTTCGCACATAGAATCCCTTGCTGCAGTGCACGGTGAAATCCACCTCGGCAGCAGCGAGGTCGATGCGTGTAATCTCGTAGTCGAGCACTTCCACATGGCGGGCCTTGCGCTCCACCTCCTTGCCTTTGCGGGCGAGTTTGTAGCAGGGCACGCCGTTTATCTTCACGGCAGAGTACATGGGCGGAACCTGGTCGAAAGCTCCGTGGAAATGCTCGAAGGCTGCGCGAATGTCCGCCTCCGTGATACCCTCTGTGGATTTCTCAGCCACCACTTCGCCATCGGCATCCTGGCTGTTGGTCTCGATACCCAGCTTCATGGTGGCGGTGTAGACCTTATCCTCGCACATGAGCATGTCCTGTACTTTGGTGGCCTTGCCGACTACCACGATAAGCATACCGGTAGCCATGGGGTCCAGTGTTCCGCAGTGGCCCACCTTTTTAGTCTGCAGGATTCGGCGGCAGAGAGCCACAGCGTTGTGGGAGGTGAAGCCGGGATCCTTGTCCACCAGTAACACGCCGCAGGGTTGTTCGGTTTGTTCGTTCATGCCAGGCTGCGCACAACGGCGCGGATAGAGTTCAGTACCTTCTCGCGGGCATCCTCCAGCGGGCCGCGCATGCGTATGCCTGCGGCCATGCTGTGGCCACCGCCGCCATGCATCGCTGCAATGACGGATACATCCACCGCGGGGTCTTTGGAGCGCAGCGAGACGCGGATAAGCCCGTTCTCCAGATCCTCAAAGATGACGGCGGCCTTCACACCCTGCATCACGCGGATGATGTCCACCAGGTCCTTGGTATCCTCCGGACCCACACCCAGCTCGGCCTGGCGTCCGGCAGGCATGGAGAAGTGAGAGATCTGCCCATCTTCCTCCAGCACCATTTTGTTGAGCACCTCACGCTGTACGATGAAGCTTGTAGGCGGTATCTCCTGGTAAATGCGGCGGTTGATGTCGCCCACGTTCACTCCGGCTTCCAGCAGCTCTGCGGCGATACGCATCACTTCCGGGGTCGTGGAGCTGTATTGGAAACTGCCCGTGTCTGTGGAGATGGCAGCGTACAGTGCCTCGGCCATGGGGCGGGTCAGCTCCACACCGGCTGCGCGGATAATGTTGCGGATGATGCAGCCGCAGGCAGCCGCTTTGCCCTCCACCACATTGAGCATGGCATAGCCGGGATTTGTGTGATGATGGTCGATGTTGATAGTAAAAGATGCTTTACTTAAAAGAGGCAGGGCTGCATCGCCCAGTCTCTTGGGGTCGCCGGTGTCCACGCAGATGAGCACCTCGACATCCTCCGGCAGGGCAGGGGGGAGGGGTTGTATGGCATCTGCACCGCTCAGGAAGGCGTAGCGCTGCGGCACGGGGTCGTTGTTCCAGAGCTGCACGCGCTTGCCGAGAGCCTGCAGAAGCATGCCCATGCCGAGGGTAGAGCCGATGGCATCGCCATCCGGCCGGAAGTGGGAGAGCACAGCGAAGCTGTGGTGAGCGTTGAGGGCTTGTATGAGTTCGCTGTACATGGTAAGCAATGATCAGTAGTATTCTTTTTCTTCTTCGTTGTAAAATTCTGTCTCCTCGGGGCTGTCCGTTGCAGCTGCCTGCGGCTCGGTGAACACCACACGGCCTGTAGGCTCCAGCACCTTGCGGTACATCACTGCCTTGGCCAGTATGGCGGCCAGCACCAGCACAAAGCCGCACATCTGTCCGGGGCGCAGGGTCTCGCCGTACATCAGGCAGCCGATGATGGCAGCCTCTGTGGGCTCCAGGCAGGACACAATACCGAACTCCAGCGAGCTGAGGTGGCGCATGGCGTAGGCTACCAGCAGCAGTACACCCACACCCTGGCAAACGCCGATTCCCAGCAGCATGGGCCAACCTGTGGAGAAGTTATCCCAGGCGGAGCAATCCGCACACAGCAGAGGGAAGAGGAGCACCAGACTCCCCGCGAGCGACTGCCAGAAAGTGCGCTGCAGCAGCGTGATTTCCGGTGTCATGAGGCGGTTGAGCATGATGTAGAGGGAGTAGAACAGGCCGGAAAGCAGCCCGTAGGTGATACCCAGCGCGTCGTTATGCCCGCTGCCGCCCTTGCCTGCAAACAGGCTTACCAGCACGATACCCAGTCCCGCGGTGATGATGAGCAGGCCATCCCGGCGCGGAGGCAGGTGGTGCTCCCGCAGGGCAATCCACAGTGCGGAGAAGAGCGGACCCGTGGCAGGAAGCAGCGCCGCAATGCCGGCAGATGTTTCCTTGATAGCCAGAAAGTAGAAAAGAATACAGAGGCTGATGCCAATACCGGAAATGAAGGACATGCCGCTGAACTTCAGGCTTCCCTTGTGCCCGCAGAGCAGCGCTACACCTGCCACTCCGATGAGCAGCAGACCGATGCTGAATCGAGAAAAGGAACACAACTGCGCGCTGCATCCGGATTCGCGCACGAAGATGCACAGCGTCCCCATGAGCAGAGAGGCCACTACGGCTGCAGCAAATGCCTGAATATATGCTTTGTTCATCGACGCGTTGTTCGCGCGCGGATTATAGCACCAGACCCATTGTTGTGCAATTCCTTTTTCTTGTCTCCGGCCTGTTTTCTGGGTCAGCAGCACGGCGTTTTCCTCAGCCGATGCGCAGAGGCTTATTCGCCTGCCGGGCGGAACATTTTTTCCACGTATTTGGCAATCATATCCACCTCGATATCCACGACACTGCCGGGAGTGTAGGTGTGCATGATGGTGCGCTGCCAGGTGTGCGGGGTAATCCAGAACTCCAGCTCGCCCTCCGGGTGAATGGCGGCAATGGTGAGCGAAACACCGTCGATGGTGATGCTGCCTTTGTCTATGGTGTAACGCGTCAGATGCTCCGGGATGCGGATGCGTACCATGTGGTCCTGGCCCACGGGGGTGATGCCGGTCACAGTGCCGGTGCAGTCCACATGACCCATGACCAGGTGGCCGCCGAAGCGCCCGCCGGTGGACATGGCGCGCTCCAGATTGCAGAGGGAGCCCTCGGTGAGGCAACCCAGGGAGGTGACACGCATGGTCTGGGTAAGGAGGTCGAACTCTACCGTGTCGCCGGAGATGCGGTCTGCGGTGAGGCAGCAGCCGTTCACCGCCACGGAATCGCCGAGAGCCAGCTCAGATGCAAAAGGCATGCGGATGGTATAGCGCGCGCCTTTCTCAACCGGCGTGCACTTCACCACAGTGCCGGTGCATTCTACAATACCGGTAAACATAACTCAGCGGATGAGGATGAAGAAGAGGAACATGATGGTGGTGGGCAGGAAGGCCCACAGGAAGAGCTTCAGGGCGCTGATGCCGCTCTTGAAGTACTTGCCCAGGATAGCCTGACCGGCCGGGTTCGGCGCGTTGGCGATGACGGTGAGACCGCCACCGGTCACGGCACCTGCCACAATGGCGTACTTAATCTCCTCCTGGAGGTTGGGAACCGTGCTGGCCAGGAAGGTGACGGAGGCGTTGTCGTTGAAGGCTGTCAGGATGCTGGCCAGACCCATGGTAGCCGTGGCACCCAGCTCGGAGAGAGCCTGCAGCACGGGCTGCATCCACCAGCCTTGCACACCGCCCATGATGAGCAGGCCGGCCAGGAAGAAGGCCACCAGCATGGGCACCTTGATGGAGAAGGCATTCTGGTACTGCGGAGTAGCCATGGTGAAGCCCAGGAAGAACATGAAGCCGCCGATGAAGCAGGCCGGGTGGTGGGCAAAGTAAACCGTCCAGGCAAGGAAGAAGATGGACACGCCGTAAACCCAGGCGGGGATGATGTCCTGGCGGTCTTCCCAGGTGGTGGGCACAGCGCTGTCGTAGGCGCTGTTGGCGCGCTGCACCTCAGCGAGGCGGTTGAACTCGTTACGGAAAACAAGGAAGTAGATAACGTTGGCAAGAGCAATACCGACGATGGCTTTCCAGCCGAAGTTCAGGAACATGTGGCCCATGCCCCAGTCCCACTTGCCGGCCACCATCACGATGGGGGGTGCCGCGAAGTGTGTGAGGGTGCCGCCTACCGATACGTTCACGAAGAGCAGGGCGATGGTGGCGTACTTGAGCGAGTCGCTGGGCTTGAGCTGGTAGAACTTCTTACCCAGCAGGATGGCAGCCAGTGTCATGGCAGCAGGCTCCGTGATGAAGCTGCCCAGCAGCGGTGCAATGCAGAGCACGGAGAGCCACCAGGCGGCGGGGGTGCCCTTGCCCAGAGAGGCGCCGAACTTCAGCGTGTTCTCTGCCAGGCGGTAGATGGGGCGGGAGGAGGCAATCACCATCACCACAGCCACAAACAGCGGCTCGGTGAAGCTGGTGTCGTGGTCGATGTAGAGCAGGAAATCCTCCATGGAGTAGTAGCTCTGGCACACCAGGGCAAAGGGAATAATCCACAGGCCGAATACTACTTCCACCTCGCCCAGGAAGTGGCAGAGCGTGGAGGCAAAGGATACAGGCACGCGCTGCTCGGGGTGCAGGATGCGGAACTTCTCCTGCTTGAGCTTCTGCTTGTGATCGTGCTCCAGCTTATGTGCCAGTGCCTGGAACTTAGGAGCCATGAAGGTGTGCAGAATGGCGCAGAGGAAAATGAGAGAGGCGGCCAGGTTGAATCCGTCCACCTGCACGCGGTGGCAGAGCTTCTCCCACAGGCCCATGCCTTCTTCCTCCGACTCATAGATACCCAGGGGAATGGGGAAGCGGCTGTATTGCTCCTTATCGCCGGTGTAGTGGCAGGTCCAGGCAGGGATTTCATCCTTTTTGCGGTTCCACACGGTCTCGCCGCAATCCGGGCAGGGCATACCGTTGGAGGGGGGGAGGAAACGCACCTTCATCTTGGCATGCTCCAGAGCGGTGTGGCCGTCGAAGGCGTGGTGGCCTTTTTCATTCATGTAGCCGACCAGGAATTTATAGCTCATGTCATTGGCAGCTGCTCGCAGAGCAGCCTTGGCATCGTCGTCCAGGTGCTCGGCGGAGGAGATGAGTTCCTCCTTCAGTTCTGCTTCTGTTTTCTGAGGCTGAGCCGGTGCCACAACCGGTGCTGCGCTCGGCGCGGCGGATTCCGGCTGGGCGGGAGCGGTCTCCTGAGCAAACACGGCACTGCTCAGCCCGGCAAGGCATGCCAGGGCAATTTGAAACATGAATCTCTGCATGGCGTAAGTTACGTTAACGCTCCCATACTACCATAAACCGCCCCGCATGGCGAGTGAAAAATGCCGTCCGTTTCTGAAAATTAGTCATAAATGAGCCATTTTGACAAACAAACCGCCCGGGGCGACATGGCTCCGGGCGGTGAAATATGTTGGAAAGGGGCGGGATATCAGGCCTGCTCGGGGGAAGTTTCCTCTGCAGGAGCTGTTTCGGCAGGAGCCTCAGCAGCCGGTGTTTCCGCGGCGGGAGTCTCGGGTTTCTCCTGAGTCTCCGGGCGCTCGCTGGCGGCGCTCACCATCAGCTCGCGACCCATGAAGGGCTGGCCGTGCAGCACCTCAGCAGCCTTGCAGGCGTCCTCCAGCTTGTACATCTCCACAAAGGCGTAGCCCTTGCTCTTGTATGTGCGGGGGTTGTAGATGATTTCCACGCTCTTCACATTGCCGAAACCCTTGAAGAGGTCTTCCAGCTCGCTCTCGTTGGCCTCGTAGGAGAGGTTACCCACGTAGAGGCGGGCGTTGCGGGTGGGCGGTGTGGAGGTAGCGCGGCGGCGGCTCTTACCGGCGGCAGCGGGGTTGCCACCGTGGTTGTTGGTCTTGGCCACGCGCACCTTCTGGGGTGCTGTATTGCGTTTTTTCTGCTCGCGCTTGTCATTGGAGCGCTCATTTTTCTTCTTCTTACCGAAACCGAAGAAGGCGAGGATGCGCTGCAGGAGCGAGGGTTTACGTGCGGGCATGGACTCGGGGCGCGGCATGCGCTGGCGGCGGTGGCGGCCCTGGTTGTTGTTGCGGCGGCGGCGGGCACCCTGGCCCTGCCTGCCTTGCGTGTAATGTTCAGCCATTGTTTTCTGTATGTTAAGTGGTGCACAGCCGCTTCACCTTGCCTTGTTTCACTCCGGCAGGGAGCAGCTGCTGCACCGCTGTTATATGATGTGTTGCGATGTGCTAAGCGGGGGTGGCGGCGCGCTGCATACGTAGAGAGAGAAGCTGCACCTGTACACCACTCCGTGCCATTATGGTATGCACTGCTCCGCAGATTGCAAGGCAGAATTATGACATACAGGAAGATAATTTTATAGATTCAGTCGTTTGGGTGCCATGGAACGGTATTATACGTGTGTAACAGATATTAAACATAGCTTTACTTTCTGTGGTCGCTACGGGTGAGATGTACAATTTTTTCATACGTCGGCCTGTGGTGGCCATCTGTGTAGCACTCATGCTGGTATTGGGCGGGTTGATATCGGCGCTGAGTCTGCCGGTGGCGCAGTATCCGGATATTGTGCCGCCGGAGGTAAGCATCAGCACCAGTTATCCCGGCGCGGATTGCGAGACTGTGGCGGATTCTGTAGCCGCACCCATCGAGCAGCAGATGAGCGGGGTGCAGGGTATGGAGTATATGACCAGCACCTCTACGAACGAGGGTGCAATGAGTCTGAGTGTGCTCTTCGATGTCGGCACCGGTGCGGATATGGACCAGGTGCTGGCCTACCTGCGCTATGCCCAGAGCACGGCAGCTCTGCCGGATGAAGTGCAGCAGCTGGGTGTGACGATGCGTACGCTCAGCGGGCCGCCCATGCTGCTGTATGTGCTGCGGGCACCCGGTGGGGAGTACGATGCCAAGTGGCTGAGCAACTATGCCTATATCAATTTTGTGAATCCGCTGTTGCGTACACCGGGTGTGGGCAATGTGCAGGTGTTCGGGGCAGGGGAGTATGCCATGCGTATCTGGCTGGAGCCGCAGAAAATGGCGGCGCTGGGGCTCACGGTGCAGCAGGTGCAGAACGCCGTGCAGGAGCAGAATGCGGTGCATCCCGTGGGTAAGGTAGGCGCGGAGCCGGCTGTCCCCGGGTGGAAGACAACCTATACCGTGCGCACGCAGGGGAGATTGAAGAGCGTGGAGGAGTTTGGCAATATCATCCTGCGGGCGGATGCAGATGCGCTGGTGCGCCTGCGGGATGTAGCGCGCGTGGAGCTGGGGTGCGAGACGTACAATATGAGCTCGTCTTACAATGGAGAGGCCTGCGCCATCATTGCTATATCCCAGAGTCCGGGCAGCAATGCGCTGCAGACGGTACAGGCGGTGGAGAAGACGCTGGCGGGGCTGAATCTGGCACCCGGTCTTGAGCTGCAGCAGGCACTCAACACGACAGAGAGCGTGCGGCTGGGCATAGAGGAAATTCTCTATACGCTGGGGCTGGCTCTGCTGCTGGTGGCGCTGGTGGTGTTTGTGTTCCTGCAGGGTTGGCGCGCGACACTCATCCCGCTCACGGCGGTGCCGGTGAGCATTGTGGGTACCTTTCTGTTCTTCCCGCTCTTCGGTATGGAGGTGAACACGATTTGCCTCATGGGTATGGTGCTCGCTATCGGATTGGTGGTGGACGACGCCATCGTGGTAGTGGAAGCCGTGCAGACGCATCTGGATGCGGGGGAGCCACCGGTGCAGGCGACACAGGCGGCCATGAGCGAGGTAGCCGGACCGGTGATGACGACGGCCCTGGTGCTGGCGGCGGTGTTTTTCCCCTGCATGCTGCTGCCGGGCATCACGGGTCTGCTGTTTACGCAATTTGCCGTTACCATCGGTGTGTCGATTCTGCTCTCTGCTTTCTGCGCGCTGAGTCTCAGTCCGGCGCTCTGTGCTCTGCTGCTGAGGCGGAGCAACGTACCGGGGCGCGCGGCGGCGGCGTTCAATCATGTGGTGAACAGAGCGAGAGGAACGTATGCTCGGGTGGCAGGTTGCATGATACGGCGCGGTGTGCTCACAGCGCTGGCATTGGTGCTGGTGGTGCTGTGCATCTACCCTGTGGCGGGGCGGGTACCGGGCGCCTTCCTGCCGGATGAGGACGAGGGCTACCTGTACGGCTCCCTGCAGATGCCGCTCGGCAGCTCTCTCGGTGTCACGGAGCAGGGGACAGAGAAGATTGTGCGGCTGCTGAAGCACACCCCGGCTGTGCGCGGCGTGGTGATGGTAAATGGCTTCAACCTCCTCACCGGTGTGCAGAGCCCGAACAATGCCTTCTTTTTCATCACCCTGCAGGATTGGGCCAAACGCGACCCGGCCACACAGAATGCCGCGGCCATAGCCGCTACCCTGCGTGGAAAGTTCAATGCCATGAATACCGGCGGCATCGGCACAGCGATTCTTCCACCTCCCATTCCCGGTGTCGGCGCCAGCTCGGATGTTACTTTCATGCTGGAAGACCGCTCCGGCAGCGGCTCGGACTATCTCGCGGAGCAGGCCTCCGTCTTTACCCGTGCGCTGGCAGACTGCCCGCAGATTGTTGCCGTGCAGAACTTTCAGGCGGCAGATGCTCCCGGCTACCTCATCACGCTGAATACGGAGAAGGCCCTCACCCAGGGTGTGGACCCGGAAGCCGCCTATGATACCTTGCAGGCCTTTCTGGGAAGTTCCTTTATCAACTATTTCAACATTTTCGGCTACCAGTACCCCGTTTATATGCAGGCTGATGCCCCCGCACGCATGCAGGTGGAGCAGCTGCAGGAGTTTTACCTGCCCGGAGCGAATGGCACGCAGGTGCCTCTGGATGCCCTGGTGGATGTGCGTTTCACATACGGCCCGCAATTCATCATGCGCCAGAATATGTACGATGCCGCCATGCTCAATGTCGTGGCAGCTCCCGGTTATACCTCTGCGCAGGTGATGCAGGCACTGGAGGAGACATTTGCCCGCACCATGCCGGAGGACATGGGCTACTCCTACTACGGCATGAGCTACCAGCAGAAGAAGGCTGCGGAAGGTCTGAGCCTGGCGGGCATCTTTGGAATATCCGGCTTGTTTGCGTACCTGCTGCTGGCTGCCTTGTACGAGAGCTGGACACTGCCGCTCACCATTGTCCTGTCCGTACCGGTGGCCATACTGGGGGCGTTTGCAACGCTGTGGGCCACCGGTATGCAGCTGGATCTGTACGCGGAAATCGGCCTCATCATGCTCACCGGTCTGGCAGCCAAGAACGCCATCCTGGTGGTGGAGTTTGCACAGGAGCGACTTGAGGAGGGCATGCCCCTGCTGCAGGCCACTCTGGCAGGTGCCAAGGCGCGTCTGCGCCCCATCCTCATGACCAGCTTCGCCTTTATCCTGGGCTGTGTGCCGCTGGCACTGGCAACGGGCCCCGGCGCGGAGGCTCGCCGCTCCATCGGTGTCACCGTGATAGGTGGTATGAGCGTGGCGACGCTTATCGGTATTCTGTTCATTCCCTTCTGCTATTACCTCATCGCGAAAATGCGGAGGAAATCACCCACTGCTTCATGAGTATGGAGGAAAGAATATCTTGCCAAATCGGTGGATATCGGTAGAATAAGCGTATGAACATGCCTTCCCTTCTACCCTTGATATTCTGCGCTGCTTCTGTAGCCGCGGCGTCTTGCGAATGCGACCCGGATTGTGAGTGCGACCCGCTCTGCCTATGCAGCATAGAGCCGCTACCCGCATGGCTGGAGGAGATGAAGGAAGCTTGTTGCAAGGGCGATGCGGATACCATTAAACGCCTGCTGGCAGAGGGTGCCGACCCGAATGAAGCCTTACCCGATGATTCCCTTGGGGAGCCTGTGTCATTGCTGTACCTGGCAGTGTCGGGACAGCATACGGAGTGCGTACGCGTGTTGCTGGCCTGCCCCGGTATCGATGTCAACAGGCGGAGCACTCTCATCTGCGCCACCCCTCTGCATCTGGCTGTAAGCTGCAACAACCCCGAGATAGTGCGACTCTTGCTGGCAGCCCCGGGTATTGATGTGAATGCCACTGATTCCTGGAGTTTGGCAGGCAGCCAAACACCTCTTCATACTGCTGCAGCACTGGGGCACACAGAATGCCTGCGCCTGCTGCTGGCGGCTTCCGGTATCAATCCCCAAGCCCGCGACCGCTGGGGCCGCACTCCCCTGCAACTCGCCGAAAATGCCGGCCACACCGCCTGCGCTGAGCTTTTGCATATCGCGCCTTAGCAGTGCGTTTTCTCTGATACGTTGCAGACAGATATGGCTTGCTGTCGAATTCTATTTGTATACGTTCATTAATGCTTAGCCTGGTTTTCTGAAATACGCCATACACGGGATTTCCCCTGTGCTGTTGCGTAAATGCGTCCCTGGTTCGCGAGTGATTTTGTATATCGAGAAATTGTAGCAGCACTGACACCCAGCTGGACTGCTAATTCAGATGAAGTCGTATCTCCATGTTCTGCCAAATAGGAAACGATGCGTTCCATTGTTCTATCTTTTGCAGGTACTCCCGCAGATAACATGGAAGTATTATGCTCTAACCCGGGTACAGATTCAGCGAGTTTCTTTTCCAACCTCTTTGACTTGCGCTCTTCTTTCAGGAAGTCCTCCGCGGGAGGAAGATTTTCCGGTACGATGTTGCGCTCCAGCAACATATTGCGCACGGAAGTATTATTCTGAACGTGTTCATCTGTTATGGCTCTTTCACCATATAAATCTTGATTCTCTACGTTATAATTCGTCATCTCGGTAGCAAGATTTTTGGCTGCTATTGTCAGAGTTGGGAGAAAATCTGCCAGAGGACGAGCCGGCCGCATGTTGAGTTTCTTTTTCATGTCTGCTGTCGGCATGCCGAAGAGGGCTTCATCACCTTTCGAGCGTATACGTCCAAAGCCTTCATCATCCACACCACGCTCATAGATATTCTGCGAAAGCTGTTTCTCGGATTCCCTCAATCGATACCGCGCTACGGCTCTCTCCACATATTCCAAACGCTCCTGTATCAGTTCTGTATGGCGTGTCTGAATGGCAAAGTAGCTTTGTGCGAAGGCTATTTCTTCTTTATGAGGGTCGCCATTCTGCGCTACCAGATAACAGGCATAACGCGTCAGTATATAGTCATCAATCTCACGTTCCGCCCCCTTGCCCAATATTACTGTTTCTGTTGATACCTGAAAGTGCAAAGATGTTTCAACTCCGGTATTTTTGCATGCCTCCATGGCACGTTGGATAGCAACGATAAAATTCTCCCACTTCCGGTATCCCAGCAGCCCCATCAAATCACGCGCTTTCCATATTTCCACAGTGTGCATGTCATCCCACCACTGGGCATGTTGGTCAAAACACTCTTTCAATTTTTGTATTCTTTCAATTTTCATTTGTACTTTGATTATGTGTTGTTTTCATCATTTTCCTGACGTCAGGAAAATGATGAAAATATGACCGATGTGATTTATTTCATTGAGTACAGCTTAATTTATCCACTGAAGGAAACTATATGCTTGCGCTGCCACATATACTCTCGCTGGTAGTAATGAATGGAGTACTTTGTATTCTGCAGCAGCTGTCTCAAATTCTTTGGTGAGCCTTCTATCTTTTTCATGACGGTCTTTTAGAGTAGAGCAATGGTAGCATACTTATTTTCTGAATACAAGTCAGTAACTGTGCAAAATTTACTACCATGACTGATTATAGTGCAGATTTGGCTAGGCAATATTTCCTCGAATGGCACGTTGGACACGCTGATTTCCGGCTTGCAACGGGAAGAGCGGGGCTGAAAAAAAATCACCCCCGCAGCCGGGGTCGGCAGCGGGGGTGGAAAATGGATGCTTTGTAAATCTGTGTTTACATTCCTTTAAGGGTCTCGATAGCGGCCTGCAGGGTGGGCACGTCCTCGATGGAGATGACGGTGGCCTCCTTGCTGATGCGGCCCATCATGCCGGCGAGGGTCTTGCCGGGGCCCATCTCGATGAAAAGGGTGTGACCCTTGGCCACGAGGTCCTGCATGCTGGCAGCCCAGCGCACGGAGCCGCAGACCTGGGCACCGAGCATGGCGCGCACATCGTCCGTGCTTGTCACGGGGCGCGCCTCGTAATTGCAGTATACGGGGCAGGCAGGCATCTGCATGGAAGCAGCGGCAAGCTCGGGCAGGAGCTTCTCCTGGGCGCTCTTCATGAAGCGGCTGTGGTAGGCACCGGCTACATTGAGCTTCTTGGCCAGCTTGAAGCCGGCAGCCTTGGCGCCGGCCACGGCTTTGTCCACGCCCTCTACGGAGCCGCTCACCACGGTCTGACCGGGGCAGTTGTAGTTGGCCACGTCGATATCGCAGTCGGCAGCGAGAGCCTGCACGGCTTCGTCGTTGCCACCAATCATCGCGGCCATGGTGCTGGGGGCTGCCTGGCAGGCTTCCTCCATGAAAGCACCGCGCTTCTGCACGATTTTGAGGCCGTCCTCCATGCTGAAGGTGCCGGCAGCGGCGTGTGCCGTGAACTCGCCCAGGCTCAGACCGGCGGCGGCTACGGGCTCAATCTCCACCTTGCTGCGCAGAATCTCCCACAGCGCCAGGCCGTGCAGGTAGAGGGCCGGCTGGCAGTTGCAGGTGCGGGTCAGCTCGGCATCCGGGCCGTTGAACATGACATCCGTGAGCGAGTAGCCCAGAGCCGCATCGGCGGCATCCATCATCGCCTTGGCGGCGGGGTAGGTGTCGTAAAGGTCTTTACCCATGCCCACTTTCTGGGCACCCTGTCCGGGGAAAAGTAGTACTGCTTTCATAATCTGAGAATCGTGCAGGTTTTTTATTTTATCTGCTACCCATATGGTAGTGCATCCGGCGGGTAGAGTCAAGCAAATTCCACAGGTAAACTAGAGTATACTATAGCTTAAATGCTGATAAAAGGTGTTTTTTTGATAAAATGGTCGAAATTTGGGTGGACAAAACAGGATTTGTGGTGTAGAATGCCGCGCTTTTCGGAAAAAGCACTTAACCATAAAATTAAACAGACAATGGACCCCAATACATTATTCTGGATCGTTCCCGTTGCCTCCATCCTGGTGCTGGCTTTTGCCGCCAAGTTCTTCTTCGACATGAAGAAGGCAGATGAAGGTAACGACCGTATGAAGGAGATTGCGGGCTACGTGCGCGAAGGCGCTATGGCCTACCTGAAGCAGCAGTATAAGGTTGTTGCTATCTTCTTCGTGATTATCGCAATCGCCTTCGGCGTGATGGCCTACTACGGCCTGCAGAACAACATCGTGCCTATCGCCTTCCTTACCGGTGGTATCTTCTCCGGTCTGGCCGGTTTCATCGGCATGAAGACGGCCACGTATGCTTCCGGCCGTGTGGCTCAGGCCTGCCGCGATAAGGAGGACGGTCTGAACAAGGGTCTGCAGCTTGCTTTCCGTTCCGGCGCCGTGCTGGGTCTGACGGTTGTGGGCTTCGGTCTGCTGGATATTTCCGCCTGGTACCTG
Organism: Akkermansia sp.; assembly: GCA_045636905.1. GTDB lineage: Bacteria > Verrucomicrobiota > Verrucomicrobiia > Verrucomicrobiales > Akkermansiaceae > Akkermansia. The sequence goes on from JAZTYL010000011.1 coordinate 33,741, forward strand.
ATTCTTGACAACACCTCCCTGATGGGTGACTACAGCGGTGTGAACAAGCTCGTGCACATCACCACCATCATGCTTACCTTCGGTATGGGTGCCTCTCTGCAGGCTCTCTTCGCCCGTGTGGGCGGTGGTATCTACACCAAGGCCGCCGACGTAGGTGCTGACCTTGTGGGTAAGACTGAGTACCACTTCAACGAGGACGATCCTCGTAACCCCGCCACCATCGCCGACAACGTGGGCGACAACGTAGGTGACGTGGCCGGCATGGGTGCCGACCTGTACGAGTCCTACGCCGGTTCCATCCTGGCTACCGCCGCTCTGGGCGCTGCCGTAGCCGCCGCTGCCGGCAACTACGAGATGGGCCTGCAGATGGTCATGGCTCCCATGATTATCGGTGCCGTCGGCGCTATCCTTTCCATCCTCGGCGTGTACATGGTGCGCACCCAGCCCGGTGCCAACCAGACTCAGCTGATGGCTGCTCTGAACAAGGGCATCAACTTCTCCAGCGTGCTTATCGCTATTTTCTCCGCCCTCGTGCTCTGGGCCCTCAACATCCAGAACTGGCTGGGTATCTGGGGTTCCATCATGATCGGTCTCGTGGTGGGTATCGCCATCGGTAAGGTGACGGAGTACTACACCTCCTTCGAGTTCAAGCCGGTGAAGTTCATCGCTGAGAACGCCACCACCGGTCCTGCTACCGTGATTATCTCCGGTATCGGCGTGGGTATGATTTCCACCTGCTGGCCGGTGCTCTTCATCGTGCTCGGTACCATCGGCGCTTACCTCTGCGCCGCCGGTGAGTGGGCCTTCACCGCTCAGAACATGGCTGCCGGTCTCTACGGTATCGGTATCGCCGCTGTGGGTATGCTTTCCACCCTGGGTCTGACTCTGGCTACCGACGCCTACGGCCCCATTTCCGACAACGCCGGCGGTAACGCCGAGATGAGCGCTCTGGGCGACGACGTTCGCTCCCGCACGGACGCTCTGGACGCTCTGGGTAACACCACTGCCGCTACCGGTAAGGGCTTCGCCATCGGCTCTGCCGCTCTGACCGCTCTGGCCCTTCTTGCATCCTACATCGAGGAGCTCAAGATTGCTGCCGCCCGTCTGGGTGACCAGGTTATCACCATCAGCAACTGGGGTGGTTCCGTGGGTACCGGTACTGAGGTATCCAAGATGAGCATCGCTGAGTTTATGTCCGCCTTCGAGGTAACCCTCATGAACCCCAAGGTTCTGCTGGGTATCTTCATCGGTGCTATGCTTTCCTTCCTCTTCTGCGGTCTGACCATGAACGCCGTGGGCCGTGCCGCCAAGAGCATGGTGGAGGAAGTTCGTCGCCAGCTGAGCGATAAGGACGTATTCGAGGGCCGCAAGAAGGCCGACTACGCCCGCTGCGTGGGTATCTCCACTCAGGGTGCTCAGCGCGAGATGATTATCCCCTCCCTCATCGCCGTGGTAGTACCTGTTGCTACCGGTCTGGTGATGGGTGTAGCCGGTGTGTTCGGCCTTCTGGCCGGTGGTCTGGCCGGTGGCTTCGTGCTCGCCGTGTTCATGGCCAACTCCGGTGGTGCCTGGGACAACGCCAAGAAGTACATCGAGACGGGTGACGCCGAGTTCTGCGGCAAGCACACGCCCATCCACGACGCCTCCGTTGTGGGTGACACCGTGGGTGACCCCTTCAAGGATACTTCCGGCCCCTCCCTCAACATTCTTATTAAGCTCATGAGCATGGTGTCCATCGTGACCGCCGGTCTCAACGTGGCTTTCTCCCTGCTGTAATCGAATCTTACAGCTACCGAAACTTTGCCGCCGCCTGCGCACTTCCGCAGGCGGCGTTTTTTTTCATATCGCTATAAGAGCCGAAGCATCGTTAAGGGGCCGCATCGGCTTCCGGGGCAGGGGGCGGGGTATCCGGATTCATGTTGCTCACTGTCGCTAAACTGACGCCCACGCAAAGGGCACCCAACAGCGGGATAAGCAGGGTGGCCAGCAGAGAACGACACCAGCCGAAACTCAGTATCAGGCGGCAGATGAGCAGCGGCAGCAGCAGAAAGAGCACAAAGCTGGTCAGAAATGTCGGGCTGACCCACCCCGGTGTATGTGCATGCGCACCCGTGCAGGCGAACAGCAGTACCAGCCAGAAACCGACAAAGATAAAGCAGAGAACCGCGCATATCCCCGGTGCCAGCAATTTGCGCCACCACGATACCTTCTTGCCCAGACCGGCCAGCATGAAACAGAATGCCGAGAGAAGGGAGTAGAGAATCGGCGTGCCGAACAGCACAAGAGCAATAGCGCTGAAAATAGCCGCAACAATGGCTTCCGGGTTGTGAGCAAGGGTAAGTACCATGTACGCATGCTAGCATATTGCGGGAAGATGAGTCAAGCAATATGTAGAGAAAATATCGGCTCTTGAGAATTAGTTGCATGCATTTATCGTGTTATAATATAGCATTGGCTGTATTATTTACGGCAGGAAAAGGGCGTTGGGTACTTTTCTGCTTGCAATGCAGGGAGAAAAGCGTATAATTCCACGCGTATTATCATTTTACAGCGACAGAGAATACTATGAACACGGTACGCACATTCACGACAGGAGCGGGCACAGAGGGTCAGTACTACTCCCTGCCTGCATTGGCGGAGCAAGGCTTTGCGGGTATCAAGCGCATGCCTGTTTCCCTCCGCATCGTGCTGGAGAGCCTTCTGCGCAACTGCGACGGATTGAAGGTTACAGAGCAGGATGTCCGCAACCTGGCCGCCTGGAATGCAAAATGCCCCGGCAGCTACGAGATTCCCTTCACCGTAGCCCGCATTATTCTGCAGGACCTCACCGGCGTACCGCTTCTGGTGGATCTGGCTGCCATGCGTGCCGCTGTGCAGGACCTGGGTGCCGACCCCGCCAAGATGGAGCCGCTTGTACCCGTCGACCTCGTGGTGGACCACTCCGTGCAGGTGGACTGGGCAGGTTTCCCCGCAGCGTACCAGAAGAACCTTACCCGCGAGTTCGAGCGCAATGCCGAGCGCTATGAGTTCCTGAAGTGGGGCCAGCAGGCTTTCAAGACATTCTCCGTCGTTCCCCCCAGCACCGGTATTGTACACCAGGTGAACCTGGAGCACCTGGCACACGGTGTCATGCAGCAGGAGGGCGTGTATTACCCCGACACTCTTGTGGGTACAGACTCCCACACCACCATGATCAACGGCCTGGGTATCGTGGCCTGGGGCGTGGGTGGCATCGAGGCCGAGGCCGGCATGCTGGGCCAGCCCGTCACCTTCCTGGTGCCGGAGGTGGTAGGCGTACACCTCACCGGCAAGCTGCAGGAGGGTGTGACCGCTACCGACCTGGCTCTGCACGTGACCCAGATGCTGCGCAAGCACGGCGTGGTGGGCAAGTTCGTGGAGTTCTTCGGCGAGGGTGCCGCTAGCCTCTCCCTGCCGGACCGCGCCACCGTAGCCAACATGGCTCCCGAATACGGCGCTACTATGGGCTTCTTCCCCATCGATGCCACCAGCTCCGCCTACCTGCGTGCCACCGGCCGCAGCGAGGAGCATGTGGCCACCTACGAGAGCTACTACAAGGCTCAGGGCATGTTCGGTATGCCCATGGCCGGCGATATCGACTACAGCGTGGAGCTTGAGCTCGACCTCTCCACCATCGTGCCTGCCGTGGCAGGTCCCAAGCGCCCGCAGGACCGCATCCCCCTTGCTGACCTGAAGCAGAGCTTTGCCACCATCTGCGAGTCCACCTACGGCCACCCGCAGAACACCACCCCCGTAGCCGTCACCATGAAGGGCGATGCCGGCAACCCGGACGCCGACACCACGCACGATGTGGCACTGGCAGACGGCTCCATCCTGGTGGCTGCCATCACCAGCTGCACCAACACCAGCAACGACAGTCTTATGCTCGCCGCCGGTCTGCTGGCCAAAAAAGCCGCTGCTCTCGGCATGAAAGTGCCCGCCTATGTGAAGACCAGCATTGCTCCCGGCAGCCGCATCGCCGCTCGCTACTTTGCCAACAACGGCCTCACCGACGCTCTGGACGCTATCGGCTTCTCCATCGTGGGCTATGGCTGCACCACCTGCATTGGCAACAGCGGCCCGATGAACAGCGCTATCGAGCAGGCTGTGACCGAGCATGACCTCGTGTCCTGCTCCGTGCTCTCCGGTAACCGTAACTTCGAGGCCCGCATTCACTCCCACGTGAAGGCCAACTTCCTGATGTCTCCCCCGCTTGTCATCGCCTTTGCTCTGGCCGGCCGTGTGGATATCGACATGGCTACCGAGCCCCTCGGCACCGCTGCCGACGGTTCCCCCGTGTACCTGAAGGACGTATGGCCCACCGGCGAGGAGATTGCCGCCGCTCAGGCCTGCGCCGCTACTCCGGAAGACTACGCCGCCTGCTACGCCAACGTGGTGCCCGAGTGGGGCAAGGTAAGCGCCCCGGAGGGTGCCACCTTCGCCTGGAACCCGGACAGCACCTACATCCACCGCCCGCCCTTCTTCGAGGGCTGGAACGGCAGCAAGGGCGACATCGCCGACATCGTGAACGCCCGTCCGCTGGGTATCTTCGGCGACTGCGTGACCACCGACCACATCTCCCCCGCCGGTGCCATCAAGCCCACGGGACCTGCCGGCAAGTTCCTGGCGGCCAACGGAGTGGAGAAGCGCGATTTCAACACCTTCGGTTCCCGCCGCGGCAACGACCTCGTGATGGCTCGCGGCACCTTCGCCAACGTACGCATTAAGAACCTGCTCACCGAGGGTATTGAGGGTGGCTACACACTCTACTTCGGTTCTCAGTCCGTCAGCGAGCCGGATACCGCTATCTCCGCCCCCTGCGGTACGCCCACCTTCATCTATGATGCCGGTATGGCCTACAAGGCGGATGGCGTGCCTACCATCATCATCGGTGGCGAGGACTACGGCATGGGCTCCAGCCGCGACTGGGCTGCCAAGGGTACCAACCTGCTGGGCGTGCGTGCCGTGGTGACCAAGAGCTTCGAGCGTATTCACCGCAGCAACCTCATCGGCATGGGCGTGCTGCCCCTCAACTTCGCCAACCCGGCGGACTATGACCGTGTGAAAGGACTGAAGGATGTGACCTTCTCCATCACCGGCCTGAGCAACGATCTGCAGCCGCGCGACGGTGCTACCCTCGTGGTACAGCCCGCCGGTGAGCCCGCCTTCGAGCTGCCGCTCATCGTGCGCATCGATACCCCCATCGAGAAGGAATACTTCCGTGCCGGCGGTATCCTGCAGTACGTGCTGACCCGCTATTGCTGATTATAACGCCATGCGTTATCACCCCTTCAGAACCCTGCTGCTTACAGCCCTGTGTGCAGCAGGGTTCTCTTCCTGTATCCGTACCGATATCGGCAACACCATCGGCAGTATCGGTAAGGAGCTGCCCAAAGCCGTGCCGACATACAGGCCGGAAGTGGTTCCGCCATACTTCGAGTCATTCCATCCGGTAAGTGTGTATCAGAAGAACGGCAGCTACTATGCCCAGCTGCCGATAGCCTATGTGCCGGAGCCGCGTTGCGGGCTGGAATATGTGCCCCAGTTTATCGGGGAGCCTATTGTGGAAGTGGTCGATATCGAGCCCAATGGTGTTGCAACGCTGAATGATATTTACACTTCTGCAGATTTGGCGGCGCTGCCTGCCGACAACCACTATGTGAAAATCAGTCCGGAAAATGCTCAATTCGAGCACTACACTGCGCCCAATCCCCGAGGCACACGCGGCTCACTCTCTGTAAGTGACCTGGAAGCTACAGAGGTGATTGCTCCTGCAGATTTTGACCCGTCGCAGGCCGTATGCATCGGCACTTATGACTTATCGCAGCCCAACGAATTCGCTGCCATGATTCCGGCCCGCCGGGCCTGGTACAACTACCCGCTCATCCCGCTGCAATACGCCGCCATCGTGGGGCTGGATGTGCCGCTGAGCCTCATCACTATGCCGCTCTCGCTGCCATACGTTTTCATTGACCCCATGATTTACAATATCGACACCACCCGTCGCTGAATATTTTACTCTCCTTTTCCCATACCATGAACGCTATCGACTTTACTACTCTGCAGAAAAACCCCGCCGAGCTCATCGGCAAGCAGTGGATGCTTATCACCGCCGGCACACCGGACAATTTCAATACCATGACCGCCAGCTGGGGTGGCCTGGGGTACCTGTGGAACCGCCCCGTAGCCTTCGTATTCGTGCGCCCTAACCGCCATACGCGCGGCTTCATCGATGCCCAGCCGGCTTTTACTCTTTCTTTCATGCCGGAGAAGTACCGCGAGGACCTCATCTTCTGCGGTCGTAACTCCGGCAAGGATGTGGATAAGATGGCCTCCACTGCTCTGGCTCCCGCCACGACTCCCAATGGCCTGGTGGCCATGGACGATGCCGACCTTGTGCTCGAATGCCGCAAGATGGCCGTGGCTCACATGCGCGAGGAGGATTTTGTGGATTACTCGGAGGTAGCACCCAAGTGGTACGATGCCGAGAACTCGATGCACCTCGTCTATGTCTGCGAGATTTCCGGCACTTATGTGCGCTGAGATTTAGAATTCGCTTGCAATCCGCTTGCAGGGTCGCTATACTCATAGTGTGATAACAAGCATCCATGCGTCTCAGCACGGATAATGATAGTTTCTGTTTCTCCACAAAGTCTGGTATAGCATATGAAAATTAAGATTCTTTCTCCATGGGACTTATGCTGGCGGCATGATTATTTTAAGTTGGGAGAAGTAGAGTTCACTCGCGATCCTGATTGTACCGACTACGATTGGCTGGTGGTATATGATGAAGTCCCGCGCAGATACAAGACGGTGGATATTCACTGTGCACCGGAGCACACCATACTGATCACGCAGGAACCTCCTGTCATTAAGGTTCATGCGCCGTGTTATACGAGACAATTCCACTACATGCTCACAACTCACAGTCCGGGCATTTGTCGACACCCGGGCTACAGACGAGGCACCGGCATCCTGATTGGTTTGACCGGTCATCCGTTTGAGGATTTGATGACCTTTCCGGAACGCCCTAAAAGCAAGCTGATATCAGCAGTCTGCAGCCGTAAGCTTATGAAGCATACGGAGCACTTCAAGCGTCATCAATTCCTGGAGTACATGCTGGAGAATCTCCCGGATTTCACTTGGAAGGGACAGGGAATTTCCCCTGTCTCCGCGAAGTACGAGGCGCTGGATGACTATAAGTATCACATTGCGATAGAGAACTCCGTGGTAGATTACCACTGGACAGAAAAAGTATCAGATTCCATCATGAGTCTCTGCCTCACATTTTACAGTGGCGACCCCAAGCTGGAGCAAGTGTTGCCCCCGGAAAGTTTTATTCGCATTCCTGTTGACGACCCTCCCAAGGCACTGGCTATCATTCAGGAAGCCATTGCCAACAATGAATACGAAAAACGCTTGCCTGCCATTCGTGAAGCTCGCCGCCTGTTGGTGGAACGCTACAACATTTACCAACAGATTCTGAATATCGTTGCGGAGGAGCAGGAGGAGAAACCTCGTCCTGCCAAACCCTGGAAACTTTATGAGCGTCACTACATGCGCTTTAATCCGTTGAATCTTCTGGGGGAAGGTCTGCATTTGCTGCGAGCTCGATTGTTCCACTGAAAATTCGATTGCAATCCTTTTAGTAACAAGTTATAATTAACCAGAGTCATGAGCGAGATACGTGTTACAGTTCAGTTGCCCGGCATAGGAGAGTTTCTTAAAAAGCATTTTCCGGTGACGCTTGTTCCCATCGAGCAGTTCCGGGAGGCGGACTATTTCATAGGCGACACATGTACATACCACATAGATGCCTTCAAGGGTGTCAGGGTTCTCTGTACTGCGGAGAATCACCATGTGGATTTGAATCGCTTCGATTACTGCCTGACCCACGACTACGTGGAAAACGATCGTTGTCATCGTCTGCCGTATTGGCACTATGTTACGCTCGATAACTCTGCAAATCGTGAATACCTTCTGGGAAATCGCCCCAAGGTAACGCCTGAGCAGCTGGTGGAAACGCAGCCGGAGTTCTGCTCATTTGTATGCCGCAACCCCAAGGGCAAGGAACGCAACGCGCTGGTGCAGGCTCTCATGAAGGTACGCCGTGTGAACTGCGCCGGGCCTTTCATGAACAACACCGGTTCGCTGCTGCCCTACGGCGAAAAGCAGAACTACCAGCGCCGCCATTGTTTCAGCATGGCGTACGAGAACGAATCCTACCCCGGTTACCAGACGGAAAAGATTATTGATGCCTTTGTTTCCGGCAGCATTCCCATCTACTGGGGCAATACCCTAGTGGCAAAGGAGTTCAACCCGGCTTCGTTTGTCAATGCACATGATTTCCGCCGCCGCGAGGACCTGGTGGATTATCTGGTGAAGCTGGCAGATGACCCGGTGCGCCGCGCGGAGATGATTAACAGCAATATCCTGCAGGATCCGGACGTGTTTACCAAGTGCGACAAGGAGCTGGTGGATTTCTTCTCCCGTATCTTTGAGCGAGGGCCAGGTGCCATACAGCGTACGCCTTTCCAGCGCTTTATGGGGGTGGCGCAGCAGTTCTACGGGCACGGGCTTTTCCGCACTATACGCTATGCCTCGCGCCGCCTGCGCGGGAAGTGGTAAAACCGGGGGTACTGACCCACCACATCGCCCTGTCATAAACCGCAGTTGTTTGCTGCGGGGTGACTCATTTCTTGCTTGTCATATCCGGCAGGGTCGTGTACCATGTGTGGCGTGAGACGTGCCATACACTGCCTGTTTTTGATGCTGGGGTTGATAATGCTTCTGGCCGGGGGAGTGTATGCACAGGGGCAGAAGTGGGAAATCTACGATGTGGGTGGCGTTAAGTATGTGAGCCTCAGCGATGTGTGGAAATTCTACCGCTTCACTCCCAAGCAGGGAAAACCCGGCTGTGTGTCCTACGGTGCTGCCAATCGTGTGGTATCCGTAAAGCCGGAGAAGCAGGATTTTTATGTGAATAACTACCGCTATATTCTCTCCTACCCGGTGCGCAGACATGGGGCGGAGCTGCTCATCTCTGCGGTGGATATGAAAAAGCTTGTGGACCCCGTGCTGCGCCCGCGATATTCCAAACAGGCAGGCGTGGTGCGAACCGTTGTGATAGACCCCGGCCATGGCGCGCACGATGCCGGTGCCGTGAGCCCCTGGGCTCGCGAGAAGGATTGCAACCTGGCTGTGGGGCTCAAGGTGAAGGCTCGCCTGGAGAAGCTGGGTTTCCGCGTGGTGATGACTCGCAGCACGGATGTGTTCCTGACCCTGGGGCAGCGTGTGGAGATTGCCAACCGCACACCGGACAGCATCTTTGTAAGCATACATCACAACTCCGGTCGCCGCGCGGCAGAGGGTATCGAAACCTTTACCCTGGCGCCGCAGGGCACCACATCCCCCTTTGCCCGCACACGACGCCATGCCGACCTGGCAGGCAACGACCAGGACAGCGAGAACATCGCCCTGGCCACAGCGGTGCACAGCCGTGCCATCAAGAACACCCAGGCGGTGGATCGCGGCATCCAGCGTGCGCGTTTCTCTGTGCTCTGCACCATTAAGCGCCCGGCCATTCTGTTCGAGGGCGGCTTTGTGAGCAGCCCCAAGGAAGGAAGGCTTATCGCTACGGATTCTTACCAGAATAAACTGGCGGACAGCATCTGCCAGGGAATTGTGAGCTACGCCCAGACCGTGGGCGGCCACGGCTCCGGCCTCAAACAACGTAAAACCCGCAGCAGTGCCGGCAACAGCATTCAGGGCAGCAGCCGCTACACCGGAACCACGCGCCTCTGACACCCCACGTCCACCACCACCGCATCACTTCACCAGGTACTATGAAACTTTCCCAGCTCCTTTACGCCACTTGTCTGCTGCTGCCTTTTGCTGCGCCTGGCGTCGTGGCTCAGGAATCTCCGCAGCCTGCGGCACCGGCCGAGCCGGTTTATGTGCCGCTGGAGAAGCTGCGCAGTTTCTACAAGCTGCTGCCGCAGCCAGGAAATGCCGCCGGGGGCATACGCAGTGTGGGGAATGCCGGTACCACGATTTCCTTCGGCCCCGGTAAGAAGGATATCACCATAGGCGGCTACCGCTGCAAGCTGTCCCACCCGGTGCGGGAGGACGGCGCGGGGGATTTGCTCATATCGGAAGTGGATATGGTGAAGCTCATCGACCCCATCCTGCGCCCCACCTACATCAGCGAGCGGCGCCTGGTGCGCACAGTGGTGCTGGACCCCGGCCACGGCGGGTACGATGCCGGCACCGTGGGCGACAAGGTGCGCGAGGCAGATTTCGTGCTGCAGCTGGCGGCGGAGTTGAAGGAGATGCTCACCAAACGCGGTTATAAGGTGGAGCTGACCCATGCGCAGAATCGCCATCTTTCCGACCACCGACGTATCGAGGTAGCCAATCAGGCGGATGCTCCCATCTTCATCTCCCTGCATCTCAACAGCGGGCGCAGCGATATTCAGGGTATCGAAACCTACACCGCCGCTCCGGCAGAGCAGGGGGAGACACTGCGCCCTGCCAACAGGCACGATGCCGCCAATATCTCACTGGCCTTTGCCCTGCACAGCTCGCTGGTGTCTGCCACCGGTGCGCAGGATGGCAGCTGCCGCCGTGCGCAGTTCAACCTGCTCAATTCTGTGGATTGCCCCTCCGCGCTGCTGCTGCTCGGCTATGCTACGCACGGGGAGGAAGGGGAGCTCCTGGCTACGCCGGAATATCGCAGCAAGCTTGCCGCCGCCATTACAGAGGGTATCAGCACTTTTGCCCTGGCCATCAACCCGGATGCCTCGCTTGAGCCCGCTCCCGAGGTGGTGCCCGAACCGCCGGCACCTGTGCGCGTGGAGGCTCCCACTCCCAAGCCCACCAAGACAAAGCCCAAGAGCACCAAGTCCAAACCCAAGACAAGCTCCAAATCGAGCTCCAAAAAGTCTCGCCGCAACAATCGCAGGAAGTGAGGCTGCGGTGCCTGCGCTCCCTTGAGGTGCAGCGGTCGCAGCTGTCTTACCTGATACCCAACTCGCGGAGTTTCTCCACCTGGCTGTTGTAGTTTCCCTTGCCGCTGTAGAGGCGGTTGCGGGCTTCCTCGCTGGCTTCCAGTGCGTTTTCCAGCGCCTTGTGCACGGCGTCGAAGGATTCTTTAAAGTTGGCAAACTTGTCGTAGAGAAGGCTGGCGCGTTCCACAATGGCCTGCACGTTTTTCTGCTGTGTATCGCGCAGCCAGAGCAGGCGGGCCAGGTGCAGTGCCATCATGAGATTCGCCGGGCTCAGGATGAGCACCTTGCGCCGCATGGCCGTGGAAAGCAGTTCCGGCGCGTTCTGTACCGCTGCAATGTAGGCCCCTTCGTTCGGTATGAACATGAGCACAAAATCCGGGGACCCCGGCTCCAGGCGCTCGTAATGCTTGCCGGCCAGCTCGCTCACATGGGCACGCACCGAGTTTAGGTGGGCACGTGTGGCAGAGGCGCGCGTGGCGTCGTCCTCCGCCGCTACCAGGTTCACATAGGCGGTGAGGGATACCTTGCTGTCCACAATAATGCTCATGTTCTGCGGCAGGTGTATCACAGCATCCGGGCGCAGGCGACCCTGTGGGGTATCGTAGCTCTTCTGCATCTCGAAGTGCGTGCCGCGCTGCATGCCGGAGCTCTCCAGCAGGCGTTCCAGCACAGCTTCACCCCAGTCTCCCTGTATTTTGCTGTCGCCTTTCAGCGCGCGGGTCAGGTTGGCGGCATCGTGGCCTATTTCCTCTGCGCGGTGGAGCAGGAGGCGCACCATTTCGCGCACGCTGGCGGTGTTGTCCGCCCCGGCGGCGCGGGTATCTGCCACGGCTCGGTTGAGTCCCAGCAGTTGTTCACGCAGGGGTGCCAGCACAGCACCCATCTGCTCCGCATTGGCTCGGTGCAGCCCCTGTGTACTGTGCTCCAGTATCTCTGTGGCCAGGTTGCGGAACTGCCCGTTGAGCTCCGCCCGCGTATCCTGCAGCGTACGCAGTTCGGCCTCCAGCTCTGCGATGCGCCGCACCGAGCGGTAGCGTGCTGTGCCATAGCCCAGCAGCACACCCAGCCCCAATGCAGCCGCAGAACCGGCTGCTGCCGCCCACAGTAACTCTTCCGGCGTGATATTCACGCCGCTCAGTATAGCAGATACAGGATGTTTTTCCAGCTTTTTCTCCGCGGGCAGGGTGTGACTTCTTATTCTCCCGCTTTCAACACACGGAAGGTGGACACAGCCTCCAAATCGGGTGGAGCTGTGGCGCGCAGGGTATGGGTGCCCGGGCGTAGCTCGGCATACCACTTGCCGTTGCGGTGGAGAATGCGCAGCGTATCGCTGTGCCAGCTTGTGGTGGCCGGGGGCAGGGTGCTGCGCAGCTCAAGCAGGCGACCTTTGTGCGGCAGGGTCGGGTCTGCCACCACAGTGGTACCCGGGGAGGGAATCAGGATGCCGGGGCGGCGTCCCGCAGCAGGTGCCGATTCCTGTAACGCATACAGGTGGCTCAACCCGCTTCGGGCGTACCACTCGCTGTAGCGGGAGTCCAGCAGGGCACGCCCCTGCGCATCGTATTTCCCGGCGGGTATTGCATCCAGCTCTGCCTGCGTGGCCAGTTCGGTGGCGCGGCATTCCGGCGGCGTATGGGCAGTGGCCGGGGTGCCGGTGCGGGTGTCGATGCATACCTCCACCACCTCGGCCGGGCGTTCGGGGAAGCCGGCGGGGCTGTGCTCGTGCAGGGCTTCCACAATGCGGTGGAAGATGGGGGCAGCACCGGTGATACCGGAAACACCCTGCATGGAAGAGTTGTCGAAATTCCCCACCCACACCCCTACGGTGTATTCTGCCGTGTAGCCCAGGCACCAGTTGTCGCGGTAGTTCGAGGAGGTGCCGGTCTTGGCCGCCACGGGGTAGGGGAAGCTCAGTGCCGGTGCCGGGCCGAAGGTGGCGGCGCGGGCACTGCGGTCTGCGAGGATATGGGAGATGCGGTAGGCATCTGCCGCAGGCAGCAGGCGCCGGGCTGCAACCTGCTCAAGCGGGAGGCGGTACTGGAGGGGCAGCCCGCTGCCATTGCGTGCCAGGGTGCTGTATGCCTGCACCAGCTCTGTGAGCGTGGCGTGGCCATTGCCTATGGCGAGCCCCAGACCGTACTCTGCCGCATTGCCGGGCATGGCAAAACCCAGTTGCCGCAGCAGCTCCAGCAGGTTTTCCACAGCTCCCGGGCGGTTCAGTACCTCCATGGCGGGGATGTTCTGGGAGCAGGCCAGTGCGCGCCGCAGCGGGAGCGGCCCCAGGTAGCAGGAGTTGTAGTTGCCGGGGGCCTGCACGCCATCTGCACTGCGGTACAGGGTGGGTACATCCGGCAGGATGCTTCCCGGCCATATCCCGCGCCCGAAGGCAGACAGGTACACAAAGGGCTTGAGCGTGCTGCCCGCAGAGCGTGGGGTGGTGAGCCCGTTGAGCGCACCGCCGCGCGGACTCTCCGGACATGCTGCCGGCAGGGCTGCCAGCACCTCACCCGTGCGGTTGTCGGCCACCAGCACAGCCGCCTGCGACACATTGCTGCGACTCAGTGTCTCTACCTCCTGCCGGGCAATATCGGCTACGCGCCGCTGCAAGTCTGCATCCAATGTGAGCCGCCCGGCTTTGCCCTGTGCCGCAGCCGGGGCGGAGATGGCATGCGGCGAGACATCCATCGGGGCCGAAGTATCCTCTCCGAGTTTCGCCAGAATATAGTTGCGGCGGGCCAGTGCAGCCTGCGGGTGTTGCAGGGGATTCAGGCGCGTCGGTGCCTTCACCATGGCAGCCAGTGTGGCAGCCTCCGCAGGGTTCAGCTCTGCAGCTCCCTTGCCGAAGTAGAAGCGTGCAGCCGTTTCGGCACCTCGGCACAGGTTGCAGAAATCCGCGCGGTTCAGATACGTCAGCAGCAATTCCTCCTTGCTGTGGCTCATCTCCAGTCGTCGAGCTTGTAAAGCCTCTTTTACTTTAGTATACAGGTTACGTGGGGCAGGTGGGTTGTGCAGCTTGGCCACCTGCATGGATATCGTGCTGGCACCGCCGCTATGCCCCTGCAGCTGTTGCCACAGTGCCCGTACTGCCGCAGCGAAATCCACTCCCCCGTGTCGGTAGAAACGCTTATCCTCCGCTGCCACCAGAGCCCTCGCCAACTCCTCCGGCAGCTCCTGCAGCGGCTGGCAGCGGTAGCCATCCGCCCCCGCCACATAGCCCAGCAACTCGCCGTGCCGATCGTGCACCGCGGCATCCGGCGGAGGTGTGATATCCGGCTTCTCCACGCAGAAAGGCAGCAGATAATACGCCGTACCCCAGAGCACAGCCATGCCGAGCCCCGCAGCCCATAGCCGCCGGCTGCGGAAAAAACGCCTGCTTTTCTTTCGTGACTCGCTCATAGCTTTGGGAGGTGCTGTTCTGCGTTATCCCGGTCGCCTCTCCGTGATATCCGGCGCCTGATACTATGATACACCATGCTGCGCCGCGGGCAAGTAAAAAGTCACATCCCCTTGTAAAACGGTGTTTACAAGGGGATGTATCTTATAATTCAGACGCGGAGAGAGTGGGATTCGAACCCACGGTGACATCTCTGCCACGCTCGATTTCGAGTCGAGTGCCTTAGACCAACTCAGCCATCTCTCCCTGCGGGTGTGGCGAGATTATGGGGGCGAGTGCAGCAGATGTCAAGCCATTTTTGCGCTTGCGAAGCATTTCTGCTTGAGAAAGGAGGAAAAATGTGCTAAAACCAGAGCGGCGGCACCACATTGCCGGAAAATTTTTATAGAGAGACGCGTATGAAGAAGACACTGAGAATGATGAGCTGCATCTGTGCCCTGGTACTGGCGGGTGCGGGCAATGCACCGGCGCTGGAGGTAGCTGAGCTGCCCACGCAGCTGACCCGCAGCTATGCGGACAAGCATTTCAGCAAGGATTACAACTACCGCCTGCTGGAGGACAGCACGGTGCGCCGCAGCTGGCAGGCAGAGGGGAAGACCATCATCGTGGACTTCGATATCGCCAGCGATAAGGCGGTGTCTATCTACATCGATTACGAGCCCTCCGCCGAGAAGAGGACTGCTCTGGCAGACGTGAAGGTGCTTACCGAAGGGCGCCGCGAGGGTGCCAAGTGGGGCAAGACCAAGAAGGATGCCGTGGCCAAAATCGGCGTGAAGAATGCCCGCCTGATGCGCCTCACGGACAAGAGTCTGCTCTTCTGGGAGTCCACGGGCAAGGAGAAGTGCGCCCGCCTTTGCTGGTTTGCCAAAGCTCCGACTATTGACCGCATGACGTTGAGCGATGCCACTTCCTACACGGGCCGCACGGCACTGGGTAACAGCGGTGGCGGTGGTATGGGGGCTGCCCTGGGCCGCCTGCGCGACGACGAAGAGCGCCGTATGCACATCGAGCCTGTGCCTGTGGCCACTGCTGTGGCAGCAGCACCCAAACCCGCTCCCAAGCCTGCTGCCAAACCTGCGTCCACGGCTTCTGCTGCATCCACCACCAAGCCGGCTGTTAAGCCTGCTCCGCGTCCTGCGGCTCCGGTGGCGGTGGCTCCTGCTACTCCTGCGGATGACCTGGCAGACCTCGATGCTGAGAGCGATGCGCCGGAGGCCGGCAACCTGCTGGAGGCCATGGGTGTGGAGGCCAACGGCGAGGTGATGAAGTGGGCTGCTGTGGGTGGCGGTGTGCTGCTGCTGCTCATCCTCTGGGGTGTTGTATCCTCCTCTCGCCGCAAGGCGAAGCAGCGTGCTGCTTTCGAGAAGCTGCTCAACTCCGGCGATACCAAGGGGAAGGCCTGATGCGCCTGCTCTACAGATACTGAACCGCTAACTCCCTTCCGCGAATATATGGTACGCTACATCATACCGACCCTTGCCGGCCTGCTTCTGCTCACCCAGTGTCACACGATGCGAAGCGACTGCAGGGCTCTGAGCCTCCGAGAGGCCGAAATAGCCGCCGAGACACCCGGGGACTACTACATCGGCCGCCGCTACGAGGTGCCCTACACCCGCTTCTGGGGGTACCTGCGCGAGCCGGGCAAGAGCTGGCGCACGGCCAAGCTGGTGCTCATGGATGAGCGCCTCTGCCATACGCCGGATCGCGGGCCTGAACCGCCTCTGCCCAACGCTGTATATGGCACGGACAATAACGTGGAGTATATTGTAAAAGGCTCGTACACAGGAACCAAGGCATACGACCCGAGCACAAACCAGGTGCTGCCCGTGTTCCGCCCCACAGGCTTCGAGGTGCGCAACAGGGAGCCGGGCTTCCTCTTTGTGCCTTCCGAGCGCTACGAGGAGACGCGAGTCACCCTGCGCCCGGAGATTATGCCTACTGCGGGACAATGTGTGCAATATCGCTAATATGACGCGTATTTGACGCGCAGCACATCTTTTTATCTGCTACAATAGCGGCAAGACATAAGTTTTCCCGGAATCCGGAACTCAGAACTCTCTTCAGAACACAGAAATTTCCTGCTTAATATGGCACAGTCAAAAATTCTCGTTGGTCTCGAAATCGGTACCTCCAAAACCTGCATGGTGGTGGGCGAAATCCGCCCGGATGCCACGGCTACCATCATCGGCGTGGGCGAGGTGCCCAGCGCCGGCGTGCGCAAAGGTGAGATAGTGGACCAGAGCATGGCGCGCCAGTGTGTGTGCGATGCCTGGCAGCTGGCACAGGACCATGCGGAGGTGGACATTGAGAATGTGTTCCTCTCTGTCACAGGTGAGCACGTTGTGGGCGAGAACTACATGGGCTCGTACCGCCTGCCGGATGATGAGGACATCATCGAAGATGAGCATGTGCAGCTCACCAAGGAAAAGGCAGAGAAGGCCGAGATTTCCGCAGACCGCTTTGTGCTGAACCGCGAGCTGGGTAATTTCTCCATTGACAGCCGCGAGACTTCCCGCCACCCCGTGGGGCTGACGGGTCGCACGCTGGATGTGAACTGCCACGTGATGCACGGCATCCGCACGCGTCTGCAGAATTCCCTGCTGTGCGTGCGCCAGGTGCCGCTGGAGATAGAAGACCTTGTGTTTGCTCCGCTGGCTACGGCGCAGATGGTGCTCAACCGCCAGCAGAAGGAGGCCGGTGCGCTGCTTATCGACATCGGCGGCGGTACCTCCGATTTCGTGTGTTACAGCGGCGGCGATGTGGTGGCCAGCGGCTGTATCCCCGCCGGTGGTAATACCATCAACAGCGATATTCTGAAACTCTCCGACCAGCGTGTGAACAGCAATAAGGCCGCAGAAATCCTCAAATGCACCGAGGGTAACGCCTTCGGCGACGAGAAGGACCGCTCCCTGGCTGTCTACAAGAGCGAGAACGGCCTCAGCGATGCCTCTATCGCCCGTGGCGACCTCAACCGTATCATTCGCAACCGCCTGGCAGATATTCTGGTGCGCGTCGGCAAGCGTGTGCCCGAGGATGTGTGGAAGCAGAGCGGCATGAGCGTGTATTTCTCCGGCGGCACCAGCCTTATGCGCGGCCTGGATGCCTTGGCTCACCACATTTACGGTGTGCCTGTGCACCAGCCGACTCCCATGGTGGAGGGGCAGAACTACTCCTACCTGGCAGATCCGCGCTACTGCACGGCCATTGGCCTTATCCGCTTTGCCCAGCGCTACGATGACCTGGGCTCCGTGTCTCCCGGCTTCCTGAAGCGCCTGCTGGACATGTTCCGCCGCAAGCGCTGAGCCGCTCTCCCCCTTACACCCATACCATAGCTACAGACTATGCTCCCTTACCAGACAATACCCCAGAAGGAAGACGGCATTGCCATAGTAGGCATCGGCGGTGCCGGTGCCAATATCCTGCAGTGTTTTGCAGGCTCCAGCGCCAACAATGTGCGCCTCTATACCATGTCGCTGGATGAGCGCGTGGGTCGCGCCTGCGGTAGTAATGTGGAGTTTGTGCAGCTGGGCAGTGGCCTGAACCACGGCCTGGGCTCCGGCGGCGACCCCTCCGTGGGTGCCGGTGCGGCAGAGGAGAGCCGCGCGGACATAGAGCGCATGCTGCAGGGTGCACGTCTGCTGGTCATGGTGACAGGTCTTGGCGGTGGCACCGGCTCGGGTGCAGCCCCTGTGCTGGCACAGATGGCGCGCGAGGCCGGTTTGTTCCTGGTATCCGTGCTGGTGATGCCCTTCAGCTTCGAGGGTAAGCGCCGCCGCGAGCAGGCAGAGCTCGCCCGCGAGGAGATTGCCCGCCTCAGCGATATTGTGTTCTGCTTCGAGAACGACTACATGGAGGAGCTTTTCCGCAACCGCCCCGGCGCACGTGCTGTGTTTGAGGAGGTGGACCGCATGCTGGCCCGTGCTACGGCTTCCGTGCCCATGCTGGCCTCCAGCCCCGGTTTCATCAACCTCGGGTTGGATGAGCTCGCCACCGCCCTGGAGAATCAGGATTCACGCTGCATTTTCGGCAGTGGCAGCGGCTACGGCCCGAACCGCGCCGAGGCTGCTGCGCAGGCAGTGCTGGAATCTCCCTTGGTGGCATACCACGGTGCACTCGGTTTCGCTCGCACGGTTATCGTCCACATTGCGGGCGGCGATACGCTTTCCCTCACGGAAATCCGCACCATCATGGAGCAGGTGCGTGAGAACCTGGCAGATGAGGATGTGAGCATCTTCTTCGGTGCAACGGTGAAACCCCACCTCGGCGACGAGATACGCGTGACCCTCATTGCCTCCATCAATGCGGATGAGTTTAAGGCCGCCATCGAGGCGCCGCCTGTGCCTGAGCGCCTGCCGGAACCGGCCTGCGAGGCTCCCCTGCAGCAGGAGGAAGCTGAACCGGAGCTCCCCGACACAGAGATTCTGTACGAGGAGGAACAGGAGGAAATTTCCGAGGTGTATGTGGAGGAAGAGGAGCCGGAAATTCCTGCCGAGCCGGAGCAGGCGGAAGAAGAGGAACCGGAGTCTCCGGAAGGGGCAGGTGATGTGCTTTTCGAGGAGGAGCCGGAGGATGCCGTACCGACTTTCCGGGCTGAGCCGGCCATGCACCAGCCGGAGCTGATGCCCGCTGCCGACATGCAGCCGGAGGAGGAGCTTGAAGAGCAGATTCCTGCCGGAGCTGTTGGACCTCGCAGAGGTTCATTCTACTCCGCCGGAGGCCCTCCCGGGCGCTACCCCATGCCCGGTCGACGCAGCTCCACGGACAGCGATGACCTGGACACGCCGCCCTCGCTGGATTTCAACGACCTGCGCGGTCTGTTCCCCAGGGGCTGAGGCATGTCTCCGGGCAGGCGTTGCAGGTGGCTGCCTGAATCCTACCGGATAAGTATGTCATTTTGACCTTTGCATCCTGAATTTTCTTTTGACACCATGTCTGCCATAGGGTAGTATGGTGTCAGAATGAAACTGGTAAGCTGGAATGTGAACGGACTTCGTGCCACCCTGGGCAAAGGGCTGGCAGAGAAGATGGATGCCCTGACTCCGGATGTGCTGTGCCTGCAGGAGATTAAGGCGAAACCCGAGCAGGTGGCAGACTTGTGGCTGGCCTCCTGGCCGCATGCTCTCTGGAACC
This sequence comes from Akkermansia sp., assembly GCA_045636905.1. Classification (GTDB taxonomy): domain Bacteria; phylum Verrucomicrobiota; class Verrucomicrobiia; order Verrucomicrobiales; family Akkermansiaceae; genus Akkermansia. Next base: position 53,292 of record JAZTYL010000011.1, read on the forward strand.
CCGCTCAGCGCCCGGGTTACTCCGGGGTGCTTATCCTCTCCCGTGTGGCTCCGCTGAGCGTGAGCACGGGTATCGGCGTGCCGGAGCACGATACGGAGGGGCGCGTGGCCACCATGGAGTTCGAGGATTTTTATCTCGTGAACTGCTACACCCCCAACTCGCAGAACGAGCTGGCGCGCCTCCCCTACCGCCAGGAGTGGGATGCCGCTTTCCGCGCGTATGTGAGCGGGCTGGCAGAGAAGAAACCCGTGGTGTTCTGCGGGGATCTGAACGTGGCACACCAGGAGATTGACCTTGCACGCCCTGCAACAAACCACTTCAGCGCCGGTTTCTCGGACGAGGAGCGAGCCGGTTTCACCGAGCTGCTGGGAGCCGGCTTCGCGGACACCTTCCGCCGCCTGCACCCGGATGCACGGGATGCCTACTCCTGGTGGAGTTTCCGCGGTGGTGCACGCGCCCGGAACGTGGGCTGGCGTATAGACTACTTCTGTGTGAGCGAGTCCCTGCTGCCGCGTGTGAGCTCTGCCGAGATTCACGCGGACATCACCGGCTCGGATCACTGCCCTGTCTCCCTCGTGGTGGAATAACCCTGCATCGCCTGCTTGAAGATTCGCTTTACCAGACCTATGGCCATGTTGACATCTCTGCTGGGCGCTACGGTGGCCGTGTGGTACACCCTGTTCGGGGGGCCGCGCCATCTGGCGGTGGAGGAGGTGCCTGTGGCGCTTCCCGGCTGGCCTGCGGAGGCCGCCCCGGCACGCGTGGTGCTGCTGGCGGATTTGCATGTCACGCAGCACGATGCCGCCTGGTTGGATGAGCAGGTGCAGGTGGCTCTGGCTCAGAAGCCCGAGTGCATCATCCTGCTGGGGGATTATATCAAGAACAGCGAGAAAGAGCACAATATGCCCGCTGCGGAGCTGGCCCGCCGCCTTGCGCCCCTGCTGGAAGCCGGCCCGGTGTACTACGTGCGCGGGAATCACGATATCTCGCGTCTCGGGTTCAAGCTTAAAAAGGAATTTGACGCTCGGGGATTCATCTGTGTGGAGTCGCAGGATATCCCGCTGCAGTTTGCCAATGGCTGCAAGGCTCTGCTGCGTGGCTCCTCTTTCCGCTGCGATGGCACTTCCCCCGGCAATATGAACAGGCGATTCTCCGCGCAGAACCTGCCGGGGGATATGCCCCTGCTGGTAGCAGTGCACAGCCCCTACCACTTCCTGCACTTTGACCTGAAGGCAGACTTCGTGATGTGCGGGCACACGCATGGCGGCATGGTCTGCTGGCCCGGCGGCTACCCCGTGTTTTCCAGCGGTATCTGGAGCCGAGAATACCTGCGCGGTGGCCTGCATAGCGGCAAGGCTGCCGGACAGCAAATTTACGTGACCCGCGGCACCGGCACCAGCTCTGTACCCATACGCCTGGGCTGCCGCCCGGAGCTGACTCTGCTCCTGCTCTCCGGCAGCGGAGCTCCCCTGCTGCGCCCGTAAAGGGGAGGGGTGGGTTTGTTTAGAAAATCGTTTTTTATCTGCAGGCGGAGCTTTGGCTGAATTTGACCATCCGAAATCGCATATGTACACAATATATGGCAGCGTCACAAAAAAATGTGCCTAAAATCTGGGTAATGGTGAATATTTGTCTTGCCATGGTGTGCAAAAATATGTAAAATGCAGAAAAACCGAAGGAGCGCAAACATGAAATTCGCATTAGCAAAACAAGTTCTGCTTGATGGCCTGAACAAGGTAGCCGGCGTGGTATCCACCCGCCCGAGCATGCCCATTCTCTCCAATGTGCTGCTTGAAGCCGCGGATGGCGAGCTGAAGCTCACCACCACCAATATGGAGCTTACGGTGCTTGCCAAGGTGCCCTGCCTGGTAGAGACTCCCGGCGCCATCACCCTGCCGGCCAAGAAGCTCCAGAGCATCATCCGCGAAATGCGAGACGGCGAGGTAAGCCTCGAGTCCAAGGGCTCCATCTCCACCATTCGCTGCAACCGCGCTCAGTTCAAGCTCAACGGTCTGGCAGCAGAGGAATTCCCCAGCCTGCCCGTCTTCAAGGAGGCTCGCGAGTTCAAGGTGCCCCAGGCCATGCTCAACCGCGGTTTCCGCTACACCGAGTTCGCCATTTCCAACGATGGTACGCGCTACATCCTCAACGGTATTTACACCTGCTTCCAGGATGGTAAGCTCACCCTCGTGGCAACGGACGGCCGCCGCCTGGCTCTCTTCGAGAACGAGCTCGAGTTCCCCGAGTCCCAGCAGGTTGCTATCGACCTCCCCAGCCGCGCTGTGGCAGAGGTGCACCGCCTCCTCGGCGATTCCGGGGATGTGATGGTGCGCATCACCTCCAACCAGGCTTCCTTCGACTTCGGCGACACCCTGCTTGTTACCAAGCTTATCGACGGCAACTATCCGAACTACCGCCAGGTGATTCCCAGCCGTTACAACGAGCGCATCATCATGCCCGCCGCAGACCTGAACGAGACCGTGCGCCGCGTCTCCCTGCTCTCCGCAGAGAAGGCCAACACCGTGCGTTTCCGCTTCTCTCCCGGCGTCATGGAGGTGCAGTCCAGCGCTGCCAGCCTCGGTGAGGCAAACGAAGAAGTACCCATCGACTACGATGGCCGCGAGATTGCCATCACCTTCAATGCCGACTTCATCCTCGCTCCCCTCAAGGCCGTGGGCGATGGCGAGGTCGCGCTCGACCTCATCGACTCCTCCAGCCCCGGCGTCATGCGCGTGGCGGACGAGTTCCTCTATGTGCTGATGCCCATGCATCTCAACTGATGCGGCATCACCCGGCGCAACCGACAGTTTTTTCATAATACAGGGGTTCGGGGGGGTGGCAGGAGATTCTCCTGCCACGCCCCCTCAAATTTACTCTGCTGCTCCGGCAGGGGCAAACGCACAGCTGCGTGGGAGAGAGAGCTCACTGCTGTGCTTCTCCGGGTAGGGATTTTTCCCGCCCCAGGTTTCTACTCATTTGAAAAAAGGTGAAAAAAGATGAAAAAAGATGAAAAATATGACTTTTCAAATGTCGACCACTTGGCGGCGCGAGTGTACTGCGGGCTTCTCCGGGTAGGGCATCGTATGGGCTGGCAGTTCCTCTAAAACGTGCTTATGTTGTGCAGAATATGTTGTTATAATGGGTGAAATTGCAGATTTGCACATTGTGGAACATTCCCATATCTGCGCCGGCGTAGATGAGAGCAGGAGGAAGTGAGTCCGGAACAAAGTCGGAGAATTTCTCTACATTTTTTACCATGGTCGGCGTGAAGGTCATGCCGGATTTGATTTCGATGGGGCGCGGGCGCCGAGCTTCCTCAAGAATGAGGTCGATTTCAAAGCCCTTGGTGTCTCGGAAAAAGAAGAGGTTGGGTCGTTTGCCGGTATTGAATCGGTGTTTCAGCGCTTCAACAATGACCATGTTTTCAAAAATATTACCCAGTAGCGGATCTCGCCCAAGTTGAGAGGGGGATTCGATACCAAGCAAGCAAGGCACCAGCCCCGGCTCTGTGAAGAAGATTTTCGGAGACTTGATAAGGCGCTTTCCGTAGTTGTTATGGTATGGATACAGGGTAAAGATGATGTATGAGGCCTCAAGCACAGATACCCACTCTCGAATGGTGGAGCTGCTTACACCTACATCTGTTGCCAGGGCTGCCAGATTAACTACTTGCCCCACACGCGAGGCGAGTAGTTTGAGGAATAGTTCGAAAGCCTGAAGATTACGCACATTGACCAGTTGGCGTACATCTCTCTCTACATAGGTGCGCAAGTAGTCGGAGTACGCTTGTCCGGGCTCCAGATTGTATTCAAACACGCGGGGCAAACACCCGCGGAACAGTGCGGTGTCGCGCTCATCATGAATCCCCACCGCACTTAACTCCTGTAAAGAAAGCGGCAGTAAATCCACAATCCCGTTGCGTCCGGCAAGGGATTGAGTGATGGCTTGCTGCAATTCCATCTGCCGACTTCCGGTCAGTATGTACATGCCGATACGTTTCTCCTCATCTACTATCCCTTGCAGGTAACTGAGCAATTCCGGCGTGTTCTGCACCTCATCGAATATGCAGGGAGCTTTGTGTATCTGTAAAAAATGAGTGGGGTCTTCGCGGAAGAATTGGCGCTCTCGGATATCCTCCATGCTCACATAATCAAAATCGGGGTATAAATGCCGAGCCAGTGTGGTCTTGCCTGACTGACGCGGCCCCGCAATGGTGACAATGGGGTACATATCCATCAGTTTTTTAATATGGCTGCTTATGAGACGAGGAATATATCCTAGAGGCTTCATAAAGAAAATTATACGACAAACCGTGTAAAATGCAAGATTAAATCGACGATTTTACACACTTCGTCGTAAGTGCTAGAGCGTTATTGTGTTGAAGCGGTGTTGAAGTAGCCGGGCAGCAAAAACCCCCGCTGCGGGTGGCAGCGGGGGTGAGAAGGGGAATGTTGTTCGGGGGAATTACTCTGCGGCAGGTACCGGAGTCTCCTTGCGCTGTTTCTCGAGCTCGGCGATGCGGATGAGGGCGGCATCGATATTCTCGCAGATGTTTTCCGCGTGGAGCTCGGAGATGAAGGGGCTGTCCTTGCGGATGACTTTGAGGGGCTGGGGCTGGACACCGCAGAGCAACAGGGTGATGTTGTGGCGGTGGCAGTACTCCAGGAAGTCCTCCAGCACGTGGAGGCCGGAAGCATCCAGTGCGGGGACGAGGCGCATGCGCAGCAGCACGTACTCGATATTGTCCTCCATGGTGCGGAAGACGTTGTCCTTGAACTTCTCCACAGCACCGAAGAAGAAGGGCCCCTGCACGTCGAACACTTCCACATTGTCCGGGATGTGGCGCAGGTAGCGGGAGCGGGCGGGCTGTTCCTCGGGGTCCTCGCCTTCGATTTCGCGGGAGATGGATTCCACGTTGCTGATCTTGGCCATGCGGCCGATGAAGAGCAGGGCAGCCAGCACGACGCCTACTTCCACAGCAACCACGAGGTCGATGAGCACGGTGAGGATGAAGGTGATGATGAGCACGGCGGCATCCTGTCTCGGCCCGCGGAGCAGGTGGGCAAAGGTGCTCACCTCGGCCATGTTCCAGCACACGAGCACCAGGATGCCGGCCAGGGCGGGCAGGGGCACGATGGCGGCGTACTGCCCGGCCAGCATGAGGATGAGCAGCAGGGTGACGGCGTGGATGAGGCCGGAAACAGGGGTCTTGGCACCGGCGCGGATGTTGGTGGCGGTGCGGGCGATGGCGCCTGTGGCGGGAATGCCGCCGAAGAGGGCGCTGGCTATGTTGCCCACGCCCTGGCCGATGAGCTCTGTGTTGGGGTGGTGGCGGGAGCCGGTCATGCCGTCTGCCACGCTGGCGCTGAGCAGGGATTCGATGGCGGCCAGAAGCGCGATAACGAAGGCGGGCTTGATGAGCATGGGCAGCTGCATCCAGTCAAACTCCGGGAATTGCGGCATGGGCAGCCCCTGCGGCAGTTCGCCGAAGCGGGAGCCGATGGTCTCCACCGGAAGCTTGAAGCAGACGCATACCACGGTGCTGACCAGCATACCCACCAGCATGAAGGGGGCGCGCGGAGCCAGGCGCTTGGTGATGAGGATGACGGCTACCGTGAGCAGCGAGATACCCAGTGCCCAGAAGTTGGTGGTGTTGAAGTATTGGAAATAGCACTCCCATTTGGCGACAAACTCTGCCGGTACGGCGTGCGGGATTTCCAGCCCCAGCAAGTCCTTAATCTGCGTGCAGAAGATGGTGACGGCAATGCCGGAGGTGAAACCCGTGGTCACGGGGTAGGGGATGAACTTGATGAGTGCGCCCATGCGGAACACACCGAAGAGGATGAGGAAGATACCAGCCAGCAGGGTGCAGAGGATGAGCCCGCCCATGCCGAAACTACCGGCCACGCCGGCGATGAGCACAACAAAGGCGCCCGTGGGGCCGCCTATCTGGTACTTGCTGCCTCCCAGCAGCGATATCATGAAACCTGCCACTACAGCGGTGATAAGACCCGTAGCCGGGGTGATGTCCTTGATACCGCAGGCGATGGCAAAGGCCATGGCGAGCGGAAGGGCTACCACACCCACCGTCAGGCCGGCAGTCAGGTCGGCAAAAAACGTTTTTTTGTCGTACGTCTTGAGCGATTTAATGAGACTTGGTGCGTGCATATGTGTATATTGACCTCAGGCTGAACTATACTCCCGCTGCCTGTTATTGTAAAGTATAAATGCACGGGAAATGGGTGAAAATTGCGTGTAATGAGCCTGTTTGGCAGCAAATTCGCGCTTTGCAGCGGGTGCGGAGGCCTTTCAGAACAGGTTGAAGAGGTACCAGAGCCAGTGAGCAGCAATGCCGGCAGCGATGCCGCCGATGGTGTGAGCCCGGATGGCGAGGGAGGTGAGTTGCCGGTAGCCGAGGGCATCCAGCATGGCGGTGTGGGTGCTCAGGTAGCCGCTCCAGCACATGCCGATGGCAGTGAAAACGGCGATGGCGTTACCATCCACCCAGCCGGAGGCGATGAAGCCGGGTACCAGGCTCAGGGCAGCCCCCACAGCCCCCAGAGCGGTGATGGGGAAGGCGATGAGGTGCGGATCCGTGAAGCCGAAGAGCCACTCGAAGAGGAAACCACAGGCGGTTCCCAGCTCCGGCAGCAGCGCGATGCCCTGGTAGGCTGCGCCGGTGTATCGGCCATCTGCCCCCGGGCCGAAGGTGAGCAGCATCACCATGGTGGAGATAATCAGCACACCGGGTATGATGGCTACCCCGACATCCACACCGGAGCGGCCGCCATCCAGCATAGAGTCCAGGATGCGCTGGAAAAGAGGGGCCGGGGCTTTTTGCTGCTCCTCCTTCTCCCCGGTGGTGGGGGTAGCTGCATCCGGCACGGCGGGGAGGTCGGCGAATTCCGGGTGGCGCTTCAGGACGAAACGCTGCATGAGGCGTGTGGAGATGATGCAGCCGCAGCAGGCGCCGGCGAGGCCGATGAGGGACTCTGCGAAGAAGCCGAGCGAGGTCATGTAGACAATGACGAGCATGCCCATGCCGAAGGCAGTCCCGAAGTTGGTGATGGAGATGAGCTGGTACTTGCGGAAGTAGGAAGCGTAGCTCTTGTTCTGCGCGAGGGAGATGATGGCCGGATTGTCGGAGAGGAAGGTGAGCAGGGCGCCGAGTGCCGCCACGCCGGGCAGGTGGAAGAGCGGCCGCATGAGCGGGCGGAGCAGTTTCTCCAGCAGACTCACCACGCCGAACTCCACGAAGAGGCGCCCCAGTGCCCCCGTAAGCACGCAGATGGCCATGAGGTAGAAAACGGTGTTGAGCAGCAGGTCATGCGCCGTTTTCATGATGGTGTTGAGCATGTTGGTAGCTCCCATGCGCAGGCCTATGCCGGTGAACAGGCAGACGACAATGCCGAGGCAGATGAGACCCGCCGGAATGCGGCGCAGGAGAGTGCGGAGAGAGCGCATGGTGGATTATTTGTATAGTATCTGAATTAAAAAGTCATGTATTCCTCTGGTAACACGGGCCATGGAGTCGTAGTCCAGCGTATCGGGGGTATCGGTAGGTTCGTGGTAATGCGGGTTGCGCAGCATGGCCGTATCGGTTATCATGATGGCGGGTATGTCGCGCGGGGCGTAGTTGCGGTGGTCGCTCAGGTAGAGGTCCGTATCATGCGCAAAGGGGATGTTGAGGCGCACGGCGGGGAGCTCGCGGCGCAGGGCGGAGTAGGCAGCGCGTGCGAGACTCAGGGCGTTCCAGTCCCCCACCACCGCCACGAAGTCGCCCACTGTGGGCAGCAGGAGGCTGTGCCCCGGGAAGAGGGGCGGCTGGCTGTTCGGCTCCTTGCGGAAGTAGCCGAGCATCTCCAGGCAGATAACGCCGTGCAGCTCCTCCGGTTTATATGAGCTCGCGTGGTGGGCACTGCCCATATCCTCCGTGTCGAAGTAGGGCGGTTCCTCGCAATCCCAGGCTACCAGCTCCACATCGTAGCGGGTTTTGACAGTGGGCAGGTTGCGGGCCAGCTCCAGCAGCACTGCCACGGCGCTGGCGTTGTCATCTGCCCCCGGGTTGCCGTTGCCCGTGTCGCAGGCATCGTAGTGGGCACCGATGACGATACGCTTGTCGGAGGAGCCATAGAGCGTGACGGAAATGTTGCAGTGCTGTTCACCATCTGCGGTGGTAAAGTGCTCTTCGTGTACATGACGAAAGCCTGCGCTGCGGAATTGTTCGGCGATGTATTCCCGTGCCTGTTGTTTGCTGTCCCCGTATCTGGGGGCAGAGCAGAGGGCTTCCACATGCTGCCGCAGGCGGGCACTCTGCGCCGGGTAGTTGCGGGTGGTGTCCGGGCTGTCGCCGGACAGGCAGACAGCCAGCACCACGCCCGCTGCGGTGAGCAGCAACAGTGGCAGCGCGGCAAGCAGCAGGGTGTAGCGGAGAATCGGACGCATGGCAGGCGGGGACTCAGCGTGGGGTTACATGGAATTGCTGCGGTATGCTCAGCCCGTTTACCTCCGGGCGGTACATCAGCTCGGCTTTGGCTGCCGGGGCGGTTACTCTGCCGCTGCGCACCACACGGGCCACATAGCTGGCTTCCAGCGTTTTGCTGCCCGGGTAGTTGGCGAACATGCGCACGCGGTCCTTCAGGAACTCGCGCCTGTCCACCGAGGCGGGGAAGCAGAACCATGAGCGCAGAGTCTCCGCGTTGATGCCCTCCGGCAGCGCCTGGGACGTGAGCTCGGGGTCTATGGCTTCGAAGGCGGCAGGCAGTCTGTCTTCCAGCACGAGGTAGCGCAGCGGGTGCCCGGTGGCGGTGGGAGTGGCGGAAACGGTGATACGCACAATATCCCCCACGCGGAAGGTGGCAGTGGGTTTCCAGCTGCCGTCTGCCTGCAGCTGCTCGTAGGTGCGCTGCACGCGGAAACCGCGGTCGATGGCCTGCACGGGTTGCTGCTGTGCGAGGTATCCCTCGGCATAGCCGCTCAGGTATACCGGGTTGCCGACAGTACGCCAGGTTTCCCCGGTGCCGGTGGTGGTGTGCACCTGCATGGGGGCTGCGGCGGATATGGCGGTGTCATTTACCTTGGCGCGGCGGTTGCCCAGGTCGGTATTGCGGGTGTAGGCGTGTACGGCCAGCAGCATCCACGCGTTGCGCCAGGTGGAGTACTGCCCGGCACTGCGCTGCAGGTAGTCGCGCAGCAGGGCAGCCGTGGCCGGGGAGCCGGCAGCGGTCTGCACGGCATACAGGGCACGCAGGGCTTTCACCGGCGGCAGGGCGTATTCCTCGTGCATGTTGTCCTCTTGGGCGCTGTCGGCATTGCGGTGCAGCTGCTCTGCCTGCTGGTGCCTCAGTTTGGCGGAGCAGTATGCCAGAATCCACTTCTGCTGCGGGTTGAGCTTACCCCCGTGGGCCAGCATGGTATCCAGGTCCGCCCTCTGCGCACGGTGTTGCATCGTCAGCACCAGCAGAGAAAGCCAGGGGTTGTCCGTGTTCCTCTCTATATTCTCCCGCAGCGCCATGATGTCGCGCTGGTTGGTCTTTCCCATGATGTCGAGCACCAGCACCGCATAGGGGGAGAACTCGCTGGGCTGCCGGTCGCCGCCCCAGTAAGCGAATTTTCCGGCGGACAGTTGGCGCGAGGCGAGTTTCTGCTGCACTTCGGTGATGATGGCCCCGGGCTGTTTGTCCTCCGGGCAGGTGAGGCCCAGAGCCTTCTTCAGATCGTCCCTCAGCACCCAGGGCAACACGGTGGAAGAGAGTTGCTCCGTGCAGCCGTAGGGGTAGGTAAAGAGGTACTGCATGGGGTAGCCCATCCCTGCCAGCGGTGAGGTGGAGAAGGTGAGCTGCACCTTGCCGCCCGGGCGGTAGATGTGGCGCAGCAGGGGCTGCAACCCGGTGCTCTGCCCATTGGCCAGCTCGGCCCACACATACTCGCGCAGGTTCGGGGTGGGCGGCACAGCATCGAAGCTCAGCTGCACGGCATCCTTCACTCGTGCCAGGGGACTGCCCTGCGGGGTATCGGCGGCCTGCACACGCCACTGCAGCTGTGTGGGAGCGGCGCTGAGAATCCGCACGGGGAAGTGGAGGGTGGCAGGCTTGTTACCGCTCAGGGTGACGCTCTGTGTGGGCTGCGGGATGTCGGCGTTCTGCCCGCTGAGGCTCACCTGCCAGGTGAGGGAATCCGCACTGCCGGGCGGCAGTTGGTCGGGCAGCATGCTCACGGTGACAGGCAGCAGCATCTCATCCCCCTCCACCGCGCTCATGGGCACGGCGGGTTCCAGCATCACGGGTTTGTTGACATGGTAATCCGCTTCTCCGGAGCCGAACTGCTCCCCGGCAGCCGCCACGGCCATGAGGCGGTAGCGGGTCAGCGTGTCCGGGTTGGTGTAGGTGGTGGTGAAGCGTCCCTGAGCATCCGTGCGTACGGAGGAGAGCCACAGGGCGCAGGGGGTGAAGTTTCGGCGCAGGTAGTCTGCCTCGCTGTCGCTCAGGTTGCCCCCGGTATCGTAGTCATCTCCGCCGCCCACGAACACGCCCTTGTTGCCGTATTCGCGGTCCCGCAGGTTCTCGCTTGCCAGCTGGCCCAGAGCGGAGAAGGTGGTGATACCCTGCGGGCGTCCTTCCTCGCTGTAGAAGTAGGAGGCTGGGTCGGGCAGTTTGTAGCCCATCACCTGCAGGGTACCCTCGTCCTCGGCGTAGAGGGTCACATTTGCATTCGGCACGGGCTTGCCGGCGGCGTCTGTGATGGTACCGCTCACGGTGCAGGGCTCCCCGGGCAGCAGAGCCTGCTGCGGGGCTTCCAGCTGCACAGCCAGTACCTTGTCCGCAGCTTCCACCAACAGCTTGCAGTCGCCGTCCAGCAACAGCGGCTTGCCGTTGCTGCCGCGCCGGGCATCATTCTGTACCAGACTCACGCTCACGTACACCACAGGAGCGTCTCCGGCTTCTATGGGGACTTCGATGATGGGTTTGTCTACCGTCACGCTGCGGCGGTAGTGGCGCAGAATGCGCCCGCGCTCCACCGTGACCAGCAGTTCTGCGTTCACCGGTGTTTCCACCAGAATCTGCGCGGTCTCGCCGGGCTTGTACTGTGCTTTGTCCGGGCGGAGTCTCAGGCCGTAGTCGTTCAGGTACTCCCAGGGACTCACGGCGTCTCCCCACACATAGTGACGGGTTGCGGAGCAGAAGGGACGCCCCTCGGCATCCGTACCGCTTACCTCCACATCGTAGCGGCCGGCGCGGTCCACCGGTATCTCCACGCGAGTGGGGGTACCGCTGAGCGAGACCTGCATGATATTCTCCGTTTCGCTTTCCTCGCTGTTGTGCACGCTTGTGCTCTGCAGGGAGCCATAGCGGGTGGGGCGGAACACGGTGCGTGTCACCTTCACCGTAGCGGGCAGCGGGGCGGCATCCCAGCCGCTGCCGTCCGGGCGCACGGCCACGAGCTCCACCGGCAGTGTGCCGCCCACCTGCGCCAGTGTTGCCTGCGTGCGTATGCCGGCATACACCGCGGCAGGGTGCAGGGTGGCCTTCTGTACGGAGGAGAGAGTCTGCTCGTTGCCATTGGTCACGGAAGTGGTGGCAGTGATGCGTCGCATGCGCGGGAACTCCGCTTTCGGCAGTGTCATGGCGGCGGAACCGCGGCCGTTTTCATCCAGCGTGCCTTCCTGCGACACGAATTGGTGTTCTCCCCTCGCATAGCCGCCACAGTATTGCACATAGAAGAACTCCCAGGGATTTCTGCGGAAGTCCCCGAAGCGGAAATCGCGCCACTGCGGCTGTTCGGGGTAGAAGTTGCTGTCCTCCAGGGCGAGGTTCCAGCGTACCTTTCCATGTGCCACGGGAGTGGTGGAGAAATTGGTGGCCGTGGCGCTCAGAGCGACACGTTGTGAGGCCTGCTGCACATCCAGCTTGCTCTGCACTTCGAACTCATTGCGGCGGAATTCCTTGCAGGGCAGGTGGAGGAAGAAGTGTCGTTCGTTCGACTGGTGCCGTTGCAGCTCAGGGCGGGTAGCCAGCTGCACCTTGTCCGGGCTGGTGTTGTCGGCATCGCCTTTGAAACAGACCTCGAAGCGGATGCTGTAGGCTCCCACATCCTGCATGGGGACATCGATGCAGAAGCTGCCGTCTGCCTCCACTGTGGCGGGCAGCTCGCAGATGGTCCTGTAGTTGAGGCTGATCAGGGCGGTGACACTCTCTATCTCCGGGGTGGAGAGCCTGTTATCCTGCACCCAGCGAGCCAGCCCCTTGATGTGTGCGGTTTCGCCGGGGCGGTAGAGACTGCGGTCTGCAAAGAGGTACACCAAGGGGCGGGCCAGCTCGCCGGGGCTGATGCCCTGTTTCAGAAGTATGTTATCGTCCCAGCTGCCATATTGGTTGATTTCGTAGTCGTCCCAATCATGAGACAGCAGCACACTGTCGTCTGCCGTGAGCAGCTGCAGGTAGCGGGTACCTGCCGGGAACTCCCCTTCGGCCAGGCCGTTTTTCACCGGCAGCTCAGCCAGTTGGCGGCCTTCTTTGTCGAAGAGGCGCAGCGTGGCCGCGGGCACATCCTTTGCCGTGCTCAGGTAGTAGGCATGGGCGAAGATGTGGCGGCCGTTTGTTTTCCAGAGCAGGCCGAGATCCGTCACCTGGATGAGGCCCTGGTTCACCACGGGCAGCTTGCTGTTGCGTATGGGCGTGCCGCTCACCTCCACAAAGTAAAGTCCGCCCACGGGTTGGCCGGGGAACAGCTCGGCCAGGGGCAGGGTAAGCTCGTTTTCCGCCCCCGGTTGCAGGGGTACCTCGGCAGTGGCGCTCACCGCCGGCAGCGGGGATGAACCCACACGCCGCTCTTCCCACGGGGTGGCCGACATCTCGGCGGTCTTTTTGTCCCGCGGGTCGATATATGACTCGGTGGCATTCTCTTCCTCCCGGTCCGCGGTGTCATCCTCCTCCGTGCCGCTGTAGCGGACATTGAAGTCATGCAGCAGGCGTACGGCCTCTGCCGGGCTGGCGGGGCTGAGCTTGCGGATGCAGGCGGTGCCGCCCTCCAGCTGTCCGTAGCGGCAGCGCAGCGTGGTGCTGCCGCGCAGCTGCATGTGTTCGGCCATCACATCCGTGTAAATGTAGGGCTCTTTGGGGCGCAGCATGGTGGTGTCCTCCTGCCAGGGAACTTCTTTGCCATTGTAAAAACGCTGAACTTTGCTGCCCTCGGCAATGCCGGTGTATTCACCCTGTGCCCGCAGGCGAATCTCACGCCCGCCGGTTTCGCCTGCCAGGGTCAGCGAGCAGATGCCGCGTTTTTCCCCACCCTCCAGCAGGCGCAGCGTGCGGTATTCCGTCTGCACCGGGGTGAGGCTTATATCCTTGCCGCGAACCCGGCCCCGCAGGGCGCCGTCTTTCCACTCCAGCGGCACCCAGCGGTCGCTGTGGGCATCCTCTCGCATGCTCCAGCGGAGGCTTTGGATGAGGGTGGCTGCATCCGCCGCATCGGCAGGCATAAGCAAGGCGAGCTTCACCTCGTAGGAGCCGCGGGCTTTGCAGGTGTTGGTGAGGCTGAACTCGATGGGCGGCGCTGAGATGCGGTCCAGCTTTTCATCTTCGATTCTGTTCCGGGAGTAATTCCAGGAGGCATTGGGGAGGAGCAGGGTGATTTTCCTGCCCGCGGCGGGTATGCCGGGACTCTCCACCACCCAGGTATCGGGCAGCAGCTCATCTGCCGGGCGGCCTTGCATTTCCTTGCGGTCGTGGCTGTCCAGGTTGTAGAAGTGTACGACATCGTAGTTGTCCCAGTGTGCCAGTGCATCGGCCACGGTGGCTTGGCGGTAGCGGAGCGGGTAGCGCTTCCCCTCGTATTCGTAGCAGAGTTCCGATATGCGGCGGCGTGTTTCTTCCGCCAGCTCGGGCTCATTCGGGCGCACGAACAGCATGCCGCCGTCCTCCATGCTGCTGTAGACAATCAGGTCTCCGCGGTAGGTGGGGAACTCTGCCACGCGCCCGGCCGGCACACCTCCGTCGACTCCGCGCAGCCCCTGCGGCACTTCGACCCGCAGCATGTGGAAGTGCGGCAGCGCCTTGTTGATGGCAAGCCGGATGCGGGATGTGCTGACCCAGGTGGCGCTCACGGCATCCGGAAAATTGGTGCTCACATAGCCGGGGTCTACCTCTGTGTTCACCCGATCTTCTGCCACCATAGGCACGCAGAAATCGATGTTCAGCGAGTCGCCCTTGTCCATGCGCGAGTACCAGGTGTTGAACTCGATGCTCGGCGCCGGGAGCGTGGCAGCGGGCTGTGTGTCGGCAGCGGGGGTGGGTTGCTGGGCCAATGCACTGCTGTTCAGCGTCAGCAGGCCCAGTGCGGCGGTCAGGGTGGGGTGGGTTTTCATGGTGGCGTGGGGTCGATTTCTCTCTTATGCCAGTCTACCTCAAAAGTCTTGTCATGGCAAGCAAAAACAACACTCTCCCGGCGGAACACATGTGGCCGCTGCCCATATCCGTACCATTTTTAATGCAGGTAGTCGAAAAATGGCAAATATCATGATTTCAAACGTCTTATCTGTTTTCCGCGCTGACGGACAGACCAAACTCGCAGATTGGCTTGAAAATAACATTGAAGAATGCCTCACTGTCATTGATTGCCGCCGGAGGTTCAAAAACGCCTCAGAACCTCAAATATCATGGAAAGCATCAACAGACAGCTCAAACGCAGAACAAACGTTATTTCCATCTTCCCCTCTGAAGCTTCTTTGCTCAGAATTGTAACCGCCAAAGCTATGGATCTCTCTGATGAATGGGAGGGTATTAGCGGTAAGTCTTACATTTCCCCGGAGAAGCTTCAACTTGCGGCTGAGGCGCTGCAGGCAGCCTCGTCTCAGCCTCAAAATCCCGCTGCTTAACCTAAACCGCAAACGAACTTTGCACCAATGACAGAGATTTTACAGAAAAAAGCTTGCGCTGCCGTGGCAAAATCTGCTATATGAACTGACATGCAGGAACATACCTTAAGATTAAGGGAGGGCAGGATTGTTTTTTCGGGTAAGCACTGGAGCTCCGTAGGTTATGAGTATAGGCTGGAGTACGCGGACGATGCGTTCGCCACGGAGCGCAGCTTGGATTACAAACACCCCGAAATGGTGAAGGCCGGGCTCTGCGGCGGCGATGAGGCTACCCTGACTTATGTCTTAACTCCGCTCAAACGCGGTACCTTTGTCATTCGCGAGCAGCGTTTCTTTCGCGGTGATTTGGAGCAGGAGATTTGCCATCGCTACACCGTGATTTAATGCGATGGAGGTTTAGGCCTATTTGACAGCTAAAGTCTGCTTGATTTCCTTGAAGAAAGTCTCGATGCCCCATCGGCGCGCCGCGCGGCACATTGTACTTGCATCATAGCAAATATTATGATACAAAACGCACGCGCAAAAGTGTAACCTATGTAGTTGAACTAAAGTGTTACCCATGTGAGTGGCGTGCCACTAAAGAAATCCCCCCCTACAACACAATGCGACCCTTTATGCCACCCCGCCATTCGGCGGGGGGCTGATTTGTTTTTATTCCGGCCCCGGGGGTCCGCGCCTTTGGCGCTCCACCGCCGGGCTACCTTATGTCGCCTCTCCGGGGCTCTATTAGCGCGCGGAATTCAATAGCCCCTGCGGGACTCCGGGCTAGGCTCGCGCCACTCCCTGCAGAGATATGCCCCGACAAAAAGGAGTACAACGCCGAGTATGAGGTAATAGACCTTCATATCTGTTTGCTATGATGGCTCATGTGATTGCGAAGCACCCGGGGTGATGGTTGCCGAACTCTATCCTTCCAAAATCAAAAATTCAACTTTACTATTTCCCTCCTGCCTCGCGTATCAACCGGGCACACTCGCTCTTGCCACTACTTTCCGCCGCTTTCAGGGGAGTACAGCCATTCTTGTCCGCCTTGTTGACGTCGATGCCGGGGGCTGCCAGCAGCAGGCGTACGCACTCGACGTGGCCATATAAGAAGGCCGCCCAGTAGAGGGGAGTCCTGCCATCATTGTCCGCCTTGTTGACATCGATGTCGGGGGCTGCCAGCAGCAGGCGTACGCACTCGACGTGGCCATATAAGGCCGCCTGGTAGAGGGGAGTCCAGCCATATTTGTCCGCCTTGTTGACGTCGATGCCGGGGGCGACCAACAGCAGGCGAACGCACTCGACGTGGCCTTTCCAGGCCGCCAAGAAGAGGGGAGTATAGCCATCATTGGTCGCCTTGTTGACGTCGATGCCGGGGGCGGCCAGCAGCAGGCGTACGCACTCGTCGTGGCCGTTCCAGGCCGCCCAGGTGAGGGGAGTCCAGCCATCATTGTCCGCAGCATTGACATTTGCTCCGGCGGTGATAAGCAGAGTCAGCAGTTCTTTGTCGCCGTACTTGGCTGCACTTCTTATCTTGCTGCTATATTTCGATTTGGAGATACCCTTACCGCTGAGTATACGGCGAGCTTCTCTGACCAGCTTGTTTTTGGCTTCTGTAAGAGCGGCATCCCAGCCGAGGAGGGCGAGAAGTTGCTCATTCGAAAGAGAATCTGCCATGACAGTCGGACTGTTGCAGAAATCGATGATGAATGAACGGAATGCCGGCGGATCGGCGGGGAGTGTATCGTAACTCCGGGAGATATTCTCCGCGGGCAGTTTGGCAGCTAGAGATTTGGCCTGAGCCGCGGTCTGTCGCAGGGTGCCAAAATGTTGCAGCAGGGAGGTCTGCTCGCTGAGTTGTTGACCGGCTGCCACTCGCTCGGCAGCCGGGGCTATTTCCTGCTGAGCTCTCGAAAGTTCGGCATGCAACTGTTGCAACAGTTCGGCGAAGTGCTCTGTGTTGCGGGACAGTTCTTCGGCCTTTCGCTCAGCTTCCTCTCTGGCCTTTCGCTCGGCTTCCTCTCTAGCCTTTCGCTCGGCTTCCACTCGGGCTAGTTCATCGCGCAGTTGCCGGGCTGTTGCCTGACTGTGCTGATAAAATATATAACCACCGGGGATTACGAGTGCTAGCACAAGAATCAGCAGAATAAGCGCCACATTGCGCCGCGAGCGGGGTGAGGCTTCGGGTGCTACGGCGATGGGGGTGGTGGCGATGTCGGGCGTGGTGGGGGATGCCTGCTCCGGTGCCGGTTGCGGCTCGGGTACGGGGAGCGCAGCGAGCCACTCGGCGGCAGTCTGCCAGCGGTCTTTGCCGCGTAGGGCGAGGGCCTTGTCGATAGTGGCGAGGAATGCGGGGCTGAAACGCCCGCGAAGCTTGGCGCGGGGAGCCAGCGGAAGCAGCGGGTCGTCGTCCTCCTCCATGCGGTCGAGGGCGTCCGGCGGACGCTCGCCGGTAATCAGGCGGTAACAGGTAGCACCGAGGGAATACACATCCGTCCACGGCCCGCGCTTGCCCCTGGAGCGCAATTGCTCGATGGGCGAGTAGCCGGGGGAACCCACATGCGTGGCGGAGCGGTCGCTGATAATAGCCCGCGCTGTGCCGAAGTCGATGAGCACGGGTCTGCCGTCCTCTGTCAGCAGAATGTTAGCAGGTTTGACATCGCGGTGGTAAATGTTGTTGCCGTGCAGGTACTCCAGCGTGCTGAGCATGGTGCGCAGAATGGGCAGCAGCCATTTTTCGGTGATGGCACCGGGCGCGGGGCTCGCTGTTTGCAGCTCCTTACCGCCCACCCAGGGCATCACATAATAGGCCGTACCCAGTGCCTCGAAGGCCCCGAGCACCTTCACAATGTTGGGGTGATTGAGCTTTGCCAGCAGGCGGGCCTCATTCACAAATTGCTCGAGGTATTTGGCGTATTCCTGCAGCTCATCATCGGGGGCCGTCGCTTCTACCTGTAAGGTGGTGCGGTCACGCAAGGCACAGAAAGAGGGCAGGTTTTCCTTAATCACGACCTGCTCACCGCTGCCAATGACTTCTGCCAGGTAGGTGATACCGAAACCACCTTGCCCCAGCTTGCGGATAATGCGGTATTGCCCCAGCTCCACCCCGACAGGGAGAGCCAGCAGGTTCTGTCCTGCGGCTGTACCATTTTTCTGCGAATTTCCTGTGCTCATATAGATGTTTCGAAAATGTTATGAATCGAGGGATAAATGATGCGGTCGGCATTATAGCAGATATATATTATGATTTCAATGATATTAATTGACGCGTTGGGACACATGCATACGTGTCCCAAAGATTTGGGACACGTTGATTTACGAATTACAATTTACGATTTACGAATTAAAAGTAAGCGGCTTACGCCGATGTTGGGATAAAAGAAAAATTGTGCCAATGAACGGGCTGTATGATACCCGGCCAAGGAGAATTCGGCAAAATACGCTGATTTTGAGTACACAATGGCTATATTCCCCCAAACTTTGGGACACATGTGGGGCACATGTGCTCTCCCGGGAGCTGTTTCCGATTTGTCGGCTCCCGATTCCTCTGCTGCTGTAAAACACTCACCCGCGGGCAGTCGCTTCTGCTCGCGGGTGGGATTCTGAAGCTTTGTTTCTGCCGCGGGGATATATCAAACATCCGGCGTGATACATATCGGCCGGAACACATAGCCCACGCCACGTTCTGTGGCAATGCATTCTGCATATATGCCCAGTTTTTTGCGAAGGCGTTTGATATGAGTATCAAGCGCCCGTGTTTGGGTGGTATCCGAGTAACCCAGTACGGCATGTTGCAGGTCGTAGCGGTCCTGCACTTTACCGGAGTGTTCCATCAGATAGGCCAGAATCTTGAATTCTGCGGCCGTAAGCTCCAGATCCCGGCCATTCAGCGAAGCTCGGTGGTTCATCTTATCGAGGCACAACTCCTCGTGGTGGAGCAGCACCTGGGAAGCATAATTATTTGCTCTGTGCAGGATGTTTCGAATGCGCAGCACAAGCTCCTTGGTGCTGAAGGGCTTTGTTATATAATCATCTGCTCCGAGACGCAATCCCTCCAGGCGGACATCCAGCTCACTGCGGGCCGTGAGCAACAGGACCGGGATATTCCGGGTGGAGGTGTGCTCCTTCATGTTCTTCAGAATCTCCATACCATCCATTCCCGGCAGCATCATATCCAGAATCACGCAATCCGGCACATTTCTGCGAATATGCTCCCAGCCTTCGGTTCCGTGGTACACCGGTGTGCATTTCCAGCCCTGGCGTTCCAGATTATACGCAACCAGTGCCGCGATATCCTCGTCGTCCTCTATTATGGCGATATGTACAGGCATATTTTTGTACGCTTATTATACTCTCCCGGTGGAGGTATACAAGAAAACGAATGTGACTTAAAAGTCACAGAATGTGTGACTTTTGTTTCACTGTGGAAAGCTTGAAAAATTTTTGGCTATGCGATTTACTGAAGATGTCAGCCGCATTCAGGTTGACACCTGACAAAAGAAAATACGATATGAAAAAGAATACCATCATGGCAATAGCCCTGGCTATCGGGGCTGCTCCGCTCTCCCAGGCATCAGATTTCAGCCCGGATACGCACATGAAGAATGTGTTCAAGGTATTTGATGCCAAGCGAGATAATGCAGAGAATGCCTTCCTGCAGGAGCTTACCCTGAAAATGCGAGGCCAGTATCAGTGGGGATATCTGGAACCTGCCGGCGGGGATGACCGCGTGAAGGGTTCTCGCAACGACAACAACGAATGGCGACGTTTCCGCCTGGGGGCTCAGGCCCGAATTCTGAATGACTACACCCTCAAGGGAGTTTGGAATATCGGCGGACTCGATGCCCGCCACAAATACAGCGGTGGGCAATGGAATCGCTCCCGTACCGAAGGCGCGCTGGATGAACTGACCGTCTCCACCAAAATTAAGCCGATTACACTCACGATAGGTAAACATAAGCCGGCCTACATGGCTGAATATCGCACTTCCAGTGCCAAGCTGATAACACTCGAACGTTCTGTCCTGGTGAACCAGCTTAAGGCCGAGAAGCTCTACGGTATATCGGTGGCGCAGGCCGACAGAAACTCCGAATGGGGGTGGAATGCCGGTCTGTGGCTGAACGGGCAGCGCGATAACTCCTGGCTGGAACCTGCGTTCAACAGCACGGATAATGTGACACTTGGTATGTCCGTTTCCCGCGCAACAGGCAGCAACGGACGCTTGCAGCTGGATTATATGCACAGCTTCCGCAAGGACGGCACCAACCGTGGAAGCGAATATGCCGGCCCGGGAGCCGAAGATGTGGTAGCCCTGAGCTGGGAGGGGAAACAGGGGAATCTCACCCTGCTTGCCGAGGCTCTGGCCGGGTTCAATGTGTACGATGGACAGGCCGGTGCCGAAAACGTGTTCGGGCTCGTCATCATGCCCAGCTATCGCTTCACCCCGCACTGGGAAGGTGTGTTCCGCTACCAGCTGGCCAGCGGCAGCAATGCGGTGAAGTCGGATAGCCGCTACTACACCACCAATTCGACGTACTCCGGTACGTCCGACCTGCTTCAGGGCTTCTACCTGGGTGCAAACTACTATGTGTTCCCGGATAATCCGCACATGGTCAAGCTGATGCTGGGTGCCGAATACCTTAACTCCGCAGGTACGGACGCCAAGGGCAGCAAGGGCTTTACCGGCTGGCAGCTTTCCTCTGCCGTTCGTTTCGACTTCTGATAATTCCAACCACTGAATCATAGAAAACACAATATTATGTTTAAGAATCTGTTTATCGCCGCTATGGGTCTGTGCACGCTTGCTCAGGCAGAAACCACCATTACCGGAGCCGGTGCCTCATTCCCCGCACCCGTATACCAGAAATGGACCTATACCTACTCTCAGCAGAATCCGGATATCCAAGTCACTTACCAGAGCATGGGCTCCGGTGCCGGGCTCAATCAGATTAAGGCCGGTACGGTAGATTTTGCCGGCTCCGATAATCCACTCACGCTTGAGCAGCAAGCTGAGGCCGGCCTGGAGCAGTACCCCATGCTTACCGGCGGTGTGGTTGTCATTGTGAACATCCCCGGCGTGAAGAATAACCAGCTCAAACTCAGCCGGGATGTGCTGGCCCGCATTTTCCTGGGCGAAATCACCAGCTGGAATGACCCCGACATCAAAGCCTTGAATCCCGGCCTGCGCCTGCCGAAACTGAAGATAACCGTGGTACGCCGCGCAGATTCCAGCGGTACCTCGTTTATCTTTACCAATTACCTCTCCAAGATTTCTGCGGACTGGAAAAAGAGGGTGGGGCAGGGTTCTTCTGTGAAGTGGCCGGTGGGTATCGGTGGCCAGAAAAACCCGGGTGTGTGCAACAACGTAGCCCGCACTCGTGGCGCTATCGGTTACACCGAATATACCTATGCGGTAGAAGCAAAACTGGCCTGCGCCATGCTGGAGAACGCCAGCGGGAACTATGTGGCTCCCAACTTGGACAGTTTCTCCACCTCTGCCGCTGCAGCGGACTGGAAGAATGCTCCCGGCTTCTATATGGAGCTTACCAACGTACCCGGCGCTACCAGCTGGCCGATAACGGGTGTCACCTATGTGCTGCTCCGCAAGGATACTCCTGCCGACAAGAAAGCTGCACTGCGGGATTACTTCATGTGGTGCTATACCAAAGGTGCCTCCACGGCTACCAGGCTGAACTATGTTGCCTTGCCGGATTCCGTGGTGAAACTGGTGGAGGAGACTCTTTAAAACTACCCCAATTTGTCCATAGCGAGAGTGTGGTTCCCCCCGCAGAAACATCTGCGGGGGTTTTCTGTGGGCATCTCTCTGCCTGCCTTGTCCGCGGAACCACAGCAAGGTCCCCGGCAAGCGGCAGTTGGCTGAAATACCTGGCCGCAGAAAAGGCAGGCGTCATATTGAACGCCTGCCGGAAAATGGCTTTATCTGCCGGTATGCTTATCAGCCGGAATGCCGCGTAATACAACCGGTACACAGGTAGATAATCTGCCGGCAGATATCGGTAGCAAGGTCTGCAATGCGCTCCAGATCCCGCGCCAGACCGATGCAGTCGATATAGTATTCTGCTGCTTCCGGACACAACACGCAGGCGGTTCGGGCGTGTGCGCGATGCTCGCGGCGCATGGAATCCACCGCATCATCGCTTTCTATTACCTTGTGAGCCAGTAACACATCTGAGGATTCGACGACGTGCAGCGTGTCGTGCAGCATTTTCAGCACAAGGTGTTCCATAGGCATAAAATCAAAGGATTCATTCCCCGGAATCTCCTGCAGAGCAGATAGATGCAGAGCACGCTCAGCTATATGGCAGGCAAAATCTGCCATGCGTTCCAGCGAAGCGTTGATTTTGATGCAGGATACAATCGTCCGTAAATCGCTCGCTACGGGTTGATACAGCGCCAGAACTTTCAGGCATTCCTCTTCCAGGCGGATTTCCTCGCGGTCGATGACGGCATCGTGAGCTATGATACGCCGCGCCAGCTCGGCATCTCTGTTCTGGAAAGCTTTGATGGCCTGGTCTATGCTCAGCTCTACCGCTGCGCCCTGGCTGCAGAGCTGCCTGCGCAGATTTGCAAGTTCGAGAATAAAGTGGTTTTTCATGGTTTGAGTATGTGAGTGCGGAAATGGAAAAGCATCAACCAAATCGTCCGGTGATGTAGTCTTCCGTCTGTTTATGAGCGGGGTTGGTGAATATTTTGGTGGTGTCATCGACTTCCACGATACGGCCTTTGTAGAAAAAGGCTGTGCGGTCGGAGATGCGGGAGGCCTGCTGCATGTTGTGTGTCACGATGACGATGGTGTACTTCTGTTTCAGCTCCAGCACCAGCTCCTCAATGCGCAGGGTAGCTACAGGATCGATGGCACTGGTGGGTTCATCCATCAGGATAACCTCCGGTTCAGCAGCCAGGGCACGGGCAATGCACAGGCGCTGTTGCTGACCGCCGGAAAGCGCCATGCCGCTGGATTTCAGCTTGTCCTTCACTTCATCCCACAGCGAAGCACCTTGCAGCGCAGCTTCTACACGGTCATCTATCTCGCTGCGGCTGAGCTTGTAGTGAAGTTTCAACGGATAGGCCACATTATCTGCAATGCTCATGGGGAACGGCGTGGGCTTCTGGAAAATCATGCCCACCCGGTGGCGAAGTTTAAGCAAATCCACATCCGGCGCAAGAATATTCTTGCCGTCGAGCAGCACCTCGCCGGTCGCTTTCTGGTTTCGGTAGAGCTCAAAAATGCGGTTGTAGATTCGCAGGTGCGTGGATTTGCCACAACCGCTGGGGCCGATGACAGCCGTGATTTTATTGGCGTGAATATCAAGGTTGTTATCAAACAATGCCTGGTTTTTACCGTAATGGAAGTTCAGGTTGCGGGTGGATATTTTAATGTTTGTTTTCATGGAAGATACAACGGGTTGCGATATTGAGAATCAGGATGAAAGCGGCCATGATGAGAGCTGTACCCCAGCCCATGGCATGCATGCTTTCGAAGGGAGAATTGGTGGTGTATTCCGTAATGAGCACAGGAGCACTGGCTGTGGGTTCTGTAAAGAAACCGCTCGGCCAGGTATCGGCAAACAGAGCGGTGAACAGCAGCGGGGCTGTTTCTCCGCTGACTCGGGCCAGCGAAAGCAGAATGCCCGTGGCCAGGCCGTTGCGGGCACTGCGTGCCACGATGCACAGCGTGGTGCGCATACGCGACATGCCCAGTGCCAGAGCAGATTCTCTGAGGGTATCCGGCACCATGAGCAGCATATCCTCTGTGGTGCGCATGATAACGGGGAACATGATGATGGCCAGAGCAACTGTGCCCGCCATGCCCGAAAAATGCCCTGTGGGAACCACCAGCATGGCATACACGAACAAACCTACCAGAATGGATGGCAGCCCCATGAGCACATTTGCACAGAAGCGCAGCAAATCTGCCGACCGACTGTTTTTGCCGAACTCGGCCAGATAAATGCCACCGGCCAGCGCCGGCGGCACTGCCAGCAGCGTGGCTCCCAGAGTCATCAGGAGCGTGCCGAGCAGCGCGTTACCTACGCCTGCGCCGAGTTCACCATAGGGTTTTGAGGGGGCCAGGAGGAACTCCCGGCTGAGGACCGGTGTTCCGTTCTGAATCACGGTGAAGAGAATCCACCCCATGCCACCCAGTGCCACACAGATGGAGACCAGTGCCAGGAGACTGAGCAGACAGTTTGATATTTTTCTGTAAATTACAGGTCTTGTTGTCATATCATGAATTCCGGTTTAAATGTTCTCGCCTCTTTGTGCACCGGTGAGGGCCAGGTAATACCGGGTGATGAGCTGGATACTGAAACTCAGGAGCAGCAGTATGAGCCCCAGCGCAAAGAGCGAACTCTGCTGCAGCCCTGTTGCCTCTGCAAAGTTGTTGGCAAGGGTGGTGGCGATAGTGGAACCGCAGGAGAACAGGCCGGCGGGACACTCCATCATGTTGCCTATCACGAATAATACTGCCATGGTCTCCCCCAGAGCTCGCCCCATACCGATAAAGACGCCGCCGATGATACCGCGAATGCCATAGCGCAGCACGACATCGCGCGTGACTTCCAGACGGGTGCATCCCAGACCATAGGCAGATTCACGAAGCATGGGCGGAGTCATGCGGAATACATCGCGCATGACCGCGCTCATGTATGGCAGAATCATGAGCGCCAGAATCACCCCGGCGGTCAGGAAGCCGAATCCGCTGCCTACGCCATCTTCTCCCAGAAGCCGGGCTCCCCCGGGCAGGTGGATGATACCCAGGGTGTCGGCCAGAAAAGGTTGCACGTATTCCTGCATCAACGGCACCAGAACAAATAAGCCCCACATGCCGTAAATAACCGAAGGAATGGCCGCCAGCAAATCCACACATTGGCTCAGCGGGCGCGTCAGCCACTCCGGCGATTCGGTAATCAGCAATGCTACGGCAAAGGCAAGAGGTATGGCCAGTGCCAGCGATAAGCCGGTGCAGAACAGAGTGCCCAGTACGGAAGGTAAAGCTCCATAGATATCCATGGCAGGGTCCCAGTCTGTGCCCCACAAAAAGGAAATTCCAAAGTGCTTCCAGGCATCTGCCGAATGAATCAGCAACTGGGCGAATATACCCACCACCAGCAGCAGTGACACGAATGCCCCGGCTGTACAGATTGTGCGGAAAATAGTATCGCGTTTGTGCATAATGTGCGGTTAACTGAAAATACTTAACCACAGAGCAGCGTTCTCTGCAATCGTGCTTTGGTGAAACAAAAGTCACACTCTGTGTGTCAAAATGTTCACAATCATCCAGCCGAACATAAAAAAAAGAGCAGGGCAGCGTGGTTACTCTGCGCTCTCTGCCGTTAGATTTGAAACAGCTCCGAATATCGGCGGCTCGTGTGTTTTGGCTTGATTTTCCGCAGGATATCGGTTACAATGTTCGGCGATGAAACCTGTAAACACTATTCTGGCAGGGGTTATGGCACTGGCCACTCTTTGTGGGCAGCAGGCCATGGCCGACCGCTATTCTGATTACTGGGCACCGCAGAACATGGCCAAGCGCCAGTGTACCTCCGTGCACATCGGTTATCTGCCCTCTATTCCGGGGCATACCGCAGCATACACAGAGGCTGTCATCGAGAAGAGTGCCCCCGGCACCTACTTTGCGGTGAATAATTTCGGCTGCGGCTATATCGGTGTTCAGGAACTGGGGCATAAGGACAACAACGGCCGCCCCGTTCGTGTGGCTATTTTCTCCATCTGGGATGCCAAGGACAGCGGCGACAACCCCCACGCTGCCCCCGAGGAGGAGCGCGCCCAGCTTGTGCAGAAGGGCCGCCTGGTGGAGACCCGCCGCTTCGGTGGCGAGGGCACCGGTGGTAACTCCATGCGCCCCTTCAACTGGAAGGAGGGCGAGGTGCTGCGTACCCTGGTGGTGGAGCAGCCGGATGGTGAGGATTTCCGCAGGATTGCCGGTTACATCTGGGACCCGGAGACCAAGCAGTGGGAGCTGCTGAGCTGCTGGCGTATTCAGGCGCTCAGCCGTGGTCTCGGCGGCGGCTGCGGGTTTGTGGAGGATTTCAAGCGCGATGTGGACAGCAAGACGCGCGAGCGCCGCGCTACCTTCGGTCCCGCCTGGCGCTGGGATGGCAAGACCTGGAACCAGGCCATGCAGTATCGCTTCACCCGCGACGCCAACCCCAACATGGAGATTAACTGCCGCTACAACCCCGCTCGCGGTTACTTCTCTCTGGCGACCGGCGGCAACATTAAGCCGGAGGCAGATTTCGCACCGTACGACACCAAGGAGCTTTCCACCCGCTCCGCTGTACCCGGTGCAGATGTCATGCGTCTCATCAATCAGCCCCTCGCTGAGTGGAAGAAATAATCTGAATACCGGCGCGCGCCTCTGCTGCCGTCGGTACACATTTTCGCAACAAAAACACCCGCTGAAAGGCGGGTGTTTTTGTTGCTCTGCCCGGCGAATGTTAAGCTCCGGGGGATGGCTTGCGGCGATTAAAAATCGAAGGATTCCTTTTCGGCTTTCACGCCGTGCTCCTTGAGCAGTCGGAGCGGTGTTTCCACATCCTTGAGGTTGAGGAAGCCGCGGGGCAGGGGCTTGCCATTGACGACAACATCGCTGTAATCGAAAACCAGATTGCCGCTCCCATCCTTTTTCTTGGATACGGACAGCAGCATGTCCTCCGCCATGGGATAGGTAAAGACTTTTGTGCCGGAAAATAATTTGGGGGTCAGCAGAATGGCTCTTTTCTCCGTCAACACGTAGGCGGAATGCTGTTGCTGGCGCTTATTGCGACGGAAGACCAGAATAGGCAGAATAAGCCCGATAAGAATGAATAACATAGGGAAACAAATCTCAGCCCCGCAGTCTGTGAAGCCGTTGTCCTGAATAATCATGTAAACCATGAACGAGGGAATCGCTATCCATATCAATGAAAAAATGAGAATGGGAAGGGTTTCCTGCAGGGGTGTTTTGGCACCGGGTCTGCCGCACCAGAGGATGTTTTCCTCCTGCTCCAGGATTTGGCCGAGTGTTTCTCTGGTCTGCTGGTCGAAATCTGTATCGGATAATCTCATGCACTTATGCTATGAGAAAAGAATCAGTAAGTCAAGAGAAAAAACACCCCCCCGGAACGCGAATATGTTCCGGGGGGGGGTAAAATTGCGAAAAACTGCCTGCCGGGCGTTACAGGCTCCGGAGGGCGCGGTGTATGGCGGCCACGGTGGCATCGATATCCGCCTCCGTGTGGGCGGTGGAGATGAAGCCGGTCTCGAAGGGGGAGGGGGCCGTGTAGATGCCTTGCTCCAGCATGGAGAGGAAGAAGCGGCGCCAGGTGTCGAAGTCCGCGGTGGTGGCATCGTCCAGGTTGCGCACGTTCTGTGTGGTGAAGAAGAGGCAGAACATGGAGCCGCTGCGCTTGAAGCAGTACGGGCGGCCGCAATCTGCCAGAGCCGCGCGTACGCCGGCCTCCAGGCGGGCACCCAGGGCCTCCAGGCGGGTGTAGGCATCCGTGGATTCCAGCTCACGCAGCTGAGCCAGACCGGCGGCCATGGCTACGGGGTTGCCGCTCAGGGTGCCGGCCTGGTACACGGGGCCCAGGGGGCTCAGGCAGTCCATGATATCTGCCCGGCCGCCGAAAGCGCCCACAGGCAGGCCACCGCCGATGATTTTGCCCAGGGTGGTCAAATCCGGGGTGATGCCGTGTTTCCCCTGTACGCCGGCCGGGGAAATACGGAAGCCGGTCATCACTTCGTCGAAGATGAGCAGGGCACCCTCCTGAGCCGTAATCTCGCGCAGGAACTCCAGGTAGCCCGGCTCCGGCAGGTAGAAGCCGGCATTGCCGGGGTAGGGCTCCACGATGATGGCGGCAATCTGGCCCGGGTACTGAGCAAAAGCCTGTCGCACGGCCTCGGGGTTGTTGTAGGGCAGAGCGAGGGTGAGGGCGGCGAACTCTGCGGGGACGCCGGCGCTGTCCGGCTCGCCGTGGGTCAGGGCACCGCTGCCGGCAGCCACCAGCAGGCTGTCCACATGCCCGTGGTAACAACCGGTGAATTTGATGATGTACTTGCGCCCGGTGTAGCCGCGGGCGAGGCGTACGGCGCTCATGGTGGCCTCCGTGCCGCTGTTGGTCATGCGTACCTTCTGTATGGAGGGAACCATGCGGCAGATGGTCTCTGCCATGTCCACCTCAATGCGGGTGGGGATGCCGTATCCCAGCCCGGCGGGTACAGCGGCCTGCACGGCAGAGATGACGCTCTGCGGCGCGTGGCCCAGGATGGCGGGGCCCCATGTTCCTACGTAGTCGATGTACTGGCGACCGTCTTCATCCCACAGGTGGGCACCCGCGGCACGGGTGACGAAAAACGGGGCTCGCTCGAGGCGGCGGAAGGCTCGCACCGGGGAATTCACACCGCCGGGGATAACCCGGCATGCACGCTCAAAGAGTTCTTCAGATATCGGCATGCGCCCAGTATACCTGCTTGCAGGGTGGCTAGCAAGCCTTCGCCCTGCCTTTTTTGTTTTTTCTTCAATTTTTTTATTGCTTTTCTCGTCATATGGGTATAGTATGAGTATTGCAGAAAGGTGCATACTTGGCGCCGATGCTGCAAGAAACAACCAAACAACCATAGAAGGAGGTACCAACCATGCAGACATCAAATGTTGACACCAACGTTGTCGTGACCGGCCGTCATGTAGATGTGACGGATGCTATTCGTGATTTCGCCACGAAGAAGATTCAGTCCATCCATATCGATTATCCCAGAATTGTGGAGGCACGAGTAGTAGTAGACGTGCAGAAAGACCGCCAGATGGCGGAAATTGTACTGTTCTGCGCAGACCATATCACCATACAGGCCTCGACTGTAGGTCCGGACCTCTACGCCGCCATCGATGAGACGGTGACCAAGATCATGCGCCGCATGCGCAAGCATAAGACCCGCCTCATGAAGCACTTCCGTCCCCACCGCTCCAAGAGCATCCGCACACTGGAGGAGAAAGTGTACGAGGAGGATATCCTGGATTACGAGGATTTCGACGCTCCGGAGGATCCCAAGCCCGTACGCATTTCCCGCGAGGGTTACGACCTCAAGACCATGTACAAGGAAGACGCCATCATGGAGCTGGAAATCTCCGGCAAGCCCTTCGTGCTGTATCGCAACGCCCGCCGCAATGTGCTCCAGATTGTATACCGCCTGCGTCCCGGCGAGTATTCCATCATCGAGCTCGGCAGCGAGCTGAAGGCCTGACGTAAGGTTGTATAACAGGATTATTTCCATGCCCGCCCCGGTATTCGGGGCGGGCATTTCCGTGCAGCGGGAGTCAATGACGCGATATTCCTGCGCGCGCGGGATTTAGGACTTTGCAAGCGTGGTGAGATGTGCTAAAATATAGGCACATGAGCGAGAAAATCAGTATAGTTTGTAAGCCGACAGCCGATACCTTTGTGAGATTTGGTATTGTGATGGCGGCGTTGTTCGGTTTTGCTCTGTATTTCTTTTACGATGGGCATACAGGCTACCGGCAGAAGAATGAAGTGATTTTCAGCCACAAAGCCTTTGCCGCACTGGGTGTGGAGGCCTCTGCCACCACAGCGGAAGCCTGGGCGCTGCGCATGGCCGGCCGGCCTCTCATTGAGACCGAGGCTGTGGAAGGTGAGCCTATGGTGGTGGTGGGCGAGTCCTGCTACCCGCTCCCTGCAGGTTGCGAGGCGGCGGTGAGCTGCCCGCCGGAGATTCTGAACCACGCCGGTCTCAGCGCCGGGTGGAACGAAAGCTGGGCCGCTTACACCAAGCGCATGCGTTACCCCATCACCCCGGATGAGCACCCGTACGACCTGGGTGCCATACGCGAGCAGTGGATTGCCGGTGGCGTGTTCATCCTGCTGGGTTGTGTACTGCTGTTTTTTGCTCTGCGTACCCGCGGGCGTGTGCTGGCTCTGAACGGGGATGAGGTGACAGCCGCCGGGCAGAACTTCCGCGTGGCGGATATCAGCTGCATCGACCTGCGTCAGTGGGGACCTGGCTTCAAAGGTGTGGCTACCTTCACCGTGAAGGGGCGCAAGGTGCGTGTGGACGGTATGACTTACGGCGGCTTCAACAAGGATAAGGGCGAGCCCGCCGAGACTTTCATGCAGGCTGTGCTTGCACAGTACAGAGGAGATATCATTGAATACGAAGTTCCTGAGAAAAGCGACCCGGCTAGCTGAGGTCGTATGGCACAAGGTGCAGCGTTGCCCTCGCCCCACGGGGCGGTCGGTAGCGCATGCGCTGCGCGAGACGGCGAGGGCTCTGAGCTCCCGCCGCTTTGTGCTGTGCAGTCTTTCGCTGGTCATCGTGGCGGAACTCTGTGTGCTGGGTATCGGTGTTGTGCGGAAACTGGAGGTCGCTGCCGAGCGCACCGAGCAGGCATCGCGCGTGTACATGGCCGCGGTGGAGGCTCAGGCCTTCGGCGAGCAGATGCGCGCGCGAGAGGACGACGGCGCTGCCCACATCGGCGCGAATGCCTCCGCCGAGCAGCCTGCTGTAGACCCGCAAGCCGGGGATAGTGCCCCGCCGCTGCCGCCGCGGGATGTGGACACCATTGTGTTCGACCTCACGGGTGAGCTGCCGGATACCGACCCCGGTCTGCCGCAGACGACTCCCGACAGCAAGCCGGCTGCCACTCTGCCCGAACCGGTGGATGCCGCCGGCAATAAGCTGAGCGCTGAGGATGTCCAGGAGCTGGATTCGCTGATACGCAAGGCGGTGGCCGCTATGGTGGCGGGAGATATGCGCCTCTGCGTGCTTTGCCTGGAGCAGGGGGTGGGTATCTCGCCCGAGCACCCGGCCCTGCTGTACTACTACGGCATGGCTTACGATAAGTTGCTCAACCCCGACAAGGCGCGAGACTACTACACCCGCGTGTTCCGCCTGCGAGACCGCGCCGGCAAGTATTTCGAGCGCGCTTCCCGCCGCCTGACCTACGGTGTGGAGCAACCCGCCGCCATGCGTGGCAAGCTTTCCTTCGGCCCGCCTCTGCTGAGCCAGACCTACGATGAGTACGGCGGCGACAGCGTGACCCTGCGCCTGCCCATTCTGCTGGCACCCGGCGAAGAGGTGCGTGTGGAGGACATCCTTATCCGCCTGCGATTCTTTGTGCTGGTGGATAACCGCCGTATCGAGTTCTCCGGTGTTAAGCCGCAGATGCGCTGGGAGAACGACACGCAGAGCTTCGCCAACTGCGAGGAGAACCTCATCGTGACCTATAAACTGCCTCTGCTCACCGACGAGGAGCAGGGGGTGTACGGCTCGCGCCGTTACTACGGCTACACGGCCAAGCTTTACTACCGCGGCGAACCGCTGGACTGCATGAGCTTGCCCTCGGCTCTGGTGCTGCATGAGCAGATGCTGGATGCCCGCGCGGCGCAGGAACGCCTGCATTCCTCCATGTCCTCTTCCGGGCTGCTGCCGGATGATGGCCTCGTGCCGGATGACGGGCTGGTGCCGGAGTACACGGAGGAGGAGCTTCCCCTGCCGGAGACGGAAAGCAGCAGCGCAGCACCCGCCGATACGGCCGCGGAGGAGGATACGGCCACTCCCTTCTCCCGCTTCATCGAAGAAATAGACCCGTCCTGATAACCCCTTTCCCGCCTCTGAACCGTATGTCGGAACCTGATTTCCAGAACCTGCCAACCCGCCTCGGTGTCTACACGCTCACCGAGCTGCTGGGCAGCCACAGCATCAGCGATTTTTATCTCGCCACCCAGAGCCACATGGAGCGTGGTGTGGTGGTGCAGGTGTTGCGCCCCGGCAGCGACAAGACGGTGGTGGACTATTTCCTGCGCATGGTGCGTGCCAAGAGTGCCGCCGAGCTTCCGAGGGTGAGCCGTGTGCTGGAGTCCATGATGTCCGGCAATGTCTGGTTCCTGACGCACGAACGCCCGGAGGGGCGCTCCCTGGCTGAGATGGCCCGGGATGGCGTGCAGCTGAGCGTGAAGCAGGTGTGCCGCCTTATCTCCGCCGCTGCGGAACTCTACAACGCGGCGCACGGCAGGGATATTGCCATGGGGCCTCTGCACCCGGATTCCATTTATGTGCATGGCGAGGACGATGTGCATTTCCTCTCCCCGGTGCTGCCGGGCAAGGAGGAAGCCACTTCTCTGCATGTGCAGATGGTGGGTCTGGCCGATGCCTTGGAGCCCGTGCTGCCCCATAATGTGCCGGGGCAGACCCGCGTGGCTACGCTGGTGCAGTGGATTCGCGAGGGCTACGAGGGCGAACACCTGGATTGGAACGCTGTGGGCTCTACAGCCGCTATCATCTGCGAGCAGGTTACCCCCCTGCTGAACCGCGACGCGGTGCAGCACATGAGCTCCCGTACCGTGGCGCTCAAGGTGGAGAGTATCCGCGCCCGCAGGCAGATGCGCCGCAATATTATCCTCGGTTCTGTGGGCGCTCTGGTGGTGCTGGCTATGGCGGGACTGGGTGTATTGTGTGCTCCGGGTGCCGGTGGCTCACTCCCTGCGCGGGACAATGGCTATGTGTATTGTCTTGCGGAAGATGGGCAGACAACTGTACGCGTGATGGACCGCCCCGTCTCCATCCGCGAGTATCAGCGCTTCCTTGCAGAATTTGAAGATCCCAACATGGGGATTAACCGTCGCAATGCCATCAACCGCGGTGTGCCGGCGGATTGCGGCGCCCATACCCCCGCAGACTGGCTTGCTCAGCAGCAGGCGGCGGAGAAGCATGCAGAGTGGCAGGGCATGAAGCTCAGCCTCGATTCTCCGGTGCGCGGCGTTTCCTGGTGGGATGCGGTGGCATACGCCAACTATGCAGGCGGCGGTTTGCCCCCGGCGGCCATGCTGGAAGCCGTGCGCGGCGAGGTAGGCGGCGAGCCCCGGGCCGAGGAGTGGACCGCGACTCAGACTCCCGCCGGCGCTGTGTATCCTGCCGGGCGCGTGGTACTTCCTGCCGCCGGCCAAGAGACTTTCCTGGAAACGGACGACAAGGCGCGCAGCGTCCGCCGTAGTTTCCGCATTACTCTTCCTGTATCAACAACTGACTAACCCCGAACCATTCATATGAAACACATTATCCGACTCATTCTTACTGTCTTCTGCATGCTCTTCGTAGCCGAGGCTACGGCTCAGGTCGAGGTGCGTGTGAAAGCGGACCGCCGCGAGTTCCTGCTGGGTGAGAACGTGCGTCTCCATGTCCGTATCGACAACTTTACGGACAGCGCCGTCTCCTTTGTGAACATCCCCGGCCGCAGCTGGCTGCACTTCACCGTGACACGCGGCGGCGAGAGCCAGCCCATCTCCCCGGCGGTAATTCCGAATTTCCCCAAGCTGGTGGTGCCTGCCGGTTCCTCCCGTACCCAGGTGGTGGATTTGCGGCCGTACTTCACCTTCAACCGCGAGGGTTCGTACAAGGTCATAGCCACGGTGCGTATGCCGGATATGCAGACCACCTACAGCTCCAACCGCGCCTCCTTTGTGCTGGCCAATGGCGGCACAGTGCGCAACTTCACCGTGCAGTCCCAGGGGGACAGGCTGAACATGAGCCTGAAGCTGCTTCGTGTCAATGACAAGGACCGCCTGTTCGGCCAGGTGGTGGATGCCGATACCCGCATCGTGCTCGGTGCCTGCGATATGGGGCAGTACCTCAATTTCATGAAGCCCCGCGTTATCCTGGACAGCGCCCAGCACATGCACGTGCTCTGCCAGTCCACGCCGGAGTATTTCACCTACTCCCGCATGAACAACCGCGGCCAGCGCGTGGACTTTAAGATTATGAAGCGTACCGGTGGCCCGGTGGATCTGGTGAGCACCGGCAATGGTATCCGCCCCATCGGCCTTACTCCCTATGTGCGCCCCACCTCCACTGCTGAAGGGGTTATCCGCACCACATCCGATCGCCCCAACCAGAACTGATTTCGTTCAGAACGATTCCCCCTTATATATCTCATGTCTTCCCCCACCATAGCTATAGTAGGCCGACCCAATGTCGGTAAATCCGCCATCTTCAACCGTATGGTGGCTCGCCGCATCGCCATCGTACACGATCAGCCCGGCGTGACCCGCGACCGCCTCAGTGCTCCGTGCCGCATCACGGATTATGAGGCTCTGGTGGTGGATACGGGCGGTATCGGCTCCACACTGGACGATGGCTTTGCCGCCCGCGTGCAGGAGGAGGCGGATATCGCCCTGAACGCGGCAGACCTCATCATGTTCGTGTGCGACTGCCGAGACCACCTCACCCCCATCGACAAAACCATAGCCACGCGTCTGCACAAGGCAGAGGTGCCTG
This sequence comes from Akkermansia sp., assembly GCA_045636905.1. Classification (GTDB taxonomy): domain Bacteria; phylum Verrucomicrobiota; class Verrucomicrobiia; order Verrucomicrobiales; family Akkermansiaceae; genus Akkermansia. The sequence goes on from JAZTYL010000011.1 coordinate 87,451, forward strand.
TGCTTCTGGTGCTCAACAAGGCAGACACGGAGAAGCAGGAGCTCAACCTCGGCGAGTTCGCCGGCCTGGGTTTCTCGGACTACGTGTTCACTTCCGCGGCGCATGGTCGCGGCTTCGCCCAGCTGGCAGATAAGCTCAATCGTCACCTCAAATCCCTGGGCGCTACGCCGGTGCAGGCAGAGGCCGCTCCGGATGCCACCCCGGAGGAGGAGCCGGACCGCGAGGAGGTAGGCAAGGACAGCCCCATCCGCGTGGCGATTGTCGGCAGACCGAATGCCGGCAAATCCTCCCTGGTGAATGCCATTCTGAACGACCGCCGCACCATCGTGTCCGATGTGGCCGGCACCACGCGAGATGCCATCGATATCCCGTACACGCGCGAGGAGCAGCCCTATGTGCTGATTGACACAGCCGGTATGCGCCAGCGTTCCAAGCGCGACACTTCGGTGGAGGTGTTCTCTGCGATGCGCAGTGAGAAGGCTATCCGCCGCTCGGATATCTGCCTGCTGGTCATCGACATGTCTGCCGGTGTCACGCAGCAGGACCGCCGCATCGGCTCCATCATCGCCAAGGAGAGCAAGCCCTGCATCATCGTGGTCAACAAGTTCGACCTCTACTGCGCCGAGGCTCCCCTCTCCGCCCGCAAGGAGGCCGTGAAGGAGCATATCAAAGAGAGCCTCTTCTTCCTGGATTACGCGCCCATTGCCATCGTCTCTGCCAAGCTGGGCGAGGGCATGCCCGCCATCTTCAAATCCATAGCCCGCGTGCGTCAGGAGGCTCTCAATATGCCCGGCACCGGCGAGCTGAACCGCCTGCTCCAGCGCGCCATGGAGATGAACCCGCCCGGCCAGCACCGTGTGCTCAAGAAGCGCCTCAAGCTCTTCTACGCTACCACGGCCATCAACGAGAAGTACACCACCATTCCTGTGCCGACCTATGTGCTTTTCGTGAACGATAAACGCCTGCTGACGGACAGCTACGCCCAGTATCTGCGCAACACCATTCGCTCGCGTATCAAGGCCGCCGGTGTGCCTATCGTGCTTTCCCCGCGTTCCCGCGTGCGCAACGATTAACCTCCCCGCTCGTGTTACGCTTCCTCCTTATCCTGCCGGCTTTGCTTGCCAGTGCGGTGCAGGGCTATGATTTCCTGCGCTACGACAATGCCGCGGCTCGTGCCCTGGCAGCGGCCGGGGAGAAGTATCGCCTGCAGCCGGAGCCATCGGCCCCGGCGGTTGTGGCACCTGTGCCGGCAGGGGAGGTGGAGCGCTTGCTCTACAGCCACCTGGCGGCAGGGTTTGCCCTGCCGGAAGACTGGTTCACCAATGCGGACGGCAGCGTGCTGGTCTTTCTCTCCGAGCCGGGCTGCGGGGCTATCATCCGCGAGTTTGCCGTGTATCGCCTGCAGGGGGAGCATTACCACCGCGTCGGTACTTACCGCCTCCTTTCCCGCGCGTACCGCTGGCTGCCTGCAGAAACGCGCTTCGATACAGAGGGCGCAGCCGGTGGCATGAGTCTGTGCTTTGTTTCTGCAAGGGGGGAGCGGAGGCTGTTCCGATTTGATTTTTCGCAGCCCGCCCAGGTGTACCGCCTCGCTCCGGCGCATGCTCCCATCACCCCGGCAGAGGAGCGCGGCGCCTGTCCCGCCACGCCCCTGTTGAAGCTTTATAGCAATAAATAAAGCTTTATTGTTTTATTGCGGGAGTTTTCTGACGCAGGCGTGAGCCTCGCGGAAAGCAGAGATTTGCACCATATCCCCTGCGATGAGGCCATGTCGGCAGGTTTCGTCCACGGGGAAGAGCTGGTCGCCGACCTTCACGCACATGTCATCTCCCTGTGTGAGAATGCGCCCTGTCTTGCCCACGAGCGCCTCCTGGGCCTCGAGCGGGGCATGGCGCGTGAGCAGCTGCATGAAAAAGCGGCGCACGCAGTGGTTCCATACCGTGTAGTAGATGCCCGCAGCCGCCAGCAGGAGGAGGATAAACACCAGCACCAGCCACTGTATCGGCAGTTCAAATTGCAGAGTCCCCCAGATGGCCAGCACGACCAGCGCCACCCAGGAGATGACCTCCGTGTTGCAGAAAATATCGAGCACCAGCAGGGTGAGGCATATAGCCAGCATCCAATGCAGGAATACACCCGGCTCTATGCCGAACACGGCGGCTGCGATAAACGGTGCGCTTTCCATGGTTTATTTCTGTTTGAGGTCGATGACAGCCGGCACGCTGTTGGGCAGGTAGACGGTGGAGGCCGGATTGGTGGTGATGGTGGCGTAGCCTTCGAGTGCCTGGCGGTTCATGAGGATTTTAGCTGCGGATACAGGGCCCACAACTTCCGCGAGTCGGGCTAGGTAGGCACTTTCTGCCTCGGCGGTGATGCGCAGCGCTTCGCTGGTGCCCTCTGCCTTCAGGATAGCGGCCCTGCGCTCGGCTTCGGCGATGCGCACTTTGGCAGTGCTCTCGCCCTCTGCCTGCAGCACGGTAGAGCGGCTGATACGCTCTGCCTCCATCTGGCGCAGCATGGCCTCGCGGGTTTCAGTGTCCGTGGTCAGTTCTTTGATTTCGATGGAGGTGATCGCCACACCCCAGCGCGCGGCAGTGGCGGCCACTGTCACCGTGACACGCTCGGACATTTCGGTGCGCGAGGTGAGTATCTCGTCCAGATTCCGGCTGCCGATGAGCGAGCGCATTTCATTGAGCACCAGCTCCACCAGAGACTGGTGCAGGCGCTCTACCTCATACACCGCTTTGATGGGGTCTGTGATGCGCCAGCGTATCACGCAGTTCATCTGCATGGTGGCGTTGTCTTTGGTGATGCAGGAGCGGGGCTGCGTGTCCAGCAGCTGCTCTGTGAGCTCGATGTAGTAGCCGTCCTTGTTCGTCAGCGTTCCCCAGGCGGGGGAGACATCTTTGAGAGATTGCAGGATGGGCAGGCGGAACTGCAGGCCGCTTTTGCGTACAGATGTCGGCTTGCCGAACATCTCCACGATGGCGCAGTGACCTTGTTTGACGGTGAAAATGAACATACTTTAATCATACCCCCTGTATGGTAGATTGCAAGATAATGATTTGTCATTTCCGGCATTTCGGGCTTGCCCACAGCGGAAACAAAAGGCGGCTGCGTGTTGCGCAGCCGCCCTGAAAGTGAAGCTTGTTCAGCAGGTCTTTACTCCCACTCGATGGATGCCGGGGGCTTGGTGCTGATGTCGAACAGCACGCGGTTGATCCCCTTGACCTCGTTGAGAATGCGGTTGGAAGCCTCGCGCAGCAGGTCGTAGGGCAGCTGCACCCAGTCGGCGGTCATGGCGTCCTCGGACACGATGGCGCGCAGGTTGGTGGCAAACTCGTAGGAACGCTCGTCGCCCTTCACACCCACGGTCTTCACGGGGATGAGGCCGGCGTAGGCCTGCCAGCACTTGTCATACCAGTCCCACTTGCGCAGGGTGCCGATGAAGATGGCGTCGCACTCGCGGATGATGTCCAGGCGCTCCTTGGTGACCTCGCCGGGGCAGCGTACTGCCAGACCGGGGCCGGGGAAGGGGTGGCGCCACAGGATGTCGTGCGAGATGCCCATGGAGGCACCCAGCTCGCGGACTTCGTCCTTGAAGAGGAAGGCGAGCGGCTCGATGACCTTGCCCTCCTCCTGCATCTTGAGCACGCGTTCCACGCGGTTGTGGTGGGTCTTAATGACGGAGGCCTTGCTCTTGGCGTTGGAGGCACTCTCGATGACGTCCGGGTACAGCGTACCCTGGGCCAGCATCTCGGCATCGCCTACAGCGTCCCAGAACACGTCGATGAAGAGGTTGCCGATGATGCGGCGCTTCTTCTCCGGAGCTGTTTCGCCGGCCAGAGCAGCAAGGAAGCGCTCGGAGGCGTCCACAGTCTCAATCTCCACACCCATGCGGGCGAAGTTGGCCTGTACCTCCCTGGCCTCGTCCTTGCGCAGCAGACCGTTGTCCACAAAGATGCAGCGCACGTTCACACCGGCCTCGTGCAGCAGCACGGCCAGCACGGTGCTGTCCACACCGCCGGACACGCCGCAGACGACCTGCTTGTCGCCCACCTTGGCGCGGATGTCCTCGATAAGCTCGCGCTTGAAGTCGCCGATGTCGAAGGGAGCGAGTTCCTTGGCGTAGGAGAGGAAGTTTTTCAGGATGGTGCGCCCCTCGTGGGAGTGTGTCACCTCCGGGTGGAACTGGATGCCGAACATGGAGTCGCCCCACTGCAGGGAAACGGGCACGCCGTCGCTGTTGCGGGCAATCACCTTGCAGTTGTCTGCCAGGTGGTCCACGGTGTCGGAGTGGCTCATCCACACCTGGGAGGAGGGGGACATGTCTGCGTAGAGCCCCTCGAGCTTCTCGGGGATAAGTGCGGCGGGGCCGTACTCGCGCTTGTTGCTGCTGCGCACGGTGCCGCCCGTCTTAATGTTGAGCAGCTGCATGCCGTAGCAAACACCCAGAATGGGCACATTGAAGGATTGGAGCCACTCGAAGTCGATGTCCGGGGCATCCGGCTCCGAAGTGCTGCGCGGACCACCGGAGAGGATGATGGCTCCGGGCTGCTTGATTTCGTGCAGGTCCTCCAGCGCGTAAAGTTTGGCCAGGAAGCCCAGCTCGCGCACGCGGCGTACGATGAGCTGCGTGTACTGTGAGCCGTAGTCGATAACGGCAACAATGTGTTTCGGCGTCATAAAACAGGTTGATTTAACGTGTGGAACACTGTGTGTTTCCCGCATTGTAACATACTTCCCCCCGCAAGTGAAGCCCAAAAACACAAAGCACCAAAAGTTTTGAGGCTTTTGGTGCTTTCCGTTTACCGCTGTTCTGCGGCGGGGAAATCAGTCTTTATCCCGCTCGTCGCGGGGGATGGGGGTCGTATCCACCTCGTCCAGGCGATTTTGCCACAGGTAATAGCGCGTCTGGGATACCAGCACGCCGGTAAGACCCACCATGCAGATGAGGTTCGGCAGCGCCATGAGGCCGTTGGCAAAATCCGCAAAGTTCCATACGATGCTGCTCTTGGGAATCACGCAGCCCACAAAGGCCATGATAACCCACAGCACACGGTAGGGCAGGACGAGGCGCTTGCCACCCAGGTATTGCAGGGCTTTCTCGCCGAAGTAGGACCAGCCCAGTACGGTGGATACCACGAAGGCCGCGAGGCTGATGGTGAGCATACTTGAGCCCAGCCCGCCGGCCGTGGCAAAGGTGTGGTAGGTGAGCAGCTCGCCGCTGTCGGAGGTGACCTCCGGCACAGCCATGATGACGGTGGTGAGGGTCAGACCCGTGAGGGTGCAGATGACCACCGTGTCCCAGAACGGACCGGTAGAAGCCACCAGAGCCTGCTGTACGGCGTTATCCGTGCGGGTCGGTGCGGAGATGATGGGCGAGGAACCCATGCCGGCCTCGTTCGAGAACAAGCCGCGGCGCACACCTGTCTGCATAGCCAGCATGATACCGGAGCCGATGAAACCACCCGCGGCTGCCTGCTCGGAGAAGGCGCTGTCGAAGATGAGGCAGATTGCCGGCCACACATAGTCCGCGTTCGTGCAAAGCAGCACCGCGCAACCGATGATATAGATAATCGCCATCGTGGGTACGCAGGCGGAGCACACGCGAGAGATGCCCTGGAGACCGCCGATAAGAACGGCGCCCACTGTGCCGGCCAGCAGCAGCCCCGTGACCCAGCTCGGCACATGCAGCGCGCTCTCGCCCAGTACCTGGGATACAGCGTTCGCCTGTGTGATGTTGCCGATGCCGAAAGCCGCAATAGCGGTGAATACCGCAAACAGCACAGCCAGCCACTTGCAGCGCAGCCCGCGCTCAAGCGCATACATGGGGCCACCCAGTATGTTGCCCTGCGCATCCTGCACGCGGTAGCGTATCGCCAGCAAACTCTCCGCATAGCGCGAGGCCATGCCCAGTACACCCGTCAGCATGCACCAGAACACCGCGCCGGGGCCACCCGTGGTCACAGCCACAGCCACACCCACGATGTTGCCTGTGCCCACATTCGCCGCAAGGGATACCATCAGCGAGCTGAAATTCGAAATCTGACCTTCCTTGTCGCGCTGACCACCCCCGAAGTAGTAGCGCAGCGCCTTAAAGAAATACAACTGCGGAAAACGCAGCACCAGCGTCAGGTACAGGTGCGTGCCCAGCAGACCGAACAGCAGGATATATCCCCACAGAAATCCGCTGGCCTCTTCCAGTAACGTGTCGATTGTCTCCAACATAATCCGCTGAGAATGATACAGATTCTGTGCATTGAGGTCAAGATTTTTCTTCCGCAGATGCCTGTTCTGCCGGAAAATTGCAAAAAAAATATAAAAAAATCAATTTTGCGCTTGCCAAAGCCTTCCGTATCGTGTATACTCCCCTCGCACGCCGAAAGCGTGACACTCCAACGGCAGGGTAGCTCAGTGGTAGAGCAGAGGACTCATAAGCCTTTGGTCGGGTGTTCAAATCACCTCCCTGCTACTTAGCGGGTGTAACTTATAAGGTTACACCCGCTTTTTTCATGCCTTGATTTCAGCGACTTATAAAATCGCAACTCATAACGCAAAGCGGACTTCCCGGGCTGATTTTGCATCCATTTTGCCCACGTTTTGCAGCCGAAAGGACTCGCTTAGACTCGTGCGGTTCCAGTCACATTACTAAAAGGGTCGATTAAATCAGGGACATTAGGATAGAACATGATAATTTTGCCTTGCACAAAAAGTAAATGATGCAAGTCAATTTTTCTTGTGTTGCACGCATGCATCACAAAAGACTTTGTCTTGCAAAAAGTCCAAATTATGCAAGACAACATTTCTTGTGATGCACGCATGCATCACAAAAGACTTTGTTTCGCATAAAACGAGAATGATGCGAAACAAGCCTTCTTGTTTTACTCAAATAGAGTTTAATATAGGTTTGTTGGACATAAACGAAGTTTTTTGATTGACAAAAATGAGCAAATTCGCTAAACAAGAAGCTATACTTATGAGTGTTTCATACATACTTCCATATCTTCCGGTAAATACATATAGGATTGAGTACTTATTTACAGCATACGGTAAAGCAAGCAGAAGTCTTGCCCGATTGGACGGTATGCTCAGCGAAAAAAGTTACGCAAACGTATTGTTGTCGCCGATGATGACACTGGAGGCTGTTTTATCATCTAGGATAGAGGGTACTCGCTCAACAATTGATGAAGTATATTCGCTGGAAGCGGGCGAAGAATTTACCGAAGCGCAGAAATTGGATGTACAGGAGATTCTTAATTATCGGGAAGCGATGCGTTTCGCTACACACAGCCTCAGCGAGCGAGGCCTGACACTAGGCCTTATCAAGGATATGCACGCCATATTACTTCAATCTGTACGAGGACAGAATAAACGGCCGGGATTGGTTAGAGATACTCAAAATTGGATAGGAGCTCCAGGGAGTAGTATAGAACAGGCCACTTATGTGCCGCCGCCCCCAACAACAGTTGAATCATATTTGGAAAACTGGATTGAGAACGCCACATCTAATGAAGTTGATCCGCTGTTGCAAAGTGGTATTCTACATGCTCAGTTTGAATTGATACACCCATTTCATGATGGCAATGGACGAGTGGGACGCTTGCTGATACCTCTTTACTTGCACAGTAAGGGATTATTGGAAAGACCGGTATTTTATCTGAGTGAATATTTTGAAACTCACAGAGAGGAATATATTGATAGTTTAAATGCTCTGCACCAAGATCCGACGGCTTGGGAACCATGGCTTTTATTCTTCTTGCAAGCCGTTGATGAACAAGCACGGGAAAATATGAGACGAGCTGCGGCTATGCAGAGATTATACAAGGAGCTCCAAACAGAAATCCCCAATATCACGAAATCTGCTTCGTGTGGGTTATTATTAGATGCCATATTTGAAACCCCCATTTTCAGTAAACCCAAAATAAGTGCCTGTATTAACGAGGTTAATACTGCGACTGTGCAACGCATGATTAATTCTCTTGTGGATGCCGGAATTTTACACATACGCACCAATGGTGCAGGACGCCGCGCATCTACATACCAGTTGCGGGAATTATCGCGGATTGCTCAGGGTCTGCCTATTGAGCGTTTTGATTATTGACGTTGCTTATTCAAGATGAAAATCATCAGTTGGAATGCACAAGGGAAATTTCGTGAGAAGTTTCCGGAAATCCGGAAACTTTCAGGCGATGTCTATATCATCCAGGAATGCGAGAATCCCTTGCATTGTCGCAATAAGGAGTACCGAGAATTCGCTGCAGGCGGGTTATGGTGGGGAGATAACAAGAATAAGGGCTTGGGCATTTTTGTAGCACCTCATGTCAGCATTACAGATAACGCATGGGAACCTCTTTGTCTTAGACAATTTGCATGCGTGCGCGTGAATGACAGTCTTGACCTATTAGCTGTGTGGACAAAGTTTCGCTACATTGAAGAGTATTATATATACCACCATCTGCACGCGTCCAAATATCACTCCCAAATGGTAGTAATGGGAGATTTTAACAGTAACAAGCAATGGGATGCCAAAACTGGCAGAGGGCAACGTAACCATAGTTCAGTCGTTCAAATGCTGGCTGACGCCGGATTATGTTCCGCATATCATCGTATACAAAATGAGGCTCAGGGAGAAGAAAGTATACCCACTTTTTTTCTGCATAGACATGCCAATAGACCTTACCATATCGATTACGCTTTTGCAGCGCCCGAGCGCATACGCGACTGCCACGTCGAAACGTCCACCAATTGGCTCGCAATATCAGATCATCGTCCTCTCATATTAGAAATTGAAGATTAACCTCCATCAGCTCGGTAAAGAGCACGTGGACTTGCCCGGCACTAACCTGCTGCAAACTCTCGTGAAGCCCAATAACATGACGCTCACGCAGAGCTATGAAGAGAAGCGCGACTTGCTCATTAGCCAGCTTTATAAGCGAAGCAATACCTCCGTAGTTTCTCGTGCCTATACTTACGATACGCTCGGTTGCCCGATGACTCGTAGCACTTCCAAACATGCAAAACGAAAAAATACACAAGTGTGATATAATACCAAACATGGAGATTTTCTTAAAAATAAGAGATGGAAATATTTTGAATAATAACGAAGTGGTTTTAAAACAATCTGGCATGTGTGAATATATTTTTTCATACAATCAAGCTCGATTTATAATAAAAGAAAAAGTTTCAAGATTACAGCGCTTCCTTGGCTTGAGCACTTATTATGTATTCAGTAAAGAAGACATAATTAGAAGTGTTGGATATTTCAAAATGCAAGGTGTAAGAAAACTGGAAATCAATTTAATGAAGCCATCTCGGCATTTTTTTTAAAAAATTTACTTAATACGTTTGTTTTTTTTAATCAAACGTGCATTTAAAATTGAATCGACCGTATATTATTATCAAAGGAAAGAAAATGAACTCCGTTTGTCAAGTGACTTTGTCATAGATGAATTTGATATATTGTCTGGGTGTTTTATACTTTTACAACTCAATCGAATAGGCTCAACAGATGTGCCTCTAGATTGCGATGCGTGATTTACCTTCTGTATGCGAATAGTTTTGCTATTGTTCAATCTTTGTGTATGTCAGGCATGACATGTAACTGGGGAGAAAGTCTCCAATGAGTCGCTGACAGAATGGAATCAAATGGACAAAGGTAATTGCGTTGTAGTATTCCCATTACAATACACGACAACATTCATTCCTCAATCGACTCGAAGTTATTGCAAATATGTAATGTTAACACATTTTGTAAAACTCTGATAACAAGTCTTTTTCGAATTTGTCTACAACCCATTATGAGATATGGCGAATTTTAGGATGATTTTCAGAAAATATCGTCAATTTTTACAATCTGCTTATACACAATCTTTTAGGATTGCTAGAAATCACAGACGCAAAAAGACTATGACCACATGGGGCGACAAGTTCACCCGAATGCAACATGTTTATCCCTAAATCACGTCATAAATCACCTCAATGAGCATGCTGGTATGTAATGTTAACGTGTTTTGTAAAACTCTGAAAACAAGCAACTTCCGAAACTGTCTACAACCCGTTATGAGATATGGCAAATTTCGGGGTAATTTTCAGAAAACGCCGTCAATTTTCGCAATGTGTTTATATACAATCTTTTAGAGTTGCTAAAATTCACAGTCACAAAAAGGCTATTTAAAAACCTCCGATACGCAAGTGTCGGAGGTTTTTGCTTGTGCCAGAATACAACGTTTGCTACAATGAATCCCCAATCTTTTCGCATATATGGCTGATGAACTGACACCCGCAGACTTTCCGCAAGGTGAACTCCTTTTCTACGTGTCCAAGGATGGTAAGGTGAAAATGGAGATTCGTGTAGAGGATGAGACTATCTGGATGTCGCAGCAGATGATGGCAGAGCTCTTCCAAACGACAAAGCAGAATGTAGCAAAACATTTGAAACGCATTTTCGAACAAGATGAGTTGCAAGAAGAATCAGTTGTCAACTATTGGTTGACAACTGCGACTGATGGTAAGAATTATTCAGTAACTTATTATAATCTGGATGCTATCATTTCCGTAGGCTATCGAGTCAATAGTATACGTGGTACCCAATTCCGCATCTGGGCGACGCAGCAGCTCAGTGAACTGATGCGCAAGGGGTTTGTGCTGGATAAGGAGAGATTGAAGAATCCAGCCATCAAGGGAGCAACAGCGTTGCCGGATTATTTCGATGATTTGTTGGAACAGATACGCGATATTCGAGCCAGCGAACGTCGCATGTACCTGCGCATTCGAGAAATTTTTGCGCTCGCCGCAGACTACGAGCCCAACAACAAGCAGACGAATGTATTCTTCAGTACCATTCAAAATAAGCTGCACTACGCTATCCATGGTCACACCGCAGTGGAATTAATTATGCTGCGAGCCGATTCCTCTCAACCCAACATGGGGCTTACATCTTGGCAACGAGATAGGGTACTTGCCACGGATGTGATAACCGCAAAGAATTACCTGCACGAAGAAGAGATTGAGGCTTTTAATCGTCTCACCTCCATGTGTTTGGATTTTGTAGAGGATCGGGCTAAACAGCGTAAGCAGGTCTTCATGAATGAATGGGAAGAAGCGATTGACAGCCTTTTGAAACTCACCGGTCGCGAAGTTTTGCAAGGAAAAGGCTCTCGTTCCATGACTAATGCCCGCGAACACGCTCAGGAGCAATACCGTCTTTTCTGTGAGCGTCGTCGCGAGGCGGCAGAACAATTGGCCGAACTGGAGCTACAAAAGCATCTGGAAGAAGAGATCAGGCAGATACGGCCATGAAACTGTTTATATGCAGTTCCCAGGCGCATTAAAATATGGATTCAACAGAAATAGAAAAAGTTCATTATTATAGCATGGCCGCCGAAAGCAATCTTCAGCTTTCGGCGGCTGAGAAAAAATTGCTTATAAAAAGCATAGAGAAAGAGTTCCCTCGGACTCCTCTTCCTGAGCAAATTGTTGCTGATGATTTTATTGATTATTGCGATGATGTATCGTTTTTGGAGTTATACGCTGACTGGAAATCTATACCATATTATGAGCTTTGGTATGAACGTGCCTGTATGACCTTTCTACTACCCCAAGGATTATTGTATATTTTACCGGCAATTCTTCATACAATGGTAAAAAGGTCATATAGTAGGGAGATAACACATCGTCTCATTGGCGCAATCGCTTCAAAACCTGAAAAAAGTATGATTGTTACAAAAGAACAATACAAGCTTATTGATAAAGTGTTGTTTCTGCCAGAGGAAGATATAGCTTTACATGCAGAGAATCGTTTCGGTAAAGAAGATTGTTTCGGATACAATCTTTTCGAGCAAATTAGCAAAGCTCGTCAAGTTTTCAAAATTCTTTAGTATTTATGTGAGCTCCTTTTCTATACCTCTAAAGATGGTAAGGTGAAGATGGAAATCCGCGTGGAGGACGAAACTATCCGGATGCCGATAAAATTAAGAAATTCGAAGAAGCTGTAAAAATAAGGGATGAGTACGATAGCGTATGCTTCGATGGTGGAGATGCTGGGCATAAGGAACAGATAACGGCTTTAGATAATGGATTGGTGAAATGCCGTGATTATTAAGAAGATTGTATCAGGAAGTTGAATAGAAAATGCGAAAACGTTTATTAAAGAAGTATTTGTCTCGCATCCGCGAAATAGAAATCTTTTTCCCACAGGAGGTTAATGGTTTTCCGACAGAGGATATCCGCAGACTCGCAGACAATTGCGAATACGATGAAGCATTGGAACATGCCGAACCTTTACTGAATCGACGCTGGATAGATATTGATGTGGAGCATTGGTACGATAATTTTGATTCATCTATTTTACTTACAGTAGAAGCTATGGCTTATTATCTCCCTTCTATCATGAGGTTTACTTACATGGAAGAAGTAAGAAAAATATATGGGCAGAATGATACAACGTATGATACAGGACTTACGGAGGATCATTATACGTACCTTTTTTGCGCGAGCGAGGTAGAAACTGATGAAGTGGATCCCTGGCGAGAAAAACGTACAAGAAATTTGTACGAAAAATTTAACTTCCAGCAATTGAAAGTTGTAAAGGACTGGCTACTGTTTCAGCTGGCAAGAGACACAGCATCGCGGTTTGAGCGTTCTATGGCAATGCTTCTTATAAATCAAGCTATACAGGAGAGAGAAGCAGAAAGTTGAATGAATATTCGGGTATTATCTTGAATTCAAAATCATCCAAGTGGTCATTATGATTTCCTTTATTTTAACAATTGCAGAGATGTTGCTAAAGAAATATTGGAAGATTGTTGTTTATATATAATCTTTTAGATTTATCAAAATTCACAGTCACGAAAAGGCTGCCAGAGGGCGTAACTGATGAAGTTATGCCCGCTTTTCTTTTTCCCTGCGGGGCTCATTCCACAATTATTGCAGAAGAGCCGGCGATTCAGTAGCTGCGATGGCGACGGTAAGCAGCGAAAGAAGCGAGAGCAATCAGGCACAGGATGGGCGTAGTCGGCTCCGGAACAACCGGAACCCGATACACCAGGCGAGTATAATCATTTTTCCACTCAAGCTCCGCGAAGCTCACATCGCCGGTCACATGCACCATCTGCTCATTCCAGGCAGACTCTGCGTAGGCATATTGCTTCAGGTCCAGCAAAATGTACTCTGCGCCGGCTGTCGGCTTACCGCGGAACGCCACATCGAGTGTATAGCAACCGTTGGTGTTCATGAGGCCATCAATCACCAGAACTGCTGCCTCCGTATTGTAGCTATTGAGAGTGAGAGCCAGGGTACTGCCCTCAGCCATCTCCATGCGGCCCGTTAAGGCGTTTTCTGCCCCCTCGGCAGCCAGTGTAGCCCGGGCCGACATCAGGCGCAGATTCGCCACATTCAGGCTACTGCCATGCTTGAGGCTGAGCGTGCCGTTGTACAGGCTTGTCTGCCCGAGGAATGTGCCCTCACTCGCCCGGAACTCGATGTCACCCTGTTGAGCCGTCGTCTCATAGTCCGCATTCAGCTCCGCTCTGCCCTCTACATAAACCGAGTCCTCAAAACAGATTGTTCTGTCGGCGGCGGCGGAGAGCTCCAGCACCGCAGCCTGCCCCTCCAGATAAATCGCATGAGTCCCCTGATTGCCGGCAAAAAGAACATTACCATTGTTGCGCACACGCAAGATTCCCTGCGTATAAATAGCACTACCCACTGCCGCCTGATTATCCACAAAAGACACAGAGGCGTTACCGCTGATATCCGTTACGGAGCCCGCCGCACCCCATATGGCTCCACCGGCCGCCGAGCTCGAGGCTCCCTGCTGACTGACCGAGGCACTTGCAGCATTGGCGCTGAATATAACCGCCCCCTCGTTTCCCCGTATACTCAGCTGACTGCCGCTGCCGAGATAAACAGCACCGCCCTGTGCCACGGCATCATCATTCAAGGTGCCGTCAAGAGCGGTTGCCGTCGCAGCATTGCCGGCAAAGTTCACCTCGTCGCCGTTCCCCTCCATCACAAGCGTCGCACCATCGCTCAGATAAATCGCGCCACCCTTAGCCGTATTGGCCACCTCCACCCCACCGTCGAGAAAATTTACCGCTCCCATATTCCGGCTTATGGAACTGTCCCCATGCAGGTACAGCGCGCCGCCGTATGCATAGCCCTCATCCTGATGAACTGCCGTCTGATATATCCCCACCGAGCGGAAGTTAACATCACCATAATTCGCATCCATCATCAGGTCGCCGGTATATATTGCACCGCCATACCCATAGAAATAACATTGCGAAGAGCGTGCGTAGTCCGCACTGCGGTCCAGCTCAATGCGCACATTCTCAAAGTTCACTCCACCCCCCAGGCTGCGCCCGTTTTGATGAATCTCCACATTCCACTCTGCATCGGCATATATGGCACCGCCTTTCAGGTTGATTCCACAGTTCACATCGCCCATGGAACTGCCATCATAACAAATATTGCGAAAATCAACCGCTCCCTCATTGTCATGAATATACACCCCACCGTCCTCACCGCTCGTCAACCCCGAAACACTGCGGAACACAGCGCCGTAGCCGTAGCAGGAAAGCGTATCGCCCGTTGCAGCCACCATCTCGCCACCCGCGGCTACCGGCTGAAAGGGGGTGAATGTTCCGGTCGTATCGGCAGTGATATTTCGAATGCCGCTGAAGCTCAAATTCCCCAAATGGCAGAACTCCGCCTTACCATTGCGCACCACCTTGCCCACAGTCGCGCCTTCCGTCGGCGCAAAACTTAAATGAAGCATCACTTGTTCCCACATGGGGCGGAACACATAATTGCTCAAATTGAACAAGTGAGACTGCCCCCAGCAGGGAGAATTGTTAATGAGCCCCGTATGCACCGGTACTTGGTCCGTCACCGTGATATCCCGCTTCAGCAGCACCGTGATGTTGTTCTTCTGGTCCACCGCATCCACCAAATCCTGGGCCGTCTCAACCTCTATCGTCTTCTCGCCATAGCCCAATATCCCCTCCACCATCGCAGGCTCCTCTTGAGCCCATCCCGCGGCCGACATGAGCACCAGCAGAGCTTCACTCGTTCCCAATATCATCGACGGAACCTTGTTCATACCGTGAATGATATCCATCCGCCTCCCGCAAGTCAATCACATTTTGTAACAGCAACCGTTCCCAACAGTTGTATCATGTCCGGATTTTTTGTTTTTATAGCGCATTCGAGAGCGGTATCGCCATCGGCATTCCTGATGCTGAGGTATGCGCCGGCTTCCAGCAGAGCTTGAACACAGGGGAGGTATTCGAGATTTGCAGCGGTGTGAAGCGGGGTTTTGCCCAGATTATTCACCACGTTGACAGAGGCGCCGCCTTTCAGCAGAGCCAGAACACAGGGAAGGTCACCGGCCAATGTAGCGAGGTGAAGCGGTGTATAGCCATTGTCATTGTGTAAGTCGGCAGGGACGCCGGCTTCCAGCAAAACTTTAATGGACTCGAGAGAAGACATTTCGGCTGCTGAATGCAGAGGTGTATTCCGGTCGTATGTCAATGCTTGTAAATTGGCTTTGGCTTTCCAGAGAGTACGGAGGTTGTCAGCATTGTTCTCACAGGAAGCAGCACGGTGTGCAGGTGTATCGCCTGAGTCAGTTACGGCGTCAATGTTGGCACCGGCCTCCAGCAGGGGCAGGATACAGCGACTTGAACGAGTTTCTGCAGCATTGTGCAGCGGGGTTTCCCCGTAAACGTTTTGACGGTGTACGTCTGCTCCGTGCTGTAATAAGAGCTCGAGCACCCGGATGGCATCGGCCTCTGCGGCGTTATGCAAGGTTGTGTTACCTTGGTAATCGGCCGCATGGATGTCAGCCCCGGCATTCAACAGTGTTTCCATGAACGCAGGGTTATGGGAGCGGGCAGCATAACGGACGGCTGAGTGCCCATATTTGTTGACTATGTTGATGTTTGCGCCCGCGTGAAGCAGTGCTTGGAAAGCTTCATAATTATCTCTGTCAATGGCGCACATCAGAGCCGTGTCTTTGTATCTGTCTTGTTTATCTATATCTGCCCCTGCTTGCAAAAGCAAATGGATAATATCCGCCGGAGCATAACGAGCGGCTACATGGAGGGGTGTTGCACCGTGAAAGTTTGAGATGGAGATGTCTGCACCTGCCTTTAACAGAAGTTGCGCAGAGGAATATCGCTTGTGTTCCAGAGCCGTAAAAATAGGTGTTTCTCCCATTTCATTGGTGACATTGATGTTTGCCCCGTGGCGTAATAAACACTCCAGAGCGTCGTAGTCTCCGCGGTGGGCGCCGAGATGGAGCGGGGTGTCTTCGCGGTAGTCGGCGGCGTTGATGTCTGCTCCGGCCTTGAGGAGAGATTCTAAGTTGGCGGTGCTTTTATCTCCCAGCGCAGTGTGCAGCGGTGTTCTTCCCTGTGCTCCGCGTTTGTTGACATTTGCTCCTTTGTCGATGAGGTATTGCACAATATTATTGTTCGGGCATGTAGCCATGTAGAACAGAATCGTGCGGCCGCTTTTGTCCGGAGACTCGATATCGACGCCATGTGCCAGCAACAGGGTAACAATATCGGCGTGTTTTTTGCGTGCTGCTTTGATAACCGGTGTGTCCAAATGCATGTTGATGCTTTGGGGATTTGCGCCGTGCTGCAACAACATTTCAGCTATCGGGAGTGAGCCTTCATGTGCAGCTACATGCAGGGGCGTGTTGAGCATGTTGTCTGTCTTGTCTACAGAAGCACCGCTCTCGAGCAGTGCGCGGCACATATCGGCATCGTTGTATTTGGCAGCATAGTGCAGGGCTGTAAAGCCGGATAAATCTTGCGCATCGGGATCTGCGCCGGCTTGTAAAGAATGCTGAACACACATCATATCGCCTGTTTGTGCGGATTCGACCAGAACTTGATTGATTGTATGCATAAGACCGGAATAAATGAGGGTAAAAAGTAAAATAGGGGTTGTTACAGATGGGGGACTTGCAAGAAAACAGGGTCGGTAGGCAAGGGGGACGGGCGGTTGTTGCGCTTTGTCCCCCTTGCCGGGTAGTCAGGCTCTGTGGGAATGAGACTTATGCCTTTCTTTTTTTGACTTCGCGACCCACGTATTCCATGAAGTCGTTTGTCAAAATGCGCAGCTCCGGGTCAGCGTCATGGCGTTCGGCGACAAGGTACTGCCGGAGCATGTCGCGGAGGCCGTATTCCGGCTTGTTGAGCTCATCGCCTACGCGGTCGAAGCAGGGTAGAGCCTCTGCGTAATTCAATTTGCGCTGGTTACCGGTGTAGATGAACCCCAGTTCGTTGAGCGCGAGCGCTGTCCACTGCGGCTCAGTGTAGTAAAAGGTTTCCGGGTGTAGCAGCCACAGGAGCGCCGAAGTAGTAGCCTTTGTCTGGAAGTGCTTGCTCCAGTTCGGGCGGTCTTTTGTTCTGCGCTGTTCTTTGATTTCCTCCACGGTAGCCAGGAAGTCCGCGATGCGTTCCTCTGCCTGTTCGCGGGAGTCGGTGGAGAGCAAGCTGCGCAGAGCGTCGCGAATGGCTGTTTCCTCGTGGGTGATAAACTCGTGAAGCATCCCGTATGCCATGCGCTCACCGAAGGGGCGCAGCAAGCGACGGTTTTTGCCCAGCACTTTGGCGGATGCTTCAAAGCAGAGCAACAGGTGTGGAGACTCTACGTTCCAATGCCTGCGGGCGGATTGAACGGCTTCCCACTTGTAGTTCTGTTTCTCCCAGCGCTCTGCAAAGTCCTTGGTGTAGGACTTTACCCAATCTTTGATGGTGTTTTTGTTCATATCGGTAGTATTACAGTTAGTGTTTGTGGTGTTTTTGCTCATAAAAAGACACAGCTATCGCTATAACGTTGGTGCTGCATTACTGAACGTTGTTGCACACAGACAATACGACCGCGTGATTCGGTGTTGTTTGTGCGATTCGGTGGGATACGTTGGGGCAACTCTCGATGCAGGAGCACGAGCCGACTATTTGGGTATAGTGGTTTTTCATGATATTTCAGTTTTTGTCTCTACCTCGTTTTGCCTGTGATTCAGTTCATTGATCCGGCCCTGTGGCTTTCAATGAGGGGGGGCTTTTTCGAAGAAGAAGATAACGGGGTGATTATAGCATATTATTGACCTGATGTCAAGAAGAAACGAAAGTTTTTGCTGTATTTTTTCTGTGGAATGAAGTGGGTGGTAAGCCCCCCCGGTCTCACACTTATTTTTCGTGAGACCGGGGAGGGAAAAAGGGGGCTTAAGCCGACTTTTTCGGTTTAGAGGATTTTTTTTGTTTTTCCTCCTGCCGGACCAGCGGATGGATGAACTTGTTTTGAAGCACAGCGGGGTGGTTTTTAATGGTAGAGTAGCCATCTTCCACCGGTTGCACCTCCAGTTTGTCGGCAATGCGCTCGCTGAGTTTCTGCACGTGGGTGATGATGCCGACCAACTTGCCGTTGGCACGCATGGATTCCAGGCAGGAGACCACTTGTTGCAGGGTGTCCTCATCCAGGGTGCCGAAACCTTCGTCCATGAACAGTGTATCGATGCCGGTATGGCTCGCCATGCGAGAGAGACCGAGAGCAAGGCTGAGGCTGACAATGAATCGCTCGCCGCCGGATAAATTGCTGCTGTCTCGCAGAATGTTATCACCCAACTGGTTGTCGATTACCGACAGACCCAGTGCATTCTTTTGGGTGCTGGTGCGAATCAATCTGTAGCGAGTGGAAAGCTGCTGCAATTCACAGTTTGCGTGGTATATTAAGGAATCGAAGGTGATTTGCTGAGCATAACGCTTGAACGAATCTTTAGCTTCACCCAGTACCTGATACAGATCCGCCCAAAGCTTCAATTCCTGAGATATCCTGTCTCGCTGAGCCTGATTAGTTGCATTTTGAGCTCGGGTGCTTTCAACCGCACGCTGTTGAATCCTCAGCTCCTGAAGATCCTTGTTGAGGACGTCGATTTGTTCCTCCTGCTTCATTTTTCGCTCTCTGAGCGTGTTGAGGCATACATTGGGATCAAAATCGATATTCTGCACGAGTTCTTTGAGGTGCTTTTGTTCCTCTTCTAAGGCTGTTTGTGTGGTTGCCTTGTTCAACTCCAGCTGGGCGCGATGTCTGCGTAAGTCATCTACTCGCTCAATGCAGGCAGCAGCAGC
This sequence comes from Akkermansia sp., assembly GCA_045636905.1. GTDB lineage: Bacteria > Verrucomicrobiota > Verrucomicrobiia > Verrucomicrobiales > Akkermansiaceae > Akkermansia. The sequence continues at coordinate 106,596 of JAZTYL010000011.1, forward strand.
GGTGTATTCGGCCTCATCGGCAAAGTTTTCCTGAGCAAGAGCGGCGGTTAATGCCAGTTCCTGCTTTTCTTTCTCCCTGAGAGCCTCGTTCATTTGGTCATCGTGCTGAGTTAAAGCCGTTTGTGCTTTTTCCCGAGTTTGCTTTGCTTTCGCTAGGGTAGCATCGGCCTGATGAATTGCTGTATCAATGCTGTTTTTATCAGCATCGCAACAGGCCAGCAGTCGGGCATAGGTGTTACCCTCACCCCATTGTTGATTAAATTGCGCAAGGGTATTCTGCAGGGTAGCAAGAGCCTCGTTGCTTTCTTTCCGGGCTTGCTCGGCATCACTTTGTGCGGTAGTGACACGATTCTCCGCTTGGGTATGTTCCGTTTGTTTTGCTGCCAGGGTTTGCTTTTGCTGTTGGATACGTTGCGCTGTTTTGCTGTACGTATTTACCCTGTCGCGGAGCTTCTTTAAGAGAGAGTTGGCCTTTACGAGGGAATCCGGCACCTCGGCAGTTCGCGGAAGTTCGTTAATAAAATCCATTCTCAGTTCGGATATTTGCAATTGTTGTTGCAATTGCTCCAGCTGATGCTCTAGGTTGTCCACAACGGGCGTTTGCTCTGCCATGGAGGAAACGGTTTCAGCCAGATCCTGCGGAACATTCTCTAACCGGCAGGTTTGCAGACACTCCGTTACCATCTGGTGTTGACGCTGACTTTGCTCTCTGAGGTGGTTACAGTCCGTTTCCGCAACCAGTAGCTGCTGTTGCAGCTTTGTATGTTTCTGCTGAGCTGCATCTGCTGTTTGTCGCGCTTTTTTTGCTTCTTCCTCCACCTGTTCCCATTCAGCGTTCTTCCATACATGGCGATTTCCGGGGGTGGGAGAGCCGCAGCAGGGGCAGGTCTCATATTTGCCAGCTACGAATTCCCGGTAAATAACGCTCAGCTGATCTTCGATGCTGAGAAGCTTGCGTATGTTGTCTGCTTTATCCTGCAGCAGTGCGGCTGTTTGTTGCAGTTCTTTGATATCCGGCAGCTTTGCCAGCTCGGCACGAATACCGGCCGCTTCTTCCTGCTTTTCGTTAAGTCTCCGAAGCGTTTCCTCCAGGGTCTTGACGTTGTCATGCAAGGTGCGCAAATGGCTGTAATGGTTTTTCCATGCCTCTGCGTCCTTGCCTCCCAATATAGCATTGAGGGCATTTTGGGTGTTATCACGTTGTTGAAGGAGCACCTCGTGAGCCGGCAAGGCAGCACGCTGCGTATCTACTTGCTCCCACTTTTCCAGGAGCAGGGTCAAACGTGGCAGTTTTTCGATAAGAGCTTCAGCATCCTGATACTCTTCTAATTCGGCCGTACTTTTATCCAGCTCATTGCTGATGCTCTGAAGCTCCTTTGCTGCCTCCCGGAGCTGTGTTTGCTCCGCTGCCAGGGTGGCGCTCGTCTTATCCGCCAGTTGCTTTTTATATTTAGCCGTTGTCTGCTGCTCCTGCAGCTGTTTTTCCTGCGGCAGCATCTCATCGGTAAGTCGGCTTCGGCGTGCTGCGTTCCGCTTGTGGCGTGCCTCTAAATCAGCCATAGTGGTTTGATGCTCCCGGCTGATGCGAGCGAGCTCCTGTTCCGCGTTGTTTAAAGCATCCTGTATGTCGGGCCGCTTTTGCTCAGAATTCTTGAATGTCAGGCGAGCCTGTTGAGCCGCAGTAAAAGCAGGCTGTACACGAGAAGCCTTTTCGCCCCGGCTCAGAATATCCAGCAAACCCTCCTCCCGGAATTGTTGAATGTCCTGTTCAGCCTTGTCATGGTTGCGGGTATTGTCAATGATTCTTTTTCGGCATTTCTCTATCTGCACCATGCGTTCAATGTCTGCTTTCATTGTGCTCAACAAATCAAGCTCTGTTTTGTACTCTTTCTGAGTTTGTTCGACTTGTTGAAGCAGAGCCTGATACTCCTCCTCACTTATACTGTCTGCGATGGGGTACTTTTTCAGCTCGCTTTCGAGAGCAGTCCTTTTTTCTGCTGCTTTTTCACCGATTTTTCCGTAAATCTCCGTACCGGTAATGGCTTCCAGGGCGGCGGATTTTTCGTTAATCCCGGCTTTGAGGAACGCATCAAACTCTCCCTGAGCCAGCATGATACAGCGCTTGAAATTATCGAAACTGATGCCGGTTACTTCCTCTACCTGGGTAGATTTATGTGCGCCATGTCGGCGTTCGATAATGTTTCGTTGACCATTGGGAAGCAGTTCTGCAACGGTATGATAGAATTTACCGAAAGGTTTATTTCCCATTGAGATTTGCTGCCAGGCCTGGCAGTGGTAGCGCTTATCTCCATGCGTGAACCACACCTCGGCGTAAAAGTCTTTGGCGCCACGCGTCATGATTTCGTTTTTTGTTTCCGAGATAGGGGTTGTTTGTCGGGGGGTCATTCCATACAGGGCCAGGCAGATGGCATCCATGATGGTGGTTTTGCCGGAGCCGGTGGGGCCTGTGATGAGGAAGATGCCGGCGGTGCTCAGCGTCTCATGGGTGAAGTCAATTTCGTATTCACCTGCAAGAGAATTAATGTTGGAGAAACTTACTTTTAGAATTTTCATGATGGGATAGTTGGGTTAGTTGTGGGAAATTTCTGCGAGGAGGGTGCGGAAGCATTCGCGGAGCTTGTTTTTGTGCTCTTCTTCCATATCCGCAAACTCCGTATTCAGTTTAAGGTCGAAAATGTATTCCGGGCTGTAGTCTGTCAGCGTGCCTACCTGTTCGGTATTCACTTCCATGGATTCATTTTTCTGAATCAAGGCAACACTCAGGTGGCGCATGAAGGGAAGTTTTCGCCATGCCTCTGCTTTTGTGTGCAGGTCCGGCGAGCTGATGTCTGTGCCGGTGTAGCGCAGCTCCAGGCTGAGTGCCGGGAATTTTTTGTTGCGAAGCAAGGGGGATTCTTCTTGCAGGAGTTCGGCTTCCAGTGCTTGCAGCTCCTCCGCATTGGCGCATGTGCGTGAGGCGTAGGAGACAAAGACCGGTACCGGTATGGATTCGGCCGTCAGTGTGCTGCCGTTGGTTTCTACCAGGACAACGCGGTGTTCGTTTTCCGCTTCGTCTACCCCCATGGCAAGGGGGCTGCCGCAATAGCGTATGCGCCCATTATTGAGCGAATAGCCTTTATGAATATGCCCCAGTGCCACATAGTCAAACACCGGCGGGAAAATGTCCGGCTCTGCACAATCCACATAACCGATGACCGAGCGTGTGGAATCCGTCGGTCTTGCGCCTTGCACCGGCAAATGCCCCATGCAAATAATCGGCAGGCCCGGGTGCTCGGCTTTCCACTCCTCCGCCAGCCTGGCGACTGTTGCGTAAACCTGCTCCACGCCGCGTATGTATGCGAGCTGATAATCCCCCTCGGGTGCATCGACGATTACGTCTCTGACACGCAGGAACGGCACGGCGCAGACCAGGCCCTGCACCTTGCCGGCGGAATCCGTGATTTCGATGAGGCAATCCTTGGCGTTCTCGGCCTTGAGACTGCTTATCAGGTGGGTATGGTGGCGCTCCAGCAGGGGAGCAGAGGCTTCCAGTTGAGAGACACCATCATGGTTGCCTCCGGTGAGGATGATGTTTTTGCATCCGGTGGAATCCGCAAGGCTGATGAATTGATGCAATTTTTTCACCATGCCGTCGGATGGGGTGGCGTTGTCAAAGATGTCGCCGCTCACGAGGAGAGTGTCCACCTTTTTGTCGACCATGACTCCCAAGAGCCAGTCCAGAAAAGATTCGAACTCGTCATCGCGGCTTTTATTTTTCCAACGATTACCCAGATGCCAGTCTGATGTGTGCAATATTCTCATGTTGAGTAGTTATTTGGTTGTAGTTGAAGTGAGGCGTGTCTGTTTTGCGCATTTTCTGCCGACGTACTCCGCAAAGTCGTTCACCAGGATGGCGACAGCGGTGTCAGCGTCCAGATTCAGCTTTTTGATGTAGGGAGCCAACATGGTTTTAAGGGCATACGTGCGTTTTTTCAGTTCGCTGAGCAGCGTGCCCATGTTATCCAGCACTTCTGTATACAGAAAGCGCAGGCCGGAACCGCTGTAGGGCAACTCAAACTCGCTGAAACAGGCTTTTGCCCAGCGGGGCTCTGCGTAGAAAAATTCCTGAGGTGCATGAACCCAGAGCAGGGCAGAGGTGGTACTTTTGGTCTGGAAATGCTTACTCCAGTTGGGCATGTCGTCAATTCTGCGACGTTCCTTCATTTCTGTAACTGCTTCCAGGAAGCGGGTGATGTACTCCTCCGCGTTTTCCCGGTTGATGCCATCGTAGAGCTCTCGGAAGAGGGTGCGGGTGTTTTCTTCCTCATAAGTGGCAAATTCGCGCAGCATGCCGTATGCCATGCGTTCTCCGAAGGGGCGCAGCAGACCTCTGTTTTTGCTCAGTTGCTTTAACGAGTGCACAACAGTGGCGTCCAAATTCTCTGCGTCGAGATTCCAGTGATTGCGGAAATCGCACACAGCACTCCATTTGTACTGTTCAGTTTCCCATCTCTCGGCAAACACAGCCTTGTAGCGGTTAATCCATTCCTCCAGCTTTGCTTTGTTAAGCCCTCTGCAAACCGTTTCATCCCACAGTTCAAGTTTGATGTCGATTCGGTTTAACTGTGTGAGCAGCTCTGCATGTTGAGCCTCCAGGGCAGAGAGCTTGTCTTCTATATCCTGCAGCTTCAGCTCGATGTCTCTTTTTTGTATTTCCAGAACGTTCTGTTTATTGTTATGGGTAGCCGGCAAGCGGTCAAGCGGATATGTCGATGTAATTCGATATCTTCTTAAAATCAAAGGTTCCGAAGAGTCTCTGTCTGCTGAAATATAGAACATTTCATTCAGATATTCGATTTCCTCAACGCTGCGGTTTGTTTTTTCGCTCAGCGAGTCCAAATGTAGTTCGAGTTTGTCGAAAGTGGTCTTGTTTAATCTGCAGAGAGTCAGCGTTTTCACTAATAGCCTGTAGAAATCCGGCTTCTCGATAAGGTAGGTCGGTTGCTGGAATTGTCTGAACTCGCAGATCCACCACAAAAGGAAGGAGTTGAAGCGGAAAACTTTTGTGGGAGCCACTGAGTCAATGAGCATTTCCAGTAGAGAAGCTTTGCCGGTGAGGAGACAAATTCGCATACCTTCCTCTACTTCCTCTTGTTTTGACACGAGAAGCTGAATCTTTTCCATGTCTTCTTCGCGTATAGCCGCATCCCATTCGGCGCGAATATTTTTCTTTACTATTCTTTCGCGGTTTTTGAGAAGCTTTTCTTTCCCCCTATCGCGGGAACTGAGATAGCCATATTGGTTGATGGAGTATATGTCCATTTGAATCCCCATGCCATCGACCGCAAGTTGGATGCGTTCTGCGCGGGGGACGCGATCCGTGATGAATGCTATATGGTGCGACTGTGCTTGGGTAAGGTGGTCGACCATGGCTTCCGATTTGCTTTTGGTGGGGTCTAACCAGGCAAAGCGGATGGTAGCCGGGCTTGCATTCGCGCGGGCATCGATGATATCTGCCATGGGGTATCCTTTGTCCTGATCTGCCAGAAGTATCATTTGTTTGCCATGGTGCAGCAATGGGATATGAATGTTCTGCAGGAACTCCATGGCGGCAGGGTGTTTTAATGCTCCGTCTTCGATGTAGACAGGGACGGCTTCTGCGAGGGTAAACAGCTGTGCGGAAGCAGCGCGGTTTTTCAGATTATCTCCCTCTGTGTCAAAGGGGTCATATAACTCGCCGTTGTCTCGTAAGCTGAGGGTCAGCAGAGACTTGTGTCCCTGCTCATGGACACTGTTCAGCAGGTATCGCTCGCGGATAGAAAGCAGGAAGTCCTTGTCTTGAGAAATGAGAATCAGGAACTTCTTTCCGAACTTTTCATTAATCGCTTGCGAAAGTGCAATCTTCTCCGTTGCGTTTTCCCATGCCATTAAGTCGTTGTAGGCCAGTATTCTGTATTTGGTGAGTTCCGCTTGCGGAGAGTTCATGATGTGCAGAGAACCTCTCCTTCTTAATCTTTCCTCTTGAATTATACGTTTAAGAGGGGAGAAGAAGTATTCACTTTGATACGGTATGCCCTCGTTATCATTCCTGCCGAAGAAACCATCCTCCGGAGCTGAGATGTATTCCGGTAGCGCTGTGAGCTTCTTTATGCCGGGGCTTACCATCAGGAAGGGAACGTCATCAAAAGAGCCACTTGCCCATATTTCAGCCCACAGTGTTCCGATGCCCGGGCTGGTAACGGCATCGGACGCTAAAAAGACGTAGTCTGCCTGGTTCAGAACATGGTGATAGTGTCTGGCCAGTTCGCGTCGGCGGCGGAGCTGTTCTCTCCTGGCTTCATGGTCTCTATCGGCAATTATAAGCATGATACGTGTAGGTTTAAACTGGTGATGTTGGATTATACGGCAGAGAGCATCCCGGCGTATTGTCGGCGTTTTTTCGATGAATTGAAGTGCTTGCAAAGCAACGAGGCTTCAGTCTGCAAATGTCTTACCGAGGTTTGTAAAGTGCCTTTCTATGAGGGCACAAGCATCCTCATAAATACAATCTGCATTTACGAAAAGAAACAGTCATGCGGTCGCGAACAGAGCGCAACCCCTTCGGTGTAAGGGATGTAGTATTCATCATTTCTGATTAGTGCTTATGGGATAGCTTGCTTTGATGTCGGATTATTGCCAACCTCCATTTTGGATGGCTCCTGTTTTTTGTAAGCTAGCCTGAGAAGCTGAAAAAGCTATAGCATAAAAAATATGTTTTGTCAAGAGGGTAAGGTGTATTTTTTTTGTGCAGGAGGCTCATCCCTCAAAAGTGCCTATCCAACCTGCGAACAAGGAGAGCATCTACATAGATGATGATGAGATGCTGGCCTTCCTGAAAGAACTAGAACAGGAATCTGCATAAGCGATACAAGTTACCCCACCCTTCGTATGAGAGGTGGGGATTACTGTTTTCAGAGATGAATCGGTGCAGGCTGGTCAATTCAACATCCCTCTGACCACTCCACAGAAGAAACCAAGGGCAAATTCCCTCACATCTGCAATAGAAGACCATCTCTCAGGAGAGTCAGGATAATCATTGACAACTTGTTCAACCGTCATCGTGGCGAATGATAATGCGTCCCTAACCTCAAATTCCTTGCCACAGATGTAGAACTTGGCATCAAGAGAGGGTAAGGGCAGGCCATCAAAGGAATTCTTACCTATCTCATCCAATGCAGCCAATTCATGCTCATCATCTGTAAAAGTGCTAAGGGTCTTCACCACATCGCCATACCAACACCAGAATTCGGATAAGGCCTTGTAAGCCACCTGCTTGGTCATCCAGTTGGCAAAGTCCGTGCCGTTGTTCCAGTTCCATTTGTATGTAATCTACTCTCTCATAACAATAGTATTTAGGGAGGTTTGGAGAAGAAAATACCCACCCAAGGCATAAAACCAAGGGTGGGTGATGGGAAAATTGATGAGTGATTACTTATTTCTTTGCTCCTGCTGCTTTAAGGAGTTCTACGATTTCTGTGTGTTTATACAAAGTAGCCACACACAGCGGAGTTTCTCCATCTTTGTTTGCTAGATTGACATTTACTCCTGCTGCAATAAGTACTTTAACAACTTCTGTGTAACCTTCACGTGCCGCCTCATACAGCGGAGTATCTCCAAATTTGTTTGCTAGATTGACATCGGCTCCTGCTGCAATAAGTACTTTAACAGTTTCTGTGTGACCATTATAAACCGCAGAACCCAGCGGAGTATATCCAAATTTGTTTGCTGGATTGACATTTGCTCCTGCTGCAATGAGTACTTTAACAATTTCTGTGCGACCATTACGAGCCGCCTCATACAGCGGAGTCCTGCCATATTCGCCTGCTAGATTGACATCTGCTCCTGCTGCTATGAGTGTTTTTACGATTTCTGTGTCCCCTCTAAAAGCAGCAATAAGCAACGGAGTCCAGCCATTTTTGTTTGCTAGATTGACATCTGCTCCTGCTGCAATGAGTGCTTTAACAGTTTCTGGGTGACCATAAAGAATCGCAGTACATAGCGGAGGCATGCCTTCTTTGTCTGCTAGATTGACATTTGCTCCTGCTGCTATGAGAGCCTTTGCTACTTCTGTGTGACCGTTTTCAGCAGCCAAATGAAGAGGCGTCTTGCCATCTTTATCTACTTGATTAACATTCTTCCCCTCACTAATAAAGCGTTGAACAGTAGCCACATCTCCTTTCTCCGCTGCTTCATGCAAACTGGTGCAACTATTGAAACAAGGAACAAGAGCCAACAATAAGCAGCACTTGATGAGTAATTTTTTCATGATAGTAAAACAGAATGAGTAAAATCTCCATCCCAACAGACTGTTCTATTGGGAACTGCCAACAATGTAACACCTCTATGCTTTCACTACAAGAATAAAAGTAACTAAAATTCAGAATTTTGGAACGAGAACAGAAGAATTATCCCTACACCTCACACGCTATCAGGGGTGATGCTGTAAAACTCCTCGGCTTCCGTCTTGGTAATGGCTCGGCGATAGTGTTTCAACAGCATGCCGATGTTGTGTCCGGGTTGGTTTGTAGTCTCTGCGTTGCTCAGTATCGTTCGTAAGCCGATTTTGCCACAATTTTATCTCTTTTGGCGGATGATTCAGATTGCGTTTCATAGGTAGTGAAACACAGGCTATTTGTATCACTAACGGAGCCGGCATCAGCGTTTCAAAGAATAACAACACTTATACCATCACAAACACCGCTATACATGAGGCGATAGAAGTTGTCGAAGGTGAAGGCATTAAGGTTACTCAAACAGGTAACAAATATAAAGTCTCACTCGCTGCTCCTTGTTGTGGTGGTGGAACTAGTGTTTGCTATGTGTTTGACCCTGCGTGGTTTACGGTAACAGGTAATAACGTAACTATTAACGAAGCTAAGGTACAAGCTGTTGGTGACGGTATCGCAGTTAATACTTCTGTTAATGCGAATATAACTCGCGTAATGGAAAGAACAACTCACGCAAACGGTGTTGAAGGTGATATTATGGCTCGCATAAATGGGCTCGAAGGTGGTTTATGTGCAACTGCTTCGGTAAGTTGGGAAATGGGTACACACACTGACGAAGGCTAAAATGGCAAAGTTCGTAACAATCAATGAAGAGAAGATGCGCGAAATTATAATCAATCAGATTATCGCGCATTATACTGGTGAGTTAAACATTAAAGGTGATAATACTTCTCGTTGGTGGTCTGATGCTCGTACTCAAGAAAACGGAACGGTTATGACCATCACTGGTTCCTCTAATGCGTCCAGATCTGGAAACGGAGTCCAAATAGATGTGACTTATAACTTGTCTTGCGCCCCGAGATAAAGCTTCCCGCCTTTGCTTATTTGAGACCAGAAGGCTTACAGAAACTCTCCGATCGCTTTTGGCTTATATGATGCTTGATTAAAGTCACGGAGAGTTTCTGCAAGCCTTTAAACTCATTTCAGGTGCAGTTTCTTATCATCAAATAGGGGATATGCCGGCAATTGCAGCTTTTGCTTAATGGTGGATTGCAATTTCTCCAGAGCCTGTTTAGCGGTAGTGCCACGGCTGGCTTTCATCACGTCCTCGCGTGTTTCGTTCCATTCGCGCAAACCTTGTGTCAAGTCACCTTCCCATTTCATCCACTCTGCCTTTTCGGTCATAATAAGTTCGTAGACGGAGGTAATGTAAAATGTTACTTTAGATGCATTCTCAACATATCCCCACGGTTCCGGCATACCTTTTTTTATAAAATCAGGAGCATCAGACAGATTTATCTCATAACTGTGAGAATCCCAATCTGTTTCCAAAGTTCCTTTCGCCGTGAATAAATAGCGATGCGAATTGAATCTTATACAGTCTCTGCTTTTAGACCAACGCCATTGTACATAATCTGCGGAATCTTCTCTTAATTCCCATTGCGGCCAAAGCGCTATTTCCTTATACCAACCGCGAGATATTTTACCCATCTTCTTGCTGTATATACACTCAGGGCGCATGGCATAGTAAAAACGTCCGTCTCTAGAGTATAGATAGGCCTTACGCATAGTATCACCTTTTCTGGGATTCGGCTCAAATACCATATACACCTGCTCAGGAGTTGAGTCGCCTACTAAATCTACATGCGCAATAACCATGTAGCCACCATGCGGATAATAATTAAATGCCAACTCGCGATTGGATTCAATTTGAATAGCATCACATATAATATGATTATCCGGATATGGGAAATAACCATCTGCATCCCAATGATACTGCGGCTTGGATGCCCCATAGATTAAATCTTGCTGCACTTCTGCGGGTAATTGCAATACCGTATGAGGTAATGTTACCTCCTGAGACATGGCTACACCTGCAACACATGCAAATAAAGCCAAGTTATACAAAAGTTTTCTAAACATAACGTCTCACATTATTCCAGGAAATCTCAAAATGTCAATAATTAACTTCATTCTGAAATTTCATTTTTAGGTGCAATTTTGATTGCAACAGGAATTACCAAAGATAGTCGGTTGTTCACAAAAAATCATTTAAACACTGATAACGCAAGAATAAAGAGAGCCCCGTCATCCGACGGGGCTCTCTCCAACTTACTACCTATGAAACTCGATTCCTCCCTTTTAAGTGGCGGCGGGCGCTCTCTCCTTCACCCACAGCCGGGGGAACCGATGAAGGTTATACACCGGAATGGTGGGTTTTGTTCAAAAAAAATCGAAAAAAATAAAAAAAGTCCGAATGACAGCGATTTTGGGCGGGGTTTTGGAGGGTAAGGAGGGGGTGCAGGGGAGGAGAATTGGGGAAAATCCTACCGGAATCTTGGTATAAAGGGGCGAAAAATGCGGAGGAGGAGGCGATTTAGCTTGCATGCGGGCGTGGAAAGGGGTAGAATGCGGGTTACAGGAGGAAACGAGATGAAGCGGAAACCCACAATATATGCGATATTGGCGATGGTGCTGAGCGGCGGACTGCTGGTGACATGTGCCCAGCGCTATGGGTCTGTGGCGGAGGAATCCGTGGCGGAGACCCTGACGTCGGAGGCCATAGCCGTGACGCCGTGTATCCCCGGGTTTCTGCTGGAGCCGGAGCAAATCCACCGCCTGAGCAGCTCGGAGAAGCGGCAGTTGCTCACGATACTGAAGCGCGGGGAGATGCGAGTGGTGCACGAGAGCCACTACCACGACGATGCCCCCGGCAAGCGGGAGGATATGGTGCGCGGCGTGTTTTACCTGTACGGCAGCAATGCCCAGTGCTTGGGAGGCCGGGTGCAGGGGGATATGGTGCTGATGGATGATATCGAGGTGAGCGAGGAGGACAGCCGCGCGCTGTATCGCTTGCTGTACCGCCACCTGGTGAAGGTGATTGACATACGGCCATGAAGCCTTGGCTGCGCAAGCTGGGTGTCGCAGTTGCTGCGGCAGGTGCCTGGGTGGGTGTGACAAGCTGCCAGCAGCAGCCCCCGCCTCCGGAGGGTATTTACCCGGCGCCGGATACTTCGTTTTTCGGGCGGCGTATGCAGGCGCGTCTCGGCACGGAGAAGGCGGATGTGGCGGTGGTGTTCATCGGCGGGTTCACGGAGCAGGTGCTCACACACTTCCGCCGCGTGTATGAGGTGATGCCGCCTCTGCCCACCACCGGCAAGCAGCTGCGGGCGTTCTACGCGTGGGATGGCGGGCGCGGCTGCCTGTTTTTCCACAGCACGAAGCTGATACAGCAGGATATACGCGCGTTTCTGCAGGCGAATCCCGGGGCGGACCTGGTGCTGGTGGGGCACAGCTACGGCGGCTCGGCCTGCATGGATGTGCTGCGCCATCTCAACCACCCGCATGGGCGCACGGTGGTGGTGACGCTGGATGCCGTGAGCTGCCGGGAGCGTTCCTTCCCCCGCGAGCGTGCGGAGGGGGTGGACTACTGGGTGAATGTGTACTGTGCGCCGTACCGCCACTTTAAGGACCTGGCTGCCAGTGTGGGCGGCCCCTGGAGATATTGTAAAGCGGCGGATGTGAATATCGCCTTCAGCGGCGAGGAGCGGGACCGCGCCGACCGCCGCTACCAGCATGCGCAGCCGCTCCCCCTCTTCGAAGACCGCGCCCCCGGCCACAGCCTTTCTGCCTGGGAGCAGCTGGTGAATGCCTGCAACCGCCTCCGCATCGGTAGCCCCCAACCCACACCGAAAGCATGAATACTCCTCCCTGGCTGCGCCTGCAGCAGAATGCCCGCGAACTGTCCACCCTGCAGCCCGACATACGCGGCACCGTGCACTCCCTCGCGGTGGTGGATGGTGTGCTGGAGCTGGGGGAGGGCTCCGTGGTGAAGCCCGGCACCGTCATCGAGGGGCATGTGCGTATAGGCCGCAACTGCTCCATAGGCCCGAATGCTTACCTGCGCGGCTGCGTGAGCATAGGGGATGGCTGCGTGGTGGGTAACGCCGTGGAGGTGAAGAACAGCATCCTGGGCAATGCCGTTTTTGTGTCGCACCTCACCTACATAGGGGATTCGGTGCTGGAGGACGATGTGAATGTGGGCGGCGGCTGCATTTTCAGCAATTTCCGGCACGATGCCGGCGAAATCCGCATGCCCTGGCAGGGGAGCCTGCAGCAGACCGGCACACAGAAGCTGGGGTGCCTGGTGGGGACTCACTCCCGCATCGGCTGCAAGTGTGTGATTCTGCCCGGCCGCGTGCTGCCACCCGGCACCTGTACCTACCCCGGCACGGTGTATACAGGGAGCATCGGCGAGTAAGAGCTGCTCCGCAGCTGCCGGATATTATTTGCGCAGGAGGTTGATTTTGTCGCGCAGCACGGCGGCTACCTCGAAATCCAGGCGGGCGGCGGCTTCTTTCATCTCCTTCTCCAGGCGGCGTATGGTGTCTGCCACGCTTTCCTCGTCCTCGGCAGCGGTGAGCAGGCGGCCTTCGTCCTCCTCATCATCCGGCGTATAGAGGCGCAGGGTGCTCTGGTCTGCACGGGCTACGGTGTGCGGGGTGATGCCGTGCGCCTCGTTGTAGGCCTGCTGTATGGCGCGGCGGCGGTCGCTTTCCTCCACCAGGCGGCGTATGGAGTCTGTGATGGTGTCGCAGAAGAGCACGCATTCGCCGTGCACGTGTCGCGCGGCGCGGCCTGCCGTCTGCACCAGGCTTGTTTCGTTGCGCAGGAAGCCTTCTTTGTCTGCATCCAGGATACAGACGAGGGAAACCTCCGGGAGGTCGAGACCCTCTCGCAGGAGGTTGATGCCCACCAGGATATCCACTGTGCCGCCGCGCAGCTTGCGCAGGATTTCCACGCGCTCGATGGCGTCCACATCCGCATGAATATACTCCACGCGCAGGCCTATATTGCGCAGGTAGTCGGTGAGGTCCTCTGCGGTGCGCTTGGTGAGGGTGGTCACGAGGACACGCTCGCGCACGCTGACTCGTGCGTGGCAGAGCTCGATGGTCTTGTCAATCTGCCCCTCCAGCGGCAGGAGGGTGATTTTGGGTTCCAGCAGGCCGGTGGGGCGTATGACCTGCTCCACGATGAGCGGGCGTCCAAGTCCGCGCGGGTTGAAGTCCTCCACCGGGGCGGAGGAGGGGTGCGGGGGCACGCGCAGCTCCTCCAGGCGGTGGAAGAAGACGCCGCGGAAATCCTCCGGCGCGCGGGTGATAGCCTTGCTGGCCTCTGCGCTGCGGGCATGCGTGTTGCCGCGTTTCGCTTTGAGCACGGGTATGTAGTTCGGGTTGCCGGGCACGCAGTTGACGTACTCGAAGGGGCCGGGCGTGGCGCTCACATACACGAGCTGAGCCTGGCGGGCCATGAACTCATCGAAGCGCAGCGGGCGGTTATCCAGCGCGGAGGGGAGGCGGAAGCCGTGGTCGATAAGCACTTGCTTGCGGGAGCGGTCCCCCTCGTACATACCGCCGATCTGCGGCACGGTAGCGTGCGACTCATCGATGATGGTGAGGTGGTCTGCCGGGAAATAATCCTGCAGGGTGGAGGGCGTGGAACCCGGGGCGCGGCCTGCCAGGTGGCGGGAGTAGTTCTCGATACCCTTGCAGAAGCCGATTTCGTTGATAAGCTCCAGGTCGTAATCCGTACGCATCTTGAGGCGCTGCGCCTCGATAAGCTTGTTCTGCTTCTCGAACCAGGCCACGCGCTCTGCCAGCTCGCGGCGTATGGAGAGAATGGCCGGGTGGCGTTTCTCCGGCGAGGAGACGTATTGTTTCACCGGGAAGAAGAGGTAGCTCTCCATGCGCTCGCGGGTGCGCCCCGTGCTGGCATCGATGAGCGAGATGGCATCGATTTCCTCCCCGAAAAACTCCACGCGGATGGCCTCCCCATCGCTCTGCGCGGGGTAGATTTCCACCACATCGCCGCGCACGCGGAAACTGCCGCGCCGGAAATCAAAATCGCTGCGTTCGAAGAGCAGCTCCGTGAGGCAGGCCAGCATGGCATCGCGGTCCAGCTCCTGGCCTACGCGGATGGAGAGCGTCAGCTCCCGGTAATCCTCCGGCGAGCCCAAGCCGTAGATACAGCTCACACTCGCCACCACGATGACATCCCGCCGCAGCAGCAGGGAGCGCATGGCATTGAGGCACAGACGGTCAATTTCCTCGTTGATGGCGCTGTCCTTCTCAATATACGTATCCGTACTGGCGATGTAGGCCTCCGGTTGGTAGTAGTCGAAGTAGGACACGAAGTACTCCACCGCGTTGTGCGGGAAAAAGCTTTTCAGCTCGGAGTACAGCTGGGCCGCCAGTGTCTTGTTGTGCGAGAGCACGAGCACGGGCCTGTCCTGCGCGGCAATGATATTCGCCATGGTGAAGGTCTTGCCGCTGCCGGTCACACCCAGCAGGCACTGGTGTTTGTTGCCCGCCTGCAGGGACTTCAGCAGTTTGCCGATGGCCTGCTCCTGGTCCCCCGAGGGCTTGTAGTCTGTTACCAGTTGGAAGATGGACATCGCGTGAGAGAAAGAAGCTTAGGCCTGCGGTGCAGAGCACACCACGCAGGTGCGGGTGCCTTGCGGGGAGAGGAGGCGGGAGATGAAGGCGTTCATCTGCTCGGTGGTGATGCTGCGCAGGCGCTCGGGCAGGGTGTCGGCGTAGTCCGGCGGGAGGCCCAGCAGGGTGTCCACTGCCATGGCAGAGCAGAGCTTGCCGGCGGATTGCGAGGCGAGCAGGCGCGAGGTGAGCACGGTGGCGCGGGCGCTCTCCAGCGCTTCCTGCGGCATGCCTTCGCGCGCCAGGCGCGCCAGCACGTCGTTGAGGGCGGCGCGGGCTTCCGGCATGGCCTGCGGGGAGGTGCCGAGGTAGAAGAACATGCAGCCGGCATCCGTGCCCTGCAGGGCAGCGGAGGCGGCGTAGTAGGCCAGGCCGCGGTTCTCGCGTATTTCGGTGTAGATGGGGCCGGCCATGTCGCGGCACCACTCGTCGAAGAGCAGCTGCAGGGGGATGTCCGGGTCGGTGGCGGTGAGGGAGGGCACAGCCAGGGCGAGCACGGCCTGCTCCTTGTCGCAGGGTATGCAGAGGTCTGCGGCCCGCTGGGCGGGAGTGGGGGTGAGCACGGCGGGTTCTCCTGCGGGCATGGCGCCGAAAAGCTCCTGCACCTGCTTCAGCATATCACCGGGCTCGAAATCGCCGCAGATGGCCAGCACGGCGTTGCGGCCGCACATGAGTCGGGCGTGGTGGGCTGCCAGGTGCTCGCGGGTGAGGGTTTCGACGCTTTCCACGGTGCCGTCCGGGTGGAGGCCGTAGGAGGCAGGGCCGAAGCAGGCAAGGCGCAGCTGCCGGAATGCCTCGGAGGCCGGGTCTTCCTGCGCATCCAGAATGTCGGCCACCATGTCCTCCCTGGCGGTGGCCACGGCTTCTGCGGGGAAGGTGGGGTGCAGGGCGGCATCCGCCAGGAGTTCCAGCATGGTGTAGGCATCCTCGGACAGGGCACGCGTTTTGAGGGAAAGGGTGTTGTTCCCGGCGGAGCCGGAGATGGTGCCGCCGAGGTTTTCCACCGCGTCTGCCAGCTCGGCGGCGCTGCGGGTGCGGGTACCTTTCAGCAGGCACTCGGCCAGCAGGGTGCCGATGCCGCTGTTGTGCTCATGTTCGGTGCGGCTGCCGGCGGCGATGCATAGGGTGGTGTAGACGAGCGGGACGCGCTTGTCCTGCCGCAGGACAACTCGCAGGCCGTTGGGCAGTTCGTGCACGGCGGGAGCGGTGGGGGCATCGGCGGTGCTCTGCTCGCTTTCGGCGGGGTTGGTGCCGGTGGGGTCCACGCTCACCTCGGTGAGGCGCTCCGGGGTCAGGTAGGTGGCGGCCACGCGGGCGACATCTGCCGCGGAGACGCGGTTGAGGGCCTGGGCCCATTCCTCTGCAGCTTCCAGGTTGCGGGAGTGGTGCCAGCTGATGCCCAGCATGGAGGCGCAGCCCTGCACGGTAGAGAGGGATTTGACGCGTTGGGCGCGCATCTGGCGCAGGGCGCGCCGGATGCCGGCGGCAAAGTCCGCCTGCGGCAGCTCAGCCACGTAGGCCAGCAGGGCATCGCGCAGTTCCTCGCGGCGGTCGCGCTCCACATCGGCCTCGATGACGAAGGCGCCTTCTCCCTGCTTGGCGGGCAGCAGGGTGGTGTTGGTGTCGTGGGCGAGCCCCAGCGAGTCGTGAAAATGCTTGTAGAGCCAGGCGGCGCGGCCATCCCCCAATATGGAGGAGAGTACCGCGAGCGGGGCGGCATCCGGGTGCTGGGTATGGGGCGTGCGCCAGGCAAGCATGAGGGTACTGGTGGGCTGTGCAAACTCGGTGCGGTACAGGCGGCTGCCCCACTGGCGAGGCTCCTGCACAGGCGCGGGCAGCAGGGTGGCAGCAGCGGGTATGCCGGCTACTTCCTGCTCCAGTGCGGCGAACACCTCTGCCGGCTCGACATCGCCCACAATGCACACAAACATGTTGCCGGGGGTGTAACGCTCCCGGTGGTAGGATACCATGTCCGCATGGGTGAGCGCATCGAAACGTTTTTGGATGCCAATGACCGGCAGGCGGCGCGGGTGCCGCTTGTAGAGGGTACCCACCAGGGCGCGGTAGGAGGCGTCCCGCGGGTCGTCATTGTACATGGCCATCTCGCGGCGTATGACCTCGCGCTCTTTCTCGAACTCTTCCTGCGGGAAGGTGGGTGCAAACACGAGCTGCGTGAGGATATGCAGGAACTGCTCCCAGTGGGCGGAGGGGCCGTCTATGTGGTAGACGGTGCGGTCTGTGCTGGTGTAGGCGTTCCACAGGCCACCCAGGGAGGCCACCTCCTCGTTGAGTTGCTGCGCGGTGTATTCTGCCGTGCCCTTGAACACCATGTGCTCCAGTAAGTGCGAAAGTCCGGCCCCGCAGTTGGCTCCTTCATTTTCCGAGCCGGTGCCTACCCATACCTGGACACTGACCACCGGAAAAGCCTTCCGGCGGCTCACGATGGCGGTGAGCCCGTTTCTGCATGTGTATACTTCGCCTTGCATGCCACTTATCTTACTCCTTTGCGCAGCCTCTGGCAAGTCGCAATAAAGTCACCCCACGGCAGCAGGAAACAAATCAGTCCTGCCGGTCGGCGCTTTTTCGGAGAATGGCGGTGGGGTGGCTCAGTTCTGGGGAGCCAGAAGCTCGGTGAGCCATTCTTCGTGGCTGTAGAGGAGCTGTTCTGCGGCGGCGCTGCCATTGTCCTGGGCGCCCTGCATGGAGCGTACGGGGCAGACCAGCTGAGCTGCGCGCTCTGCGTACTCATGCCACAGCTCCTCGGCTTCGCTGAACAGGCGGGCGCGGGTGGCTACGTATTCCTCCGGGGCAAAATCCGGCAGGGGCATGCAGCTCAGGAACTCGCGATCCACGGGCAGTGTTTCGAATCCGCCGCTGAGGTGGCGGAGCAGGTACTGGCGCTTGAGCTCGAGCTGCTGCTCGGCAAGTTCTGCGGCGTGGCCGTGGAAGCTGCGCAGGGCAATCATGTTCGGGGAGGTGGCATTGGCGCGCTTGCGCAGCGCCTCGGCAAAGGTGTTCCGGCGTGCTGTGAGCTGCGGGCGACGGGCAGGGGATATCCAGCCTTCGGAACTGCTGCGCATCAGCGCAATCTCCTGCAGGTAGGCAAGCTGCAGCTTGCGGCGGTATGTGGTAAGCGTGGCGGCGTACTGCTGCGGGTGGGTGCCGGCGATGGCGCTCAGCGAGTACTCCGCAAAGGCCAGCTGCGCTGCATAGGATTTCTGCAGGGCTTCCAGACACTCATCCACAGCCTCCTGTGCCTGCTCCTGCGCGGTCTCCACATCTTCTGTCCCGATTTCTGCCAGCCCTGCCACGTCTGCCTGCAGGATGCTGCGCAGCACGTTGAGCAACTGGTCATCGCCCATGGGGAGTGTTACCACAGCCTGAGCCTGCGGTGCGGCGGCAGGGGGCGTGTCCTGGGGGGCTTGGGCGTACAGGGGAAGGGGAACAAGGGTCAGCAGAGGGAGAATATGGCGGAGCTTCATATCGCAGGCATTATACCCGATTTCTCCGAAAGAGCAAGCGTTTTGTTTATAAAATAAAACTTTTGCCGTGCGGGCTACTTGTGGCAGCGGTCGCAGTTGGTGGGTACGCTCTCGCTGCGGTGGCATCGGATGCAGGAGCGCATGGTGTGCGGGGATTGAGAATCCGGGTCGGGGTGGCACTGCGCGCAGGTGACACCCGCGGCGGCGTGTTGGCCGTGGTGGAAGGAGATGGTAGTGGGCAGGGGCGCCTTGCGCACCCATTTGAGGGGCTCGCCTGTGTAGGCAGGGTGGTCTGTGTTGGCAGCCGCGTGCAGGGGAAGCAGGCGCGGGTCTGTGTCCAGAATATGGAGGTGGCAGTCCAGGCAGGTGGAGGACGCCGGTATGCCTGCTCCGGCAGCGTGGTCGGCCGTGGTGTGGCAGGCGCGGCAGTCCATGCCGTGTGTGTGTGTGGCGTGGGTGAAGGGTACCGGCTGCGTGGGCCGGTAGGGGCGTGTGCTGTAGGCATTCCAATACACGAAGCCCACGGCGGCAGCGGCAATAAGGAGCAGCCCCCACAGGTGCGTGAGGGCTGCTTTCTTGTGCTGCGGAGATTCCGGCATTCAGAATAATTACTTCCTGGTGACGGTAATCTTACCGTAAGAATCGCGGTGATTCTTCATATCGAAGGTAATCAGCATGCGCGGATTCTTCACGTTGGCAGGCACGGTGAGCTTGTAGGTGTTGTTGCTGCTCCTGTGCCCGGTGGTGCCGACATGGCGGTCTTCTGCCACTTTTTTCTGCCCGTCGTAGAGTTCTACGGCAGTGATACGTGCCGCATGGGCGCCTCGGGTGTAGGCAAAGGTCACCTCGTAGGTGCCGGGGTCACTCATGGGGATACCACCCTTAACCTCCACCGGCGTGGGCTCTGCCGGTATGAATTCCGGGCTCCAGCCATTCGCGAGTGTGAACTCCTTCACCCAGAGACGCTCTGCATCGATGGCGGCTTTGCCCAGGATGCTGTCCGGGTTCAGGGAGCGCAGGCGGGCAATCATGGCCTTGAGCTCTTCCTTGCGTTGCACGCCACCGTGTCGGCGCAGCAGGCCGATGGCGATACAGCAGGCCTGCTGCTTCTGGTCGGTAGTGAGCAGCGGGTTTTTCATGAGCTTCTCCATTCTGGCGAGATCCGCTTCCCAATTTTTGGTGCTTGCGCTTTCGATGGCGGTGGCGAAGAGGTTGAGGGAGGCCACCTCGTACATGCCGCTCTTGTCCTCCGGGTCCAGCTGCTTTATGGTTCTTGCCACATTGGCGGGGCGGTTGACGCCGGGCACGGAAGCAGCTTCACCGAGGAGGCGAGCCTTCTCCACACCCTGAGCGCTCTCTGCCTGAGCCAGCAGCTTGGCCTGCTTGCGGGCTGCAGCCATGGCCACGGCTACCTTTTCTGCCACGGCTACGGGCTTATTGCGCTCCGAAAAAGGAATGCAGATATCTGTGAGGCGGCGGCCCGTCTTGTCGTAGAGCACGATGGCAGGATACACGTTCGGGAAGTCGAGGTTGAGACCACCGAAGCGCTTTTTGTTCTGCTCGTGCTCTTCTTTGGAAGTGACGTTCGGGACATCCAGCTGCATCACGACGGCATTGCCCAGGGCTTTGCTCACTGCGGGGTCTGCCAGCATGAGCTCGGCGGTTTTCTTGCTGTACTTGTCCCAGTCGCGGGCGTACATGACAACGGCGTAACCATCGTCTGTCACCATGGTTTTAGCCTGGTCGATATTCTCCGCTTTCTGGTAGGCTCCAGCGGTGAGCGGAGCCAGTGCCAGAGAGAGGGCGAGGAAGCTATGAGTTACTTTCATTGTTGCGTAAGGGGTATGGGTTATGCTGCCTGATTGCCGTAGATATAGATACCGTTGAGGTGGAAGAACTCGGGGCCGCCGGAGCGCATGATACGCACATATTTGGCCACGGGGAGCTTACCGCCCAGGTCGCTGCGCATGATGCGCTGCTTGCAGGGGCCGAGGTTCTGCACATCTGTCCAGTCCTTACCGTTTTCGGAGACTTGAATCACCATGTTGTTGTGGCGATGCATGTTGCCGGGGGCGGTGACAAGCACAACGCCGGTCACGTGTACCTGGCGGGGAAGTTCCACGGCTATCCAGGCATCCTTGTCCTTGCCGGTGTGGAAGGTACCACCCTGCGGGGTCAGCAGGCCGGCGTGCTCGTGCGGTTTATCCCAGTTGGAGGTAGAGCTTGTCCATACCAGGCCACCCTCGGAGGCGAGCTTGCCGGGGTAGGGGTCGAAGGCGGGAATCTTGACGCCCGGGTTCTTGTGACCCATGTCGGCAATGATTTTGCCGATGGCGTTGAAGGAGGCCATATCGCGGCTCTTCTCTGCGGCGAGCACGGTGGGGGAGAGCAGCTTGATGCGAGCTTCGTTGCTCATGTCGCCACTCTTGCTGATACCCTTAATCATGGCCTGGGTCAGCAGGCTCTTATCTGCTTCGGAGAGCTTGTTGCCCAGGGTGTTACCCCAGTTCAGCAGGGCGGGGCCATACTTCTCATCGCCGATGAGAAGGCCGAGCACCTCTGAGAAGTAGCTGCAAAGCTCCTTGGGGTTCTTGTTGCTGATGCCCATAGCAGCCAGCTGCTTATCTGCCAGGGTTTCGATGTGCCAGCGGTCCGGGCCCATCTCCTTGATGCTCTGCCAGAACTTGAGGTATGCCTTACGAAGCTGGGCCGGGTTGTTGCCCAGTGCCTTGGCGAGGCCGTCCACCATGCCTTTCTGCATCAGCTCAAAGGCCATTTCAGGATACATGGGTACGAGTGTGGCGCAGAGCGTGTCGTTGAGCTGCGACCAGTGGCCGGCAGTGGCAGACTTGTTCTCGGTGAGGGTTTCCATCCACTCGCGCCAGCAATACCAGTTGCGCGGCTGTGCCTTGGTGGCTTTCTCGTAGCAGGAGGTGGCCTGGTTCAGGTCACCGGCAGCGGCGGCCATGTTACCCAGTACGCGCCAGGCGTTGGAAGTGTCGGTTTCCGTCTTCTGCTCATCCGAGAAAAGCTCGGTGGCAGAATGCAGAGAGGAGTAGGAGTGTACGTTGCGGAACACCTGCCAGTGCAGACCACGCTGCCAGCTCAGAGAGTAGGCGGGCGTCCACTTGTCCCCCACCAGCACGATGTAGGCGCAGTGGCCGGGCTCGCCGGCAGTCAGAGCCGGTACACCATTGGCCAGAGCCGCGAAGGCTCCGAAGTGCGAAAGGCTGCCGCAGACACCACCGATGTGGTAGGTCATCGCTGCGCGGTTGTCGCCCAGATGTCCTTCGAAGGGAGCATAGTACTGCGGGCCGTGGATGGAGTCGCCGAAAATGTTGTTGAGGCGGTAGGCGCAACGCCAGCAGGAGCCGCTGTAGCGGTCGGCGGGCAGGCGCATGTTATCCTGTGCCCAGCTGAGACTGGCGATGGAGCCGTAGGGGTTGTCGCCCTTGCAGCCGCACACCATACGGCGCTGCCACATGGGCAGGGTGTCGAACACGGTGTTGAGGCGCTCATCCTTCCAGGATTGGATGTAGAAGTTGGCGCGCTCTACGGCATCCTGCTGGTTCCAGTTGGATTTGGCGTATTCCAGAGCCGTGGCGGTGGCGATATCGCGCACCATACGGTTGCTCACCATATCCGGGTTGTCCCTGGAGATTTTCTTCAGGATGGAGAGCACCATGCCGGGGCGCATGCATTCGCCGCTGAAGGCAATCTGCGTCGCCCATTCCGGGTCGCCCGCCAGCATATCCATCAATTTGCTGCCACCTTTGCCGGCAGCGCTTTCGCTCAGCAGGTGGTCGCTCTTGTGCTCGGCCTCCAGTTTGGCAATCTGCTCCTCGAGCTTCTTAATGTCCCAGGCCAGTGCAGCAGGGGGGGCTCCCACCTTCGGCACATAGGATTTCTGGGTCTCGAGGTCTTTCTTCAGCTTCTCAATCTTTTTGCTGCGCTCCTCGGCTGCTTTGGCGGTTTCTTCCAGGCTGCGGAGTTCGGCATCTGCTATAATCCACTGGGCAAGCAGCAGGCGATTCTCCGGGCTCTTCATGAACTCTGCCACAGCCGTGTCGGATTTGTTGCCGATTTTTTTTGTAATCTCGGCAGCGACTTTCTCGCGTACCTTGGCGCAGTCTACCCATTCGGCGCCTTTCACGATACCGACATTTTTGATAGACGCGGCTTTCTTGCCTTTCTTTTTGCCGGCGGAGCTCTCCGAACGAACATCTGAGAAGAGTTCCGGCTTGACAGCATAGGTGATTCCCCCGGCAAGGAGAAGTGCCAATGCCAGTTTTACTATAGTTCCTGTTTTCATATAATTAAAAACTGATTTTCCCCGAAGGGCCTGCCTGAGTCTACCTTTTAATCGGGGGCACTGCAAGCAAAAAAGAACCGCCCGCAGCATTTCTGCATGCGGGCGGGGGATATGGGATTGTTTATCCTGATGGATTATTTCTTTTCCATGCGGATGTAACCGCTGGACTCCATCCAACCGTTGTTGCATTTTGCCGTCAGCCATACCTCCAGGGTAGCACCCTTGGGAATAGCCGGAACCTGAAGCTCCACGGTCTTGGTGTCCTTATCCTCCGGCAGGTCTGCCTTGCCGACCACCTTGCCGTTCACGGCCAGGCGGAAGTTGCGGCTGTTCATGTGGCCTTTCTCCACCGGTACCAGGGAGAAGGTGTAGGTGCCGGGGCCTTTGTAGGACTTGGTGACATCCACGTGCCAATCCTTCTCGAAGCCGAGGGTCTGGTCGCCGCGGGTGTAGTAGTACCCCTTGATGGTGTTATAGGTGGCGGGATCCCAGTAGTGCAGGAACTTGGCGGCACCGATGCCGATCTGACTTTCCGGGTCGAGCTTTACGATTTCGCGGAAAACGTCGAGCAGGGGAGCGACATCGCGATTCTCCGGTGTCGTGTTGGAGAGGATGCGCTCGCGCAGCACGAAGGAGAGACCGGCAAGCCACTGCTGGCGGCGCCCGTTGCCTTTGAGCTGCGGGCTGGCCAGTACCTTGCGTACGTATGCCTCAGCTTCGTCGAACTTGCGCTCCTTGCCCTCCAGCTTGCCTTCCTTGCCACCTTTCAGGATACCGCGGATTTCGCCATACATGCCGAGGTGGTCCATGCAGAACTGAGCGCGGTAACCGCTCTCGTCTTTCGGATCCTGTTTGTTGATGATGCTTGTGAGCTCCTTCTGCTTCATCGCATCATCGATAGGCAGCATGGAAAGCGCTTTTGCCGCGGCCTCGACGGCTTCTGTACCTTTGGCGCTGCGGGCTTTTTCCACCAGAGCAGCGAATTCATCGGCTTTATCTGCCAGAGGAGCCAGCTTTTTGA
Organism: Akkermansia sp.; assembly: GCA_045636905.1. Taxonomy (GTDB): domain Bacteria; phylum Verrucomicrobiota; class Verrucomicrobiia; order Verrucomicrobiales; family Akkermansiaceae; genus Akkermansia. The sequence goes on from JAZTYL010000011.1 coordinate 130,391, forward strand.
GGGCATCTGCCGCCTTACCCAGGCGCTTGCCGCTCAGCTCGGCCATGTACGAGCCATCCGGAGCCAGCAGTACGACTGCGGGCAGGTTGAAGTGCTCGATAGGCAGCACCTTGTTGCGGTCGCGTTCCTGGCCCACTTTTTCATCGAATTGGCCGAAGACGTATTTGGCGCCCTGTGCAGAGCCGGCTTTCTGCCAGTCTTTGACAAAGGCGTCCACGCCCGGTTGCCAGTCCGACCCGTACCAGACGATGACGGCGGGCTTGCCGGCTTGTTTTGCCTGTTCGCGGGCATCTGCCACATCCGGGTATGTCAGCGTGGCAGCCTGTGTGCTGAGTGCAGCCAGGGGCAGCAGCAGGCCAGTCAGTAATATATTTTTCATTGTGTCAGGTGAAGTGTAGGGTTAATTGCCGTATACCACAAAGTGGGAGATGTGGGCGTAGTCGTTGCCCTTGCTGTTGTCGAATTCCACCTTGAGCCACTTAGCCGGTGTTCCCTCGGGGAAGGTGACAGCCCATTCCTTGGGCATCTTGTCGATGCTCTCGCGTGCAACCCAGGTGGCGCCGTCCTCACTGGTGTACACGGTGGCTTTGTTCATGCGGTTCTCGTTGCCGTCTACCTTGCGGATAATGCAGCCGGAGACAAAGCGACGCTTGGGCAGCTCCACCACGAAGTTCGGGGCTGCTTCCTTGCCGGTGTGGCATTTACCACCCGTGGGCGTAGTGATATTGGCGTGGTACTGCGGTGTATCCCACTGGCAGGTTGTGGAGATGCGGAACATGGCCGCCTCTACAGGTTTACCCGGTACGGTGGATTTGAGCGGTATGTTGATGTTGCACGGCCCGCATACCTTCTCTGCTGCCTTGGTGAGGGAAGTGAATGCCGGGACGGAGCGAGCCTGCTCTGCGGCAACAATGCCCTTGTTGTAGGCGGCAGCCAGTTTCTTGATGCGCTCCTCCTCGGCCTTGGCATCGCCGCTGCCCGAGCTTGTCTCTGCCTGCGCGGCAGCTGTTTTGAAAGCGCGGCTGAATACCTCCTCCTGTCCTTTTTCCACATAATTCTTAAGTGCCCACTCCAGCAGCTGGCCGAAGGTGGTGGCATCTTTCGCGTTCATGTGGATGGCCAGGGAGGTACCCAGGTACTTCTCCTTGGCTTCCGAGGTGGAGAGGGTATCGGACTGCTTCTGGATGATGTCCTCGCACTTCACCGCCCAGGAGGACTGCGTGGTGGAAATCATCTTGTGGCAGAGCGCATAGAGCTTAATCTTCTGCTCATCGCTCATAGCCTTAATCTCATCTGTCAGGTCGGCCATCATGCTCACGGCGGAGAAGCCGTTCCCCTCGTAATGCGGGATTGTCTTGCTCAGGTAGGTGAAGGCCTTGTCCGGGGTGAGTCCCTGGGCCTTCATCTGCTTGCTGAGTGCTGTGCGGAAGAAGGGATGCAGCGGGCAGAGCTGCAGGGCTTTCTCCCACGTATCGATGGCGCCGGCGGTGTCGCCGGTAGCTTCCATGGCGCGGGCGCAGGCAGCGAGGCGATAAGCCTTCTCTACCTTGGTATCATCTGCAAATACTGCTTCCATGAGCAGGTAAGAGGTCGGAGCCTGGTTGCCGAAAATGCGGTTGTGCATGCCGCCATCCGGTCCGCCGAAACCACCTACCCAATTGCCGCGCTCCACGCGCACGGCATAGGCGCAGTGGCCGGGCTGGCCCACAGTGTAGGCCGGTATACCGTGTGCCTGTGCGGCTACGCAGCCCAGGTGCGACATGGCACCGCACACACCGCCGTTCATGTGGCAGGCTTCTGCCTGGCTCTGGTCGGTGTAAGGCAGGTTATACATGCCGCCCTGCACACCATCGCCGAACTTGGAGGGGTCTGTATAGGTGGCAGCCCAGCAGGCGGAGTGGTACTTATCCCACGGTACGTTGATGTTCTCCAGCGCCCATTCGAAGGAGAGGTCGTCCCAATCCTGCCAGGGGTTGCCGGTCACGAAACGGAGCTCCCAGGGCTTCAGGTTCTTGTAGTTCGGGTGCAGCAGGCCCTTGGCTTCATTCTTGACAAAGAAGTTGTAGCGCCAGACGGGGTTGAACTTGTTGGGGTTCTGCGTTTTCTCGTGTGTCTTGGAGTCTGTTTCGCCACCACCCCAGGCACTGGCCAGAGCTACGGCCAGAGGCTTGTTTTTCACGTCTCCCTTGCTGTCTTTCCAGATGCGGAAGAGCACATCCAGGCCCACATCTGTGCTGTGGGGCACCAGGCCGCAGCCCAGGTACAGCTCCTGCCAGGCAGCGTCTTTGGCGAACTCGGCCAAGAACTTGCCACGCAGCTTGCTCTTGCCGGCAAACTCGGTCATGATTTTGGCATCTGTCTCGCGAATGACTTCCAGCAGCATGGCCATCTCCAGTACCTCCGGAATGTCCGGGGTGATATTTTTGCCTTTCAGTGCCGTCACGATGGAGGACTGCACTTTGGCGTAATCGCCGGTGGCGATGGCGTCCTTCACTTCTTTCGGAAGTGCGGATTTCGGGAGTGCCCTCTTGCTCTTCTTCCCGGATACCGATTTTTCCGCTCCGGGAACGATGTTTTTGAACAGCTCAGGCTTTACGGCATACGTTGTGCCACCCGCAATGAGCAGCACCAATGCCAGTTTGATAACAGTTCCTGCTTTCATAATAAGAAAATATTACCCCGTGGGGGTGTGTTATGTAGTTTACTATCCGGACTTCCTGCTGACAAGCAAAAAATATCTGTTTCAGCATTATCAGGCTCATAATAGTTGTATTCAGCACAGGAGCCGCTGCTCATTTTATGAACAGCGGCTCCTTTTTGCGGATTTTCAGCTTCTTATCTGAAGATAGCTTCGTTCAGGAAGGTCTGGTCTTTCTTAGGATGCGTGATGCGCACGGATGTGGCTCCGGGCTGCAGCTTGTAGCGGCGCACGTGTTCGCCCGCGCGGGTGAGTGTGGCGTTGGTGACATTCCAGGCGGCATTACCCACCAGGATAAGCTCTGAGGAGCCTTCGGGGATGGGCAGAGTGACATCCAGCGCGGCCTTGGAGCAGAGGTAGCTGGTGGCGATGTCGGCATCCGTGATGCAGCGGGTGTCGGTATCGAAGGCATCTGCGGTGACTCCCACGCGGAAGATGGTGACTTTGATTTCCTGCTCGGATTCGCCCTTGTTGGCAACGCGCACAGCGGAAACTCGCTCATGGGGAAGCTCAGCTTTGCTGATGTGGAATCGGTTGTTGCGGACGGGTGCCTGCAACTGGACAACACGGCCGGATTCGAGCGTGGCCTCGATGCTTCCCCAAGTGCCGAGGCCGCTGTTTTCGAGGTTGATTTCTATCCACTCCGGGTATACGGGGCTGGGCAACTCGAGCGTGATGTGACCACCGGCAGGCAGCTTGCTTACCTCCATGACGCGGTTGATACCGATATCCGTCTTGTTGCTGTAGGCGGAGAGGTTGCTGCCGATTACCGTGCTGTCCACATAGGGCGGCAGGGTGCGGTTCACAGCAAACTCGCAGATGGAGAGCCAGTTGGGACGCGGCTCTGTGATGCGGAAGCGCACGTAGCGGGCGCGTGCCGGCTCCTTGGAGAGGTTCACGATGGCGATGTTGCCGCGCTGGGGGGCGCCCACGGGAACCCACATGATACCATCGTCGGAGAGCTCGAACTGCACGCATTCAGGGTGGTCGTTGCGGCGTGAGCCACCGGAGATAAGGCAGATGTTGTTGATGTTGACGGAGGAACCATGGTCCAGGCAGTACCACTGGCCGGCCTGCTGGCGGGCATTGTTGGACCAGAAGGTGTTGGTCTTGGAGTCCATGAGCTTGGCATTGTCCACGGCTGCGTTGCCGGTGGAGGCGGAGAACTTGGGGATAGGGCGCTCCTGCCCGGAGAGCTCGGCATAAACGCGGGCGTTCAGGTAGGCGAAAGAGGCATTGACCACGGGAGTCATGGCAAAGGCAGCCACCTCCACGTCATCCACCTGCTGTACTCCGCTGTGGCTCCACTCGTTGCGCAGGGTGGAGCGCATGTCGTACATAGCCTGCACGGTGTCGAAGAAGTAGTGGAAGGCATATTCATCTGTGGACGCAAAGGTGGTCATAATGGAGGAGCCGGCTACACCGGTGAGCTCGAACTGGTCCAGCCAGGGGCGGATTTCCGTGCACAGCCCCGCAATGGGGTTCTGGGTGTGTTTGAGCTCGCGGGCTGCGGTTACCATGCTGTCGAACTCTATCTGGAGGAGCTGAGCAGCCTTTTTGTCCGGCTTATTGGCTTCCAGACTGGCGATGAAGTTGGCGGCAGTGTCTGCAATGTGCACGGATTCCTCGCGGTAGTAGCCGTGGCCATTGGGCAGGAGGTAGGAGTTGTGCGCGCAGAACACTTTCATGGCCTCGCTGTGCAGGGGGTAGAGACGGCGGATGCCTGCTTCCCAGGTTGTGGTGGATTCGAAATCATCGATATTCCAGGTGTAGTTTGCCACGCCGAACAGCCCCACCTTGCTGGCCTCGGCATGCTCCATGGGGTTGGCGACGAAGCCGCTCATCTGGTTTTTCATGTCGGGGTCGGTATCCAGACCATAGGTGCGGCCCATGGAGAGGCGGCTGCGCTTAAAGTCATTGCAGGGCCAGTTCCACCACACGAAGGTGGGGCGTTTGACATGGGCGTTCACCCACTTCTGGCCGGACAGGGTGATGTCGTGCACCACGGTGTCACCGGTCCACATGGTGGGGATGCTCTTGTCGAGGCCGTTGCCGAGGGTCTGCAGGAACTGCGGGTTGGTCCAGCTGCGGTTGTAGCCGGTGGGGCACATGATAAGCGTCTGGTTCACATCCGGGTGTTTGCGGATGAAGTTCTCCAGAATATAGTTGGTGAGCTGCACCTGGCGCTCGGCTTTGCCGATTTCGCCGCTGGAGTCGTCCACCAGCACGCCGAAGTCGCGCACGCCCAAGTTGTACATCTGCTGCAGTTTGTCGCAGAGGGCGTCCAGCTGGGGTTTGCCGCCGTCCTTTGACCAGTTTACGGTATTGGCCGGATGAATGGCCCATACAAAGCGTACGTGGTGCCGATGAGCGTATTTCACCAGGTCTGCCAGTTCTGCAGCCTTGGTGGCAGGGTAGGGCCGGTAGCAACCGTGCCCGTGGTGGTAGGGGTCATCCTTGGGTGCGTAGATGTAGGTGTTCATCTTGTTGCGGCCCATGAAGCGGAAGATGGAGCAGCGTGCCTCGAAGCTCCACGGGGCACCGTAGTAGCCCTCCACCACACCGCGGGCAGGCAGATCCGGCCAGTCCACCACGATACCCATGGGCAGCTCGCCCAGACGTGTTATCTCGCGCAGGGTTTTGTCGGCAAACACATCGTTGTGTGCCAGTGTGGCATCCTTGACATTATAGAGCATCTGGATGATGCTCTGGCGGGCGTAGTAGGCGCCGGCCTCATCATTCGCGTAGATGGTGAGCTTACCGGGAGTGATGTCGATGGCGTATCCCTCTGCCACATTCGGCAGGCGTTTCCACATGCCGTCCTTGTCCTCAGGGGTGCGCAGGAGGACCTGCACATCGGTGACTCTGGTGGTAACGGAGCGCAAGCCGTTGTGCTGCGGCTGGGGGTAGATGACCACTGCTTCTGCACTGGGCAGGGCGGCAGCGAAGATGGGGAGAGCCAGGCTGGCAAGGCCAATCAGTTTTCTGAGCCGGAGTTTCATAATGCGGAATGTGATGCTGTATGGTGAGGCGTAGTGCAAATGTCTTGTGCCACGCCGGAAAAGTAAGCGGAATCACCGGGAAACGCCCGGTGGTCATGGTGTATTCTCATTATCACTACAGCTTTAATCTGTCAAGCTTAAAACGCTGCGGCAGCCAAATAAAACCGATTCCGGGCATGAAGCTGCTGCAAGCTGCGTTTGTTTCCGCGGATGCAGCAAAAGAAAGGTTGCAACGCGGGAGTAAATGCGCTAGAATACAGCTGCGATGCTCAGATTGAAGCTTTACTATGTGCTTGCGATGCTGTGCCTGGCTGCGCTGCCTGCGGCTGAGGCTCAGGGGGGGGCTGCGCCGACCCTGGCGCAGGACGACTACGCCGAAACAGTGGATGACCAGGAGGAAGTGGTGGAAACCGTTCGTCTGGGTGGAGAGGATAAGGTACCGGGGCAGCAGGAAGGTGTGCAGCGTGCTGATACGTATGAGGAGACAGCTGACCCGGATTCCCCGCTCAATGTGGAGGTAGACCATGGCAGCTCGGATTCTCAACCCATTGCCACGCCGCAGCGCAAGCCTGTAGTGGTGACAGATGAAGTGGCAGAGCACGACCCCTCCCGTGTGGCTTATGCCAGCACACGCAGAAATGCTCGCACGCTCTCACTTACCGTGCCCGGGCCTCGCGGGCTTATCACGGACCGCAACGGCGAGGTGATGGCTACCAACGAGGTCGCATACCAGCCCGGTATCCTTTTCGGCCAGCTGGAGAAGGAGGATGATGCCAGCGTGCTGGCTCTGGCGCGGAAGGTGATGTCGGAGTACGAGGCGGCGGGGCTCAGGGTGAGCGAGAAGACGGATGCACAGCTGCTCTCCCACTACCGCCACCGCCGCTGGATGCCGCTTGCTGTGGGCCCTGTGGTGCGCGCGCACGAGATTAAGAAGATTAAGAGCAAGCTGGAGGCTATAGAATATGGCTGGTTGATGCCGCTGTACATCCGCAGCTATCCGGGCAAGGAGAGCGCCGGCCACATCATCGGTTATACGGGTGTCAAGGCCAAGCTGCCCACAGGCCCCATCAACCACAACGACCCCATCTTCGAACGCCAGGAGGGACGCGCCGGGCTGGAGCAGAAGTTCAACAAGCAGCTGACGGGCCGCCCGGGTATCTGGCGCCTCATGTACGATGAAAGCGGGCGGAAGATACTGGACGAACACCAGGAAAAACCCCGCCCGGGCGGTACTGTGGTGACTACGCTGAACCTGGCCTGGCAGAAAGCGGCTGAAAAGGCGCTGGAGCGCAATACTCTGGGGCGTGGTGCTTTTGTGATGGTGGATGTCCACACCGGTGAGGTGGTGGTGCTGGCTTCCGTGCCGAATTTCGACCCGAATACCTTTATCCCCTCCATCTCGCAGAAGGACTACGACGCCCTGCGTAACGATGAGAACAACCCGCTGGTTTCCCGCGCTTTTGCCGGTGTGTATCCGCCGGCTTCCACCTTCAAGACCATCACCGTGGCGGCGGCACTCCAGCTGGGTATCATACGCGAGGATACCTACATTGACTGCCCCTACAGCATCCGCATCGGTGGCCACATCTTCCGCAACCACAGCAAGTTTGCAGGCAATATCAACTGCATCACCGCTCTGGCGCTTTCCAACAACCCCTTCATGTACCAGATTGCGGCTACCCTCGACCCGCGTATCGGTGCAGACCGCCTGAGCAATTTTGCCCGCCGCTTCGGCTATGGCTCCGTGACGGGGCTCCCCATCGCCGACAAGGCCGGTAACGTGCCGGATGAGTCCTGGATGTTCCGCAACTATGGGCGTACGTTCATGCAGGGCGATGCAGCTAATATTTCCATAGGCCAGGGCCCGTTGCTGGCAACTCCCCTGCAGGTGGCCCATGCCATGGCCGGCATTGCCAACGGCAGCTACCTGCCCAAGCTTCACCTGGTGCGCCAGATGCTGGATGCGCAGGGCAATGTGCTCTACCAGTTCTCCCCCTCGGTGCAGAGTAATCTCAAGGATATGTCGGCCTCGCTGGCAACGGTGCGCAAGGGTATGCGCGCCGTGGTGTTCAATGGTTCCGGGCGTCGTGCCGCCCTCAGCTACACGGACAACGCCGGCAAGACCGGTACCGCCCAGTGGGGGCGCCCGTCCGACGACTGCCGTCTGGCCTGGTTTGCCGGTTTCCTGCCGGCAGATGAGCCGCGCTATGCCTATGCCGCCCTGTACGAGGGCAAGCCGCACCAGCGTATTTCCGGCGGTCGTATGGCCGCGGCTATTGTGAAGAGTTTCTTCGAGTCCATAAAGGAGGACATGCAGCGCGAGCTCCGCGCCCCGCGTCCCGGGCGTACCGGTACGGTGCCGCTCGAAGGCGAGATGAGCGAGGAAGAGCGATTCGCCGCCGAGGCAGAGGCTGCCGCCAATGCCCAGCGCATTGCGGATGAAGCCCGCCGCCGCCAGGAAACGGAGCGCCGCCACCAGCAGAGCGGCTGGAATGATGGTCGCTCCCGCCACTGAGTTGCCGAACATGAAAAAGCCCGCCGATGTGCGGGCTTTTTTTACAGGAACTCGCGCGGTGCTGCTGCGGGTATGGCCAGCATGAAGCGTGCGCCGTAGTATTTGGAGGTGACGCGTGAATCCAGCAGGGTGATGATGCCGTGATCCGTCTTGCTGCGGATGAGTCGGCCGATTCCCTGGCGGAATTTCAGCAGGGCTTCGGGCAGTGAGTAGTCGCGGAAGGCATTGCCGCCGCGCGCGGTGATGTCCTCCATGCGCGCCTCCGTGAGCGGGTTGGTAGGCGATTCAAAGGGGATTTTGGTGACAATGACGTTGGAGAGTGCTTCCCCGGGCACGTCCACGCCGGTCCAGAAGCTGTCCGTCCCCAGCAGGACGCTGCCGATGTTCTGCCGGAAGTCGCGCAGCATGCGGGTGCGGTCCTGTCCCTCGCCCTGTACGAGCAGGGGCCAGCCGCGCTCGGTGCAGTAGGGACGCAGCAGGCCGGCCATGCGGCGCATGAGGTTGTAGCTGGTGAACAGCACGAAGGCGCGGCCGTCGCTTTCCTCCAGCGAGCGCGTTATCCAGTCGAAGAGGGCCGGGCTGTATTCCTCGTCCTCGCTGGCAGGTGGGGGAGGCGGCATACTGCGCGCGACAATGACCCGCATCTGCTCCGCGAAGTTGAAGGGGCTGCCGATTTGCAGCGTCTCCGCGCTCTCTGCGCCCACGCGTCCGGCAAAGTAGCCCATGCCGCGCTCGCCGGTGGAGAGGGTGGCACTGGTGCAGATACAGGTGTTGCCGGTTTCGAACAGCTTTTCGCGCAGCAGGTCCGACACGTTGATGAGTGCAGAGCGCAGCGTGGTGAACTGCCGCTCCTGCCCGCCAGTTTCCGCCCAGTAGACGGCGGTGTCGGCGTTGGTGAGTTGGATGAGCTCCTTTGCCGCCTCGCGGTACGCGCAGAGGCGTGCCTGCACATCCTGCAATTCCGCGCGGGTGAGGTCGTTTTCCTGAACGGCGGCCATTTGCTTGACTTCGTTTTCCAGCACAGCCAGGGAGGGGGAGAGGATGTCCTCTGTCCATTCCGGCTGGCGCAGGCGCACGGTGCCTTGGTGCTCGTCCACCCGGCAGTCCATGCGGGCACAGCGGAAGAACTCGTCCGTGGCGGTCTGGGCGTCCTCGATGTACTGGATGAGTTTCGGCGTGGCAAGCTGGCGGAGTCGACCCTTGCGGGTGTGCGGATTGTAGAGGCGCAGCAGGTCGTATTTGAGCTCTGCTTCGGGCAGGCTGGTGCCGAACTGGTGGGCTGCCACGGTTTCGATGGTGTGGGCCTCATCCAGGATGATAAAGTCGTTCGGGAAGATGAAGGAGGGCACCATGTCCTCTGCATCCTCCAGCAGCGGTGCTTCCTGCCGCATTTCCTCCGCCAGGGAGAGCAGGCCGAAGAACAGCGTGTGGTTCAGCACAACTACCTGTGCTTCGTCCACTCGCCTGCGGGCAGCCTGGTAGGGGCACTCCGGGCCGCAGTTGCGCGGTGTGCAGACGTGGTTCTCGCTGCACACCTGAGCCCATACCTTGGGGGAGATGTCCAGCTCGGCGGGCAGGTCTGCCAGGGAGCCTTCTCCGCAGTCCCGGGACCAGGCCAGCAGGTCGTGCAGCTGTTTGGTTTCCGCCTGGTTGAAGAGGTCTGTAGCCTGTTCGAGGGCACGGCGCAGGCGGGTGCGGCACAGGTAGTTGGCTCGGCCTTTCAGCAGAGCCGCCCGGAACTCCACCCCCAGTGCCTTGGCCACGGTGGGGATATCCTTGTGGAAAAGCTGCTCCTGCAGGTTGATGGTGTGGGTGGAGATGATGGCCTTGCGGTTGTGCTCCAGCGCATGGCGTATGGCCGGTATGAGGTAGGCCAGCGATTTGCCGACGCCGGTTCCTGCCTCGGCCAGCAGAGCAGAGCGATTCTCCAGCGCGGCTGCCACGGCAGTGGCCATGAGCTGCTGCTGGGGGCGGTACTCGAATCCCCGCCCGCCGGACAGGATGCCGCCGGCTGAGAAGTCGTGCTCTGTCTGGTCGATGAGTTGCCCCACGGTGTGTGGTGAAGATTTAGAGCGGGCGCTCGCCCGTGTCCGGGCGGGCAATGTTGAGCGGCAGGGTGGGGAAGTAGGAGCGCAGGGTGTTTACATCCGTATTGCCGTCGATAAAGTACCATTTGTTGATTTCCGTACCGCGGTAGTTGCGGTTGTCGCGGCTCTGCACCACTTCATCGCGCACGGCGTAGATGAAATCCTTGCGTTCGATGCGCATGCGGCGGCCGCTCTCTGTCGGTACACTGTACCAGAGCGTGGTGGGCAGCACGACCAGGCGGCTGCGTCCGCCCTCCCACTTGATATCCTCTGCACGGCTCGGGCGCTTGCCTTTGGTGGATATAGAATCCGCGCGCACCGCACGCATGGCGGCGGCGGAGTGAGGCAGCACGTATTCTGCCATGGGGGCACCTACGGAGTAGCGCTCCACGCGGAAGCCTTTGTCCTTCATGCTCTGGCCGATGCGAACATACTCCGCACGCAGGGCGCGGATGTTGCGCTCCATGCGGCGGCGGGCCATTTCATCGCTCTCGCGGTGGCCGGCGGCACCCATGATTCGCAGGGCGTTTTCGCGCTCGCGGCGGGCATCGCGGCTGGCGAGGCGGTCTGCCAGGGTCCACTTGAGCGGGGGATACATGGTATCCACGGCCCAGCCCATATCGCAGTTCACTACAGCTCCCTTGTGCTCGTTGGCTTTTGCCTGAGCCTCGCGGGCTGCTTCACTCACCGGAGCGGCCTCTGCTACCAGACTTGCCATGGCTCCGGCCACCATCAGAGCATAAATCGTTTTCATGCCCTGTATCCTACCATGCTGTATTTCGCTTTACAAGCTCAAAGTATGCCCGCATGACGGCACGAAAAAAAGCGATTTCCTTTCGGAAATCGCTTTTTGCAAGGGACGAAGCGGACGGGGCTCGAACCCGCGACCTCAGCCGTGACAGGGCTGCGCTCTAACCAAACTGAGCTACCGCTCCTTGCCTTTGGTTGCTCCCTCCTTTCGGTGGGGTGCGGGGGCATTATACACAACCGTGCGCTGCATTGCAAGCTTTTTTTTGCAAAAAAGTGAAAAAAATGCAAAAAACGGAGCTTTGGCTTGCTGAGAGCCGAAGAATTTGGTAGGATAAACAGCAGGTATGAGGAAGAAAGTGCTTTTTATAATGCAGTTGCCGCCGCCGGTGCATGGTTCCAGCCTGGCCGGCGATATGATACGGCGGAGTGCCCTCATCAACGAAGAGTTTGATTGCCGCTACGTCAATTTGTCCGCTTCGCGCCGCGCGGACGAGGTGTCGAGCTATTCACCTCTGCGAGTGGTAAGCAAGTTGTGGCGTTTTGTCGGAGCCTTGCTGCGTACACTTTGGTATTTGCTGGTGTTTCGCCCGGCTGTTGCGTATATCACCATCACCTGCCATGGTATCCCCTTTCTGAAAGATGCTCCTTTTGTTCTGCTTTGCAAATTGTTCGGTTGCAAAATAGTGCTGCACCAGCACAACAAGGGGATGTCTTCCTGCGTGCATAAGCCTGTATACCGCTGGTTGTTGCTGCTGGTATACAGAAATACGACGGTGGTGTTGCTTTCCTGGCGCCTGTACGATGATATTTCGGCGGTCGTTCGTCGGGAACAGGTCTTGGTATGTCCCAACGGAATCTGAATGCCTATGTTTGAGTTCATTTTTTTAGGAAACCTGGTAGTGGAGAAGGGAGTGGATGTTTTGTTGTCCGCCTGCAGGGAATTGCAGGGAAGCTCGTGTCGCTTCACTTGCCATATTGTGGGGGCGTCTTCGGAGCATTACAGCGTGGAATCTTGCCGCTCTGCTGTGGAGGCTGCCGGTCTGCAGGCGCATGTTTGTGTACACGGGCCGCTGTATGGCCGGAATAAAGAGGACATGTTGCAGCGTGTGCAGGCTATGGTGTTCCCGACTTTTTACCATAATGAGTGTTTCCCGTTTGTTATACTGGAGGCGATGAAATACGGCCTGCCTGTCATCTCCACAGAGGAGGGGGCTATTCCCGATATGGTGATTCACGGGGAAAACGGCTTGCTGGTAGAGAAGCGGAATCCTAAAGCTCTGGCTGCGGCGATGCAGCAGCTCGCAGAGAATCCGGAGCAGGCGGCGCAGATGGGGCGCAAGGGGCGCAGCCTTTATGAAGCTTCTTTCACTCAGTCGGCCTTTGAGCAAAGAGTGCGCGATATTCTGAATCGCGTATAAACGAAAACCGCTCTTCCCGGAGGAAGAGCGGTTTTTTCAAAATGGGGAAGTGGCTTATCAGGCCTCCTCGGTAGCGGCGGGAGCTTCCTCCTCTACCTTCTCGCCCTTCACTACGAGCACCACCTTCACGTTGGCGGTGACCTGAGCGTGCAGCTTGGCGGGCACGTCGTAGGAGCCGGACTTCTTGAGGGGCTTCTCCAGCTCGATGCTGTGGCGGTCGATCTCGATGCCGAGAGCGGCCAGACCATCGGTAATCTGCTGGTTGGTGATGGCACCGAACACCTTGCCATTCTCGCCGGCCTCGAGGGTGAGGTTCACCGTGACGGCAGCAATCTTGGCAGCGATCTCCTGGAAGTTGGCCAGCTCAGCGGCCTCGCGCTCTGCGCGCTTCTTCTGGAGCATGTTGATGAAACGCTGGTTGGCGGGAGTAGCCTCGAACGCAAGACCCTGAGGAATCAGGTAGTTGCGGCCGTAACCAGCCTTCACGGTAACGAGGTCGGCTTCACAGCCCAGACCTTCGATTTTCGTAGCGAGAATAACTTTCATGTTAGCCATAACTCAGTAATGTGTTTTGGTTGAGCGGCTCTTGTACACGATTTTGCCCTGATTGTCAAGAATTTATTTTGGATTTTTTCTTTTCCTGCTTCAGGCGGCGAATCAGGATGTAGGCGGCTTTGTCGCCATCCGGGCAGAGGGTGTTCACATACTCCCAGCCTCGGGGGATGCAGAGAAGGTGTTCGCATTGGACCATGCCCTCCTCCTGGAAGCCACGCACAAATTCACTTTTGAGCAACTCTTCGGAGGTGATGCGCACGGAGGCGTATTCGTATTTGGCAGGCGGGGCAGGAGGCTGGATTTTGCTGAGCTGTACGACCAGGAACACGGCGATGAATCCCAGCAAGAGGCAGATGAAAATCTGAGCAATGTTGGGGCTGGACATCGGGCGAATCTCAGGGTCATCCTCCAGCTGCGAAGCAATATCTGTAGTGATAACCGGGTGCGGCTTGTGCTGGATGTCCGGCATGGGGGGCTTGGGGAGCTGCTTTGCCGGCTGCAGCAGGCAGGTGATGGGAATCCAATACGCGGTTCCCTCCTGGCAAATCTGAGTTTCGGCGGTCAGGGTGCCGTTGAAGAACTCTGTGGCCAGTTCTTCCTGTGTTTTCGGCCCTTCGATATTTTCTCCGTCCGTATAATAAAACTTCATACTTCCGTAAGTCTATTCTTCTGATGTTCTGCTGTCAAGGTAAAACCGCAGAGAATAGAGGATTATGCTTATTTTTCTCCCTCCGTGCGGCATCCCCAGTGGCTTGTCGGGCGTTTGATACGGTGTAGCGTTCTTATGGTTGTACCGGGCATGTAGACTTCGTACTGCCGGGGAGCTGCATGCCACAGGTCGCAGGAGCGGCGCTTGATGTTGGCGAGTATGCCGGCCATTTTTCGCAGGCGCCACTCTGTTGAGGAAAGCTCTTTTCTGTATTCCACAAATTCCCTGTCGGTAACTTGCGACCAGCCGAGATTTTCACCGGTCACGGAAAAGCTGGTGGTGTAGAGTGTGGGCACAACTGCGAATCGCGGGGAGGTGTTCACGATATCGCGGTAGAGCACCATGTCGCCTATGGAGCGCCAGCGGGTATCGAAACGCAGGGCGTGGCGGCGGAAGGGCTCGGCTCGATGAAAGGTGGCACAGGTCATCATTTCGCACACCAGGCGGGATATCCACCTGTGCGGTTTCATGGGGCGGCGGTGGCAGATGTAGCGGGAATCTGCATCCAGCACAAAATAGGAGCTGAGCAGGATATCGGCTTTCGGGCAGCGGGTGAATTCGGCCGCCACTCCGCGCAGGGCATGGGGCAGGTACTGCTCATCGCTGTTCAGGTGGGCGGTGACATCTGCCTCAGCCGGCATTTTTTCCCAAGCTTTGTTGAGGGCATCGTACATGCCGGCATCTTTGGTACTTTCGTAGGTGAAGGTGTAGCCGGGAGCCGTACCGTGTTTCTGTTGCCAGTCTGCCAGCAACTCGGCCGTGCCGTCTGTCGAGCCTCCGTCCTGCACATGGTGGTGCACCTCGACTCCCGTCTCTGCCTGGTCCGCCACAGAGCGCAGGCAGCGTTCCAGCCACGCGAGAGAATTGTAGGTCGGTGTAACGATGTAAAACTTCATATCTGCTCTGCTTATTATATAACCTTACGCCGGGATTTCAAGTATTACCCGTATCAGAGCTCCTCTTCGCTTTCCTCGTCGTACTCGGATTCTTCCTCGTATTCCTCTTCTGAGTCATCTTCCTCCTCTATTTCTTCCTCGTCATCTGCCTCTTCATCCTCGTCGGTGGGAAGGGGCATATTGTGGCCGGCGGCAGCGGCTCGGACTTTGTCGCATATCATCTGCCAACGGGTACGGATATCGGGGCCTGCGGTGCAGCAGGAGTTCTCGGGCATACCATCGGCACGCTCGAAGTCGGTGCGTTGTTCCAGTATCTGCAGCGGAGTCCGGTGGGTATTTTCGGTGGTGAGGTTCGGGTTTGCTCCTGCGGCGAGCATGAGCTCCAGCTCCTTTTCGTACGAGCCGTTTTCGAGCTCCTCCACATCACAATACACCATGCATTCGGCCAGGCGCTGCAGGGCGGTGTCATCGCCGGTAGTATCGTTCACGTCTATTCGTTTTTCGCGCAGGAGGCGGGCTACCAGATCTGAGCGTGCGGCATCGCCGGAGCCTATCATATTCCGGAAATCCTCGTGGGAAACACTCTTGCCGTGGTCGAGCGCCCACTGCCAGGGCGAGGCATCGAGGTGCATGAGTAGTGCGACTGTGAGCGAAGTGCTGATGATTTTCTGGGTACCGTTGAGATCTGCACCGTGCTGCAGCATGAAGTCGAGCATCTCGCGGCGTTTTTCCCAGCTGAGACTTTGCCCGTTGATGAAGTTACCGCTCAGCAGCGGCGTGATGGGCGTCTCCAGTTCGACTGGTTTACCCTTGCCGGAGGAGCAGGTCATGATGGTATTCGGGTTGGCACCGTGGGCGATAAGGGCTCGGAGCGCGGGGAGATGTGCGGTCTGTGCCGCCAGAATGGCGGGGGTGATATTTGTCTCGCCTGTCAGGGTGGATACCGGTACCGCCGGGTCGCCTTTGCCGCTTTCGGCCACCTCTTCCAGGGCGCTTGCTATCGGTGCCACTTGCAGACGCAGCACTAAGTCTGCGGCTAAACGGGCAGCCAGTCCCGTAGGGGGAGTGGGGAGTTCCCCTATCGGCATCTCTGCGTTGAGAGCGTCGATGCCTTCTGCGCTGGCGTTCATCAGCTTTTCGAGGTCTCGGCCGAGTTGGTTGCGCAGGTAGAAGTCGAAGTCGGCGAGGGCGGCTTTTTCCTCAGTGGTCCAGCTTTCGTGGAAGCTCAGTCCGCTGTTCCACTGCCAGCTCCACAGCCAGCAGGCCGCACCGGCCGGTACGAGAAGCAGCAGGGCAAAGGCGCTGCCCATAATCCAGGCGGCAATGCGCCACCAGCGGCGGCGGGGGGACGGGGTGGTATTCTCGTTCATATCAGTTTATTGTTGAAGTTTGTTGCACATGCGCTGCCAGATGGCACGGGCGGAGTCTGCCTCGCCCTCGCAGCCTTCGCCACTCATGCCGCATGTGTCGAAGTTTTGCTTCTCCATCATGATATCGAGCGGCAGTCGGCGCTCGGGAAAATCGTTTTTACCATTTTCTTCCGGCCTCAGAGTAGGGGAGGCGCCGTGCGCCAGCAGAAGGTCGAGCACGTTCTCCAGCTCGGGCATCTCCTCGGCTTCCGCATAGCGAACTCTTTTTGCCAGTGCCTGCAGAGGCGTTTCCTCATAATCCGTGGCATTGGCTGCTTCCGGAGTGCTGTGCAGCATGGCTTCGATGAGTGGCAGCTGCAGTTCAGTGGCGTTGAGGGCGTTTACCAATTCCCGGCCGCTTACTTTCTTACCATGCTCCAGAGCCCAGAACCAGGGCTCCGATTCCCCGCGCATGCTTGCCAGGGTGCAGCAGATGCCGATGATGCGTGAGTGGGTATTCAGGTCTGCCCCGTGAGCCAGCAGGTATTCGGCCATTTCTTTACGTTCACTCCACGGAATCTTCTTTTTCGTCGGCCCGAAACTGCCGGAGAGCAGGCAGCTCATACAGGTATCGCCCACATCGCTCTCCTCATCACTACCGGTTGTGATGCAGGCATTCGGGTTTGCGCCATGGGAGATGAGGGCCTTGAGTGCGCCGAGGTGCCCGGTCTGCGAGGCGATGATAGCCGGCGCATCTCCGGAAAAGTGCCCGATGGGAACGCTTATGGCCGGTGTGGAGCCGTTGCCGCTTTCCAAGGCTGCGCGCAGCTGTTTGCGGATAGGTGTGCAGAATGTTTTGTTGATGGAGTCTGCCGTTGCATCCGAAAACAAGCTCTCCACCTGCAGTAATTCCGTGCTGAATGTGTCGCGCAGGTATGTGTCGAACTCTGTCAGGGCAGTACGCTCCTCGGGGCTCCAGCTCTCGTGGAACGTGGGAGGCCCCCACTGTGAATTCCTTTGCCACAGGGCAATTCCCGCGAGGCTGAGCAGGAGCACGGCGAGGGCGCTGCACAGGCTCACAACTGCGAGGCGTCTCCGGTGGGGGTGAGGGGTGTCAGTCATGGTGGTTCGCGGGCTGGAATTGTCGGAGCAAAACGATATAACTGACACTTATTTAACCATATTCCGCGCAGGATGCAAGCATAATTGTTTTTGAGCCATAAGGGGGCCTGCGGTATCTCAGTAGCATGGACCGAGAAAAATTACAGGAAGCCGAAGATAGTGTGCGGAACTGGATGGCCGACAGCCACCACCGCAGGTGTTGCAAGATAGCGCTGGGCATTGCCAACGGGGTGATGCTGATGGGCCTGACCGCGGGCATGGCCATGCTGTGTCTCCTGGAGCTGCGCAAGATGCGCTGCCACCACCATTGCTGCAACAGGGCGGACGAACAGAAGTGAGTAAAACCACAACGCGCGGGCAGTCGTTTGACTGCTCGCGCGTTTGCTATAGCTGTAAAACTGTTTTTACAGGTTTGTGTTGTGAAGTTCGAGGCTGATGCGGTTCACATGCACGCCGTCGCGCACATCCACATCCTCGTATTCCTCCACGCAGGTGCAGAAGGAGTAAATCTTGGCCTTAACCTCGGCAGGCATCTTCTCCAGCACGGGGCCGGTGGAGGTGGGCATGAGGATTTCCATGTCCAGCGTGCCGTTTTTCTCCGAGTAGCGGTAGTAGAGGTGCACGTCTCCATGCCCCAGCGGGATGTGCTGGAGCATCTCCTCGGCCAGAGTCATGGCATGCTGCACGGTCTGCTCGCAGAGGAAATACTTGTTGCAGAACTGCTGGAATTCGGCTTCGAGCGCGTAGATGTCGAAGTCCTCGCTCTGTACCACGTAGTGGAAATCGCGGATGCGGTTTACAAACACGCGGGTGCGCTCGCGCTGCGGATTGTCAAATATCTCCTCCGGCGTTCCCTGCTCGTAGATGACGCCCTGATCCATGTAGAGCACGCGGGTGCTCACATTGCGGGCGAAGGACATCTCGTGGGTCACAATCACCATGGTCATGCCCTGCTTGGCCAGAGCGCGGATAACGGAGAGTACCTCGCTCACCATGGTGGGGTCCAGGGCAGAGGTCGGCTCGTCGAAGAGGATAATCTCCGGGTTCATGGAGAGGCAGCGAGCGATGGCGGCGCGCTGCTTCTGGCCGCCGGAAAGCTCGGAGGGCATGGAGCGGGCCTTCTCCTTCATGCCGACCATTTTCAGCAGCTTCAGGCCGCGCTGGGCTGCTTCGAGCTTGCTCTTACCCAGCAGCTTGATGGGCCCGATACACACGTTCTCCAGCACGCTGAGGTGGTCGAACAGGTTGAAGGACTGGAACACCATACCCATCTTGCGGCGCAGTTTGGGGGCGTCCACCTTCTGGTCGGACAGCAGCTCCTCACCGTCCACCACAATGCTGCCGCTCGTGGGCTCTTCCAGCAGGTTGAGGCAGCGCAGGAAGGTGCTTTTACCCGTGCCGGACGGCCCGATGATGGAGATGACTTCACCGCGTTTGATGTCGATGTTGACATCGTGCAGCACGGTCAGGTTGCCAAAGGTTTTCTTGAGGTTGCGAATCTGAATCATGGCTGTGTGGTGCGGTGAAGGTTAGCGGATTTTGCGGCTGGCGCGGTCCAGCGCCTGGGTGAACAACCAGGCGATGAGGAAGTACAGGATAGCCACCATGAGCAGCGGGAAGAAGGGGTCGAAAGTACGGGCGCGGATGATATCCGTCATCTTGGTGAGGTCTGCGATGGCGATGTAGCCCACCACCGAGGTGTTTTTGATGAGCGAGATAACCTCACCCTTGTACACGGGCAGCACGCGCTTGATGGCCTGCGGCAGCACGATGTAGTAGAAGGAGTAGAAGGGCGAGAAGCCCATGGCAATGCCGGCCTCGCTCTGCCCTCGGTCGATGCTGGTGATGGCGCTGCGGAACATCTCGCTCACATACGCGCCGAAGTTCAGGCTGAAGGTGATGATGGCCACATACAGAGCCTCCACCTGAGTGCCGGCAAAGGCTACATAGTACATGAGCATGAGCAGAATCAGAATCGGCGTGCCGCGCATGATGTCGATGTACACACGGGCTACCCACTGCCAGAAGCGGTTGCGGCTCATGCGCAGGTAGCACACCGCTGCACCTACCACCGTGCCGAACAGGGTGGAGAAGAAGGCGATGGCGAAGGTGGCTTTCAGGCCGTCCCAGATGAGCATGTAGCGCTTCTCGGCAATGATGTTGCGGTAGAAGCTGTCGGTGATGCTGCCCACGAAGCCCTGTGCCGCTTTGGTCATAGCAGAGGGTTCGTCGGCGGCGCCGCTGTCCTTGCGGGTAGCGATGACGGAGATACTCGTGTAATACGGGTCGGAGAAGAGGACGCTGTCCGCACGCTCCTCGGTGATGAGGAAACCGGAGGATGCGATATCCACCTGGCCGGCAGCCACAGCGGTGAGCAGGCCGTAGTAGTCGATATTCTTTATCTCCACGGGGCGGCCCACATGGGCGGCGAAGCGGTAGATAAGCTCGGCATCCATACCCACGATATCCTCGCCTCGCATGAAGACGATAGGCTCGGTGCAGGGCTCCATGCCCACGATGATGGGCTCGCCCGTGGTGGGGATGTTCAGCTCGGGCATCTGCGCGGTTTCCGTTTCGCGAATCCACTTGTTGCAGATGCGCTCCAGCTCGCCGCTCTCGCGCAGGCCGGAGAGGAACTCATTGAACTGCTTGCAGAGTTCCTTGCCCTTGTCCGTATGGTTGAATGCCATACCCATGAAGTTCTTGGGCAGGCTGGGGTCCTGATAAAGCAGAATGTTGGGCTTCTTGCGAGCCAGCGCGTAGCAGATGACGTCGTCCATGATGGCGGCATCGCAGATGCCCTTTTCCAGGGCCAGCATCATGTCTGCCTCGAAATTGTGGCGCTGCAGCTCCAGCTGCGGGTAAGTCTCCATCAGGTAGATATCCTGCACGGTACCCTGCGGCACGCCCAGTTTTTTGCCCACCAGGTCTTTCACCGCAATGGTACCCAGCTCGGGGATGCTGCTTTCGGCAGCAGCAGGAGCCTCCTGCCGGGTGGCGATGATGGAGCGGCTCGTGTAGTACGGGTCGGAGAAAAGGACGCTTTCCCCACGCTCGGCCGTGATGAGGAAACCGGAGGAGGCGATGTCCACCTGGCCGGCGGCCACAGCGGTGAGCAGGCCGTAGTAGTCGATATTCTTAATCTCCACGGGACGGCCCACATGGGCGGCAAAGCGGTAGATGAGCTCGGCGTCCATACCCACGATATCCTCGCCTCGCATGAAGACGATAGGCTCGGTGCAGGGCTCCATACCCACGATGATGGGCTCGCCCGTGGTGGGGATATCCAGCTCGGGCATCTGCGCGGTCTCCGTGTTCACAATCCACTTGTTGCAGATGCGCTCCAGCTCGCCGCTCTCGCGCAGGCCGGAGAGGAACTCATTGAACTGCTTGCAGAGCTCCTTGCCCTTCTCCGTATGGTTGAACGCCATGCCCATGAAATTCTTGGGCAGGGAAGTGTCCTCGAAAAGCAGGATATTGGGCTTCTTGCGAGCCAGCGCGTAGCAGATAACGTCGTCCATGATGGCGGCGTCGCAGATGCCCTTTTCCAGAGCCAGCATCATGTCTGCCTCGAAATTGTGGCGCTGCAGCTCCAGCTGCGGGTACGTCTCCATCAGGTAAATATCCTGCACGGTGCCCTGCGGAACCCCCAGTTTTTTACCCACCAGGTCTTTCACGGCTATGTTACCCACGGTGGGCATCTCTGCTTCCGCAGAGGGAGTGGCCGCAGCTTCAGCTGCGACCTCGGACTGTCCGGATACGGCTGCGGTCTCGGGGGCTGCACCAGCGGCAGAACCCCACACAAGCGCCGGTATGGCCAGTATGGCTGCTATGAGGAGAGTGCGTATCTTCATCGTTCACCATGCGGGGGATTCCACCCGCGCGCGGATTGTATCACATTATAACCACATTTGGCAAGCTGAATGTCACCTTATACAAAATAAATGCGTTAGAATGGATAAAAAACTCGGAATCCTGAAAATTGTTTTGGCGGTCCTCTGCGGCTTTCTGCAGGGGGAAATCACGGGAAAAAGAACAGCAAAAACCCCCGCGCTCTGCAGAGAGGGCGCGGGGGTGAAGTGGTGTTGGCCGGGGCGGTTTTATTCCGCCTCGATGATGTTGAGCTCGCTCACGGCTGCGCTGTCGCCGCCGGTGTGGGAGCTCTTGGCCACGAAGCGTATGAACTTGGCACGCACCGTGCTGTAGAAGAGAGCCTGCTGCACGTTGACGTTGTTCTCCATGGTGCCGCTGAGTACGGGGCTGTTCCAGTTCTCACCGTCCATGCTCACGTAGACCTCGTAGTCGCGTACGCGGGCTTCCTCCACGGGAGCGGCCTGGTAAGTGATGCCGCGGATGTTGCGCTCTCCGCCCAGGTCGATGCGGATTTCGTGCGGATAGCTGGCCAGGGTGACGCCCTTCAGGGTGTGCCAGTAGGTGTCCGGGTTGCCGTCCAGCACGTTGCGGGCTGCACCGCCCTCCGGCAGGTCGGAGCTCACATAGCGCACGGAGAAGAAGGCGTGTGCCGGGTATTCGCCCGTGATGGCGGTGACCAGCGGCTTCATCTCAGCAATGGCTGCGTACTTCTCGCCGGCGTTCATGGGCTCCAGGCACACCATCTTCACGAAGCGGGTCACAGCCGGCTTGTCCAGCAGAGCGGTTTGCTCATCGTCCGTGTCGGCCATGGTGAGGGTGGCGGCCGGCTTATCGGACCAGTTGCGACCATCCGAGCTCAGGTAGAAGGCCAGCTTCTTGACGCGGGAGCTGGAGCGTGCCTGACGCGGGGTGATGGTGATACCGGACAGCTCGGACTCGGCACCGAGGTCCACCACGACGTGGTGCGGGTACTCAGCGCAGGGCTCGTGCCAGCGTGTGTGCCAGAAGGTATCGCGGCGGCCGTCGATGAGGCTCCAGCCGGATTCTGCGCGACCGGAGTAGCTGGAGCATTCGGTGATGCGCATCAGGTTAGCCGGGCGCCAGCTCTTGAGGTGCTGGTAGGTGATGGGGGAGGGAATGTAACCCTCTGCTGTGGCGTAGGCGCGCAGCTGGCCGTCCTCACGCTGCAGGAAGGGTTCCGTGTATACCGTCTCCGAGCCGTCCGGCAGGGTCAGGTTGATCTTGGCATCCACCGTGGAGGTAGAGGCATGCACGTAGCCCAGCTCATCGCGGGAGATGGTCACGGCACTGGCCAGCGGCAGAGACTTGCGACCCACGTCTGCGGCGTTGTCGGAGGAGAGCAGCGGACGCAGCGAGAAGGTGAAGGTGGTGGGGCGGGTAAGCGGGATATCGCGGTCGATGGGACGCGGGCCGCAGGCGGCACCACCCAGACCCAGGGTGTACTTGTCGATATTGAGCACCGTGGCACCGGCGCGCTCCAGCTCCTCGGGGTGCGGAGCCTTGAAGATAGCTTGCGGTGTGGCAGGCAGGGCGGAGAAATTGAAGGCCTCGCCCTGTGTGCTGGCAATAAGCAGACCCACGCCGTTGCCGTCCGTCACAGCTACCCACTCGGTGTCCATGCGGTTACCCATTTCCATGGGCAGGGGATAGCGCTCCAGCATGTCGTTCACCGTCTTGCTGTAGATGCCCATGGGAGAGCCGACCTTGCGGTCCGGGTAGTTCTCGCCGGGGCCGCGGCCGAACCACTTAACACGGTCGAAGCGCTCGGGCAGGGAGATGCTGTAGCCGAGTCGGGGCAGCACGATGTTGTTCTCGCTGGGGATGATACCGGCAGCAAGGCTGATGTAACCGTTCGGCAGAATGGTGTAGACCAGCTGCGTGGCGTAGCTGAAGTCCTTTTCCGTGATGGGGCCGTTGTCGGTGAGCTCGAAGGCGCCGTTGTCGTACTCACGGCTGTCGAGGCTTTCCTTGCGCTTACCGCGGGAGAGCACATCGCAGGCAACACGTACGGCACCGCCGGGGAGGCGGTCCACCAGCATGGGGCCGGCGCTGTGAATCATGTCGCGCATGCCGTTGCTCAGCCACTGGTTCATGGCCCACTTGTCGTTGGCCAGCGGGGCACGGAAGGAGTTGAGCAGCACCGTGGCGCGGTCGCCCAGCAGCTGCTGGCCGTTCACGATGTAGTTGCGCAGGCCGCCCGTGGTCTTGTCCACCGCTACCGTGAAGTTACGGCCGATGATGATGACGGCGTTGTCCGTATTGCGCACCTGCAGGTTGCCGTTCTCCGTAAGCTGCATAGTCTGTGCCTTGCTGGAGAAGTTGCTGAACTCCTTGGGCATGCAAATCTGCTCTGTGGCAATTTCGTAGCCGGCGTGTGCCCACTCGGTACGCTCTTTGAGGCAGAGGTTGAGTGTCAGGAAGTAGGCACGGTCGTTCTTCAGTTTATCTGCGGGAATCTGCGAGGCGGGGATGGTGAGTTCCACCGTCTCCAGCGGGGCGGCGCTCAGGGAGAAGTTCCCGGAGGCGATGACCTCCGTGCCTTCTTCCGCAAGCTGCCAGTTACCGTTGAACTCGCTCAGGTTGGTGAAGAGGTGCTTGTTCTTGATGCTGATACGCACTCCCTTTCCGTCTTCGGTGAGACCCAGCAGCTTGAACGAGACGTTCTGCTGCACCTTGCGGATTTCATCGTAGAGCGGGGTGACGGTGCGGTCGCTGTAGATAACACCCTTGATGCAGAAGATACCGTCGTGCGGGAACTCGCCGTGGTCGCCGCCGTAGCTCTGGCGGGTCACCTTGCGGCCGTCCGGCAGGGTTACTTCCTGGTCGTAGCTCTGGTGAATCCACTCCCAGATACCACCGCCGATGATGGAGTCGCTGGAGTCGATGGCTTCCCAGTAGTCTGCCAGGTTACCCATGGAGTTGCAGAGAATGTGGGCGTACTCGGAGATGTACCAGGGCTTCAGCAGCTTGCGGCCGGCCATCTCGCGGGTCCAGTTCACGCTGGGGTACTGGTTGGAGCAGAGGTCCGCCAGGTCGTTGTTACGCTCGTACTGAGTCAGGCGGGAGGTGTCACGCTGCTTAATCCAGTCGCGCACCGCCTCGAAGTTGGCACCGGGGCCTGCTTCGTTGCCGTAGGACCAGATGACGACGCAGGGGTGGTTTTTGCTCTGTTCCACCATGTTCTTGTTGCGCCACACGTGCTGGGCCTTCCACTCCTCGGGGTGGGAGAGGGAGAGCTCGCCGTAGTAGTAGCCGTGGGACTCGATGTTGGCCTCATCGCAGACGTAGATACCCAGCTCATCGCACATTTCGTAGAAGAAGGCAGGCTGGGGATAGTGGGAGTTGCGGATGTGGTTGATGTTGCCGCGCTTCATGATGAGAAGCTCCTCGCGGCATTCTGCCTCGGTCACGCTGTGGCCGTTGGCATGCTGGCTTTCGTGGCGGTTGACGCCCTTGAGCTTCACGGGCATGCCGTTCACCAGGAATCGGCCGTTGAGCAGCTTCACATCGCGGAAACCGATCTTGCGGGAGATGGTCTCGGTGATGTTGCCCTGAGCGTCTTTCAGGTTAAGCAGCAGGCGGTAGAGATTCGGTTTCTCCGCGCTCCACAGAGCAGGGGATTTCACCGCGGCACTCACCGTGGTTTTCACCTCCTTGCCGGGCTCGATGCTCAGAGCCTCGCTCTGCAGGGTGGCGATGGTCTTGCCCGTGGCGTCGAGCAGCTCGCCCTCCACCGTGGCAGCGGCGGCAGTGGTGCTGCGGTTGTTCACATCCACTTCCACACGCAGGGTGCTGTCGGTGTAGTCGCTGGTGCCGTCTGCATTCTGGCGGAAATCCGTATGCACGAAGAAGTCGCGCACGAGCACCTGCGGCGTGCTGTACATGAACACATCGCGGAAAATGCCGGAAAGGCGCCACATGTCCTGGCACTCCAGGTAGGAGCCGTCGCTGTAGCGGTACACTTCTACCGCCACCACGTTCTTACCCGGCTGCATGTAGGGGGTCACGTCGAATACGGCTGCCGTGCGGCTGTCCTTCGAGAAACCCACCTTCTGCCCGTTGACCCACAGGTAGAAGAAGGAGTCCACGCCGTCGAACTGCAGGAAGATACGGCGCCCGTCCCAGTCCGCCGGCATTTCAACCTCGCGGCGGTAGGAGCCCACGGCGTTCGGCTCGCTCTTGGGGCAGGTGTATTTCTGCTCGGTTTCGTTGCGCGGGGCGGTCATGACGCGCGGCCAGTCGCGCACGAAGGTATAGCGCTGGTTGCTGTAGATGGGGATACCATAGCCACGCATCTGCCAGTTGCTCGGCACATCGATGCTGCTCCAGCTGCTCACGTCTGTCTCAGGCTTGTAGAAATCCACAGGCCGCTTGTCGGGTTGCGGCGCCCAGTGGAACTTCCAGTCTCCGTTCAGGAGCATCACCAGGGAGGAATCGCCGCGCTTGCCCTTCAGAGCCTCGGCCCGATTGGCAAACGGCACGAAAAATGCGCGTGATTCCTCACGCCCCTGACTCAGATTCTGCGGGTTCTCCCAGTCAGGATGCGGGGTGTAAGCCTCTTGTCCTGCAGCCATGGCGCCCGCCAGGGCTACCGTGGCTGTTATGGTCTTGAGTATGTTCATACGCCCGTCATGTTATCAAATTCCTTCTGCCTTGACAAGCAAAAAGCTCATTCGCGCGCGTGCGCGTGTCTTGCGCGTAAATCCTTGCGATAAATTGTTGAAAAATAATAAATGTTAACGTGTTTTTAGGCTTGACAGCTGCGTCAAAAAGGAGTATGTCATAGCGCATGAGCTTCATTCCCTGGGCTGTTATGGCCGGTAGCTCTCTGCTGGCCGACCACCTGAATCCGATTCCGCAACCGGGTGAACCCGGCTATACCGCTGTGCCGCAGAACCACCTGCGGGTGATGATGGAGAACGATTCCGCCTTCTCCTCGGATCGCAATTATAGCCACGGCACGCGTATTGACTATGCCCGGAGTCTTCACAGCGGCAATGCCTGGGGTGTTTCCCTGGTGCAGAATATCTACACGCCGGAGGAGCATACGGATGGCGCCGTACCCGGGCAGCACCCGTACTGCGGGTATATGGCTCTGGGTGCCGGGTACATGCTGCGCGGGGAGGATTTCGGTGCGGCATTTGAGTTGCAGGTGGGTACCACGGGTAACGCTTCGTGTTCTCGCTATACACAGAACGGGTTGCATGAGGCTTTCGGTCTGGAAAGATGGGATGGCTGGCACGACCAGGTGCCGGCGGAAGCCACCGTGCAGCTTTCCATGCAGCAGAATTTCCGCCTCACCTGCCTGGAGGCAGACTGCGGCAACGGCTGGCAGACGGATGGCATGCTCTACACCCGCGAGGAGGTGGGTACGGCCTTCATCCGCGGTGGGGTTGGCCTGAGCTTCCGCTATGGTGTGAACCTGCCCTCCTCCATGCAGGCTACCGGCAACAATGCGGCGACATACGGTCTGGGCCTGCTGGAGAAGCCGCACTATAAGCCGCAGGATATCTCCTATTTCCTGGTCGGCAGCATTTATGCCATGTATGTGGCGCGGGATATTTCTATAGATGGCGGTGTGTTCCGCCACTTCGAGCAAACTTGTTCCCGCAAGCCCTGGCAGATGGAGGCCCGCCTGGGTGTGGGTGTGTCCTACCGTGGTATTGATTATTTTGCCGGCGGTGTATACTGCACGGATTATTACCGCGGGCAGACGGCCAACACGCTTTACGGTACCTTCTCGGGCACTTGGCACTGGTGATTCGGTAATTGTTTTTCATGGGTTCGAGATATTCTTTTCTGGTGCTGACTCTCATGCTGTTGGGAGCAGCCGGGTTGTTGCTTCTGGCGGGTGGTTTTCCCCTGGTAGGGGAGCCTGCGGTGTATCGCAGCGGGTTGATGCTGGGGCTGGGTATAGCTGTCGCGCTGCTGGCGCTTTGGGGCGGGTGGCGCATTGCCGCCGGGCAGAAGGCGCGCTATGTGTGCGGGCTGGTGAGCTGCTTTTTTACCTGTTCGGGGCTTATGGTGCTGTGGATGTATGGCAGCAAGGCGCTGCAGTATGCTGCCATGGGCGGTACCATGTGGTTCGGCGCCATGGGCATGGCCTGCACCGCGATGGTGGGTGTGTTGTTCACCTGCATTTTCGGGTATTTTACCTACCGCCTTATGACCCGCCGACTCTGGCTGGCCGGGGTGCACTGGAGCCTGACTCTGCTGGCTCTGGGTATTTACATGGATTACTGCGGTGAGGTGCGCGCGGCGGCTCAGCTGCCCTCCAACGGGCGGGTTACGGTCTGCGAGGTCATGACCACCGCGGGAGAGAAAATCCTGCTGCCTTTCACACTGCGTGTGGATAATTTTACCGCCTCGTATTACGGGGAGGACAGCTACAGCCTCTACCGCCGCGAGGGCGAGGGCTGGGAGTTGCTGGGGCACCCCACCGTGGAGGTGGATTGCCTGAAGTTCGGCGAGGAGATGTGGGCGCTGCAGGACCTGCGCAACATGCCGGGCATGCCGCAGCCCTGCCTGCTGCTGCCGGCCACGGGGGAGCAAACGGAGCGCCTGCTGATGCGCAACGCCCGCACGGTGAAGGATTATGCCGCCACCTGCCACATCGAGACCACGCATCGCGGCCGCGGTGAGGTGCGGGATGAAGTGGTGCGTGTGAACCAGCCGCTGCATTGCAAGGGCTGGCTGATTTACCTGAACTCCTACAGTCCCATGAGCAGCAGCACGCTGGTTACCCTGCAGCTGCGCAAAGCCCCCGGTCGTTTCCCGGCGTTGGCGGGTATGGTGGGCATTATTCTCTGCACGGCGTGCTGGTGCTGGTGGCGCCGCGAGGAAGAATCCAACCCCTGCACAGGAGAGCTCAACGCATGATAGTTTTCATCACACTTCTCACGATTTCTGTACTGCTGCTCAGTGCCGCCTGTTGTGTGCTGGCCTGTCTCGGGCGTACGCAGCAAGCCCGTGCGGCAGAGGTTGCCGCCTGGGGCACGGCTCTGGCGCTCTTTGTGGCCAACGCCTGTCTGGCAGAGGCTCTGCCCTTCGGCAACATGCGCCACGTGCTCTGCTTTTTCCCTCTGGTGCTGGCTCCGGCTGCCTGGTACCTGCGCCGCTGCAGGGGGGTGGAGCTCACAGCCGCGTTCGCTGTGGTAGGAGCTTTGGCGATGGTGGGGGCCCTCTGCATGCCCATGCAAGCCACCTGGCGCCAGATGCCGGCATTGCAGTCTCCCTGGTTTGCCCCACATGTCACGACCTATGTACTGGCCTACGGTCTGCTGGCCGTGTCTTTCGGCGAGGCTCTGCTCTCCCTGCGGAAGCAGGATGCGGCGCGTCATCTGCGTGCGGCGGATGCCGTGGTGCGCCTGGCCTTCCCCTTCCTGACCTTCGGTCTGTGGAGTGGTGCTCTGTGGGCAGATGCTGCCTGGGCGCGCTACTGGGCCTGGGATATCAAGGAGGTCTGGGCACTCATCACCTGGTGTGTGTATCTCATCTATTTCCACCTCCCGACACAATCTCCCGCCTGGCGGCGAACACTGCTGCTGCTCGGTTTTGTGGCGGTGCTCATCACCTTCTTTGTGGTGAATCTCCTGCCGAACATTGTGAGCGTGCACAGCTACGCGCAGTGAGGCTCCGGCTGTCTGCCGCCGAATAGTTAGCTCTAAACAGTTGACTCTCTGCCTGCCCGCTCTGCTATAATGCGCGGGTATGAAACTCCACCTACCCTTGTTGCTTCGTTGTTTTGTTCTGCTGTCTGTATCGGCCGCGCCCTGTGTGGCGGATGCCGTGGGCAGCAGCTGGGACCCCGCCTGGGGCGCCGCCGGGCTGGAAGGCGCACCGGATGCCGCTGCCCCGCAGTATCAGGCCACCATCTCGACAGATGGCGTCACGGCACTGGTGCCTCCCGACGGGCAGGCGGCTCCGTGGGACTTCGGCAGTTACACGGCCATCACCCTCACCGGTAGCGGCAATGCCGGAGCCATCATCATCGGCGGAGCTTCCGCCACGCAGAGCCCCCTGGTGGGAGCGGTGGAGCGCAACAGCTGGATAGCGGCGGAATCCGGCAGCTACAATCTGCTGGTGGGCGGTAGCTATGCGGACAACTGGCAGAGCGGTCCGGCTTTCAATTTCACCGGCAATTCCCATATCATGCTGGCCGGGGCCTCGGTGGCCAACATCATCGGCGGCAGCTACAAAGACGGACGCGCTGCCGGCTTTACCGGCGATTCCTACATCACTGTGGCGAGCGGGAATGTGAGCGGCTGCATCGTGGGGGCCACCGTGGTGACGCATGATACGAACTCCTCTTTTACCGGGGATACACACATCTTTGTTTACACCCCGCTTACAGACAACAGCGGGCCGAGACTGCATCTGCTGCCCGCAGGTGCCATCATCGGCGGCTTCGGCTGGGGTACCAATACCCGCAAAACTCAGACGCTGGACGGCAGTACCCATGTCACAGTGGACCTGAGCGGCTACACCGGCAGCCCGGTGGCCTTTTCCAAGCATATCGTGGGCGGCGGGTTCAACGGTACCTCGACCAACACCCACGTTATCACCGGCGATACCTATGTGAGTGTCGACCTCGGCACCTGCTCCACGGCGGAAGGCGTGCGGGTGATGGGCGGCGCCTGGGATAATGCCGGCAGCTCGCGCATCGAGGGCAGCTCCCACCTCAGTATCCTCGGCGGTGAGTTCCGCGGCTGGGTGCTCGGCGGCACCTGGACGGATACCGGCTCCACCGTGTCCGTGCATGGTGATATCGAGCTGACGCTCACCGGCGGTACCTTCTATGGCAATGTGCTGGGTGCCACCTACATCACCACGGGGAACTGTACCATGAGCACCGGAAACGTGAGTATTACCCTGGGCAGCGGTGCCGAGTTGCAGGGCACTCTGTACGGCGGCTATTATGTGAACGGCGATGGCTCCCCGACCGTGGATGCCTCCGTGGGGGATATTTCCCTGACGCTGGCCGGTGCTTCCGTGGGCAGTATCATCGGCGGCAGCTACACGCAGCGCAACAAGGCGGACAATACGATAACCCAGGGCAATATCTCGCTGCTTCTGCAGAGCGGCACTGTGAACGGCAATATCTACGCCGCCGGGCAGCAGGATGGCTCCACACCCATTCAGACTGCTTCCACCACGGTGCAGCTGAGCGCTGCCGTGCAACTCGCTCCCGGTATCACTCTGTCCGGTGCCTATGCGGGCAGTGGCGGCACTTCCGTGGTGAGCGGGGAGCGTACGCTGGTGCTGGCAGATGCCACGGCTTATGCCGCGACTGCCGGGGTGAATGTGGCAGACTTCGATGTGGTGCAGGTGGCCGCCGGGGGCAGCGCCACGCTGGGCAGCCTGGTGAGCGACCGCGGCTCGATGCGCAAGACCGGCGCGGGGAGTCTCACCGCCACGGCGAATGGTGCCTTTGACACTCTTTCTGTAGAGGGAGGAAGCCTGACTCTGCTGGGCGGGGTAGAGGGGGCGCAGCTGCAGAGCCTCAGCATAGCGGCAGGTAGTTCGCTGGCCGGTGTCCGCGGTACTGTTTCCGCCGGTGCGGCGGGGGAAACGGTGCTGAGTCTGGAGCTGAGCACGGGCAATATCGGTGCCGGTGCAGCCGTCACTCCCATGATAAGCGGCGTGGGTGGGGATGCGGCGAATCTGACCCTGAACGGTGCAGAAAAAGTAGCGCTCGACATCAGTGCGGATGGCGTGGTGGAGCTGCTGCTGGCGCACAAAGATGCCACCCCAGCCGTGAGCAGCTACCTCACATTGGTGGATGGCACGCTCACCTGCGCGCAGCCGGCTCAGCTGCCGCTCAGCGATCTGCTGGCGGGCTATGGCCTGCGCATTGCCGGTGTGGCGGCGGGCTCGTTGGTGGTGAATGGCAGTGCGGCGGGTATTTACTATGTCACAGCAGATGCCGCCACGACAGACCCGCATCTGGTTACGACCTATCCTCCGCTCGGACTCTACAGCGGGGTGGTGATAGAGGGCGGGCAGGAGCTTACCCTCAGTCTGCCCGGGGATACGGATGCTACCACCTTGGCTGTCGTCAATAATCTGATGGGTGCCACCGGCAGCAGCCTGCGTATCGAAAACAGTACCGGCAGCGGTATCGCCACCGTGGTGCTGGACAACCACCCCATCAGCTCAACCGGGGATGCCACTTACCCCGATATCCCCTCCCGAACGCTGATGGCCGGCGATATTACCGCAGGCAGCGGCACGGAACTGCTCAAACGCGGTGCAGGGGAGCTGGAGGTGGGCGGTAACCTGCAGGCGGCCTCTCTGGCAGTGGATGCAGGCGTGCTGAGTCTCCGTGGCAGTGCGAACCGCCTAGGCGAACTGTCCGGTGCTGCGGGTACGCTGCAGCTGGAGGGGAACTTGCTGGTGCAGGATTCCCTTGCCGGCAGTGTGGCGCTTTCTGTTGCCTCCGGAGCCTCGCTGTACCTGGACAATGTGGCCTCCGCGGGCAATGCCACGAGCCTGAACAACCAAGGCTCCGCTGTGGCGGATATCACCACGACCCGCAGCCTGACCCTGGGGACGCTCACGCTCGGCGCGGATTCTCAGAGCGAGCTTCGTTTCCATACGGATGCGGATTTCTCTGCCTCTCTGCTGCTGCAGGGCCTCACCGTGGAGCCCGGTGCGGCGGTGACGCTGCAGACCACGGGAGATACGCTGCTGCGCAGTGGCGAGTATGTGCTGGGCAGGGTGGCAGATACGGCGACCCTGCAGGCATCGGGGGAGGTGCAGCTGACGCTGAGCGGTTTCCCCGCGACTCAGTTGCAGCCCGGTGCCTCCTATCTGTACACGGATGCCGCAGGCAATATTCTGCTGCATACCGAGCGCCGCAGCAGTAATCCGCTCCTTCCTTATGCTGACTCGCACAATGCTGCTGCCGGTGCGAGCCTGCTCTGGGATTCCGACCCCACTCCGGGGGGAGACCTGGCAGCGGCCTATCGCAGCATCAACGAGCTGATTGCCTCCGGCAGCGAGGCTGAGGCGGGGCGGGCCCTGGCCGCTGTGGCCGGTTCGGCATTTTCCTCCCTCACACCCGCGTTGCATGGCGATACGGAGCGCCGCCTGCGCCGAATACGCGAGCATGCTCAGGCCGCCGGCGTGAATCCCTGTGTCGTGAACAACGGTCTGCCTTACCTCCATTTCCGGGTTCAGGCAGAGGGCGACTACAGCAGCCTGAGCGGCAGCCACCATGCCCCGGGCTACGATTTCTCCCGCTGGGGTGCCACTCTCGGCATGACGGCGGATATGAGCGACTCTTTTTCGGCCGGGCTGGCGCTCACCTCGCTGTGGGGCGATTTGCGCACGGATGCACCGGATAGGTTGGACAGCGATGTGAACACCACTTACTTCTCCTTCTTTGCGCGCTACCGCAACTGCTGCTGGGTGCATATCCTGGCCGGTACCTTCGGGCTGGCGGATTTCGATTCCGAGCGGCGTGTCCGTACCGGCTCCGCAGGGTACAGCACGCATAGCTCGACGGATGGCCGCAGCCTGGGGCTGATGTATGAGCTGGTGTACGACAGCCTCCCGCATGCGGATGACGCCCTGTTCCTGCAGCCGCTCATCAATATCAGCTTCCGCCACAGCTCCGTGGGGAGCTTCACGGAGCATGGAAGCGATGCCTCCCTGCGAGTCTCGCCTGCTGACATGAACACGCTCACCCTGGCCGCCGGTGCTCGCCTGCAGGCTACGGTGGGGGAGAACTGGTACAATCGCAGTTCGCTCTTCCAGTGCCGCGCCCTGCTGGCCTTCGATATAGGGGACCGCCGCGGTGAGGCCTCCACGGCTCTGCTGCATGGCTCCGGCAGGGAGAGCGTACAGGGCAGCAGCCCGGGTGCCTTCGGTGCAGAGCTTGGCGTCGGCCTCTCCATCCCCCTCGGTGCAGAGAGTGGCACTATCTTCATGGACGCCGCCGTTCTCCTGCGCTCCCACCTCAGCGAGGTGAACGGCACCGTAGGCTACAGTATCAGCTTCTGACGCTTTCCCCGCTGTGCGAGAAAAAGGCCGGGTTGCCTCCTCGCAACCCGGCCTTGTTTTAACATTGTTTCCGGCGCATCAGAAGTTGATGCGATAACCCACCGTGGCGTTCAGGTTCGTGTAGCCGCTGCGGATTTCAGCAGAGCCATCCACGAAGATGCTGCCGTCGTCATCCCCGAGCGGGATGGTCAGCCCGGCACCCAGCTCCACGCC
>JAZTYL010000012.1:0-62875 GCA_045636905.1 Akkermansia sp.
ACCGAAAGGTTCGCGGCCTTCTTCGTTACAAGCGTCAGCTTGTTCTTCACTATGCCCGGAGGGCATTCTTCACACCGGCGCAGCCGGTTTTCACTTGTGGGCGCAGCCCACATCTTCACTGCGCCGCAGGCGCAATCTCGCTCGTGCAGAGCACGAATCTCGCTGCGGCGCTAGCCGCAATTTCACTCACGCGCAGCGTGAATCTCGCTAAAACCCCCTCTCCGTCGCCCCGCATGTCTGTGGGGCTTTCCTTTATTTTTACTCATCGTCCCCCGGGGTGCGCCCGCGATACCGCTCGCTTCCCCCGGGCTATGGCACTGTCGCCCCCTTGGCAGGGGGCTAATTATTTTCTATCGCACGCCGGTGGCTGGCGGTGATATCCGCCTGCGGCGGGTTATATCCTCGCTCCGCTCGGGTTATATCTGCCTGGCGGCAGGTTATATCGCCCTTCGGGCGATCTCTGAATAATCAACAACATCTTCTCCCCACCCAAAAGTCTGGACAAAAGGACAGGGCGCATGCTATAATCCCCGCGGCTTCAGTGAGACTACTATGGAAACCACTGCACTTATCGATTTTGCCTTCTCTCTGCTCGGTGCCTTTGTGGCTCTGCTTTGGCTGCAACCCGGTCGTCGGGCGGCTGCTCGCTATGCGACAATTCTTCTGGCGTTCGGTGGTTTGTGTTATGTGCTCTTTTTTGTGCAGGGGCGTGCGGAGCAGGCGGTGTGGCCGTATCTGCCGCATGTGGTGATGCCCGGACTTCTGTTGCTGGGGCGGTATATGCTCCGCTGCTCCTGGCCGCGCGTGATTCTGGCCCTGGGATTCTATGCGCTTGTTCGCTGGCTGTCGCTGTTCTGCCATTTATGCGGTTCGTCCATGCTTCCTTCTCTGGGCTGGTTCGATGTGGTGTTGCTGCTGCACATGTATGTTACCGTGCTGTGGTTGTGGCTCTTTATATGGTTCTGCACCCGCAGGGCGGAGGGGCTGAGGCACTGTGAGCGATTGTTTGCGGCGGCTTCTGCAGCGGGGATTTGTGAGTGTATGGCATTTTTCCTGCTTCCCTCCCATGGCGGACTGCTGACGACTCTGGGCAGCATGGCCTTGATTCTACTCTCTTTTGCTGCAGGGCTTCACTATGTGCTGAAGCAGGCGTGGCGCCGAACACTCTGCACGACCTTTGCGACATTTGTGCTGCCTTTCAGCGGATCTGTCGCCGGCTATGTTTACATGATGCAGCAGCAGGCAGAGTACGAACAGAGCTTGTACCTGCCGCTGGCTATCCAGACGGGGAACCCGGCGGAAGTAGAGACCTGCCTGCAGCGCGGAGCGGATGTGAATATGCCGGATGCGGATGGCAACACGCCGCTGTTTTATGCCTGCGAGAAGAATAATGCGGACATCGTCCGCCTGCTGTTACAGGCCGGGGCGAATGTGAATGCGCTGAACGATTATGGCAGCACGCCGCTCATCAACTGCATGTTGTATGGCGGTTCGGAGGAGGTGGTGCGCCTGCTGATAGATGCAGGGGCCGACGTCAGCGTGGCAGATGTTGATGCCTGCACGCCTCTGCATTATGTGACCTTGCCGGAAAATGAGGAGGAAACCCGAGCGGCGGTGCCCATCATGCGTATGCTCCTGGAGCATGGCGCTTCGCCCAATGTGCGGGATCTCTGCGGCGATACCCCGCTGCTGCAATGTGCCCGCGATGGTTTTACTCCGGGGGTGCGCCTGCTGCTGAAGTACAAGGCGGATGCGACCCTGCGCAATAATGAGGATATGTCGCCCCTGGACTACGCCGAGAAGAATGGACACGCGGAAATCGTATCATTGCTTCGAGCCGAGAAAAAAGAATAATATTGTTGAGGAGGGGGAAAGCGCTCGCCGGGCGGTTGATATCACTGCGCCGCAGGCGCAATCTCGCTCGTGCGCAGCACGAATCTCGCTGCGGCGAAAGCCGCAATCTCACTCACGCGAAGCGTGAATCTCGCTAAAACCCCTCTCCGTTGCCCCCTTGGCAGGGGGCTTTTTCTATCGCCTGTCGGTGGTGGGCGGTTGGCGAATGAGTGAAGAGCGGGCTTGCGCCCGCCGTGAAGACCGGCTGTGCCGGAGTGAAGACTGCGCTTGCGCGCAGAGTGAAGACATCCCGCCGCAGGCGGGATGTGAGAGATGAGGCGGCGGTGCGGTGCACTCCCTCCCCATGTCCTCGAGCCACAGTTCAGCGGCCCGAGGCGGGATGTGCAATGTGTATATAGGGGTAGGCAGATATTATGTCAGGGCACAGGTGTACCATTCACCATGGAGAAGAATGATGCGGTTCGCTTGTGTCGCTTGCAATCTGCGGGCTCTGCAGTGATATGCCGAGACTTCGATTTACCGTATGGGGAGGCAGTGCAGGGGGCCGGCTGTATTCTAAATGGAACCGGTGGCGGCGCCGGGGGTGCGTTTTACTTTCTTACGCGTGGGGGTGGAGCCGGGGAGCAGGGGCGAAGCGGCCAAAATTGCTTCACCTGCCAGGATGGAAGTGCCGGGGAAAGCGGCGGTGGAAGTGGTGGATGAGGAGGTGTTAGTGAGGTGTGTGTGTAATATGGAGCAGGTGTCGATTTCGCTTTGTGGAGGGGAGGGACAAGCGGAGCGCATATAGCGTTCGGCGGCGTGGCTGTTGTCGCAGGCGCCGGTGGTGTCCTGCAGCGGTGCGATGTGTTCGCCCGGCAGACTTTCTGCGGGGCTGTAGAGCTGAGGCGCCAGGCGGCTGTTGCGGCCGGTGGCGAACTCCTCGAAGCAGGGGAGCCCGGCCTGCAGGGCTCGGTTTTCCAGTTCAGCGATGAGCAGCTGTAAATCCGGTTCTGCGTTTTCCTGCAGAGAGGCTCCGGCGTGGATAATCTGCTGTTTTTGCACAGGGGTGGCCAGGGCTCCCGGGGTGCCGTATTGAAGCATGAAAACATAGAGCGAGAGTTTCAGTACACTCGCGGTGTCCAGCTGCAGGCGGTTGCACATGTTGCGTAGGATTCCGTGCAGCACTTTGTTGCTGCGCATGCTGCAGGCCGGGGTTTCAGAACTCTCTGTTGCAGAGGTAGGGGCGGCGGGCTTCAGGCCGGCGGGATAGACCCTGTTCGGCTGGACTCGGTGCTTCATCAGGATGGCCTGAGTCTGCGCCGGGTTGGCCGAAAGCTCGGCCAGAACCATGTCGCGGAAGCTTCTCGCGTGCTCCCATGCTGCATCGGCGTCTCCGTACTGGCGGTCAGAGAAATAGCGCGCAAGCGCTACCCCCTGCCGTGTGATGGCTACTCGCCATCCCTGGAAGTTCGTGAACTGGTAGGTGAACCGGGTTATGTGGCGTGTGTTCATCGCTGTTATGTCATATGTTGTGTGGTTTTAGTTAACGGTTCTTATCAGTTGAAAACAACTAACTCTCCAAATTTGCTAAGGAAACGGAACCGTACGGCCGTATTCTATGTTCAACCCGAGGCACTGTCAAGACATAAAATGCACAAATCAGATAAAAGTTGTGTGTAATGCAACTATCACCACGCTAACACGACGTTTTCTATACCTCACTCTATCTTTTGTTGTTTTTGTAATACCTTTATATACAATCGAAAATATGTGCACGGGTTCATGCGGGGAAAAAACGAGAATTCGCACACAAAATTCACTAAACGAGCAGAAAATTTCTAGACTAACCCAAAAACGCTGCATGTTGCGCTGTGGTTCCCTTCCTGCGAACAGCGTCCAGTAAAAAGAAGCCTGAGCATGGAAGATGCAACCGCGGTAGATTTCTTGAAGAAATGCACTTTCTTAGAAAATACATATTATCGTCATTTGATTATGAGTTTTTTATTGATACATGCGCTTGTTTTTGCTAGAATCACTAGCGTAGCCTGAATAATTAGACAATGCCAGAACTCCCTCCCCAGCCTCGTGTACTTTTGGAAGCTTTACGGCACATGGGGTATACGTTAAAGTCAGCAATAGCGGATATTATAGACAACAGTATTTCTGCTGGAGCCACGAACATTTCTGTGCAATTTCGGGGACAATCACAAATTTATCCCTCTGCGTGCATAGCAATCTGTGATAATGGTTGCGGAATGTTGAAGAACGAGCTTTTGCATAATATGAAGTTTGGGAGCCGCGATTCACGGAGTGATGAGTGTAGAACTTCGCTAGACCTAGGGCGATTTGGCTTAGGCCTGAAAATGGCTTCAATTTCTCAGTGTAGGAAGTTAACCGTGTTTTCGTGGAAGAATGGAGAGGTTTCTGGCTACTGCTGGGATTTAGACAGAATAGGTGATAACTGGGAAATTATTGAGCTTAGTACAGAAGAAATAATTAGTCACAGAACTTTAAATCAAATCAAAGAAGAATTAATTTTTTCTGTAAGTGAACATGGTACAATAGTTCTTTGGGAGAACTTAGATAGAGAAAATACGAAACATAATCAATTTATATCAGAAACCATGGAAAAAGTGAGAGAGCATATATCTCTCGTTTTTCATAGGTTTATGAGGGCGGAGCTTAAAAAAGATATACCCATATTGTTTGATATGAACAACATGGGAATAGCACCTATGAGCCCTTTTGGTCCGGATAGTGAAAAACGATACATACTCAATGCTGAAGTTTTTAAGATTAAAGGCCACAAAGTCATTTATCAACCATACATTTTACCTAGATGCGTGGATTCAACGCCTGCTGAATATGAGCGATACGCTGGCGTTGAAGGCTACCTGCAAAATCAAGGATTTTATGTTTATCGCAATAAAAGACTAATCGAAAGAGCAACTTGGTTTAATAAGCGAAAAAAGGAGTATAAGACGCAGCTCCTACGTATCCAAATTGATATACCTGCAGAACTAGATGATTGCTGGGCTGTAGACGTAAAAAAGTCACAAACTTCTCCTCCGATGGAAATCCAAGAGAGAGTACTAAGTATTGTGGAGGAGGCGATGAAAACAGCAAGAATGCATTGGGACTCACATCTAGTTAATGTGGCTAAGCTTCCGAATGATTTAGAACCTCTATGGGAAGTTCGTCAAGTTTCTTCTAATAGAAGTGAGTACAAAGTGAATATGTCTCATCCTCTTTTACAAATTATAAGAAAAGAGCTCCCAGCTAAATATAAAGATACTTTTTTATTATATTTGGACTCTTTGGCTGTGCATTTTCCCTATGAGAGATATTACTCTGATAGGTGTCAAATGGATAATCACAAGCAGGACCAAGCAAAGCAGGAAGGGCATAATAAGTTGCGAGTTATGAAAATGTTGGAGGCTGCAGGAGCTTCTCCAGAAGAAATAACGAAAATATTAACCTCTTCTCAATTATAAATCATGGATGATAATAAACTGCAGGAGATAGTGAGTTACACTGTGATGGCTCTTCGCGGAAGAGAATGCACGATGTCGCTTATAGATGAGAAGCTTTCTTTGATGTTAAAAATAGCCGAGGTCGAAAAATCAGACTATGATGAATATTACACAAAGGCTCGTTTAAAGATTGAGCAGATGGTTAATATTAAGGTCTCTGATTCTGGCTATGTTGTTAATCATAATGTAAAGCGGTGGCTCACAGACGAACGAAAAGGTCAAATAAAGTGGTCATGCTGGAATAGATATAAAGAATGGTTGAATTCAAGCTTTTATGCTAAGGATAGTATAGACAGAATTGATACAGATACAGATAAAATCTTAACCCTCATGGGTGACCCTAAGGCTACTGAAAGCTTTAAAAGTCGAGGGTTGATAATAGGTGATGTGCAATCTGGTAAAACAGGTACTTATACAGGATTAATTAGCAAGGCCGCGGATGCAGGATATAAAGTCATAATAGTCATTGCCGGCGTTTTGAATACATTGCGGGAACAAACGCAAGATCGATTGGAGAGAGATTTTGTTGGTAAGACCACCTGTGATTCTATTATTGATGAAACTGGGTCTATATTGTATGGAGTTGGTAGTTTATTCTCTATTTCTGAAAATATTGTACCTCTGACAAGTGTAAAAACTGATAGAGTAGACCCTACCTATACACCAAATAAGGATGATATCTGTTTGCTTGTAATTAAGAAAAATACGAATGTCTTAGCTAGAGTTCAAAAAGCTCTTACTCGAATATATTCAGAAGAAATCAGAAGAAACCTTCCTGTTCTTTTGATTGACGATGAAGCAGACCATGCCAGCGTTAATACCAAAATTCTCGGAGCTGATCCTGCTAAGATAAATTCTCAGATTGTAGGCCTCATTGATACATTCCCAATGATTTCATATGTGGGATGCACGGCTACTCCGTATGCTAACATTTTCATTAATCCCGATACAAATAACGATGCTCGGATTCAGGCTCAGGATTTATTTCCTCGTGACTACATTTATTGTCTAGGAACTCCCAGTAATTATATTGGTGCGTCAAAATTGTTTGTAACGGGTAATGATGAGCAAGTTGAGGATAATCCAGACTCAGAATTGTCTCCTAATATTGTGACCATAGATTCTGAGAAGGAATTTATGGACTCTTTAAAAGACGGATCTTATCGTAATCATTCACTACCTTCTTCGCTGGGTACAGCTCTCCAATCGTTTATTATTGCCAGAATTATTCGAGATTTAAGGCATCAGGAAAAAGAGCATTGTAGTATGCTTATCCATATTTATCATAAAAAGGATACACATGCTCATATTACGCGAGAGGTTTCTAAACAGTTTGAACATATTAAGGCTTCTATCCGAAATCATATTGCACTTCGTTCTCCCGAATTGTACAGCAAAGAAATAGCAGCACTTAAGCAAACATGGGAAGACATTTACGCTTCATCAGGAATTCCCGAAACATGGGAGCAAATCGTTCATACGTTGAAAGCTGATAGTTCTTATTTAGATAAATTCCTTATTTTTAAGGTAAATTCGGATAGGGATAAGGATTTGGATTATAAGCGATTCCCCGATGGGTTAACAGCTATTGTGATAGGTGGAAATGGCATTGCTCGAGGGCTTACTCTTGAGGGGCTGACAACGAGCTATTTCTTACGCAAGTCTACTCAATATGATTCACTCATGCAGATGGGACGTTGGTTTGGGTATCGCCCTGGATATGAAGACATTTGTAGAATTTTTCTTTCACAAGAATCTCAAAACTATTTTGCTGAAATATCAAGAGCAACAGAAGAGTTAAAGCACACAATAAGGCGCATGCATGATTTGCGGATGACGCCAATGGAGTTTGGCCTTCGAGTACGAAATGATGCTACAGGGTTGATTGTAACAGCAAAAAACAAAATGAGATCTACTACTCCGTTAGAAGAAACGATATCATTTAGCAATTGCATAAAAGAAAGCTTTAAAGTGTTGAACGACAGGTCTACTCTTGAATACAATATAGATGTATTCAAGCGGTTTATAAACTACATTAGTCGGAAATATCCTCTTAATCAGCCGACTAACAAGGAGAAACAGAAAACAAGGTTTTTGTGGAAAAATGTAGAAGCTAAAGACGTTTGCCGCTTTTTGGAGGATTGTAAACATATGTATTGTGCTGCAGATGAAGCTTCCGCATCCAGCTTACGGGACGCCATGATAGAAGAACTGTTAACTTCTCATCAAACTGTTGACGTAGCGCTTATTTCTACTACTGTTCATCAAGACGGGAGTGAGCCTATAGAGGTCCCTGGGATAGGAATGATTCATTTGCTCTCTAGAAATCCAGGAATGAATCCCCATAGGTTATCTAATCATATTGTGTTTGACCAGCATCGCGTGTTTTCTGATGCTGATGAAATGGGTGTTCAGCAAGTTAGCTATTTAGATTCAGTCAAAGGCTCTTCATCAGCCGATTATAAAGCTTCTATTTACCGAAGTGCTCCGAATCGTACTCCCCTACTTATTCTTTCATTTGTCAGGGTGCCGGAAAAAACTGTTTACAAAAACGCAAAAAAGAAAGAGCGTTTAAATGCAAGCTTGATAGATTCATCGGTCTTGACCAAGATAGTGCCTGTATACGGAATTAGCTTTCCTCGTATAGGAAACGAAAGACCGAGAAGAATTAAGTGGGTATGTAATGTTATTGCTTCTCAGGAATTACTTTTTGAGGAAGAGGACGATTAGCGAACATTTAATAACGTAATGAATATCTACACTATAGACAATCCGTGGAGCCTCCTTGCACATCAAAAAAAGGCAGAAGGCCTTCTGCTCAGGGGGTGTGCAGATAAAGGACCTCATTCTGTATTTCTGGGAATTGATTCATATGGCCAGTACTTGTTTTTGCTGAAATTACCCCAAGATAACACTAACCTCGAAAGCTACTCACTTCCTAAAATATCGGGATGCCTTTCTACTTTTGTAACTATTGAAAAAGAAACTTATTTCCAATTATTGCTTTTGGAGCAGAAAAACTGGAGACTTTTTAAGCTACTAGTACAGGAAATAATTACAGTATTGGAAGAGGAAAAAAGGCGAGAAAATGAGAGACTCATACATTTGCTGATTGAGACTCTCAAGCGTTGTTCATTCTTCTTCAGCAGAAGGCGGGAGCCCTTTACTCGTGAAATGGCGTTAGGTCTATTTGGAGAACTTCATTTCTTGTTAAATGAGGCCGCTGTTCGTGTTGGCTGGAATAAAGCGCTTTCGACATGGCGAGGACCCTTAGGGCATCCCCAAGATTATGTCATAGGCTCTTCTGCAATAGAAGTAAAGGCTACGGAAACAGGTCAGCGACGTACGGTACGAATATCTAGCTTAGATCAGCTTAATCCAGTAAGCCCTAAGGGGTATTTGTATGTGGTTTCCTTGTCAGAAGCCGTTAATATCCAAGGTAAGAGTCTTAATGACTTAGTGGATGAAATATATAGGCTTCTAAAGTCTGCTTCCATTGTTCCTTTGGATTTCGATTTGAAATTATCTCTGTATGGTTATTCTTCCACATCTAAGTTTTCTAATCAAGAATACGCCGTGACAGAATGTTCATTCTATCTTTTGGATAAAGACTTTCCTCGAATTACTCCTGATGCTGTATGTTTAGGTATTGAGTCAGTTCGATACTCTCTTAATCTTAATTTCTGTTCTTCTTTTATTGTTAAACCGGATTTGAGCTAATTATGACTAATTATCAAGAATGTATGGAAGACTGGCAGGCTGAGGCTTACGCCAGCGGGACTACTACTATTTCTTTTTTTCTTGGTTATGCCTGCGAACAATTGGATGCACAGCAGGGATATGAATTAGCTTCATTTCAGGAAGCAACTCATATTACACGTTCTACTGCTGGTAACTTAATTCGTCATGTTGATGGCTATTGTTTTGATAGAGCCAATCCAAATAATCTGACTCTTATTCTTTGCGATTTCGATAATTCTGAAACGCAATCTAGATTAACAAAAACAAATATTGCAGACCTTTTCAAAAGATTGGAGCGATTTTATAAGGACTGTAGGAAGGGTGTTTACTCTAGCATACCTGCTGGTCTTCCGACTCATGAATTAGTTAATATAATTTCTAAAAAGGATAATAATTCCTTTAACCCTGAGGGGGGAACATTAAATTTACATTTGATTACAAATAGGCAAGCGGCCACGGAATACACCACCTCTAAAATAGAAGTTTTACCGTCAGGAAAAGAACTCTCTATTAACTATAGAGTAAGTGATTTCAATGATATTTGCGATGCTAAGCCTCAGCCTATAGTTTTTGATTTCACAACTTTAAAAAAAGCGCGAGCTTTTCCTGAGGGGATTCCCTATTTAAAAGCCGCCATGTCGGAAGGTGTGGATTTTTACGAATCATATCTTTTGGTTATGCCCGCTGAGGCTCTGGCTGAATGTTATAACCAGTATGAAACGAGAATTCTCGAGCAAAATGTTCGAGTTTATCTTCAGAAGAAAGGAAAAGTTAATGCTGGCATACATAAAACAATCGAGGAGGAACCCTATGCCTTCTTCATTTATAACAACGGCTTGGCTATCACTGCGGAAGATATAGATTTTAATGAAGACGGAACTAGAATACTAAGAATTCATGGTTTGCAAATTGTAAACGGTGGACAAACAACTGCATGTTTGCATGAGGCTTTCCGAAATCGTGTTGACATATCAGGCGTATCTGTTCAGGTTAAATTAACAAAGGTGTCGCATAGTATAGCTCGCGTAATCGTACCCTACATTTCCAAGTTTTCGAACAGCCAAAATGCTGTGAAGGATTCTGACTTGATGAGTAATGATATTGTCCAGCGCAGTATAGAGAAGCATTCCCGTTCCATTAAGACTCCAACTGGTATTCCTACGACTTGGTACTATGAACGAGTCCGAGGTCAGTATGCAAATGCATTACTGCACAAAGGTGCTAGGGAAAGAAAGGATTTTGAAGCAAGGAATCCTAAAAAGCAAGTTGTTAAGGCGCAAAAGTTTGCGCAAGCAATAATGATGTTTGAACTCTGCCCTTATCTCGTAGCACAAGGCGAACAGAAGACTTTTGTTGGAACTGGCTCTTATCCTGGATTTTGTGAGATTATGTCAGCTGTTCAAAATGCCAATCCCGGTTTGATAACAAAGGCTGAGTGGTATAAGGAAAATATGGGAAAGTACATTTTCTTCCAAAATGGGAGAGAT
This sequence comes from Akkermansia sp., assembly GCA_045636905.1. Lineage (GTDB taxonomy): Bacteria > Verrucomicrobiota > Verrucomicrobiia > Verrucomicrobiales > Akkermansiaceae > Akkermansia. The sequence goes on from JAZTYL010000012.1 coordinate 10,595, forward strand.
GAAATAAAAAAATATTTAAATGCTTCTAGGAATCAGCTTTCCAAATATGGACTTTCTGTCTCAGTTTATTCCATGGCCTTGTTTTTGTTTATCCTTAAACAATTAGGTAAAAGTCTAGATTGCAATAAAATATGGGAATATCAAAAACTTGATGAGGGGTTAATCGACCTGCTTTACAGAATGACTGACTATTTGACATCTCAATTGTCAGGCAGATTGGATACTCAGGAATGGTTGAAACAGATTAGGACATGGGATAAATTATCGCAACAGGCGTTCATGGATTATGAAAAAGGGAAACTTGTTTTAGATTTTTCTAAGAGCAAGCTTATATCTGAGCAGATGTTTGTAACTTTTACAGAGATTGGAGCTGTAAAAGAAAAGAATGCTAATTTGACAGGTTCCCAAGACCTTGTGATGAGAGTATATCCTGACGTATATTGGGAATGCCTTCGTGCATGGGTAGAAACTAACGGTCACAAGTTAACTCAGCCATTAGATGCGAAGTCTGCTTTAACTGCTATTGAGCGCAGATTAGCTCAGAAAAAAGTAAGACAAATACAGTGTACTAAATTGCTCGAGTATATAAGGGCGGCTAAATCAATAGGATGGAATGAGCCTTTTAATCCACAGGTGCAGGTAGATCGTTCATTCATTAAAACTACTGTAAATATCGAAAGTGGAGATGTTTTACAGACTTTTATAGAATCAAATCGTTTCGACGTTCTTGTCTTGACTCGAACTTGTGATTTGAGCGGAGGATGTAAACTGATAAAGGCTCTTATGAGTAAATACCTGAATATAGAGGTGGAAGAATCTCTAATTCCTGAGGAGGCTCGTGAATTAGGATCTGTACATGCTTTTAAGGTTGAACGAAACAAATATATTGTTTTAGCTTATACGCGCAAAACAAATACTTCAGTTCATTTTGAACCTATTTTAGAAGTCTGTTTGAGGAGAATAGCAAACGATTACCAAGGAAAATCAATACTTATGCCTTATCTTTTAGGCGAAGATGAGGCAATTTCTAGTGTTTCCAAACGTAAAAGATTTGAAAACCTCGTTCGTCAGGAATTGTATTCCCATGATGTAGTCATTATGAGAGAATCTTGAATTAGAATACAAAGGTGAAATTGAATTTTCTAGATTTATTTGCTGGCGCCGGTGGGCTTTCAGAAGGCTTTATACAAGCCGGATTTGTTCCTGTTGCTCATGTGGAGATGGATAGAGCTGCATGCAATACTCTGCGAACACGAACTGTTTATCATGAGTTAAATAAGACGGCAGAGGGGCAAGCTATATATGAACGATATCTCAATGGAGAAATTTCTAGGAGCGAACTATATTCTAAGGTATCACCAGAGCTACTAAATTCAGTGATAGAAGAAGCTATAGGTGTGCTAACCATTGATGATATATTCAATAGAATAGATAAACTTAAAGGTGACAGGGAAATAGATGTGGTTGTAGGCGGACCTCCTTGCCAGGCTTATTCTGTTGTCGGGCGTTCTCGTGTTGGCGAAGAAATCAAAAATGACACACGTAATTATTTGTTCAACTATTATGTTGAGTTCCTCGAGAAGTATAAACCTCGATATTTCGTTTTTGAAAATGTAACTGGTCTGCATTCTGCTAAAGATAAGGATGGGGAAAGCTTTTATACACAAGTCCTTACTGCATTGGATTCTGCGGGATATCATGTATATCAGCATTTAATCAGAACCGAATTGTATGGAATCCCACAAAAGCGGAGGCGTGTTATCCTGATTGGTTGTCGAGATGATTTTACTCTGGGTGGGGATATTGAAATCCCCATGACTGGGGAATGCCCTCATAGCATAAACGAAATTTTTGGTGATTTGCAGTTTCTCCAAGCAGGCGAAGGTAAGATTAGGGGTAATGGTAGAAAACACAAGTCAAGGAAACTTGCTTGGTTAGTTGAGAACTTAATTTCAGATGACCGTTACCCTGTGACCTACCAGCAGGCTCGACCTACTAACGAGCATGATAAGGCCATTTACCGCCGAGCCGTTGAAATGTGGAACGATGAAGGGAAACGGTTTAATTATGCTATTGACCAACCTAAAGACAAGCAGACTCATAAAAATACAAAGTCATTCCTTGATAGGTTTAAAGTCATTGGAGGCGAAAGCCGAGCATCGCATACAGTAGTGGCTCATATAACTAAAGACGGTCACTACTACATTCACCCGGATATTCGACAGAATCGTTCGATTACTCCCCGAGAGGCTGCACGCTTGCAAACATTCCCTGACAATTATTTCTTTGAGAGTGCTACAAGCAAGGATGGGAGAGGTAGCGCGTTTAGGCAAATCGGGAACGCAGTTCCAGTAATGTTGGCCAGATTAATTGCTACAGAGCTAAAGAAAAAGTTCATGTAGTTATACATTCATCTGCAAGCTGGAAGTTAATCCGGTAGATAGGGAGAATTTGTTTAGGTCTCCGATGGCGTGGTTCCGGTATACCTGAGCCACGCCGCATCGTATACATATGTTGGAGCTAAAGGTAGCCCTGTTCCCAGTGCTTGAACGAGCAAACGACCGTTTCCCATTTGTTCAAGTACTATGTAGGTAACAGACGCATCTTCTCCAGGGTCTAGCCATTCTTCTTTTATTTGGACTAAATCGCCTCGCTTTAACTCACGTTCCATCATATCTAGAGTATTATAACTCATTTTGAGGCTGTCGTAAACGCTGAAGTTATGAAAGGGAAATATAGTTTACATTTTGCCCATGGGAACTTAGCACTGAATGCAAAAAGCACGGTAAAGGCTAACCTCTACCGTGCTGTTGTTTGTGTGATACGCAGTATAAGATTCGAACTTATGACCCCATCCGTGTGAAGGATGTGCTCTACCACTGAGCTAACTGCGCTTTTGTTGCTCTCGGAATGAGTGCGGGGGGATTATAGCGTAAATGCGGCGGCGTGGCAAGCTTTTTCTTGCGAAAAATGCGATTTTTTTGGTAAAAGGGGCAGAAAAAAGCCCGTTGCAGGGGCGCAACGGGCCGGGGAAGGCTGGTGGCGGCCGTTTTTGCGGCCGTGGGGTGCTTATTTCTGCTCCATGTGGCGGCGGACGGCATCGCGCATGGCGTCCAGGCCGGTGCGGAGCATCTCCGGAGAGGTGGCGAAGTTGAGGCGCACGCACTGCGGGGCTCCGAAGTTGGAGCCGTTGTCCAGGTAGACACCGGCGTTCTCGCGGAAGAAGCTGTGCGGGCTCTCCACGCCGAGGGCGGAGCAGTCTATCCAGGCAAGGTAGGTGGCCTCCTGGTGGCGGGTGCGGAGCATGGGGAGCTCGCGGGCGATGTATTCCACCACAAATTGGCGGTTGGTGCGCAGGGTCTTGAGGAGCTGCTCGTGCCACTCCCAGCCGGAGGTGTAGGCGGCCAGGGATGCGGCGTAGGCGAAGACGTTGAGCGTGGGGAGGCTGTGGCCCTGCGTCTTGCGGATGGCGGCGCGCAGCTCGGCGTTCGGCACGGCCATGTAGGTGAAGCAGATGCCGGCGATGTTGAAGGTCTTGCTGGGGGCGCTGAGCATGACGGTGCGCTGCTGGATGCGCTCCGGCAGAGTGAGGGCGCAGACGTGCTGCTTGTCTTCATCCAGCACGAGGTCGCAGTGGATTTCATCCGAGCAGAGGATGAGATCGTGGCGCTCGCAGAAGTCTGCCACGCGCTCCATTTCCTCGCGGCTCCAGGCGCGGCCGAGGGGGTTGTGCGGGTTGCAGAGCAGGAAGAGGCGTGTGTTGGGGGAGACTGCGGCCTCCATGGCCTCCCAGTCGAACTCCCAGCGCTCGCCGGTGTAGCGGAAGGGCACGCTGAGCAGGCTGCAGCGGGCGTCCTCGTGGCAGTGCAGCATAGGCGGGTAGGAGGGGGAGCACACCATCACCTCGTGCTGCGGCTCTTTACAGACCGTACGAGCCACCAGGGTGAAGGCGGGCACGCAACCCGGCAGCTCGTGCAGCCACTCCGGAGCGGCATTGGCCACGCCGTGTTTGCTCTTGAGGTAGGCGGTGATAGCGGCGCGCAGCTCATCTGTCATGAAGGCGTAGCCGTAGAAACGGTGGTTGAGTCGCGCCTGCAGGGCATCCACCACGCAAGGCGGGCTCTCGATGTCCATATCGGCTATACCGAAGGGCAGAGGCCCCTGGAGGTCCCACTTGATGTTGCCGGTTTCGCGGCGGCAATCGGTAGAGGCAAAGCGTATCATAACAGATATTGGCTGGGTTACACCTATACTCTACACTGCGGGGGCTGCGGCGTCAAGCCTAAACACGCGTGCGTGTGCGCGTGCAGGTGGATTTTTTGCCGCGGTGAGGTGTGATATATGTTCATATACCTATTTTGCCGCATATCGCAAGTTTTATGTATGCGCAGAAAGATGGTGCTCTTTATGCGATATATGATACCGTGGCATTATACATCTGTATATTGATGCATGGCAGCTGGTTCGAACTGCGTATGCGCTGTTCTGAGATGTGTGATTAGTTGGTATGATATAATGCCTTGTTTTTGGCAGAATGCTTGCCGGCTGTGGGCACAAAAAGGCACGGTGCATGCTGTGGCCGCACCGTGCCGGAGATGTGGGAAGAGGGAGCGGCGCCCCGCTGCTTATTGCAGCGAGGTGCGCATGGAAAGGGTGGTGAGCAGGGCGAGGAAGCGGGAGTAATCCTGCTCGCGGTCTGCGGAGACGAGGGCGAATTGGTACTCGCCCCGGCGGGCGTCCTCTGCAGCGGCGTTGCGCAGGCGCAGCAGGATGACCTCCTCGCTGTCTGTTTGGCGGCCACGGAGGCGGGCTTCCAGCTCGGCGGAGGGCACGTGGATGTAAACGTCCGCATAGGCGCGGCGGATGATGGCGTCGTCGCAGGCGCGGATGGATGCGGCGCCCTGGACGTCGATGTCCATGACGACGTTCTTGCCCTGCAGGAGCAGGTCGATAATATCCGCCTTGAGGGTGCCGTAGGAGTTGCCGTGCACGGTGGCGTGCTCCAGGAACTCGCCGGCCTCTACTTTGGCGGCGAATACCTCGGGGGAGAGGAAGTGGTAGTCCACGCCATCCTGCTCGCCGGGGCGGGGGGCACGGGTGGTGCAGGAGATGGAGTAGGCGGTGAGGCCATCCGCTTCTGCGCGGCGGCAGAGGGTGGTTTTACCGGAGCCGGAGGGGCCGGAGACGATGAGAAGTGTACCAAGCATGGGGAATTACGAGTTACGAATTACGAATTACGAATTACGAGTTACGAGTTACGAGTTACGAATGAGGTGGGGTGCGGATTATTCGATGTTCTGGACTTGCTCGCGGATTTTTTCCAGTTCGGTTTTGGCGGAGACGACGAGCTGTGCGAGGGCGGCATCGTTTGCCTTGGAGCCGGTGGTGTTGAGCTCGCGGAAGATTTCCTGGCAGAGGAAGTCCAGCGTACGGCCCACGGCTTCGGGCTTGTCGCAGATTTTCTCGAACTGGTCCAGGTGGGAGGCGAGGCGGGTTGTTTCCTCGCTCACATCGCAGCGGTCTGCGAAGAGGGCGATTTCCTTGATGATGCGTTCATCGTCCGCGGGGATGGGCAGGCCGCTTTCCTCCAGGCGCTTGAGGAGCTGCTCCCGGTAGCGGGTGGGCACGCCTGCGGCGCGGGCGATGAGTTGCTCCCGGTAGTCGCGCAGGGTAGAGATGCGGCGCAGGAGGTCGGCGCGCATGTTGGCGCCCTCCTGGGCACGCAGGGCCAGGAAGGCAGCCAGAGCCTCGCGGATGGCGGGCTCTGCGGCGGCCCAGGCGGTATCTGTGGAGATGTCGGCTTCTGTTTCCTCGCCGATGATACCGAGGCGCAGGAGGCTATCCAGGGTGAGCTCTACGTTTTTGCCGGTGGCGGTGGCTACCTCTGCGGTGCAGGCCTGCAGGGCGGCGAGTTTGGCTTTGTTGACGGTGAGGTTGCCGCTGCCGGCAGCAGCTGCCTGCAGGGAGATGGTGACGTTGACACGCCCGCGGGAGACGCAGCCGGCGACGAGGTCGCGCACGCGGGTTTCCAGCTCGGCCCAGGCGCGGGGCAGGGAGATGGAGATTTCTGTCTGTTTGCGGTTCACGCCGCCGATTTCCACGCGGAGGGAGGCGTTGCTGAGGGGGGCTGTAGCGGCCCCGAATCCGGTCATGCTGTTCATAAGGGGGATTTTCCGATGATGTCGAGCAGGCGCGAGTCTAGCGCGAGTGCTTCGTTTACGTTGAAATTGAGGTCGGTGCGCAGGTCATCCACAGCGCGCATACGGCGCAGCAGGTCGGGAACGCTGTGCGCGGTAGCCACTGCGGCCAGCTCCGGGGCGAGCGGTTCCACATCCGGCGCGTGGGAGGCCAGCAGTACGGCTTGCCCCAGGCAGAGGGAGAGCAGCTCAAGCATCTGCGAGCGCTCGCCGAGGTATTCGCTCTCGATGCGGGCGTTGGTGACGTCTTTCTGCATGGCTTCCCAGTTGCGAATGTCGGTGCCCTCCGACACGGCTTTGGCCTCTGCCTTAAGCGCGGAGGTGATGCGCTCCGTTATCTCCTCGCGCCGGCGGGTGAGGATGTGCTGGAAGTCCGCACGCAGGGCGAGGGCGGCGACGTCGTTGCCGAGGCGGGGCAGGATGGCGCGCACGGTGGGCAGGAAAGCCTGCTGCGCGTTGGTGAGGCGCACGCCGCGGTGGGTGTCGCGCAGGTCCAGCCGTACGCAGCGGGAGAGGATGGTGGGCAGGAGTTTCTGCGGCAGGGCGGAGATGAGAATGATGAGGGTTTGCGGCGGGGGCTCCTCCAGGGTTTTGAGGAAGGCGTTGGCGGCTTCCTCCGGCAGGCGGTCGGCTTCGTCGATGATGACGAGCTTGGTCTCTCCCTCTGCGGCGCGCAGGGCGAGGAAGGGCTCCACGCTGCGCACGGCATCGATGGAGATGGTGCGTACCTTGGAGCCGGGGCGCAGCACGCGGCAGCTCGGGTGGTGCAGGTTTTCCAGGGAGTCTGCGCGGGCGCCGTTCAGCTCTGCAGCCAGGGTGAGGGCAAGGCGGTGGGTGCCGGCCTCCGGCGCGCCGGTGAAGAGCAGGGCGTGCGGCTGGCGGCCGTTGTCGCGGGCGTTGCGCAGCAGGGTGTGCGCCTGTTGGTAGGTGAATGCCATGGCGGGCGTGCGGAGGGTGCGTCAGTTCTCGGGGTAGGAGCCCAGCACCTTGAACTTGGGTGTGCGGGCCTGCAGGGCGCAGAGGCAGGTTTTGAGCGGCTCCACTTCCTCGTGCCCCTCGACGTCGATGTAGAACAGGTACTCCCAGGCTTTGTCGCGATTCGGGCGCGAATCCATGCAGTAGATGTTGATGCCGTGGTCCTTGAAGATGTTCAGCACGTCCACCAGGCTGCCGGCTGTGTGCGGCACGCCGAAGCAGATGGTGGTGCGATCCTTGCCGCTGGGGGCGTTGTGCTGGCGGCCGATGACGGCGAAACGGGTCGTGTTGTCGGATTTGTCCTGGATGTTGGCGTTGAGCATGTTGAGGCCGTAGAGCTCACCGGCCACCTTGCTGCCGATGGCGGCGGCTCCCAGCAGGGCCTCGTTCGCGGCGCGGCGGGCGGCATCTGCCGTGGAGGGGGTGGCTACCAGCGCGACATTCGGGAAGTGCTGCTGCAGCCACTCGCGGCACTGGGCCAGCGCCTGGGGGTGGGAGTAAATGGTGCGTATGTCGGCAGGTTCGGCATTGCCCATGAGGCAGTTGAGTACGGGCTGGTGCACCTGGGCGCAGATGCGCAGGCCCTTGGCGCCCAGCAGATCCAGCGCCTGGGAGATTTTGCCGTCCGTGCTGTTCTCCACGGGCACGATGCCGTAGTCCACCTCCTTGTGCTCCACGGCCTGGAAGATGTGGTTGAAGGTGGGGTAGGGGACCAGCTCCACACTGTCGCCGAAACGAGCCTGCGCAGCCTGGTGGCTCCAGGTGCCCTCCGGACCCAGGTAGCCCACCTTCATGCCGCCTTCCAGGGAGAAGCTCATGCTCACAATCTGGCGGTAGACGCTCTGCAGACCTTTTTCGGGGAGCACCCCGGCGTTGTTGGCCATGAGTTTGGCAAAGAGCTTGCTCTCTCTCTCCGGCACAAAGATGTGGCTGTTGGTGTCTTTCTTTATCTCGCCCACGGCATGTACACAGCCCATGCGCTGCTTCAGCAGCTCCACTATCTGCGCGTCGATGCGGTCAATCTCCTGTCTCAACTCGTCCAAGGTCATATGCGTGCGCGTATTCTACCACAAACACTGCCCGCCTGCAACGTCAAAAAACGGCTTCGCCTTTTTTGCGGTATTTCGCTGGTGCGGAAAGGGGGAGGGTGCATCTCGCTGAATAACAGATGAAATATAAGAGAAATATTCTACAAAAGCGAGATGAGGGGAGATGAAAAATATATGAAGATAAATTCAAAGAAAGATATTATATAAAAATTTTAATGCGCAAAAAAACAATAAAACAAATATAGAGCAAAAATATAAGATGCCGTCGTTTTGAGGTGCCTGCGGGCTGCAAAAGGCAGCTGGATGTGCGACACGCGGGATGGGAGGGGGAGAAGAGACGAAAATTGGCTAAAATATTCCCACTTGCGCGATGGGTGTATTTTGGCGATTTTTAATTTCAGCAGTAGAGCAGACCGTAAATAGTCATTTCTCGCAACATAGGCCAAAAGATGAATTTTCTTGAAAAATGGGACATTTTGTCGCGAAATGTGACTCGTGAGGTGAATTTTTGGGGTAGAGTAGGTGATAAAGGCTGTTTATCAGAATTTTTCAGAATGAGGGTAGGCGGAGAACTCGGGTGATTTTGCTTGATGCAGGTGCTGAAAATTCTCGAAAATTCGGCCTAAAAATGCCTTAAAATGCTGTTCTTGAGGCGCAAATAGTAAAGAAGACTATACCAGCGGTATTTGTTAAACCTGGTTCGGAGTGCCGTAAAGTATTGAGAGATAACTATTACGGGAATTTAGTGCGTGTGGGGCGGGTGTAAGGCTGTGTTTTTGAATTGACAAGAGAGGTGGTGTATGTTATAAGGCGGGCAGATATGAAGAAATTTTTCCGAGCGATAACGCACTGCGTACTTGCCACACTGCTGAGTGCCTGCGGTGTGCAGATTCAGATGGAAACGCTGAAGCCGGCCGCCATAGATCTGGGGCGGGGTGCAGCGCTGACGGTGCGCGACTGTGTGGGCAGCCCGACAAGCCGCGGACTGGCGGATGCGCTGCGCCGGCAGATTGCGCAGGATGGATTCTACGCGCAGTATCCGAGCAACACGCGTGTGGAACTTTGCAATGTGTACATCGAGAATCCGCCGCCTCCGCCTCACCGGCACCGAGGCCACAAAGCGAAGGATGAGCACAAGCACAAAGACAAGAAGAAGCATGATTCCCGACCCACGCCTTATCTGCATGCAGTGGTCGTGGTGATGCAGGGGGGGCAGCAAATTTACCGCCGGGATTACAAGGATATGATATGGGTGGACAGCGAGGGGCGCATGCAGCTGCGTGATGCCTGCGATGAATTTGCCTCCGAGATTATGGACGACCTGACCCCGCGACAGGTCACCTACTTCGAGTATATCACTCCGGATGAAACGAACCCCGCTCTGGAACAGGCGGCCCGTGCATGCTCCGTGGGTAACTGGTCCCAAGGCAAAGTTCTGGCGGAGAATGCGCTGCGCCACAATCCTCAGTGCGCCGAGGCTTATTATCTGCTGGGGCTCATCGCTCGCAACGACCGCGAGTTCCGTACCTCCGATGATTATTTCTACCGCGCGAACTCGCTGAGCGCCGATAGCAAGTATGCTGCCGCGCTGCGCGATAACGCCCGCATGCAGCAGAATGAAGCCCGCGCCGGCTGGCAGATGGGCAGATGATGCTGCAGAGGAGGGGATGAGTTGAATCCCGATGCAAGCGCCCGGGGCTCGTTTCAGATTTGCCGATGCCCCGGGCGAGCTGTGTCGCCGCAAAAAGCGGCGTTCGGCGCTATGCTTTATTTTTGACGTATGCGGTCAGGTATCCCACAAGTTTGGGGAAGAAGTAGAAGCCGACATAGATGCATTGCAACCAATGGAAATCCATGAATCGTAAGGGGTAGGCTATTTCCAACAGCATGGCTGCGGTCAGAAATAACATGCCGTACCTTCTTTTGGAGAATGCCAGAGCAATAGCCACCACGACGATGTCGATGAATGCTCTCAGAAGCACCATGTGTATACTGTATATCAACAGTATAAATGAGAAGTTCATGAAGGACATCAGGGTTGTGCCTATCAGGAAAGCTGCTTTTGTCGTATGGTAACGCATGGTCCGGACGTGATGTTGGGGCTGCATCTAAATTACTCTTTTTTGTGTTGATTGGCAAGCGTTTTTACATGTGAATCAGGGTCTGCTGATTCTTTTTTGCTTTACCCAGGGGGCGCTCTCGTTGGCTCGCATGTGGGCTCGCGTGTGTCATAACGCGCGCGAAGCTTGCATTCTTTTGGAATCTGTGTAAAATACAGTTTCCACAACAAAACAAGACTAGCAATGAGCGACAAAGTATTATTCTTCGATACCACGCTTCGCGATGGTGAACAGTGTCCGGGAGCTTCCATGAATCTCCGCCAGAAGCTGGAGGTAGCACGTCAGCTCGAGAAGCTAGGTGTGGATGTGATTGAGGCCGGTTTCCCCTGTATTTCGGACGGCGACTTTGAGTCCGTGCACACGATTGCCCGCACGGTGAAGAAGTGCCGCATCGCCGGCCTGGCTCGCTGCGTGGAGAACGACATCCGCCAGGCGGCAGCCGCTGTGGCCCCTGCCGGGGACCGCGGACGCATCCATGTGTTCCTTGCTACCAGCCCGCTGCACCGCGAGTTCAAGCTGAAGAAGAGCAAGGAGGAGATTCTGGAAATGGCTGTGGCCGGTGTGAAGCTGGCCAAGAGCCTGGTGAACGACGTGGAGTTCTCCGCCGAGGACGCCAGCCGCACCGAGCACGATTATCTGGCACAGGTGGTGGAGGCGGTCATCGAGGCCGGCGCCACAACGGTGAACATCCCCGACACCGTGGGCTTCACCACTCCCTCCGAGTACTACACCATCATTAAGTACCTGAAGGACAATGTGAAGAATATCGACCGGGCCATCATCTCCGTGCACTGCCACAACGATATCGGCATGGCCGTGGCCAACTCTCTGGCCGCTGTGCAGGCAGGTGCCCGCCAGGTGGAAGGGACGATAAACGGCATCGGCGAGCGCGCCGGTAACACCGCCATCGAGGAGGTGGCCATGGCGCTTTCCACCCGCCCCGAGCCCTTCGGTTTCGAGGCCGGCAGCAAGCCGCACAACCTTAATACGCGCGAAATCGTGAAGACCAGCCGCGTGGTGTCCCGCATGAGCGGCATGCTCGTGCAGCGCTCCAAGGCTATCGTGGGTGAGAACGCCTTCGCGCACTCCTCCGGTATCCACCAGCACGGTATTCTTGCCAAGCGCGAGACATACGAAATCATTGACCCTGTGGAGGTAGGCTGGGGCGAGACGGAGCTTCCGCTCACCAAGCACTCCGGCCGCGCCGCTGTGAAGGCTCGCCTGGAGAAGCTCGGCCACACGCTGTCGAATGATGAGTTGACCGCCGTGTTTGAGCGATTCAAGAAGGTGGGCGACAGCAAGAAGTTCGTGTACGATGACGACCTGTCCTCGCTCGTGGATGACTCGCTCGACACCTCCAACGGCGTGTGGAAGATGGCTCACATCCAGTTTATCGGCGGCGATTCTGCTCGCCCCACTGCCACTGTCACCCTGGTGAAGGATGACGAGGAGTACACGGATTGCGCCATCGGTAACGGCCCGGTGAATGCCTGCTTCAAGGCCATCGACCGCATCACCCAGACGCATGGTGAGCTGGTGGACTACAATGTGCGAGCCACCTCCACCGGTCAGGACGCTCTGGGTGAGGTAAGCGTGAAGGTGCAGTTCGGCGACTGCGAGAGCGGCTGCAAGCCCATCTCCGGCAAGGGTGCCGCGACAGACGTTATCGAGGCTTCTGCTCGTGCCTACCTGAACGCCGTGAACCGCAATATCACCTTCAATACGCTGGGAATCAGCGGAAACTGATGCTGCCTGTCAAAATCATCGTAGGTCTGGGGAATCCCGGCAGAGAGTACGCTGAGACTCGGCACAATGTCGGGTTCATGGTGCTCGACCTGCTGGCGCGCCATTTCGGCTCGGAGTGGAAGCTGGACAAAGCCCGCAAGGCGGAAATGGCGGCCGGCCCCGGCGTGCTGCTGGTGAAGCCGCAGACCTTCATGAACTCCTCCGGCGAGAGCGTGGGTCCCCTCATGCGCTACTACAAGTGGGAGCCGGAGCAGGTGTTTGTGGTGTACGATGATATTTCCTTTCCCGTGGGAGCCATGCGGCTGCGTGCCGGTGGCTCTGCGGGCGGGCACAACGGCATGAAGAGCCTCATAGCCCACCTGGGCACGGAGAAGTTCCCCCGCCTCCGCGTGGGTATATCCGCCCCGGGGCAGAAGCAGATGGTGAGCCATGTGCTCGGCAAGTTCGCGCCGGATGAGCGCCCCCTGTTGGAGACGGCACTGGCGCGCGCCGCTGCAGCCACCCTTATGACCCTCTCCCACGGCTTTGATGCCGCGGCCAATCAATTCAACGTCAAGAAAGAAAAGAAGAAGAAGGAAAAGCCGGCCGCGCAGGAGGAGGAAGCGCAGCAGCCTGCCGAGGATGCTGCACCTGAGCAGCCGCAGAGCTGAGCCTTTGCTTGCAGCGGAGGCTTATTGATTCTCCGCTTCTCTTGCGATTTCGATGGCCCGGCGGAGGGGCGGCAGAGCCAGCAGGCGTTCATTTGCTGCATCGGGCAGCACCAGGTCGGGCGCCATGCTGCCGTAGCCATCTTCATCCTTGGCGAGCATGGCTTTCTGCAGCTTCTCGTTGCTTTCGTCCCAGATGTTCTCCGGATTGAGCGTTACGCAGTGGCCATCCGGCATTGTCCAGCAAATGTTAACGTCGGCCGGTACGGGGGCAGGCGGGCAGATGATGGTCGGCTTATAATCCGTGTAGTGTCCCTGCAGGATAATGTCGCGCAGGGCGGCAGCATCCGCCGTATTCAGGCGTTCGCTGAAGATGCAGCTATTTTTGCCGCGGTGGAAAACGCGGATATCGGTAACAGTTGCCTGCTCTGCCGCCTGTAAAATGGAGCCGGTGTGCAGCTCGGCGGGGGGAGGTGCAGCAGCTCAGCAGCTGTGCCGCTGCGGCGACGAGAACGAAAATGAGGTGCTTTTTCATGTTGAGGGAGTGGTGCTTATGGCGCCTCCTTTTTCTTCCTCGGCTTGCGCGGTTTGGGCGGGGCATTGGGATCTACCTCTTTCTTTTTGCGCGGGGCTCGGGGCTTCTTGGGGGCGTTGGGGTCGGTTTCTTTCTTTTTGCGGGGTGCCCTCGGCTTTTTGGGAGCCGGGGTTTCCTCCGGCAGGAGGAAAGGCGTATCTTCCACCGGCTTCGGAGCCGGAGTCGGTCTGGGGGTAGTAGTCCGCGGCGTGGGGGACGGTGCGGAAGGGCGTGTTTTTCGGGGGACTGCCTTGGGGGCTGCTGCGCGGCGTTTCCGGCGCGGGAAGAGCACGAGCCAGGCCGGTACGCCCAGAGCCAGGGCAAAGCCCAGCAGCATGCAGTCTGCACCCCACAGGAACTTCCACTTGTACACGTGGCAGTGGGTGGGATCCAGCGGGTGGGCGATGAGTTCCAGCTGTTCGCCGCGGGTGTAGTCCGTGTTGTCCAGATCCGGCGCGGTGAGGGCGCGCGTGCGGAAGCCTCCGGGCATGCTGAAGGCGAGGATGGGCTTGTAGGCAATATCGCCGTTCCAGGGAAGGTTGCCGTAGCGCAGGGCCTCGGTGTAGGACTCAAAGGGCCGCTGGCGCACATCCTTCACGGTGGCGGTTACCACTTGAGACTCGTGGACGTAGAGCAGGGTGTTGCTGAGGTTCCAGAGTGCCAGGCAGCCGTAGTACAGCCCGGCCAGCAGCATGAGCACGAAGATGCCGCGGCGTTTGATGAACTGTTTGAGGCTACCCATGTTTCCGGCGAATATTAATCGATTGCCACGCGGAGCTCCCAGGGCTCCACCCTGCCGCGGGAGATACAGCCCTCTGCCCAGCTGCGGGCGGCTGCTATGGCGGGCAGGTCCTCCTCGGTCTGCAGCGGGGTTACCCGGTAGCGCGGGTGTGCCAGCGCAGGCTGCTGCAGGTCTGCCAGCATGGCTCGGGCATCTGCTGCCGTGGCGCGGAATATCTCGTCCGCCCGGGGCAGGTCGGCCAGCACGTCTTCATTCGCGCAGATGGTGCGTACACCCACGCCGAAGCAGGCTGCCAGGCGGGTCAGCTCAGCGGCAGCCTCTGCGTCGTCCCCCACGATGAGGAGCTCCGCTTCCTGAGCCCACAGACCGCATGCCAGCGTGCGGAAGAAGGCTCGGCGGCATTCGGCCGGGTCTTCCGTGGGGGCGATGCACACGGCGCGGTAGGCGGGTTGCTGCGGGGCTGTGGGGTCGATGATGTAGGCGCCTTCTGCATCCCGGGTACCTGCGGGCCATTGCACAGCCACGAGGTCGGGGTGCTCCCAGCTTTCTTCCTCCGGCGGGTAGGCCAGCACGCCCAGGCCGGCGGTGTCGTACAGGCGCACTGCCAGTGCAAAGGCTTTGTGCAGCAGGTCATCACCATCTGCAGGGTCGTTGAAAACATTGTGCAGGGAGGGGGCCTCCTCCTTGCCGCGCAGGTAGTAGCCCTGGCCGTTGGGCACGCGCGCCAGGCAGGAATCCGGCTCCAGGGCGATAAAGGAGAATTGCGAACGCAGCGAGCGGTCTGAGTAGGAATCTCCCAGTACGGCGCGCACACGGGAGATGAGCTCCGTGCCCTTGATGGCTTCCTCCTCCCGCTCCGGCAGGAGAGTGGGGAGAATCTCCACGAGTTTGTCTCTCAGGCTCATGGGTGGGTCAGGCTCGTGCTTGGGCGCCGGCGAGGCGCAGGTTCGGGTCTACGGGAGTATCGAGCGGTGAGAAATCCCCGGCGCGGGCACGCAGCAGGCCTGCAAAGGCAATCATGGCGGCGTTGTCTGTGGTGAGGCTGTTCGGTGGAAGAATCAGCTCGATACCGGCTTTGGCGCAGGCTTCTGCCAGCCCGCGGCGCAGGGCTCCGTTGCAGGAGACGCCGCCGCTCACGGCCAGAACGCGGTGGCCTGTCTGCTTGCAGGCTCGCAGTGCCTTGCAGATGAGTACCTCCACAATGGCCGCACGCACACCGGCGCAGAGGTCACACATCGTCTGCCTGTCCAGGTCGTTCGGGTTGCCGCTGGCTACCAGCCCGGGCAGGGTGTAGAGCACGGCAGTTTTGAGGCCGGAGAAGGAGAAATCCAGATGCGGCTCGTGCATCATGGGGCGCGGGAACTTAAAGCGTGCCGGGTCGCCCTCTTCTGCCTGCTTGTCTATTTCCGGGCCGCCGGGGTAGGGCAGGTCGAGCATCTTGGCTACCTTGTCGAAAGCTTCGCCCGCGGCGTCGTCCTTGGAGCGCCCCAGCAGGGTGTAATTACCCGAGCCTCGGACATCCACCAGCAGGGTGTGTCCGCCGCTTACCACCAGCCCCAGGTGGGGAATCAGCCCCTGCGCGTGGGTGATAAAGGGGGAGAGCATGTGCCCCTCCAGGTGGTTCACTGCCACAAAGGGCTTGCCGGCCGCCAGAGCCAGAGCCTTGGCGGCTGTATTGCCCACCAGCAGGGCGGCCACCAGGCCGGGGCCTGCCGTGCTGGCAAAGACATCCACCTGTTCGATGCTTCGGCCTGCTTTTTCCAGAGCTTCTCGCAGAACACCGGGCAGGTTGGTGGAGTGGTTGCGGGAGGCCAGCTCGGGTATCACTCCGCCGTAGAGGCGGTGCAGGGGAATCTGCGTGGAGATGACGGAGCTGAGCAGGCGCGGCTGAGCCTCGCCTGCTACGTCCTCGATAAGGGCTACAGCCGTTTCATCGCAGCTGGATTCGATTCCCAGTACCAGCATGGTGCTTAGTTGTCCTCCTTCTTTTTGCCGGCCGCCTTGGGTTTGCGGTGGGTGAGTTTCGGTTCTGCCTTGCCCAGCACGACATCCTCCGTCACGGTGACAGTGGCGATAGTCTTGTCGCTGGGCACATTGTACATGATATCGAGCATCATGCGCTCGAAGATGCCGCGCAGGGCGCGTGCGCCGGTGCCGCGCTCGATGGCCTGGCGGGCCATGGCACGCAGGGCGTCATCCTCGACAATAAGCTTCACATTGTTCATCTTCAGCAGCTTGGCGTACTGCTTGACCAGAGCATTCTTCGGCTCGGTGAGCAGTTTGACCAGCTGTTCCTCGGTGAGCGTGGTGAGCGGGGCAAAAATGGGCAGGCGGCCCATCAGCTCCGGAATCATGCCGAACATGAAGAAGTCCTCCGGCAGGGCTTTGGCCAGTACCTCCTCTTCGGTGTACTCCTTGGTGTCGCGTTCTTCCTCGATGGAGGCGAAGCCCATGCTGGACGAGCCGAGGCGCTTGCGGATGATACCCTCCAGACCCACGAAGGCGCCGCCGCAGATGAAGAGGATGTTCTGCGTGTTGACGCGAATGTACTCCTCGTTCGGGTGTTTGCGGCCTCCCTTGGGCGGGATGTTGCACTCCGTGCCTTCCACAATCTTGAGCAGGGCCTGCTGGACGCCCTCACCGCTCACGTCGCGGGTGATGCTCACGTTCTGCGTTTTGCGGCCGATTTTGTCGATTTCGTCCACGTAGATGATACCGCGCTCGGCCTTGGCCACATTCATGTTGGCGGCCTGCAGCAAGCGCAGCACGATGTTTTCCACGTCCTCGCCCACGTATCCCGCCTCGGTGAGGGTGGTGGCATCCACAATGCAGAAGGGAACATCCAGAATACGAGCCAGCGTCTTGGCCAGAAGGGTCTTGCCGGAACCGGTGGAACCCGCCAGCAGGATGTTGCTCTTCTCGATTTCTGTGCCGTCCTCGCTCAGCTGCTGGCGCAGGCGCAGGTAGTGGTTGTACACCGCTACACAAAGCGTGCGCTTGGCAAAATCCTGGCCGATGACGTAGTTGTCCAGCGCGCGGTGCATTTCTGCCGGTGTGGGCAGTTTATCCTGCTCGCGGGTCTCGACATCCAGCACGGGGCTGCCATCCGCGTCGTCCTGCGGCATGAGCTGCGGGTGAGCCTCCGATACGTGCATGAGCATGTGCTGCGCTGCCTGGTCGCCCATGGGCTCGCGCAGCATCTGGCAGAGCATGTTCTCCAGGCAGGTGAAACAGATGTCGATGCCGTTCCAGGTCATTTCCGGCCAGGTGTCGGCCTCCTGCTCGCGGCAGAATACGCAGACGCGTTTCTCCTTTTTCTTAGCCATGTGTCGGTGCGGTTATGCTTTCTTGCCGAGCTCCTTGTGTTCCAGCACGCGGTCCACAAGGCCGTATGCCAGGGATTCCTCGGCGGTCATGTAGTTGTCGCGGTCCTGGTCTGCCTTCACGGTGTCGAAATCCTTACCGGTGTGCTTGGACAGGATGCCGGTGAGGCGCTTATCCAGGCTGAACATGAACTTGATGGTGCGCTCCACATCGGCAGCTGTACCCTGTGCGCCGCCGCGAACCTGGTGAATCATCACGTGCGAGTTCGGCAGGCAGAAGCGCTTGCCCTTGGTGCCGGCGGCCAGAAGCACGGAGGCCATGCTGGCAGCGATACCGATGCAGTATGTGTTAATATCGCAGGAGATGAACTGCATGGTGTCGTAGATGGCCAGACCGGCTGTCACCGAGCCACCGGGGGAGTTGATGTAAATGTGAATGTCCTTTTTGGGGTCGGTCATCTGCAGGAAAAGCAGCTGGGCAATCACCGAATTGGCAACGGTGTCATCAATCTCTGTGCCGATGAAGATGACGCGATCCAGCAGCAGGCGGGAATAGATGTCGTAGGCTTTCTCGCCCTGGCCCGTTTTCTCGATAACGGTCGGTATGTAGTAATTTTTCGGAAGTTCCATATTGCTACCCCCGATTGTACCATAGTGCCCGCAGCGCGGAAAGCGTCAACTGTGGCATAATTCGTTGCGACGTTACGTCGCAGCGTGCTAAGTGCCGGGGGGTGGAAACAATTCACCCCCGCTCGTCGGAACGGGGGTGAACTCGGGAAAATCAGCGCATGTCGAGCACGGGCACGAGCAAGGGCTCGTCCGGGCCGATGTAGCGGGAGAGCGGGCGGTAGAGGGTGTTGTCCTCCAGCTGCTCGAGAATCTGGGCGACCCAACCGGCAGCGCGGGCGATGGCGAACACGGTGGTGAACATGCGCGTGGGGATACCCAGGCTGTAGTACACCGTGGCGCTGTAGAAGTCCACGTTGGCGTTCAGGTTCTTGCGGGCTCGCACCATCTTGGCAATCATGTCGCTCATGCGAATCCACTTGGGCTCGCCGATGGTCTGGGTGAGGCGGATGGCGATGCGGCGCAGCTGCGGGGCGCGCGGGTCGAGTGTTTTGTACACACGGTGACCCATGCCGAAAATCTTCTCGCGGTTGGCGAGTTTCTCGTTCACGTATGCCTCCACATTCTCCTCGCTGCCAATCTCCTTGAGCATCTCAATCACTGCCTCGTTGGCACCGCCGTGCAGCGGGCCCTTCAGCGAGCCGATGGCGGAGGTGATGGCGGAGTACATGTCGGAGAGCGTACTGGCGGTCACGCGGGCGGAGAATGTGCTGGCGTTCATGCCGTGGTCTGCATGCAGGATGTAGGCGACGTCCAGAATCTGTGCCTCCTTCGGGTCCGGCTCCGTGCCCTTCAGCAGCCACAGGAAGTGGGCGGCTTCGTCCAGATCCGTGCGGATGGGCGGCAGCTCCAGCCCCTGGCAGATGCGGTAGTAGTAGGCCGCCATCACCGGAATCTTGGCAATGAGCGAAAGGCCGATTTCCTTCATCTGGCTCGGGTCTTTCGTGCGGTCGTCGTACATGCCCAGCATGGAAACAGCCGTGCGCAGGGCGCTCATGGGGCGGGCGGTCTTGGTGGCCGTCTTGAAGAAGTCCAGAATCGGCTGGGGGAGCTCGCGGTCGTTGCGCAGGCGTTGTTCCAGTGCCGCAAGTTCATCTCGATTCGGTAAGCGTTTATTGAGAAGGAGATAGACGATTTCTGTGTAGCTGCACAGGTCTACCAGGTCCTCAATCTCATACCCGCAGTAGAGGAGGCGTCCTTCCTCACCGCGCACATCGCTCAGCCCGGTCTCGTTGGCGATAACGCCCTTGAGGCCCTTGGCAAACAGGGGATGCTCAGATGTCTGCTGTTCTTTCATTCTTCGTTCTTAAGAGGGGAAATGCCGATGCGGTACTCCCGCATCGGCGGGTTAAAGCTTTTGCGGGCATTCCGGCCCGCACGGTTTTCGGTACAATCAGAAGTTGTACCAGGCGTCCACCAGCTCACCGAAGGACTTGATTTCCACGTCCTCGCGAGCCTCCAGCCAGGTCTTCACGGCCTCGCGCTGGGCTTCAGTGGTCTGGGTCGGGTCGGCAGCGTAGGCCACCAGGCTGCAGCCTTGCTCCGTGAGCAGACCGTTGGTCTCCAGCCCGTTTGCATCGATGCATTCGTCTACAAACTGGCGCAGAAACGCCTCACACTCAGGGCTTTCTACATCGCCCTTGTACTCAAAGGTAAACTCGAAGCAGAGTTCGCGGAACTCGCCCACACGGTACTTTTTGCGGAGTCGCTTTTTCATGGTAAGGGCAGTATATCAAATCGCGCACGCGTTGTCAATGCTGTATTCTGTTTTACGGCAGTCTTTCGCCGCAGAGGTGCAGAATGCCGAGAATGGGCAGGCCGATGACTCCCACGGGGATGGCTACGGCGGTTTCTGTGGCAGCTATGACGATATTACCGGCGGTATCCAACACCCAGACGGGGGCAAGTGCTAATTTGCGCCCGGTGCTGAGTTCGCTGTCCTGAGTGGGAAGGGCGGTGATGGCATAGGGCTGCCCGGACTCATGAGACCAAACATGGTAATAAGGGTACTGCCTGTAGCCGGTTGCCGTTGGTTGGGTGCGGGGAGCGATGTGTTGCAGCGGGATGGTGTAGCGGCGTGCTCGGGAAAAGTCAAAGTCCTTTGCTTTTACCATGGGCGGAATGACTCCCGGCTCATCCTTGCTTTTCGGTGGTGAGGGCACATAGAGAAATCCCCCACGTATTTCTTTTAGGCTGTCTTGCACGGCCTCAGCTTCTGAATGGGTGAGTTGGAAAAGGCAGAGTTGTGCTGTGCTCGTATCCGGTGTGTAGGTGGGGAAGGAGTGGTAGGGACCCCAGCTGGTATCGCTTCGGGAGGTCAGCAGGGGGATATGTTCTTCTGCCATGGCTACCGTGAGGGCACGGTAATATTTGCCATCGAGCTTGTAATAAGTGGCAACTTTTTTATCCGGCAATACAACGGGAACACGTTTGTTGGCGTTGGTGAGCTGCTCGGTCAGGTTAAAGCTTGTGCAGGCGCTCAGGCTCAGCAGGCAGAGCGCTGTGAGGAGTTGAAGAAGATTCCGTTTCATTGAGGGCTGGTTGTTGTTGTTGAAAGCTGTTGCAGAGGTAGCTGACGGGGCGGTTGATGGCACCCAGAGTTACCACGAGACCGGCTATCCAGGCGGTGTTCAGCGTGAGCGATACCCCCATATCCACGATTTGCAGGGGCGCTTGCGCGATACTGCGCCAGGTGCTCGGCGTGCCGGGGATGTCGGGGAACTCATTCTTTACAAAGAAGCAGGGGCGGCTCTGCGGTGCTGTTTTGCTTCGTTTAGCGCGGCGGAAATCGAACTCTTCTGCCGGTATCGGGGCTTTGTCTGAGCTTATCAGGTAGCGGCGCGCGGGGATGTCGGGGTCGATGGTGAAATCCTCCTGCATTTCTTCGGCTGTCAGAGGTCGGGCGTAGAGGTACCTAGCCCCGCTTTCACTCTGGCGCAGGAAAGGGCGGTGGGGAATCGCATACTGCACACATACTTCGGTGTAGGTGCGGCCATCGAGTTCCCAGTAAGCGGTGGGGGTGAAGGTGTTTTGGGCGCGTTTCGGGAAGCTGCCGTTGATGAGCGCTACGCGCTTGTCCGGAGGGGCTAACAGTTCGGCGGTATTGCAGGTGAAGTAGGGCATGCCGCAGCTGCTCAGCAGAGTAGCCGCGGCCAGGGTACAGGGTAGCAGGGTTGGTTTCATGTTGTGGTGTTTACACGGCTGCGCGGTACACGGTTTCGCACGCTGCGACGTTCAGCGGGCGCACGCCGGGCAGGCTGTCGGTTCCCAATCGGGCGCCATAGGTGGCCACTGCCGCTTGTGCCATGGCGGCGTAGTCCGCGTCATCGGGCAGTCCCAGCTCAGCCATGGTTTGCGGAAGCCCCAGCTCGCGGTACCAGGCACGCAGGCGTGCAATACCCTCGCGCACCACGCGCTCAGTGTCGCGGGAGGGAGTGACGCCCATCACATTGGTGGCCCACTGGGCAAAAATGCCGGGGTTGGCAGTCCAGACCGCCTCGAAATAAGCGGGTACGATGACGGCCAGACCGGCGCCGTGCGGTACATCATATACGGCGCTCAGCTCGTGCTCCAGGCCGTGGCAGGCCCAGCTCTGCTCGCGGCCGAGCCCCAGCAGGTTGTTGTGCGCTATGGTGCCGGCCAGTGCCAGCTGCCCCCAGGCGTGCTCATTCTGCGGCTCGCGGCGCAGGATGCTTGCCTGCTGCATGATGGTGCGCATGGTTGCCTCGCTCAGAGCATCGGTGAGCTCTGTACCCTGCGTGTTGGTGAAATAGCGCTCGAAGATGTGGCAGAGCATGTCGCAGGCGCCGTAGGCCATCTGCTCCGGCGGCAGGGTGAGGAAAAGCTCCGGGCTGACGATGCTGAGCGCGGGGCGCAGGCTTTCGTGGCCGTAGCCGAGTTTGCGACCGCTTTGCTCGTCTGTGAGCACAGTGTTCGGGCTGTTCTCGCTGCCGGCAGCCGGCAGGGTCAGGATGGTGGCGACGGGCAGCGGTGTGGTGCTCTGCTGTTCATCCCGCGTGTAGAGCTTCCAGATGTCGCCCGGGTGTGTGACACCCAGGGCAATCGCTTTGGCGGAGTCGATGACGCTGCCGCCACCCACTGCCAGCACACAGTCTACTCCCTCGGTTCGCGCCAGGTCAATGCCGCAGCGCACCAGATTCACGCTCGGGTTGGGTTTTACTCCGCCCAGCTCGCAATAGGCAATGCCGGCCTCGCTCAGAGAGGCGACCACGGTATCATACAGTCCGCTGCGTTTCACGCTGCCGCCTCCGTAGTGCAGCAATACTTTGTGGGCGAAGGGGGCAAGCAGGCGGCCGATGTTGCGGTATTCTCCATGGCCGAAGATGTAGCGAGTGGGGTTGTAATAGCTGAAATTATTCATAATGCACGTGTTCATTGTACATCATGCGCCCGGAAAGTAAACAAAAAAATCCCCTCTTCCCGCTATCGGGGAGAGGGGATGCAGAGGCGGAATGTCTTAGTTTTCCGTGCAGAGGATTTGGACGAACGCTTCTTCCTGCAGGCGGGTGGCGCCGCAGGCAAACTTGGCGCGGATTTGCAGCGCTTCATCCAGGTCATCTCGTACGGAGAGTTTCACCTTGAAATCCTCCCACAGACCGAACTGGGCTTTGCTCTTGACCCAGGCCAGGCAGGTGCGGACACCGGAGTTGACCGGCAGCTGCTCCGTGCGGATGATGCGGAAGCCCAGGAAGGTGTCCACCTTGCCTTCCACCAGAGCGCGTGCCGTGTTGTAGTCGAAGCTACCGACCTCCGGTTCGCGGAGCAGGGCGGCAATCTGCGCGGAGGAGCAGGCCAGCACCAGCTCGTCGCCGTAGGCGCGGCGCTCCTCGTTCCAGGCCTCAGCTTTCTGAAGCATGGAGAGAGCCTTGCGCAGTTTGCCTACCGTCAGGTTGTTGCTCAGGGCCGTGCCACTTTCCACATAGTCCTCGGCAATCACCTGATTGGGGTCGAAGGGGACGGCCTCCGTGCCGTTTTCACCCACATAGCAGGTGCCCAGAAAACCTTCCAGCATCACGCTGTCCATGCAGCGGCCCGCAGCCGCGCGCAGACCCTCGATGGTTTTGCTCACGGGGATGTCGATGTTGGCCAGCTTCTTGGCATCAAACTCATCGAACCCGACAGCCTTGGTGAAGATTTTGGGGTAAACCACTCGGCGGGTGGTAGGGGCTTCATCCAGTGTCGTGGCCTGCATGCGCTCTGTTTTCTCGTTGAAGGAGAGCAGGCCGTACTGGTCGAAGGCAACCATCTTTCCGGAGAGTCCGGATTCGACGGTGACGTATTTTTCCAGACGCGAGGCTTCCTGCTGGAGGTAGCTGCCCCATTTCTCGCTGTACTTAATCTGGTAATTCTGAGTAATATCTGTCATTGTAATGTATTGTGTATCTGTGATTGAGTTTTGAGGGCAAAACGGTTGCAGCAGATTACCCATACGGGGTCAGACCGTGTGGCGAGTGGTGGGCGGTTCCTCCCGGAATTGGCGCTCGTTTTCGCTCTTGCCGCAACCATATAAGCACAGTTCAGGCGGCTTGTCAGCATCTTGCTGGCTGCGGCGTTCCTTCCAAATATCGTGTCGCCGGGTCAGCGGCGCTCCAGGAGGTAGAGCAGTTCCTGGACCCGCAGCGCTCTGTTGCGCAGGTTACGGCAGCCGCGGAAGGTGGCGTAATCCTGGCGGATGAGGGTGACCTTCCAGTTCGGCGCGAGCATGTCCTGCATGTCCTGAATGCCGATGAAGCCCTCCGAGTTGTATGAGAGCAGTACAATGGGGGCAGGAATGGCTTCCAGCAGCTCCTGCAATGCTTTGGCCACGAGGTGGCGGCAGTTGTAAGCAGAGCGGTTCCACCCGCTGGGAATGCCGGATACCGCCGACATCTGCTCCGGGCGGCGGTAATTCAGCAGGAAGTTGAGCATGAAATAGTTGCTCGCGTATGGGTGCTGGTTGTAGGGCGGGTCCAGGTAGGCCATATCCAGCTCCGGAATACTGCGAGCGGCGGCTGTGGCATCCTGCTGCAGGACATGGCTGCTGCACTCGAAACGAGAAAAGATGGGCAGCGGCAGGCGGATGTCCGCCAGAATGCGCTGCAGGGCGTTGCGTCCCTCGCCGCCGAATTGGCCGACACCGCTGCGGTTTTTATAAAAACCTTTGAATACGCCGGAGGTGTTGGTGTGTACGGAGGCCTCGCAGAGAAGGGGGGCCAGGAAAAAATGCTGTATTTCTTCCGGTAATTCGGATATAGCGCGGCGGGCTGTGTCCAGGTATACGGCGTTTCGGCGCGTGTAGAAGGCACGTTCCCCGGGGCGTATGGCGGCGTCGTTCTGTGGGGCGTAGAGTTCGGCCACCAGGCCGGGCGCCAAGGTCTGCTCGATGGTGTTGAGCAATTCGCGGTGGATTTCCGGCAGCCCCAGAGTATCCGCGTCGCTGCGGTTCGTCAGGTAGCAGCGGTTCAGTACGGCGGAGTAACTTTCCAGATCATTGCTCCACAGCTCGCTGCTGAATTGCTTCAGGTAGCGGCTTACAACACCGGAGCCGGAGAAGGCATCCAGTACACGTAATTTTTTCCCGCCGAGTCTCCGCTGCACGGCTTGGACTCCTTTACCGATGAGGGGTAGCAGCCTCCTCTTATTACCCAGGTAGGTGATAAGCTGCGAACTCAGGTATGCGGAGTCTTCCTGCATGGATTTATCTTGATACGAAAAAGCCCCTCCGAAGAGGGGCTTATTTTAAGCGGGCGATGGGATTCTACCCGCTCCTCCAAGCCCTCCCATGCGGTCGGGTTCCCTCGCAGAGGTGTCTGCTCGGCTTGTCGGCAACTTGCTCGCGCACTCGCAAGTTGCCCACTCGTCGTGGGTTCGAATCCCTTATCGTTTCGGGGGTTAAAACCTTGACGCGTAAAGCCCCTCCGAAGAGGGGCTTTTTTTAAAGCGGGCGATGGGATTCGAACCCACGACATCAACCTTGGCAAGGTTGCGCTCTACCACTGAGCTACGCCCGCGTTTGCTGCGTGCAGGGGCATTATACACTTCTCAGCGGAGAATGCAAGACTTTTTTTGTAAAAAATGCGTTTTTTTTGATTTTTTTGTTAAATTAGGCGCCCGAGGGACTGCGATGAGAAGGGGAAAATGCTGTTTTCGAGCCCTTGGTGCATTTTGTGAGCCCAGGCGTAGTCCGCCATGAGTGCACGTCCGAGGGCAATGAGGTCCATCTCGCGCCTGTTGAGCATTTCCTGCAGACTGGTGCGCGGGGTGCGCTCCACGCCCACCGCTCCGGAGCCGATGACCGGCTTGCCGGTAATGCTGCGGACCCATCCCGCGAGTGTACGGGGGCTTCCGTCGAATTCCGGGGTGTCGTAGTATTGTGAAGAGCAGTCAAAAATATCCACCCCGGCGTCGCTGAGCGGCAGCACGATAGCGGCTAATTCCTCCGGCGTGTTGGCCAGGCGGGCGCTGTAGTGCTCGGGTTTCCACTGAGAGAGGCGGAAGAGGATGGGGAAGTTGCGCCCCACTGCTTTGCGTACGGCGTGCACAACCTCCAGCGCGAAGCGCACGCTGCGGGGGAGGTCGCCGCCGAATTCATCAGTACGGTGGTTGGTGGCAGCCCACAGGAATTGGTCTATCAGGAAGCCGTGCCCACCCTGAATTTCCACGCCATCGAAGCACAGCCTGCGGGCGTGTGCCGCCGCTCGGGCAAAGGAAGCAGCAACCTCCTGAATACGGCTGCGGCTCATGGGCGGCGCAATCTGCTGCAGGGAGACGGGGTGTATACCGGAGGGGCCGATGGGCTCCTGCTCCGGGCTGGTGGCGTTTTCTTCCACCGGGCGAGCCAGGCCTGCATGCAGGAGCTGGGGGATGATTTTGCAGCCGGTGGCGTGCACGGTGCGGCAGACGCGTTTCCAGCTGCGCAGGGCTGCGCCTCCGAAAAAATGCGGGGTATATGGGTCTGCCGCGGCTGCCGGGTCATCTATGGCGCAGCCTTCTGTGATGATAAGCCCCAGCTCGTTTTCTGCCCGGCGGCGGTAGTACAGCGCCAAATCCGGGGTGGGGATGCCATCCTCAGCAAAGTTTCGGCTTATGGGCGCCATGACCAGGCGGGAGGAAAGCTGAATTTTGCGATGCTGAAAAGGGCGGAAAAGTATCTCGATATCCCGGAGTGCGAGAGTGTTTTCTGTATTCATGCCCCTACTGTAGCACAGTGGGGCGCAGAGGCAAGAGGTTAGAATAACTGTTCCGCCGGGAACAGGGAAAACGGGCAGAGAAGCGTTGGTATAAGTGCCTTACAGGCCTAAGACGCAGCGCAGCGCAAAGGAGGTGGGCAGGTTTTTGGGAGGTGTCAGGATTTCTGCGCCGGGAACCTTTGCTGCAAAGGACGGGCGGGGATTTACCAGTACGGCGCGCTCGCAGATGCTGAGCATGGGAAGATCCGCCGCGCTATCCGTATAACCGACCTCTGCGTGGGTAATACCAATCTGCGCCAGGCGCACCAGTTTATTGGCTCCCTTGTTGTTGCCGGGTGCGGGGATGCCGGGCATGAAGGGGACTCGCTCAAAGTCCTGCGTGGGGGTGCCGATGGTGTGGGTGAAGCCGAGCGCGCTTCCCACAAGCTGCGTCCACCAGTCCGGGGATGCAGAGCAGAGCACGGTGGTGTCTCCGGCCTGCCGGTGTGCCTGCAGCTTCTCCAGTACAGGGGGATAGATGGCCGGCAGAATCTCCTGCTGCACAAAATCTCGGCAGTGTTGCATGAGTTGCTCCTTAGGCATGCCCAGAGCGTAGGCCAGGAATGCACGCTTCATGCGCTCCGTGTTGAATATCCGCAGCCCGCGTAGTATGCCACAGGGGGCTACGGCAAACAGGTAGAGGCGGCGCAGGCCGTGGCGCTTCAGTATCCACCGGCAGAAACGCAGCTGGGAGTCGCCCGCAAAGAGCGTGCCGTCCATGTCGAAAAGTATCGTGGCCATCGGTTCGTTCTTGTCTTCAGTTTCGGTAGCGGCTGTAAATGCGCCATTTCCACACGGTCATGATGATGGCACCCATGATGACGCCGCCCAGGTGTCCGGCCTCACCGCCGGCGTTGTTCCAGTCCAGCACGATTGTGAACGTTGCAATGCCGATGATGAGTAAAGCGAAGGTGCGCATGGTCATGCTCACCGGCGGGAAAATAAGGGAAATGCGTTCGCCGGGGAAGAGGTATACCATGGCGACGATGACTCCGTATACAGCAGCGGAGGCACCAATCATCGGTACCATCTGCCAGGGGGCGACGCTGCCGCTGTAATCCGTGAATTGTTGCACGAGGGAATTGACCAGCAGATAGCTTTGCGGGTCGTCTCCCAGTGAGCTGTAAACACCGAGCGCGGCCAGAAGAGAGGAAAAAAGAGCACCGGCAACACCGCAGCTCAGGTAGTAGGCAAGGAAGCGGCGAGGCCCCATGAGATACTCCACTGCCTGCCCGAAAATGTAGAGCGCCCACATGTTAAAGAGCAGGTGCCCGAAGGTAGCGTGCAGAAACTGGTAGCTTATCAAACGCCACAACTGGCCTTCCATGAAACAGGTGAACCAGGAATAGGCTCCCAAAATCTGCAAGGTGGGTTCCGTGAGGGGCTCTCCCGGCGCGTAGATACCCAGCAACGCGGGTTTCTGGGTCATGAGACCCACTAAAAAGACAACGCAGTTGATGATGATGATGGAGCCGGTAACGCTGATAGAGCCTCTGTTCATGTGCAGGAGATGAGACGCGGTTCAGGGGGATTCTGTTCAGAATTTGGGTGGCAGCGCAGGCGGATTGAGGCGGGAACCCATGGCGGCTATCTCCTCGTATGTGAGGATATGCTCCATGCTGCATGCCGCTTCATCTGCCCGCTCCGGGGCAAGTCCTGCCACCTCAGTCATGAAACGCAGCAGGATGGTGTGCGCGTAAATCACACGCTCGGCGTAACTTTCGCCCTCGCGGGTAAGGGTGATGGGTGCGTACTGGTGGTACTCGATAAGCCCCAGATCCGCCAGCTTGCGCATGGCGGCGGTGACACTGGGTTTCTTGACACCCAGCATCTGGGCAATATCGCTCACCTGAGCCGCTCCGTTCTTGTGGCAGAGGTGGCCTATGGCCTCCAGGTAATCCTCTCCGCTGCGGCCTATGCGTTTGCTCAGTTCGGCGTGATAATCGGCATTGCTCATGGCATTTTCTCCAGGGTGGCCACGCACTCCAGGTGTTTTGTCTGCGGGAAGAGGTCAAAGGGTTGCACCTCCACAACTTTGTAGCCGGCTTTGTCGAACTCTGCCAGGTCGCGTATCTGTGTGGCCGGGTTGCAGGAAACATACACCACACGCTTGGGGCCGAAGGCGAAAAGCTGGTTCAGGAAAGCCATGTCGCAGCCCTTGCGGGGCGGGTCGATGACAACGGCTGTTTCCTCTGCCGGGAAATCCACCTGTTCGAAGATGGCCTCGGCACTGGCTGCAAGGAAAGAAGCATGGGAAATACCGTTGCTGCGGGCATTGGCGCGTGCCCAGTCTGCGCTGGTTTCGCTCACTTCCACGCCCAGCACCTTCTCGAAGTGCGGAGCCAGCGTCAGCGCGAAAAGGCCACTGCCGCAGTAGGCGTCCACCAGGTAGCGGGCGCCGCTCGCGCAGGCCTGCTTAGCCACATAACCGGTGAAGGCGGGGAGGATGAAGGGATTGTTCTGGAAGAAGTCTCCGGCCAGGAAATTGAAGGTAAGCTCACCCACTTTCTCGGTACAGACGGCGTTGTTGTTGGTGATGACGCTGCCCTCGCTCACGCGCATGAGCAACGTAGCGCCGCGCTTGTACTGAGCCGCTGCCTGCTGCACGCTTTTACGCAGAGGGGGCAGGGCAGCATTGAGTTCTGCCATGGCAATGGGGCATTGCTTAATATCACATACCTCGCTGCGGGAGCCGGCTCGCAGGAAGCCGATGTTGCCCATCTTCGCATCCTTGGGTTTGTGGAAATGCGGGGTTATCTTGGAGCGGTAGCCGTACGTCACCGGGGAGGGAATAGCCGGGAGCACGGGCAGCTGCAGGCCGGCCTGCAGGCGCAGCAGGTCTGCCACCTGGGCGGTTTTCCACTCCAGCTGTGCCGCGTATTCCAGGTGCTGGTACTGACACCCGCCGCAGTAGCCGAAAACGGGGCACTGCGGCTGCACGCGTTGCGGAGAGGGCTCCAGCACCTCCACCAGATCCGCCATGGAGCAGTTTTTGTCGTTGCGGTAAATACGAGCCCGTACACGCTCACCGGGCAGGGTGTAGGGGACAAACACGACCCAGCCGTCGATTCGGCCTACGCCGTCCCCCTGGTTGGAGAGGTTCTCGATGGTGAGCTCTACCTCCTCGTGGTAGGCAAAGGGGGTGGGGACAAATTTGCGAGGGGGAGTATCCATGGTGTGTGAATCAGCGGTTGGTTTTACCTTCTATGTTCATGGGCAGAGCAGAGGGAAGAGAGGGGGAACGCAGGCCGTGGCGCTCTGCCGCGTTGGGAATGGGGGCGGTGTTATCTCCTCGGCTGGCAGCCTCCTCCTGTGGGGCGAAACGCCCCATACGCAGCCCGCTGCGTCCGGGAATGCCCGACGTGTTGTTAGCGGTTACGACGGGAGCTTCATCCACGACAGGCTCCGGCTCAGCCTTGACTGTGCGAGTCGGGCGCTTTGCCGGGCGTTCGTCGTCTTTTTTCTCCATAGCGGCCTTAGCGGCAGCCATTTGTTCGGGTGAGGGTGTGATATCGGACGGTTCTTCCTCCGGTGTATCGGCTTCGCTTTGTGCTACCGCGGCGGCTTCTGCCTCCTCACTGGCTTTTTGCTCGGCCTCCATCTCGGCACGTCGGCGCTGGCCGTTGGGGCAGAGGCCCAGCTTGCAGCTCAGCAGCCCGGTGCATACGTGCTCTTTGGGCTTCTCTGACTCAGAGTCTGCTTCTTCCTCGCCGTCAGCCGGAGCTTCTTCTGTAGCCTCCGGGGATGCATCTGCCGCAACGGCATCCGGTGTAGCCTGCAGCGGTGTTTCTACGCTCTGCTGCTGCTGGGTCTGGGTACATGCGGGCGCCAGAAGTGCCACCAGTATGGCTCCGGCTGTCAGATACATCTTCTTCATGCGCGCATGATAGCATGCAGTATGCCACCACGCAAGCCTAAATGATGTCTCCCCTCGGAGATGACCCGTTCCGGTACCCTAAATAGGGGTAAGACAATAAAAATTTGCATTTTTGTTTCAATTCGCTTGACATTCTGTCAGATTCAGGTAAACTCTCCCGCACCAAAACGAAAAACCACTTTTCACATTTACTATGGCACACACACAGTCCGCAAAGAAGCGCATTCGTCAGACGATTGCCCGTACCGCCGTTAACCGTTCCACCATGTCCCGCGTTCGCACCCTTCGCAAGAAGGTTGCCGCTGCTGTAGACAGCAAGGACAAGGAGGCCGCTGTGGCTGCTTACAACACGTTTGCTTCCGCCATCGACAAGGCTGCTAAGAAGGGTACCGTGCCCGCCAACCGCGCTGCCAACTACAAGAGCAAGGCAGCCAAGGCTGTGGCCACTCTCGCCTGAGTTCCCTTTCAGGTTTTCCGTTTTCAGCGGGGTTGCGGTATAGGCCGCATCCCCGCTGTTTCGTAAAGTGATTTTACACAAGAAAACCGCCGTTGTGCTGAAGCACAGCGGCGGTTTTGACATTCTGTTTTCAGCTTATGCGTTCAGCACATCATCTACGCTGATACCGGTGATGCAGGGCGTTTCGCGGTCGCATGTGCTGCTGTAGCACGGGTGGCAGGGCGTGTGGTTGCTCAGGCAGCGGTGCCCCTCGCCCATAGCGGGTTTGTAAACCTCCGGCAGGCGGCTTGCCATCAGCACTGTGCAGCGGCAACCGGCCAGTGATGCCAGCTGCGGCAGCAGGCCATCCACGGCATACAGCGTGCAACCGGAGCCCAGGTGTTCGCAGACATCCTCAGGAGCGCAGATGCAGAGTTCGCACCCGATGCTCGTTGCAAGCAATTCGGCTTTTTCTTTGTCCTGCGGCAGTGCCAGGAGTGTTGCGCCTCCGAGTTTCCGGACGAGTTCTTTCCAGTTTGCCTCCGGCCAGCTGTCCGCTGAGCCCAAGGTAGAGAAGGGGGCGATAAAGGTGCCGGTGGCGGAGTTGTTGCCTGCTGCGGGGGTAAAGGCGTTCTCCGGTATGGCCAGTCGGTGGTCTTTTGCAATAGCCTGGGCAATTTCTGACGCTCTGGTAACCGGCTTAGCCGCAGCCCGGGCATAACGTGCGCGGAAACGATACTTTTTGGTAAGCGGGTTGTCTGCAAAGGTAGCCATGAACAAATCGGGCACGCGGCTGATTTCTTTCATGACCCGCTTGTTGCTGCTGAACATGAAAAGGATATCGAAGGGGCCATCCTTGTATATTTCATCGCTGTCCAGCTGGCGGTAGACGCCTTCCCCGGAATCAGTGGAAACCGTGTATGTGACCAGCTCCTGCTGTTTCTTCCAGAATGCAATCTGCTCTGTCGGGCAGACCATGGTAATCTGCATATCCGGACGGCTGTTCTTCAGAATACGCAGCGCCGGGATGAGCAGCACGGCTTCCGCAAACTCCTCCGGCGCACAGACAATGGCGCGGAAGGGGATGGTGCCGTATTGGCGAATCAGCTCAGGATAGATGGCATTCTGCGGAGCAAAGACATGGGTGCACTTCCAGCGGTGGTGCATCCAGAAACCATCGATGATGTTTTCCTTCTGGCATTTTTCCAGCGCCAGGTTCACATGCATGGTGATTTCCTCGATGCTGGTGCAGTCCTCGGGAATATCGATGGGGTGGTTCATGAGAGCCTCCCACTTACCCAGGGCAATGTTGCGCGTGGTGACGGCGTGCAGGGTGCCTTTGCCTTTGCAACGTTTGTAGAGCAGAGCCGGCAGCGGTGTAACACCTGTTGCCTTGCCGAAGTATGGGATGTAGATACCCTCCTGAGTGAACTGGTCGCTGAGCACACCCAGCAAGCCGCCACTGCGAGCCAGCTGAAGCACGGCCTTGAGGCCATCCTCCTTGCTGTGCATCATGCAACCGTATCTGGTACGTGAGCGGTACACGTAATCCTCCAGCAAGGGATTGCTCAGCTTGCGGTACATGCAGTTGTAGTTCTCAATCTTGCTGAACTTGGGTCGTATGCGCGCCAGCAACTCCCAGTTGCCGGCATGCGGGACGCAACCAATGGCTGTGTGGCCGTTGGTCCCCTGTAACTCGAACTCCGTCTTGCCGACGATACTGATGGAGCGCTCCATCTCGCGGTCGGACATCAGACCGGTTTTGAGCGAGCAGACCAAGTTCATAGTGGTGCGCACAATGTTGCGACGCACCAGGGAATTGAGCTTATCCGGGCGCAGGGCTGGCCCCTGTACGATGCGCATATTGCGTGCTACAATACTGCGCCGCGAGGGGAAGAGAGCCCACACCAGATACCCGAGAGCCCGGCCGAATAGGGCTACCAGACGCACGTCTGTAATAGCCAGAATCCAGCACATCAACTTGTAGCCCGCCAGGCTGATGCGCTGACCTATGTTTGTTTTGACTTTTGTGGCGTCCGGGCTCATGGGTGAATATTAGTTGAAGGTGTATGTTCTGCTGATGTAGAACGGCTTTCGGGTGTAGGGGTCCCATACCTTGGAGCCTACCGGGATGTCGGTGTAGTCCAACTGGTAGTGGGGCTCATACGGAGAAATGACGATGTCGCTGTATTCGGAGGGGATGCCGTAGGGAATGCCGTCTGATGCACGCTTGATGTCGGAGGTCATATGAGCGGCCGGCGGCAGCATGGTGTCATCTATCTTAAGCCAGTTTTCGGAAGCAGGCTTTCCGTTGACGTCTGCTATCACCATGGGGGGGCGTGTACCGGGATAGGTGTCGCGTGTGAACTGCTGCATGATGGGCTGCCAGATGCAGGAGGGCAGAACGCTGCTGCTCAGCGCAGCCAGGAGGATGATTGAGGTGCGTATGTTCATGTGTATAAGTTAAGTTGCTGTGAAAGGAATGAGGGTGATGCGGCCTTCTCCGTCGTGCGCGCCGGCCTCGAATACCGGGCAGTAGCCGTATTCTTCTATGGTGTTCACGATATCCGGGTAGCAGTCCAGCAGCGTTTCCAGCGCAGGCTGCAGAACCTGAATATGTTTCTGCGGCACGCCGACAAGGCCGATACGCCCGCCGCGCGGCATGCTGCCCATCAGGGGAGGACCGCCGTGGAAATCCACCTTCAGCACGGGGCGGCCATGAGCCTGCAGCTGCTGGAAGGTCAGATTCACGGCTGTGGTCTGGTGCATGTTTGCCCCGACCAGACGGTCCACTACCACCTCCACGTAGCCATCGTGGACACGCACGGCGATACCCTGTGCATTGGCAAAGATGGAGAACAGGCCGGTCTGGCGCATGCGGCAGGTATCGCGCAGGTAGCGGTTCAGTTCACCTTCCGAGAAGCTGACAGCGGCGCCATTCGCATTGCGGATGAGTACGCTGAGGTCTCTGGAGGCCTTTTTGTCATTATAGCCGGCGATATCCCGGAGGGACTGCGGCTGCCACATGCGCACCACACCTACTACCAGGATAGTAATGAAACTTACAAACAAGACGACCGCCAGAGAGGACCAGAAATTGAACCGACTCCACAGTTCAGCCAGCATCCCTTTCTCCTGTTGGGGGGCATCCGCATCTTCGTCTCCGTTGCGAGCGTAGAGGGTACCGCTCGTCATGTCGTTGGGCGGCGTTTCCCTGTGAAACAAAAAGCCCCAGAGCGAGGCGGAATCCGGCCGCTTCACTTTGCGTTTGCGTTTTCTGTTCTGGGATGAGCCCATCTTCTCGCACTATATTATAGAAATTCAGCCGCCGATGAAAAGAAAAAAAAGCTCCGGAGGAGCTTTTTGCGCGACATACGGCAGGGCGGTTTACACCCCCAGAGCCCAGCGCAGGTATTTTTCGCTTTCGCTCCAGATGCGCTTCTTTTCGCACCCCAGAATCACGACGATGACAGAGCGTCCATCCACCGAGCCGCAGGATACGAGGCAGCGGCGGGCGGCGTTGGTGTAGCCGGTTTTCATGCCCTGAACCCAGCTGTATTTGGAAAGGAGCTTGTTCGTGTTATTGAAAGAGATTTGAGAGCCGTTGGGGCGGGTAAGCACAACCTGTGTGTCGTTTATCAAATCGCGTATGGTGGGGTTGGTGTAGGCGTAGCATGCGGCCAGAGCCATGTCGTACGCTGTGGAGTATTGCGGGCCGGGCAGGCCGCTGGGGTTCACAAAGTGCGAGTTGTACATGCGCATGCGGCGGGCGCGTTCGTTCATGCGCTGCACGAATTTCTCCACGCTGCCGGCACTGTCGCGAGCCAGTGCCTGGGCCAGGTCGTTACAGCTGGCGGTGAGCATGGCATGCATTACCGCTTTTCGCGTATAGCTCTCTCCTACATTCAGTCGGGAGCGGATGGGGGAAACGCTGGTTTTGTCCGAGCGCTGGATGGTCATGGCGCGGTCCAGTTCGCCGGCATCGCAGGCACAGAGCGCGGTGATGATTTTCTGCGTGCTGGCCACCTGGCGGCGTTCATGCATGTTGTGGCCGAAGAGAACATTGCCCGTGCGGGGGTCGATAACGCAGACCGCAGCGCAATTTGGGGTAGGAGCCTGAGCCACCGGCTGAGCCAGGGGGCGTGCCGGAGCAAGAGGAGATGTGTTGGTATAAACTCGTTTTGCCTGGGTGGGCAGGGGTGTTTGCGTGTGGACGGCGGGCACGTAGGTGCGGGGCGTGCGATAATGAGTGCCGCTCAGGTGCCCGGCATAAGTCTTGCTGCAACTGCTCACCAGAGTTGCTGTGCATACGGCTGCTGCGAGATAGGCAAAAAAACGCATGCGCGCATGCTATCACAGGCCTATTTAATTATCAAGTCTGAATTAAGGCATTTTTGTAAGTAATTCGTATTTATTTGCTGGACAAAGGAAAGCAAATGCGCTACCCTGCGCGCATGCAATCAGACGCGCAAAAGCAGATTCAACCCGGGCAGCGTGCGGTGCTGCTGGATCTTTTCCGTATTATCCTCTGTATCGGTGTGGTGGTGTACCACTACACACCGGAGCGCCCCTCCAGCGGGCCCTTCATGGTAAATGGCTTTTTTGTGATGAGCGGTTTCCTGCTGGGTGTTTCCTTCCTTTCCGGCAAGGCATTCGATGTATGCCGTTTCTATGGTAACAAGGCTCGGCGCTTGCTGCCTATGTTCCTCTTTGCTCTGGTGCTGGGGTTCTGGTATCGCGTACGTGTGGGCGATGGTGCACTGCCGCCCGGCCCTGTGGGGGAATGGTGGCCTTTCTACCCTGTAAAGTGGCTTTCCTATTATAACACGCCGCTCTGGTACATGGGGGTGGAGTTTGTGCTGCTGTTTCTGGCTCCGTTTTTCTGCTACCTGTTTGCGGGGAAAGGTCGCCTGGAGCTGTGCACGCTGGGCATGGCGCTGCTTACAGCTTTCTATTTCTCCCGTGTGCCGGAGAATGCGCCTTTCGGCAATGGCTTGTACTACTCGCCGCTGGCTCGCAGCTGGCAGTTTATGACCGGTATCGTGGTTGCTCGCCTTTTTGCCTATATACGTAGTAAGGGTGTGGCAGAGCGCCCCTTCTTCCGCTGGTCTACCTATGCTCTTTTTGCTGTGTTCCTGGTAGTGGGTTGCGTGCTCATGGTGGTGAAACAGGTGAAGCAGCTCAACTACTGGAACTATACCTTCGAGTTCGATGTGTATACCACACTGTTCTTTGCTTTGCTGGTGCCGCTGCTTTTTGTTCAGACTCCGCGTGTGAGCCCCCGCGTGTCCCGCAGCTTTGCCTGGATGGCGGCGCTTACCTATCCCATTTTCCTGTTGCATGTGGCTGTGTATCACCACTGCTGCTTCTATGTGTGGAAGTTGTCGAAATGGGGCTTCTCGCTCACTGCTGCCGCTGTTACGGTGCTGCTTTCTGCCGGGCTGCTGTGGCTGGAGGCGCGTTGGCTGCAGAAGAAGAAAGGCTGAGCCGGTTGTTCCGGCTTCGGTAGCTTTCTTCTGAACATTTTTCGGATATAAAAAAGCCCCCGCCTGCTTGCTGCAGGCGGGGGTAATGTTTTATCGGGGGATAAATCAGTTCGCAACGATGTTGACCAGGCGGCCCGGCACCACAATCACCTTGCGGATTGTCTTGCCGTTCGTGAACTCCTGAACTCGGGCGGAAGCCAGAGCAGCGGCTTCTACCTCCTCCTTCGGGGCATCTGCAGCCACGGTAATCTTGTCGCGCAGCTTGCCGTTCACCTGAATGACGATTTCCTTCGTGTTCTCCACCAGGTACTCCTCCTTGTAGCTCGGCCAGGGCTGGCAGCAGAGCTGGCAGGCGGGCAGGGTGGCGAACTGCTTGCGCAGGATGCTGTAGAGCTCTTCGGTGATGTGCGGAGCAAAGGGATTGAGAATGTGCAGCAACTGCACATAGTCAGTCACGGTCACAGCGGCGGCACCGGTCATGGCATTGGTGCACTCCATCATCTTGGAGATGGCAGTGTTGAAGCTCATGCTTTCAATGTCCTCCGTCACTTTCTTGATGCTCTTGTGCACTTCCTTGCGTACGGGGGTCACTTCGCCGTTGTCCTCTGCGGTAATCTTGCCGGAGAGTACCCACTCGCCTTCCTGGTTCTCCACCATGGCGACACGCCACACGCGGGCCAGGAAGCGGCTGATACCCTCCACACCCTTGGTCTGCCAGGGCTTCACCTCCTTCAGCGGGCCCATGAACATTTCGTACAGGCGCAGGGCGTCAGCACCGTATTCGCGCACGATGTCGTCCGGGTTCACCACGTTGCCGCGGCTCTTGGACATCTTCTGGCTGTCCTCACCGAGGATAAGACCCTGGTTCACCAGCTTGTTGAAGGGCTCGTTCGTGCTCACCAAGCCGTAGTCGTACAGCACCTTGTGCCAGAAGCGGGCGTAGAGCAGGTGCAGCACGGCATGCTCAGTGCCGCCTACATACAGATCCACACCGCCGGGGTTGTTGCCACCCATCCAGTACTTCTCCACCTCGGGGTCGATGAATGCCTTGTCATTCTTCGGGTCGAGGTAGCGCAGGTAGTACCAGCAGGAGCCGGCCCACTGGGGCATGGTGTTGGTTTCGCGGGTGAAGTCCTCAGAGTACTTAATCCACTCCGTTGCCTTCACAAGCGGGCCGCGGGGGTCGCCGCTCGGCTTAAAGTCCTCCATCTCAGGCTGCAGCAGGGGCAGCTCGCTTTCGGGGATAGCGTAGTGGTTGCCATCCTTCGCATTCCAGACGATGGGGAAGGGTTCGCCCCAGTAGCGCTGGCGGCTGAAGAGCCAGTCGCGCAGCTTGTAGTTCACCTTGCCGCAGCCGTAGCCCTTCTCCTCCAGCCAGGCAATCATCTGCTTCTTGGCTTCGGGAACGCTCAGGCCGTTCAGGTGCTCGGAGTTCACCATGGTGCCATCGTATCCGCAGAAGTCCTGCCAGGGCGTTTCTGCATTGTCCGGCTGCACCACCTGGAGAATCGGCAGACCGAATTTCACGGCAAACTCGTAGTCTCGGCTGTCGTGTGCAGGCACAGCCATGATAGCGCCGGTGCCGTAGCCCGTCAGCACGTAGTCCGCAATCCAGATGGGAATCTCGCGGCTGTTGACGGGGTTGATGGCGTAGGCTCCGGTGAACACGCCGGTCTTGTCCTTGCTCTCGGTGCGTTCCAGGTCGCTCTTGGCGGCACACTCTGTCTGGTATGCCTCCACAGCGGCTTTCTGCTCGGCGGTGGTAATCTCGTTCACCAGCTCGTGCTCCGGAGAAAGCACCATGTAGGTGGCTCCGAACAGGGTGTCCGGGCGGGTGGTGTATACGGTGATGGTTTTGCCGTTGCAGGTGAAATTCACCTCGGCACCCATGGACTTGCCAATCCAGTTGCGCTGCAGCAGCTTAATGCTTTCCGGCCAATCGAGGGGCTCCAGCTCGTCGATGAGGCGCTCGGCGTAGGCGGTGATGCGCAGCATCCACTGACGCAGCTTGCGGCGCTCCACGATGTGGCCCTTGCTCTTCCACTCTTCTGCTTCCTCGTTAGCCAGCACGGTACCCATGTCCGGGGACCAGTTCACCATGCCCTCTGCCACATAGGCGAGGCGCACGTTATCAATCTGTTCGCGGGTCCATCCCTTTGCCTCCAGCTCGCTCACGGGGCAGGCCTTCTTGAGCTCTTCGTTGTAGTAGGAGTTGTACAGACGGAGGAAAATCCACTGAGTCCAGCGCACATAGGCCGGGTCGGTCGTGGCGATTTCGCGGTCCCAGTCGTAAGAGAAACCGAGCATCTTCAGCTGGCGGCGGAAGTTGTCGATATTGGCGTAAGTGGTGATGGCGGGATGCTGACCGGTCTTGATGGCGTACTGCTCAGCCGGCAGGCCGAAGGAGTCCCAGCCCATGGGGTGCAGCACGTTAAAGCCGTTCATGCGCTTGTAGCGGCTCACAATGTCGGTGGCCGTGTAACCTTCCGGGTGGCCTACATGCAGACCGGCGCCGCTGGGATAGGGGAACATATCCAGCACATAGCACTTGGGTTTGCCGGCATCGAAGCCCTCCTCGCCGGGGTTGAGCACCTTGAAGGTTTTCTCTTCGTCCCACACAGCTTGCCACGCGGGCTCGAATACATCAAAAGGATACGGATTTTTGCGTTCTGACATGTCGCGCGAGACTATAATACAATCACTCCCGAAAATCAAGACTTTTCGTGAAATTTGACTCCTGCTGCCACAATTGTTTTTTTCGGCTGCTATCTTCGGGAAATTATCTACGGTTCGTGATTGAAATAGCTTGACGCGCGGCAATTGAATGGATAGAATGCCACTGAATCACTGTAAAATTTTTTATGCTGCAATCTCAACGAATCGCAAATATCGTCATCACTCTTCCGGGGGTTGTTGGTTTGGTGCTTCATATCATCGGGCATCTGACCCAAAAAGCTGAACTTGTGATGGTGGGTTCTCCCATCTTTGCTTTGTCCTGCATGATATTCTTCTGGAGAGAGCCCAAGTTCAGAGCGAGCGTCGCTTCTGCCGTGGGGGGAGCCCTTAAGGCGGGGCTTTTAGGGATTCCCATAGCTTTCTTTATGTTTGGTGTGGCTTTGTCTATCGCGTGGATGATGGGACTCTTCTGCATACCGGCTACCTTTATCGCAAACCTGGTGGGGTGGATAAGAAACAGGTAATTCTGTTTCATTTTCTGTTTGATTCCGATTTTTTTCGGGATTGCTGTGAAGTTTGGTGAGGTATTTTGCCCGCTTCGGCGTTTTTTTGCTGACTTTTTCTGCCAAAAATGCTACGATACAGAGTATGAAAAAGCCTGAAATTCTTGCCGCCCGCAATCTGAACAGCCGTGCCGAGCTCCATCTGCCTGCCTCGGAGATACCTGCCAACACCGGCAATGCCGTGCTGGATGCCAACTTGTATGACCTTTCCCGCCGTTTTTGCGGAGACCATAATCCCGATGTCGTGCTGCAGATGCTGGCAACGGTGATGAATGCTGCCGGCTCCGGTATCGAGGAGCATGATCTGGACATGATGAACCGCACACTCAGTGAGATGTTTGATGCGGACAGGATGTTCCTGCCTTACCGTAATGTGCGCAAGATAACATGCTTCGGTTCTGCCCGCATTCAGCCGGAGGATGAGTCTTACGTGCAGGCGGTGGATTTTGCACGCAGAGCGGTGGAAAACGGGTACATGATTATCACGGGTGGCGGCCCCGGCATTATGCAGGCTTGCAATGAGGGCGCAGGCAGAGATAACTCCTTCGGCCTCAATATCAGGCTTCCCTTCGAGCAGCATGCCAACCCCTATGTGGCGGACAGCGATAAGATGATGGATTTCTACTACTTCTACACCCGTAAGCTCAATTTCCTGAAGCAGACGGATGCGCTCGTCGCCTTTGAGGGTGGTTTCGGTACCATGGATGAGATTTATGAGACCATCACCCTCATGCAGACGGGTAAGTGTACCATCTTCCCCATTGTGTTGCTGGATGTGCCGGGCGAGACATTCTGGTACCGCTGGCACCGATTCATCGAGAAGGAACTGCTGGATGAAAACCTCATTTCCCCCAGCGATATGCACCTGCTCTATCTCTGCAAGAGCGCGGAGGATGCCATGGCCTACATTGAGCGCTTCTATCGCCGCTT
Source organism: Akkermansia sp. (assembly GCA_045636905.1). Classification (GTDB taxonomy): domain Bacteria; phylum Verrucomicrobiota; class Verrucomicrobiia; order Verrucomicrobiales; family Akkermansiaceae; genus Akkermansia. Next base: position 50,791 of record JAZTYL010000012.1, read on the forward strand.
CCATTCGTACTACTTCGATGGTGACTTCTGCACCATTCGTCTGATGGAGCCGGTGAGCGACAAGCTGCTCAACTGGATGCGTTTCGACTACACCGATATCATGCCTGCCGGAGATTTGGTGCAGATGGAGGGGGACGATGCAGACCCTGAACCCATGCTGGCCGCGTTGCCGCGCCTGCGCTTCACCTTAAAGCGTGGAGATTATGCCCGCCTGAAAGACTTGATAGACGTAGTAAACGACTGAGCGGTAAAGGGTAATTTGCTGTGAGCGAAGCCCCTGGCTTTCCCTGCTGTCAATATTCAAAGTGGGCGAGGGAGGTCTCGGAAATGTAGGGAACGGTTTCCGTAGGGACACCCTCGAAGCCGCGAGGGATGTTATCCTCAGTGATGAGGGTGTAGGCCGGGAGCGGTGCCGGATGTTCGGCTGTGGCTGTGAGTGCCGCGGAGGGCACGGCAACCAGGGTGATAGGTGCCACCTGTGTGACCGCAGCTGCCCAGACTGCATGCGAAGAATGCCTGTAGGCTACCTGAGCAGCTCGTACTGCGGGCGGTGTCAGGATGGCGATATCCGGTTTGAGTGCTCGCAGAACTTCAGCCGGAGCAGGGTGCACCAGCAAGCCGCCGGCTTTGTCCAGAACGCCTCCGGTGCAGATGACCTTGTGCGGCAGTGCTGCCGGAGCCAGAGCAGACAGCTGCATGGGCGAGGCGGTGATAAAAGTACAGGGGAGCTCCTGCATTTGGGAAATGAGCACCCGTGCAAAAGGGGTGGCTTCCGCATAGATGCGCATGCCGCGTTTCAGGTGTTGCAGCACACGCTGAGCCAGCTGCACATCCAGCCTGGGGCTGTCGGAGAGAGCCGGCGCATCGGGGATGATGTAGCGGGCCCCGCCGTGTACGCGTTGCAACAATCCCTGGCGCTGCATCTCTACCAAATCGGTACGCACGGTTTCATCCGTCACGTTCAGTTCGCGTGCCAGAGCAGTGGTGCGTACGCTGCCGCGTTGTTCCAGCAGGCGGAGAATATATTGTCGACGTTCCTGGGCGAGGTACATAGGGTGGAATATCAGCCGGGAATAGTTGCAATAAAGAGTCTCATGTTACGCATGAGCGATTCTGCTGCCTCTTGTATGGCCGGGCGCCCGGTGGGGGGCATGGTTTCGAGCATGCCGGCCAATACGCTCAGTCGTTTGCAGAGGGCTTCCATGCGCTGGGCAGCCAGGGCCGGGGTGTAGAGCTCCTGTCCGGTGAGCAGGATGGTGCCCAGCAGATGGGTCACGATAGAAGCGTAGAGGGAGAGGAAGGCTTCGTCCTCTTTGCTGTGCGGGGTGCGGTCGCCGTGGCGGTTCAGAACATGTTCCTGCACCAGAGCTGTCATGCGTGCAGCCTCTTCGAAGAGAGGATGGTGCATGGCTCGCCTTACTGCATTTTCATGCGGGGCCATGAAATCCACCACATCCCAGTCCCGGGAGATGACTTCCGGGTCGGGGGGCATGTTGGCTTCATCCTCTGCGGCTTCCTTGCCCAGGAACTCGGTGCGGTTCATCACAAAGGCCGCGGAAAGGTAGCCACCGGGCACCGGTGCGTATTTTTCGTGTATAGTGGGGTAAATCGCCATGCAGGCCTCGGCTCTGTTGAGGCGATAGTCCCACTCACAGGGGGGCATATCCTCTCCCAGCCCTGCCATGGAGGGACCGCGATATTGGCGCACATTGGCCTGCACATGAGCGCGCAGCGCTTCCATGTTGAGCATGCTCTGCAGGTTGTCGCCCTCCCAGCTTTGTTCCCACTGCGGAAGAGAAAGGTTATAGCTCAAGGCGGAGAATTCCATGAGCACGCGCACGGCATCGTTCACGAAGAATTCAATGTAGAGCACATTGGATACTCCGCGGCGGTTATTTCTTTCTAAAACACGGCGGGAGAAGGTGATATCTCCGGCGGTAAAGCTTGCGGTGCCGGCCAGGCGCCGCAGCTCGCCGATGAGGGCGGGGAGCTGCGCCGCCGGGCGCGCTGCGGCGGTGTTGGTGAACACCAGGCGGCAGCCGGCAATATCCTGCAGGCAGTTTCCCTTCATGCGCAGATGCAGGGGCTCGCTGCCGTCTGTAAACCACAGACGCAGGTCGATAAGCTCCTGCAGGGTGTTATCGATAACACCTCGCGCAATGAGTGGGGAAATAGTTGCCAGCATGGGGGATATGTAGGTATCAGGAAAGTGTCGGGGCAGGCAGGCTTGCTGCCAGTGCAGCCACGGCTTCGGGGGCGTTCATGAGCTCCACCACGGCATCCCAGCGCCCCTGCATGAGAGCCTCGCGTGGCTCTGCAGGCATGGTGACAGGCAGAGTGGCTGCGGGGCAGCTCAGTGTCATGGCAGCCAGGTCGAGGGTCCACTCGGTTTCCGGCTGCTCGGTAGTGATGCGCAGGGCTGTCTGCAGGTCCTCATGGGAAGCGCAGACGCAGGGCATGCCGATGCCGGAGCTGTTGCCGAAGAAAATCTCAGCGAAGCTCTCTGCTACCACGGCCTTGACGCCGCTGCGTTTGATGGCTTGCGGGGCGTGTTCGCGTGAGGAACCGCAGCCGAAGTTCTCGCCACCCAGGATGATGGCTGCCCCGGTATGCTGCGGAGCATCGATGGGGTGACCCTTGCTGCTGCCGTCGGCGTTGAAACGCTCGTCGTAGAACATGGTGCCGGCCAGTTCATCGAAGGTGACACACTTGAGGAAACGAGCGGGGATGATGCGGTCCGTGTCCATGTCGGCCCCCGGTACGGGAACAGCCTTGCCGGAGATGGAGATGATTCTGTTGAGAGGCATGTGTATGAAAAGTGGTTGGGGGTTAGCGGATGTCGAATACCTCGCGGGGGTCGGCTACAGTACCGGTCACGGCAGCTGCGGCGGCCATGAGCGGGCTCATCAGCAGGGTGCGCCCCGTGGGGCTGCCCTGGCGTCCCTTGAAATTGCGGTTGCTGGTGCTGGCGCAAATCTGGTCGCCCTTCAGCTTATCCGGGTTCATGGCAAGGCACATGGAGCAGCCTGCCAGGCGCCACTCGAAACCGGCTGCGCGGAAGATGTCTGCGATGCCCTCTTCCTCGCACTGGCGAGCGGTCTCCTGGGAGCCGGGTACTGCCAGAGCCTTCACGCCCTCTGCAACCTTGCGGCCCTTCAGCAGCGGGGCTACGGCGCGGAAGTCCGAGATGCGGCCATTCGTGCAGGAGCCGATGAAGACGACATTGATGGGCATGCCCTTAAGCGGTTGCCCGGCCTGCAGCTGCATATACTCCAGAGCCGTCTGGCGAGCCTTGCGGGTTTCTGCATCCGGAGCATCCTCCGGAGCGGGTACGCAGCCATTGATGCCGATGCTCATGTCCGGGGAGATACCCCAGGTTACAGTGGGCTCTATGTCGGCTGCATCGAAAATTACCACGTCATCGTACTCGGCATCTGCGTCGCTGGCAAAGCTCTTCCAGCGCTCTACGGCAGCGTCCCAGGCAGCGTCCTTGGGAGCGTAGGGGCGATTCTTCAGGTAGGAAAAGGTCTTTTCGTCCGGGTTCACATAGCCGCAGCGGGCAGCACCCTCGATGGCCAGGTTGCAGAGGGTGAGTCGGCCGTCCATCTCCATATCGCGTATGGCGGAGCCGCCGAATTCGTATGCATAGCCCAGGCCGCCATCGGCTCCGAGTTTACCGATGATGTAGAGAGCAACGTCCTTGGCGGTGACACCGGGGCGCAGAGTACCCTCCACGCGTACGTTGCGCACCTTGAGCGGGAGCATGGCCAGTGTCTGCGTGGCCAGCACATCGCGCACCTGCGTGGTACCGATACCCATGGCAATGGAGCCTACTGCGCCGTGCGTAGCCGTGTGAGAGTCGCCGCAGACGATTGTCATGCCCGGCTGGGTGATGCCCAGCTCCGGTCCGATGGAGTGCACGATACCCTGGTTGCCGGTGGGCAGGTCGAAGAGGCGGATGCCGGCAGCCTCACAGTTGCTGCGCAGCGCATTGAGCATGGTCTGCGCGCGCGGATCGGCAAAGGGCTCCTGCTGGTTGTCTGTAGGGATAATGTGGTCTACTGTGGCAAAAGTGCGCTCGGGGTGCAGCACGGGGATGTTCAGTTCTCGCAGCATGGCGAAGGCCTGCGGAGAGGTAACCTCGTGTACAAAATGTGTTGCGATAAAGAGCTGCGTGCGACCATCCGGCAGGATTCCCACCGTATGTGCGTCCCAAACTTTCCTGTATAATGTTTTGCCCATGGTATGTAAACTTCAGTCTACCATCACGCACACGGAGCGTCAAGATAACATGCCGAAAAATGACACGCTAAGGGTATCTTGCAAGGGCTTTTGTGTCTTGTTATTCAGCTTACCGCAAAGTTGAGGCTGCGCAGGGTACTCTGCTCCATGTGCAGACCCTGTATCAGGGCGCGCAACAGGGCCAGGGAACCGGCGGCATCGTACAGGGCATCGTGCCAGCTTTTGCCGGGAACCAGGCGGGAGATTTCCGGCGTCAGTCCCAGGGCCTCGCAGACAGTGCCCAGCGCGTGGTCCGGCAGGGTAGGCAAGGCTCGGCGAGCCAGAGCCAGGGTATCCAGCCAGGGGCCGAAGCCGTGGCCGGGGAATGCGCCGAGGAAGCGTTTTTCCGTGGCGGGGTTGTGGCCCAGCACGAGGCAGCCGGAGAGCAGGCGGTGCAGCTCCCCCCAGAGCTCGTGGAAGTGCGGCGCATCGCCCAGCATGTCCGTGGTGATGCCGTGCACCTTTGCCGCGCTCCAGCGCACAGGGCGGTCGCAGGCGATATAGGAAGTGAAGCATTCCTCCGGGGCAAAGAGACTTGCCACCCGCACAATGCCAACCTGCACGGGGGAATCTGTTTCACCGGGGGCAGCCCCGGCAGACTCGAAATCGATGGCTGCTATGGGCAACTGCGCCAACGGGCTATCCATCAACTGCGAGCCCATGCGCGTGCCTGCTGAATTTCAGAGTAGAGAGCGTCGTAGTCGCAGGTCAGGAATTTGCCGTCGCGGTAGAGTTCCTTGCCATCCACCACCGTGAGCTTGTTTTCTGCTCCTGTGGCAGCGTATACGATGTTGGACACGATATTGTGCACGGGCTGCATGTTGGGCACGCTGAGATCCAGGGCGATAAAGTCTGCCTTCATTCCCGGCTCCAGAGTGCCGATGTGCGGGTCGTGCAGGGCTGCGGAACCTCCGCGAGTAGCGAGGTCGAGAGCCATCTGAGCCGGGCAGGCGGTGGGGGTAAGGGTGTTTACCTTGTGCAGCAGGCTGGCCACATACATTTCACGCAGCATATTCTGAGCGTTGTTGCTGGCTGGACCATCTGTACCCAGAGCCACGGAAATGCCGTAATTCTGCAGGTTTTGTATGGGAGACACGCCGCTGGCCAGTTTCATGTTGGAAGACGGGTTGTGCACCACAGCGCAGTGCCCCTCTGCCAGCAGCTCCATATCCGCTGCATCTGCATGGACAACGTGGAAGAAGGTGCTGCCGGGCTGCAACAGCCCCAGGCTCTCGCAGTAAGGGATGGGGCGCATGCCGAACTCTTTCAGGCAAGTCTCCGTCTCGGCCTGGGTTTCTGCCAGGTGCATGCCGAAAAGTGCTCCATTTTCCTCTGCCAGTGCGTAACATTCGCGCAGCAGCTCGGGATTCGTGGTGTAGGGGGCATGGGGAACAACCGCCTGGCGGATGCGCGGGTGGTTGCGCCAGGCGTCTGCCTGGGCGCGTACCAGGTCGAAATAAGCGTCCTTATCCTTGCAGGAAAGGCTCGGGAAAAACTGTGTGATGCTTTCACCCAGCACCGCTCGCATGCCCATGGAGTCCGCCGCGCGGAACACGGCATCCTCTATCATATACATGTCGTAGAAGGCGGTGGTGCCGCTGCGAATCATTTCCGCCAGGCTGAAACGGGCTCCCAACTCCACCAGCTCAGGGGTGAGGCGAGCTTCCCGCGGGAATATGTCCTGAGTGAGCCAGTCCATGAGCGCCTTGTCATCCGAATACCCGCGCAGGAGGCTCATGGGCACATGCGTGTGGGCATTGATGAGGCCGGGCATGAGCACGGCGTTGCCCAAATCCACTCGGCGGGCATCCGGGTAGAGAATTTCCAGAATATCCGTATGGCCGACGCAGAGGATGCGGTTGCCGCTTATGGCAATGGCACCGTTCTCGATGATGTCGCGGGCGTCATTCTGAGTGACAACGTAGGCGGCAGTATAAAGAGCATCGCAGGTGTTAGCGTTGTTCATGGCGGGGTGGTGGAGTGTAGGTGGAATCAGAACCAGAAGAAGCTGCACACCAGCACCAGTGCACCATAGGCCAGGCCGCACAGGTTGCTGTACTTATACAGAGCCGGGCAGGCGGTATACCGGGCAGCCCAGTCTCGCAGCAGGTAGGGCTTGCCTACCCAGAACATGGCTGCTGTCAGCACAGGGTACCACCAGATGGGGATGAGCAAGCGTGTGACCGGCTCCTTGAGAAAAGCGGCTGTGAGCGGTACAATGGCCAGCAGAAGCAGGAAAAGCCCCAGCGCACGGGGGAATATGAGAGACTTTTTCTCCCCGTAGAGTACGAACCAGATGATGGGGCAGATGATAATGAGGATGCCGCGGAAGGAATTGAAATCGAAGAGGTTCATGCGCAGAGGATTCCAGCTTACATCCAGAAGAAGCAGGAAAATCCAGATGAAATCCACCGTAAGCAGCACACGTCCTGCCTTGTCATTTTCCGCTGCACCGGCCAGAGCGGCTTTGACCTTTTCCGGGCTCAGTAATGCATAGCCGTGCAGAGCTATGAGTGCCAGCCCCATCAGCAGCCCGGCCACACCGAGCGGCAGTTTTTCGTAAATGTGCAGATATTGGTCGTACATGTGCGCGTATGATATACGATGTCGGCCTGTTTTGCAAGCCAAATGGCATATTTTACCGGGCTTTGCGCATCAGCCGTTTTGCTCCAGAAACTCATCTATACCATTGGTGGGGTAAAGAAGGGTGTTGCGGCGGAAGGTGCGCAGGTCTCGCAGGGCGCGTTTGCGGGTGCCGAAAAGCTCTTCTGTGCTGAGGCGCTCGGCCTCGGGGAGGTTGAGACGATTCTGGAGCACGAAAAGCAGAGTACGCAGTGCGGGGACGCGATTGTGCGGGTCGGCGAAGAGGGCTCGCCCCAGTTCCAGCGCCTCCGCTTCGCGCCCGCGGATTCGGCAGAGGTTGTAGAAACGCATGCGGTTGTAGAGCTGGGGAGCCCCGAGCTCCACGGCCCGGGCGTATGCCTGAGCCGCCTTGCCGAATTGCGGGTTACGGTAGAGGTCGCTGTAGAGGTCGCCCAGGCGGGCGTGCAGGAGCATGCTCTGCGGGTTGTTCGCTATACCTTGCAGCAGGTAAGACTCGCCGCGGGAGATGTAGTGGCGGCTGCGCAGGTGGCGTTCGCGCTCGTTGTAGTGTTCGTTGTTCAGGTAATCACCCGCGGCGTTGGTGGCCATGTCGCGTGCGGCTGCTGCCCAGTAGTTCACGCGACGCGGGGAGAGGGTGGTTACAGTCCCCCAGCGGGAATCTGCGCGTTCCCAGTCTCTTTTTATCCAGGCGTTCGTAGCATCCAGAGCCGTTATTTCGGCTGCGAGGGAGCGTAGACCGCCCAAGGTGAAAAATGCCAGCTGTTGGGAGAATGCATCGCGCGTGGAGATGTGAGCCGGGGGGAGTCGCAGGCCTTGCTCCTGCTGGGCGCGGGAGATGGCGCCGGTGAGCGGGTGGAGCAGCAGGCCGCCGGCCAGCAACATGAGCACAGCTGCCGCAATACGGGTGCCGGTACGGAAGAAGCTGTGGGAACAGAGTTGCATGGCGGCAGAGGAATCAGTGGTTGCCGTACCGCTCATTCAGGCGTAGGCGTATATCGGCACACAGACGCTCCCACTCGGGTACAGAAGCGCCGGCTGCTTTGGCGCGGGCCAGGGGGATACCCCATATCGCATCGTATTCCACGGGGCGGTGGCGGTTGTAATCCACCGCGCTGCTGGGGATGAAGTCTCCCATGACGGAGGTTTGCTCCATCTGGCGGGTGATGATCTCCTGCGGCAGGCAGAACCCGCAGCATTCTGCGGCTCGGCATACTTCGTGCATGATGGTGCGTGCCCGCTCACCCTCGCCGGGCATGAGGAAGAGCCGGCGGATGCTGATGCCGCCGTGAGCCAGGCAGAGGCCATTGAAGGGGATGTTCCAGGTGAGCTTGGTCCAGAGTATTTCTTCTGCGTGGCGGGCAGAGGCTGTTTCCACCGGGGTTCCGTGGAAAAGCTCTGCCAGTTCCTGTGCCTGCTCCAGCCCGGAAGCTGTGGGCAACAAGGGAGCAAAGCGGATGGCTCCTCCCTCCAGGTGGCGAATCTCACCGGGCGTATCCATCATGGCACATACAAAACAGAGGCCGATAAAGACGCGCTCCGCCGGTACCACCCGAGAGATAGCTTCTGCATTGCCCATGCCGTTCTGGAAGGAAAGTACGCGTGTCCCGTCCTGCAGCAGCGGGGGCAGGGCGGTGGTTAACATGGCGTTGCAGGTGGTTTTCCAGGAAACAATGACGAGCTCCACCGGGCCGCATTCCTCCGGCGTGCGGGCTATACGAGGGGTGGGCAGGTGTATATCTCCATACACACTTTGCACGTGCAGACCGTTGGCTCGAACCGGCTCATACGCCGAGCGAAGGATAAAGGTGACATCGTGCCCCGCCTCTGCGAGGCGTGCGCCGTAGTAACAACCCAGTGCTCCTGCACCCAGAATGGCTATCTTCATGCCGCAAATTGTAGCACTTGTGCCCGATTTTGGCAACAAAATTTGCATTTTATGGCAGGCACACACACTTTTGCCTTGCCTTCCTGTGCGGAAAGCGTTATTAACTAATGCGTCTTAACTAAATATCGGGCAGATTCGCCTGCCCTACAACCAAAAACCAGAACCATGGGTCAACAGCACCGTAAGGAAACGAAGCGCCGCCGCCGCAGCGCCTACATCAAGCGCCAGAAGGAAATCGCCAAGAACAGCAAGAACACGACTCCCGTGCAGCTTGCTACCAAGGTCGTGAAGGCCGAGGATGCCGCCAAAGCCTGATGCGTGGCTTGATATTCTCTCCCGAGAGAACATCTTAATACACAGAAAGCCCGGAGCTGTTCGTGCAGCACCGGGTTTTTTCTGTGTGGTGATTGTCGGCTTTTCTGTTACCCAGGAGTTTATTTTTCGCTTTTGAGCGCTCGGCTCAGTTCCTCTGCCATGTGTGAGTAGTGCTCCTGTCCTTCCGGACGGCAGATATAGTGGTTGTAAGGCATACCCTCGCTCATGCGGCCGAGCTCCTTCCCGTCAGCATCGGTAAAGACATAGTGAGTGCGAGCTTTGAAATAGCCTTCCACTGCTATGGTGGGGGAGAGTTCCATGAGGAGCCATTGCGGTGCTGAGCTCCAGCTTTGCACGAGTGTGCGGGCTTCCGGTGTCATGGGTACAGGCGGGGCGGCAGTGGTGGTAACCGTCTCATCCTAGGCGCCTCCATTTCCGGGTGTGTCCGTCACCACCTGCACATGGGTGGCTTGCTGCATGGCGTTCTGCAGCGCAGTTCGAGTCGAGGCCGAGAGCGGTTCGCCGGCATACATCGGCGTGCCGGAGTTGAATATGCTGTCCAACCCTTTTTCCGGGGAATCCGGGTAGATTTCTTCGGGGTACAGGGGAACTTTATCGAATTTTTCGACAGTTTCCAGATAATGCGCCATGGCTTCTCTCTTATCCAGATAGTCATAGAGGCTGTCGCAGCTGCTCAGCAGGAGTATCAGGGCCAGTGGTGTATATTTCATGAGCGGAAACTAACATGGACCTTTCGACTAGTCAAGAAAAAATAAAAGTTGAAAAGTATTGACAAAAATCCCGAAACAGGGTACAACTTGCCCGTACACGGGAACCTTCTATTTTAGAATAACACAAATTTAATGAAAAGTTTTTCAGTTGTATCCCTGCTCCTGACGAGCCTTGTAGTGCTTGTGGTAAGCTCCTGTTCGCAGGTGTCTCCGCAGCTGCGTGCCCGCATCGAGAAAGCAGAGGAGGTCTTGGAAGCCTCTCCTGCGCCCGAGCCTCTTCCGTTTGCGGAAGGCTCGTATGAACACTTTATCTGCAACCATGGATATCCCAAGACCATGGAGATATACCGTGACAAAGAGCTGCTGAGCAAGGCAAACCGCCGTAGTACGGTGTATATCTGCCTTCCCCAGCAGCGTGGGCGTCTGTATGTAGATGGTAAGGTCGCAGCGGATTGGCCTGTATCTACCGGTGTGGATGGTCGCGAGACGCCGACCGGCACCTACTCCGTCATCGAGAAAAAGAAGGAGTATGCGTCCAATCTCTACGGTAACATCAAGGATGCCAATGGTAAGACGGTAAAGCGCAACGCGGATATCACCAAGGATCAGGTGCCGGAGGGGGGCGTGTTTATCGGCTCGCCTATGCCCAACTGGCAGCGCCTCACCTGGGATGGCCTCGGTATGCATACCGGCAAAGTCAGAGCCGGGGAGCGTTTGTCGCATGGCTGTATCCGTACGCCGGATGAGTGGGCTCGCGAGCTATTCCATATCACCGGCATGGGGACTCGTGTTCACGTGCGTGACGATTTTGAGCGTTTATATCCGGTAGTGGATTTATTGCCATTCAGCGAGCAGTATCAGGCGGTACTTAAGACCCACAACGATGCCGTGCAGAATCTGGCAGATCTCAAAAAACAGGCGCAGGAAGAAATCGAAGCTCGCAAAAATGCTCAAAAAGTGGACGAAAATGCCGCAAGTTGAGCAATTTAGCGCCTTTTTCGAGTTATTTAGTTTGACTTCTCTCTAAGGTGGTGGTACAGTTCCCTAACGAGCTGTACCACTTAGCTTTCTGTATTCGCGTGAAATATGCACCGCTCAGTTTCGGGTTTGCGGCACTTCTGGTGCTGTCTGCCTGCCGTTCCATGGAGCAACTTCCGCTTCTGCCTGATGAGGCGAAGCGAGTGCAGGAGTTGCGGCAAATTCTGGGTGCCGTGCGTGGAGATGTCCCGACCGATGAGTACGTAATCGGCTCTTACGAATACTTCATCAGCCACAGGCATTATCTGGATGCCATGACGGCATTCCGGGACTCCGAGTTGTTGGAGAAAGCCACGGCTGATTCCCCTGTCTACATCTGCCTGTCCCAGCAGCGTGGCCGTTTGTATGTGGATGGGAAGGTTGCCCTGGACTGGCCGGTTTCTACCGGTACGGACAGCAAGCCAACATCCCGAGGCACTTTCCGTATCCTGGAGAAAAAGAAAGAGCATTTTTCCGGGCGTTTCGGTTCTATTCTGGATGCAGAGGGCAACGTTCTGGTGGCTGATGCGGATTCCCGCAAGCACACTGTGCCGCCGGGCTGTACCTGGAAAGGCGCCGAGATGCCCAACTGGATGCGCCTTACTGATACCGGAATCGGCATGCATACCGGGCAGGTGATTCCGGGAAAACGTTTGTCCCATGGCTGTATACGCATGCCCCATGTTGTTTCCAGCCTTTTGTTCGATATCCTCGAAATCAAGAGTCCCGTTTATGTGCAGGAGGGGGTGGAAAGTTGTTTCCCCTTTAAGCAGGCTTTAGCCTTGGGCGATGAGTATCGCGCTGTGATGAAAGCCGCTGAAGGCGCACAGGAAGAGCTGGATGCTTTGTTGGAAGCTGCTCAAACCCGAGCCGAAGCTGAGCGTGCCCGCCTGAAGGCTGAGGAAAAGGCCGCGGAAGAAGCTCGTGAACACGCGGAGGAAGAAGCGGAAGCCCGTGCTAAGGCGGAACGCGCACGCCTGAAAGCCGAGCAGAAGGCTGCCGAAGAAGCCCGTGAGCGAGCCGAAGAAGAAGCGGAGGCTCGCGCCAAAGCTGAGCGCCGCGCCGCCATAGCCGCCGCCAAAGCTGAACGAGCCCGCCGCAAGGCAGAGGAAAAAGCTGCCGAGGAAGCTCGCGAACGCGCGGAGGAAGAAGCGGAAGCCCGTGCTAAGGCTGAACGCGCCCGCCTGAAAGCCGAGCAGAAGGCTGCCGAAGAGGCCCGTGAGCGTGCTGAAGAAGAAGCGGAGGCAAAAGC
>JAZTYL010000013.1:0-43959 GCA_045636905.1 Akkermansia sp.
TGCGCTTATCCTGCAACCTTATCAACCGCTCCCGCAAGCGTTATTCTACCGCAGACAATAAGATGCTGAGCAGCGACCCGGATTTTAATGCGGACGAAGAAACCGAGCAGGAGACGGAGCGCACGGCAACCTACCGCGCCGTCATGGCAGAATACTACCGCGCCACGCGCACGGTGTGGAGCGAGGGTAGCGTGGGGCTGCATTTTAACGGCTCCCGTAACCCGGCGGACATGACCGGGCGCTTGCTGCATGTGGCAGGGCTGGCACCGGCATGGGAGCAGATGAATGCCATCATTCGCGCCGTGAGCTGGGACTTGCTGGGTGGCGGGCTGAGTGTGGAATTCGGCACGCGTGAAGTGCTGGGATTCTCCGAACGGCTGGAACGCCGCAATATGGCACGCGCCGCCACGCAGGCACCGCAACGCCGTGAGACCATGGGCGCGGATTCTATGGACACGGAGGCCGATGCCGAACAGGAAACCACCATGACCGTGGCGGCGGATGTGGCCACGGAGGTGAGCGCGGGCGTGAACGGCACGCGCCGCAAGCCCTTTTGTCTGTACTGCGAGGGCGGTAAATACTACTACACAGGCGGTATCTTCACCGCCCTGGGGCATTCTTTTGAGGTGCCCCATACACAATTCACCATAACCCACGGCAAAGAAACTAAAACCCCTCTCACCGCCCAACCCGTAAAACTGCAAGTCGTGCGAGTGGATGGCACCGTAACCTACAACCTGATACAAAAATAAAACAATGAGCGAAGAAATACTGGCAGAATTAACCGCCACCGATGCCGAAGGCGATGGCGGGCTCCCCTACGTGCCACCCCTGGCCTCAGCCAACACCCCCGGCCTCATCCATACCATCCGCCCCTCCGGCAGCACCACCTGGAGCATGACCAACGGCGTGGCAGAAATCGGGTGGGCCACTGGCAACAGCCCCGGCTTGTTCGGCGGTATCACAGACCTGGATGCAGACTTTTACCCGGACAGCCTCAACTTGGGGCGAGCACAGCTGCCGGTCTACGCCAAAAAGGTTCAGGATATTCACGGCAACGTATGGCCACTCAGCGACCTCGTGGGCGACCCCTGGCAAGCCGCCACCGTAGCCTCCTGCATACTGCCGGATGGAACACCCCTCTACCTCCGCCTGCGCACCGATTGCCATGGCCATACCCTCATTTTTGAACTCGCAACCGATCAATACTATTCCTCATGAATATCGCCATCGTTTTCTTCTCATACGCGGGCGATGCACAGCTGCTGCAACAATCACTCCGCGCCATACCACACCTGCGAGCTTACGGAGACCGAATAGACGTTTTTGTTGTGGATGACTCTGCGGCTCCATTGACAACTCCTCCGCCGGGCGCACACTATCTCCGCTCCTCTTTCAACCGCTGCGGTAACCTCAACGGCCTGGACTGCATACTCGGCATGGCCCAAACCTACGCCCACATCCTTTCCTGCGCCGACTACGACTGGATTATCAAAACCGACTGCGACACCTACATCAACCACCTCCACTGGCTGCGAAACATCAACTCCGCCGACTGCATGTTCACCGGCACCACACATGCCCATGACTACCCATCCGGCCCTTGCTATGCCATCTCCGCAGCAGGCGTCCGTGCCGTCAACTCCCTGCTCAGTGACCCGGTATGGCAAGGGAAAGCCATGCGTGGCCACTGCGAAGATCGCGTATTTTACCACCTCGCCAAACACTCCGGCCACACCATCACCATACCTCACTCCCAAACTCCCACCCCCGGAGCCCTCTTCCACGACTGGACCACACCCTCACCTCTCCCTCTCTCCGACCTCATCCCACCATACGCCGTCGACTTCAAAACCTGTCGCTGGAACTCGCCACCGAGCACCTGGAACCACCACACCCTCACCGCCCTCGCTCGCCTTACCGCCTACGCCAACCTCAAAGAACGCCTATCAACGCCTTTTTATTAGTCGCCAGCCCCCTGCCGAGCCCCTGCCAATGACTGGCAGATGGCTGGCAGGCTAAGCCGATAATTTCTCATTTATCCACGGCTTGTTTCTCAAATCCAGCGCGGCGATACAATGCCGAGATTCTAACGCGCGGTGCAGAAATTGTCAATGCTGTTGTGCGAAAAAAGATTGACAGGCGGGGGGATACCTGCTAGTCTGATAAGCGTTATGAGACCCTATAATTCCCCACGGGGGACTGTTGTGATGACCCCTCAGATTTCCATGAAGACTATGACCAAAGCAATTATCGGAGGTGTGGCTGCTCTGCTGGTGGCCGGAAGTGCAGTGCTTTATTATAACATGAGCAATGAAAAGGTGGACGGCGGCTATGTGGCCTATGTGCGCACAAACCCCATCGTGGGGGTGCCGGAGTTCCGCCAGGTTATCAAAGGCCCGGGTGGTACCGGTCTGGTGTGGCGCCAGAACAGTGTTATCATCTGCGTAACTCCCTACACCACAGAGGAGAAGTTTGATGATATCCGCGCTGCTGACCACCTTAAAATGAAGGCCGATGCACACCTGGTGTGGCGAATCGATGCCAACAAGGTACGCGAGTTTGTAGAGCAGTACGGTGCCGTGACCGAGGTGGATCCCACACCGGAGGCCATCGCTCAGGATGCCTACGCCAGCTTTATTCGCCAACCCTTCTGCTCGGCCGTGCGAACCTCCATTGCCAAATTCCGCGGCCTGGATGCTCCCGGTCACATCCCCGAGATTACGGACATGGTGGAGAAAGAACTGCGTACGGCTTTGAAAGATACGCCTTTCATCGTGGAGAGTGTCACCATCGGCAGTACCGTGCCGCCGGAGTCTGTGACAGCCGGTATCACCAAGAAGGTGGAGGCTACGCAGGAGTACGAGCGCCAGGCTATTCAGCTGGAGATTGCCAAGCGCAATGAGATGATTGCTGATGCCGAGGGCCGCGCTAAGGCGAATCGCATGAATCAGGAGGCGCAGGGTGCTCTGCTCAAGGCCAAAGCCGAGGCAGATGCTGAGCTGTACCGCCGCCAGCAGGAAGCCGCTGCCGTGCTCGCTATGAAAAAAGCGGAGGCTGAGGGTATGCGCCTGGAGGCAGAGGGCCGCAAGGCGCTCAATAACGCCATCGGCGAGAACCTCATCCGCTGGCAGATGGTGCAGAATCTGGACAAGATTCGCTTCCCCCATATCAACGTAGGCAGCGAAGCCATTACACCGCTGTTGCAGGCTATCAAAGCAGCACAGGGCTCCATCGCATCACCGGCTCCTGCCGCTCCTGCTGCACCTACTGCTCCGGCTGCGCCTCCTGTGGTGCCGCAGCCTGAAGTATCTGTTCCGCAGCAGTAAAATGCAGTTATAGATAAGCCCGCGCCGAAAAGGCGCGGGTTTTGCTTTGTTTTGCTCTGGGAAATTATCCGGGGTAGCTTTTCGTTCTTTACATTGAAGTAGACGTGTATTAGAATGACTCACAGAGGTTTATCTTATATGGTAGAGGGACATCATGATTCACAGGGCGGATACGAAATTGCTCTGCCCCCAGGGGTGGAGCTGGGAGATTATCGTATACAGCGCGCGCTGGGGCAGGGTGGCTTTGGTATCACCTACCTGGCGGAGTCTGTGAGCACGGGAGAGAAGGTTGTTATCAAGGAAAATCTGCCGGGTTTCTGTGCCTGGAGAAACCATACAAGCCTGACCGTTCTCCCCACAAACTCGCAGGACCCGCAGCAGGAATACTCTGCACTGCTGACACGCTTTGTGGATGAAGCGCGCTTGCTGGCACGGCTCAACCACCCCAACATCGTGAAGGTGCTCTCCGCCTTTGAAGCGCTGGGCACTGCCTACTATGTGATGCCCTGGGTGGGCGGTAAAGAGCTGCACAAAGCCGCCCCCGACCACACAATAATCACGGAAGCCTGGCTTCTGCCCATTCTGCGCCGCCTTCTGGAGGCTCTGGAATACCTGCATGGGCAGAATATTTACCACCGCGATGTGAAGCCCGGCAATATTCTGCTCACAGATGCGGGTGAGCCCATCCTCATCGACTTCGGTACGGCTCGCCTCATCATCAGCGAACGCTCCGCCACGCACATTGCTTCTCCCGGTTACTCCCCCATTGAGCAATTGAGAACCAAAGGGAAGCGCGGCCCGTGGACGGATATGTACTCCGTGGGCGCTACCTGTTATCGCCTTATCACCGGCGAGCGCCCGCCGGATGCGCTGGATCGCATCGAGGAATCGGAAGACCCGCTGCGTTTGCTGGCTCCTCGAGCAGAGCTGCGCGGGCGCTTTTCCCGCGAGTTCCTGTCCGGGGTGGATAAAGCGTTGTCTGTCCGTGTGTCCGGACGCTGGCAAAGCGCCACCGAGTGGCTGGCGGCACTGCCGCAGCCCCCTGCAGTGAAGGCTGAGCCACAATCCAAACGCGTATCGGCCTCCCCCATCTCGGTGGTATCGCCCTTAGCTGCCGAGGCGGCGCACCGAAAGTCCGGCGTTCGTGCTGTGGTGATAGCGCTGGTTGCAATTGCTCTGGTAGCCGGTGGTGTTTTCGGTGCAATCTCTTATACCAAGCATCTGGAAGCGGAGGCCGAGCTGCGAATTGAGCTCGCGCGACAGGAGGCTGCTCGTAAGGCTCGCGAGGAAGCAGAACGCCTGGCTCGCGAAGAGGCAGAGCGTAAAGCCCGCGAGGAAGCGGAACGCCTGGCTCGCGAAGAGGCAGAACGCAAGGCCCGCGAGGAAGCGGAACGCCAGGCTCGCGAAGAGGCGGAGAGAAAGCAGCAGATAGAGGATAATTTTGCGATGGGCCGTAATTATGCCTTGGGTGAAAACGGACATACGGCAGACTGGGCTAAAGCGGCGGAGTATTATCGCAAAGCAGCGGACGCCGGACATGCAGAAGCGCAGTATTATCTTGGTGAGTGCTACGAAAAAGGTCTGGGCGTGAGCCAAGACCACACTGAAGCCGTAGCTTGGTATCGCAAGGCCGCAGAGCAGGGAAATGTTCCAGCACAGTGTAATCTTGGATGGTGCTACGAGAATGGCCTAGGAGTAGCCCAGGATTATAAAGAAGCCGTAGCTTGGTATCGCAAGGCCGCAGAGCAGGGATATGCCAGAGCTCAGCATAATCTTGGCGTGTGCTATGCGAAGGGCCGGGGAGTAGACCGGGATTATAAAGAAGCCGTAGCTTGGTATCGCAAGGCCGCAGAGCAGGGATATGCCAGCGCCCAGACTAATCTTGGAGTGTGCTATTCGAATGGCCAGGGAGTAGACCAGGATTATAAAGAAGCCGTAGCTTGGTATCGCAAGGCCGCAGAGCAGGGAAATGTTCCAGCGCAGTATAATCTTGGCCTCTGCTACAGAAACGGTCGGGGAGTAGACCGGGATTATAAAGAAGCCGTAGCTTGGTATCGCAAGGCCGCAGAGCAGGGATATGCCAGCGCCCAGACTAATCTTGGCTACTGCTACAAGAAAGGCCTAGGAGTAGCCCGGGATTATAAAGAAGCCGTCCGATGGTATCGTAAGGCTGCCGAACAGGGGTATGCCAGTGCACAGTATAATCTGGGAGTATGCTACGTTACAGGCCAGGGAGTAGACAAAGATAATAAAGAAGCCGCTGTTTGGTATCGCAAGGCCGCAGAGCAGGGAAACGCCCAAGCTCAGTGTATTCTTGGTATGTGCTATGCTGAAGGGCAGGGCGTAAGTCAGGATTACAAGGAAGCGGCTAGCTGGTATCGCAAAGCAGCAGAGCAAGGGTATGACAAGGCTCAGCAATATCTTGGGTGGTGCTATGAGAAGGGACTGGGTGTTTCCCGTAGCCGTAGCGAGGCCATTAAGTGGTATCGTAAGGCCGCGCAACAGGGGCTCGATGGTGCAAAAGACAAGCTCCGCAGGCTGGGGGTAAAACCGTAAGACCCGGGTTTATTGCTGTAATTGTATTCGAAGTAGGGGAGAGCGCATTTGAACTCTTCCCTCAGCCCACAAAAAAGCCGTTCGCCCGGGAGCGAACGGCTGGGGAAGATCTACGAAGCAGAGCTTACTTCTTCTTCTTGCAGGACTTCTTGGCGCAGCCCTTCTTCTTGGGCTCGATGATAGTCTTGAAAGTGGAAGACGGCTTGAAGGCCAGAGTGGAGGAGGCCGGAATCTTCATCTCGGCGCCGGTCTGGGGGTTGCGACCGGTGCGCTCGGGGCGGGCCTTCATCTCGAAGGTGCCGAAACCGATGAGCTGAACCTTGTCACCACCTTTTACTGCATCGGAGATGGAGCTGAGAACGGCAGAGAGAGCGGCCTCGGCGCACTTTTTGGTAGCGCCCTCGCCAAGCTTGGCCTGAATGCTGTCTACAAGTTGAGTCTTGTTCATAGGCCTTTATGATAGCATGTGGAGCGTTGATTTCAAGCGAAAAAGTGAAAACAAAAGCCAATTTCCGCATTTTTCTGCGAAAATTGGCTTGTATAGGATTAAAAAGCGTTGAGAATCCGCGGAAAATGCGGTGTATCACCACTTAAGGGCATCGATGGCCTGCTTCATTTCACGCACGGCGGCAGAGAGGCCGGTGAAGATAGCGCGGGAGATGATGGTGTGGCCGATATTGAGCTCGGTGAGGTGGGGCACGGCGTTAAGCTCTGCCAGGTTGGCAACCTGTATGCCGTGGCCGGCATGCACCTCCAGCCCCAGCTCGTGCGCCAGAGTGGCGGCCTCGACCAGTCGGGCGGTTTCCGCGGCGCGTTCCTCGCCCAGCGTGTTGGCAAAGCGGCCGGTGTGCAGCTCAATCATCGCAGCTCCTATAGCGGCAGAGGCGCGCACCTGCTCCGGCTCGGGGTCGATGAACATGCTCACACGGCTCCCGTTGGCCTGCAGCGCGGCTACCATGGGCTGCAGTCTGTCCTCGTGCCCGGCTACGCTCAGACCACCCTCTGTGGTAATCTCCTCGCGACGCTCCGGCACCAGGCACACAAAGTCCGGCTTCAGGCTCAGTGCAAACTCCAGCATGGCTTCCGTAGCACCCATCTCCAGGTTCAGGGGCAGGGGTATCTCCCGGCGCACGGCGCGGGCGTCTGCGTCCTGCATGTGGCGGCGGTCCTCGCGTACATGCAGGGTGATGGAGTCTGCGCCGCCCTCCAGCGCAGCACGGGCGGCATCCAGGACGGAGGGCTCCGTGTTGTGCGAGTCGAGCATGGTGGCGTAGCGTGCCTGGCGCAGCGTGGCTACATGGTCTATGTTAACTCCGAGGTGCATAGTGGGGATTTTTTGGAGAAAAAGACCCTGCGGGACGAGCCCGCAGGGTCGGAAGGGGTGAATGATTTAGTGCAGGAAGTGGCGGGCGCCCGTGAACACCATGGCGATGCCGGCGGCGTTCGCAGCGTCGATAACCTCCTGGTCGCGGATGGAACCACCGGGCTGGATGCAGGCAGTGGCACCGGCGTCGATGGCGGTCTGCAGGCCGTCTGCGAAGGGGAAGAGGCCATCCGAAGCGATGACGCTGCCCTTGAGGCTCAGGCCGGCCTGGCCGGCTTTCCACACGGCAATCTTGGCGGAGTCCACGCGGCTCATCTGGCCGGCGCCGATGCCGAGCGTGCCGTTCTTGTCCGTGAAGACGATGGCGTTGGAGTGCACCTGCTTGCAGACGCGCCAGGCGAAGCGCATAGCCTCGAGCTCCTCTGCGGTGGGCACGCGGTCGGTCACGACCTTGGCCTCCAGGTTGTCCAGGCCCATGACCTCGTCATCGCGCTGCATGGTCATGATACCGCCGGGGGCAGTACGCATCATGGGGGTCTTGCAGAACTCGCGCCAGGCATCCATGTCGATGCGCATCACGCGGCAGTTCTTCTTCTTCTGCAGGATGGCGCGGGCCTCCGGCTCGTAGTCCGGGGCGATAATCACGTCCGTGAAGATGGCGCCCACGATGCGGGCCAGAGCCTCGGTCATGGGGCGGTTCATCACGATAACGCCGCCGAAGGGAGCCTGCGTATCGGTCTGGTAAGCACGCTTCCAGGCCTCCACGAGATCCTCGTCGTCCTGACCCACACCACAGGGGTTGGTGTGCTTGAGGATACCGACCGTGGGACGGCGGAAGTTCATGATGAGGGAGGCGGCTGCGTCCAGGTCCAGAATGTTGGTGTAGGAAAGCTCCTTGCCCTGCAGCTGGGTGAAGATGGAGTCGAAATCACCGTAGAGCACGCTGCTCTGGTGGGGGTTGTCGCCGTAGCGGAGAGTCTGGTTGAAGGGGAGGGAGAGGGAGAGGTTGTTCTTGGTGCTCTCCTCTGCGCGGTGGCCCAGATAGTTGGAAATGGCGTTGTCGTAGGAGGAGGTGCGCATGAATACCTTGACTGCCAGCTTCTCACGAGTCTTCAGGGTGGTGTTGCCCTGGTGGTTTTCCATTTCCTCCAGCACGGTGTCGTAGTCGGCGGGGTCGCTTACCACCGTCACGGAAGCGTAGTTCTTGGCAGCGGAGCGCAGCATGGAGGGGCCGCCGATATCAATCTTCTCGATAGCCTCTGCGAGGGTCACGCCTTCCTGGGCGATGGTTTCCTCGAAGGGGTAGAGGTTCACACAGACGAGGTCGATGGTGGGGATGTTGTTGTCCACAGCCTGCTGCTGGTGCTCGGCCAGGTCGCGGCGCTGGAGCAGACCGCCGTGTACCTTGGGGTGGAGAGTCTTAACACGGCCGTCGAAAAGCTCGGGGGCACCCGTGTAGTCCGAAATCTCCGTCACCGGCAGGCCCAGCTCCTTGAGGTACTTGCAGGTACCACCCGTAGAGATGAGCTGTACATTCTGGGCCACGAGGCCCTTGGCAAACTTATCAAGCCCGGTTTTGTCGGAAACCGACAGCAGGGCGCGCTCAATTTTCAGCGTTTCCATGAGTTATGATTCGATTTGTTTACGATAATCCGCCGGCGGCGGTACCACAGGGTACACTCATTCCGGCGGATTTGCAAGCCCAAAAATTGCGTTTTTGCTTTTTACGCGCGTGAAAAAGAGAGCCTTGGACACAGAATGAGCTTGAAATGGTCTCGGCGAACTGGTAGACTGCCCGGAGCGTATGAGTAACGATGGCACACCGATATATCTGCAGGAGAACCCGAGCAAGATTCAGCGTATGTTCGGGGATTATTACCTGGAGTACGCTTCGTATGTGATTCTGGAGCGCGCTGTGCCGCATATTGTGGACGGCCTGAAGCCCGTGCAGCGTCGTATTCTGCACTCCATGGAGCGCATGGACGACGGCCGCTACAACAAGGTGGCCAATATCGTGGGCGATACCATGAAGTACCACCCGCATGGTGATGCCTCCATCGGCAGTGCGCTGGTCACTCTGGGGCAGAAGGGCCTGCTTATCGATACTCAGGGTAACTGGGGTAACATCCTTACCGGCGACAGTGCCGCCGCTGCCCGATACATCGAGGCGCGCCTCTCTGCCTTTGCCAAGGAGGTGGTGTACAGCCCCAAGGTGACGGATTGGAAGCTCAGCTACGACGGCCGCAACAAGGAGCCCGTGGCGCTGCCCATTAAGTTCCCCCTGCTGCTGGCACAGGGCGCGCTGGGCATTGCCGTGGGTATGAACTGCCTTATTCTGCCGCACAATTTCAACGAGATTATCGATGCCGCCATTCACTACCTGCGCGATGAGCCTTTCGAGCTCTACCCGGATTTCCCCACCGGCGGGCTTCTGGATGTGAGCGGGTATAACGATGGCACCGGTAACAGCCGCCTGCGCTCCCGCGCCCGCCTGGAGGTGAGCGGCAAGCGTATCATCCGCATTACGGAGGTTCCCTTCGGCACTACGACCGACTCCCTGATAGAGAGTATCGAGAAGGCCATGGAGAAGGGCAAGCTCAAGGTAGCGCGCATCGAGGACAACACGGCTGCCACGGCCGATATTCTGGTGCACCTGGCGCCGAATGCGGATGTGGAGAAAACCTGCAATGCCCTCTATGCCTTCACCGAATGCCAGAAGAGCATTTCTCCCAAGGCGGTGGTTATCATGGACCGCAAGCCCGTGTTCATGGGCGTGAGCGAGATTCTGAAGCACAATGTGGATTTCACCCGCGACACGCTGCGCCGCGAGCTGGAGGTGCGCCTGGGTGAGTTGCAGGAGGCCTGGATGCTGGCCAGCCTGGAGAAGATATTCATCGAGAACCGCATCTACAAGGTGCTGGAGGAAAGCGACAGCTGGGAGCAGTCCATCGAAGAAATCGGCGAGCGCCTGGCTCCCTTTGTGGTGGATTTCATTCGCCCGGTGACGCGGGATGACATCATCCGCCTGACCGAGATTCGCATTAAGAAGATTGCGAAATATGAGATTCACGAGGCCGAGCACCATATCTCCGGCCTGGAGGCGGAAATCGAGCAGACACGCAAACACCTGGCTCAGCTCACCCGCTACACCATCCGCTGGTTCGAGAACCTCAAGAAGAAATACGGAGATGCCTGGCCCCGCCGCACCGAGCTGGCTACCTTCGATTCCCTGACTCGCGCGGAGGCCGCGGTGGAGAATGAGACGCTCTACATAGACGAGGAAGGCTTCGCGGGTTATGGTGTTCGTAAGGGTGAGCCGGTGGAGAAGTGCTCCACTCTGAGCGATGTGCTGACGATTGACAGCCAGGGCGTGTTGATGGTGCGTCGCATTCAGGAGAAGTTCTACGTGGGCAAGAAACTGCTGGATATCCGCGTGCTGCGCCCGGGGGATGACTGGGTGTTCAACCTCATCTACCGCGATGGTAAGGAGGGGGTGACCTACGCCAAGCGTTTCCACCTGGGTGGTTTCACCCGCGACAAGGAGTACCAGCTCACGATGGGCACCAAGGGCAGCCGCATCTTCTTCTTCTCCGTGCATGCCACAGAGGAGGAAAGCGCCGCGCTCTCCGTCAACGTGTACCTTAAAAACCAATTCCGCCGCCTGCGCCGCCCCATTCCCTTCGATTTTGCCCGCCTGCGTGTGAAGAGTCGCACGGTGATGGGCAACATGGTGACCAAGAATCCCGTGGAGCGCATTGCCCGCATCATGCCGACTGCGGCAGAAGATGGGGAGACTCCTGTGGAGGGCGAAAACGCACTGCCCAGCTCTGTGGAGCCCCAGCTGCCGGCTCCGGGTGTTGCTGCACCGGCCGAAGCGGTGGAACAGCCTGCCGTGCAGCCGGAGCCCTCGGCGGACTTTACGCAGCTCAACCTTTTTGCAGATCCGCAAGATATTGAACCCGACCAAGATGAACAAAATACAGAAACTGACCATGAAGAAAACAGTTAAGACGCTTGCACTGGCGGCTCTGGCCGCTCTTGCACTGCCTGCTCAGGGCCAGCAGACTCTGCCTGTCGCCGGGGATGCCAACCACGCAGCGGTGACCGAAACCAATGAGGAGCGCGACCTGCGCATGGCCTGGTGGAGACAGGCCAAATTCGGCATGTTTATTCACTATGGACTCTATTCCGGCCTGGCCGGCGAGTTTCAGGGACGCCAGGGTGGTGCGGAGTGGATTCAGACCAACCTGGGCCTGGATACCGACACTTATGCCGCGGAGGCGCTGCCGCTTTTCTGCCCCAAACCCGGCTGCACCGAGGCCTGGGCGGATTTGGCCGCTAAGGCCGGTTGCCGCTACATGGTGCTCACCTCCAAACACCACGACGGATTTGCCCTTTTCGACACGCCTACTTCGGATTACACATCGGCCAAGGCCGTGGGGCGTGATATCGTGCGAGAGTTCACGAATTCTGCCCGCAAGCGCGGGATGCAGGTGGGGCTTTACCACAGTGTTATCGACTGGCACCACCCGGCATACGACAACACCATCTGCCCGGATCTCTGTTACCCCGTCAATCAGGCAAAGATGCTGAAGGAGAAGGGGATTCCCCGCGACCACGCCACCTACCAGAAATATCTGCACACGCAGGTGCGCGAGCTGATGTCCAACTACGGCACTATCGATATCATGTGGTGGGACTACTCCCAGGGCGCAGCCGAAGGCGAGCGCGGCTGGAAGGCTCCGGCTCTCATGAATATGTGCCGCGAGCTTAATCCGGGAGTGATTATGAACAACCGCCTTTATTCCTTCTCCGGGTTCGATACCTCGCAGGACGGCGTGCAGCTCGACCTTCGCTGCGGCGACTACACCACGCCCGAGAAGCGAATCCCGGCCAAGGGGTATCCCGGCATTGACTGGGAGGCCTGCATGACCGTGGGCGATAAATGGGGATTCAACCGCTACGACCTGAACATCAAATCACCGGGTACGGTGATTCGCCAGCTCCAGCAGTGCGCTGCCAAGGGGGGTAACCTGTTGCTTAATATCAACCCCATGGCAGATGGTTCCGTTCCTCCCGCTGTGGAAGAGGTGTTCCTGCGCGTGGGTAAGTGGATGGAGGTGAACGGGGAGGCCATCTACGGCAGCTACCCCTTCTACGATATCACTCTGCCCGAAGGGTGGATGGGGTGCATGGTGTACGAGGATACCTATATCTTCCCTCCCGCGCTGCTGACCATGAATGATGTGGAGCTGCTTATCCCCGCCTATGAGATTGATTCCGTAGAGCCGGAGGTGCTTGGGCAGCCGGACTGCAAGGTGACGGTAGAGCGTATTGAGCTGCCCGGCGACGAAGAGCCGCGTGCCTTCATGAAGTTCGTGATTCCTGCCTCCGCCTGGCTTAACGCTGTGGAGGGGCTGCCCGTCATCCGCCTCATCAACACGCACTGATTCCGAACATGACTCCGGCTTCCTCCTATCCGCTTCCTTTCCTCGTGAACAATCAGTACGTGCTTTCTGCCGTGCTGAACGAGACGGCCGATACGGTGCTTTACGCGGCAACGCAGAAGGACATGCGCCGTGAGGTGGTGGTGGAGAGTCTTCGCCCGGAGGCGATGCAGGACCCTGTGCGTGTGAAGCGCTTCCTGGATACAGCCCGGGCGCAGGCCAGTATCAGCGGGGGGCCTATTGCCTCCCCCCTGGAGCTCATGTTTGCAGAGGAAACCTGGCATATTTCGCGTGAGCGCGTGGAGGGGGACCCGCTGGATGTCATGGCGGCAGAGGGACGTAAGCTTCCTGCCGCTGCCGTGTGCGAGCTGATGCGTATGCTCTGCCGCATTTGCATTGCGATGGATATTGAGGGAATCGCCGGAGAGGAGTTCCTGCTGCAGCATATCTACTATGTGAACCCGGGATTCCGCTTGCGTAACCCGGCTCTGGGTGGCAAGCGTACCCGTACCACCAGTCGCCGTGTGCTGACATCGGCTGCGTCCGATATCCTGCAACTGGTAGATGCAGCCTCTCCGCTGAGCGCAGAGTTGTGCGATATCCTATACCGTATGCGCTATCCATCCAACTGGAACACCCTCAGCCCATTGTATTATGATGAGGAACTGGTGCGCCTCCAGCAGAGTTTCGCAGATTACGCCACCTGAATCAGCATTCCTTTCGCAACTGCGGTCTGTCCGACCGCAGTTTTTATTTATAGGTCGCGCAGCGGTTGAGCCAACCTGCCAGCCAGCGCTTTTCGCCACGAGCGGCCGGTGAGTTCTCCACGCGGCGACGCATGACAACTGAGGCCGCGCGGGAGAATTCCGCCGTGGCGGCTCGGCCCTGCGGGGTGCCTCGCATCTCCTCCAGTACCTGCAGTAGCCCCCAGCCTTGCCCGTTGTAGCGTTCTGTCGGTTTGATGCCTTCTCCCTTGAAGTTCACGTAGTCCACCAGGCAGTAGAGTCCCTGTGTTGTGGCGGCCAGTGCGTTGTAACGCGCCTGCACTGCCTGGGGTGCACGGCTGGCTGCCAGCATGCGGGGCAGGGCGGCTCTGCTGCGCAGCACGATAAACTCTGTCTGCAGACTTACGTGGGCGGCAAGCCACTTGCGCATGGCGTCGGCTCGCCCGCTGCGGTCTGCAGTAAAGGTTGCTTTGTTCGGCCAGGGAGCTGCTCCGTGGAAGTAGGCGGGCACCTGCACGCCGCGGGACTGCGCGTAGCGGACAAAGGTCGGGAAGCTCTCATCGAATGGCCCCCGATAGCCCGCCGGATACCAGATGAAATGCCCGATGCCCAGCGAGGGGAACTCCTCCCCGGCGTTCCAGCTCACCAGCCCCGGCACGCTGCCGGCGCACTCGTTCTGCCAGATGCGTTTTCCCAGCCACTCCAAATCGATATTTGCGAATCGGGACTGCTGCATCCCCACTCTCGGACGCTGTTTCGGGATTCGGGGATTCGCGGCCTGGTGCGAGAAGCAGGAACCCAGCAGCAGAGGCAGACAAAGCAGGATGGCGTTCTTCATGCCTTCCATTCTACCTTACCCGCACCCCCTCTGTAAAGTGCTAAATATGCCCTGATTTGAAACAAAAAAAGTTTTTTTATGACTTTGTGCTTGACAATGCCATGCCGATATGCTAACTTGGCGTCCCGCCTTGCCGCCGTGCGTCAGAAAATACATCGCCGCGGCTTGGGGAACAACCAATCTCATTCATTTTACTATGGTAGCAATCCGTCTCAACCGTCAGGGGTCCAAGGACCGTCCTTACTACAAAATCGTTGTCGTTGACAGCCGCGCTCGCCGTGATGGCGACTTCATTGAACAGGTGGGTACTTACAACCCCATGGCCGAGGGTGAGAACTACACCCTGGATCTGGAGAAGGTTGAAAAGTGGATTTCCAACGGTGCCCAGCCCTCTGAGACTGTGGCTTCCATGATCAAGAAGGCTCGCGCCGCCAAGGCCTGAGCCACTCCCACACCAAAGATTTTCCTTGGTTGTTTCTAAATGGGGCTGCTGCGTGGTCTGCACGCAGCAGCTCTTTTTCTTTGCTGTCGGCTTCTCTGTGTGAACTGACAGTTTTTCTTTTTGTTTCTAAAAATGTTAAAAGGAGCAATAGTTGCTTTTATTGAACAAAAATGCTTGACAAATATGCGAGGTGCTATAAAATAGCCCCGCAGACATGACAAACGAAAAGCACATTACCCGTTACGGGCAGGAGAAAGGACAGGGCTACACTTTCAAAGGTTGGCGCCTGTGTATCACTCGTGGTGGTGAGCGTTTTGTGCGCTATTTTTCTGATTTGAAGTGTGGAGGCGTTGAAAATTCGCTGGCTGAGGCAGTGGCAATGCGAGATGCTATGCTGCTGGAATTAGGGGACCCCGCAAGCGATTATCGTGCGATTTTCTCGCGCTATCGGAGGTTAGGCAACGAGTGCTGAAGCGAGTTGTAATTCAAAAAAAAGTTTGGCGATTTTTCTTGACTTATGAGGGTGGGGTGTTATACTCTCTCGTGTAATATGAAGCATGCTTCATATTAAGAAAATCAGAAAAAAGATGCAGAACGGGCAAGCTATATCATTCCTGATGAAGTTGATCACGGACCGTGTGTCAACCTTGTTTTCATTGCGCGCGGATTTGCCCGTGACAGCGGCGCAGAGTCGCGTGCTGATGTATCTGGAAGCCTGCGGCGGAGGCCCCTTGTCGCAGAAACAGCTTGAGCAATATCTGAATGTGTCGCACACAACGGCGAAAGGCCTGTTGCAACGCCTGGAAGAGAAGGAATTGGTGCGTACTGCGTTCGACAGCACCGATGGGCGCGTGAAACATGCCTACCTTACGGACAAGGCGCGCCAGTGTCGAGATGAGCTTTCCGAGCACATTGCGGCCATAACCGGGCAGATGCTGCATGGCCTGAGTGCGGAGGAATGCGAGCAGCTGTTTGATATGCTGCGCCGTGTGTATGCCAATATTAAGTAATGATTTTTTATTCAAAATGATGAAAGCAAAGCATATAGTATCAATAGCCCTGAGCGGTATGGTGGTGGCCGGTCTGACCGGTTGCGGAGACGGTGAGGATGGGAGCCCCGGTTTGCTGACACGTTTGCATCGGGACTTTTTCGGCGGTAAGGCTCCGGCGCAGCAGCAGGGGATGCCCCCGCTGCAGGTTTCTGTTATGAAACTGCAGCAGAAGGACGTTCCTGTATATGCTACCTGGTTCGGGCAGTTGCGTGGTACCGAGCAGGCTGACATCAGACCTGAAGTGAGCGGCAAAATTGTGGAGAAGGTGTATATCGATGGTTCTCCCTGCAGCAAGGGTGAGGTGCTTTTCCGCATCGATGATGTAAGCTACCGTGCCGCCGTGGATATGGCCAAGGCCAACCTGGATGCAGCCAAAGCAGCCGTGCTTCAGGCAGAAGTGGTGGATGCCCAGGCAGACCAGGATTTGAAGCGTTTTACTGAACTGGTGAAGAGCGGCTCTGTGTCGGATAAGACCTTCACCGATGCCGAGCATGCCAAGAAGCGTGCTGTGGCTGCGCTGGCTGCGGCCCGCGCACAGGTGAAGCAGGCTGAAGCCGCACTCACGAACGCGGAAATTAACCTGGGTCGCTGCAGCATTTGCGCCCCCTTCGATGGCTACGCATCGGCATCCACGGTGAGTGTGGGCGACCACGTGACACCCGGCGCCATGACTCTTACCCGTATGAGTGCCATCGACCCCATCCGTGTGGATTTTGTGGTCACGGGTAAAAATGTGCTCGACATTGTGACGCAGACCAATTTCCGCGCCGGCGAGAACATGGATTCTCCCTTCACCGAGTTTGATGTGATTCTGGAGGATGGTACCAAGTACCCGGAGAAGGGCGTGGTGAAGACCATGGACAGTGAGGTGAACACCTCCACCGGCACCGTGAACTTTATCGGTGAGATTCCCAACAGCGAATTGCGCCTGCGCTCCGGTGCCTCTGTACAGGTGCGTGCCCGCGTCAGCACGTTGGAGGATGCCTTCCTGGTGCCCAAAGCTTCTATCCTTTCTACCATGAACCACCGCTTTGTGTATGTGGTGGGGCCGGATAACCAGCCCTATGGTATCGATGTGATTCTGGGGCAGGAGATTGTGGACGAGGAGACCGGTATCCCCATGCAGGTGGTGACGGCTCGCTCCATCGAGACTGAGCAGGGTAAGCTGGAAGATTTGCCCGCTGTGCTGAAGTCCATCGGCTACGAGAATCCGCTGGACGCGCCCATCATTGTGGAGGGCAGCCAGATGGCCGAGATTTATGCCAATGTGAACAAGGGCATGAAGAGCAAGGGAGCAAAGGGCGGCTTTGCCGAGGTGGTGAAGAATCCGCCTGCCTACGACTATCGCAAGCCCATGTCCACCACTCCTTCGGTAACAGCTGAGGCCGAGTAACACATTATTTCCTGCGGAAGTACACAATGAGTGCTTATTTCATCAAACATCCGGTTATTGCCACGGTTATCGCCGTGCTGACCACCATGCTCGGTGTGGTCTGCATGATGAATCTTCCCGTGGAGCAGTACCCGGAGATTACCCCCCGCACCATCAACCTCACGGCTGTTTACCCGGGCGCGGATGCCCAGGCGGTGGCGGATTCGGTCGGTACGCCCATTGAGCGCCAGATGAACGGCGTGAATCACATGGACTACATGACATCCGTTTCCTCCAACAACGGTGTCTACAACCTGCAGGTTGTCTTTGAACCCGGTTCGGATACGGACCTGGACCAGGTGCTGACCAACATGCGTTACGGCCAGGCTCAGTCTCAGGTGCCTACGGAGGTGCTCAACTCCGGCATCACCATTCGCCAGCAGCCCGGTCTGCCGCTCATGCTTTACTCGCTCACCTCCCCGGATGGCTCGTATGACTCCGTGGACCTGGCAAACTATGCCCAGGTGAAGCTTCTGGACGAGATTAAGCGTGTGCCCGGCGTGGGCGAAGTGACGGTGTATGGTGCAGGCCGCTACGCTATTCGTATCTGGCTCAACACGGTCAAGATGTCCCACTTCGGCATCTCGCTCAACGAGGTGCAGGGCGCTATCCGCCTCCAGAACGTCACTAACCCCGGCGGTAAAGTGGGCGCAGACCCCGTACCGGCCGGTCAGGAGACCACCGTCACCATCCGTACGGAGGGGCGCTTGTCCACCCCCGAGCAGTTCGAGCAGATTATCGTGCGCCAGCGCGGCAATGAGGTGGTGTACCTCAAGGACATTGCCACCATCGAGCTAGGCTCGGCGGACTACTCTGTGACCGGCCGCCTGAACCGCAAACCCGCGGCCAGTGTTGTGGTGTTCCAGTCTCCCGGCTCCAACGCCATTCAGACTGTGGACAGAGTGCGCGATTTGTTGGAGCACAAGCCATTGCCTCCCGGTATCGAGGGTAATGTGTCTCTGGATACCACGACGTCTGTGCGCTACTCCATCGAGGAGATTAAGCAAACCTTTATCGAGGCTATCGTGCTGGTGGCACTGGTGGTGTTCCTGTTCCTGCAGAGCTGGCGCGCTACCGTTATTCCGCTTATCGCCGTGCCGGTGTCGCTCATTTCCACCTTCTGTGTGTTCCCGCTGCTGGGCTTCACCCTCAACACCATTTCTCTGCTGGGTATGGTGCTGGCCATCGGTCTGGTGGTGGACGACGCCATCGTGGTGGTGGAAGCTGTGCAGCACCATATCGAGAAGGGGCTCAACCCCCGCATGGCTTCCTTTGCTGCCATGCAGGAGGTGAGTGGCCCGGTAATCGCCATTGCATTGGTGCTGGCTGCCGTGTTCCTGCCCTCGCTCATGCTGGAGGGTATTACCGGCACGCTCTTCAAGCAGTTTGCCATCACCATCGCTATCTCGATGCTTATATCGGCTTTCAACGCACTGACGCTGTCCCCGGCCCTTTGCGCTCTGATGCTGAAGAGTAAGGAGGAATCCAACACGCCGCCCACCAACCCGCTGCGTCTGCTGGTGTACAGGCTGAACCACGGCTTGGCCAAGCCCTTCTTCCGCCTTTTCAACAAGTGCTACGACAGCACCGCCGGTGTCTACACCCGCATTTGCGGTGGTCTGGCCCGCAAGCTCATCATTTCCATGCCCATCCTTCTGTTGCTCTGGGCCGCCATCTGGCCGGTGAGCAGCAAAGTACCCGGCGCCTTCCTGCCGGACGAGGACCAGGGCTTCCTGCTGGCGGCTCTTGTCATGAAGCCCGAGAACTCCCTGCAGCGTTCCATGGTGGAGGCGCAGAAGTTCGAGGACGCCCTGGCAGGCCCGGCAGATTCTCCCGACCCCGCCATCAAGAATCTCACAGCCGTGGTCGGTATCAACATCCTCAACATGGTGCAGACCCCGGGCGCGGCTATCGCCTTCGTGCAGCTGAAGGATTGGAGCGAGCGCTCCGAAACGGCTGAGCAGGTGCAGAAACGCCTGACGGCACGCTGCGCTCAGGCCGGTCTGGACGGTATTCCTCTGGTGCTGATTCCGCCGGCAATTCCCGGTGTGGGTACGGCAAACGGTGTCACGATGGTTCTCACGGACCTGGAAGGCCAGGGTGTGGACTTCCTCTACCAGCAGGTTAAGAAGTTCAATGAAACTGCTTCCGCCCGCGAGGAGGTCGCCACCTGCCGTGATATGATGATGGCCGACGTGCCGCAGAAGTATCTCACGCTGGATCGCGCCAAGTGCCAGAAGTATGGCGTCAACATCGGCGATGCCTACGGCGTGCTTGCCTCCTACTACGGTTCCTCATTCGTGAACTTCTTCAACGCTTTCGGCCAGCAGTGGCAGGTGTTCATGCAGGCTCGCGGTGTAGACCGCCGCAACCTGGAGCAGATGAACGGCTTCTTCGTCATCAATAAGAAGGGCGAGCGCGTGCCTCTGGATGCCATTGTCAGCATCAGCGATATCGCCGATACAGAGTTCGTGATGCACCACAATGGTTATAATGCAGCCAAAATCAACGTGATGCCCAAGCCCGGCTACTCCACGCAGCAGCTCATGGAGGCCATGGAGGAGGTGTTCGAGCAGACCATGGACAAGACCAAGGTCGGCATGGACTACCAGGATATGTCCTTCCAGGAGAACAAGGTGCGCAACAGCACCGGTCTCGGTACCATCTTCTGCATGTCCGGCTTCTTCGCCTTCCTGATTCTGGTGGCTCTGTATGAGAAGTGGACTCTGCCCATCTCTGTGTTCATGACCGTGCCCATCGCTGTGCTCGGTGCCTACATGGGCCTGTATGTCTGGAATCTGAACCTGACACTCTATGCTCAGGTGGGCCTCATCATGCTGGTGGGTCTGGCCGCCAAGAACGCCATCCTTATCGTGGAGTTCGCCAACCTGGAGATGGAGCGTGGCAAGAGCCTCATGGAATCCACTCTGGTGGCTGCCAAGCTGCGCCTGCGTCCCATCATCATGACCTCGCTGGCCTTCATTCTCGGCTGTATTCCGCTGCTGCTCTCCAGTGGTTCCGGCGCGCTTGCCCGCAATGCCATCGGCGTGGTGGTGGTGGCCGGTATGACCGTGGCCACGCTGGTGGGTGTGTTCCTTATTCCCTGTTCCTATGTGTTCATCATGCGTCTCTTCCGTATTCGCTTTGCGAAGAAGACACTCGCTGAAGACCCGGACGAGGAAGGCGCCCGCCGTTACCTCGTGGAGCATGCGGACGACGATGCCGTGTAATCACTCAACAGTATTATTTTCTACCATAACTCTTAACCCCCGTAAAACACACATGACAAAAAGTGCACATATTATGCTGGCCGGCGCAGTGGCGGTGACCACTGCCTGTACGCTCGGTCCGAACTGGGAAAAACCCCAGATGGAAGTACCCGCCGTATTCCGCGGAGCCGGAATGAGCGAGGGCAACATGGCAGACCTGCCCTGGCAGGCTGTCATGAAAGACGGTAAGCTTCAGGCTTTGCTCAACGATGTTTTTGAAAACAACCGCAGCCTCGCCTCCCTGCAGCACAATGTAGAGGCAGCTCGCCAGTATGTTACCATCGCCAGAGCTCCCATCTTCCCCTGGGTGAACTACATGGGCTCTGCGAACAGAGGCGTGAACTCCGCCGGTACCAGCGGCTTTGCCGATACCGGTGGCATCGATACCAAGTCCGGTATGGGTGGCCTGACCGCCAGCTGGGAGATTGACCTCTGGGGTGCGACCCGCCGCGAGGTGGAGAGCGCCGAGGCCTCTGCCATGGAGGCTGAGGAGCAGCTCAACAACCTGCGCATTTCTCTGCTGCGCCAGGTGGCTACGGGCTACCTCCAGCTTCTCATGCTGGATGAGCAGCTGCGCATTACCCGCAACAGTATTGAGTCTTACAGCGATACGCTCAAACTCTTCAATGACCAGCTCAAGGAAGGTGTGGTAGACCTGCTGCAGGTTTCCAGCGCCAAGGCTGCTCTTGCCTCGGCTCAGGCTGAGGCTCCGGCTCTGGAGATGCAGATTGCGGCACTGGAGAACACGCTGAGCATGCTTGCCGGTCGCGCTCCGGGCAAGATTGACCGCAGCGGTACACTCAAGTCCTACATGAGCGCCTCCCGTGTGGCCGCCGGTATCCCCGCTGATGTGCTTTCCCGCCGCCCGGATATCCGTGCCAAGGAGCAGGCTCTCCGTGCCGCCAACGCCGAGGTGGGCGTGGCTATCGCCAGCTACTTCCCCACGGTGACCCTTACGGCTGCCGGTGGCGCTGCCTTCCCGGATCTGAAGCACTCTGTGGACGGCTGGGGTATCGGTGCAAGCCTTACCGGCCCGCTCTTCCGCGCCGGCCAGCTCACCGCCAATGAGGCTGCCAAGAAGGAGGCTTTCGAGGCTGCCAAGAAGGACTACGAGCAGGCTGTGCTCAACGCTATGGCCGAGGTCGCCAGTACGCTGGTGCAGCGCCAGAAGCTGCGCGAGGTGATTTCCGCCCAGGAGCAGTCCGTGGCTGAGTACGAGCGCACGGTGCAGCTCGCGACAGAGCGCTACAAGGCCGGTTACTCCGCCTATTTCGAGGTTCTGGACAACCAGCTGCGCCTCTTCCCCGCTCAGAAGCAGCTCGCCAACTATCGTTACCAGTACGCTGCCTGCATCCCCACCCTCTACACCCAGCTGGGTGGTGGCTGGCAGAAGAAGTAATTTCTTCCCCGGGAGCGGGGTTCCGCAACCTCGCTCCTGCTTTTCTGAGTCCGCAGCCCGGACACAACATAGCCGCAGGCAAGTGTTTGCCTGCGGCTATGTTGTGTATGGGGATGGTGTAGAGTCTTCAGAGGTCGTCCACCAGCGCGGTGCTCTTGGCGTATGCCGTGCTGCGAGCCTCGAAGAAGTCTGTCTTGATGAGGTTGGCGTTGCTGTACTGGGAGACCCAGCTGCACTCTGCCGGCTCCTGCTCGTGGCCGGGGTAGATGGGCTCGAACCCAAGGCCGCGACAGCGCAGGTTGGCCAGGTAGCGTATGTAGGAGGTCACGATATCGGTGGTGAGTCCGGGGATGTCATCGCCGATGACATAGCAGCCCCAGGCGATTTCCTGCTCCGCGCCTTCGCGAATCATGGCGCGGTACTCCTCCACCAGCTCGGGGGTGAAGAGCTCGGGCTGTTCGCGCTGCAACTCGTGTATGATGTTGCGGAAAAGCCAGAGGTGCGTATTCTCGTCTCGGTTGATGTAGCGAATCTCCTGCGCGGAACCGGGCATCTTGTTGTTGCGGGCCAGGTTGTAGAAGAACATGAAGCCGCTGTAGAAGTAGATACCCTCCAGTATGTAGTTTGCCACGAGGGTACGGGCAAAGGTGCGCGGGGTGCGGTTGTCGCGGAAGTCGTTGTACAGATTGCCGATGAAGGTGTTGCGGCGCAGCAGGTGTTCATCCGTACGCCACTGGTAGAGCACATTGGTGCGTTGCTGCGGCTCGCAGATGGTGTCCAGCATGTAGCTGTAGCTCTGGCTGTGCACGGCTTCCTGGAAGGCCTGGATGCAGAGGCAGAGGTTCACCTCGTTGGCGGTGACATATTCGCCCACGGAGGGCAGGTTGGCCGTCTGGATGCTGTCCAGGAACACAAGGAAGGAGAGAATCTTGTCGTAGGCGCGGCGCTCGGCGGGGGAGAGGCGCGGGTAATCCTTCACGTCTGCGGCGAGGCTGATTTCCTCCGGAATCCAGAAGTTGTTCATGGCCTGCCGGTACCACTTGCTGACCCAGGCGTACTTCATGTTATTGAAGTCGTTGAGGTTGGTGGTATTCCCGCCGATAATACGGCGGGCGTTGATGTCGGCGTCGCCCTGCGGGTTGAAGAGGGGCTTGGGGGTTAACTGCTGCATGATTCGCATTCTTGGGTTTCGAGGCTTTGGGAACGGATGTAGTATACTGTTTTGACCCCGCTTTCCCAGGCGAGGATGTAGAGGTTGAGGATTTGGCGGAGGGTGTAATCGTTGGTGATATAGAGGTTCATACTCTGGGCCTGGTCGATATGGCGCTGGCGGAGGCCGGCGGCACGCACGGACCAGCTCTGGTCGATGTGGTGTGCATTTTTGTAGTACCAGAGGGTGGCTGTGGAGAGGTCCGGGGCAACACGCGGCATGAGGCCGTTTTTCTTTTCCTCCAGGAAAAAGTGCTTCATGACGGGGTCTATGCCGGCAGTGGTGCCGGCTATGGTGCCGGTGCTGCTGGTGGGAGCCACGGCAAGCAGCCAGGCGTTGCGCAGGCCGTGTGCGGCCACACGCTGCTGCAGCTGCTGCCAGTGCGGGGCGGTGTAGCCGCGGCGGCGGAAGTATTCTCCGCTCTGCCACTCGCTGCCCTCGAAGTGGGAGTACGCGCCTTTCTGCTCCGCTATTTCGCAGCTGGCGGCTATGGCGGCGTGGTTAATCTGCTCGAAAAGGCTGTCTGCCAGTTGCAGGTGCTCCTCGCTCTCCCAGCGTATGGCTCTTTTGGCCAGCATGTGGTGGTAACCGCTCACACCCAGGCCGATGGGTCTGTAGGCGCGGTTGGTCACCTCTGCATAGGGCAGGGGGTAGAAGTTCAGGTCTATCACATTGTCCAGTGCGCGCACCGCGCTGCGGGTAATTTCCGCGACTTCTGCCGGGTTCTCCGTGTCGATGCGTCCCAGGGAGAGGCTGGCCAGGTTGCACACCACAAAATCCCCGGGGCGGGTTGTGGTCACCACTACGGTGTCGCCGTCCTGGCTGCGGATTTCCTGCTGCACGGTGCGGATGGCGCTCATGTTCTGGGCAATCTCGGTGCAGAGGTTGCTGCAGTAGATAACGCCGGTGTGCTTGTTCGGGTTGGCGCGGTTCACGATATCGCGGTTGAAGGCGAAGGGCGTCCCGGTTTCCACAGCGCTCTTGAGGATGAGACGCACCAGGTCCTTGATGGGCAGGCTGCGCTTGTGGATGCGCGGGTCTGCCACGCAGGAGAGGTAACGCTCCTGCCACTCCTCGCCCCACGAGTCTTCCAGGGCATAGCCTTTCACGCAGCGTATTTCGTGCGGGCACATGAGGTGCCACATGCCCTCGATGTTGTCCCGGGCCTGCTGCCAGAAATAGTCCGGGTAGCACACGGCGGGGAAAACATCGTGTGCCTTGAGGCGGTCGTCTCCATTGTTCGTGCGCAGGCTCAGGAACTCCGGCAGGTCGCGGTGCCAGGCATCCAGATACACGGCCACTGCGCCCTGGCGCACGCCGAGCTGGTCCACCGCCACAGCTGTGTCGTTGGCAAGCTTTATCCAGCGTATCACGCCGCCTGCTGCGCCGGGGAATCCGCGTATGGCGCTGCCACAGGCTCGCACCTTGCCGAAGTAGAGTCCCATGCCGCCGCCGTACTTGCTCACGCGGGCGAAGTTGTCGATACTGCGGTAGATGCCCTCCAGGCTGTCCGGTACGGTGTCGATGAAGCAGGATGAAAGCTGGTGAAAAGGCTTGCGGGCATTGGCCAGGGTCGGTGTGGCCAGGGTGACACGCAGGGTGCTGAGCATATCGTAGAAGCGTTGCACCCACTCGCTGCGGTTCTGCTGCTCGCGCATGGCCAGGTGCAGGGCAATACCCAGGAACATTTCCTGCGGTGTTTCCGCTGTTTCCCCGCTGTGGGTGCGGATGAGGTAGCGCCCCAGCAGCATCTCCAGGCCGGAGTAGTTCAGCAGCTTGTCGCGCTCAGGTTTCAGCAGCTTCTCCAGCTCATCCACCTCTTCCCTGGTATACGCTTCCACAATGTATCGGCCATACAGCCCCTCCTGCGCCAGATGCAGTATCTTGTCGTAAAATGTGTTGAGCCCGTTCGCCTCCTCGTACGCGCTCAGTGCTTTCCGGAAACTCAGCAGGCGGAAGCGCGCCGCTATCATCTCCCACTGCGGTGCATCGCGCGAGGTGAGCTCCGCCGCCGCGCGGGTCAGAAGCGCCGGGGCCTGCGCGGCAGAGGTTTCGGAGGTGCAGAAGCTACGGAACTTGGCGGTAAGAAGGCTCAGCGGGTAGGTTTCTTCCGCGAACTCCTGCTGGATTTCCTTTAACTCCGCGTCCAGTTCCGGGCAGTTGCCGAAACTGGCCAGCAACTCTGCCCGCGCGGCGCGCAGGCGCCGCCTCCCGTTGCGGTACAGGATGAAGCTACGCGCTGCTTCAAAATGGCCATTCACCATCAGAGCTTCCTCCACCAGGTCCTGAACCTGCTCCACCGGTACTGCGGCCTCCCCCTGCGGCAGGCGCGCCTCTACCTCCGCCGCCAGGCGGCAGACTGCTTCCGGGCTTCCGCTCTGCTGCACACTCTCGAAGGCCAGGCGGATGACCCTCTCTATTTTCTGCCTCCTGTAGGCTTCTTCCTGTCCGTTGCGCTTCCTTATCTTCATTGTCTTGTTTTCCTATATGTGGCGTAGGTTTGCGAAAGTTAGCACAATATCTGGTCGGTGTCAATCATAAAAATTAGAAATATTCCAAAAAAAGTATTCCCTGTGCGAGAGTCTGCCGGGAGAGGTTTTGGCGACGAGGCGAGGATATGACTGAAGCCGTGCTTGCAGCATGGGAGGAAGCGGAGTATACTGGGGGGCGTATGAAACCGGACAGACGCGAGATTGCAACCACCATAGCAAACGACCCCGGCAGCTACAAGCTGTGCGCGGTGTGCGGCTCCATCGTAGACAAAGCGGCTGCAAGCTGTCCGGACTGCTACGCCTACCGTTTCGACACGGACTCCTCCCATGTGGCAGATGCTGCGCTGGACCTGGCTGTGAAGCCGCAGATGGCGGTGAGCCACTTCGACCTGATGTCGGAGACGCCGGAAGCGGAGTGACCCGCTCGGGCAAGCCGCCGCAGCCTGTGGGCAGGACGCATATTTGCATGATTTTGCTTGCATTCGGGGGCGTTTTGGTGTACGCTGCCCCGCGTTATGTGGACAGGACGTTTTTCTCAGGCTACGGCCGACCTGGTGTTGCAGTACGGTGAATCCGTATCGTACGATTGGAAGCTTTATCGGCACGACATCGCCGGCTCCATAGCGCATGCGCGTGCACAGCTGAATGCGGGGATGCTCACGCAGGAGGAGTTCAGCGCCATCGAGCAGGGGCTGCAGGGTATCCTGGCAGACATCGAGGCAGGTAAGTTCGAGTGGTCCATCAAGCTGGAGGACGTGCACATGAACATCGAGAGCGAGCTGACCCGCCGCATCGGTGCTCCCGGTGCCAAGCTGCATACCGCCCGCTCCCGCAACGACCAGGTGGCTACCGATACCCGCCTGTACTGCCGCGCCGAGATTGATACCACCGCCGAGCTGCTGCGCAACCTGCAGCGCGCCCTGGTGGCCAAGGCTGAGGAGTACGCCGAAATCCGCATTCCCGGCTATACCCACCTGCAGCGTGCTCAGCCGGTGACCATAGGCCACCACCTGCTGGCCTATGTGGAGATGCTCGGCCGCGACGTGGAGCGTCTGCAGGACTGCCGCCGCCGTGTGAATGTGAGCCCGCTGGGCTCCGGCGCCATCGCCGGCTCCACCATCAACCTGGACCGCGCCGCTATCGCCGCTGAGCTGGGCTTCTCCGGCGTGACCGAGAACTCCATGGATGCCATCGCCGACCGCGACTACATCATGGAAACCCTCTTCTGCCTGTCCGTCATCGGCACCCACCTCAGCCGCCTGAGCGAGGACCTTGTGCTCTGGAGCAGTGCCGAGTTCGGCTACTGCACCCTGTCGGATGCCCACACCACCGGCTCCAGCCTCATGCCGCAGAAGAAGAACCCGGACGTCTGCGAGCTGACCCGCGGCAAATCCGGCCGCCTGTACGGCAACCTCGTCAGCGTCATGGTAGCGGTGAAGGGCCTGCCCCTCACCTACAACCGCGACCTGCAGGAGGACAAAGAACCCCTCTTCGATTCTTTTGCCACTGTGAGCCTGGCTCTGCGTGTGAACACGGAGATGATAGCCGCCATGCGCATCAACCCCGCCCGCTGCGAGGCCGCTGTGAGCGACCCCCTCCTGCTGGCCACCGACCTGGCGGACTACCTGGTACGCCGCGGCGTGCCCTTCCGCCAGGCGCACGAGCTGGTAGGTCGTGCCGTGGCCGTGGCCGTGAGCAGCGGTACACCGCTCAACTGCCTGAGCCTCGAGCAGTTCCGCGAGATTTCTCCCGAGTATGGCGAGGATGTGCACAGCGTGTTCAACCTGGACCGCGCGTTCTCACTGCGCACCAACCCCGGCGCTCCCAACCCGGCTAATACCGAGCGCCGCCTGCAGTATTGGAAATCCCTCCTCGCCTGAGGCAGCTGAAATAGTTTTTACCGGCGGAGTCGCCCGTGCCAATGCGGGTGGCTCCGTCTTTTATTCTTTACTCTTCGTGCATAACATGCTATAACGCTCTGCAGGATGACACTTACCCACTACCTTTGCCTGATGATATGCGGACTCGCCTGCGCGAGTGCCGCCACCCCTGCCGCCACCCCTGCCGCAACCTCCACCGCAGCGCCTCCTGCTGCTGCCGGAGAAACACAGGCGGCGTTGGACTGCTACCGCCGCGCCGCAGAGTCCGGGCAGGCAGAGGCGCAGTATCGCCTGGCTCTCATGTACAGAGATGGGGAAGGGGCTGAGAAGGATTATGAGGCATACTGCATGTGGCTGAACAAAGCTGCAGAAGCCGGCTACGTCGATGCTCAGTTTGCGCTGGCTGCTCATTACCAGATGAATGGAAGTTTCAATGAGACGCCGCAGGAGGAGGCGGCCAGATATCAACTGGCGGCGGAGTGGTACCGCCGGGCTGCGGAGCAGGGGCACGTCGACGCTCTGTGGATTATGGGTGTCTGTTATTATTGTGGAATGGGCGTGCCGGAGTCTGCTGCTGACGCGGTGCACTGGTACCGCCGGGCCGCCGAGCAGGGGCATGCATCGGCTCAGAGCTCCCTCGCCCATATGTACGAGCAGGGGGAAGGGGTGCCGCAATCCTTCGCCGAGGCAGAGCGCTGGTACCGCCGCGCGGCGGCTCAGGGCGACGAGGAGGCCGCAGAGGCTCTGGAAGCTCTCCCGGAAAAAGCACGGCGTGCTGCTGCCGGCGAGGATGACATATCCATAGACATCGATTTATAATGCGCTTGCGGGCGTTTATTACGTCACGCCTGCATATTTTCCTTGCCTTTTGGAGCGTAAGAGAGTAACATATCCGCGACTTGCCCCGCGGCAGGTCTCTACACTCATATCAATTTTTAACACATTTTCCTGCAATGGACTTTATTTCCCCCACAGTAGCTGCACTTTCTCCTTCTCTCACGCTGGCTGTTACCAACAAGGCCAAAGAGATGAAGGCCAATGGTGAGCAGGTATTCGGTCTTGCCGGTGGCGAGCCCGACAAGGATACCCCGGAGAACATCAAGCAGGCTGCCATCAAGGCTCTGGAAGATGGCGCCACCAAGTATACCCCTTCCGTTGGTCTGCCCCAGCTCCGCCAGGCTATCTGCGACAAGCTCAAGCGCGACAATAACCTCGACTACACTCCCGACCAGATTTGCGTATGCTCCGGCGCCAAGCCCGCTGTATACGCTGCTCTGCGCGCCACAGTGAGCGAGGGGGACGAAGTCATCATCCCCTCTCCCTACTGGGTGAGCTATCCCTCCATGGTGCAGCTCTGCGGCGCCACTCCCGTATTCGTGGAGACCAAGGCCGAGAACGGCTGGAAGATTACCGCCGAGGAGTTCGCCAACGCCATGACTCCCCGCACCAAGATGATCATCCTCACCACCCCGCACAACCCGACCGGCGCCGTCTACACCGAGGAGGAGCTGCGCGCTATCGGTGAGGTCGCGGTGGACGAGGACATCCTCATCATCGCAGACGAAATCTACGAGCACCTCATCTACGGCGGCGAGAAGCACGTCTCCATGGCTTCCCTCAGCCCCGAGCTCTACGACCTGACCATCACCATCAACGGCTTCTCCAAGGGCTACGCCATGACCGGCTGGCGCCTCGGCTACACTGCCGCTCCTGCAGGCATCGCCAAGTACATCAAGATGATTCAGGACCACTGCGCTTCCAACGCCACCACCTTCTGCCAGTACGGCGCCATCGAGGCCCTGACCGGCGACCAGTCCTTCATCTCCGACCTGCGCGAGGAGTACGACTTCCGCCGCCAGTACGTCTACAGCCGCCTCGCTGCCATGCCCAAGATTAAGGTTGTGGAGCCCAAGGGTGCCTTCTACTTCTTTATCGACACCACTGAGCTGGGCATCCCCTCCCTCGAGCTCTGCGAGAAGCTCCTCACCCGCTACAAGGTGGCCGCTATCCCCGGCATCGCCTTCGGCAACGACAACGCCATCCGCATCTCCTACTGCACCTCTCTGGACGTGCTCAAGGAAGGTCTGGACCGCCTGGAGGAGTTCGTCAAGAAGGCCTGAGCCACTCGCTGAACACTGCTTTTTCTCACCGCTGCCTGCGCCCCGCGCCCGCAGCGGTGATTTTTTGTGCCATCTCCGCCCTCAATTTTGGCTTTTCTCTTGACTTTGCGCTCTGCTTCTGCTTAAATCTCTGCACACCTCTTCCATACGCCGGCTTGGCGGAATTGGTAGACGCGCTCGACTCAAAATCGAGTTCGAAAGAGTGTGGGTTCGAGTCCCACAGCCGGTAGCTCCGAAAACGCTCAGTTTCCTGCACGAAACTGAGCGTTTTTAATGTTTTACGCTACTGTAAATAATAAAAATAAATATGTGTCAAAGAATAGATTTTTTAATACAGGTTCAGCCTATCGTATATTTGGGCTGGAATTGTGACGTTATATGTGATAACATATACGCAGTTAATTTTCTTTCCTTCGTGTAATGAACATCTAATGTGCTACTCTCTATGTTGAAGTTTTTGTACAGAGTTTTCGAAAAGATTGGTAATTTATATGTTTGGTGCATAGGTGTAACCACTGTAGGTATTGGTGCTTGCATACTGTATGGAATCCTCCTCGATGATTATCTGAAATGGAAAAGTTCTCAAAGTCGACTGGAAAGAGAGCAGGTAGAGTTAACACAACAATACGAACAGAAATCTAAGGAGCTATCAGTGCTTAAGCTGGAGCTTGTTACCTTTGAGAAGAAGAAAGCTCAGTTGCTGAGCGTTGAAAAACGTTTATTAGAGTTACAGACTGTTATCGAAGAGAAACAAAAGAATGACAGCCGTCTTGATGGAGCTATAGCGCAAAAGAATCAGGCGTTACAAGATAAGACGAATGAGTTAGAGTCTGTGTCGGGCAGAGTGAACTCTACTGCTGCAGAGTTAGGTGCCTTGTCTACTAATCTTGTTCAAACGAAAGAAGAGTACGAAAAGATAAAAGCTGAGAATGCTGCGTTGTCAGAAACCTCTCAGAAAAAAGAGCAAGA
This sequence comes from Akkermansia sp., assembly GCA_045636905.1. Taxonomy (GTDB): domain Bacteria; phylum Verrucomicrobiota; class Verrucomicrobiia; order Verrucomicrobiales; family Akkermansiaceae; genus Akkermansia. Next base: position 30,485 of record JAZTYL010000013.1, read on the forward strand.
AATTCAACGTATAAATCGTGATATAGAGGAACTAGAAAAGGCAAAAGGTAATCTTCAGAATCAAAATAATGATTTGCAACAAAATCTGAGTTCTATTCAGGGACGCTTGTCTGCTGGTCAAGAGGAAGAAAAACAGCTGGCTGAACGCATTAAAACACTCCGAACAGAGCGAGATACTGTACAGCGGCAGCTGTCCGAAACTCAAAACAAGATTGATGAATTGTCCGGTTCGCGGGCTAACGCCAGGCGTTTGGAGATGGAAAGAAATATCACTAAGCTGCAGGAAAGTGTACAAGTGGCGGAGGCGGCTTTAAAACAAAAAGCCAACGAACTCAAAAATGCTTCAGATGAATTAGTTGACACTGTTCGAAGGAGGGATGTGCTGAAATCTGAATGTGATGGTTTGGAAACACTCAAAGCAGAAAAGCAGAACTCCTTGGATACATTAAAAAAAGAATATGATACAAAGCATCAGCAAAATTTGGAAATAGAGGCTGAGATAAACAAGAAAAATAGCCTTTTGCAATCTGTATCGCATTCTGTTGAGGAATTGCAGAAAAAGAAGTCTGCGCTTCAAACTGAGTGTGTGGAAATAGAGAAAGTTCTCCGAGAGAAGCAGGAGAAGCTTGAAAAATTGAAAGAGGAAGAAAAGATAAAAACAAAGTAAAGCCTAAAATCTCAAACTAAAACTTACTATGACGACGTTATATATTTTTACTTCCCTCGCTATAGTTTTTATTATATCTGCCTTGTGGCTTGCAACTTATCTTTTCAAGAGAGCTCAGAAATTAGCTCCGTATTATGCAGAGAAGGCTTCTCTGGAGCAGGATATTGCAACGGCAAAACAAAGCTATTCAGAAGCTCGCTTGGAATTGGATAATTTAGCAGCAACTCACGCCCAGGCAAAACAGGATATTGCGGATGCAATTGTTCAACGAACGTGGTTGGCAGAAAATCAGGGTACAATAGCTTCCTTGAAGGCGCAAATAGCCTCCACTCAACAAATTCTTGTAGATGTTACAAAAAACTTAGATGATAAGAAGATTGAATTACAACAGATTAATCAAGAACTTAAGGATAAACTTTCTGAATTAAATTCCAGCAATTGGTTGCTGCAAAGTGCAGAAAACAAATTAAAGGAAGCTCAGGCAGAAAACAAAAGACTTACGGAGGAAAATACATTACGCGATGCAGAATTACAGAAGTTGAATAAAGACGTTGCTCAACGTGAAAGGGATTTAGATGCCGTGAAGCAAAAAGTTTCACAAGCTGAATCTTGTTTACAAGTTCTGGAAATTAAAAAGCAACACTTAGAATCGGAGTTGTCTCGTATCGTCGCCCGAAATGAGGAGAAAGAACGCGCCTTGAAAAAGGAGATAGATGATTTAAAGACTGAGATAGCGACATTGACAAAAGAGCGTAACTCGGTTAAATCAAAAGTATCGGAATTGGAATATGAGTTAAGTAGTCATGTTGGCAGGGAACAGATGACCAAGAAGAAATGGGAGGATTTGGATAGACCCGTAAAGACAATCAATATTGTAACAGCTGAAAAATACAATGAACAAAAGTGGCTGGCAGAGTTTGAAGATACACTTAAGCTTAACGGTTTCAAATTTGATACTCGTTTAATCAAGGCTTTCCATACAAGTCTCAAGGTTGCTGATTGTTCACCCATGGTTGTGCTCTCTGGCATATCTGGAACTGGCAAAAGCCTGTTGCCGGAATTGTATGCCCATGCTGCTGGTATGAACTTCCTGCAAGTACCTGTTCAGCCGCGTTGGGATAGCCCCCAGGATATGCTTGGATTCTACAATTACATGGAACATCGGTACAAAGCTACGGAATTATCCCGATTGCTGTGGCAATCGGATAAATTCAACAACCCTGAGCAGGCCAGGAACAATCTGGCAATGAACTTGATTTTGCTGGATGAAATGAACCTGGCTCGTGTCGAATATTACTTCAGCGATATGCTTAGTAAGCTTGAGGTGCGTCGTGGTATCGACCCGAACAATGAAGAGAAACGCAGGGCTGCAGAAATAGTGTTGGAAAGTGGTGCAACAAGTGATGCTAAGGATGTAAGACGTATATTTGTTGGTTCCCATAATTTATTTGTTGGCACAATGAATGAGGACGAATCTACTCAATCGCTTTCAGATAAGGTAAAAGATCGTGCAAATGTTCTCCGATTCGGTAGGCCAAAGGAACTAGGCGGTACGTCCGCTAATAAAAAAGCATTCTTTGAAAAATATACAGGGAGAATGATGTCTGAAAAACGGTGGCTAGATTGGAGAAATCCATCAAGCGACAGCTATATTTCAAACTTAGGGAAGCAAATGGATGAACTGAATCAGCACCTTGCAGAATTAGGTAGACCTTTTGGACATCGCATGTGGCATACAGTAACAGAGTACATTGCTCAGTACCCAGGTGATAAAAAGCACGCTTTCATTGACCAGATAGAGATGAAAATTCTCCCGAAGTTGACGGGGCTTGATATGGCTGATACTTCAACATCTACAATCATGGATAAGTTGGCCATCTATATTTCGGGGTTGGGTGATTCCTTGTTAACTTCTGCCTTTGAAACCGCTAAAACACGTGAGTTCTTCACGTGGCAAGGAATTAATCGCGGCTAAGATGCGAAGTAATTTGAAAGCGTTTTATGTAGACTCTCCCCGGTTCGAGGAGCTCCCATCGTATGCGGATGTAGCTGTCCTTAAGTCCTACTTGGAAGGGAAACGGGAAGACGATGAGGCTAGTCACGAAGCTGCGTTTGTGTGCGATGTGGTGGAGTTGATGACAGAGCTCCGATATGAAGCCGAAGACAACTTCAGAAATTGCAGAACTCAGGCAATTAATAAGCGTGGGGAATTGTGTCTGAAAGGGGAGTCTTTGACTGATAGATTGACGAACAATAAAGACGATGAACCTCCCAAGCAACTGGTGTCCGTAATTGCAAGTCGACATTTACCTTTGATAGAAACATTAATCCATTCCATGCGTAAAACGTTACGCAGAAAGAGGGATATGGTGTCTATTTCTGAGGTGCAGCAAGTTGACGCTCATTGTTTGAGGTGGTTAGCAAGGCAACCAGGCCATACAGCGTCAGAGAAGGCCGGTACTCGTCAGAAGTTAATGGCTGTTGTTCGGGAAGAGACAAGAAACACCTTGGAGAATAGGGTTTTGAAGGACTTCATTATCAGGGTGGCCGTTTTGGCTCGTTGTTATCTACAGCAATATGAAAGCATCTATTCAAAATCTCAACAAATCATTGAGGTTAGACGTTTGAGAAACTGTCTGAATTTTGCGTTAAAACTTCCAGAAATACAAAATCTTCCGGCAATGAAATCATTGGTGCAACCGAATTATGTGTTGCTCCATGATAGTAAATATAGTAAGTTGTGGGAATTATACAGGTTAGTGCTAGCTCATACCAGAATGGCCGAGATAGTCTGGCCAAAACGCCATCAATTGTTTGCGGAAATATTCTGCATTTGGGCTGTCGCCCGTTTAAGCTTGGAGTACAAAAGTTACTTTGATATTTCTTACTGGATAAAAGAGATGCCTACACATGGATGTTTTCTGGTGAATCCTGTGTTTACAAATGCATTTGCTGCTCCAAATGGGGATGTTTTAAGTTGTGTCGTTTCTTCTTCATTAGCTAAATTAGAAATTAAAAGTACCAAGTGTAAAAAGCGTATACGACTCTTGTATATCCCTTATGAGACAATGGATGAAATATTTTTGCCCGATGATGACGTTATATATGTAGTTTGTTGCTTTTCGGATAAAAATCTTTTACGTCCTTTGAAGAACAGCAACATTGTCAGGGTTACCTCGTTGCTGCAAATTGATGCTGTAGTATCGGAAATTTTAAAGGGAGTGTGAAATATGATAGTAGACGTTTATGATTTAATGTCGACTCTATGTTGTTCCAGATACAAGGTAGACACCGTTACTTCCGATTACATCTTATTGGAACGTAAAAGATTGAGCGATGTGTTGATATGGCCCGATTCTTCTAAAAATAGAAATCAACCACCTTATATACAAGAGAGAAAACGTCCTATATTAAGAGACCTCGTAGGGGAATCCGGTGAATTTTGCTATAAACACTGTTTTATTCTATCTGACTTTTTGCAAATGGAACACCAGGATGCAAAAAAAATAGAAGCCTATTTCAGAGCTCTAAGAAGCTCTTCCTATGCTTTTGATAGGTCTGCAGACAGAAATGTTATCTTAATTCCTGATAATTTCGATTCTAGTTTACAGGAAAAAATCTTGCGTTCGTGTGCGTTACCTCGTTCGACTACATCTTTGCTCTGGCGTTCTGTGGCAACATGTTTGGGGAACTTGTCACTGATAAAGCAACTAGCCAATAAAGATGAACAAGTAAAAATAATTGATTGTCAGCAGCGTTATAGAGATGAGTCTGTATTAAACCTGATAAATGAAGGCCATACACTTGTTCCTCAGAGACGCGCCTACAAGAAGGGCCCGTATTACCCATGTCACAATGAGTATAACGGTGGTGACGTTTTTCTGCCTGCAAATGAGTTTTATCGTTATACCTATTTCGGCAGTTTCAAAGATTGTGTTGTGTGGAATCCTGGAGAACGCCAGTTTGAAAAGAAGAATTTTGTCAGAGCTAGAAAGATAAAGTTATATATTGAACTTGGTGGATGCAAAACTGAAGTTAATCGTTTCAGCGTAAGTGATGGAGCTGCTTTATACGTTGCAAGGAAGGTTTGTGGTAAGTCTACGTATTATGACGAATGCACCGGCTTATATATCGTTGTACAGGATTTGGAACGAGAAGAAATATACGCGAAGGAGCTTATTGCTCCTAATGCGAAATGCTCCGGAGGCGAGGAAATTACAGGTACGGTCAATACCGATTGTTTTATAGACAAAGGTGCGGATAGTGTTCGTTTCCGATTGGTTGATGCATATGGGGATGATGTTCCGTTAAAGGTGCTGGACTACGATTTTAAGATGGGGGCTATGAAAAAACGTGAGCCATTGGAATTGCATCCATCTATGATACCGGGACAGGGCATTGCTCGTGTTCGAGTGATTGGCGAAAGTCAGTTGAGGGAAGAAGTAGAACTTGACTTACTTGAGATGACGGAGCCAGATCCTCCTGAAACCGTAAATTCGCTTAGGTCATCAATCAAACATTCATACCCTGTGGCAATCCCTGCTGTCGCAGCCGATGCCAAATTATGGCATAAGGCTTTGCCTGATGTCAATCGATATATGAAGGATAGAAAATATCGAAAGCAAGAAATGTTTTCATATTGCGGATACGCAAATCCTCAATCTAGCGATGTCCAAGATCGCCTTAATCGCATCAATGTTTTCGGTTATGCGGAAAACAGACAGCTGCCTGTATATGCTGGCAGCTTTGATTTCGAATCACTATTCGATTACATGGCAAAAGATTATAGCTTTTGCATAAAAAGAGGAGACACCTACGGGGCTTATTCTGTTTTGTCAATGATATCGCGTACGTATCAAGGAGGAAATATCGTATTTAGTCCGATAAAATGTGATGTGTTGAGACAAGTTGAGGTGTGTTCATGGGCAGAAAACGCATCCATAAATCCACACGTCATGACAGCCTGTGCAAATTTGCTGAGAACACAGGATGAGTTGAAACGGTTTTTTGGTGCATACGTGAGGAAACTCAGCAATATCATCAGACACTATGGTCGGCGAAAGACAGATGTACCTTTATTCAAAGGGTCACAGCATTGGGATAGAGCCATGTGCGAGCTTTTGATTGCAAATAATGGTATGCTGGAAAATATAAGTACAGATGATTGTAATCACTGTATGGAAAACTTGATAACCTTACTTCCTTCATACTACTACCAGGAAAAACCTAGGTTATGTTTTGGGGTGTTAAAAGTAATTCTTTTCCTTTTAATGAGAAGAAGATATGATAAATCATTTTTAAAAGAAGGCTGCAAGCTTCGTCAAAACGCTGAAGCTGCATTGACTATATTGAAGCAGCTGATGCCCAAGGCAAATAGCTCTGATGCACAAAGGGTGCAAGAATTGAGTAATATTGTTTTGAAATACGTGCAAGGTAAAGGAACCTTGGATGATTTAATTGTTGCGGTAGAAACAGATTGAATACTATGAATACGGAAGATAAATCTTTTGTAAGTTCATTATGCATCTGGAGGTTAAGCTCTTCCGAAGAGAGTATCCCCATGGTACATGACAGAGTTCTGCGTCTTTTGGAAACCGTTAATCCAGGAAAATGGGGGCAGGATATACTGGATGTTTTGATAAGCGAAGGGTGGGTGAAATGCACTATTTATGGTAGCTATCAATTGACAAATAAAGGGATTTCTGAGAGAAGGAAACTTCCCGAAGCTGAAATCGCAGAGCCTCCTCAACAGCCTCTTTCGGAGGATGTCGCACCTTGGGAAACGTTCAGAAAACTGGTGGGGTACTATGCCGATTGTGTGAAGCACCAAGAAAGAAGCCAGCAGTATTTGTTTTCCGGAGACCACGGCAGAAAATACTTGTACCCTGTTCTGACATATGGGTGGCTAAAGGAGCTTGGTGAGGAGAACGAAGAAATTGCAATCCGAAAACATAAGGATGAAATCGTAGCGATTAATACCATTCTGGCTCGCCGGAGCTATGAAGAAGAAGTTTATATTGGGTACCCTCTCGAAGCTTTTTTTCATAACGGGAAAACTCATTTTGTTCCCATTACTTTGATACCGGTTGATGTGCGTGTAGATGAATCATATCTATACCTCTCGTTGCGCCTTGATGAGGCTGATATCAATCATGTATGGCTTGAATATCACGTGAACAAAGAAGAACATCGTATTCTTCTTGACCTGCTGACCAGTTTGCATCCTGATGATGAATACTGCGGATTGATAGATGTAAAACGTTCGTTGCCTTATTTGGAACGCTATGCCAGAGGTTGTAAGCCAGGCATGTTTGACCCCAATAATTTTGATTGGAATGAGCCTGTACTGCAAGCAAAAGGAGATAAAGCATGGAATTGTGCAGCTTTGTTTGTGGGAACGGAACTTAAATACTCCAGAACTCTACTCAGGGAGCTGAGGTATATAGCCAAAGAAAAAGATGAAGTTTTGGATTCCACTGCATTGGCGTACGTGTTTCGAGAGCCTGCTTTGAAGCCCGAGTCTACCACGAACCATTATGCTCATCCCTTTATCGAGACTAATGATGAACAGCAGCTCGCTGTTAGCCAGGCTTTAAATAGTCCCGTCACTTTAGTGACCGGCCCGCCTGGAACAGGTAAATCCCAGGTTGCAGTCAACATTATAGCAAATTATGTTCTGAGAGGAAAGTCAGTTCTATTCACCAGTCGTAATCACAAAGCCGTTCATGCCATAGCCAATCGAAGCCTGAAATTATTGAGCGGCCATGGCATTGATTTGGTAAACTTTTGCTCAACTCCGGATGGGCAAGCGACAGATGAATGGTTTAAAAAGGACGTTAAAGTCATATTGTCCAAATTAGAACAGCTGAGGGAAGTCGTAGATCAGTGGAGTTATCAAGATATAGAAGATTTGGGAAAACGTTGGAGTGCTGTCGTTGAGCGGCTGGGGGAGCGAGATGAACTGGAAACTTCCTTGAGCAAGATTCAATCTCGAGTAGAAGAAGTAGACTATATTTTGCGCAGGTTTCTGAACATCAGGGATAGAACAATTAAACTACAGTTTCCCTCGCTTAATGAATTAAGTCGAAATGCCGATTTTTTAGCGGATGCTCCGCCTGCTGATAGAGGTTTAGTCTCATTTTGTAAGTCAATTCTATGGAAGCTATATGGACGAAAGAGAGATTCGCAGGCTAGGTCTGCTCTGTCAGTTATTATGCCTACCAAGGTCAATGATGCTTTGCCATCATCTTACATAAAAGAGGAAATAGAGCGCTTTATTCAAAAACTAAAAGAATACAACAAGCTTTGCATAGAAAAGGCTAATATAGAAAAGCGTTGTCAGAGCTTATTGCCGATAGAAACGGCAAGGGCGTGTATGCAAGAGGACATTGGCTCAGTATCGGACAAATTGATTCCTGCAATGCTGTATGCATTGAGTGAGGCGGCAACGCCATTCTTAGCCGATGAAGAAAGGCAGAAACAGTTGGTCAATTTGCAATGTTCATTCAAGAATCAGAATTCATTGTTGCAAACGCAAGGTGTGAATTCTGAGGCCGTCACTGAGTCTGTAATTAGATTTAAACGTTGGCTGAAAATTGCACCGGCATGGGCTACGACAATGTTATCTCTTACTCGTTCGTCGCCATGCCTTCCTGGTGTTTTTGATACTGTTATTATCGATGAGGCATCCCAATGTGATGTCCCGCCTATGATTCCGGCACTATACCGAGCGAAGAGTGCTGTTATTGTTGGAGATCCTCAGCAGTTCCCCCCTGTAGTGACTATGCGAGAGGCAAGAAATGAGTATTTGTTACGTCAAAATCATTTATGTGATGTGCGGTACGCTATGTACAATTATTGTCAGGCATCTGCATATAGCGTGGTGGGGATGAAACGAGTGATGCTGACAAATCATTATAGATGTCATCCTGACATAGCTGAGTATTTTAATGAGGCTTTCTACAATAATCGACTGAATGTATGCACGGCCATGGAAGGTTTGTGTTCTCCTTCTGCGTACGGGTTGAAGCATGCGGTTGATTGGGTCAATATCAGCAATTCTATTGATGATGAAATCGCCGCAGTAGTGCAACGAGTTGAATTACTGGCAAGAAATGGCTACAATGGATCTGTTGGCGTGGTGACGCCTTTAAGAAAATATGCTAACATTCTGGATGAAAAACTGAACCGTTATAGACACTCGTTCAAGGATGAATTGATTGTCAATACTGTCAACGCATTCCAGGGAGGGGAGAAGGATGTAATAATCTTCATGCTGTCGTACACAAGTGAGCTTACGCAAACTCAGAATTGGTATTTAACATCAGAAAGTAATCGTTACATATACAATGTCGCCGTCAGCAGAGCACGAGCATGTCTGGTATTAGTCGGGGATAAATCCAGATGCTCAGAAAGTGGTTGCACGTTGTTGCGGAAACTTGCTGCTTTGCCGATTGAAAAAACAAGAAATCCCGATGCTCCTCGGTTTGATTCTGTATGGGAGGAGCGTTTTTACAAAGCCCTTGTGCAAGAGGGTATAGTTCCACAGACTCAATACCATTTGGTCGGCCGAAGATTAGATATGGCTGTCATTACTGATTCAGTGAAACTGGATATTGAAGTAGATGGTGTTCGGTGGCATACCAGTGCATCAGGTGGCAGAAAAACAGATGATTTGTGGAGAGATATCCAGGTAACAAGTGCCGGATGGACCGTGATGCGTTTTTGGGTCTATCAGCTAGAGCAGGATATGCAAGCTTGTGTTAATAAGGTAAAAATGGCATTGAAATGATTTCTCGACCAATATTCTGTAAAATAAAATGAGCACTATGTTTTCATCTACAGTCACCATCTTGCGCAGGATGGGACTCGGGCTGATGATGGCCGGACATCGGCATGTCAGGATGAAAACTTGAAGCGTTCTTTTCGTCATTTGGGAGCCGAAGCCGGTAGCTCAAAAGGGCGGCAGTCATGCGACTGCCGCCCTTTCTTTTTCAGCGTTTTATGCGACAAATCGGAACATCGTGCGACATTTTGAGATGTGCCCACTATATATGCCCTGCATATGCCCACTTTTTGGCGGGATGAGGCTCCCGTTTCCCTGCTTGTTTTGAGTGTGGAAATCGGGGCTGAAAATGAGCGAATGACGGTCAGTGTAGAAATTACGTACTCTGGCACACAAAGGTGACTTTCCGGCCTCCCTCATGACTTCAATCCCGTTCCTCCCCGTCATGAATCCGAGCCGCAGGATGAACTGCCCCTCTGCGCCTGATAAGTAACTGGAAAACCCGCCATTCTGACCTCAGCAGACTGGCGGGTTGCTCTATCCTGGCATGGTCTCAGTGACACAATGACGGAATGACAGTAGAAAAGAATTTTTTATCTATGGGGAGCAGAGTAACCGTGCGGATAGGTGTTGCTTGCATAGAGGGAATTGTATCTGCCGCTTCATTCGGATTGCTTGTAATAGGGCAGCGGTTCTAAACCACTATGGCAAACGGTGCTTCACCCTGACCTGTTGCAGTAAGAATGCCATGGTATCCATGCCGCATCGCAGGCAAAGTTAGGCGGCGGAGGTGCAGGGGAGACGCTTTTCGAGGTTAGATGGCTTTTCCGCCGGAGACTTTGATTACCTGGCCGGTTATCATTCTGGCCTGGGTGCTGGCGAGGAATAATATCGTCTCTGCGATGTCTTCGGGCTGAATCAGTTGGCCGAGGGGGATGAGGGGGAGGACGGCTTGTTCGAGCTCGGTATCTATCCACCCTGTTTGTGTGGGGCCGGGGGCTACGCTGTTTACGGTGATGCCGTAGGGTGCCACCTCCAGCGCGATGCTGCGTGTCAGGGCCTCCAGCGTGGCTTTGCTCGCGCCGTAGGTTATCTGCCCCGGGAATACCTGGGCGGCGTCGGTGGAGAGGTTGATGATTCTGCCGTAGTCCCCGCGCTGCTGGATGAATGCATTTGTCATCAGCAGGCTTCCGCGCACATTCACGGCAAAGGTGTCGTCTATCACCTGCGGGGTGATGCGCTCGATGGTGTCGAGCCCGTCCATGTCGCAGTCCGCGGCGTTGTTTACCAGGATATCTACGTGGCCGAAGCGTTCCCTCGCGGCGGCGTAAATGCCTCTTACTGCGACCTCGTCGGTTATATCGCTTTCCAGAATGAGGTAATCTGCTTTCAGCTCGCGCAGCTGGCTCTCCACCGCATCGGCATTGCCCGCATTGGCCATGAAATACCGGTCCGCGCCATTCTGGCCGGCCTTGGTCTCGTCATAGGCTCGCGGCAGCCGCTTGTAGACCAGCACCACCTTCGCCCCCTCGCGGGCAAATGCACGCGCTGTCGCTGCCCCAATCCCTTGCGGATTGTTGGCTCCTGTAATCAGAACCACCCTATCATTTAAGCCATAATCAACCATCTGTCTCTTTCCCCTGTGTTATATGCTTTTAACTACGTGCAGTATAGCAAGCGCTGGCTCATGATGCAAGTGTAGATAGAATGAGTAGGTACTCTTTTTCAAAAGTGTTGGCTAAACTTAGTTGTTCGAACTTTAGTCGCAAAATGCTAGTATACAAAAGATTGCAGGAATTCTCCATCTTTGGTGGCCCGAAGTCTTGTTCGAACAAAACACCAATATAAGCCCCTAAGTTTGTACTGGAAATGCTCCATCTGACAGGGGTGGATATGTTGACGAATCTTTAGACTTCTGCACACCCTCGCTGTGCCATTAAGGTCGGTTCACCCCTCCTGCTCCGGTTTCAAAGCGGGCAATTGACGACAGATTTCATGGAAAATGGCCAGCGTTCTCTCTTTTTCAGATTCTGAAAACTGAAGCAAGAGGTGGCGGTGCCCATAGGTATCAGTAATATAAAGCTCCAGTTTTTCCGCCCCTGCTCCACTCTCTTGGGGATCTCTGATGGTCTTCCGAAGCATCTGTAGCCGGCTATTAGGCCCCGTTATCACGCTTCGTGTACGTTTGAAACACAGAAGCTCCAGATAAATCACCACCGTCTTGCCGTTAATCACCAGATATTTTTTACCCCACCAAAAATTCAGAGTTTTCACAGCTAACAGCAAGAACGGCAGCGAAAAAACGGCCATTACCGGCAGCGTACCGACAAGCGCATCTGCACCATTTTTCGCACTATTACAGCAACCGACAATCAGAAAAACCAGCAGCAGCACCGAGATAATAGAAAACAGCACTTTCTGCCAACAGGCTACGGGCTCCCGAAGGTCTACTTTCTCTTGTCCATTGTTGTTCATGGTGGGTTATCTGAGGCGAGTCATTAACAAGCGGTTCATTTTCACATGTTCTCTCGTCCCGCCGCAAGGCAGAGGGCGCAGGTGGCAAGGATTCTGGGGATGAGGGGCATGGTCATAATTAAGCGTGTATCTGTTACGTCAGTTATGCAGGGGCTCGTATATTGCATCCACCAACCAACCGATAGGGGTAGCAACGATAGTGAGGGGAATATCCGCCACCTCGGCAGCCCAGCTGAGAGGCATGAGGAAGTAGTTGTACCATGCTCTGCGGTCGGGAACTTGCTCTTCAGCACGCCAGAATTCCAAGTGGGGAGTGCGCACATCATTCTTCTTCAGAGATGACTCCGAGTCCAGCACGAGCTCGGCTCCGCTCAGGTCGATTTCTGATGCCGGATGAACGGGAACCTGATAGAAGGGGCGCTCGTGTTCCTTTGTGATTCGTTTGACCCGGAACGTCAGCCGCCGGTACTGCTGCTCATTCATGAGCGCATAGTAGTATTCTACCTGAGCTCCGGCAGCCTCGGCCTTGCTACGTCGTGAATCGGGCCAGCTCCACAGGTTAGGGGTGTTTTTCCACCCTCTGCCATGCACGATGACTGATTCGTGCGCCGGAGCATAAGTGACAGGAATCTGTACGATATAGATATCGCCTTTCTTCCACACCTTGTCGTGTACGATGTATTCCGGGCTGTGCTCCGCGCGACATGTGTAGTGCAGCCCCGGTTCCTCTCGGCCTATGGTAGAGATGGCCCCACCTGTGTCAATAACAGTGTAGCGCCCTGTATAAAGCGATATGCACCCCTCCAGTAAAATGACGGATAAAAGGCATACCACATAGCTCGCGATTTTGAGGTGGCGATTCATTGAGGTTAAGCGTGTATCTGTTACGGGTATTATATCAATTCCCGCCCCTCTGTTCAAGCGTGGATGGCATTTTGTTGCGCGTTTCGCAGGATAAGTTGGTATTATCTTCCAAAACCACGCATGACTTTATTCAGCCTCTCGGAACCAAAATATCGTTCCATAATCAGGCGAATAGCTTCTTCATAAATTGCTTTCACGTCGCTTGAGATTCCCTGTTCCTCCATTATATGGGCACGGATAGCAGAGGGAATCGCGTCAGGGATACCATCTTGATAGCGTGTGACTAATGGTAAAAGCGGTTCTATGTCGGCAGCCAGACTATCTGCACTGTCCTTGTCTTTAACGTTGGTGAGTAACTGCCGTAATTGTTTCAAGCGGGGGGCAATCTGGCTGCAAACGGAGGAAAGAGCCTCGCGGTAAAACGGCATAGCTTCCGTAATATCAAAATACACTCTTTTTAGCACTTTCTTCCCCTCCTCGATACAAACGAAGTCGGAAGAAAAATAAACACGCCCTGTTTTCTTGCCAATGTTTACCTCCTGGCCCCAACCATGCGGGTATTCTAAACACTCACCCCACTTCAACTGCCCGTTGGGTAATGTTTCCACAAAGTTCAGGGCAGTTTCTTGCGTGACGATAAACCGCTGATTTCCCTGTGGAGCCTCCTGTGCTGGCTCAGCGAAA
>JAZTYL010000014.1:0-157252 GCA_045636905.1 Akkermansia sp.
GGCCAAGACGCTCAGCAAGTGGTTTGAACCCATTATCCGCATGTTCCGTTTCTCCAAAAATAATGGAATCACCGAGGGCTTTCATCGCAAGATAAAAGGAATTCAGCGTCGAGGATATGGCTACAGAAACTTCCAAAATTACAAGTTAAGGGTATTAGTAGAGTGCTCACATGGCCGATGACTCAAAAAACAGCCTTCCCACACTTTTTGGAGTTGACCCAGTTTTCTCATCCATGCTCAATCTTTTTCCGCTCTTTACTAATACTTTTCTCGCTCTCCTCTTCTTCCTTGCGGGGCTCATTCCACAATTATTGCAGAAGAGCCCAATGTTTCCTGCCGGCGCAGGGCGGGGGCAATAAAAAAGCCGCCGAGGTGGCGGCGGTTTAGGGGGAATCCCATAGAGTCGGGGCGACAGGATTCGAACCTGCGACATCCAGCTCCCAAAGCTGGCGCTCTACCAGGCTGAGCTACACCCCGGTTCTGATTTTGGAGGCAAAATCAGGGCAAAAAAATAATGGCTCGGGACGGGATCGAACCGCCGACACGCGGATTTTCAATCCGCTGCTCTACCAACTGAGCTACCGAGCCATTCTTGCAAGCCGTCGTTTCCAACGGGGTGCGCCGCAAGTATACACGTTTCTGTGACGTTTTGCAAGTAAAAAAATGCATTTTTTGTAATTTTTTTTAGTCCTGTTTCGTAAAAGCTTGAAAATCAGGTGCGGCAGGGAGGCAATTTTTTGCGGCGTTGCGGCGCGGAGCAGGGGCGTGGGGTGAGATTCGGGATAATACCTGCGGCGAAGCGGAAAAAAAGAAAGGGGGCATTAGTAAAAAAAGATTGCATTGCGGCGGAAATGGGGGTATACTAAGGGCGCATGGTAGAGAATATCCTGTACATTGTAGCGGCGTATCTGATTGGTTCGGTTCCCTTCGGCTTTATCGCGGGGAAACTTCGGGGTATCGATTTGCGGGAGCACGGTTCGCGCAATATAGGTGCCACGAATGCAGTGCGAGTGTTGGGTAAGGCCTGGGGCATACCTGTTTTTGTGTGCGATTTCCTGAAGGGGCTGTTGCCTTTGCTGTATATGAAGTGCCACCTGGGTGGGGATGTGACCTGCATGAGCGCGGCGGATATGGGCTGGTTCCTGGGTGTGATGTTTGCGCTGGTGCTCGGGCATACGTATACCTGTTTCCTGGGCTTCAAGGGAGGCAAGGGCGTGGCGACCACGGCCGGCTGCATGTTTGCCTTCTCGCTGACGGTGGGGCTCTCCATCCTGGCGACGTGGATTGTGATGATGGTGCTCACACGCTATGTGTCGCTGTCCAGCATGGTGGCCGGTCTGGTGCTGGTGCTGACGGCTGCGTGGGAGTTCTGGTGGCAGGACGGCACGCTGAGTGTGGCGGATGGCATGGCGCTGGCTCTGCTGTTTGTGATTTTTGCGCTGGTGGTGTACAAGCACCGCAGTAATATCGTGCGCCTCTGCAATGGCACGGAACCCAAAGCTTTTTCCAAAAAATCCAAGTGATATGATTCAGACTTTCAAAAAGACAGCTGTGATAGGTGGTGGCGCCTGGGGTACTGCTCTGGCGCTGACTGCGGGACACAATGGCGGGGATGTGGTGCTCTGGACGTACCGCGAGGAGGAGGCCAGCGTGATACGCGAGACGCGTATGAGCCTCTGCAAGGTGGAGGGTGCCCGCCCGCTGCCGGAGAATGTGCTGGTGACCAGCAACTGGGCGGACGTGGCCGGAGCGGATCTGGTGATTGTGGTGGTACCCAGCGTGGTGATGCGCAGCGTGGCGCAGAGCCTTGCTGGTGCAGGTCTGGCAGATAACGCCGTGGTGGTGAGCTGCTCCAAGGGTATTGAGAAGGACACCAACATGCTGATGAGCGAGATTCTCGCCTCCGAGCTGAGCTGCCCCGTGGGCGCGCTCTCCGGCCCGAACCACGCGGAGGATATCGTGCTGGGCCTGCCGAGTCTCACGCTGGTGGGCTTCGAGAATATCGAGCTGGCCACGGCTGTGCAGCACCGCCTCAGCACGCCTTACCTGCGTATTTATACCACCACGGATGTGGTGAGCATGCAGATAGGTGGCGCCATTAAGAATGTTTTTGCTCTGGCCAGCGGTATCTGCGCCGGTCTGGGGCTGGGCGACAACGCCCGCGCCGCTATGGCAACGCGAGCCCTGGCCGAGATGACCCGCATGGGCATGGCGATGGGTGGCAAGATGGAGACCTTCATGGGGCTCTCCGGCATGGGTGACCTGGTGGTGACCTGCTATTCCGAGCACAGCCGCAACCTGACCGCCGGACGCATGATTGCCAAGGGCGTGCCCGTAGGGGAGTGCCAGCAGCGCATCGGCCAGGTGGTGGAGGGTATTCCGAACACGATTTCCTCTTACCAGCTCGCCCGCAAGCTCAATGTGCGTACGCCGCTCACGGATGCCATGTATGATATCCTCTACAATGGCAAGCCCGCTCGCCAGGCTCTGGAGGAGTTGATGACGCGCGACCTGCGCGCTGAGAATGTGCAGGAGTAAGCCCTGCGGCGAATCGTACAGACAACTGAATAGACGGATATGCCTGAGTCTCCTGAAAACCTGTGGCTGGCGGAACTCTGGCTGGAGAACCGCGACCGCCTGGTGCGCCTCATCGCCACGCGTATGTCGCCGGTGCTGCTGCGCCGCATGAGCCCGGATGATGTAGCGCAGGAAACATACCTGGCCTGTGGCCGGCGTATGAAGTTTCTGCGTGAGCACGAGGATGTGCCGGTGTTTGTGAAGCTGCGTAAGCTGGCCTTGCAGACTATCGCGGATATGGAGCGCAAGCATCTGGCTGCCGGTAAGCGAGATGCCATGAAGGAGAGTACGCTGGCGGAGTCGGATAATGATGTGACGGTCAACGCGCTCTCCCGCTTTGCAGATTCTCTGGTAGGCCCGCGCACGCATCTGGAGCGCATGGAGCTGCTGGAGCAGACGCGCTGCGCAATGCGCGAGCTGCCGGATACGGACCGCGAGATTCTGGAGCTGCGGCATTTCGAGGAGCTCAGTAACAACGAGTGTGCTGCCGCTCTGGGCATTGACGTGAAGGCCGCGAGTATTCGATATGTGCGAGCCTTGAAGCGCATGAAAGATATCATGGAGCGCGTGGCGTTATGACGTCTGCCGAGAAGGATGAGCTGGTGGCTGAGCTGGCGGAGGCTTATCTGGAGCGCGTGCGTGCCGGTGAGCTGCTGAATGTGGCGGATTACGCGGCGGAGCACCCGGATTGCGAGTCCGACTTGCTGGATTTGCTGCCGCTCATGCTGGATGTGGAGGGCCTGGGGCGCACCAGTATGCCGCCGGCACCTGTCATGGCGCACTACCCGGAGCGCCTGGGCGACTACCACTTGTTGGAGCGCATCGGCAGCGGCGGCATGGGTACCGTGTTCCGTGCCCGCCAGGAGTCCCTGGGGCGAGAGGTGGCGGTCAAGATACTGGCGCCTTCCTGGAGCACGGATGTGCGCATCAGCGAGTCCTTTGAGAATGAATCCCGAGTGCTGGCCGGTCTGCGCCATACGAATATCGTGGAGGTGTTCGGTGCCGGTCATGAAGGTCGCTACAGATACTATGTGATGGGCCTGGTGCATGGGCAGGGGCTCAGCGCCGGGCGCCTCGGTGCAGCCTTCCCGGGTATGCGCTACGAGGAAGCGGTGGCACGTGTGGGCCTGCAGGCTGCCAAGGCACTGGCCTTTGCGCATGCGCATGGCGTGGTGCACCGCGATATCAAACCCGGGAATCTTCTGCTGGGGAATGACGGCGTGCTTCTGGTGAGCGATTTCGGCCTGGCTACCATTCTGAATGCCGGCGAGGATGCCCCCCTGGTGGCACAAAGCCACGATGGTACGGTGCGCTACATGGCACCTGAGCGTCTGCGGGGAGATGCCGATACCTTTGCCGGGGACCAATACAGCCTGGGGCTGACGCTCTACGAGCTGTTGCAGCGCCGCAAAGCGTTCCGGGATGTCGAGGGCGGTCAGCTGGTGCAGACCATCTGCAACGAGCCGCTGCCGCCGCTGCGCGGCTTCGGTGAGCTGGGGGCCGTGGTGAACAAGGCTATTGCTTTCCACCCGGCAGAGCGTTACGAGAGCATGCAGGCCATGGCGGAGGATTTGCAGCGCGTGCTCAACAGCGAGCCGGTGCGCGCCTGCCGTACCTCGCTCCTGCGCCGATACAGACTGTGGATGCGCCGCCGCCCGGCTGCAGCTGTGTGGAGCCATGTGGCGGCAGCATTGCTGGTGCTGCTGTATGCCACCATCACCTTTGCATACGCTCGTGTCAAGAGTTCCTGGCGCAGCGAAAACGAGCAGCGCGAGCGTGCTGAGCTCAATGAGCAGATTGCCGATGCCTCGCTGCAGCGCATCTTTACCTCCATGGTGGAAGAAGAATCGTCCCCGGAGGGATTTCTGCCGCCTTCCCGCGCGGATGTTCGCCTTCTGCAGGACCTCATGCCGTACTACGAGCAGCTGGCTTCCACCGGCGACCTCAGCAGCGACAAGGTGCGCGAAGCTTCTTCCATTCTGGCTACCATTGCTCAGCAGACGGGGGACTACGACATGGCCGAGAAATATTTCCGCCGTGTCGCTGAGCAGACAACTCCCGGAAGCCATGAGCATGTGACAGCCAGCATCGGGCTGGCCAGGGCTATTTTCTCTGCCGCTAAGCCGGAGCGCAATCGCGAGGCTCAGCGCATGCTCCTGGCTCTGGAAAAACAGGTGCCCGAAGGCGCGGATTTCGAAACTCGCCTGGAGCTGGTGCGTGCGCTTCAGCTGGCTGCGGGGCGTGCACACCGCGCGCTGCCCGCGGAAAGCTCCTCGCAAGAGCGTCGTCGAGATGTGGCCACTGCGGTGCTTGGGCAGCAGGCTCACCCTGCCGAGCGTGCAGCGGTGCTTCTGGCTCGCCTGCTGCGCGAGAATCCCTCGCATTTCCGTGCTCGTCTTCTGCAGGCGGAGCTTCTCAGCTCACCCCGCTCGGCGTCTGTGCGCAGCACGCTGGCGCCTGCCGGTGAAACGCCGCTGGCTCTGCTGGAAAAGCTGCTGAGCGAGCAGCCGGACTCCGATGATGCCAAGCGTGCCTATGTGCGCTTGGCAACAGCACCCGCGCGCAACGGCACCGCGAAAGCGGATGCGGAAAAGGCAGCCGGTTTTGCCCAGGAGTTGCTGGCCGGCTCGGCGCCGGATAGCGAGCTGCTCATGCTGTATCTCTCTGCCCGCGACCGCTACGCCCGTGAGCTGTCGGAAAAAGGCCGCACTCAGGAAGCGCTCAATGTGCGCGAGCAGACGCTCGGTATCCTCTCTTTTGTCACCACTCGCAGCGTGTTCACACCGGCTATTCGTGAGCGCCTCGTGCGCTGGGTCGCCATGCATTATCTGCACGGCGAGAACAGCGAGCAGCATGAAAAGGAGCTGCAGACCCTGCTCAAGGATGTGGACACCGAGCGCATTAAGACGCTGCGGAATCGCTTCCAGCGTATGCGCCGTGCTACTCCCGTGCGCCGCGGGTCAGCGGGTTCCACCCGTTTTCCGAACCGCCGCAACGGCTCCAACGGCAGCACCCGACCGGATAAACGCTGAAGAGCCGGAAACGGGTAACCCGTATTCCGGCTCTGCGTTTGTGTGGGGGGCTTGTATAGCCCTGTTTTACTTTTTGTTCTGCCCCAGAATCTTCGCGGCTATTTTCAGGATATTGCCGCTGGGAGCCTCCTGTGGTGTTAAAGGCTGCGTACCGTTCATGATACTCATTTCGAAATCCTCCATACGTTGGTTGCGCGTGGAGATGTGCTCCACAGCTTCGCCGTTGTTTGTGGTGACGGTGCGGATGGTTTCCTCTTTCTGCGTGGCGTTGCCGGAGAGTTCGCGGAGGCGCTCATTGAAGAACATCTCCCAGCGTTTCGCGTAGTATTGTCTCAGCAGGGCCGGGAACTGGCGGTGCGCATAATCATTGAGTTCGCTGATATTCGGGCGCCAGGTGGTGATGAGACGTCGGGCGCTGTTGACCAATGTCTGCTTGTCTTCCTCCGTGGTGCCGCGGTTGGCAACGCCGCGCTCGAAATGGCTGTATAGGAAGTATTCGGAGGTGCTGAGCACATCCGCGCAATCCGATATCAGCTGCAGGAATTGAGCGCACTCTTTCCGGAATGCCTCTGCATTTTTGTCTTTGTATGCCTTGTTGCAGCGCTCCAGCTGCACGCGGGCGCGGTCCGCCAGCACCTGGCGGCAGAGATCTGCCAGGTCGAAACGGAAGGTGGGCAGCTCCGCCAGTTTGCTGCCGGCTGCTTTGCCTGCTTCCAGGTACAGCTTAGCTGCGGATTCGATATCCTGCGGCTTATAATACATATCCGGCGCAGCCCAGGTGCTCACCTTGCGAGCGGTGAGGGAAGGGCGCGCGCACATGATGTTCTCCAGGCTACCCTCGCGGCGCTTGTTCGGCGTGTAGATGCCGCTTGCCAGTAGGTTCAGGGCAGAAATCAGACGTTTGTCGCTGCTGCCGTAGCGAGCCTTGGTGTAGCGCTGAAGGAACTTGGCGCGATCTATCTTGCCGGTGGTATTCATGCGCTCCCAGACAAGTTCATAGAACAGGGGATTGGTCTCCAGGCCTTCGGATATCATGCCGATGCCGATGGCGTTGCTGTTCTTCTCGGTGAGGTTTTCCAGCACATCCATGCCACCGAACATGCCGTGCTTGCCGCCGAAGTTCGAGAGCTCGCACCACACAAACGGACGCCCGGCATAGTTGAACTGCACCTGCGCCTTGGGAGTAAGGTCTTTCTGCAGCGCCAGGATGACGGTGTGCTTCGGGTCGGTGCCGGACAGGAGTTTCTTGTCCGGGTTATGTCCCCAGGCTTGGAGAAGCCACTTGCTGCCGGGGGATGCCTGCTGCATGGATTTCTGAACGGCTTTGGCGGCTTCATCCAGAGCAGTATCGCCCTTGCGTCCGCCCTCGTGGAAGAGGTCGCCGCCGTAGGCCGATGCCGTGGTGCCATATACGGCATGCAGGTGCTTGTACCAGAGCGCGGCTATATCCGCAAAGGCGGGGGAGGTGGGTTGAAGGACGCAGGGGCGGTTGTAGCCGCACCACTTACCTTGCGGCAGGAGTTTGCCGTTCAGCCCGGCCTGCGGGAAATCGTGCGGCAGGAAACCCACGTAACCCTGCAATACCGGTTCCATGCCGAGGGCCTTGAGGCGTTTCACGATGGAGCGTCCCAGCTTGGCCTCGCTGTCGATGAGGCTCTGGCTGAGCGGCCCGCCTTCCCCCTCCAGATTGCCCATGTTCCACCAGGCCGCGTACAGGGGGGAGGGGATGAACTTCTGAATCTTGTCTGCCGGATAATCCAGCTCCGTGAGAAAACCCTGCCAGACTTTTTCCAGACCGGAGGTTACCAGTACATATTGTACGCCATTAAGCGCCATGAGGTCCAGCTCGCGCTCCCAGCGCTTCCTATCCCAGGAGGCGCAGGTGTAGCTCAGGGTGCAGTAGTTATAGGCGTAATTGAAGGGGCGAGCCTTGGGAACGACTATCTTGCGTGTCGGCACCACAAAGGAGGCGCCGGTGGTGTTGTCGCCATTCCAGGAAAAATGCACGTGTGCGATATGGCGCAGGTAGTAACCATAGGCGCGTATACATTCCCTCACATTGGGGGCGGAGATACGTATGCCGCTGCCTTTCCCTTCGATAGTTGGCTGCTGCAGCTCGGGCACCAGGCGGAACTTGACCTTGGAGGCGTACTGTGGGGTCATGCGTTTGACCAGTGCTTCGACCGGCTTGGTTTCAGAATCCGCGTAGGAGACATAGGCTGCAATCGGCAGAGCGCATGCAGCGGCGATGATAGAAGTGCGAAGAAGGTTGTTCATATATTGAAAAAGCCCGCATCTTGTTCCGGATACGGGCTGTTGAGATGTTGTGAAGATTATGCTTGTTTACCAGACCTGGATATTGGAGATGTTATCTGCGTTCTCGTGCTCCTTGGTCAGGCCATCGCCCTTGCCGTCCGGCCCGAGGGAGAAGATGTCAAAGTCCGGGTTGATACCCATGCCGACCTTGCCGTCCTCATCCATCACCTCGCAGCCCAGGCGGTAGCGGTAGGGCTGGTTCCAGGGGTCGATGATGGCGTAGCGCTTGCCTTTGATACGCTTGCCCTTGGCATCCTTGCCATTCACCTTGACCTTGATGCAGGGGATACCCTCCTCGCGCTCCTTGGCCTTGGTGTTTTCGATGATGACAAGCTGCTCGCAGTAGGGCATGCGGGTGACGCCGTTGTCATCCTTATCCGGCTCGCCATCGCTGTCCTCGTCGCAGTACAGGGCGGAGTAAAGCAGGGTGGCGCTCACGGCATCGCCCTTACCATGGGGAAGGACATCGCCGTTGTCGGAGCGGTAGGCGTTCATGGCCTGGGAGAGCACATCCACATGAGCCTTTGCTGTGGTGTTGAGCTGCTTGCTGTCCACCCAGCCCTTGGCCTGCCACCCGAGGGCGGCAAGCGAGGCCAGAATAGCGATGGCTACGAGAATCTCGATGAGGGTGAAACCACCCTTGGTGCCTGTGTGTCGCAGTTTCACGGCGAGCGATGAGGGTTAGACGCTTTCCATGATCTTCATCATCGGCATGAACATAGCCAGCACGATGCCACCAACCACAACGGCAAGGAACACAATCATGAGCGGCTCCAGCATGGCGGTGAGGGCGGTGACGCTGTTGTCCACCTCTTCATCGTATACCTCGGCCACCTTCATGAGCATGTCCGGAAGCTGACCGGTTTCCTCACCCACGTCCACCATGGAAATCATCATGGGCGGGAAGATGTTGGAAGCGGAGCTCATGGGCGTCACAATGGATTCACCCTCTCGCACGGAGTCGTGAATCTTGTTCACGGCATCGGCCACCACCACGTTGCCGGCGGTGTCGCGGGTAATCATGAGAGCCTGCAGGATGGGTACACCGGAGGATACCAGCGTGCCGAAGGTACGGGAGAAGCGAGCCACGGCATTCACGCGGGTAAGATGTCCCAGCTTGGGAATCTTGAGCATGATGTTATCCATAGCACGGGCACCCTTGGGAGTGCGCTTCCAGATACCGAGACCGGCGATGGCGGCAATCAGGATAATGATGAACACCACTGCATTCGGGATGAAGGGAATGAGGCTGCATGCCATGCAGTTGTCCGAGAAGCTGAACACGAACTCGGAGAGTGCAGGCAGCTCCATGTTCTGGCCCTCGAACATTTCCTTGAACTTGGGCACGATAACCAGCATGAGGAAGATAAGAATACCCACGGCAATCACCATGATGATGAGCGGGTATACCATAGCGGAGGCAACCTTGCCGCGCAGCTTGTTAGCCTTTTCCTGGTATTCGGCCAGACGGTTGAGCACCACTTCCAGTACACCACCGATCTCACCGGCCTTCACCATGTTGACGAAGAGGCGGTTGAACATCTTGGGATAGGCGGAAAGAGACTCGGAGAAGGTAGAACCGCCCTGTACGGAATCACCGATGGCGCCGATGGTGGCACGCAGATTCGGGTTCGGCTCCTGCTTGTTGAGCACGTTGAGACTCTGGAGCAGGGGAAGACCGGCATCGATAAGCGTGGCAAGCTGGCGGGTGAACACCATGAGCTCTTTCTGGCTCACCTTGCCACCGGCCTTGCCGACCTTCTTAGCGCCATCGCCCTTCTTGCCCTTGGCGCCCTTCTTCTTGGTTTCCTTGGCGGCTGTGGGCTTGGCACCCTTGGCTGCCTCCTCGCATTCGCGGAGCAGCAGGCCTTGGGCACGAATCATCTCTGCGGCTGCAATTTTGCTGTCAGCAGTGATGATGCCGGTTTTTTCTACGCCGTTCTGGTCCAGCGCGGTATATTTGAAATTAGGCATAATATCTGGTGTAAGTTTTCGGAGAATGGATGTGTTACGTATAAAAGATAGCAGAAGTATCTTGCAGCGTCAAGCTAATTAAGTGTACTTAAGCACTTCTTCGATAGTCGTATTGCCCTCGAAGATGTTCTGGATGCCGTCTTCACGCAGAGTGGTCATGCCCAGCTCAATGGCTTTCTGGCGCAGAACGATGGAGGGGACGTTCTGGGTGATGAGATCACGAATCGGATCCGAGGCATTGAGCAGCTCGTGGATACCCTTTCGGCCCTTGTAACCGGTGTTGGCGCACTTGTCGCAGCGGGAACCGGTGTAGAACTGCTGCTGCCCCAGAAGAGCAGGATTGATACCCAGCTGGTTGAGCAGCGTGTTGGAGGGCTTGTAAGGTGTCTTGCAGTACGGGCAGATGGTACGTACAAGTCGCTGTGCCAGCACGCCCAGAATGGTGGCCGAGAGCAGGAAGGGCTGCACGCCCATGTCCACAAAGCGAGTCACGGCACCGGCGGCGTCGTTCGTGTGCAGGGTGGAGAGTACAAGGTGACCCGTCAGAGCAGCCTGGATGGCAATCTGGGCGGTGTCCTGGTCTCGAATTTCGCCCACGAGGATGCGGTCCGGGTCCTGACGCAGGAAGGCACGCAGCACGCGGGGGAAGGTCACGCCGATAGCTTCGTTGATGGGGACCTGCACAATGCCGTCGATGTCGTATTCCACCGGGTCTTCTGCGGTGAGAATCTTGGTGTCCACGGTGTTGATTTCGCGCAGAGCTGCGTAGAGGGTGGTGGTTTTACCGGAACCGGTGGGACCCGTTACCACGAAGATACCATTCGGCTTGTTGACGGTATCCACGATGTACTCGTGCAGCTTGGGGGAGAGGTTCAGGTTGTCCAGGTTGAGGCTGACGCTGTTGCGGTCCAGCACACGCATTACCACGGATTCACCGTACTGGGTGGGCAGGGAGTTCACACGCATGTCCACGCCGCCTTTGCCCAGCTTCATGACGATTCGACCATCCTGCGGAACGCGGCGCTCGGCGATGTTCATGCCGGCCATCACTTTCACGCGGGAGATGATGGGGTTGGCCAGATAGGCAGGGGGCGGTGCCATTTCGTACAGAGCGCCGTCCACACGGTAGCGAATCTTGAACTCTTTTTCGAAGGGCTCAAGGTGAATATCGGAGGCCTTCTCCTTAACAGCCTGCTCGATAACGAGGTTCACGAATTTGATGATGGGAGCGGCGTTGGCTTCATCTGTGCCGTCACTGCTGCCTACGCTCATGCCGTCCAGCTCACCGAGCAGGTCGCCCATGGCGGCATCTGCGCCACCGTAGAACTCGCTCACGCGGGCGCGTACTTCGTAATCTGCGGCCACGTACAGGTAGATGTCCTGGTTGGTGGCAATGCGGAGGTCGTCGATGGTCTGCGGGTTAAGCGGGTCCTCCAGGCACACGTACAGGCCCTCGCCCTCGCGGTACTCGATGGGGAGTGCGCCGAGCATGCGGGCCTGCGGGGCAGGAATCATGGCGAGCAGCTGCTCGCTGGGCACAAAGCCCTCCAGCGAGATGAACTGGGCGCCGACTTCCGTAGCGATAACGCTCCAGAAATCCTCCGGGCCGCCGATGACGCCGAAGTCGATGAGCGTCTCCCAGAGCTCCTTGCCACTGTTGGACATTTCTTCTTTCACGTCCCTCGCAAGGGACTTGTCCATGATGCCACTGTTGATGAAAACCTCAAGTGCAACGTTTGTATCCATATGATCAATCTAAAAAGTTTGGCGTTATGTGGTGAGTATATCAGCTGGCATCACCGGTGGTGACGCGGATGACTTCTTCGGCCGTGGTGCGGCCGGCCAGAACCTTGCGGATACCGTCTTCGCGCAGGGTACGCATACCCAGCTCGCGGGCGCGTTTGCGCAGCTGTGCGGAGGTGAGGTTGGAGTTGATGAGGCCTCGAACGTCGTCTGTGACCTGGAAGATTTCGAAAATGCCCATACGGCCGCGCATGCCCTTGCCCTTGCACTTGTCGCAGCCGCCGGGGCGGGCAACCATGACGGGGCGGTTGATGTCGATGCCGAGCGTGCGGGCTTCCTTCTCGGTGAGCTTGCCTTCCTGCTTGCAGTTAGCGCAGAGGCTGCGGCAGAGACGCTGTGCCATGACGGCGCGTACAGCGGAGGCGATGAGGAAGCGGTCCACACCCATATCGGCAAGACGAGCCACAGAGGAGGGGGCATCGTTCGTGTGCAGGGTCGAAAGGACGAGGTGACCTGTCATGGCAGCCTGGATGGCGATACCGGCGGTCTCCCCGTCTCGAATTTCACCGATCATGATGATGTTCGGGGCCTGACGGAGCATGGCTCGCAGAGCGGCGGCGAAGGTCATGCCGATTTCGGAGCGAATCATCACCTGGTTGATACCGGCCATTTCGTATTCCACCGGGTCTTCCGCCGTGATAATCTTTTTGTCCGGGCGGTTGAGGTGGTTGAGGCAGGCGTAAAGTGTGGTGGTCTTACCGGAACCGGTGGGACCGGTCACGAGAATCACGCCGTCCGGCAGGGTTACAAGGCGGTCGAAGGTGGCTTCGTCGTCGGAGAGGAAGCCGAGCTGCGGCAGACCGAGAGCCAGAGCAGACTTGTCCAAAATACGCATCACCACGGATTCGCCGTGGTTGGTGGGCACGGTGCTCACACGGAGGTCGATGTGGTTGCCATCACGCAGGTCGAGCTCGATACGTCCGTCCTGCGGTACGCGCTTCTCTGCGATGCTCATGGTGGTGCTCATGACCTTGAGACGTGCCACGATAGGCCCGAGCAGCTTCTTGGGGTGGTTTGCCACCTCTACCAGGCGGCCGTCCACGCGGAAGCGGATACGCACGCGGTCCTCCATGGGCTCGATGTGAATATCGGAAGTACGCATCTCGTGAGCCTCGTTGAACATGTTGTCCACCAGCTCAATGATGGGGGCCTCGCCATCTCCCTTGGCGTAGGTCTTCTTCTCCGGGTAATACTTGGCGATAGCCTTCTGCAAACCGGGTTCGGAGGCCACAAAGAAGGTGATTTCTCGGCCGAGGAACTGGGGCAGGCTGTCGAGCGTCTCCATGGCGAAGGGGTCGGAAATCGCCACCTGCAGGGAGTAGCCGTCATCGCCGATGGGCAGGAAGCCGACACGTCGCGCCAGCTCACCATTCACGCCTGCAATGATGTTCGGGTCTACCTCAAAAGAGCCGAGGTCCACATACTCCATGGCGGAGTTGTAGGCGGCTACCTGAGCGATGTATTCAGCCGTCAGGTATTCGTTTTTGACGAGGTGATCGATGACGCTGTCCAGGGGAGAGAGCTCGGCGCGGACGGCATCGAGCGTGCCGGCGTCAATGGCTCCGGCCTCTACCAGAAGGTCCAGAAGATAATTTTCGTTTGAGTACACGGGATGGAGAATAGGTAAAGTATTACGCGACGCGAGACACGGAGAGAGACCCGTGCCTTCTGATACTCTACACCATATTTCCCGTGACGTCAATCATACTTTTAGAAAAAGCCCTAATTTTTTGTGACTTTTTCAGAGCTCGGAGAGGTCGAGGATAATGACTCCGGACTCCGGTGAGAGAATAGAAACATTTTCCACAACTCCGTTTTTGTTGCAATATGCTGTTAATTCAGCTTTGTTTTGCAGCCGGAATTGGTAGGTGGATTGGTTGCCTGTTTTCTGAGAGGAAGTTGGTTTGCCGAGTTTGCTGCTGAGTTGCTCGATGCTCATGCCGCGGGTGAGGATGGCTCGGGCTTCAGCGGCGGTGGGGCGTGCTGCGTCTTTTTCTTCGTACTGCTGCAACCATTTCTTCGGGGAGAATTTCTGGAGCGAATCCGCGCATTTCTGCAGTTCGCGGACACGCCCTGTGGCAATCGGCAGCTTCAGATTGCGGAGGCGGGCCGGAATTTTTGCTGCGGGAGTGGAGGTGAGAGAGCTGAAGATCACGCAGGCCGCCAGATAACTGCCCTCCGCATTGGGGTGGGATAAATCCTGCGTGTGCAGAATGCGGGTGGGATATTTGCGGTACCAGCGGCGCCAGGCTTCGCCCACGGGAGCGGCTGCAATTTTATTTTCCGTGGCTGCACGGCAGTAGGTGTGTGTGGTGTCGTCCTGCATGGAGGTTTGCAGGCGGAGTTTGCCGGTTGTGTTATCGGCATGTGCCCAGGTGATGAAGAGCAGAACCTTCGTGTTGCTTGTGTGTGCGAGCTGGCACCAGCGTTTCACGGAGCCGAGAGTGTCTGCAGGATTGGAGGCCGGGGTCTCACTCTGGTCCTGCAATACAACCCAGTCGTAGCCACCTTCTGCCAGTTTCTGTGCGGCTTTTGCATGCTGCGGCGTGTTCAGGAATCCGCGCAGACTCATGGCGCCGGCTGTGTAAGCGTCCACTTCCATGTCGGTATCGGTGGCATCTGCCATGGCTTGCACGATTCCCGGCAGGTTGTTACAGTAGGTATAGCTGTTGCCGATAAAGAGGACGCGCTGTGTTTCTGCCCGGGCTGTGTAGAACAGACAGAGAAGTATCAGAACGGAGAGGAAGCGGTGCATGGTGTCAGTGGATGATGAGGTGTGGAATTGTCAGATCGTGCGACTCTGTGGGGATGGTCGGGACAATCTGTTGTGCAAAGGCGGCTGCCAGGAGCGTGGCTTGCGGGCTACGTGGCAGGTAGCGGTCGTAGTAGCCTCCGCCGTAGCCCAGGCGTGACCCGGCTTGAGTGAAGGCGACTCCCGGCACGAGTATCAGGTCTAACGCAGCCGGAGGGATTAGGGGGAGCTCCGGGCAGGGCGCCGGTATGCCCAGCGCCGCCGGACGCAGCTCAGACTCGGGATGCCTTACCAAGTGGAAATGCATTTCTCCATGCTTCCAGCAACGCGGAAATCCGTAGCGGTGCTGCGGAAACTCTGCCAGCAGGGGCAGGAGATTCACCTCGTGCGGCAGAGGTGCGTACAGTGCGATGGTGATCGGGCGGGGCGTGTTAAGCCATGGGGCCAGGGCCTTGCGCAGAGCGGCAGAGCTCGCTTCTCGCTGCTCTGCCGGTATATTGCGAAGGCTTTGGAGTACGGTTTGCCGCAGCTCGTGTTTCTGCCCCGTTGTGTTCATTTACTCAGGCTTGCGACCGAAAAGAGCCAGCATGCGACCGGTCTTTCCTTTTTCGATACGGTAGGAGTAGAAGGTCTGTGTGTCGGCTGCGGTATCCAGCTCGCTGTCGATGATGTTCTCCGGCAGCAGGCCGGCGGCTTCCAGCTGAGCCTTGATGGCCGTGGGAATGTCGAATTCGTAGTGGGGCGGGCGTATGCAGGGGGAAATGACAGCAATGCAGTTCTGGGCTTGCACGCCGAGTGTCTTTCGCATGGAGCGCAGCAGTTCGCCTACGATGTTCTGCTGGGTACCCAGTTTGCCGGAGTGAACCAGCCCGCGGCAGCCGCTCTCCGTGTCGTATACCCACACAGCGGCGCAGTCTGCCACATAGATGCCCAGGCAGCAGTCTGCTTTGCCTCCGCAGAAAAGGCCATCTACCCCCTCCACGGGGAAAGAGCAACCGATGTCACCCACCAGAGCCACCTTGTTGCCATGCACCTGCTGTGCGCGGCGCAGCATCTTGGGAGCGATACCACCCTCTGTCAGCACCTGCTCGTGAATGGGGGTGAGAGCGGAGATGACGGCGGCGCGGTCTGTGGTCAGTTCCACGCCGTCAACGCGGGGGATAAAGCGGGCGAAGTTTTCGGGGAAGGCATTGAGGCGTTCCAAATAGGCAGGACTGTAGGTGCTCATGATTGTTCCGATATTAAAAGGTGTCAGTGAGAAACGGAGGCCTTGGAGCTGTGGCGGGAGATGACGCCGCGAGCTTTGCCGGTGCGCTCTGCGTTGTCCTCCAGAGCCAGCAGGTTAGCCATATCGCGGGCGATGTTGCCACGCATGCGCTCGATGAGTTCCAGCCCCTGTTCCGTGATGCGCACCATAATCTTGCGACGGTCGGCAGCTGCCGTGAAGCGCTTGAGGTGGCCGAGTTCCTGAAGCTTATCCACCATGCCGGTGGCTGCTGCGGTGGAGTGGCCCATCATGCGGGCTATGCTGCTCATGGAGAGGCTTTCTTCCTCTGCCAGGTAGGTGAGTAGGAAGAACTGCGGGTAGGAAATCTTGTCCTGAGTCAGCTCCGGGGAGAGCTTCAGGATGCAGTTGCGCTGGGAGAAAAGCACGAAGTCGGCAAGCTGTTGGGCCTCCGCTGTGGTGATGTTCTGTTTGGTGGAAAGAGTGTGTTTCATGTGGTGTAAGAGGTGTTTCGGTTACCTCGATATTACGGTTTTACTGACATTTTGCAAGCACAAAATTTCAGGCACCATACAGGTGATTTTGCTCCTTCCGGGAATGTGGCACGATTTTTTGCGCCGTGCTACTATATCTTGTGTTTTTGATTGCGAAAAATATTTTTGTCTTAACGGGTCGTGGGGGCGATGCAGAGCACTTCGCGCAGCTCGTCGGACATGAGATTCTCATTTTGCAGGCGCTCGATGTGGGCCGAAACTGCATCCCAGAGGGTGCGGAAATCGGGGACACTGCGGGCGATGGAGATGTCCTCCTGCAGGGAGGAATCCGGCAGGGTAAGCTGGCGTGTGCGGATGTCGCGGGCGCGGGCAGCGAGCTCACGCAGCTCCGGGATGGCTGCGGCTACGCTTTCCTGGTCGCGGCAGCTGTTGAGCACTAGCTCCGTGTCGGAGAGCAGGGCGATAATCTCCTGCGCGATGGATGCGTGGCTCAGCTCTGTTTCCTGAGCCATGAGTGGGCAGATTGCCAGTGTGGAAGCCGCGATGCTTGCAGTGAGAAGATTCATAAGTGTGGAAAATCAGTGCCGGTGGTGTTTGCGCTTCAGCAGAGCCTGTGGGGTACCGCATGACGGGCAGCGGAACCAGAGGCAGAAAATAACGTGCAGAGCAGTGGACAATTTACGGCCCAGCAGGAAGTAATTGTGCGCATGCTTGTTAAGAGTGAACGAGCGCATACTGAACACCTTGACATTGCATACGGTGCAGACAGCCGCTCGCGAAAGCACACAGTACATGAATATGGGCAATGCAAGTATGGCAAGCGCAATGATGGCCGGGAACTCGGGAAGGATTTCCAGCATCAGCATGGGCGGAACCACGACCCAGGCTACAATGTCGATGTAAAGCAATACCGTGGCCCACGCCCCCATGTAAACGCCAAAGGGATGCGAGCAGTGGATGCAACGCTTTTTTCCATCGGGCTCAGCGGCTTTTTTCTCTGCGGAATGATGGTGTTCATCGGAAACGGAAGCCGCCGGCTTATGCTGCTGCGGGTGCGGCTTGCTGTCCGCCGTTTCGGTTCCTACCTCTGTCGGTTGTGCGGGTGTCAGCTCCGGTGCCTCTGTCTGTTGGTTTCCGGCACTGTGAATAATGGCCAGCAGGCGCTCCTCCGGGAGCGCCGCCATGTCTTCGGGGAAGAATTCCCGAGCCTGGCGGGCATCCCGGCATAGCGCTTCCATGCTGCATGTCAAGAGCTGCTCGCTCTTGACGATGCCGCAGATAGAAAGAGCTTTGCGCTCTGCCTCGCTCAGAGTGGAGATGACGTCGTATTCCTCCATGGTGAATCAGGCCAAAGCGGCCAGCATGGCAGTGAGCTGTGCCTTCTTGTTTTCCCACTCCGTCAGACGTGCACGCTCCTGGTCCACAACTGCTGCGGGGGCGCGATCCACGAAGGATGCATTGCTGAGTTTGGCGTTGCTCTTGGCTATTTCCTTGGTAATCTTCTCGAGCTCCTTGGTGATGCGGGTGCGCTCTGCTTCCACATCCACCAGGCCTTCCAGCGGCAGGAACAACTCACCGAAGGGAGTGAGAGCGGTCGGCGTGCCCTTGGGTGCCTCGTAAGCTGCGTCAGCAGTGGCGCTCTTAGCACCGGCCAGCAGAGCCAGACGAGACATCAGATCCTCGCTCAGGGGCAGAGTGCCGGGCTTCACCACAAAGCTTACGTTCTTGTTGGTGGCGAGGTTGTATTCTGCCTTGAGGTTGCGGGCGCGGTTGGCTGTGTCGTACAGGGCCGTTGTCAGAGCGCGTGCTTTGAAGATGTCCTCCTCGCTCAGGCCGCCCAGCAGGCTGTCTGCCTGGGGCAGGGGGCTGCTCATGAGGGGCAGTCCATTGTTGCGTGCGGCGAAGCCCAGGCTCTGCCAGAGCTCTTCGGCAATGTGCGGCATGATGGGTGCCAGCAGAGCCAGGTAGTGGCGCAGCACGGTGTCGATGGTGTACAGCGTGGCATTCTTCACGGCGGGCTCACCCTCGCGCAGGTCGTTCTTCACTGCCTCGAGGAAGAGAGAGCAGTACTCGTTCCAGAAGAAGCTGTAGAGTGCCTGCGTGTAGGTGTTGAACTCGTACTTGCTCAGGGCCTCTGCCACAGTGGCGTGCAGTTCCTTCAGCTTGGAAAGAATATCGATGTGAACCGGGGCAAACTTGGGAGCCTCGGTACCGGCCTCGCCCTGCATCATGCGGAAGCGAGCAGCGTTGTACAGCTTGTTGGCAAAGTTCTTACCTTCCTCAATCTGCTTCTCGTCGAACTTCACGTCCGTACCCGTGGGGGCAATACGCATGAGACCGAAGCGCAGGCCGTCTGCGCCGTAGCGGGCGATGAGGTCGAGCGGGTCGGGGCTGTTGCCCAGGCTCTTGCTCATCTTGCGGCCCTGCAGGTCGCGTACGATGGAGGTGAAGAATACGTTGCCGAAGGGCTTGCCGTCCGCAAAGCGGTAGCCGGCCATAATCATGCGAGCTACCCAGAAGAAGATGATATCCGGGCCGGTCACCAGGTCGCTGGTGGGGTAGAACTTGGAACGACACTCGTCGTCCATGGTGGCGAAGGGCCACAGCCAGCTGGAGAACCAGGTATCCAGCGCGTCTTCGTCCTGCACCCAGTTCTCCGGGTCGGAGGGCGGCTCAACGCCTACATAGATGTCGCCGGCGGCGGCATCGGCCTCGTCCAGCTTGGCAGCTTCCTGCAGCTCGGCGGCCTTGTCCTTGCGGTACCACACGGGGATACGGTGGCCCCACCACAGCTGGCGGGAAATGCACCAGTCCTGGATGCCCTCCAGCCAGTGTGCGTAGGTCTTGCCCCAGTGAGCAGGGCGGAAAACGATATCGCCGTTGGCTACGGCGTCTGCTGCCTCCTGTACGCAGGGATACTTCAGGAACCACTGCATGCTCAGGCGCGGCTCGATGGGTACATCGGAGCGCTGGGAGATGCCTACGTTGTTCTCGTAGTCCTCCACCTTCTCCAGCAGGCCCTTGGCTTCGATGAGTTCAATGGACTTCTCGCGGGCCACAAAGCGGTCCAGTCCGTGCAGCTCGGGGCAATCGGGGCAGTTGATGTGGCCGTCTGCCGTGAGCACATCGATGATTTCCAGGTTGTTCTTCATGCCAACCTCGAAGTCGGTGCGGTCGTGTGCCGGGGTAATCTTAAGGGCACCGGTGCCGAAGTCGATTTCCACGTGGTCATCGGCAATGATGGGAATCTCCGTCTCCACGAGCGGGCGAATGACCGTCTTACCGATGAGGTGTCCGAAGCGCGGGTCTTTCGGGTTCACTGCCACAGCCACGTCGGCCATGATGGTCTCGGGGCGAGTGGTGGACACCAGAAGCTGGCCGCTGCCGTCTGCGAGTTTGTAGCGGATGGTGTAAAGTTTGCTCTTGGAGGGCGTCATGATAACCTCCTCGTCGGAAAGAGCTGTGCGCAGCACGGGGTCCCAGTTTACCATGCGGCGGCCGCGGTAAATAAGGCCTTCTTTGAACAGCTCGGTGAAGGCGCGTGCCACCTCCGGAGCAAACACATCGTCCATGGTGAAACGCTCACGGTCCCAGTCGCAGGAGCAGCCCAGCTTCTTCAGCTGCTTGATGATGATGCCACCATGCTTTTCCTTCCACTCCCAAACCATCTGCACGAAGTCCTCGCGACCCACATCGTAGCGGGTGCGGGGAGGATTCTCCTTTGCCAGCTCTTTTTCCACGCGGGCCTGGGTGGCGATGCCGGCGTGGTCTGTGCCGGGCAGCCAGAGTACTTCCTTGCCCTCCTGGCGGGCGCGGCGAGCCAGGATATCCTGAATCGTGTTGTTGAGCACGTGGCCCATGTGCAGCACACCCGTCACGTTAGGCGGGGGGATTACAATGCTGTATGCAGGCTTGTCAGATTGCGGGTCTGCGTGGAAGCAACCCTCTGACATCCAGCGGTTCTGCCATTTTTCTTCAACAACGGTCGGTTCGTAAGCCTTGGGCAATTCAGTCATGACGCGCGCCATCTTACAGCATCACAAACACTTATGCAAGCTTTTTATCCGTTATGACATCGTAACACGGGCCTTACCGTCCTTCTCGACGGTATGCGCAAAAAAAGAGGAAGCCTTGCGGGCTTCCTCTTTCGAAAGGGATGGATGTTACCGAACGCGTGCTTCAGTACACGTCTTTCTGGTAGCGCTTGGCCTTCTTCATGTCTGCCAGGTAGGCGGCAGCTTCTTCCTCGCTGCGGCCACCCTTGGTAGCAATGATGTTGAGGAGGGCCTTCTCCACGTCCTTGGCCATGCGGTTGGCATCGCCGCACATATAGACGGCGGCTCCGTTCTCCAGCCACTGCCAGATTTCATCTGCAGCTTCTTCCATGAGGTTCTGCACGTAAATCTTGTGGGCCTGGTCGCGGCTCCATGCAACGGAGAGCTTGAGCTTGCCGCTCTCCACCAGCGGGGCGGTCTCGTCCTCGTAGCAATTATCGGTGGCCTTGTAGGGGTTGCCGAAGAAGAGCCACATGGGGCCGGTGGCGGCATCTGCCACGCGCTGCTGCCAGAAGGCGCGGAAGGGAGCGATACCGGTACCGGGGCCAACCATGATGATGGGGGTGGCTCCATCTTCCGGCAGACGGAAGTTCTTGTTGCTGTGCACGAACACGCGCACTTTGTCACCGGCGGAAATGCGGTCTGCCATGTAGGTGGAGCATACGCCGCCGCGGCTGCGCTCGCCGGTCTTGTAACGCACGGCGCCTACGCACAGGGAAACCTGGCCGGGTACGGCATCCGGGCTGCTGGCGATGGAGTACAGACGCGGCAGCATCTTGCCCAGAATGCCCACAAAGGCGGCGGCATCCGGGAATACTGCTTTCATCTCTGCATCCTCTGCAACGTCCAGCAGGTCACGGCCCCAGCAGAAATCCTTAAGGGCGTCCTTATCCTCCAGAATGGCGGCGAGCTTGGCGCTGCCGGCAACGGCGTTCCACTTGGTGAGAACGGGTTTCTTGAGGTTGGTGATGTCGTAGGAGGTGGTAAGGGCTTCTTTCAGTGTGACGTTGCCGGTGGGAGTGGGCACTTCGTCTGCGGGGTTCAGACCCACGGCGGCGATGAGGGCATCCACCAGAGCAGGGTCGTTGCAGGGAATAACGCCCAGGGCGTCACCTGTAACATAGCTCATACCGGAGCCTTCCAGGGAGTAATCTACATGGATGGTCTCTTTGGCGCTACCGGGTTTGGTGACGGCGCGAACCCCCAACACGGTGGCGGGGAACGGGTTCTTCATGCTGTATGGTTCCATAATGTGTGCGATTGTGTTAAAAACGGTTTATTGAGTGGCTTTGAGGCGGCGTGCCTGCAGGAGGGTGGGTGCCAGCAGTTTGCGTGCTGCGTGGCAGAGTTCGATATCCTGTTCCGCTGCGGCAATGCTGCGGCCGGTCTGTTCGCTTTGCTCGTAGGCTTCCAATTCACTGCTCAGGCAGGCCTCCAGCGCATTCACGCGGCGAGAGATGAACATATCCAACGCTTCACCCACCTTGCGCTTCCATGTTTCGAGACGTGAGGCGATTACCTCGCGCCCGGCGCGGCGCCAGGGCGGGGTTGTGTCGTTGTAGGCGCAGCTGCGGTTAATCATGCCCAGAAGAGCAGTTTCCTTCAGTTCGCCTAGGGGCACGGGGGAGCAATCCACCGGGACATCAGTCCAGGCGTTGAGCACTGCCTTGATGTAGTCCTTGCGAATCTCTTCCACTGTACGGCGTTGCAGGGTGTCGGCTGCTGCCTGCAGTTTTTCCTGTTCCAGCTCGGTAAGCTCACAGATTTTCGCGGGTGCGAGGATATGAGTTTCCTGCTCAGCCAGGAGGTCGCCCAGGTCGTTTTCTACCTTGGTGCGGATGCGGTTGAGTTCCTGAGCGGGCATGTCGTTGGCCATCCAGTCTGCCGGGAAGTAGCCATCCGCCGCAAGGTCCAGTATGGCATCCAGTCTGGTGTTGAGTGCCTGGCGTGCCTGGTCTGCGAGGTAGCCGCAGCGAATGCGACCTTCGTGCATGTTGTTGCTCTCCACAGCTTCGCGCAGGCGGGCTGAGTCCATGAGCTTGTGGATAGTCGCCTGGATGGAATGAATGTGGGAGATGTGGTCCTGGCTGGTGCGGATGAAGTCCTTGAGGCGTTCATCCACTCGCTCCAGCGTCTTGAGCAGGTAGTCTGACGAGTTGCGGCGCAGGGTGACCTCCGGGTTGCGCAGGTCGGCCAGAATCTCATCCTGCAAGGTAGAGAGGTTGGAGGCTGTGGTGGGGATATCGGAATCCCGGCGCAGGCCTTCGGGCTGGAATTGATTTTCCTGCTGCCACCAGGCAAGACCGGCGTTCACCCAACTGCCGGGTATGACCTTGCGGATGAATTCGCTGAGTTGGCGCTGGGTATTGTACTGCTGCTTTTCCTGCTGCTCGAGCTGCTCTTCTGCGGGAAGCCAGTGCTGTGCCTCGATGCGGTTCTGCACCACGCGGATAGGGCGCTGCGAACGCTCCATGGCTGTACGCAGGTAAGCACGGGTGTCCGGCGTAAGGGCGGCAAAGGAACTCTGCACCAGCAGGAAGTAGTCCGCATTCTCATTCATCCACTCATGCAGCTTTTCATCGTGCCAGTTGGAGGTGAGACCATCCATACCGGGCATATCCACAATGCCGATGCCGGCCTGCAGCAGGCGGGCTGCCGGCTCTACCAGGAAGATGGCTGCGCAGCCGGCGCTGGTGTGGCCGCGGGACCATGCATCCAGATTGGCCTGGTTGATATTGCGGCGTTCAATGGATACCTTCTGGTGGAAATCCTCCGGCTCTACCTTACGCAGGTAGTCAATAACCAG
Source organism: Akkermansia sp. (assembly GCA_045636905.1). Lineage (GTDB taxonomy): Bacteria > Verrucomicrobiota > Verrucomicrobiia > Verrucomicrobiales > Akkermansiaceae > Akkermansia. The sequence continues at coordinate 23,035 of JAZTYL010000014.1, forward strand.
TTCAAAAAGTTCCTGCTCACCCAGAGAATCGGCTGCCAGCGGGGAGAAAAGCTCCATGCGTTCCGTGCCGTCGTCGCTGGCGAGTATGACCATGGGGAGACGCGTGGTCTCAATACCCAGCTTGGTGGCGCACAGGTTGCGGTGTGCGAGGCAGTTGGTGAGGGTGGATTTGCCGCTCTTCACGGAGCCGATGGTGGCCATGAGCAGCAGGTTGGAGCGAAAGCGGGCCAGACTGCGTGCAATTTCACGCGAGCCTCGTGTGGCAAGCTTGCGCAGCTCCGGCGAGCTGCCGGTCAACTCCGTCAGTTTTTTGCCGAACTCGGCAGCGTCTTTGCAGATGGTGTCCAGTTGCGTATCCATTGCGCATATTATACGCTTTACTTCATCTCTCTGCAAGCCAAAAGCACGTTAGTGCCGGGGAATCGAGTGAGAAATATGACAATTTTCCCGTCTGAGCGCGTGCCGGTGTTCCGGAGTGTATTTTTGAGTCCGGCGGTGTGCCCGCCGGACTCTCAATTCAACAATCATTTATCTCTTTCGGGGTGGTATTCAGTCCACCTTGGGGATTTTCGGCACGGGGGCCTCAGAGCTGGCGGGCTTGAAGGTGGTGTTCTTCTTCCATGTCTGTGTGCGGAAGAAAATGCCCAGCTTGCCGCGCATCTTCAGCTCATCGCCATCGCGCCACATGGAACAACGGTAGACCTTGCCCTTTTCGGGGTCCAGTACATGACCGCCGCTGTATTCATCATCGTCCTGAGTCAGGTTCCAGATGATATCCAGATTCAGGGTGCTCGGGTTGCCGGGGATGGCGGCCTTGGCGTTCTTGTTCTTGAGAAGCTGCACAACACGGCCATATACCTTGCCCTTGTACTTGTAAACCTGCACGACGCTCTTGGCCTCGCCGGTTTCGTCGTCGATGGTGGTCCAGTAACCCTCTACGTTTGCTACAGCTTGGGCTACCAGGGTGCAGGCGGCTACTGCTGCCAGTGTAAAGAATTTCTTCATGTTCTGTTCCTTTCTGTGTGGTGTTTTATTTGTGTGTTTCTCTAAAAGCTAGAGTGGGGTCGAGCAAGATTATATCAGAAACTTAGAGCAAAGTCAAACTATTTAATGAAATTGGCATATCTTGTCTTGTCAAAAGTGGAGAAAAGTGCTAGACTTCGGGCACGAAAATGAAGACGGGGTTGATATTGGAAGGTGGTGCCATGCGTGGAATGTTCACGGCCGGCATACTGGATGCATTCATGCAGGAAGATATCCGCTTTGACGGCACCATAGGGGTATCTGCCGGCGCCGCTTTCGGTGTGAACTTCAAAACGGGGCAGATTGGGCGAGCCATCCGCTACAACATGCGCTATTGTTGCGACAAACGCTACTGCGGCCTGTGGGCTCTGCTGCGGGATGGCAATATCTACAGCCGCGATTTTGCATACGAACAGGTACCGCTGAAGCTGGATAAGTTCGACTTTGCCGCTTACAGTCGTAACCCCATGCCTTTTTACGTGGTGGCCACGGATGTGGAGACAGGGGAGCCCGTGTACCACGAGTATGGAGGCCGGGAGGACCATACTTTCGAGTGGATTCGCGCCTCGTCTTCCATGCCCCTTGTGTCTCAGTTTGTGGAAATCGAGGGGCGTAAGCTATTGGATGGTGGTATTTCAGATTCCATTCCGCTGCGTTATTTCGAGGGTCTGGGATACAACCGCAACGTGGTTATCCTGACGCAGCCTCCCATGTATGAAAAGAAGGAGAATGGGTTGCTCTTTGCCGTGCGACTCATGTATCGCAAGTATCCGCATCTGGTGAAGGCCATGCAGGAACGCCACCTGCGCTACAATGAAACTCTGCGTTACATTGAGGAAAAGGAACGCAGCGGGGAAATCCTGGTGATTCGCCCGGATGCTCCTCTGCCGGTATCGCGGGTGGAAAAAGACCCGTTGCGGCTCAAAGAGGCCTACGATATCGGCCTGCAGACCGGATTCCGGCGTATGGCTGAGGTGAAAGCTTTTCTGGGGATAAAGCCTGCTGCGGTATCCGATGTGCCATACAAGGGCTTGCAGGGGGTGTACAGACGTGTCCTCGGACACAGAGACGCCATCGAATATTGGTTCAGCTTTGAAAACGGGTGCCTGCACCTGAAGACGAACGACCGTTTCGAGCATAGCAATGCTGCGCCTTCTCAGGTGTCTGAGCTGCCGTTTACGGAGGCGCAGGACGGGAGCTTGCATCACTCCTTCCGCAGCGCGTCGCTGGAGGGTGTCTATGATGATGGGGATGGCTCCTATATGCTGCGCTTCGACAATGGAAACATCATCGAAGCTATGCTTTCTCCGGATCCGCGAGGTATCAGTTTTTACAGAGACCTACTGTGCCATACTGCGGAAAAGATAGCCACAGAGAGAGCAGTCGGAAGGTGGAATCCGGATTATGAGCGCTCCGTGTTTGCGGAGCGCAACAGGGTGCCTGTCTACGCAGCCCGTTGAGACCGGGCGTTTATTGTGCCAGAGCGCTGAGCAGCTTGGTGTGGATGCCACCGAAGCCGCCATTGCTCATAACAAGCAGTACATCGCCGGGGTGTACGTGCGTGACCACATGGGCCACAATGTCATCCACCCCTTTGCCAAGGTAACACTCCGTACCCTTTTCGGCAATGTCGCGGCAGAGTTTTTCTTCATCCAATCTGTCCTCGGGGCGCAATCTCTTGTGGTTTTCTACAGGGGAGATGACGGCGAAATCTGCCGTAGCGAGGGCATCTGCCAGTTCGGTCTGGAAAAGATTGCGGATGGTGGTGTTGCTGCGGGGGTCGAATAGTACCCAGAGGCGGCTCTTGGGGAAGCGCTGGCGCAGACCGGCCACGGCCTGACGTATGGCAGTGGGGTGGTGCGCGAAATCATCTACCACGGTGACGCTGTTGACGGTACCACGCACCTCCTGGCGGCGGGCCACGCCTTCAAAGCTCAGGAATGCGGCGCGAATCTGATCCGGTGTGAGTCCGGCATTGCGGGCGGCGCAGGTTGCCATAGCGGCGTTGCGGATATTGAAATCGCCAATCATGGGGATGCTGTAGGTCTCCCCATCCAGTACGAAGGAACTGCCGTCCGTGCGGTGTTCGATGTCGGTGATACGCAGGTCTGCTGTTTCTCCCATACCGACGCTGACGAGTTTGACCATCTTGAGCTCTTCCGCCGCATGGGCTCGCACGTCCTGGCAGTGGATGCAGTCTGCATTGATGAACACGACGCCGGTGCGGGGAACCACGCGCAGCAGGCGCTTGAAGGAAAGCTTGATTTCTTCTACATTGGCGTAGATGTCGGCGTGATCCATCTCAATGTTGTTGATGATGACCACCTCCGGCAGGTAGTGCAGGAATTTGGAACGCTTGTCGAAGAAAGCTGTGTCGTACTCATCGCCTTCCAGCACGCAGAAGTCGGAGTCCGTGAAACGACCGCCACGACCCAGGTTACGGGCGATACCACCAATCATGAAGCTGGGGTTCAGGCCGTTGGCCTCCATCAACCAGGCCAGCATGCTGGTGGTGGTGGTTTTGCCATGTGTACCGGTTACAACGTAATTGTGCTTGCCCCACAGGAAGAACTCCTTCATCGTCTCCGGCAGGCTCATGTAGCGCAGGTTGCGCTCCAGCACGGCTTCCACTTCCACATTGCCGCGGCTCATGGCGTTGCCGATAACAATCATATCTGTTTCGGCCGGAATGTTCTCGGGTTTGTATCCCTGGAAAATCTGAATTCCCTCACTCTCCAGGAAGGTGGACATGGGGGGGTAGACGTTGGCATCGGTGCCGGTTACGGTGTACCCTTTGCGGGCCATGGCAGAGGCCACTGCGCCCATGGCGGTGCCGCAGATTCCGAGGAAGTGGACGTGTTTCATAAAATTGCAGGTCGAAACTGAGAGGTGAGCAAGAGTAGCGCATTCCCGGCCTTTTTGCAAGCGTTTTTTCTGTTCGTCTGCGTGTGCTTTTGTTATAGGAAAGTTTCCCCTTGACTCTGAATATGTTTTTCTGTACCATGGCTAATATGAAAAAAGCTGTTACCCAACTGCTTCTGCTGCTTTTGCCGGTGGGCTGTACTTCTCAGCCGGCACCGGAGCCTGAGCCGCTGGTTTATTTTGAATCTCCCTGTGTGACTGTTACCTGGGAGGGAACCCCTGGTTCTATTAACGGTGTGACGTTGCGTCCCGGTTCGGAGGAATGGGGGAAGCTGAATCCTGCCGGTATTTACAAGGCGGATGACGACGCCTGCCGCGGTGAGCTGCTGGTCATGCCCTATACGCTCAGAGGGAAAGGCGGAAAAGGAATGACGCTCTACAGTGTGCTGGAGGTGCAGCAACCCTGGTTTGTAGGCTATGCCAGTACGCGCTTGACAGCTCCATTGCGTTATCATGCCGGTTTGCTGTCGCGCACGGCAGATCCTGATGATTGTGAGGCTTTCCGAGAGTATGGTGTGCTCAAAACGGAGGAGGGGTGTATTCTGGCACTGGTCGACAGGGAGGGAGAACCCTACACTCGCTGTGAGCTGAAGCCTGCTGAAACGCCGAGTGAGGAGAAGTGGCCCGGTAACTATTTTCAGCATCGTCGCGAGGGGGCAGGTGAGTGGGATGGTCTGCTGCTGCTGAAGCGGGATTTCGGAGGCGAGCATGCATGCCAATGGTTCAACCTCGTGCGTGTGGAGCAGGCCGCTCCCCACGCCTTGCCGGTTGTCAGCCTGCAGCAGGGCCTGCAGCGCAAGGGAAATAAGCTCACGGATGGCTCGGGTAAGGTGCACTATATCATCGCCAAGGGAGCCTTGCGTACACCCTCCGGCCGCAGCTTCGAGGAAATGGAGCTCTCGCCACTTATTCCGGTGGTGCGTTCCGCTAATTCTCCCTGATTGAGCCTTGTCTGTTGCGGATGGCTTGTAATGCGCTTTATTTGCCGCTGTAAGCGTTGATTGGAGGGTGTGTGCGGTTGGAGCTGGTAAAAATGAGCATGACGCGCTATAGGCGTGTTTTTGTCGGTTTATGGGCATAATGACATAATATATAATTGACGCGCGCGTATACGCGCGTATAATACGCCCCGTATGACTGAAAACACCACGGCTCCCGAGAACCCCGAACAGGTGGTCACGACCGGAGCACAGCAAGAGTACGGCGCGGCGCAGATTGATAAGCTGGAGGGCCTGGAGGCCGTCCGCAAGCGCCCGGGCATGTACATAGGCGACCCGGATGAGCGCGGCCTGCACCACTGCGTGTTCGAGGTGCTGGATAACTCCATCGACGAGCACCTGGCCGGCTACTGCAGCAAGATTATCATCCAGATTCACGAGGGCGGTACCATTTCCGTAATCGACAATGGCCGCGGTATTCCCGTGGATATCCATCCTAAGTTCGGTATTCCGGCCGTGGAGCTTGTGCTGACCAACCTGCATGCCGGTGGTAAGTTCGGGCAGGGTGCCTATAAGTATTCCGGTGGTCTGCACGGTGTGGGTGCCAAGTGCGTGAACGCCCTTTCCGATTTCTTCAAGGCCGAGGTTCGTCGTGATGGCAAGCGCCACGTGATTACTTTTGAGCGCGGCCGCACCACGGAGAAGCTGCATGTGGTGGGTACCTGCCCGGAGGGGCAGACCGGTACGGCTATTACTTTCCTGCCGGATCCGACCATTTTCACCGACACTACGGAATTCAAGTTTGACCTGCTGGCCCGCCGCCTGCGTGAGCTGGCCTTCCTGAATCCCGGTCTTGTCATCGAACTGGTGGACGAGCGCACCGGTCAGGAGCGCACGGAGACCTTCTACTATGCGGATGGTATCCGCGAGTTCGTGAAGCAGCTCGGCGAGAACAAGACGCTTATCACTGCCGATCCCATCGCCATGAGCGGTGTACGCCACATCGAGGTGGAGTACGACGGCAAGACCATGGAGGACGATGTGATTGTGGACGTGGTGATGCAGTACAACGACAGCGACCGCTACCAGATACAGTGCTATGCCAACTCCATTTTCAATGCGGACGGCGGTACGCACCTTTCCGGTTTCCGCAGCTCGCTGACTCGCGCCATCAACAACTACGCCAAGACCAACAACCTGCTCAAGGATAAAGACCCCAGCCTGAATGGCGACGACGTACGCGAAGGTCTGGTGGCTGTTATCTCGGTGAAGATGCCCAACCCGCGCTTCTCCTCCCAGACGAAGGACAAGCTCGTGAACACCGAAATTGAAGGTGTGGTGAGCAGCGTGGTGTACGAGGAGCTCAAGGAATACTTCGAGGAGAACCCGCAGGTGGCCAAGACTATTATTGACCGCTGTCTTATCGCTTCCCGCGCCCGCGAGGCTGCCCGCAAGGCTCGCGAAAGCGTGCGCAAGAGCGCCATGACGGTGGGCGGTGGTCTGCCCGGTAAGCTGGCCGACTGCTCCTGCCGCGACCCGCAGAAGACCGAGCTCTTCATTGTGGAGGGTGACTCCGCAGGTGGCTCCGCCAAGACGGCTCGCGACCGCCGCACGCAGGCTATTCTGCCGCTGCGCGGTAAGATTCTGAACGTGGAGAAAGCACGTCTGGACAAGGCACTGGGCAGCGAAACGATTCAGAACATCATCACGGCTATCGGTGCCGGTATCGGCGATGGCGAGGGTGAAGGCTCCTTCGATATCAACAAGGTGCGTTACCAGAAAATCATTCTGATGGCTGATGCTGACGTGGACGGCTCTCACATCTGCACCCTGCTGCTCACGCTCTTCTGCCGACACATGCCCCAGCTGGTGCGTGCCGGTTATCTCTACATCGCTCAGCCCCCGCTGTACCGCGTGGTTCACCGCAAGGTAGAACAGTATGTGCAGGATGAAGTGGCTCTGAACCGCAAACTCATTTCCCTGGGTGCCGGCGATGTGCACCTGCGCCGCACCGCTGATGGCGTGGAGCTGGATGCTGATTCTGTGATGGGTATTCTGGAGACTCTCATCAACCTGCAGAAGTATGAGACGGCAGTGGCTCAGCATGGTGGCGATTTCAAGAACCTGCTGCGTTTCCACCGCGAACACGGGGCATTCCCCCAGTATCTGGTGAAGGTGCGTTGCGGTAATGATGAGGAGGTGCTCTACTTCCGCGATATGGAAGAGCTGACCGCCTATTCCGATGAGAATCGCGATCTGTTCCTCTTCGGCGAGCCGAGCGAGGAAGAGCTGGCTGCCAACCCGCTGCCTGTGCGCGAAGGCCCCAGCCGCCGCGCGCTGCTGCATGAGCTGCACGAGGTGCAGGCCATTGTGCGTGTGCTTTCCCGCCTGGAGGAACTGGGCTTGCCCACGGATACGCTGCTGGCAGAGGAAACTCCGGCCTACGAGCTCTTCGAAGGCAACAGCACCACGGCAACTGCTATCACCTATGTGCCGGATATTCTGACCAAGGTGCTGGAAATCGGCGGCCGCAGCGTCCGTATCACCCGATTCAAAGGTCTCGGTGAAATGGATGCCAAGGACCTCTACGCCACGACCATGGACCCGGAGAAGCGCGAGCTGCTCCGCGTGCGCCTGGATGATGATAATGCCGTGCAGGCCGACAAGATGTTCACCATCCTCATGGGTGACCTGGTGGAACCCCGCCGCCGCTTCATTGAGGATAACGCCCTCAACGTACGCAACCTCGACGTGTAACCCTAACCTTTCATTCTGATTTATGAGCGAAACAAGAATTCGTCCCGTCGACGTGGCAGAGGAGGTCTCCCGCAGCTTCCTGGATTACTCCATGTCGGTGATTATCTCCCGCGCCCTGCCGGATGCTCGTGACGGTCTCAAACCCTCCCAGCGCCGCGTGCTTTATGCCATGCATGAACTGGGCCTGGTACCCAGCAAGGGGACGGTGAAGTGCGGTCGTATCGTGGGTGATACCATCGGTAAATACCACCCGCACGGTGACCAGTCCGCCTACGGCACCCTGGTGAACATGGCTCAGCCCTGGTACATGCGTGATGTGCTGGTGCTGGGACAGGGTAACTTCGGTTCCCCGGAAGGTGACCCGCCTGCTGCCTACCGATACACGGAAGCCAAGCTGAGCCACCTGGGTCTTGCCCTCATGGATGACCTGGACAAGGACACCGTGGATTTCCAGCCGAACTATGATAACAACTTCACGGAACCCGTGGTGTTCCCCTCCGCATTCCCGAACCTGCTGGTGAACGGCGGCACGGGTATCGCCGTGGGTATGGCCACGAATATGGCTCCGCACAACCTCGGCGAGGTGGTGGACGGCGTGTGCGCCTACATCGATAATCCTCACATCACCAGCGAGGCGCTGCGTGCCTACATCAAGGGCCCGGATTTCCCCACGGGTGGTTATGTGCTGGGCTATAAGGGTATCGACAGCTACTTCCGCACCGGCCGCGGCAGCGTGCGTATGCGCGGTAAGGTGGAGGTCGTGAGCAATGAGAACGGTCGTGAGTTCCTGCATATCTCTGATGTGCCTTACGGTGTGAACCGTGCCGTGCTGCAGGAGCGTATTGCCGAGCTGGTGCGCGACAAAGTGATTACCGATATCGCCGGCATGCGCGACCTGACGGATTACATCGAAATTGAGCTGAAGCGCGATGCCCGCCCGCAGGTGGTCATCAACCAGCTCTACAAACTTACCAGCCTGGATACTTCCTTTGCTGTGAATATGCTGGCTATTCATGAGGGGCGCCCCAAGGTGCTCACCATGAAGGATGCCATCAACTTCTATGTAGAGCACCGCCGCGAGGTGGTGGTACGCCGCACCAAGTTCCTGCTTCGCAAGGCAGAGGACCGCGCAGAGGTGTTGGAGGCTTACCTTATCGCACTGGCGAATCTGGACGAGTTCATCCGCATCATCCGTGATTCCAGGAACCGCGAGGACGCCCGCAATCGCTTGATGGCTTTCCGCTTCCCCGTGGAGCTGGCCAAGGGCCTCGGCATCCTCATCCACAGCCAGCCCTCCGTGCAGGGCGACCAGTATGTGTTCACGGAGCGTCAGGTGAACGCCATCCTCGAACTCCGCCTGTACCAGCTCACGGCTCTGGAAAACGACAAGATTTCCGACGAGTACAAGAAGCTGCTGGAACTCATCGAGGATTATCTCGATATCCTCGCCAATGAGGCCCGCGTGCTCGGCATCGTGAAGGATGAGCTCCGCGCTATCAAGGAGAAGTACGCCACCCCGCGTATGACCCACATCATTCCCTTTGAGGGTGATATGGCCATCGAGGACCTCATCCCGAATGACTCCATGATTGTGACCATCTCTCACAGTGGTTACATTAAGCGCACGAATTCCGACGAGTACCGCCTGCAGGCTCGCGGCGGCAAGGGTATCAAGGCCGCTACGACCAAGAGCAAGAAGGATGCGAATGATTACGTGGAGCACCTTTTCGCAGCTCAGAATCACGACTACATCATGTTCTTCACTAACACCGGCCGCGTGTACGTGGAGCGTGTGTACGAGATAGACGAAGCCGCCCGCAGTGCTCAGGGCCGTTCCATTAAGAACCTGCTGGATATGCAGGCAGATGAGCGTATCGCTGCCATTCTGCGCCTGGAGCGCAAGGTGAGCGAGGATGGCAAGGATATTACCTTCGCAGAGGGTTCCGGCAATGTGGTGTTCGCCACGAAGGACGGCACTGTGAAGAAGACAGCCCTGAATGACTTCGTGAATTACCGCAAGGCCGGTATCATCGCCATCAACCTGGAGGAGGGTAACTCCCTTGTGAACGCCGTGCTGACAACCGGCGAGCAGGATGTCATCATCGTCACTCATAACGGTATGAGTATCCGCTTCAATGAGAGCGATATGCGTACTCAGGGCCGTAACACCATCGGCGTGCGCGGTATTAAGCTGCGCGAGGGTGACTATGTGGTAGCCATGGCTGTGGTGCCGGAGGGTGAGACATCTGTCGTAATGGATGATGACAGCGCTGAGGTAACCGCTGAGACCGATGAGCCGACCGACGGCGCACCCGCCGCCCACTCGCTGCTCGTGGTTTCCGAGAACGGCCTCGGCAAGCGCACTCGCTTCGGTGAGTACCGTCTGCAGAGCCGCGGTGGTATCGGTATCAAGACCATGAACTGTACGGATAAGACCGGTCTGGTGGTTTCCGCCACGACGGTGACGAATGCCGACGAGCTCATGATTATGACTTCCGGTGGTCAGTCCGTCCGCATGAAGGTGGACTCCATCCGCGAGACCGGTCGTGCCACTCAGGGCGTGAAGCTCATCACCCTCAATGCCAAGGAAGCCATCCAGGAGATTACTCTGGTTATCCCCGATGAGGATGAGGAGGACGAGGATGCCGCTGTTTCCGCCGAAGGTGAGGTGGTGGCTGAAGCCGAATCCGCCGATAGCCCGCAGGAGTAAACTCCCGCAGATTATAAGTCATACAACAACCCCATCCGCGCTTTGCGTCGGATGGGGTTGCTTCGTGTACCAAAAGCCTGTATTATGGTTTCTGCTGTGCTGCTTTGCTGCGGCATTCATCCGCCTTCCGACGATAGTGCCAGATGGTAGCGTGGTCCGGAACCTGCCCATAAGGAGTGGCGGTGGAAATTCCTTGGGCAATGAGATATTCGTAGCAAAAGGCAGCGGTGGACCATTGGCCTGCGGATTCGTAGTGCCGGGCCAGGGGCGGGGTGATGCCGGCGCTGCGTCCTCCGCTGAGGAGAAGCTCTGCTTTCATGAGGTTTTCCACCTGTTCACCCTCGCGGGCAAGGGCATCGCGCCACGCTTCGTAGACGCGGTGGTCCACATGTCGGTAGAACATGGCCAGTATCAGAGCATCGTTGTGCAGACGTGCCTGTTCCTCCTGCTTATCGCTCAACAGAGCACGGGCCAGACGGAAGGAGGGGGTGGTATCGGTGGCAGCGTCTTTTGCCATGGTTGCCAGCACGCTCTGTGCGGCTTCTTTGTTGCCGTTTTGTAAGAGCTGTCGTATGAGCAACAGCCCGTTGCCTGCATAGCTGCCCTGCAGCGCCGTTACGGGGAGTTCCTGCCACTGCTGCAGCAGGTCGCCCCGGCCGTTTCGCAGGAGGTGCTCCACGGCATCCGGTACCATGGAAGTGTTGTGCTGTGCGGCAGCCAGCAGCGCTTCGGCAGCTTTGCGTTGTTGCTCGGTTGTACCGGGAATGGCTCCGCTTGTGCGGGCCGCGAGGGTGAGGATATTCCCCAGCTCATCTTCCAGGGCATGGGAGGCCAGTCGCATCTCGCTGCGCATGCCCATGGCTTCGCCGTAAACCGCCAGCGGGGCTCTCTCTCCTTCGTAGTGCGCAAAGAGAAGGAGAAGTGCCTGTGGTGAGAACCCGCGCAGCTCTCGCTGGCAGATGATGAACGGCCACAGGTTGCAGCGGTTGAGCATACGGGCGAGTTGCCCGCAGGCTTGTTCCAGTTCCTTCGTGTGCGCGTGCTTCTCCAGCAGAGCAAGCAGCAGGGTGAGGCGGTGCAGAAGCTGTGGGGCTTTGCACAGGGCTTCATCCACAATGGGAGCCCCGGTATAGTTCCACAGTTCATCAATTTCAAATCGTTGCTGCCTTGGGTTATAGTCCACCGTCAGGCCGTCTTCCTCGAAGTGCATAGCAATGCGGGCGTAGACGGGAATGACGAGGTCGCGGTATACGGGGCGCACGCGGTCGCATTCGCGCAGAAGGGCAGACAGCACGACTCCGGCGGCACCGTGTTCCTCGCGCAGAGCAGTGAGCAGTGCATCCAGTGCCGCCAAATCTGTGCTGAATGCAGCTTGCACAGTGGCCGCTTCCTCATTCGGTAAACCCAGCAGGGAGGGGCTCCACATGGGCAGGAGCACAGCGGAGGCATCCGGCCAGGCCGGGTGTACGCCTGCTGTTGTTACCCGCACAGGCTCCCAGTCGGCGACTTCGGCTCCCAGCGCCAGCATGCAGCGCGGGGCAAGGGGGCGCAGTTCCGGCTCCAGCTCCGCATTGTGTTTGCGGATGACTTCGGCCGCCGCTTGTGAGCTTTCAAAATCGTGCACAGCCAGAGCGGAGATGCAGCTTTGCGGCACATCCTGCCCCATGCTGCGGTAGTAGGTAATCCCCCTGTGACTCAGGTAGGCCTGCAGGGCGCCTGCATCCTGCCGCAGCAACTCGTATCCGTGCAGCCCGAGCCTGCGCGCCAGAAGTATGGCTCCTTCCGTGTTTTTCCAGAGCAGGTTGTGCAGGGCATGCAGGTGCCAGTTCTGCCATCTGCTTACAGTACGGGGTGCACTTCCATTGATGGCTCGCTCGGCATGCAGCAGGGGGACAAGGTGCGGATATCGAGCCGTGAGCATGGCTTCTGTCTCAGCATCGAGGCTCACAGGCTTTCCTCCGGCAAAGTTGCGCAGAATGAATTGCAGTTGGCGTGCCTGTACCAGATGGCAGTCTCCCATGTTGTACCAGTTTTTGAGCAGATTGGTCAGGATACCCAATTCGTCCTCGGTAAGGTGTTCGTCTTCCGATACGATACGCAGCAGGCGTTTCTGGTACTGCTCATAGGTTCCTTCTGTTGACAAAGCATCACGTATGGCCAGCAGGAACTCCGGGCGCTGGTTCCGGGTGAGGGCGCGGCTCACGCGCATTTGCTCCAGCTGGTATTTGTAGTGTACCGCGGTGGAAAGCACTTGAAGGCCCCCTTCGGGGATATCCTCCCGATTTTCCGGCAGCAGAACATCAGCGTAAGGAAGATTTAGATCGCAGAATGCGATGAAGGCGGCGTCGTCCTGCGGGTGCCGGAGCAGGTAGTTGCCTCGTATCTGTACCTCGGAGAGATTGCCATAGTGGTGGCGGTTTGCCTGGGCCTCGAAGGTTGGGTAGTAGTCTCCGAAGCTGACTTCTGCCGGGCAGGTGGGTTTCAGGTTGCGAGCCGTTGCTGTCAGGGCGAGCAGGGGCAGGAGGAGAAAAAGCTGTTTCATGTGCGGATAGCGTATGAGTTTATTTGCTGAGCACAAAGGGGCCGAAAGTAATATCAGTCGGATGGAGTGTTTGCAATTCCGCCGGAGATATCCTGAATTGGAGCGGTTCGTTATTCATCTGCGATGTGGCCCTGTCCGCCGGTTGCACAAAGCGCATCCCGGTAATGTGTGTGGAGCGTTGCTGCACATCGTATGCGGTTTCCCGGGAAAAGTCGTATGTGGTAGGTTCTCCGTGGTGCCAGTGGAGCTCCCGAATGTCGTGGAGGCACTGCTCCGGAAGCTTGTTCTGCGAATTGCGGTAGGAGATGAGGAACACATGACGCCGGGCCCAGATAGCTCCGGCCTCCGGGTGTTCTTCCAGATAGCGGTGCAGGGCTTTATCTGCCTCGCAGCCGCGCGGGCCGAGGGTGAGGTACACGATGCTCACATCCTGCAGGGCTGCGCAGGCCAGAGCCTCTGCCGCGTTGGCCGCGATGGGCAGGGGTGCGTGTTCGGTGGGCTCCGGGTGAGTCTGCATGTGGCGCAGCAGCTCCTGCCGCGTTTCTTCTTTCAATACCCAAACGGCGGAACTCAGGTTGCGTGCTTCAGCTTCTGTTTTCAGCGGTTTTGCCAGACAAATGCGGTTGCGCACGGTGCCGTCCTGCATGGCCAGGCGTACCTGCATGTATTGCTTGCCGGGTTTGAGGGTAATGGAACCGTTGGGGCTGGCATGCACGGCAGCGGCATAGCTGACACCCAACACGCGGGCGGAGAACTCGCCGTGTTTGAGTGTGCGGATGGGGATGAATTGGTTATGCTGCATCCAGTTGCGCACGGCATCCAGATCTTCATCACTCAGTGCAGTAACAGGCAGCTCGATGCTGCGTCCTGTGGGGGTGCGGAGGGTGATACGCGCATCCTTGCCCCATTTGCCTTGCATCTTGACCAGTGCAGCACGCAGCGGGCGCTCCCCGTCTATGTGCCACAGCCGTACCGGTGAGGGGATAATATGCTCTGCGGCCTGAAGCTGCAGCGGCTTCGCGCCAAATTCCTCCGGGGTGGCGTAGGGGGATTCTTCTGCAAGGCAGAAGCTAAGGGCGCAAAGAACGAGAGGGAGAAACGGTTTCATTTCCGGTGGGGGTGGATGAGGCTATCGATGTACTCCTCTGCGAAGAGGTAAAAGAAGAAATTGTTGCGCTCCTCTTGCAGAAGTTGTTGGAACTCGGGTGCTTGGTAGACCAGATTGGAGCCGATGATGCTGAGATGCTTACGATGTTGTTCTGCCAGGCCGGCCAGCTGCATCGTGGCTGCAGGGTGTTGCTTCACACCGGCGATGCCCGGTTGGGCAGCTCTCACAGCGCGGCAGAACTCCTTGAGCTGTGGCGCAACCTGCTGCGTACGGTTGGAGGCGATGGCTGTGTTCACTGCAGCGATGGCGCGGAAGGCGGCTTCGGCTTCCTGCAGAGTGGTGGCATCCTGCTCGCTCAGCGGGGCATCCAGTTGTTCAGGGGTGTAGTGGTGAAGAGTGTTGTGCAGGGCGCAGAACAGGCGGGTGGAGCCATGGCACCCGGCGGCAATTTCCCGGCGTACTGCTTGTGTAAACTGCTCCCCGGGAATCAGCAGCAGGGCTCGCCGCAGCCCGGGGGTGTTCTTTACCAGATTTTCAAACTCCGTTTCTCGCACCCCCACGGCATTTACCGCCGCCAGCATACGCGCTTTGGCCTCGTGCACGGGCAGAATGGCAGGCACGGCGGCGTCCGCCTGCTCACGGGTCCGGATATGTCTCAGAGCTTCCCGTGCCGGTGTCAGCACGGCTGCAAATCTCTCTGCCTCAGTACAAAGTTCCTTCATCGCACTGCTCGTCTGCTCCGCAGCAGCTGTGCAACAGATAACTATAGGTAAAATCGTGCGCAATCCGATAGCTTGCATACCCTATATGGCGCATGCCAAAGCAAAATTGTTGCACCTTTTGCCTGATTTTTTGAAAAAAAGCGAATTCGGTAGCTCTCGCTCGGTGTTAGTTTGCCAGGGGCTCGTAGATGGCATCCACAACCCAGCCGATGGGGGTGGCAATGAGTGAGAGGGGGATATCCGCCACCTCGGCTACCCAGCTGATGGGGCGCAGACATTGATTGTACCAGGTGCGGCGCGGTGTGGGAATATCTTCACTGTTCAGCCAGATTTTGTGCAAACAGGATGGGTGGTCGTAGATATCTTTGTGGGGGATGGCGCCTTCCCAATTCATGTCGCTTGCTGCGAAGATGGGAACATGACGGAAGGGGCTATACGAGGTGCGCTTGACGATTTTTCTCATGGGCCACAGTTCCTTATATTGTTCCTCCGTCAATTCTGCATAGTAGTATTCTACGGGGAATTGTGCCAGCTCTGCCTCGCTGAAGTGCCGGGGGTATTCGCACTTCAGTGTCTTTTTACGCCAGGTGTAATGCCCGGCAAAGTGATTGATTACAGAGTAGTTCGCCGGGGCATAGCAGACGGGTAGCTCCACGAGATAGCGGTCTCCCTTTTTCCAGGTGCGGTAATGCAGCTGATAATCGTCCTTGTCTTTTGCCTTCGGCGGGAGTTCGGGGCGGAGTCTGGGGCGTTGCTGGCCGATATTCGCGATGGCTCCGCCGGTGTCGATGAGGGTGGCGCGCCCAGTGTACATGCTGATGCAGGAACCGAGCAGGCTGGTCAGGAGTATGGCGGAGCAGATTCCGATACGTTTTAAAGTGGTGCTTTTTTTCATGTGTTCAGTATTTCCAGAGGTTGTGACCGGTGAGCATGACCAGCCAGTTGACGGGAGTGGCGACGATGGAAAGCGGTATGTCGGCTACCTCTGCCACCCAACGTACCGGTTGCATCGCGGTGTTGAGGGCGTTGCGGTGGTCGGGCAGGTTGGCTCGAATGAGGCGTTGCCGGGCTCCCGTTGTCAGGCGGGTGCGAGTGGGGGTGGCCCGGCTCAGGTCGAGCTCTGCCGCCGGGATGAGGCGCGTAGCCAGCAAGGGTGCCGTATCCGACAATTCGGCGTACCAAGTGCTTGCTTCGGCGTTGTTGAGAGGAGCGGTATCGGAGTGCTTAAGGTATACCGGGCAGCCGCCTGCCATGCAGCAGCGGAACCAATCCGTCTGTGCCGGCACGTAGTGAACCTTCAGCTCCACATAGCGCTTGCCATCGGGCGTGCTCAATATGGGCGTGGCTGCCGCTTTATGGCCGCGGGAAGCAGGAGGCTCAGCGCATACCGGCACCTCACGCCCCACGTTATCAACGGCTCCGCCGGTATCGACTATGGTGCAGGCCGGTAGCAGTAAAAGGCCGGTGAGGAAAAATATCAGTTGTCGGATGTGTGCCATGGTTCGACGTAGGTATCGGATAATTCCGGGAAGTAGGTGGTGGAGTAATCCATATAGGGAGAAAGCTCGCGGGAGACGGGCAGGGTGAGCATCATCGTGGCAAGGCTCAGGGGGACATCGGCCACGTAGCCGACCGCGCTCAGCGGCATGAGCGCATAATTGTACCACTCGCGGCGCGCAGGTAAGAGCTGGGCTACTTGTCGAGCCTCGTAAAAATAATAACGGCCCAGATATTCTGCGGATTGTCGGTCAAAGTTTTCGGCTGTAGTAAAGCTGATGTATTCGTCCGCCATGTATAGGTACCCCCTCTCTCTCCGATTGCTCCTCGGTTGCGGCCTAAATTTATCCGGTGGTGTTAAGGTTGCTGTATCGCTTGTGAGGGGGCGCAGGAATACATCTCCCGGAGCGATGACGATGCGCTCGGCCGGCAGGGTTGTCAATTCTTCCTCGCTGTATGGGCGCCGGTATGTCAACACGCCATAGTAGCTGCCCATGGGGTTCAGATATTCATATCCCCTGCGGCGTTCGGGGACGTAGACCAGCGGCATGTCTATGTACAGCTTGCCATCCTTGCGGTAGAGGTCTGCCGGGCAAGCGTATGGGCTCGTTTTTTCCGCATCGGAGTGATGTGGAGAAATGCGGGCAGGAACCGGCTTTGCCACTTGTTTGCCGATGCTGCCGATTGTGTTGCCTATATCGGTGCGGATGCAACCGGTCAATGCTGCCAGGCAGAGCAATGTCGGCAGTAAAAGACGCAGGGAGGGTGCTGGGCCGGGGAAAACCATAGCGACAGTCTAGCAGGCAGAGGGGACAAGTGCAAGGAGAAAGCACCACAGATGACAGATTGACAATAAAAAAACAAGATTAGTCTTGCCTAACAGGTGTGAATCGCGCTAGAATGCACATTGACTGAGAGCGCTGCTGCAAAAATCGGCGTGGCAGCAAACAAGGTTTTTCCTAAAACAAACACAAAACTATGCAGTACACACACGAAGTAGAACAGATGTGTTGCGTCAAGAAGGGCTGCAATCACGGCCCTGCACCCATCCCGCAGGAGGGTGCCTGGACGGCAGTCACGAAGACCGAAGATATTTCCGGCTTGACCCACGGTGTGGGTTGGTGCGCTCCCCAGCAGGGTGCCTGCAAGCTGACGCTTAACGTGAAGAACGGCGTCATCCAGGAGGCTCTTGTGGAGACCATCGGTTGCTCCGGTATGACTCACTCCGCCGCTATGGCCAGCGAGATTCTGCCCGGCAAGACCATTCAGGAGGCTCTGAACACCGACCTGGTGTGCGACGCCATCAACACCGCTATGCGCGAGCTCTTCCTGCAGATCGTTTACGGTCGCACTCAGAGCGCCTACTCCGAGGGTGGTCTGCCCATCGGTGCCGGCCTTGAGGACCTGGGCAAGGGCCTTCGCTCCCAGACCGGCACTCTGTACGGCACGCTGGCCAAGGGCCCGCGCTACCTGGAGCTGGCTGAGGGTTACATCACCAAGCTTGCTCTGGACGAGAACGGCGAGATTACCGGTTACCAGTACGTGAAGATGGGCCCGATGATGGAGGACATCAAGAAGGGCATGGACGCCAACGAGGCTGTGAAGAAGCACACCGGTTCCTACGGCCGCTTTGCTGACGCCGCCAAGTACATCGACCCCCGCCACGAGTAAAGAACCCTTAACACACAAGACAATATTATGCCTCTTTTTGAATCCTACTCCCGCCGCATCGACCAGATTCTTCCGGTCCTTGCTCAGTACGGTATCTCCTCCTGCGAGGACGCCGAGAAGGTATGCCTTGAGAAGGGTATCGACGTGCGTGAAATCGTGCGCGGCATCCAGAACATCGCTTTCGAGAACGCCGGTTGGGCCTACACCGTAGGCGCCGCCATCGCCATTAAGAAGGGCTGCACCAAGGCTGCCGACGCCGCTGAGGCTATCGGTGAGGGCCTGCAGGCTTTCTGCATTCCCGGCTCTGTGGCAGACGACCGTAAGGTGGGTATCGGCCACGGCAACCTGGCCGCCATGCTTCTGCGCGAGGAGACAGAGTGCTTCTGCTTCCTGGCCGGTCACGAGTCTTTCGCCGCTGCTGAGGGTGCCATCGGTATCGCTCGCTCCGCCAACAAGGTGCGCCAGAAGCCTCTGCGCGTTATCCTGAACGGCCTTGGCAAGGACGCCGCTTACATCATCTCCCGTATCAACGGCTTCACCTACTGCCAGACCAAGTTCGACTACGCTACCGGTAAGGTAGAGGTGGTGAGCAAGAAGGCTTTCTCCGACGGCGAGCGCGCCAAGGTGAACTGCTACGGTGCTGACGACGTGCGCGAGGGCGTGGCCATCATGTGGCTCGAGGGCGTGGACGTTTCCATCACCGGTAACTCCACCAACCCCACCCGCTTCCAGCACCCCGTAGCCGGCACTTACAAGAAGGAGTGCGGTCTCGTTGGTAAGAAGTACTTCTCCGTGGCCTCCGGTGGTGGTACGGGTCGTACCCTGCACCCGGACAACATGGCTGCCGGTCCCGCTTCTTACGGCATGACCGACACCCTGGGCCGCATGCACAGCGACGCTCAGTTCGCCGGTTCTTCCTCCGTGCCCGCTCACGTGGAAATGATGGGTCTCATCGGCATGGGCAACAACCCCATGGTCGGTGCCACCGTTTCCGTGGCTGTGGCCATCGAGGAAGCCATGAACAAGTAAGCCCTGAGCTTACGCGTTTACAGCAACTTACAGCAACGCCTGCTCCTTTCGGGGCAGGCGTTGTTGGCTTGTTGGATGCTTGTGCTGTCGGCTCCTCTTTTTTCTGAAAGCTGCTACAGAAAGGACTTTTGTCACTTTTATCGTGATAAAATGTGATAAATTGCCACTTTTCCGGACATAAGACTCTGCTTGTAATCACAAACAGACCGCCCTCACTGCATATCCGGATTGTCAGGGGAAAGTTGAATGGCACTTGTTATTTGCCATCTCCCTGTTAACTTCCGACCCGCGTGTATATTCCCCCCTGGATTAGCGCGTTCTTTTCACGCGTCTCCATCGAGTCTCAGCTCGTAGTCCACGACATCCAGCAGCCTGCCGAACTTCTCGCCCACGGCCTGGAAGTGTGAAACCTGCCGGAAGCCCAGATTTTCATGAAAACGGCAGCTGCGTTCATTGCCCTGTGTAATGCAGGCTATGAGCACTCTGCAGCCGGCTTCCCTGCAACGTGCTATGAGCTCCTGCATGAGGGCTGCGCCGAGGCCCTTGCCACAGGCCTGCGGAGAGAGGTAAATCGTGCTTTCCCAGGTGCGGGCGTAAGCTGCACGCTCCTTCCAACGGTGCGCGTAGCAGTAGCCCAGTATGTTGCCTTCCTCCTCGTAAACCAGGTAAGGACACTCTGCCGCATAGGACTCGATGCGCGCCTGCATGGCAGGCGGTGTCAGCGCGGCGGTTTCAAATGAAATCGTCGTGTGAAGCACGTATTCATTGTAGAGGGCTGCAATCGCTGCGGCGTCTTCTGCTGCCAGAACTTCACGAATCATGGTAACGACATGCTACTCGTTAGCGCCTTGGGTATCCTGTATTTCCGAATCCGTCTCCTGAGTGTCCGGAGTGTTTTCTGACGCAGGGGGCTGATTTGTCGGGGTGCCTTTCTGCGCCGGCTTCTTCTTGAGCGGGAGCGTTTTTTTGATGCCGACAGATATTTTTTTTGCTCTCTCTTGTTCCGTTTCTCCGTTGAAGCGGAGGTAGAGGAACACACTCAGCACCATTGTAAGAATGCCGGCGAGAATCAGCCACAGCATAACTTTGCTCCGAGACTGCGTTGCCGGAGGTGCTGCTGTTGTTTGCTTATAAAAGCCTGTATCGCTTGTATATTGCAGGATAATGTCTGCCCCGCACTCCGAGTTGGTATAAATCTCGGCCCAGAGTAAGCGCAGGCCGTCTCTGTTGCTCAGGCGGCGGGTGAGCAGAAGGTTGCGGATGTTTGCGGTGTACGAGTCCTGCTCAGGGTTTGTGTGGCAGTATACGGGGCAAATTTCCTGGGTTGCCGGGGGCTGTTTCTCAAACTCGGTCAGCACTTTTTCTGCCCATCTCTGAGCCGCAGCAAAATCGAAGTCGTAGTCTCCGTCTTGTGTTCGGTAGGCTTCTGCGAGAGCGGGGCAGAGGCGACCTGTGCATTTGTCGTCGCAGAAAACTAGTTCAAAATCCAGATACGCGAGTGCAAGTGCCCGAACCTGCGCTTCGCTTTCCAAGGCTCCGAAGCTGATGTTGAGCATGATGCTTCGGTTGCGTATGTCGTATTTCTCCGGTAATAACAGATTACGGAACTCTATGTACCAGGCCCCCTCCGTACGTCCTGCCACCAGGGCAAAGTAGGCATCGCTATTGGCCAGTTCACGGTGCCAGCTGCGCAGGGCTTCCGGCTGGGGCGGCGCATTCTCCGGGCGTCGGCGGGAATAATCCTCCACAAATCCGGCAGAGTGTACGTAAATATGCATAATCAGAGTTCTTCGTAGGTAGAAGTTTCTCCTGCGTGGACGTGAGAGTGAAGGGCCTGCACCAGCCCATCCGCCGCCTGAATGACCAGATCAATATTGTTCCAGCCCAGCGCGGCGCAGCATGCTATCAGTTTATTGTGGCGTTTCTGCTTCCGCATATTCTGCAGGGCCAGCAGCAGGCCATGCTGCAGAGCCAGAGCCAGCGGGGTCGCACAATTCTGCGGTGCATAGTTACCCACGCGTATGAAACGAGCCCTCTCTTCCTCCACATTACCACACGTTACCGTCTCGTATTCTTCGAATTCCATACCTCCGAGTGTGTGAACATGAGTAGCGTAGACACGCATGCCGGCATCCTTCAGCTTGCGGATGAGTACTCCGTAGGTGCTGCGCAAGCGCGACATCATTTCCGGCACATCGGCGCGGTAACGCTCACAGCGAGAGAGTACCAGCACTACCGTGTGGCCTCGCTCGCTCAGAACATCCAGAGAGTTTTCGTACCAGCTGCGGATGGTGTCCACCTTATTGTTGCGGTGGCAGATATCTGCGTCTGCCATGAGCGCCGGCGCATCGATGGCCAGGAAGCTTACTGCGGAGGATTCCAGCACTGTGCGAACTTCTTGCTCCGTTTCTGCGTTGAGGTTTTCTGCCTGGTACCAAACTCCGGGCATGTCTATAAAACGGAAGGGAAAACGGAATTCCTTCACCTCCTTGCCGAACCATCGGGCGGCATAAGTGTCGTCTTTCAGCGCATTGCGGCCGATAAATTCAAACTCGTTCTGTTCTTCGTCTCCGGCCAGCCCCACTCCTTGCTTTGCTGTGGCATAGGGTTCGGATTTTGTAATCATACGCAGCATGTTTTCTTTTGCCGCGGTGAGCTTCGCTCTTGTGCGTCTGCCTGTTTCGGAGCGCAGATCTATGTAGAAATTATCCAGCTGCTTTACCTCTTCCAGCTCGTGAAACATGGAAGCGAGCAGGGAGCTTTTACCTACACCGCGCGGCCCCACAAAGCAGAACTGTACAGGTGAGCATACGAATACTGCTTTCTGCTCCGCACCGTTGACGCGTATTTTTTTGTAATCAAAATCCATACAGTTGCGCTAGAGATGTTTCTCAGTTAATACTGCGTCTCCACCAGTTGAACACTGCGTGTGGTGGCTCCGGAGTGCACGTGCAGCGCATTGTAGGCGCGCTCGCAGCGGGCAGTAGCCTCCTCCTTATCTGTAAGTACGCAGCGTATCGTTTCCTCCAGTTCTTCCTTTTCACACTGCCACACGCTTTTTTCTGCATTCAACAGGGTCACGAGGTCGGCAAAGTTGGTCATATCCGGGCCGAAGATGACAGGTTTGCGGGCCGCAATGGCTTCCACCGGGTTCTGTCCGCCGCGGGCAAGATAGCTTTTGCCGATGACGGCGGCATCTGCCAGAGCTGTCCAGTCTCTCAGTTCGCCGGTGGTATCAGCCACGTAGCAGAGGTTTTCCGGCAGATTGGCGGGCAGGGAGCCGGCGGAGCGCAGCACAGGGGCAAAGCCGGCGGCGGTGAGGTCTTTCACCACATCGGCTCGGCGCTCTGCATGGCGGGGGACGATAAGGGGGAAGCCGCCGGCTCGCTGAATGGCTGTTGCGATGAGCGCTTCTTCTCCGGCATGGGTACTGGCAGCCAGCACCACCGGTTTGCCACCGGATACTGTGGCAAGCAATTCGCGGAACTCGGCGCGAGGCTCAGCAGGTGTATCCCCCAGCACATCGAACTTGATGCTGCCGGTCACAGAGATGATATCCGGGTTTACCCCGATACCGGCAAAGCGGCCTTTGTCGCTGGCATTCTGAGCGGCCAGAGCCGTGAGGCGCGAGAAGAGCAGGGATGTGATGCCGCGTACTTTGCGGTAGCGCCCTTCGCTGCGGGGGCTCAGGCGGGCATTGAGCATCAGCATGGGAATGCGCATGCGGTGACAGGCTTCGGCAAAGTTCGGCCACAGCTCTGCTTCGATGAGCACCACGGCTTTGGGCTTAAAGCGACGCAGGCAGCGGCCGGAAAGCCCCGGAACATCCAGCGGCGAGTAGAGAGCACGCACCCCGGGCAGTGCCGCATCCCGCACCACCTGGTGACCGGTGGCAGTACTGGTGGCCAGTACGACCGGTTCCTTGTGAGTCTTTACCCACTCGCGTATGAATTTGAGAGCTATAAACACCTCACCCACGCTGACGGCGTGCACGTACAGGCCTCCCTGCGGCTCTGAGGCGGCGGGTACTTTATAGAGCCCGAAACGCTCGCGCAAGCCGGTGCCGAAGCCTCCGCGCTTTTTCATTTTGATGAGATAGCCCGGTATGGAGAGAACGAGGAATACGGGCAGTAGCAGGTTGTACAGAAGCAGGAAAATAAAGCGTTTCATACGTCTTTGCGGTAGAAAAGGATGGTGTTTTTGCCGTAGGTGCGTTCGTCGATGAGCTTCCAGCCGGGGAACTCTCGGGTGTGAATGTCGCCCACTCCGTAGCCCAGCTGAGCTTCTGCAATGAAGTACCCGTCATCCGCCAGCAGTTCATGGAGGCGGTCGGTCATCAGCTCCGCTATCATGTCTCGGTCGCCGATGGCTTTGGCATAGGGCGGGTCGGCAAAGATGATATCGTATTTCCCTGCATCGCGGCGCACAAACTGGAGACAATCGCTCTGCACGATGCTGCCGCCGCTCAGGCGGCTTTTCTCCAGGTTGGTGCGGGCCATGGCGCAGGATTGGCGCGCGGTATCTACCATGCGCGCGCTGGCGGCTCCGCGGCTCAGGGCTTCCAGCCCCACGGAACCGGAGCCACAGTAGAGATCCAGCACGCGGGCTCCCTCGATAATGGGGCCGATTATGTTAAAAAGAGCCTCTCTGACGCGATCCTGCGTGGGGCGAACTTCCCCCTGCGGTACTTTGATGTTGTAGCCTTTTGCTTTTCCGGCTATGATTCTCATGATGTTCTGAATGATGGTAAAATCAACTGCGGCGGTTGCGGCGACGCTTGGAGCGCTTCTTGCTGCGTTTTTTCGGTCGCTCTTCCTCAGCCTTCTTCTGCGGCTCTTCGGGTTGGGCCTCCGGTTTTTTCTCTTCTACGACCGGGGGCGGCGGAGCAGGATGCGCCTCGGGCGGGTCTGCCGCAGGAGGTCCGATGCGGAAGCGCAACACATAGCTGCCCTGAGCCAGGGTCGTGCCGCTGCCGGGCGTGCGCTCGATGAAGCTGTAGCTCAGGTAGAGGAATTCGCCGTTCATGCGACGGGAGATGCTCAGGGTCTCCGTAAGCTCGGACATGGTATCCGCTTTCTGCAGAATCCAGTTGGTGCCCTTGCGAGCTCCATAGATATTGGTGCTCAGTGTGGAGAAATCTCGGGGCTTCAGGGCGCCGTTTGCGGTAGTCCATGTGTTGTCTGTGGGATTGTAGGACATGCCGCTGAGGCTCAGCGGGGTGAGCTTGCGGGTAAACGCGTTCACGCTGACGCCGTGCAGCCCCCACTCCCCGTTGTCTTTGGAATAGACTCCAAGCTGTATCGTCTGTATGGGCTCAATGGCGATTTTGTTCCACTCGGCCTTATAGGTGGCATACTCTTCTTCGTTTGCCCAGAAATCCGGGCTGTAGGGGATGAGCTCGCTGGAGTTATATGTTGCCAGGAAAGCCTGTTTCTTATCCTGCGGTAGAGCCTGCAGCTTCTGCTGGACATTCTGCTGAAGCCGTATGAATTCCGGAGTGGGCGTTATTTTAACGGATTCTCCGGTGAGACGCATACCATCCCCCGGGAAGTTTTGCAGTGCAGGGGGTAACTCTGCACTCCACGCAGTGCAGAGCGCGGCCGGGGTGGCCAGAAGAGAGATGAGCGGTAAGAGAGATTTCATATGCTGCTGCCCTAATCTAGCATGTTTCTGTCGTTTTGACAAGAAGGAAAGGCATATTTCGCGAAATTCCGCGCTTGCCAAGGTCTGGTGTCTATGGTATAGTGACGGCGAGTAAACAGATATTTATGCCTCAGTCTACGGAACTTTATCGCCCGAATGCCGCCATTATTTACCAGAGAAACGATGGCACAGTGCTGGTGTGCGAACGTGTGAAACCCGCCGGTGCCTGGCAGTTCCCGCAGGGGGGAATCAAAAAAGGCGAGTCTCCGCTCAGTGCTGCATGTCGTGAGGGGATGGAGGAAACAGGCTTCCGCCCGAATGAGTATGAGGTGGTCGCGGAGCATGGCCCGTATCGCTACGACTATCCGCCCGCAGAACGCGAGCGCGTGCTCCGCAAGCGTGGCATTCCCTATGCAGGCCAGGAGCAGTTCTATTTCCTTTGCCGCATGCACAGCGATGCTGCTGAGCCCTGGCTGGATAACAAGGAGTTCCGCGATTATAAGTGGGTGCAGCCGCAGGAATTTGACTTTGCAAGCCTGCCGGACTTCAAACGAGGTGTTTACGTGCAGGTGATGCGCGACTTTTTCGGCGTGTGATGCAAGTTGTGGCCCACATACGCACGCCCTTTGCGGACAAGTTCGGGGTGCCGAGGCAGGGAAATCTGGCGCCTCATGTTGTATCCGAGATTGTTTTTGAGCCGGAATTCCGCAATCCGGAATGTGTGAGGGGCATTGAAGCCTTCAGCCATTTGTGGCTGATATGGGGATTCCACTGCAATGCGGAAGCCGGGTGGCACCCCACGGTGCGGCCGCCGCGTTTGGGGGGCAATACGCGAGTGGGTGTTTTCGCTACGCGTTCTCCGTTCCGCCCGAACGGGCTCGGGCTTTCTGTGGTGCGTCTTCTTTCTGTGGAGCCGGGGCCGGTATTGCGAGTGAGCGGCGCAGACATGGTAGATGGTACTCCTATCTACGACATTAAGCCCTACATCCCGTATGCGGACAGCATATCTGATGCCACGGGCGGATTTACGGAAACTCCGCGAACTCTTCTGCAGGTCGTGGTGGATTGCTCCGTGCCGCAGTCCGCATCGCCGGAGTGGCTGGAGGCCATGCGCGAGGTGTTGGCGCAGGACCCTCGCCCTGCATATCAGCAGGATGCTGAGCGGGTGTACCACGTGGTGTTGCGCCCCTTCGAGGTGAGTTTCCGCGTGCAGGATGCGGTGGCACATGTGGTGAATATTTGTCCGGAGCCGACATGAGGGAGAAACTACAGAAAGTTTTTTCTCAGAACCTGGCAGAGGGTATAGAGCAAGGGGGCGCTGTATCTGTATGGCTGGATGGGCAGCAGCTCTGCAGCTTTTGCGGAGGAGATGCCCGCGATGGAATTGCCTGGCAGGAGGATACTATGGTGCCCATTTTCTCCGCCACAAAGCCTGCTGCCGCAGCTTGCTTGCTTCAGGCTCTGTACGCGTGCTGCCGAGGCCCCGAACTGGAGGTCGGGGATTTGTGGCCGGAGTTTCCGGTGCCGCACCTTACTGTGGGGGAACTTCTCTCGCACCAGGGCGGGCTTGCTGCACTGGACTCTGCTGCACCGCTGGAAGACCTCGCTGCCTGCCGACGTGCGATAGAGCAAAGCCGCCCTTGCTGGCTGCCGCCGGAGCATGGTTATCACCCTCAGACCTTTGGGCCGCTGGTGGATATCCTGATGCTGGAGCTTACAGGTATGCGTGTCTGCGATTACTGGGAAACGCGGGTGCGTCGCCCGCTGGGACTGGAGTTCTATATTGGTCACCTGCCGGAAGCACTTGAAGCCCGTGTGGCTTTGTTGCGTGCACCTCGCCTGGCCGGTGCGATGCCGCGTACTTCTTTTTATCGGGAGTATTTCAGGGCGGGGAGTGAGGTGTACCGGGCTTTTCACAGTATCAGCGGTTATGAATCCGCCAGAGAGATGAATACTCGAGCCGCTCATGTGTGTGGCTCGCCGGCCAAGGGGGGCGTGGCCTCTGCTCGAGGCTTAGCTGCATTCTACCAGGCTTTGCTGGGTAAATTACCGGGCAGCCCCTTTGCGCCGGAAGTGGCGGAGTGGATGTCTACGCCACAGTGCAGTGGGCCGGATCGCACGCTCATGCAGCCCACATCATTTACCTGCGGTGCCATGTGTGAACCGGCAGAGCTGTTCCCCGGAGGTGGCTTCGGACATGCCGGTGCCGGTGGCTCGCATGCTTTCTGTGTGCCGGAGAGGGGATTTTCCTTTGCTTATGTGATGCGGGGAATGGAACCGGGATTGCTGCCGGGTGAGCGTGTAAGGCGTATGCTGCGTGCCCTGTAGGACAAGGTAGACCTTTTCTCATGCCGTTTCGGCGTTTGTTTATACCCCCGAAAAAGCGGAAATTAGCCCTTTTATTGAAAAATCTGCTTTTTAGGGCTTGCTTTTTAGGGACCTCGGGTGTATACTCCCGCCGTATTCTTCATTTCATGTTTCGGCGAGAGTGTCGCCGTTTTGTGAGTGTCTGAATTTGAAAGCAGTGAATAAGCCGCAGTTCCGGGTGGGATTGCGGCTTATTCATTTTTCGCAGATACAAAAAATCCCCTGAACCTCTTGGGCTCAGGGGAGGAGGGGGTTACTTGCCAAGCTTTGCCCGGAAATAAGCAATTGTCTTGTCCAGCCCCTCGGTGAGGGGGATGGTGGGAGCCCAGCCGAGTTTTTCCGCCGCCAGTGAGATGTCCGGTCTGCGCTGCGTGGGGTCATCGGCAGGCAGGGGGCGCTGAACAAGCTTGCTTTGAGTGGAGATTTTCGCAAGAACGAGGTCGGCAAGCTGACGTATCGTGAACTCACCGGGATTACCGATATTGACGGGACCCACAAAGCCCTGTTCGTTCTCCATCATGCGTACCATGCCCTCTACCAGGTCATCGATGTACTGGAAGGAACGGGTCTGCGTACCTTCACCGTATATGGTGATATCTTCTCCCCGCAAGGCCTGGCAGATAAAATTAGACACAACGCGTCCGTCTTCCGGGTTCATATAAGGTCCGTAGGTGTTGAAGATGCGGATAACGCGGATATCCACACCCTCATGACGATGGTAATCGAAGAAAAGAGTTTCGGCGCAGCGCTTGCCTTCGTCGTAGCAGGCTCGTATGCCGATGGGGTTCACATTGCCACGGTAGCTTTCCGGCTGGGGGTGTACGAGCGGCTCACCGTAGACTTCGGAAGTGGAGGTTTGCAGGATACGGGCATTTTTGCGCTTGGCCAGTTCCAGCATGTTGAGGGCGCCGAAAATACATGTTTTTGTGGTGACGATGGAATGTTTGCCCTGGTAAAAAGGCGGGGAGGCAGGGCAGGCCAGGTTGTAAATATAATCCAGCTTTTCTTCGCAGTCCCACGGCTCTATAACATCGTGTTCCACAAAGGTGAAACGCGGATTCTGCATCAGATCCTGCACATTGTCGAGCGAACCGGTATAGTTGTTGTCCAGGCAGATGACGCGATGCCCCTCTGCAATGAGTTTGTGACAAAGGTTCGCCCCTATGAATCCTGTTCCGCCGGTGACAAGTATGTGTTTCATCGTGTAAAAAGTATAGTTGAAAAAACAGGTCTCTGCAAGCCAAAGTTGTGGACAAGCATGAAAAATACAACAAGGGGCGGATGTTACGCTTGCAATCTGCAATGTTTTGTGGTAGCATCCGCGCATGCCGATTGCTGATTTACAGACTGCCTTCGAATTCGTATCGCAGAATTGGGGGCTGTTTTTGATGGACGCCGGAATGGTTATCGTGAGTCTGGTTCTCATTGAGGGACTTCTCTCTGTGGATAACGCATTGGGAATTGCCGCTATGGCAGCTCATCTGCCTGAGCACCAGCAGAAAGCAGCATTGCGTTGGGGCTTGATAGGCGCCTACGTTTTCCGCGGTATTGTGCTGGCTCTGGTTTCGGTTATCATGCACAACGAGTGGGTCAAGTGGTTTGGTGCCGTTTACCTCATTTATCTGGCCTGTGACCACCTGAGATACAAAAAGACAGCCGTGCACAAAGAGGATGCTGCAGCGACGGCCGCTAAGCTTGCCGGTAAGGGAATGCTTGCCACTATCTGCAGTATTGAGCTCATGGATCTGGCTCTCTCTCTGGACAACGTGGTGGCTGCCGTGGGTGTAGTGGCCGGTTCCAAGGGTATACCGGAGGAGCTGCACATCTGGGTGGTGTGTATAGGTGTGTTTATCGGCATTGCTGCTCTGCGAATTGTGGCCGGGTGGTGTATCCACATTATCGCACGCCATCCCATTCTGGGACATGTTGCCTTCGTGTTGGTGGGCTTTGTGGGTGTAGTGATGACACTTTCCTTGATTCTGGAGAGTGCCTGGGGTATTCATTGGCACATGGGGGTAGGTCCCAAGTTTGCCATCATCTTGGCTATTATGTCGCTGAGTATCTGCTACGAGAAATATGCCGGCCTGCACAGAGTGCTGGCTCCCTTCGTGAAAGTATTCCGCGCACTTTGCACGGCATTTGCTGTGACGGTCAACACGATTGTCACCCCCTGGAAGCTTTTTAAGAAAAACGCATAACTGATTATTACTGAATATGAGTCAACCTGAATTATCTCCGGCTCTTATCCGTGCGGCTCTCACCACGGTTAAGTATCCGGGTTTCAGCCGCGATATTGTTTCCTTCGGCTTGGTAAAGGATATTACTGTCTCTCCGGAGGGCGCAGTGGTGATTGAGCTTCTTATCGAGAGTAAGAACTCCGATGTGCCTCGCTTTATCTATGAGAACGTGATGGCCACCGTGAAGGAACTTCCCGGTGTTAAGAAACTGGATGTCAATATCGAGCATCACGCACCCAAGAACAATCGCAACGGTCAGAATGACGACCCCGCCGACTGGAAGTCCAGTGTTCCCGGCGTGAAGCACGTTATCGCGGTATCCTCCGGTAAGGGTGGTGTGGGTAAGAGCACGGTGTCTGCCAACCTGGCCGTGGCTCTCTCCCGCCTGGGTTACAAGACCGGTCTGCTGGATCTGGACATCTACGGCCCCTCCATGGCTCTGATGTTTGGTACCAAGGAGCGCCCTGGCTGCTCGGATAAAGAGCAGTTCCTCCCGGTGGAAGCTCACGGTGTGAAGCTCCTTTCCATGGGGCTTATGATTGATGAGGCTTCTCCTGTGGCTGTGCGTGGTCCGCTGGCTACACGCTACGTGCAGCAGTTCCTGCGCGATGTGGAGTGGGGTGGTCTGGATTTCCTTATTCTGGACATGCCTCCGGGTACAGGCGATATTCAGCTTACGATTGTGCAGACCGTGGATCTGGCCGGTGTGGTGGTAGTGACCACTCCGCAGGAGGTGGCCCTTATCGACGCCCGCAAGGCTGTGGGTCTCTTCCAGCGAGTAGAAACTCCGATTCTTGGTATCATCGAGAATATGAGCTACTTTGTCTGCCCGAGCGATGGCCTTATCTACAACATCTTCGGCGAGGGCGGCGGCGAGCGCGAGGCTCAGAAACTCGGTGTGCCTCTCCTCGGGCGCATCCCGCTTGATATCGAGACTCGCTCCTGTGGCGACGAGGGTGCTCCTGTAGCCCTGAAAGACCCGGGACAGAGTATGGTTTCCGCCGCCTTCCAGGGCGTGGCAACCATGCTGGCCAGTGTACTGGGCGAGTAAACAATCTATCTCAGAATGTTGCGAACCACCTGCGGTTTTCTGCGGGTGGTTCGTTTCATATCCGGAAGTTGATGGTTTGTACAGCCGTGGAGCTGATGGTTACATTGTCACAGCGTGCCGGGGTGAAGCGCCAGCTCTTCAGGATACATTGCCGGGCTGCCTGGGCAAAAGCAGGGTGGCTGGCCGAGAGAATATCAACTGCCGTGGGGCAGCCGGAAGTATCGATGTGAATCCTTACCTGTACACTGCCGCTGCGGCGGCTCGCCCGCAGCTCCGGCGGATAGGCGGGAGCCGGGCTGTGCAATAGGGTGGGGGCTGTACACACGGCCGGAGCTGCTTTGTGGGTCGGGGATGTTGTTGTCGGCAAATTCTGCTGAGGCGTTGATTGCGGTGTTATTTCCGCGGTGAGTTGCAGGGGGAGTTCCGGCTCATGCTGCGCGAGTTCTTCGTCTGTGGCGGTATCCCATTCCTCCGGCAAAAGAAGCTCCGGATTTGCTGTAGCCTCTGTGCTAAGAACCATGACCGGAGGCTGCGTTGCAATACGCGTGGTTTCGATACTACGAGGCATTTGCGGCTCTGCTGCGACAAAATACGCCTGCATGTGCCTGCTTGTCTCCCCACTGTACATCTCGCTGCAGCAAAGCCCTGCCACTCCTGCTGCAAGCAGAATGCCACAGGTGATTCCGAGTGCCGGCAGCGGGGATTGGGGAGGCCGGGGCTTCATATCACGGGCTGACCCAGAGTTGGTGAGATTCCGCTATGTCGTAGGGGCCGCTGTAGTGCTGCGGAATGTGCACATGCTGCCAGGTGGCGATGAGGGCGTGGTTTTCCATCCACCCCGGGAGCCATATTGCTTCGCTGTGGATGAGTTCATCGACCTGTGCGCAGGCTGCCGCTGCTTCATCCGGTGTGCGGGCTTGTTTAACACGCGCGATGGCGGCATCCATTTCCGGACTGTTGAGGCGGAATGGGGCATCGAAGCCCGTGGCAGAGCTGTGGAAGAATCGTTCGTACGCCGGAAGAGGATAGGGCATGGTAGCCCAGAAGGTGAGTTGGTGCTCAGATTCACGGACTTGCTTGCTGATACTTTGCCAGGGCTGCGGCTCCGGTATGAGTTCCAACCCGCACGCGGCCGCACTTTGTGCCAGCAGAGAGGCAATGGTATTGAGCTTGTCCGAGGGGGTGAAGGAGAAGCGCACGCTGAGTCGCGTGCCATCCGGGCGGCTCAGGATGCCATCTGCTCCTGCTT
Organism: Akkermansia sp.; assembly: GCA_045636905.1. Taxonomy (GTDB): domain Bacteria; phylum Verrucomicrobiota; class Verrucomicrobiia; order Verrucomicrobiales; family Akkermansiaceae; genus Akkermansia. Next base: position 54,501 of record JAZTYL010000014.1, read on the forward strand.
CTGTGTATCCCGCGCGGGCAAAGCAGGCGCGAGCGGCAGCCGGATTGTAGTTGTAGGCGTCTGCTCTGTGGGTAAGCTGTCTGTACCCGCTGCTGAAGTGTCGGAGTCGCTCGGCATAGCCTCGGAAGAGTACCTCCACCACCTTGTCCATGTCAAGTGCCTGCATAATGCCGCGGCGTAATTCAATCTCCGGCAGAGCCTGCGCATTGAGCGCGATACCATAGGGCGGCATGGGACATTGTATCCGAATGCAGTGCAGGGAAATACGGCCATCCTGCGCCGCCGGTATGCTCTCCGGCTTGGTTTGCCAGGCTGCTATGTTGCGGGTTTGCATGATGTCCAGCCTTCCGTTGCGGAACATCTCCCAGGCTTGAGCTTCATCTGCCAGGAAATGGTGCTCGATGCGCTGAATGTTGTACATGTGTCGGAAAGCCGGTAGGCTGTCGCCCCACCAGTTGGGCACTCGTTCCAGAGCAATGAGCCTGCCACGCTGTATTTCTGCGACGCTGTAGGCTCCGGTGGTGGGAGGAATACGCTGCGCATACAACTCGGCATAATTTCCGGAAAAATCGGCGTAAAAACCGGGTTCGGCAGGGTGCAGCAAGCGTGCTGCACAGATGACGGGTTCGATTCCCGTACCCGTTAGGGAAACTTCCACTACGCTGTCACCATAGATGCGCAGGGCCTTGAATCCGGGTACGATACCCGCTTTGCGTCTCAGAAGAGCCCCCAGCGCAAAATCCCTGGCTCGTACCGGGCGCCCATTGGAGTAGCGGGCCAGCGGGTTAAGGCGGAAGAAGACACTACCACCGTGCACGCACCAGGCCTCTGCCAGTCCCGGCAACTCCTGACCGGTGGCCGGATGTTCCCACACCAACGGGATGTCGATACGCTCGAAGAGGTTGTAGTGAAAAAACTGTGGCGATACACTCCCGAAGGCCAGGAAATTGGACGGGAAGGGGCCTACATTGCAGAGGCACAGGGTGCCGCCTTTGCGTGCCTCCGGACTCCCCACCGGAGGCGCGCCGGTGCCGCTTTGCCAGGGGAGGTCTGGGGGCAACTCGCTTGCCGCCTGCAGAGATATATCGGCATCCTGCAGGCGGGCAAGCTGCTGCTCCAAATCCACCGGATAAGGAGCAGGGGGAAGCAGCTGCGCTGCAGCTCGGGGCTCAGAGCTCTCGCCGCTCGGCACTGCGTGTTGTGCCAGCCACAGCAGGAGAATCACAAAACCCGCTATCCATAAACTGTAACGCAGCCATTTCATCATCAGAATTGCAGGGTGCAGCCGCCGTGTACAGATGTGCCCGCGGAGATGGCGGCATCTCCCGGTGCTCCGAATCCACCTTCTGTTACGAATTTCTGGTTTGTGAGGTTTTCCACTCGCAGATGCAAGGTAAGGTTTTTGTTCACCTCGTAACGTGCGTACCAGCGCAGGCTATAGAAATTGTCCACTCGTGTGGTGGCGGCATTCTCGTAATTACTGCGCCCTGCCGCGGCAGCGAGGCCGATTCCGGTCGTGAAGCCTTCCACAGGTGTCGTATACAACTCTGCGGCCCAGGTGTTGCGGCTGGTCCAGGGCGCCTGCTTGCCGTTGCTTGTTTTCGGGCGGGCAAGTGTCCAGGACAACTTGTAGCCGGTTTGCCAGGCTTGCTCCAGAGTGCCGCTCAGGGCCAGTTCCACTCCGGGGATTTCGCGGTGCCCCTGTTCATTGGTGTAGTAGACATCTGCCCCGTTGTACATGCCTGTGATACAGTTGCTGATGCGTTGGTAAAATGCCGTGAGACTGAGGCTGTGTCCGGGTGCAATGTCGTGCTCGATTCCTATATCGGCACTGAAGCTCTTTTCCTGCTGCAGATTCGGGTTGCCGTGGTATGTATAGTAACCGCTGGTGAACACGCTCCTGCTGCGCTGGAAGGAGCCGGGAGAGCGGTAACCGGTACCGACCGAGGCAAAGACGCGTGTGGCGTCATTGTTGAAACGGTAGCTGCTGGCAGCTCTCAGTGCGAGGGAGGTATCGTAGGTACTGCTGAGCTCCAGGCGTGCTGCGAGAGAGCTGTGCCAGGCTTCTACGGGGGCGTAGCTGTGTTCTGCGAAAAAGGCGTAAGTATTTTCCAGATTTCGCTCTCCGTTTGTGGTGGTATAACCATCGTGGTAATCGTAGGCGCTGCGGTTCCAGGCAAAACCGGCCGTGGTGCTCTGGTGGGGGCACCACTTATAGTTATTTCGCCATTCCAGCTGGACGTTGCGAAGGTCCTGGTAGTAGCCGGTGCCTAATGTTGCATCGTAGCCGTAGTAGCCCAGCATGAGGCTGCTGCTCAGTTGGTTGCTGAGGCGGCTCTGCCATTTTGCGGTGGCTATATTGGTGCGGAAACTGTATGGAGTGTAGTAATGATATCCGGCATAGGAAGATTCATAGCCGTACTCCGAATCTTCTCTGCGGTAGGTCAGGGTGAGGCTGTTGTCCGCATTCACCTGCCAGTCCAGACGCAGTGCTTCATTCCACCCCTCGTATTCTCCGGCGTTACGTTCAGTGGGGCGAGAGCCGTCTGCAAAACTAATATCATTGTCCGTTCGTGAGTAAGTGGTGCTCAGGAAATAGGCTAGCTCACCGTTCTCTCCCTGCGCCGTGACATTACCTGTGTAGCTGCTGTGGCTGCCGGCCTCCTGAAAGAGGCTCAACTGCGGTTTGTCGGCACTTCCTTTCGGCGTCTCCATGTAAACAACTCCGCCCATGGCACCACCGCCATATACGGCACCCTGGCTGCCCTTCAGCACTTCCAGCGTGCCGATGGAAAACAAATCTGCGCGAGCTATGGTGTTAGCTGTAAGCAAGCCGCCGCCGGAGCTGTTGAAGATACGCATGCCGTCCACCATGGGCAGCACGGCTGTATCCCGGTTTTCGCCTCGTATACTTACCTTGGAGGCATTTCCCCGCTGGTTCTCACCGCCGCCGGGCAGGGCGGTTACGCCGGGCAGGGTGCACATGGCATCCGCCGTACTGCGGTGGCCGGTCTTGCGAAGCTCATCCACGTCTGCCACGCTTACGCTCACTCCCGTGGTGTCGTAGGGTACAGCGTCCCCGCTGTGCGCGCTTACGGTTATGGGAGCCAGCTCCACATCCTGAATCTCTGCCTGTGCACAGGCACTGCCGCCTGCCAGAATAGAGGCAGACACAATTGCATATACCCCGTTGTGAAGGGGCGTTTTTCTCTGTATCATTGTGTTATGGTGTCGTTGGGCGGTGCGACGCCGCCCGGTGCGAACGAAACTCCCCGGCTGGCATTCCGACTGAGCCCTGCCGATTTCATACGGCGGACAACACGGTTGCGGCACAGCGGCAGATTCTCACTGCCTTCCCCATCTATTTCCTGCGGCATCGACGCCGCCTCCGGGAGCTCTGCTTCTGCAAGGGTGCAGAAGCTCTGAGCTTGTTGTATCATACTCTGACTGTTTGGGCAAGCATGAAAATTGGCCTGCCTCGTCTTCGGTGTAAAAACGCTGTTGCGGAAGCATTTGCTCTTGCCTCGGTAGCGTTGTGGTGATAAAATATCGCCGTGAAGGTGCTTACTCCCATACTACTCATTATCGGTACGCTGTTTTCATTCCATCAGTTTACTTTTTGCTGGTGGGTAGCCGGTAGTTGCAGCGAGACCGCGGCAGAAAAATCATTTCATTTGGTGTGGACGGGGGCATTTGGTCTGGCTTTACTGGTAAGCCTGCTCTGCTGGGTAGTTTATGCCGCTGTTTTGTGGCTTCGCAAGTCGCCGGGGGTGTTGCTGGCCGTGTATTTGGGGGTGTGGGCTTTGCTGATGGGTGGTGGTTTGTTGTGGATAAAATACTTACTGCCTGACAAAATATGAGATTTTGCTTGCATTTTTAGCGTTTTTAGGGCATAACGCTGCGCAGTTATGACGGACGAACGCGCGCGCAAGCCCTCCTGGCTGAAAGTGAAGCTGCCCAAGGGGCAGGCATTTAAGCATGTGAATGATTTGGTGAAGGGGAACTCCCTGGTAACTGTGTGTGAGGAGGCTATGTGCCCGAACCGCGGCGAGTGCTGGAGCCACGGCACGGCAACCTTCATGGCCTGTGGCGATGTCTGCACCCGTGCCTGCGGTTTCTGCGCAACCCGCACAGCCAAACCCAAGCCTCTCGACCCGGAGGAGCCCGGCAAGATTGCCGATGCCGTGAGCCGCATGAATCTTTCCCACTCTGTGGTAACGATGGTAACGCGTGACGACCTGAAGGATGGCGCCGCTGCGCACATGGCCGCCATCATCCGCGAAATCCGCAAGGCGAGCCCGCAGACTGTGATTGAGGTGCTGACCTCGGATTTCAATGGAAACGAGGATGCTCTGGCTATGGTGATGGATGCCCGCCCGCATATCTTCAACCACAATCTGGAGACGGTGGAGCGCCTGTCTCCCATCGTGCGTTTCCGCGCCCGCTACCGCAAGTCCCTGCACATGCTGCAGCGTGCTCTGGAGATGGCTCCCGGCATGGTTGTAACCAAGAGCGGAATCATGCTCGGCCTCGGCGAAACCCGTGAGGAGATAGAGCAGACGATGGACGACCTGCGCGCCCATGGCGTTACCGTGCTGACGATGGGGCAGTATCTGCGCCCCTCCGCTCGACATTTGCCGGTAATCGACTACATCCGCCCGGAGGTGTTCGACGAGCTGCGCGAGGTAGCACTCAGCAAGGGCTTCCGCCACGTGGCCAGCGGCCCGCTTATCCGCTCCTCGCATCACGACGCAAACTTCCGCCCGGAGATGGACATCATGGATGCCATCACAGCCGACCTGCGCGCCCGCGGCGAATTAAGCTGAATGCGCTTGACACTGCGCGCGAAAGTAGATAAAATCTCCCCATCACGCATCTTTCCTAACCTCATTTTATGGCAACAGAGACAATGACCGACGCCGAGGCCGCACTCAATGCCCTGTATGGCAGCGATACCTTCGGGATTAAAACAATGGAGAAGTATCTCTCCAAGAGCGCGTTCAAAAAGATGATGCTCACCGTGCAAAAGGGCGGTAAGCTTGACATCAGCATTGCCGATGAGGTTGCCCAAGCCATGAAGGTGTGGGCTCTGAGCAAGGGAGCCACGCACTATACGCACTGGTTCCAGCCGCTGACGGATGCCACGGCTGAGAAGCATGACTCTTTCGTGGAGCCGGACGGCAAGGGGGGCATGATTTGTGAGTTCACCGGTAAAAATCTCATTCAGGCTGAGCCGGATGCCTCCAGCTTCCCGAGCGGCGGTATTCGCGCTACCTTCGAGGCTCGTGGTTACACTGCCTGGGACCCCACCAGCCCGGCTTTCATTAAGCGCACGGAGAATACGGTAACACTTTGCATCCCGACGGCTTTCTGCAGCTATACCGGTGAGGCTCTGGACAAGAAGACCCCGCTTCTGCGCTCCATGGCTGCCGTGGCTCAGCAGACAATGCGCGTGCTGCATTGCTTCGGTATTGAGCCGAGCTACGTGGTGAGCAATCTCGGTGCAGAGCAGGAGTATTTCCTGATAGACCGCGACCTTTACCTGAAGCGTCCCGACCTCATAGAAACCGGGCGCACCCTCTTCGGCTGCCTGCCGCCCAAGCATCAGCAGATGGAGGACCACTATTTCGGTTCCATCAAGGAACGCGTGCTGGAGTTCATGATGAGCGTGGACCGCGCCCTGTGGGCTCTGGGGGTACCGGCTAAGACCCGTCATAACGAGGCTGCGCCCGGGCAGTTTGAAATATGCCCGCTTTTTGAGCCCTGCAACGTGGCAGTGGACCATAATGTGATGATTATGGACATCCTGCAGCGCCAGGCTCTGAAGTACAACCTGGTGTGTCTGCTGCACGAGAAGCCTTACGCCAGCGTGAACGGCTCCGGTAAGCACAACAACTGGTCGCTTTCCACTCCCGAGTTGGGTTCTCTCTTCTCCCCCGGTAAGACGCCGCACAGCAATCTGCTCTTCCTTACCTTCCTTTCCGCTGTGATTATGGGTGTGGATAAGCATGCTGACCTGCTGCGTGCCTCCATTGCCAAGGCCGGCAACGACCACCGCCTCGGTGCGGCCGAAGCTCCGCCTGCTATCATCTCTATCTTCCTCGGCGACCAGCTCACCGACATTATCGAGCAGATTAAGGCCGGTGGCGCCAAATCTTCTGCGGCCAAGACCACCATGGAACTGGGCGTGGATGTGCTGCCTGAGCTTCCCAAGGATACCACAGACCGCAACCGAACATCTCCCTTTGCCTTTACCGGCAACAAGTTCGAGTTCCGTGCCGTGGGCTCCTCCCAGACCTGCGCATGGCCTATGGCTGTGCTGAATACCATCATGGCAGAAGCTCTGGATATCGTGGCAACGCACCTGGAACCGGTGGCCGGTACGACTGAGTTCAACAACACGGTGCGCGACCTTATCAAAGAGCTTATCACAAAGCACGACCGCGTCGTGTTCAATGGCAACGGCTATTCCGAGGAATGGGTACTCGAGGCAGAGAAGCGTGGCCTGCCGCATATCAAATCCACCCCCGAGGCTCTGGATGTTCTGGCTCGTCCCGACACCATCGCCCTCATGGAGAAGTATGGCGTGCTGAACCGCTCTGAGCTGCTGGCTCGCCGTGAGATTCAGATAGAGAACTTTGAGAAGCTTATCGACATCGAGGCCAAGACCTGTCTGAACATGCTCCGCACCATCTATCTGCCTGCCGTTGCTCGCCAGATGACGGAAATCTGCAATACTGTAAGCTCTATTCTGTCCGCGGGTATCCCCGCCGGTATGAAGGCTGCTCGAACTCAGGCGGCACAGATTGGCTCTCTGTATGATGAGCTCGTGCCCCGCGTGGATGCGCTGGAGGATGCCATTCATTGTGGTGAGCCGATAGCCATGCGCGCTGCCATGGAGGATGCCCGCCTTACCGTGGATGCCCTGGAGGCAATCGTTGCTGCAGATCGCTGGCCTGTGCCGACATATGCACAGATGCTCAATATACATAGCCGTTGAGTAACAGGTAGTTCTGTTTTTATCGGGGTGTGCCGCTTTTCTATAAGCTGCGTACCCCGATTTTTTTATGCTAAAAAGTGTGTCATATCGGGTTGACTCGTTTCGATAATTGTATATAATGCACACACATTTTGCCAAACACTTGACAAAATGTGTAAAAGGTGGAGTATTGCTTAATTTTTTACAGTCTCATATATGTCTACAGCTAAGAAGAAACCGGAACCCGGCACTGCCAAGAGCACCGGAAAGAAAGCGGAAAAGGCCGAAGAAACCAAGAAGGCCGCTGCTGCAAAACCGGCTGCAAAGAGCAGCGCTAAACCGGCACCTAAACTCACTACCAAAACAACGGCCAAGCCGGCTGCTAAAACTACTGCTAAGTCTGCCAAGCCTGCGGCTAAAACAGAGGCTAAGCCCGCCGCCAAAACAGAGTCTAAGTCTGCAGCCAAAACGACCGCTAAACCAGAAACCAAGTCTGCTGCCAAAACGGCAGCTAAGCCCGCTGCAAAAACTGAGGCTAAGCCTGCAGCCAAAAAAGAAACCAAGTCTGCTGCGAAACCTGTAGCCAAAGCAGAGGCGAAACCTGCAGCTAAAAAGCCCGCGGCTAAGAAGCCTGCTGCAGCTCCCGAAAAGCCTGTCAAAAAAGCTCCCGCTCCGGTAGAGGTGGAGGAAGATGATGTTGATATTGATGATATCGTCGATTTCGACCAGGATGACGATTTTGAGGCCGAGCTGGACATGCTGCCTGAGCCGGAATACGAAGATGAGCCTGCCGAGGAGAAAAACTCCAAGAAGAAGAGCTCTTCCCGCCGCAGGAACGGCTTCAATGCTCCTCGCATTACGGCCAAGGAGCTTCAGGATTTCTTCCCGGATGATATCACTCTTAAAACCGCCTTCAAGAATCTTATCGGTATTGCAAAAAAGAAGGGTGGTTACGTGACGGACGATGATATCTTCTCTTCGCTGCCTATGGATGGCTACGAGGAGCAGGATACGGAGCGTCTCTTCGAGCGTCTGCATTCCATCGGCATTGAAGTGCGAGATGAGTCTGCGACGATTGCCCCCATCTCCCTCGCGGATATGAAAGCCCCCAAGGGGAAGAATGTGCGCCTGGTGGATACTCCTATCGTGCAGGAGAAAGTGCGTGAACTTATCGTACAGGCAACCGAGCAGGGGTACCTGACCTACGATGACATCAACGATGTGCTGCCCAACGATATCATCAACCCCGCAGACCATGAGGAAATCATGGAGCGTCTGCGCGGTATGAATTTCGATATCATTGATGCCTCGGATGTAGACAACTACAGCGAGCGCCAGCGTCTGGTGGATGCCGGCGAGGAGGATGAGAACGAGAAGATGGAGGCCAAGCTGGACATCCTCGATGACCCCGTTCGCATGTACCTCAAGCAAATGGGGCAGAAGGACCTGCTGAAGCGCGAGCAGGAGGTGAGTCTTTCCATTCGCATCGACCATGCGGAAAATGACCTCCAGGGGCGTCTCCACAAATTCGGTGTGGTGGCTATGCTTTACCTTGAAACGGCTCAGCGCATTCTCCAGAATAAAGAGCGTTTCGACCGCGTGGTAGCAGATAAGAATATTGACCACCGTGAGCAGTATTTCAAGGAGATTCAACCGCTCATCAACAAGATATATGACTTGTATGATGATGCTCAGGCCGCATACAACAACCTGCGCCGCGCCCGCCGTCGCAACAAGGGTGTGGATGTAGCTCAGAAAGAGTTTGATAATCTGCTCGAAACGCTCGATGCTCTGTACCGCAAGTTCAGCTTCAAGGGTAAGGTATACGAGGATTTTGTGGCTCGCATGCGTGAGATTCGTCAGCGTGTCATGAAGCTTCGCCGCCAGTACGAAGGTAACTTTGACAACAAGGAGTACAAGGATACCATCACTGAGCTTGAAGTGCAGCTCTGGATGCCCATCGACGACTTCCTGGAGAATTATCAGGCGATGAAGGAGTCCATGAAGGAGGCTAAGTCTGCCAAGAAGGAGATGATTGAGGCTAACCTTCGTCTCGTCATATCCATCGCCAAGAAGTATACCAACCGTGGCCTGGCTTTCCTGGACCTCATTCAGGAGGGTAACATGGGCCTGATGAAGGCTGTGGAGAAGTTCGAGTACCGCCGTGGTTACAAGTTCTCCACCTATGCCACCTGGTGGATTCGACAGGCTATCACCCGTTCCATTGCGGATCAGGCTCGTACCATCCGTATTCCGGTGCACATGATTGAGACTATCAACAAGCTCATGCGTGTGCAGAAGAAGCTGGTGCAGGATCTGGGGCGTGAGCCAACGCCGGAGGAGATTGCCGCCGAGAGCGGTATGCTTGTGGAGCGTGTGCGCAACGTGCTTAAGATGGCGCAGCAGCCTATTTCCATGCAGCAGCCTGTCGGTGATTCGGATGATACCTCCTTCGGCGATTTCCTGGAGGATAAGAGCGCCGAAAATCCCATGGATGGAGCCGCTTTCAATTCACTGCGCGAGAAGCTTTCCGGCGTTCTGAACACGCTCAATGAGCGTGAGCGTGCCGTGCTCGAGCAGCGCTTCGGTCTGAAGGATGGCAACCCGCGCACCCTCGAGGAGGTGGGCCGTCAGTTCAACGTAACCCGCGAGCGCATCCGCCAGATTGAGGCCAAGGCTCTGCGCAAGCTGCGTCACCCAACGCGCATTGGGTGCATCAAAGGCTTCCTGGATTCCTCTGTTTCCTGATTCAGGAGGCTCCACGGAATACGTTTTCCATACAGCATCGGAGTTATGCAGGCTCCGATGCTGTATTTTTTTTATATTTTTTATATGGTGGCTCACTTTATGAGTGACTTTGCTGAGACTATTTGGTATGATATGTGCACTTACCATGATGAGACCGTTTTCTCGTACTGCAATTTTCTCTCTTATCGCCATGGGGGCTCTCTCCCTGGTGCCCTCTCTGTCTGCTCAGAATACCGAAAGTCGGGAAGCTGCCAAGCGGCAGATGGCTGCGCGCGATGCACGTCAGCTTGTGCAGGAAGCCCGCAATGCCTACAAAGCAGGTCGCTACACACAGGCTGTGGAGCACTACCGCAGCGCATTGCTGACACTGCCTAAGTCTGAGACGCCTGCGGACAAGCGATTCCGTACCTTTGTGTGCCGCAGTCTGTCTGATGCGTTGATTGCCCGCGCTATTGATTACCGCACTGTGGGGCGCTACGATGAAGCTGTCTCATTCCTTCGCGAAGCTCTGGAGCTGGCTCCGGACAACAAGCGCGCAGAGGTAGAGCTGCTGCATACCTCTGACCCTGTGCGCCATAACCCGGCACTTTCCCCCCAGCACGTAGGGGATGTGGCTGAGGTGAAGCGCTTGCTGGAGCTGGGCTACGCCCAGATGGACCTGGCCAAATTCGATGAGGCAGAGGAAACTTTTGCAGCTGTGGTCAAAATCGACCCTTATAACTCTGCCGCTCGTCAGGGGCAGGAGATGGTGCGTCGACACAAGATGGCATACTACCAGACCGCCCACAATGCTACGCGTGCCAAGATGCTTGCCGATGTCGATAAGCAGTGGGAGGAATCGGTGACCGGTGGCGCTCCGACGGATGTGAGTACCGGTGGGGATTTTGCTGCATCTGTGGATGCAGAAGCCAAGAAAGCTTGCGCAGAGCGTCTGGAACAGATGATTATTCCCCAGATTGCGTTCGATGAAGCTACCATCACGGAGGTGATGGAAGTGATTCAGAGCCAGATTAAGAGATTCGAAGCGTCCAATCCTGCATCCGTACGTGCGATTAATCTGACTTCCAATTTCGGGGCTCCCGGTTCCGAAGGGTACAAGCGCATCATGGAGCAGACCGTCAAGCTGACCCTTTCCCAGGTTTCTGTGAAGGAACTGCTGGATATGCTGGTCACTCAGCTGGGTGTGACCTATTATTACACTCCCACGGGCGTGGAGATTTCGTACTCCGGACGCGATTTCGGTCCTCTTGTGGATCGCATATTCAATGTGCCGCCGCATTTCTTTGACCGCCCCTCCGAAAACGACGAGGAGGTAGATTCTGAAGAAGACGGATTTGCAGATGATGCGCCTGCCAGTCGTGTGGCTATTCGTCGCGTGAACCCTGTGAAGTCTCTTAAGGAGATGGGAATATCTTTCCCCGAGGGTGCTACGGCTCGCTATTCGCCCTCTACTCGTCGCCTCAGCGTGCGTAACACCGCACACAATCTTGCGGAAATCGAGGAGCTGCTCAATATTCCGGTAGGTGAGGAACGCCAGATTGTGCTCAATGTCATTGCCATGGAGGTTTCTGAGGATGACCTGGAACAGCTCGGCTTTGACTGGATGTTCAATATCAATCTTGGCCGCGACCAGCAGGTCGCCGGTGGTGCCGAACTGGCTTCGTCTGCGACAGGTCTTCCTTTCTTCGAAGGCAATGTGCGGGAGCAGGGGGCTCAGGAGGGCATGTTGGCTACCGGTGGTCTCCGTAGTGGTACGCAGGTGTTCTCCAGTGGCGGTTCCAGTCTGGATAACCTTATCAAGGTAGGTTCTGTAGACTCTTATCGTAGTGCAAACTCCGCATATTCTCCCGGTATTTTCGGTATTCGCGGTGTGTGGAAAGCTGTGGACTTCACCGTGATGATGCGAGGTCTTTCTCAGAAGAAAGGTGTAGATCTGCTGCACAACCCCCGTCTTGTTTTCAGCCCCGGTGCAGAAGAGCAGGTAGTCTTTGCGGATGTTCATGAACTCTTCTTCCCGGAGACCTGGGAGGCTCCCCAGATTATGTCTGTGGACATGGGGGGTAACAACTGGAACAATAACAACGGCGAGATGAACGCTGAAGAGCGGAATATGATGGGGTCTGCAGCTGTGAGCGCGAATCCCACTGACTTCGTGCGCTTCGGTATGAGCGAGGATGGCATCGGTGGTGTCGGTACCATTCTTCAGGTACATAATGCCGAGATTTCAGAGAACGGCCGATTCGTGACCTTGGCTCTCACTACAACAACGAATGATTTCGAGGGCTTTGTCAACTGGGGTACTCCCATCAGCTCGGCTCTTTCTTCCGGTACAGATGAGATAAAGTACATCCAGCTCACCCCGAACTATATCCTGCAGCCCATGATTAAGCGCTACGTGGAGAATACCAAGATTACGGTAGTTCCCGGCTCTGTTATCGTGATGGGTGGCTTGAAAGAAGCGAGCGTTGTGCGCTTTGAAGATAAGGTGCCTGTTCTCGGCGACCTGCCGCTCGTGGGTAGGCTGTTCCGCTCTGAGGGTGAGCAGAAGAAGCGCAAGGCTCTCATATATTTTGCCAAGGTTGATGTGATTGACCCGACAGGTCGCGATGTGACAACGGGTGAGCGCCCCTCCATGGCTACGGATAACCTCTGAGTTCAGTACATTCATGGGTAAGATAGAAGACGATAAGTATCAAGATCGGGAGGAGAAGAATTCTCAGGTTCGCAATATCATCAATCAGCTTAATGCTGACAAACCTGCGCAGGAAAAATCGCGCGAGGTTGTCACACGTGCAGATGGCACAAAAGTTGTCCGTGTGACCAAAAAACGCAAAGTTGTAGTCTCCAAAGAAGAGAAGAACAGGCGTTCGCGAAAAGGCTTTGTGTACAGTATCCTTGTCGGTGTGCTCGTGCTGGCCTGCCTTGTCGGTATTTTCGCTTTCAGGGTATCCATGATGTCCGGAGAGGCTTATTTCAATGAAGCCTCGCAGAAGCTGCAGCAGGCATACGGCGCCAAGAGCGTTCGGCTTATCGGGGCTCGCCTGGACGGCTTCACTCTCTGTGTGGATAATGTTCTGGTAGATTTCGGGGAGGATTCTCCGCTGGAGCTTGTGGAGATGAGCGATGTGTCCGGCTCACTGGCTACGTCCTCTTTTTTCACCGGCATATTGCGGGTAGATGAGCTGAAGCTTGGGCGTGTGGCGATGACGTTCCGCTCCGATGTGCGGAATCTGCAGATACCTCAGTGGCAGGGCGAGGAGTTGTGGAAGTTCCCCCGTGTGAACTGTGCCGATTTCTCTTGCTATGTCGGTTCCGATGGGAATCACCCGCTTGCGCTGGAACATGCTACTGCGTATATGTACTTCCCGAGGAGGTCCAAGGAATCCCGCATTCTCATCCTGAAAGGTGGTCGCTTGCAGCTGCGTGGCTGGAAACCCATGGAGCTGAGCGAGGGTCGACTTGCTGTTACGCCGGTTGCCTTGGAGAACATCCGTCTGGTAGCAACTACGGATATCACTCGAGAGAAGGGCGCAGATCCTGCATCTCACATGGTCATCAGCGGTCGTTTGGCTCAGGGAGAATCTCTCTCGAGCCCGCTGGCCGTGGATTCCGAGAATATGAGCTTCTCTGAGTTCAGCTCAGACTCGTTCACTCAGTTCCTGAATGCCAAAACCAGACTGACAGCTAGCGGCAAGAATAAACCTACTGTGGAGATGGTTCTGCCTTTCGACACGCCGCGTCCTGTATTCAGTGGCCACTTCTCTCTGACTGATGTTCGTTTCACCTTCATGCCTGCCGTGCTTACAATGCTGGAACATATTGAGCCCGTACGCAGACGCGCCTATATGCCCCTCCAGGTGAAGTCCGGTAAGGTGCAGCTGACACATGCAGAAAACGGACATACACTCAGCTTCGCTGGGGAGGATATGCAGGCCCCGGATGTTATTATTCTGCGTGGCAATATAACGGTGAATGCGGCTAACGAGCTTTCCGGAACGCTGGATTACGGTATACCGTCTGCTCTGACACATGTGGAATATCCGGATGGTATGGCTGACCCGCTTTTCCGGGACGATGGTATTACGGCTTGGGTAAGTACCAAGCTTTCCGGCTATGTCAATGCCCCCAAGGATAACTCTGCCGAGTTGGAGCAACAGGCGGAGCCGGCAAGAGCGGATCGTCCGCAGCGTACTCCTTTCGACGCCATCGATGTTGATGCGCTCTCTGACCAGGTGCTGGGTACAAAGCATACTGAGTCCAATGCGAATCTGGCCAAGAAGCGTACGGAAGAGCCCGGTGAGGCTTCTGAGGAGCCTTCCGGTACCGTCAATCCCTTTGCTCCCAAGAATACCAATCCGTTCGAGCCGAGCAATCCCTTCGAAACGAATCCTTCCAATCCTTTCGGTACGGGGACTTCCAATCCTTTCGATACCGGAAGCACCGGTGGCGATTTGCTCGGGCCTGCCGATAAATCAATTTTTCCGTCTAAATAACGCCATATAGCTATGTCTAACGAGATTCGCAAAAAATGGTGGACTGCTCCGGTCGGGCATCTGGTGTGGTTCATTATAGCCGGAATTTGTGCAACAATGCGCAAAAAGATTGTGAATCTCAATGAACCGACGGATTGTATCGGTGACTACCAGTGTATCATTGCTTTGTGGCACAATCGTGTGTTCTCTCCCTGCCATGTCTACCGCTACGTGGTGAAAGGGCGTCTGCCCATGAGCATGCTTACCAGTGCCAGCAAGGATGGCGCGCTTCTGACCACGATTGCGCAGGATTACGGCATGCGTACTGTGCGAGGGTCGAGTCATCGCCGCGGGGCTGCCGGCTTCCGCGACATGGTGCGCGAGCTGGATGAAGGCTGCTGTATGTGCATCACGCCGGATGGTCCCAAAGGGCCGATCTACAAATGCCGTCCGGGTGCTGTGCGTCTGGCTTCGCTGAGCGGGTACCCCATTATTCCCGCCTGCATCGATTATTCTTCTTACTGGCGTATTGGCAAAGCCTGGGATGGTTTTGTGATACCCAAACCCTTCTCACGTGTTACGATAACCTGGGGCAAGAAAATCTATGTGCCCAAGGATATCACTGAAGAGCAGCAGGCAGAATACTGCCGTATGGTAGAAACCGCCCTTTCGCATGGGCGCCCGGACTTCGGACCTCTGGAGTGTGAATAAATACGTTTTCTTGATATGTCTACAACATTGATTGATGGTAAAGCTGTTGCCGCGAAGATTCGCGAGGGTCTCGCCGCTGAGATCGCTGAACTGAAGGCTCAGGGGAAGACGCCCGGCCTTGCTGTTGTGCTTGTGGGCGAGGATCCGGCGTCTCAGGTATACGTGGGCTCCAAGGTTCGCGCATGTGAGGAGCTGGGGCTTTACTCCCAAAAATGGGAGCTGCCCGCCGATACCACGCAGGAGCAGCTGGTCGAGCTGATTCACAAGCTTAATGCTGACGAGCGCATCCACGGTATTCTGGTGCAGAGCCCGCCTCCGCCACATATTGATGAGGAAGCGGTCATCCTCAACATTGACCCGCGTAAGGATGTAGATGGTTTCCACCCTGCCAATGTGGCCAAACTTGTGCTGGAAGATGAAGAGGGGTTTGTACCCTGCACGCCGCTGGGCTGCATGGAGCTGCTGAAGGCCTATGACATCCCCACTGCCGGGAAGCATGCCGTGGTGATAGGTCGCAGCCTCATTGTGGGTAAACCGATGGCCAATCTGCTGGTAAGCAAGAAGGCGAATGCTACGGTGACCATTGCACACTCCCGCACGGCCGATTTGCCTGCAGTATGCCGAACGGCAGATATTATCGTGGCTGCTGTAGGGCGCCCGGAAATGGTGAACGCCGACTATGTGAAGGAAGGCGCTGTGGTGGTGGATGTTGGTATCAACCGTATTCCCGATGCAACGCGCCCGCGTGGCTACCGCATCGTGGGCGATGTGGATTTTGAAGCAGTGAAGGACAAATGCTCTGCCATCACCCCCGTACCCGGCGGCGTAGGTCCCATGACCATTGCTATGTTGATGTCCAACACAGTGAAAGCCTGCCGCCAGCTTACTCGCTGAGATATTCACCCCACGGCCACTTGTCCCGGGGGCAGGTGGCCTTTTTCTTTATGGAACTCAAACCGGCAGATGCAGCGGATTTTTTTCTCCACGAGAGTCAGCTCTCGAAGTTGATGCTTATTGCGGAGCAGGTTCTGGCAGAAACACCGGAGGCCGAGCTTTGCCCGCGACAGACTGAGCTGTTGGCTCGTCTGGACACGGTCTTTGCCGGGCAGAGTTGCCCTCCTGAACTGAGTTTGCTGAGTGGCGGGCTGGCGGAGGATGATTATCGCTCGCCCGCAGCCATCCGCTATATCGATGCTATGGATAGAACTCCTCGGCATGATTGGCGAGCTCTTTCTCCTCAATTGCTGCGTGCCTGCGAGGACGCCCTGGTGTATCTGGAGCCTCCTGCATTCTGTTATGTGCTGCCGGCCTACCTGCGTCAATATCTCCTGCGCCCCGATTTCATGTGTACGGACAGTATCTTTTCCTGTATGAGCCATGCCGTTTGGAACAGTCGCGACAAGCTCGCACAACTCACACCGGAGCAGCGTTCTGTAGTAGAGGATATTATGAACGAGTACCGCTGGCACTGCCAGCAAAGAGACGGCGAATGCTGCGATGACCTGCTTCCCTGGGAATACGACCGCTACTTACAGCAGGAAGGCGATATATCGGCCTGGACCTTCGCCGGAAATCTTGCTCTGGAATATGCGATGCAAACCGGTATGGTGTAATTTCGGCAAAAATATACTTACTGTGCAGCATGAAGTGTTAAAAAATACTTGACATCGTTCTATCATAAATATAGAATGCTTGCGGTATGCAAGAAAATGGTATGTTAGGAAATGGTGGCGATAGAAGAGCCGTTGCTATAGATTTATTTCGTATCGTATTGTGTTTAGGTGTATTTGTATACCATTTGACTCCTGTACGCTGTTCGAGTGGGCCATTATCCGTAAATGGCTTTCTTGTTATGAGTGGATTTTTAGTTGGCGTGTCTGCTTTTGGCGGACGTGAATTTAATACTAATTTATTTTATAGTAAGAAGTGTAAGCGCTTGTTGCCGATGTGCGTAATGGCTTTCCTCATAGCTGTTGTCGGACGTCTGGTAGAAGGTGGTGGTTTTCCTGAATGGACCTCACAAAAGTGGGGGCATTTTTCTGCGGTAGAATTCGTGATGCATTATAATGTGCCGATGTGGTACATGGTGATAGAGATTCTTCTCTTGTTGGTTGTTCCTTTTTTCGTCTTTCTGTCACGAGTAAAGTATCTTCTTGAGCTCTATCTTTCTGCTATGATAGTAGTGGTTTATTTCCTCTTCACTCGAGTTCCTGATAATGCTATGTTTGGAAACGGGTTGTATTATTCTCCTTTTGTACGATCCTGGCAGTTTATCGCAGGAATGCTTGCCGCTCGCTATGCAATTAAATGGCAGATTCAAAAGTTTTCAACGAATTGCGTGTATAAACTGAGTTTTGGTATTCTTTTTCTGGTTTTCATTGTATCAGAGTTTGCCTTGATGGCTCTTAAACAGAGCGCAGACTTACATGGCTGGAATTATTCTTTCTCGTTCGATGCCTTAACAACGATATTTTATGTTCTTTTAATTCCTGGTTTGTATTTTACGCACATCAAAATTTCTCCACGTTTATCTTACTTGTTGGCTAAAGGTGCAGAACTGACTTATCCTGTTTATCTTATACACGTCGTTGCTCGTGGAGCTTGTGAGTTGATTGTGGCTAAGACAGTTGGCAATGTTTCTTATGCGATTGTTGCTTGTGTGACATTTGGGGTCAGCATAGTTAGCGCATGGTGTCTGTTGTGGGCAGACAAACGAGTCCAGTTAATGTTTAAACAGAAGTAAGTACTTGTTTATTGATTTGTCAATAAAACATAACTGTTTTATAATAGCAGCTCATCCGGCTGATACAGAAAAAAACTGATAGAAGAAGGTATCAGATTATACTTTAATCCTTCCGAATCTGCGGCAAATCGGGCAATGTGGCGAAATTTTGCCAGAGATGAGGGCCTTGTCTTTAGTATTGCTGTCAGTAATATCCTGTCGAATCTGTATGATTTTTAGTCCTAGTGAGGGCTGTTCGACATCGAGATATCTGTACGCAGTATCACAAGGTTAGCCCGGTATTTTCCGGATGAGGCTTTTCAATATGCCTGTGATACCTATCATCAGGGCAGCGCAGATGAGATTGGTCACAATACTGAATATAGCCCCAACAATGGCATAGTTCTTGTGGAAGCCGTGGATGTAAAAATCCGCGAACGCGCCGATGAATGCCACTGCTGCCGGTACCGCCAGGCAGATAACTGCTGTTTCGCGGCTGCGAATCGGTTTGCGCTGAATCCACAACCATCCTACGCAGCAGAAGACGCCCGGGAGCATGTTGCACAGTATCGCGAGGAGCAGAGAACGCAGCATTTCGGAGGCTGTGTCGTGCAGGTAGTTCGGGTAGGGTATGGAAATCGGTGTGGCTGTCGAGGGGCTCAGCTGTGTGTTGGCGTCATTCGGCCAAAAGCGCATGCTGCCATTCGTCTGCAGCTCCAGGCGGGGATATATAGCTGAGCTGGTGCGGAGAATCTCTTCTTTACCTTCGGGATATTGCGGGTAGATTCCCATGCTGCTGTAGACGCCCGGGGAGCTTTCCCACAGGCGGAAGGTGGAGATTATCTTTTGTTTCAGTTCCTCGTTGGGAGAAATGTCGAAGCGGGTGCAGGGGAAATCAGCCATCGTTTTGGCTCGTTCTGTTTCGCAGGTCAGCCCTGCCGGGGGCTCGCCCAGCCAGGGGGCTGCCTCCTCGTACCAGCGGGAAACAGTGTCGTGATCATTGTTACCCAGCCAGAACAGCAGGGCATAGGTAAGTGCCAGCAGGATGGCGTACAGATTGCTCGGTTTCATCGCGAATGTGATTGTTGTCGGTTAATCGTTGACCTCAGGGGGCGAAGCCTTCTAAACTCCCCGATGCGTTGCACCTCGACCTTATCTTCTGCAATGCTTGCTCGGTAAGGCGCATACTCTCCGCTGAATCCGGCAAGGAATGTGAAGCTCCCATCCTCCGCCCAGGCTCCCTGCTCGCAGGCGAGGACTGTCTTGCCTCCATTATACTGCACCTCAAAACTCAGGCCTCCGCACATCAGAGCCTGCGGCAGTCCGGCTACGGGGTAGATGCGGAATCCTGCTGTTGCACGGGGCCCCGCCTGTACCACCAGCCATTTGCCGTCCGCTGACCAGGGGTTCAGTACTACTTGAGAAATCGATTTGCCGTGACTTTCGTCCAGCAGAAAGTTTTGCCCATCCCTGTGTCTCAGGGTAATAGCGGTTACGCGTTGCAATGTCGGCGCGTCCTTGTGGCGACGCCCGCTGTACACAATTTCCCACTCGCCGCAGGGAGAAGCAACCCGTCGCTCGGCGCCTACCCAACAGTTTTCATCGTAAACAAGGGGTTCTTCCGCTGCCGTACACAGCAGCGGTGACAGGGCAAGAAATACGCTCAGAAACAATGCTCTCACATTCATACAGGCGCACGCCGGAGCAAGATTGTTGCACAAAAAGTACAAAAATGTTACTTTATGCCGGCTCCTGCTGGGTGATGCAGTGGATGGCGCCGCCCTCGATGACGAGACGGCGGGCATCAAACCCTATGACCTGTTTGCCGGGGAAACACTCCCGCAGGATGCCCAGGGCTCGGTCATCTTCCTTTGCCTGGTTGAATATGGGCACGATAACAGCCCCATTGCAAATGAGGAAGTTTGCGTAGCTGGCCGGCAGCTGCTCCAGTCTCCAGTCTTTGGCTACAAGCGGTTGCGGCATGGGCAGGGGGATGATTTCCACGCGGTGCCCGGAGGGCGTGCGCAAATCCTGAAGCCGCTCGTTGTTTTCTGCCAGGTTGCGGTAGTGCGGGGAGTGCGGGTCGGGCTCCACGATGGAGACGGCTGCCTCGGCATTCACAAACCGCACCATGTCATCGATGTGGCCGTCCGTGTCATCTCCCTCGATACCGCAGCCAAGCCAGAATACCTGCTTGGTACCCAACATGCGGTGCAGTTCGGCTTCCACCTCTGCCTTGCTGACGCCGGGATTTCTGTTCGGGTTCAGCAGCACAGCTTCTGTGGTGAGCAGAAGCCCCTCGCCGTTGCCTTCTATGGCGCCGCCTTCCAGTATCAGCTCGCTGCAGAGGCGGGGCAGCCCCAGGCTATCCGCTATGCGGGTCGGCACCTCGTTGTCCAGATTCCACGGTGCAAACTTGCCGCCCCAGGCGTTGAATGTCCAGTCTGCCAGCTGGCGCGTACCATCCTGACGCTGAACAAAAATCGGGCCGTGGTCTCTGCACCATACATCATTGGTGGGGTGGTTGTACAGGGCATAATTCTGCACACCTCTCTGTTGCAGCAGGTGGCGAATGCCTTGGTGCAGGGGGGCAGCGGCGTTGATGCGCACCTGTGCATGCGGCGCAATGGCGGCTGCCAGATCCGCATATTTGCCGGTCAGCTCGGCAAGCCCACCCTGCCAGAGGTCTTCACGGTGGGGCCAGGAAAGCCACACTGCCTGTTGTTGTTCCCATTCGGCGGGCCAGCGCAGCTGTTCGCCCTGCATCGCTTGCGGTATATTCATCATCGTGTTTTGTTGGGGAATGGAAATCAGGATTGAGCCGGGTGACTGCCGTCGTAGGGGGCATTGAGCAGCTGCTGAAGCTCGGGCAGATTGTCGAACTGCTCCTGTGAGTCTCCTTTCTGCCGTCCGAATACGCCGACTTCGATGAGATTGTACACAATAGCACCGAAGTCTCGCGAGTGAGTAATGCCCCAGAACTCCAGTACATGCGATGCCAGCGGGCCGTATTCTTCCAGCGCGTAGGAACAGGCTCCCAGGTAGAGCTCTTCTGCGCTCAGGTGCGGATTCTTGTCATCCTTTCTGAACTTGTCCGCCGCAGCGTCCAGCCCGGCTCGCATAAACTCGTATGCTTCCACCGGATATTGGGGGTAGCGTTCCACCAGGATTTCCACCGCTTTTTCGAAGCTCTGTTGCATGGGGGGCATGTTACCATGCATCTTCCCTGCTGGCAATGCCAAAGATTGCCAGCAGGGCATTTTCGCGTGCGTGCGGCGACATCGGAACGTTTTTATAATAATTGCTTGACCCCATTTGGCAAAGGGAGTAATATAATCATGCCTCTCTATCTTTCTTACTACTATGTTTACGCGGCAAATCACAGCAGTTCCTTCATCCGAGCACAATGCCGAGAACTTTTTTCGGACTGGTATGGAGTATCTCAATAATAACGAGGAGGCAAAGGGGGTGGAGTATATTTTTCGGGCAGCTGAGCTTGGATGCGTTGAGGCTCAGTGCAAAATGGGAGAGTTTTTTACAAGCGGAAAATGTGTTGTAAAAAATCTCGAAGAGGCCGCATGCTGGTATATCCAGGCCGCTACGGCGGGGAATGTCTCGGCTCAGGTCAGGACGGGACATATTTTCCGAGATGGGGAAGGTGTGCCAGCAGACAGAGAGATGGCAATGTACTGGTGGATTCAGGCTGCTATAAACAGGAACCCCGAAGCTTGCTTGTTGTTGGCCAAGGCCTACGATAGCGAATATTGTGGTGAGAAAGACACCAAGTCGGCAATATATTGGTACAGGGAAGGTGCGTTGTTGGGCAATGTGGTTTGCCAATACTGCTACGCTCATATTCTTGTCCTCGGAGATCATATTGAAAAAGATGTGGCTGAGGCTATAAAATGGTACACATCTGCAGCGGAGAGCGGGTACGCGGATGCTCAAAATAATCTGGCAGCAATGTATTTCGGTGGTCTGGGATCCGATAAAGATTACGAAATCGCGGTCAAATGGTTTAGAGCTGCAGCGGAGCAGGGGAATCCCCTGGCTCTGTGTAATCTCGGCGACTGCTATTCCCAAGGTATCGGGGTGGAACCGGATTTGAAAAAGGCAACCGAATATTTCGAAAAAGCAGCAGAGAGAGGGTGTGAACCGGCTCAGCAGCGTCTGATGCAGATATGCCGGGAACGCATGGATGTAGAAGCTGACACAGAGCAGGTCCGTCATTGGCTGCGAGTGCTTGCATTACTTGGTATTTCGGAGGCTATGGTGCTCTTGGGCAATAGCTATCATAAGGGAGAAGATTATGAGGCCGCTGCCTGCTGGTACTACCGTGCTGCCTCCCTGGGTAATGCTGACGGTCAATATTATTATGGAGTCGCCTGCCGGAACGGAATCGGGGTGGAGGAAGATAAGCAATCTGCTCATCTCTACTTAAAGAGGGCTGAAGCCCAAGGCCACACTGAGGCTGCATACGAGCTGGCTTTGTTATGTCACCAGGATTATTATATAAATCCGGTCAGGGCTGAGAAATTTTACCTTTCTGCAGCAGAGAAAGGACATGCCGCGGCTCAGTTTGGATTGGCTGTTTGGTACTCTGAGGACACATTCAAGGAGAAAAATATAGCACAAGCGATTAAATGGTTTAATGCTGCTGCCGAGCAAGGGGTTGTTAAGGCGCAAGTAAGTTTGGGCAACCTATATGAGTATGGAAAGGAGGTGCCTCAGGATATAGACCTTGCTGTTCATTGGTATAAGAAGGCGGCAGAGCAAGGTGATGAGGTCGCTATATCAGCCCTCACTCGACTTTCCCCCTCCGAAAAATAATATTTCAGCTTATGAATGAAAATGATTTAACTCCTACGGACAGACTGTTTGTTGCTATTGCAGATGGCAGCTTATCGGGTGTAGAAGAAGCATGCGAGGCCGGGGCTGTGGTAAATGCCGTGAACTCGAAGAATGAAACACCGTTGTTTATCGCTTGCCGAGAGGGGTTTGCTCATATTGTAGATTATCTTCTTAAACAACCGGGGATTGATATCACAAAAGGAGGATACTGTTATTCAAGACAGGAGCTTTTGGCCTTTGTGCCAGATGAGCAAAATTTGAAGTATCTTGCTACTCCTCTTTGTGCCGCTGTAGAGAGCGATAACTGTCGAATTGTTAAAATGCTTCTGAAACATGAAGAGGCTGATAAGTATCTTCAGCCCAACGAGGCCTGGGAAAAAACCATTGCCAGTGCTTTTGGGTTATTATTCATATCTCCGACGCTCGAGATTTTGATTAAAGTCGCGATGAAGTCTGATCGAAAGTTTCTGCAATTCACTATGCAGAAAGTCATGGATAATGGACTGAATTCGGTGCTAAGGAATGATGAAAAATTAGCGCTGCTACTCAAGCAATTCCCCTCCGAAGTAAGAATTTTAGCAGCAGGCATCTCCGCTGCTATGTTCGTCGAAATCGTGAAATGTAGTACCCAATATCCGGGGGTGGATAGTTGGTTGTCATTGCTTTTGATAACATCGCAAGAATTTTGTTCAGTCGAGCGCTTACGCCCGTATCTCCTGAGTGCATTACACCTTGCGCGACAACTTCGAGCCAGAGACTGTGAGTACGTTCTGAGCAAAGCCCTGAATAACGAATAAGAAAAGCTTGCCCTTTTGCCGAATAGCTGTTCTTGTTTGAAGTGTCCGATTTTACTTTCTCAGACTTCTATTCTGCCTCAAAATCAGAAACAGCCCCACGCTGGCGCGATTTACAGAAAATGCGCTTGCTAAAATCATGTTGTTGTGCTAGAATGCCCGAGCGCATCAGGCGTTACAAATCTGTATGAACACCAACCTTCGCATCGCTATCGGTTCAGACCACAAGGGCGTGGACCTGAAAGAAGTTGCCGTGGAAATCCTTACGAACTGGGGGTACACGGTAGAGGATGTGGGCCCCGAGACCAAGGAGGCCTGCGACTATTCCGACTATGCCAACGAGGTCTGCAAGCGCGTGACAGACGGTCGCGCCGACCGTGGTATTCTGATTTGTTTCTCCGGTCTGGGTATGAGCATTGCCGCCAACCGCTGGAAGGGTATCCGCGCCACGCTTACCCGCACCCCGCAGGTGGCTGCGCTCTCTCGCCAGCACAATGATTCCAATGTCATCTGCATTGCTTCTGCATTCGTGACCCCCGATGATCTGGACGACCTGCTTCACACCTGGCTGGACAGCGAGTTCGAGGGCGGTCGCCACTGCCGCCGCCTGGCCAAGGCCTCCGGTTCCATGCTGGCTACTACAGACCCCGAGCTGGCTTCCTACATCGAGGAGGAGCACAACCGCCAGCGCAACAATATTGAGCTGATTGCTTCCGAGAACTTCGCCTCCCCGGCTGTGATGGAGGCTCAGGGCTCCGTGCTCACCAACAAGTACGCAGAAGGTTATCCCTCCAAGCGCTGGTACGGCGGTTGCGAGGTGGTGGACAAGGTAGAGCAGCTGGCTATCGACCGCGCCAAGGCTCTCTTCGGCTGCGACTTTGCCAACGTGCAGGCTCACTCCGGTTCCCAGGCTAACATGAGCGTTTACCACGCCTGCATCCAGCCCGGCGATACCATCCTGACCATGGACCTCGCCTGCGGTGGTCACCTTTCCCACGGCTTCTTTGCCAACTTCTCCGGCAAGCAGTACAACGTGGTGCACTACGGTGTGAACCCCGAGACAGAGTGCATCGACTACGATGAGATGGAGGCCAAGGCCAAGGAGTGTAAGCCCGCGCTCATTCTTGCCGGTGCTTCCGCCTACTCCCGCACCATCGACTTTGCCCGCATTCGCAAGATTTGCGACGAGGTAGGCGCTATCATGTTTGTGGATATGGCTCACATCGCCGGTCTGGTGGCCGGTGGTGCTCATCCGTCCCCCGTGCCTTATGCCGACTTCGTTTCCACCACCACACACAAGAGCCTGCGCGGCCCCCGCGGTGGTATGGTGCTCTGCAAGGAGAAATGGGCCAAGAAGCTCAACAGCGCCACATTCCCCGGCCTGCAGGGTGGCCCGCTCATGCACGTTATCGCTGCCAAGGCCGCATGTCTGGGTGAGGCTCTCAAGCCTGAGTTCCGCGACTATGCCGCTCAGGTGGTCAAGAACTCCAAGGCTATGGCTGCCGAGCTGGCCAAGCGTGGCTTCCGCATCGTAGCCGGTGGTACGGATAATCACTGCTTCCTGGTAGACCTCAGCGTGAAGGGGCTCAATGGTGCCGAGGCCCAGATTGCTCTGGACCACGTCGGTATCACTGTAAACAAGAACGCCATCCCCTACGACAAGGGCACCACGGCCAAGCCCAGCGGTATCCGCATCGGTACGCCTGCTGTCACGACACGTGGTATGAAGGAAGATGATGTGCGCAAGGTTGCTGAGTACATCGCTCGCTGCCTCGCCATCCTGGCCGGCCAGAAGGTACATGAGACTGAGGGTGCATACGATGCTCTGCGCGCAGAGGTAAGCGCTTTCAATAAGTCCTTCCCCATGCCCTAAGCTTTTTGTTCACTGTTAATGTGGTTTCACCCCCGCCGTTGCCTGGCGCAGCGGCGGGGTTTTGCGTGAAATCTCTTTGCGAGAGTTATGCGATGATGCGCCCTCGGGCGTTCACTCTGAAAATTAACTCTTCTGTCTACTTTGGGCTTGCGGAGCAGAGGGCTTTTTGGTAGTATGAAGAAGATATAGTACATAGCTATGCTTGAAGCACGCAATATAAGTCTGGAAGTAGAGTCCGGGGAGGAAACGCTCTTTCTCCTCAATGATGTGAATTTCTGCGTGCCGCGCGGGCATTTCATGGCGATAGTGGGCCCCTCCGGTTGTGGTAAAACGACGCTTCTCAAGGCCATCGCCGGCATCAAGTCAACCACGGAAGGCTCATTTTTCTGGGAGGGGCGTGATTTGTCGGAGGATGGCGATTTTGAACCGCATGAAATCGGCTATGTGCCTCAGTTCAGCATTGCGTATGATGAGCTGACGGTGGATGAAAGTGTGGAGAGTGCCGCCCGACTTCGAGTCAATGCCGATGAGGATGAGCTGAACGACATCATCGACAATGTGCTGGCTGAGACAGGTCTTACCGAAATTGCCGACCGCCAGGTAAAGCTGCTTTCCGGTGGTCAGAAGCGCCGACTGGCCTTGGCCATGGAGCTGGTGAGCAGCCCGCGTATTCTGCTTTGCGACGAAGTGACCAGCGGTCTGGACCCGCGTTCTGAGCGTGAGATTGTGCAGCTTCTGCATGACCTCAGCATGAAGGATGGCCGTATCGTCATCTCCGTGACCCACAGTCTTGCCCAGATGGAGCTTTACGACAGTATCATGGTGATGGTGCGCGGTAACCTGGCCTACCATGGTTCCCCCTCGGTCATGGTGCATTATTTCTCCGTGAATGATTTCGAGGAGGTTTACCCCCGCCTAGCTCTGCGTGAGCCGGTGGAGTGGAACATGAGCTGGATGAAGCACCGCCTGGATTACTATAAGCGACTGGAGAAAGAGCACCTTGCCAAATTCGAGCGCCTCGGCGAAGCCCCGCCCCCTCCCAGTCCGCGTGGTGAGGACGATGACAGCGAGCCGATGTCCCCCGGTTTCATGGCTCAGGTGATGATGCTTATGCGCCGTCGTTTTGCTATTCTGCTGAGAGACCGCACGCAGCTGCTGCTGCAGGTTGCTATGATTGTG
Organism: Akkermansia sp.; assembly: GCA_045636905.1. Lineage (GTDB taxonomy): Bacteria > Verrucomicrobiota > Verrucomicrobiia > Verrucomicrobiales > Akkermansiaceae > Akkermansia. Next base: position 80,830 of record JAZTYL010000014.1, read on the forward strand.
GTATTCCCCATACTGGTGGCTTTGTTCTCCAGCAAGGGGCAGGACCAGCTGCTGAATCTCACGGATGTTGCCGGTTCGGACCTTGCAGCCGATATTCAGGCTCAGCAGGAACAGGCAGAAGTACGAGCCCGCGTGGGCTCCGCTGTGTCCGGTATTATCATGTTTGAGGTAATACTGCTGGGGCTTATGGGTTCCAATAACGCAGCCCGCGAAATCGCCGGTGAGCGCCTCATCATGGAAAAAGAGAAGTTCGCCGGCACGGGAACGGGTGCTTATGTGGCGTCCAAGGCTGTGTTCCTTTCCGTGTTGGTGCTCATCCAGAGCTTGTGGATGTATTTCTTTGTGGAGTGGTTCTGGCCGCTGCGCGGCGATACCTTGAACCACCTGGGTTTCCTTCTGTTGGCAAATGCGGCGATGACCAGCGTGTGCCTCGGTATATCTGCTAACTGTAAGAACCCGGATCAGGCATCGTTGCTCAGTATCTACCTGGTAGGCTTCCAGCTGCCGCTTTCCGGTGCCGTGCTGGCATTGCCGGATGCTGTGGAGAGTCTTACGCAACCTTTCATCTCGGCCTACTGGGCATGGAGCGGCAGTATCGAGGGCGGCCTGCAGCCGGATGTGTTGAAGGCGGTCAAGAGCATTGTGCAGACGTCATTTACAGAGGCTTCTATCTGCCGCATTGTTCTTGCATTGCACATTGTGGTGGGGCTTGTGCTTACCTGGGTAGGCGTGCGTCGGACACGTTGGGAGTAAACAGATTTAACAGATATATATAAAACTATGGCCAGAAGTTCACGCCGCGGTCGCGGCAAGAAAATGAATACGACACCGCTCATCATGGGTGGGCTGTGTTTGCTTGTGGTATTGCTTGTAGGCATGCTGTTCTTCAAACCTTCCTCCAGAAGCGGAACAGAGCCTCAGCGTTTCAATATTGCTCAGTATCGTCAGGATGGCTCGCGCTTTGCCTCCACCGGAAACCGCTATATTCTGGAGGGCCGGGTGGAAAGCATCGAATCCCACGGCAACAAGCGCGTGGTGGCTGTCTCCATGAGCGGTAATCGTAATGAGCGCCTGCCTCTGCTGGTGCCCGGTGAGGTGAAGCTGCAGACCAATATCACGCGAGGTGATAGCTTTATTTTCGATGTCTCATGCCGTACCGGGCGTTTGGCCGACGGGCAGGAGGTGAAAGGTATTTTGGTAGTAAATGATGTAAAGACTAAGTGATGAAAACGTTATACTATCTTCCCCTTATCCCGCTGATGCTGGGTATTGCTGTAGCGCAGATGCCCAACAGCTTCGATGCCTCCGGTCGCAGCAGTCAGGCCCAGAGCGGAGTGACAAACGACGACCCCAACCGCGTGGGCGAAACGCCTCCTCCCCAGATGTTCGGTATGGAGCTGCCGCTGCTCGACCCCTCCAATGATACGATGTCCTACGGCGGTGCAAAGTTCGACATCGGCAACAACGCTGTTGTGCGTGAGCGTTTCGAGAAGTTTCTCAGTCAGGCTCCGGATGATTCGGAGCAGTCCCGCGTGTATCGCAAAAATCTGGAGAATATTCTGAAGTATACCCAGAAATATACCAAGAACAGCAGCCAGATTGGTGGTAAGTCCTTGGTGAAAATCGGTACGGGGCTGTACGAAATCTCCGAATATCCCGGGGATGGTGGCCAGGCAGGTGCTCTGGCCAGTGCCATTGTGAGTGCTCTGGATGTGCAGCGTGCCAACAGACGCCGAGATAAGGCCAATGCCGAGTTGGAACAGGAGATTGATAAACTGATTACCAAGACCAACACGCTGACCAATCGCAACACCGAGAAGGGTACTCGTTCCTCCAAGCATGCAGCCGGTGCCGGTGGTGGTGGTGGAACCTCGCATACTTTCCGTATTGCCGCCAACACCAGCAAAATTGCCGAGAAAAAGGCAAAGCAGGGTGCTAACGAGGCTACCAGCCAGGCCTCGTTGCCCATTGCCAAGCTCAACTACCAGTCCGTGATTGTGGGCTTCCTCCTGCAGCGTCGTTATGACCACGCCGTGATTGGTGCACGTGTCTACCGCCACGTGTTCAAGGATGGTAACACGCGCATGGATCTGGAGAAGGATTCCGATGCCTACAAGATGTTTACGGGTATTTCCGGCATGCCTCCCACCATCAACACGGTAGATACTATGGCCAGCAATGCCCGCCGCGAGGTGGACCAGAGTATTGACGCTGTGTACGGCGCCCTGGCTCAGAATAAACTGGGTGAAGCGACAAATCGCCTTATCACCGCTGTGGCTGTGGGTGAGTATATGCAGAGTGTGGCTACGTTCCCTGCAAAAGACAGACAGCGTATTGCTGAGTACTGGAACCTGCGTAAGCGCTCTCTTTCCTGCCTGAATGCCCGCGATTACGATGCTGTGGAGGAGATTGCGGCAGAAATGAAGAAACTGGATGTAGAGTTCGATGATTCTCTGCTGATGTCCTATACCTCCGGCAAGAAGCGCCAGAGTAATTTTGCTCTGCGTGCGGCTCGTAAGGCTATGGAAAAGGGCGATGAGGAGGAGTTCCGCAGATTGGCTACGGAGGCGGCCATCATCTGGCCCCGTAACCCGAATATCGATAAGGGTGAGGAGGAAATTGCCAAACTGGATAGCTACGAGCCTCAGAAAGCCGAGTTCCGTGTGCTGTACGACCGCAAGGAGTTCCGCACGGTCTACAAGGAGCGTGAGCGTTTCGAGGTAGTCGCGCTGGACCCTGAACTGAAGAAAAAGTACGCCGAAGTGCTGGAGCTGGTGGCTCGCATTGATGCCATGCTGGCCGAGCTCAAATCCCTGGCGGAGCAGGATACCACCATCGGCCCCTGCGCTGCCTACGAAAAGCTGCACGAGCTGAAGGCAGACGAGCGTTATGCTGCCGATAAGGAGTTCATGAATGCCTATAATCACTACGCATCTGTGGCGCATGACTTTGTGCAGGCCATTCGCCATGCAGAGGATTGCTTCCGGCGCGGTGAGCACGGCTCGGCTCTTGCCGGCTACTACCGTGCACTCTGCTTCTTCCCGAAGTCCAAGTTGGCGAAGGAAGGCGCTGACCAGGTGACCAGCGTGATAGTAAGTGCCGAATACTGATGCCGACTGTCACCACACGCTTTGCCCCCACGCCCAGCGGCCCGCTGCACGTGGGGCATTTGCTGGCAGCATTGCAGGCTCGGCGCTTTGCGGATGCGCATGGGGGGCGGTGTCTGCTGCGTATCGAGGATATCGACATTACCCGTTCACGCAGCAGCGAGTGGGTAGAGCTCATGTATGAAGACCTGCGCTGGTTGGGCCTGCGCTTTGATGGCGAGGTTATGGTGCAGAGCGAGCGTTTCGGCGTGTATGCCGCAGCTCTGGACAAGCTGCGGGAGCTGGGGCTTCTCTACCCATGTTTCTGCACCCGCAGTGAGATTAAGGCCCAGATTGCAGAGATGGGCAGGGCGCCACACTCCAGCCTCGGTTATCTCTACCCCGGCAGCTGTCGCAACTTGCCGGCAGATGTGGTGCAGGAACGCCTGGCTCGCGGCGATGCCCATGCCTGGCGCATTGATATGCAGCGCGTGCAGGATATGATAGGCTGCCCGCAGTGGGAGGATATGAAGCGCGGATTGCAGCGCAGTATCCCCACGGAGTACGGCGATGTTGTGCTGGCGCGCAAGGAAATGCCTGCAAGCTACCACCTTGCCGTTGTGGTGGACGATGCCGCGCAGGGTGTCACCCATGTGACGCGTGGAGAAGACCTGTTTGATTCCACCCACATACACCGCGCCTTGCAGGCCGTGCTCGGGTTGCCGGTGCCGCTGTACTGCCACCATGAACTTCTGCGCGATAACGCCGGCAAGCGTCTTGCTAAGCGGGATGGTGCCCGCTCACTGGCATCACTGCGAGCCGCCGGTTACAGTCCGCAGGCTGTGGTGGATTCTTTGCATGCGGCTCTGTCAAATGGTGGCATCTGGCAGGTGTGAATGATGCCTGTCAGTCTGCTTCGTGAGAAATCAGCAGTTGCATCAGGCTTTTGTTGTCGTGAGCCTTCGCAAGGTCGAACGCTGTTTGACCGTCCTTATTTCTGTGGTGCAGGTCGATGCCGTGTTCGATGAGGTATTCGTGGGTTCTTTCCTCGGCAAGCGGTAAATCTGCAATGGCTTGCAAGGCGTTATTCCCCAGGTTGTTGGTGGCGTTGATGTCAGCTCCGGCCTCCAGAAGAGCATCCAGCGATTCGGTGCTGCAATAGATGTTGGTGCTGCACCCGTAAAAGAGGGCCGTGTCTCCTTCATTATCGCGAACTTCTGTCTTAGCGCCGTGCGCAAGCAGCCAGCGAGTGCCTGTTTCCCAGTTGTCGCCGAGGCTTGTCATCAGCATCGTTTTGCCTGTCGTGCTGCGGTGGTTGATATCGTAGCCACAAGCCAGCAGTTTCTTCATCATCTTCAGCGAGCCTGCACTACAGTTCGCCGCAAGGATTCCTGCGTTTTCCTGGTACGCTGTTTCAACGTACATGTCCGCCCCTGCACGGAGGAGTATCTCAACCGTATCCGGTGTGTTGTAATCTACACAAGTGTGTATGGGCGCCAGGCCGGAGGCATCGAGCAGGTTGACATCTGCCCCGGCGTCGATGAGTAGCTGGACGATTTCCGGGTGCTTGACGCTTTCTGAGAGGAGGCTGTAGCCTTTCTCATTCTGCGAATCCGGACTGATTCCGTTTGCCAGAAAGAGCCGCACGGATGCCGCATCTCCTTGTTGTGCTGCTTCGAAGAGGTGTTGTATTTCTTTCATAAGGTGGGTGGAAAAGCCCCGCAACGAGAGCACGTTGCGGGGCTTGGGAATGGGGTGTGCTACGTTATGCCATGCGGCTGCGGGCGTCTGCCTCTACAGCTGTCCACAGGCTTTCAATGCCGGCTGCAACAGCGGCCTTAGCTGCGCTGAGCTCTGCACCCTTCTCGCCGTGAGCGAAGAGGTAGTACTTAATCTTGGGCTCAGTGCCGCTGGGACGTACAGCAAAGCTGCGACCGTCTGCCAGGTCGATGAAGAGCATCTTCTCGGCAGGGATGGGGGCGCCCTCGGCGTCCACCAGCTCGCCGGTGGAGAAGTCGCGCACGTTGACCACGGCTGCGCCGTCCATCTCAGCGGGCGGGTTCTGCATGTAGCTCTTGGTGAGTGCAGCAATCTTGGCAGCACCGTCTGCGCCTTCCATCACAAGGCTCTTGCCCAGCTCCATGTAGTAGCCGAGCTCGGAGTAGATGTTGTTGAGGCACTCCAGCAGGCCGATGCCCTTGGAAGCCAGGTAAGCATTCATCTCCGCCAGGCAGAGAGCGGCGGCATTGGCGTCCTTGTCGCGCACGAAGTCCTGGGCAAGGTAGCCGTAGCTTTCCTCGCCGCCGAAGATGAAGTACTTGCTGTACTGCAGGCGCAGTTCGCGGGTCTGGGCCTCCGTCATGCTGCGGTACCCCTCACGCTTGTCAGCGGGGATAGCCTGCTCGTACTTGCCGAGCTTGGCGGCAATGTACTTGAAGCCGGTGAGCACATTTACAGTGTAAATACCGAAGGAAGCCGCAATGGCATCCTGCAGCGGGCTGGTCACGAAGGTCTTGACCATGACGCTGTGTTCGATGTTCTGCGGGGTGATGATACCGAGCTCGATAGCGCTCATACAGCGGTACCAGGCCATGAGGCAGCCGGTCTGATTGCCGGTGAGAAGCTGCATCTTGCCGGTGGCGGTGTCGCGCACGGCAATACCCATGCGGTCGCTGTCCGGGTCCGTGGCAATCACGAGGTCGGCGTTTTCGGCATCGGCCTGGGCAATAGCCATATCCAGAGCTGGGGCGTTCTCAGGGTTGGGGCTGGCCACCGTGGGGAAGCGTCCGTCGAGCACGTCTTGGGCAGCCACGGTGCTCACATTGCAGCCGATCTGCTTGAGAATGGGCACGATGCAGCGGCCGCCGGTGCCGTGCAGGTTGGTGTAAACCACCTTGGCAGAGGCCTTCTCAAACACATCCGGACGCAGAATGATGCCCTTGAGCTTCTCGATGTAGATGGCGTCGAACTCCGGCCCGAGGATGCTCAGCGTACCCTGCTGCTCGGCAGGAAGCGGCTCGTAGCTGTCGCTGGAGAGTGCGTTCACCTCGGCAATCACCGCCTTGTCGTGCGGGGCGATGAGCTGGGCGCCATCGTTGAAGTAGGCCTTGAAGCCGTTGTCGTGCGCCGGGTTGTGGGAAGCCGTGAGCACCACGCCTGTATCGGCATTCAGCTCGCGGATGGCAAAGGAAACTTCCGGCGTGGAGCAGGGGCCGTCGAAGAGGGAGCAGTCGCAGCCCAGATCCGTAGCAATCTTGGCGCAGTATTCTGCGAAATCGCGGGAGAAGTGGCGGGTGTCGTGGCCCACGACGATGCGGGGCTTACGGCCCGTACCCTCAGCCTGAACAAAGCGGTTCACATAGGTGATGAGGCCGCGCATGGCACGTCCTACGTTGAAGTAGTTCATGCAGGCGGTGCCGACGCAGGGGAATTCGGGGCGACCGTTGATGCCGCCTTTGCCCTGCTCGGCCGGGGCAACGACCATGCCGATGGTACGACCGCGCAGACCGCCGGTACCGAAGGCGAGTGTTTTGTAGAAACGATTGTTAAGCTCAGCCCATTCACCGGCTGCGGCCAGCTCAGCAATGGCGGCGGGGGCTACGGGATCCTGCGTTCCTGCGAGGAGCAGCTGAATATTAGTCAGAGAATCAGCCAGAAGTTTACCTTCGGCAACAGCCTGTTCCAGGGAGGAAAGAAGTGTACTGTCCATCATACGTGCGCGCATTATACTTCATGCCGCTGCCGCTGGCAAGTCTTTTCGGCGCTGTCGGTATCTAAAAAGCAAAAGCTCCGAAGTTGTTATACTTCGGAGCTTTCAGCATCCCCACGCGGATTCGAACCGCGGTTCTATGACTGAGAATCATATGTCCTAACCCCTAGACGATGGGGACATGAAGTACGCGGACCGGGACTCGAACCCGGGACCAATAGATTAAAAGTCTACTGCTCTACCGACTGAGCTATCCGCGCACTGGTTGCTGCCAGGCAGCGCAGGGATACTACACGAGCTGCCGCCGTTTGTCAAGGATAAATCATGATTTTTTGAGAAAAATGTGGGCGGATGTCAAATAAACTTGTTTTCATTTTTGAAATGGGGTAGCATGGGCTCATGTTGAGCGCAGAACGTATGCTGAGTGCCGCGCAGCTTGCCTCTACCGGTATGTGGGCGGAATATGAGGCGGCTTTTCCCCGCGAGGAACGCCGCTCGTGGCATCAGCATTGCAGGGCAATGGAAGAAGCTGATTTCTTCTGCATGCTTCTGCGTCACGAAGGCGAGGCCGTGGGCCTGTTATTTTACTGGCGTTTTCCGCAGGGGGTGTATGTGGAGCATCTGGCAGTCTGTGCCCGTTACAGGGGGCAGGGCTGGGGACACAAAGCGCTCAAGTGGCTGCAGCAGCAGGGGTATCCCATGATTCTCGAGATTGAGCCTCCTATGTGTCCGCTGACTCAGCGTCGCTTGCGCTTTTACGCTTCTGCCGTTTTTTTTGAGTTACCGTATGCGCATGTTCAGCCTCCTTATCACGCCGATACTCCGCCTGTTCCGCTGCGCTTGCTGAGCTTCCCCTATGCCTGGCAGGAGGATGCGGTGGCCGCATTCGAGGTTTTTCTGCGCGAGCACGTCATGCGGTACTCAGATGCAGTGAAGGAATAAATCTGCCGGATATTCAACGGATGGAGGCTTGTCCGTGTCCGCTCCGGCATGGAGTCGATTTGGAAAGAATTTCGGCGGCGCGTGCTGCGGCTGCTGGACTACGCATGGCGTTATTTCGGCACACTGTCTGCCATGGGGCTGTTGCTGGGTGTGTTGGGTATGGGGCTGTACCATGCCCTGATGCACTCGGATGAGGTGTTGGGAGTGAGATATTTCTCCGGTATACTTAATCCGGCTTCTGCTCAGGTTCCCGTAGGTATCGGGGAGCTGCAGCCCGCCGAACATCAATCTTTCTCGTCTCCTCATATACGCTTCGAATACAACAGAAAAGGCCAGCTTCAGAGACTTGTGCACCTCAACGAGCTGGGGGCGGTTTCTTCCATTCCCGGCAGCAAGGTGGCGGAGCAGCGCATGGAATACGACAAACAGGGCCGTCTCATCGCGAGGCGAAATTTCAATGCATCGGGGCAACCGGTGGCAGATTCCTCCGGCGTGGCCTCCCGCGTGTTCGAGTATGATGCTGCCGGCCATCTTGTTGCCCGGCGCTTGTTGGGGGCGCAGGGGCAGCCGGTGGTGCCGCGTATGCCCGGCTTTGCAGAAGAACGTATAACGTATGATGCCCAGGGCCGTCCCACGGATATCCGATACCTGGATGGCCGGGGTAAGCTTATCGTGAATGCCCGCGGGGAAAGTCACGTGACGTTTGCATACGATGATGCGAAACAGGAAATCCTGCGAACAAACCTTGTAAGCGGGAAGCCGGCAGACAATGCCTCCGGCGTGGCCAGTGAGCAGGTAAGTCGTACGGCAGATGGCCGCAGCGTGCGCACATCCTGGAGAAATGCTGCCGGTGAGCCTGTGCAGAATAATGACCACGAGGCCCACTCAGAGCTGGTGGACTATATGCCCTCCGACAGGATGCACCGCACCCGTCGCTGCGGAGAAAACGGTGTCATGCTGGACTCTGCCCGTGTGTGGGCGGAGCATCTGGTGCGCACAACTCCTGCCGGAGCTGTGGAGTGGGAATGTTTTAACGGCTCAGATGGTCTGCCCTGCATGAACCACGAGTTAGGCTACGCTGAGCGCGTGTGCGAGTATGGCCCGGATGGTAAACTGGAGAGAGAGTTTTTCTGGGACGCGAATGGGAATCCGTCCGAATGCAGCGAAAAGCACTATTCTGCAGGGCATGTGCTCTCCCTGCATGCTGATGGTTCGACGGAAGTTCGCAGGGAATCCGATAAGTGATTTCCCTGCGCAGAAAACAACATACGCTTTAATCCCGGGCTTCCCAGATACCCATCATCAGTGGTGTGCTGCCCGGTGTCAGCTCGCCGATGTACCACAGGAAGGGGCGGTCCAGATAGAGCGTATTCGTCTCCTCACATGATTCTTCCTCCAGCTCGCCGTAGGTGATGGCTGCTGCCGCGGTGCCGCTTTCTGTTACCTCGACACAGGCTTTCTGGCGCACGGCAGCGAGTTGCAATGTGTCAGTGGTCGTCCAGGGCGAGAAGTCCGCTTTGTCCGTGAAAATCTGCTGCACGCCCAGCTTGCGAAGCGGTTCGGAGAGGTCCATGAGCTCACTTTCCGCTCGGAATCGCGGCAGAAAGACACTTGCCGTCAGCTCCGGTTTACTGAGTTTGCGGCGGATGATGTCGAGCTTGTCTGCTGTGAATCGGGCTGCGAAACCATGAGCATCCGCCCGCGGGAGGATGGCTACAAAATACAGCTTGGTATCAGTCTTGCTGTAGGGGATGGCCACGGCGCGCCAGTTTTTGCCGCCCGCCGCAGCAAACTCCGTTTCGCCGCTATCCATCATTTCCACCTCTGTACGGGAGCCATCCGTTCGGGTGAATGTGTCGGTTTCCGTAAGCTCCGTCGAGAATGCCTGCTCCCACTCAGCAGAGAAGTAGAGCGCATCGCAGACCAGCATGCGTGAATTCGGAGAGAGCACTCCCGGTGTAAGGAGCGCGGGAATGTGACCGCCTGTAGCGTTCATCGCCCAGCTGTTGATGTGCTGTATTGCCGTGGCCTTATCCTGTGTCAGCGGAACCCTCTGCACGGAGCTCAGCCCGGGGCGGAGCGGCAGCGTCTCATCGGCAAAGATAGCGCAGCTGCTGTATGTTGAGGCCGCCTCAGAAGGAGCTCCGCAGTTCAGGCGGGAAAGTTCTTCCCGTGTTTTTCCGGCGGTCCCGGTACGGAGGCTGCGTATGATTCCTTCTGCGCCGGCCGGGGAGAATACCACGTTTCTGCCGGAGTATTGTTCGGCGAGCTCGCGGAAAAGAGCCATGGAGAAAGATTCCTGTGCAGCGTGTAGCACCTGCACACATAAAAGGGTCACAGTGAGTAGTTTTCGGAGCATGGCGTTAGTATAGCACACTCGCTGTGTGATGGCAAGTGGGAAAAGCCTGCTTGACAAAGCTGTGTCGCCTGCGTATAATGAAGCCTCGCAAGACGAATATGGCAAGTTTGTTTACATCTCTTTTCCGCCGCTCCGGAGATTCCCGTATGCCGCAGCATCTCCTGTTGTTTACTGTGCTGGGTGTAGCTGTGTTGTGTGCTCTGGCGTATAGTGTGGCTGAGACGCCGCTGCAGAGCGCCTATCGCATGGTGTGGGTGGTGCTTTGCTCTCTGGCTGTGGTTATGTACTACGGGCTGGGGCACCGCAAGGGCGAAATGACGAAATCTCGTGCGCTGCTATGCGTTCTGTGTGTGCTGGTGCAGATGTTCGGTCTTTACCTGGTGAACTCTGTGTGGCCGCGTATACCCGGTGTGGAGACTTGGCAGAAGTTGCTGGTGTTGCCTTACATGCTGGCTCCCGAGGTGACCGCCGTGCTCATCAACCGCTCCATGGGTGTGTACGTGGCATTGTGTTGTACGCTGTTCGGTGTTGCCTTGCTCCCGGCATCGTATCCGGCTCAGTTTACAGTGGATTATATGGTGCTCAGCCTGCTCACCGGTGTGGTCTCGGCTTCCATCTGCGGGCATCTGCGCAAACGCCAGCAGATTCTGTATGCCGGCTTTAAGACCGGATTCGTCGTTTTTGTCGTTACTCTGTCTCTCTACGCCCTGCATGATTCGACGGAATGGCGAGACACAGATGCTGCGGAGGTGGTATCCATGTTGCTCATGGCGCTGGGTGTGAATTTCCTGCTCGCAGTTATCGTGAACGGTCTCATGCCCATGCTGGAAAGCCTTTTCGGTATTTCCACCCACATCACCTGGCTGGAGTGGGCAGACATGAACCACCCCCTGCTGAAAAAGTTGCAGATTACGGCTCCCGGTACCTTCCACCACAGTCTTTATGTGCAGCGCCTTGCTGAGGCGGCAGCTGAGGCTATCGGGGCAGATGTGACGCGTGCCGGTGTCTGCGGGCTCTATCACGATATCGGCAAGGTGAAAAATCCGCAGTATTTCTCGGAGAATATTGTGGACCAGACCATGTCTCCCCATGCCGAACTCACCCCGGAAGCCAGTGCCCGCATCATTACCGGCCATGTTATCGAGGGTGCTCAGCTGGCACGCAGCATGAAGCTCAACCCGCGTATTATCGATGTTATCCGCGAGCATCATGGTGTTACAACAGCCTATTTCTTCTACCGCAAGGCTCTGGATAAATATGAGGAGGAGAAGAGAAAGTTTGATGATGGGCTTACGGATACTTGTCCGGAGGAAGTGGATAAGGCTACATTCTCTTACCCCGGGCCCATACCTCAGAGCCGCGAATCCGGTATTGTAAGTATGGCGGATGCCGTGGAGAGCGCCACCCGCTCCCTCCAGCACCCCACGGAGGATGATATCCGCAACATGATAGAGGGTATCTTCAAAGGGCGAATCCTGGATGGCCACCTGCAGGACAGCGGGCTGACTCTGGGAGAAATTGCCCGCATGAAGGAATCTTTCTTCACGACTTTGCGCACCATGAATCACAACCGTATCGCCTACCCTAAACCGGCTGCGGGTGATGCAGCTGCTCTTCTGGCTGAGAAGCGTAACGCGGAGGATAAAAACGGCGAGAACTGAGACGCATGATACAGCAGCTGCGCAGCTTTCTGATGGTGCTGTCGTTCCTGGTGGGCGGCTTCTTCCATGCAGAGATTCATGAGTATGGCTTTCTGCTGCCGCTGGGCATCACAGCAATGCTCAGCATCACTTTTCTGGGGCTGGATGTGTCGCAACTGCGACCGCGACTCATGCACCTGTGGGTGTTGCTGGCTCTCCAGCTCGTGTGGATTCTGGCATGGGGCTGTGCGCATGCTCTGGGAAATCCGGTGCTGGCGGAATCCGTGTACTATTGCGGGGCAGCGCCCATCGCCTCTGCGGCTCCCATCATCGTGCATTTGCTGAGGGGGAATGTCGGTTTTATCACGACTGCTATGGTGCTCAGCCATGTGGTATTTGCTTCGCTGACACCCTTTGTGCTGCCGTTCATTGTTTCCTCGCCGCAGCTCAGTTATTCCGAACTCATGCTTATGGTGGCGAAGCAGATATGCCTGGTGCTCGGCATCCCCGCCATCCTGGCCTGTGTTCTGCGTGCTCTGTATCCTGCTGCCCGCGCCTGGGCTCCCAAGCTCAAAGAAGTGTCGCTCGGTATCTGGAACTTCAACCTTATCATTGTTTCTGCCATTGGTACTCATCGCATTATGGAGATGGACTATTCCCTGTGGGATATGTTCCCCATGGCTTTGGGGGCTGTGATAGTGTGTGCTGTGGGATTCGTGGCAGGTTATCGCCTTGGGTATCCTGAGCTGAAACGAGAGTGTTCCCAGGCACTGGGACAGAAGAACACGATTCTGACCCTCTATATTGCAGGGCAGCCGTATGCCACTCCGCTCGCCTACATCGGCCCCGTGTTCTATGTGTTTTGCCATAACATGGCCAACGCCATTCAACTGTCGCTGGCAGCCCGCGAGATGAAGAAGAAAGCGGAGCCTGAAGCATAGTTCCGGAGCTGTTCTGTGCTCGCTTCTTTGCAATCGGAATTGACATCCCCCCGCGTATATGCTAGACTCCATTGCGTTATGACAGCAGCAGAGAAAGCTCTTTCCACCTTCCGCGAACCCCCGCACATGTTCAACTGCGCGCAGACTGTCTGCGCTGCATTCGGCCGAGATGATCTTCTGGAGGCCATGAAGGTCTGTGGTGGTGGTCGTGCCCCTGAGGGCATGTGCGGTGCTCTCTATGGGGCGATACAGGTAGCTCCCGAGCGCGCCGAAGAGCTCAAAGCTGCGTTTGTTGCCAAGAATGGCTCCTGGAAGTGCAGCGAGCTCAAGGGAGGTACACCGCGAGTGGCCTGCCAGCAGTGTGTGGCTGTTGCTGCTCAGCTTGCTGCCGGTGAGGAAGCCTGAGCTGCTTCCAGCAGGGCAAGGATACGCCGTGCCCGAGCCTGCTTGACCGGCTCCCACAGGTAGGTAAGCTCATTCTGAATATATTCTGCCGCGGTATCCCCGCGGCTGCTGCGCGCTGATGCATCGGCTCCGTGCTGCAGCAGTTTTTCCACAACTCGGGGAGCAAGTGCTGCCACGGCGCACATCAGCGGTGTGCAGCCATCCTCATTTTCCGGCGCATTGGCATCGGCCCCGGCTTCCAGAAGCGCCTCTACAATTTCCAGGTGGTTGCCGGCGGCTGCGTCGTGCAGGGCGGTAGAGCCGCTGCGTGCACACACTCGGTGTACATCCGCTCCGGCTGCCAGCAGCATGCGGACGATGGGAAGCGAGTCAGCGCACACGGCTCCCATGAGCGGCGTGTACCCTGCAGAATCTCCCAGATTCGCTTGTGCTCCCGCCTTCAGAAGCAACTCGGCTACCCGCACGCGACCTTCAATAGCGGCTATCATCAAGGCGGTATCTTCATCATGACCGTTGCACTCATTCGGGTCGGCTCCGGCAGCCAGAAGGGCTGCCACTTCTTCAGCCTCGCCTGTCTCGATAGCACGGAAAAGCGGTGTGGAAACCTGGAATGCTTCGTAATCCATGCCCCAGAGCATACACGCAGCGGCGTAGCTTGTCAAGCTTGCCAGCCGGTGTAATTGTGTCACACCCGGATGAAGATTTCCTTCCTGTACAGGAAAAAACAAAGCCCCCAGGCCAGCAGAAGATAGGCACAGCAGAGTGCTGCATGCTGCCACTCAGTGGGCAGAAGAGCTGCGAATGTCCCGGCAAACAAGCGTTCTGTTACGAGGTCCAGGCGAATGATATTGGTAAAAAGGTAGATAAACAGTGCGTTGGTGCCCACCACGCGCAGCGGCAGGCTCAGAAAACGCCATTGCGACACATCGAAAAGCAGGTGATACAGGGCCAGGAGTATCGCGCCTATACCTCCGGCCGCCAGTACGAAACCGGGTGTCCAGATTTTTTTGATGACAGGCAGGTTAAGTCCCGCTGTCAGCAGAATTGCGCCGCCACAGGCCAGGATAAGAATCCGTTTCCCGGTGCTGACAGAGTTGCTGAAAACGCGTCCGCTCAGATACCCGAGCAGGCAGAGTGCTGTGGCAGAGAGGATGCAGAGCGGGCCTTCCGGGTCAAAATGTGTATGGTAGAGTTTGCCCGGGCATAGTACGGTGTCAATGCGTGCGTTGACGCAACCGGCGGGGCTCAGATCTCCTCCCCAGTATTGGGCAGCAGCAACTCCTCCCAGAATCAGTACGGTGCTGATAGCCAGTGCGCAGGTATAACGAAGTGTCTGAGCAAAGGTCGCTGCCAGAGCTCCCGAAATGCCGATAAGACCCAGTACGGAGGCGTAGCGCATGTGTTGCGGATCCCATACCAGTGCCCCGTTTACTACCCAGCCCAATACCACCAGTATAAATGCGCGATACCATGGGTGGAGAAGGAGTTTCCATGAGCTGCGGCCCTCACTTTGTCTCTTCCTTAAAGAGAAATTCTGTGCTACGCCCGAAAAATAAACGAACAAGGGAAAAATCAAATCGTGCACATGCAGCCCGCCCCATTCGTTGTGCGTCATTTGAAGCTTCATTTCGGCTCCCCACGATGTGCTGCTGTATATGTTTCCGACCTGCCACAGAACCCCTCCGAGGCCTATGATGAGAAGCATGACACTTCCTCGCAACGCATCCAATGAATCCAATCTTTTTCCATTATCGCTTGACATTTCTTTACTTATGCCTGTTTTGCTCTGTGTTGTCAAGAAAAATAATTTTAGCGCGCGCTAACTTTTTTAGAAAAATTCAAAGAAAAGTCTTGCATAGTGATGGGAATTATGGTAAAAAATGCGCAGCAAGCGAGGGCAGACAAGCCCGAAAACAAAAAACACACAAAGCAGAAAGGAACAAGCAACATGTTAGTTGGAAAGAAAGCCCCGGAGTTTACGGCAAGCGCAGTGGTAAATGGCGTTATCGAGAGCGATTTCAGCCTGGAGCAATATCTCGGCAAGCAGTATGTGCTCCTGTTTTTCTACCCGAAGGATTTCACCTTTGTGTGCCCGACAGAGCTGGTAGGCTTCCAGGCGGCACTTCCTGAGTTTGAGAAGCGCAACACAGCTGTGGTAGGCTGCTCGACAGACAGCGAGTTCTGCCACTGGGCCTGGACAAACACACCTCGGGAGCAGGGTGGTATTCAGGGTGTGACCTACCCGCTCGTAGCAGATATCAACAAGGATGTGGCCTCGAAGTTCGATGTGCTGGCTGACGACGGCGACCGCGTGGCATATCGTGGCCTGTTCCTCATCGATAAGGAGGGTGTTGTGCGCCACATGCTGGTGAATGACATGCCGCTGGGCCGCTCGATTGACGAGGCAATCCGTATCGTCGATGCCTTGCAGCACTTCGAGCAGTTCGGCGAGGTCTGCCCCATGGGCTGGCACAAGGGCCAGGAGGCCATGCAGCCCACACACGAAGGCGTATCCGGCTACCTGAGCCGCTGAGCCTTCACAGAAAATCGTTCATAAGACAAGAGGAGAAATACGGCAGTTCCGGGAGAAATCCCGGAGCTGCTTCTCATTTATCTCCGGGAACAAAACCTTTTGACGGGCGGAAGGTGAGGCGTTGCTTGTCGTTTGTTTCAAAAGTGCCGAAGCGAGCGATGTGTACTTTTTGCGCCTCGCTGGCGGCAGCTTGTATAGACACGAGCACAGCCTCCACTGCGGCGGAGGCTGTGCTGCGTGTGGCTCCCGGGCCCATATAGCGCTGAACCCGGGCGATGAGTTGTTTCTTATTCACCGGCAGCTCAGGTCGGAGATTGCCGAAGGATATTATACGTGCTTAAAGGCTTTGACGCCCCACTCGCGGCACTGCCAGGTAGTGCCGTCCTCGCTGGTGAAGATGCAGACACCGCCGGTAGCGACCTTAATGTCATGCGTCGCGCAGAACCCGGCGTAATCTCCGGTGATGTGGGGAGCAAAGCGGATGGTGCCGTTGGAGGAAACACAGAGCAGCACTTCGTCTTCCTGAACCTCTGCGGCGAGAGCACTCCAGTTCGCGATAATCTGTGCCACATCCACCTTCCAGCCGGGGGGGACGATGGCCTCGGCATTCCACTTGTCGATAGCGGCTTCACCGATGGCGTCCAGCTCCTCCGCGGAGAGTGTGGCCGGGTCCTTGCCCTCTGCTGCGGCGATATCGGCGCCGAGGCGGGCTTTGGTCTCTTCTTCGGAGTGGTTTTCATCCGGACCGTAGTCGACCTCGATGAAACGGGCATCCGGCTGCACGGGGCAGGGGCAGCCGAGCTCCTCTGCGGCAAGGGCAGCCGTATTCATGGTGCGCTGCAGGGGGGCAGCGAGAATACGGGTGGGAGTGAGTCCGAGCTTGGCGAGGTACTTGCCGATACCGCGTCCGCGTTCCTCCTCCACCAGGGGGAGATCTGTACGGGAACCGACTCGGGTGGGAGTTTCGCCTTTGCGGAAGGTGTTGCCGTGGCGTGCGATGATGAGTGTTTTCATGGTTGTTTCTATGGTGAAGTAAGTAAGAATGAATGTTTAAGCGAGGTCCTCCTCGATGCGGAGGTTGTCCATGATGTACTGGCGGCGGTCCGGTGTGTTCTCGCCCATGTAGAAGCGCAGCAGGTCGCGGAGGCGTTTGGCGTTTTCCAGTGTCACGGATTCCAGTCGGATGTCCTCGTTGATGAAGCCCTTAAACTCCTGCGGTGAAATTTCACCCAGACCTTTGAATCGGGTGATTTCCGGGTTCTTGCCCAGCTCCCTCACTGCCTTGTCGCGCTCATTTTCCGAGTAGCAGTAGATAGTCTTTTTCTTGTTGCGTACGCGGAAAAGCGGCGTCTGCAGGATGTAAAGGTGCCCCTCCTGGATAACTTCCGGGAAGTACTGGATAAAGAAGGTGAGCAGCAGCAGGCGGATGTGCATGCCGTCCACATCAGCATCCGTCGCGATGATGACTTTGTTGTAGCGCAGTTCGGAGATGCTCTTGTCCACATTGAGCGCGAGGTGCAGGAAGTCCAGCTCCTCGTTGCTCTCCAGAATGGCATTCTTATTGAGCCCGAAGCTGTTTGCCGGCTTGCCTCGCAGGGAGAACACGGCCTGAGTCTCAGCATCTCGCGCTGTGGTGATGGAGCCGGAAGCGGAGTCGCCCTCCGTGATGAAGAGCATGGTTTCATTGGCTCGCTTGTGCTTTGTATCGTAGTGCACGCGGCAGTCGCGCAGCTTCTTGTTGTGCACACGGGCCTTTTTGGCGCGCTCCTTGGCTACTTTGCCCTGCACATCCGCCACTTTCTTGCGGGTTTTCTCGCTGTCCTTAATCTTGTCCTCCAGCAATTCCGCTACCTCCGGGTTGCGGTGCAGGTAGTTGTCCAGCTCCTTGGCCATGAAATTGCCCACGAAGGTACGGATGGTTTCCTTTCCGGGGGCCATGGTGTTACTGCCCAGCTTGGTCTTGGTCTGGCTCTCGAAGATGGGGTCGATGACCTTGATGCTGATGGCAGCGGCAATGCTGGCACGGATGTCAGCCGCATCGTAATTCTTCTTGTAGAAGCTCTGGAGCGTTTTGACAATAGCCTCTCGGAAAGCACTCTGGTGCGTGCCGCCCATGGTGGTGTGCTGGCCGTTGGCAAAGGAATAGTATTCTTCGCCGTACTGGTCGGTATGGGTGAGGGCAATCTCGATATCCTCGCTCTTGATGTGGATGGGCGGGTAGATGGGCTCGCTGCTCATTTCCTCCTTCAACAGGTCGAGCAGGCCATTCCGGGAGACAATGTTCTTGCCGTTCAGGTTGATGGTGAGCCCGGTGTTGAGGTAGCAATAGTAGCGGCACATCCGGTTCACGTACTCCGGATTGTAGTTTGCGTTTTCGGCAAACACCGTGCGGTCTATCATGAAGGTGACCTTCGTGCCGTCCGCCTCGTCCGTCGGGCCGGTCTCATCCGAGCCGTCCACTAAAATACCCTCCGAGAAGCGTATGCGGCGCATCTGCCCCTCGCGGCAGGACTGAATCTCAAAATGGGAGGAAAGTGCATTGACCGCCTTGAGACCCACACCGTTAAGACCGACGGATTTTTTGAATGCCTCGCTGTCGTACTTGCCACCGGTGTTGATTTGGGCGGCGCAATCGTAGAGCTTGCCCAGGGGAATACCACGGCCGAAGTCGCGTACCTCGCACAGTCCATCCGGGGAGATACGGACAATGATTTTTTTGCCGACGCCCATCACAAACTCGTCGATGGAGTTGTCTATAACCTCCTTGAGCAGAACGTAGGGACCATCGTCCGCCATGCTGCCATCTCCGAGCTTGCCGATGTACATACCTGCTCGGGCGCGGATGTGCTCCTGCCAGGCCAGCGTCTTAATATCGTCCTCCGTGTATTCTCCTGCCATATTACGCTGTGTATATTACCATGTTGCAGGCTGGCTGGCAAGCAGGAATTGCTGGTTTGCCTCCCGGTGACACCCGTAAAGATTGACATGGTGCCCGCCCGTGGATACAATGCGGGCATGGAATGGAAACAGTTACTCACGACGCAGCGCCTCAGCGGCCACGGAAACAATGCCCCGGGACGCTCTGCTTTCAACAGCGATTATGGCCGTGTTCTGTATTCCAGCGCTTTTCGCCGTCTGCAGGACAAAACGCAGGTTTTTCCTTTGGGTCGCAATGATTATGTGCGTACGCGCCTGACGCACAGTCTGGAGGTATCCAATGTGGGGCGAGCTCTGGCAAACGACCTGGCAGAGATTGCCATGCGGCAGGATGGCCCCGGTGCAGACCCCATGCTGTACACGGCTATGGGGGATGTTGTGGCGACCGCCTGTCTGGCGCATGATATCGGGAATCCACCCTTCGGACACTCCGGGGAAACAGCTATGGAAGAGGCGGTGGCAGAAGCTGTGGAGCAGGGGCTTTGCCCGCAGGAGTTTGCCGATTTCCGCTTCGAGGGCAATGCGCAGGGCTTCCGCCTGCTGACCCGTACCTGTGATCCCATTCGCAACCTGGGGCTGGACCTCACCGCTGCCACTCTGGGGGCCTTTGCCAAGTATCCCTGTCCGAACGGATGTCAACGGCATGGCTGCGGGGCTCGGTACAAGAAATTCGGTGTCGCTGCGGAGGATTTGCCTGCATTTGTGAATGTGGCCGCTCTCTGCGGCCTGCCGGCTCTTGGGGAGAATGTCTGGGCCCGCCACCCGCTGGCCTTTCTCATGGAGGCGGCAGATGATGTGAGCTACTTGATTGCAGATATCGAGGACGCGTATGTGTCCGGTATCATTTCCTATGCAGAGGGTGTGGAGCAGTTGGGCTTGCTTGCGGATTTCTCTGCCAACCTGGTGGACAGTGTGGAGCGCGAACGCGTGCGCAGCGGCGAACAGGCAGCTGTGCGCTACGCCCGCGCCTGTGCCGTGGGGGCATGTATACGAGCTCTGCGGGAAACGATGGAGCGAGTCTACCCGCAGATGATGAACGGCGAGTTGCTTTGCGGACTCATGAGTTCTTCCTCCGTTGCCGATGCTTATCAGAAGGTGCAGAAATGGTCTGTACAACATATTTACAGCCATGAGCGAGTGGTGAAAATCGAGATAACGGGTTTCAATGTCATTCGTGACCTCATGCTGTTGTTCCTCAAGTGGGTAAAAGACCCGAGCTCTGCTCTGGGGCGGAAAATCGGTGCTATTCTGCATGCGGATGCGGAGCGCGCAGCAGATATCCACTACCGTTTCCTGCATGTGGTGGACTACATTTCCGGTATGACGGATTCCTACGCACTGCAAACGCATGGTACCCTGTTCGGCTCGCGCCAAATCTGATGCAGCTCTGCAATTCTGTGATATGGCGGATATTTTGCTTGCTATGCCCCGTGGGTAAGTGCTAACATTGAAACATGATGACACCTGTGCTGGCTCAGTTCGGTTCCCCTTCTCAGTGGTTGATATTCCTGCTTGTGGTGCTGGTGGTATTCGGCGCACGCCGTCTGCCGGAGATTGCCCGCAACCTGGGACGCAGCCTCGGCGAGTTCCGCAAGGCTCGCCGCGAATTTGAGGAGGAACTGATGAAGGCAGAAAAAACGCAGACGCCGCCGACCCCGGAGAAGAGTGAGGACAAAGGGGCGGAAGGTTGAGCCCAAGAAGTTTTTGCAGTAAAAATACTTGTTTGAGTGTATGAATCTTGCCATTATCGGAACCGGTTATGTAGGCCTGACGACGGGTACCTGTTTTGCCGAAGTCGGGCACAACGTGGTGTGCGTGGACAATAATGAAGCAAAAGTTGCAACCCTGCGCGAGGGTAAAATGCCGATTTATGAGCCGGGACTGGAAGATTTGATTGTGTCGAATGTTTCGGCCGGCCGTCTGGAGTTTACCACGAATTTGGCCGATGCCGTAAGCCGTTGCGAAGTGATATTCATCGCCGTGCCGACGCCACCGCATGAAGATGGCTCGGTGGATTTGTCGTACATCGAAGGCGTGTCGCGCGAGATTGCGGATGCGCTCACCCCGGAGATGGGCTATCGCATTGTGGTGGACAAATCGACGGTGCCGGTGAGCACCGGTATGAAAGTTTATCAGGTGATTGAGCGTTATGCTGCATCCGGCGTGGATGTGGACGTGGTGAGCAATCCGGAGTTCCTCCGCGAGGGTAGCGCCGTGCATGATCTGCTGAATCCGGATCGTATCGTCATCGGCTCTGATTCCCAGCGTGCCATGGATGTCATGAAGCGTGTCTACCAGCCCTTTACCGCCCCCACAGTGGAGGTGGATCTCGCATCGGCCGAGCTTATCAAGCACGCAGCCAATTCGTTCCTGGCGCTTAAGATTTCCTATATCAACGCTGTATCTGCCGTATGCGAGAAAGCCGGGGCAGATGTGGAACTGGTGGCAACCGGCATCGGGCTGGATAAACGTATTTCCCGCCATTTCCTGAATGCGGGGCTTGGCTATGGCGGCTCTTGCTTCCCCAAGGATGTGAAGGGCTTTATCAACGTCTCGGAGCAGCTCGGGGCTCCTATGGAGATTCTCCGCGAGGTTGAGCGTGTGAACGCGGCCCAGCTGGAGCGCTTTATCGGCCGTATTCGCAAGAAAATGTGGGTGCTGCGAAATAAGCGTATTGCTGTCTGGGGCCTTGCGTTCAAACAGAATACGGACGATGTGCGCGAGTCCGTGGCCATCAAGCTCGTTAAGCGTCTCTGCGAGGAAGGTGCTCACGTGACGGCTTACGACCCCAAGGCTTCGCAGACCGGCGCCGCCGCGCTTGCCGGCTACGATGTTACCATTGCAGACGACATGTACGAGTGCGTTCGCAACGCGGAGATTCTGGTGGTGGCGACCGAATGGAAGCAGTTTGCCATGGCAAATCTCGTGAAGGTGCGCGAGTTGATGCGCCTGCCCATTATTTTCGATGGTCGCAACATCCTGCACGGGGAGAACGCTTTGCATGCCGGCTTTGAGTATCATTCTGTCGGGCGCAAAACCCTTCGCCCCGGAAAAGTGTGATGTAAAAATAAAGTAGGGAGCCGCTTGCTTCTCCATTTTGCCTATCGCCTTGCATTTTCAATGTCTTTTCTCGGAAAAGACTTGACACCCGCGAATTTTCTGGCATAAGAGGTGTATGCGCATTGTTATGATGGCAACGGGGGATATTGCCATTCCCTCATTCAGAGCTCTGCAGAGCACGGGCGAGTTGGTCGGTCTTATCACTCAGCCGGATCGTCCCGTGGGGCGTCACCAGACACTCACTCCGCCTCGCATTAAAGTATGTGCCCAGGAAGCGGGGATTCCTGTGTTGCAGCCCGAGCGTATGAGGGATGCCGACGCCGTGGAGTCGCTGCGTGCACTGGAGCCGGATATTGTGGTGGTGATGGCCTATGGCCAGATCCTCTCACAGGAGGTTATAGATATTCCCCGTCTGGCCTGCATCAATGCTCACGCTTCTCTCTTGCCTCGCCACCGCGGTGCTGCCTGCATTCAGGCCGCCATCGAGGCCGGTGACGACGAGACGGGTATTACCATCATGCATGTGGTGCGCCAGCTGGATGCCGGGGATATCATCTGCAGCCGCACTATACCTCTTCGTGGTACGGAAACAGCTGAAAGTCTGCACGATGATTTGGCTGCTCTCGCACCCGAGGCGCTGGCAGAAGCCATTTACAGCCTGCGCAACGGTACAAGCGACCCCATGCCGCAGGATGAGAGCCTCATGACCTATGCGCCCAAGCTTCTGCGTGCTCACGGGCAGATTGACTGGCACTTGCCCGCGCTTCAGGTGGCACGCAAGATTCGTGCATATCATTCCTGGCCGGGTACTTTTACTACATATCCCTCTGTAAAGAGTGGCGGAGATAAGCAGCTCAAGATTTTCCCGCCCGTCGATGTGTTCTCGTTCTACAAGAAACCCGTCGATGCTGTTCCCGGTATGGTGTTGGAAGCCGGCCCGGAAGGCATGCTGGTATCCTGCGGTGGCCCGCGTGGAGGTGCCGTTCGAATCATGACGATGCAACCGCCCGGAGCCCGT
This sequence comes from Akkermansia sp., assembly GCA_045636905.1. Classification (GTDB taxonomy): domain Bacteria; phylum Verrucomicrobiota; class Verrucomicrobiia; order Verrucomicrobiales; family Akkermansiaceae; genus Akkermansia. Next base: position 103,460 of record JAZTYL010000014.1, read on the forward strand.
AAAATGAATGCGGAAAGCTTCTTTGCCGGCCACAAGATTATTCCCGGTACAATCCTTGGCCTCCCCTCCACGCCTCAGTGATGGAGGGGATAATCTGGTCGGTGCCTGATGGCTTTTACTGTCCGCGGCGAAAGTAAAAGAGACGTCTGCCATAATTTTTTGATTGTTTTTGTCGTTATTATGTGCTATTTGTAAAACGATGAACAACAAACAGGAACGACTGGAAAAACTCGACAACTGCATCGGCTCCGGATGCATGTTTACGCTGTGGTTTTTCTTCGCTCTTTTAGCCCTCATTCTGCTGCCCTTTTTCGTGATTTTTTTAACGTTATTCTTCTAGCCCCGCCCCTGTAAACAAAGCCATCGCACGCGCCGAAGCCGAGGCCCCGGCCTCGAACCCTGCCCAGGATTTCCGCGAGAGGCTTTTCGCTACCGCCCCCCGCATAGCGGCAAGGCTCTTGGTCACCGCGCTGGTGTCTGCTGCGAATTTAAAGGTTACATCGCTCATTTTCTACTTGACGTTATAGTTGTTCGTTTATAAGATAAAAGCATGTGGGGAACAAGCATAGGAGACAGAGGCAGAGCTGCACGCGAAGCTTACCGCCGGTACCGCATCGCACAGAGCGAGAAATTTCTGCGCGAGGCGGCGGACTGGGAAATCATTCTGTGTTTTTGTCTCTGCACGGCTGCCGGTCTGCTGGTGTGGTGGTGGATGACTGAAATGGGATTCTAGCCCCGCCCCTGCAGGAAAGCCTTGGCGCGGGCGATATGCCCTGCGGGCGCATCCTGCGGCACGAAGGCCCAGCGGTTGCCGTTTTTGATGGCCACCATGGGGGCTGCCTGCTTGCCCCAATCCAGCAGGCGGTGGCGATTGCGGAACGCCACAATAATGGCGGCGAGCGGGTCATCATTCTGCGGATCCTGCAGCCAGGCGTCATTTTTCCACGCCGCGAGCACCTGCTCCAGGGTATAAAGGCCATCCTCCGACACGGTATCAAACTGCCAGTAGCACACCTCTGCCGCCCCCGGTAAATCCGTGCTCTTGTAGCGCTGCATACCCCGGCAGGTGAAGCCCAGAGTCACCAGGGCAGAAGCTATCTCCAAATCGTTTGTTTTATCGGCTACGACCGCCGTCCGGATTGCTTTGCGTTTCTCACTCATATCTACCCTATAGCTTCGCATTGTCGGAAAACAAAACGCCGCCACCCGGCAGGATGGCGACGGCACAAAAGACGAGTTGCGAAGTTCTTCACCCCGCCGCCCAGGCGATGATGCCGCCGGAGATGGCACGCGCCAGCAGGATGGGACGCGCCTGCAGCACGGCGGCATCCTGCGCATTGCTCAGGAAGCCGCATTCCACCAGCACCGCTGGCGGCGCCGTGCGGTTCAGGATAGCCAGGTCGTGCCGCTGCACGATGCTCTTGGCACGCCCCGGCAGATGCACCGCGAGGCGCTCCGCTATCTCGAGCCCCAGCGCATAACCCGCGAGGGTCTTGTGGATGACATGCGCGCCGCGCGCGGCGGGGTTATCACTGCAGTCACAGTGCAGACTCACCACGGCATCGTAGCCGCCGGAGTTGATGGCGCGGATGGCGGCGGAAAGATCCTCCGCATTGCTCAGCTCCGGGAAGTCCACAATGTTGGCGGTAATGTGCGGCTGCCCGCAGAGCATTTCCTTGACGTAGTGCGCCAGGCGCGCGGCCACCTCATGCTCCTGCAATCCGTTGCCGCTCGCTCCCGTGAGGCGGGCGTGCCCCACATCCAGCGCAATTTTCAGGTACTTACTCATGGCTGTTTCTCCTTGCCTGCTCATGCTCGCGCTCCAGGTGACCCACGCGCGTGTTGAGCGTTTCGAGCTGCACCTTTATCTCATACATCACTTGCGTGGAGGCCTGCAGCTGCAGCACCAGTGCCTCGTTCGCAGCCTTGGCATCCTGGCGATACTCCGCCTGCGTGCTCTGGTTGTCCTGGTACAGGTAGCACAGGGCCACGATGGCTGCAAAAATCAGCACCCGCAGCGGTTCCTCCTTGAACTGCCGGAACCAGAAGGCCAGCAGCGGTTCATTCTTGGCGCGTTCGCACATGGCTCTCACTTCTTACAGGGTACAACCACAGGCTCAGGCCGAGCAATCATACACGGCTCACCCGTCACGGCATGGAAAATGGCGTGAGCAGCCGCAACCTGCGCGGGCGTCACACTCTCGCAGCCCTGCGTGAACCACGCGATGGCCGCGGCGATGATGGCGCCGATGCCCCACAGCCAGCGCTTCCAGCCCGTGGCGGCCTTGGCCTTCTCATTGCACGCATCGGCGGCCTTGTCGGCCACACCGTGCACCGTTTCCTTGATTTGTTTTTTATCCATAGCGTTTTATTCTCCTTCCTGTTTCCAGCTCTGCACGATACCCTCCGGCGTTTCGGTATAGACGGGCAGCCATGCTCCGGCTTCGCGTCCGCCCTCCGGGCTGCTTGCTTCCGGCTTCTCTTCGATACGCCGAGACGGGTCGCCGAGACAGGCGGCGTCCTCTCCCTCCGGGGCGGGAATGGCGGCGGCGGGGCACGGCTCCACCTGCAGGGGCTTGTAGCCCTGCGCGGCGGCGTACTCTGCCAGCTGCTCGGCGGTGGCATTGCTGATGTAGGGGTGGCGGGTGAGGCGCTGCAGGGCGCCTCCGGCGGTCAGTTTTGCGTAAGTTTGCATGGTATGGTGCGGGGTGGAAAATTAAGCGTAGAGGAATTCACCGGTGCCGGCATTGTAGAAGGGCTTGCGGCTTACAGTGTCGAACATACAGGGGCGGCCGGTGGGGTCGAGGGCAGGAACGTAATTGCTTTCTATTACGTTGCCCTGCGAAATCGTGGCGTTATAAATGCGCCCAACAGTCAAACAAAATATAGTTTCACCTCTTTTTTGAGCGAAAAACATAAGAGGCGAATCGGACTGCTGAAGCGCGCCGGATAGCATTTTCTCGTATGCAACCCCATTTTTCAGCGTTGTATACTTTCTGCTGTTTTTATAATTAAGAGAACTTTCGACAATATCCCCCTCGTTTACGACTTCGCCTATTGAATCAGCTGTATTCCAGCCGATAGCCATCCTTCTGTCTCCATTTTGGTCATCGTTCGACAACATAGACACCCAAAAACGAACTGCTTTCGAGTTTATGTAACCGTACGACCCTAACAACGAAGGCTCACCATGCGGCACAGACATAGACAGATAGCAGCCTTTTATTTTTCCGCCAGTTTCATCGTTGGGAATTTTATTCAGGTTTATATACTGCGTGCCTGTGCTTTCCAGGTACTCCAGCCGCGTGTAGCCCGCAGGAAGTGTGTTGCCCCCGAGGGGGCGCGTGCGTAATGGAATCATAAGGATTTACGGAAGGCTGTATTCGTATGCGCGGCAGAGGATGAGCCTGCCGCCGGGTTCGCGGCGCAGGGCGAAGCGGTACGCGCGGGAGGCGGCGAGGGCAGCGGGTGCCAGGGCGGCGGGTTCCTCCGGCCAGGCGGCATCCTGCGGCCAGGTGACGGCGGGAGCCGTCTCTCCCAGGGAGAACCAGAGCTCGGCGGTCTGCACGCGGTTCGGTAGCGCCGGCAAGGCGCTGCCCAGGGCGGAGAGGTCGGTATCGGCGGCGAGGGTGCCCAGGTCGTAGGCATGGCCTGCCTCCAGCGTGGCCGGGAGCGCGCCGCTGTGGTAGGGCTGCAGCTGCCCGGACTCGCCCGCGGGACCGGGAGGAATGATGTTCTCGGCAATCTGGATATTTGCCGAATCATCGCTGCATTGTACAAAGTCGGAAGTGGCAGTGAATGTTTTCTGAACTTCCGGAGGCTGTACGCTGCAGAGAAGCTCTCCCTGCGGTGTCGTGATGCTGCAACCGGCAGTGCTGGTTACAGTGTAGCGTCTGTGTAGAAATGTACGGACTGTTTTCATTGCTGTGAGTCGTGTTGCACATATTCATACACGCTCACGTTATTCTGCACAAGCTCTCCGTTGCTGCGGCGTTTCCTCACAGCACAAAAAAGCGAGGCGGAAAAGTCCGCCTCGCTTGAGGTTAAAAGGAGTATGATTTGCTAACCTTACTTGGTCACCAGGCTGTGACCGGTCATCTCAGCCGGCTGAGCGATGCCAAGCAGGCTCAGCAGAGTGGGGGAGATGTCGGCCAGGATGCCGTCCGTCATCTTCACCTCAGCCTGATCCGGGCCGCAGTAGATGAGGTCCACCAGGTTTGTGGTGTGGGCGGTGTTGGGGGAACCATCCGGGTTGAGCATGTTCTCGCAGTTGCCGTGGTCGGCGCAGATAAGGCAGCAACCACCCAGCTCAAGAATCTTGTTGACGCTCTTCTCCAGAGCCTTGTCCACAGCCTCACAGGCGGTGATACCGGCCTCAAGGTAACCGGTGTGACCCACCATGTCGGGGTTGGCGAAGTTCATGATGGCGATATCGTAGTTGGCGATAGCGTCCACAAACTTATCTGCCACCTCGCCCACGCTCATCTGGGGCTTGAGGTCGTAGGTTGCCACCTCGCGGGGGGAGGGTACCAGGATGCGGTCCTCACCCTCGAACTGAGTCTCCACGCCACCGTTGAAGAAGAAGGTCACGTGGGCGTACTTCTCGGTCTCGGCAATACGCAGCTGCTTCAGGCCGGCAGCGGCAATCACCTCGCCGAGGATGTTGGTGAGCTGCTCCTGCTCGAACACCACGGGAGTGGGGTAGCAGGCCTCGTACTCGGACATGGTGATGTAGTGCACGTGGGGCTGTACACCGCGGTCGAAGCCGTCGAAGTCCTCGTAGATGAAGGCGCGGGAAAGCTCGCGGGCGCGGTCGGCGCGGAAGTTGAAGAAGAACACAACGTCTTCGTCGCGAACGCGCTGCATGTTGCCCTCGCAGAAGATAGCGGGCTTCAGGAACTCGTCCGTCACGCCACCCTCATAGCTCTTCTCGGCATACTCAGCCGGGGTGCAGGTGCACTGCTCGCCCTTGCCCAGCACGATAGCGTCCCAACCGACCTGTACGCGGTCCCAGCGCTTGTCGCGGTCCATGGCGTAGAAGCGGCCTACCACAGTGGCAATCTTGGCACCGTAGGGAGCCACAGCCTCCTGCAGCTGCTTCAGGAAACCGGCGCCGCTCTTGGGGTCGGTGTCGCGGCCGTCGGTGATGGCGTGAATCATGATATCCTTCACACCGGCCTCAGCAGCAATCTTCACCACGCCGATAAGGTGGTCGATGTGGGAGTGCACGCCGCCGTCGGACACAAGGCCGAGCAGGTGCAGGCGCGTACCGGCAGCTTTGGCAAATGCCTCAGTGATAACGGGGTTCTTGGCAAGAGAGCCATCGTTGATGGCGTTGGTGATGCGGCACAGGTCCTGGAACACCACGCGGCCGGCACCCAGGTTCAGGTGGCCTACCTCGGAGTTGCCCATCTGGCCATCGGGCAGACCGACATCCTGACCACTTGCTCCCAGCATGGAGTGCGGGCAGGTAGCCAGCAGTTTGTCAGTGAAAGGAGTGTTGGCGAGCACAGTTGCATCGCCCGTCTGTCTGGCGGCCTCCGGCCCCTGAGGGTTGCGGCCCCAGCCGTCACGAATAATCAGAACTACGGGTTTATTAGCCATGCGCATATTATACCATCCCCGATGCCGCTTGTGAAGTCTAAATGAGTTCCAATGCAAAAAAAGTCGCTGTTTTTTCATAAGATTCCGCCCCGCTTCCGATATGGAGAGCGGGGCGGGAGTTACGTTGTTATGAGTAATTCTCAGCGAATGCCGTAGCAGGCCGCAGAACCGAGCTGCTCCTCGATGCGCAGCAGCTGGTTGTATTTGGCCAAGCGGTCGGCGCGGGAGAGCGAACCCGTCTTAATCTGCCCGGCGTTGGTGGCGACAGCCAGATCCGCGATGAAGGAATCTTCTGTCTCACCGCTGCGGTGCGAGATAACCGCCGTGTAGGCATTCGTCGTTGCCAGGCGTACGGCCTCGAAGGTCTCGCTCAGGCTGCCGATCTGGTTGAGCTTCACCAGGATGGAGTTGGCCACACCGGCTTCGATTCCCTTGCGCAGGAAGTCCACGTTGGTCACGAAGAGGTCATCACCCACCAGCTGGCAGCGGTCGCCGATGCTGTCCGTGAGCAGCTTCCAGCCGTCCCAGTCGTTTTCGGCGCAGCCGTCCTCGATGGAAACGATGGGGTAACGGTCGATAAGCCCCTTGTAGTATTCCGTGAGCTCGGTTGCGCTCAGGCGGTCGCCGCTGCTCTTCTTAAAGACGTACAAGCCGCTTTCTGCATCGTAGAACTCGGAGCTTGCCACGTCCAGAGCCAGCCCCACTTCCTCGCCCGGCTTGTAGCCGGCGTTTTCGATGGCGGTCATGATGGCGTCCAGCGCAGCGTCCGCACTCTTCAGGTTCGGTGCGTAGCCGCCTTCGTCGCCCACGGCGGTGCTCAGCCCCATCTTACGCAGGACTGCTGCCAGGGAGTGGAAGATTTCCGCACCGCAGCGCAGGGCCTCGCGGAAGGTCGGCAGACCGCGCGGTACAATCATGAACTCCTGGAAGTCAATGGGGGCGTCCGAGTGTGCGCCGGCATTGAGTACATTCATCATGGGCACCGGCAGAATGTGGGCATTCGGGCCGCCCAGGTAGCGGTACAGCGGTTGCCCTGTGGCCTGAGCTGCGGCTCTGGCCGTGGCCAGAGATATAGCCAGCACAGCATTGGCGCCCACGCGAGACTTGTTCGGGGTGCCGTCCACCTCGCGCATCACTGTATCAATAGCTATCTGCTCTCGGGCGTCCATGCCGATAAGGGCAGGGGCCAAGTCCTTGTTGGCGTGTGTTACCGCCTGCTGCACGCCCTTACCGCGGTAGCGGCCTTTGTCGCCATCTCGCAGTTCGCAGGCTTCGTGCTCTCCCGTGGAGGCGCCGCTGGGTACGGATGCCACACCCACGATGCCGCTGCTCAGCTGCACCTCTGCCTCCACTGTGGGATTCCCGCGGGAGTCCAGAATCTCTCGCGCCGTGATTTTTGCTATGCTTGCGTTCATTGTTGCTTCCTTTCTATTGTTTTTGTTGAAAAGTTTGTTTTAGCTAACTCGTTGCGCAGAATATAGCACAGTTTGACGCCCTTGACAAGTATAAAAGTAAGATAAAACTAACTTTTATCGATAAAAAGGCGAAAAAAGTACAAAAAATGTCCGTTTCTGCTTACATTTGGACCCAAGGGATGCGGTATTTATCCAGCAAGTCGGTGATTTTATGATTTGTCCTGTCTAATTCAACTTCCTCTCCATCTCGCAAACGGGCACCGTGGCGGAGGAGCAGCTCTATCATAGCTGTACCGGCAAACTCCTTGCGCTCTGTATGGGCGGCAGAATGAATCGCGAGATAAAGCGGGGAGTGGTGTGAGTGGATGTGCGGCGCGGAGAAGATATCTCCGGTATGCGCCACTGCATTGGGGTCTGCACCCATTTCCAGCAGCCAGGCCGCTTTCTGTACTTGCTGAAGGTCAAAATCGTAGCAGGAGCACAGCAGCTGCAGGGGCGTACGATAGGGGAGCTGCTCCTCATCGAGTTCCGGTTTTCTCAAATTAATGTGCCCTTCCTGCTGCAGTTCCTGCAACAGCGGCAGAGGTGCCCAGAGCAAAAGAGAGGACGCGATAAGCCGCCGATTCCGCTCACTCGGTTCGAAACCGTGTCGCAGGAGCCAGGCGCTCACCGTGCAGCCATCGGTACTGAAAAAATCAGAAAACTGCGCTTCCTGTGTGCAACATTCTTCGTCCGCATTCAGCTTTCCTCCCTGTTCGAGCATCCATTCCAGCAGGGCGATGCGCTCTGTGGCGGGGTAAAGATGAGCCTGTTTGAGCAAAGCAGCGCGGTCGGCGCCCGGAGGCAGCGCTTGCTCCACAGGGCGTCGCAGCGCAATACAGGCGAGGGTGGGCGTCATCTGTGTGGTGAGGTCGGCGAAGCGGATATCGACACGGTAGCCCTTGTTCGGGTCTCCACCTCGTCGAATCATTTCCTTCGCCAGTTCAATGCTGCCGAAATGCTCCAGCGCCAGCAGGGCGGGGCTCATGCCTCGCTCCGTGTAGACATCGCCGCGCCCGCTGCGGATACACTCGTGAAGTATATCGCGAATCGGTGCACATGCCAGCCTCTGCGCCGCATCTTGCAGCACGCTGCGCGCCATTTCGGCGGCCCATCCCTTTCTCCAGTGTGTTTCCAGGATGAGTTTCTGCAGCGTCTTGCTGCCGTGGGATGTATCCTGCATGGCCCAATTTCTGCCTTTTGAGCCGGTCAGCCAGTCATCCATGCGCCGTAGTTCGGCTTGTTGCTCTGCATTCCAGCCGGCGTGAAATTCCGGTGTGGGACTCCATCTCCAGCTGTATAGCCACAGGGTCACAACACTCATGCTGAGCACGGCCGGACCGGCGATGCTCAGGATTGTCCATTTCCATACACGCCGCTTGCCGGGCGTGCGTTCGGGGGTGTCAGTTGGGGGCATGCCTGTGTTATACCATAAGCAGCAATGCTTCGGCAAGTCAAAAAGAATCAGTACACATATTTTGCTTTATCTCTGGTGAAAAAGTAGGTAAAATAACCGCATGAAGAACGAGAGCGCGGAGGCAAGCATCCGCATACGTGGAGCAAGAGAGCATAATCTGAGGAATGTCAACGCAGACATACCTCTGGGCGGCATCACCGTGGTGACCGGCCCCAGCGGCAGCGGAAAGACCTCGCTGGCCATGAGTACTCTGTATGCAGAGGGCCAGCGGCGCTATGTGGAAACCTTTTCGCCCTACGTGCGCCAGTTCATGGACCGCATGGACAGGCCGGATGTGGATGCCGTGGAAAATGTGCCGCCGGCCATTGCTCTGGGGCAGCGTAATTCCGTGAAAAACTCCCGCTCGACGGTGGGCACCATGACGGGTATCAACGAATACCTGAAGCTTATTTTCTCCCGCCTGGCAGTGGGGCGCGATGCGGAAGGCCGCGAGGTGCGCCCGGCAACGCCGCAGGGCGTGGCGGCACAGCTGCTCGCGGAGGCAGAGGGCGGCGAGGTGCTGGTGTGCTTCGCGGTGCGCCCTGTGGGGACATTTGAGGAAATGGTGCAGGCTCTGCAGGGGCAGGGCTATCTGCGTGTGTATTGCAACGGGGAGGTGCTGCGGCTGGAGTCTGCCACGGAGGCTCAGCTGGGCATGGAGCGCTGGCTGGTGCTCCAGGACCGCGTGAAATTGCGTGCCGAATCCGCTCCGCGTCTCACGGAAGCCGTGGAGACCGCCCTGCGTCTGGGGCAGGATGTGGTGTACACCGCCTTGCGCACGGAGGCCGGCTGGGGCCCCCTGCGCGAGTTCCGCAGTGACTGGTTCCCGCTGGCGGAGCCGCGCCCGGAGCTGTTCAGCGGCAATTCTCCGCTGGGTGCCTGCCCGGCCTGCAAGGGCTACGGACGCGCCATCACCTACGATTACAACCGCGGTATCATACCCGATGTGAGCATTGCGGACGGTGCCCTCAAAATGCTCTCCTCGCAGACTCTTTCCGTCTGCTACGGCGATTTCGTGCGTGCCAACAAGCGCCACAAGGCCGTGCGCATGAATGTGCCCTGGCAGAATCTCACGCAGAAGGAAAAGGACTGGGTGCTCTACGGCAACTGCGGCGATATCGACCCCTATACCGCTTCGGATTACAACCTGTGGTACGGTTACAAAGGCATTTTCGATGACATGGAGAAGCACTCGCACAAGATGACCGTGCGTGTGTTCCTGGCCTACTACCGCGTGTACAGCGTCTGCCCGGAGTGCCACGGCGGCCGCCTGCGCCCGGAGGCTCTGGCCTTCACCATAGGCGGGTTGACGGTGCCGCAGGTCATGGCTCTGCCCATGGTGGAGTTTCTGCCCTGGCTGGATGCCCATGTGCTGCCGTCCACCGGCGAGGACCGCTCGCTGGCGCAGGGCGTGCGCGAGCTGCGCAGCCGCGTGGCTTACCTCTGCGAGGTGGGGCTCGGCTATATAGCCGCGAATCGCCTGACTCGCTCTCTGTCCGGCGGTGAGATTGAGCGCGTGAGCCTCACGGCCTGCCTCGGCGCGGCTCTCACCGAAACCCTTTTTGTGCTGGATGAACCCACCGTGGGCCTTCACTCCCGCGATACGGCCAGACTTATCTCGGCCATGCGCCGTCTGGCGAATCGCGGCAATACGCTCGTTGTCGTGGAGCACGAGGAAGCCGTGATGCGCGCAGCGGATTATCTGGTGGACATGGGGCCCGGCAGCGGCTCTGCCGGTGGTGAGCTGGTGTATGCCGGCGCGCCGGAGGGTATCGCCGACGCCGCGGCCTCGCTCACCGGGCAATACCTGAGCGGCAAACGCAGTATTGCCATACCGCGCCGCCGTCGCAAGGCGAAGGGCCACATTTCCGTGTCCGGGGCAGAGTGCCACAACCTGCACGATTTCAATGTGGATATTCCGCTGGGCGTCTACACCTGCCTCACGGGCGTGAGCGGCAGCGGCAAGAGCTCGCTGGCCTGCCAGGTGCTCTATGGCTCGGTGCACCCCGACGCTCTGGACGATGAGGACGAGATGCGTGTACGCGCCATCTCCGGGCTGGATAAGGTGCAGGATGTCGTGCTGGTGGACCAGAGCCCCATCGTCCGCACGCCTCGCTCCACACCGGCGGTCTACATCGGTGTTTTCGAGGATATCCGCGCTCTTTTCGTGGCAGAACCCGCGGCGCAGGCCAGGGGGCTGAAGCCCGGGTACTTCTCCTTCAACAGCGGCGAGGGCCGCTGCCCCCGCTGCTCCGGTCTCGGGCAGGAAAAAGTGGAAATGCAGTTCCTCTCCGATATTTTTGTACCCTGCGCCCTCTGCCATGGTACGCGTTACACCGAGCAGGCGCTTACCATCACCCTGCTGGGCTACAATATGGCGGAGATGCTCGCGCTCGATATTCGCCGCGCGCAGCGCCTCTTTGCCGGCGAGAAAAACGCCCGCGCCCGCCGCATTGCCGAGCGCCTGCAGGTGCTGGTGGATGTGGGCCTGGGGCATCTGGGGCTGGGGCAGCCGCTCAACACGCTTTCCGGCGGCGAGAACCAGCGCCTGAAGCTTGCGCAAATCCTCGTGGATACGCTCACGGGCGAAGCCTCCGAAAAGGGCAACCTGCTGATACTGGATGAACCCGGCACCGGCCTGCATTTCAGCGACCTGGAGGTCCTGCTGCGCGTGTTCGACCGCCTCGTGCAGCAGGGAAATACCCTGCTGGTCATCGAGCATAATCTTGAGCTTATCAAATGCGCGGACTATATCATCGACCTCGGGCCGGAAGGCGGAACGGGGGGCGGCCTCATCGTGGCGCAGGGTACGCCGGAGGCCGTGGCTACCTGCGGGCGGGGCTACACCGGCGGCTATCTGGCTCAGGTGCTGCATGGCGAGGGAGACGCCGTTTCCGCACCACCGGCGCAGGAGGCGGATGTCGCTGTGCCGGAGGGCGTTATCGCCCTGCGCGGTGCTCGCCACCACCAGCTCAAAAACATCGATGTCGACATTCCCCGCAACGAGATGACGGTGGTCACCGGCCTTTCCGGCAGCGGCAAGAGCACGCTCGCCTTCGATATCGTGTTTGCCGAGGGGCAGAAGCGTTTCATGGATGTCATGAGCCCCTACGCCCGCCAGTTCACGGAGCAGATGGAAACGCCGGATATCGACCGCCTCACCGGTCTGCCGCCGACTGTCGCCATCGAGCAGAACCGCTCCCGCGGCGGCTGTAAGTCCACGGTGGGCACGGTGACGGAAATCTGGCAGTTCCTCCGCCTGCTGTATGCCAAGCTGGGGCAGCCGCATTGCCCGCGCTGCAAGGTGCCCGTAGGCCGCCGCCTGCCGGAGGAGATTCGCGCGCTGGTGATGGCGGAAATCGACAAGCGCCCCGCCTCGCTCATGCTGGCGGCTCCCGTGGTGCGCAACCGCAAGGGCCATTATGCGGACCTCGCCCGCTGGGCTGCCAAGAAGAAATACCCCTACATGATAGCGGATGGCCGCCTTTGCCGCCCGGATGAGTTCACCCCGCTGGATCGCTACTCCAACCACGATGTCGATATCGTCCTGGCAGAAGTGCAGGTGCAGGGGAATCATATCACCATGAACGGCAGGGATTGCGACTTTGCCTCGCTGCAGGAGACCGTGGGGCGAGCCCTGGAGATGGGAGATGGCTTCCTGCGCCTGGTGCAGGGGAGCAAAAGCCAGCTGCTCGGCACGCGTCTCACCTGTCCGCAGTGTGGCGAGAGCTATGCCGAGCCGGAGCCTTCCACCTTCTCCTTCAACTCGCCGCATGGCTGGTGCCCCGTATGCGCCGGCCATGGCCACGTGGCCGAGGTGGGCACCCGCCGGGAGGATGAGAAGATGAGCGAGCTGGAGCGCGAGCTGCGCTTCGACCGCGAGCTGGAGAAAGCCACGGCGAAGGACGCCACCGTGAGCCGCCCCTGTCCGGCCTGCCATGGGCAGCGTCTCAACGAGTTTGCGCTGGGCGTCACCCTCTTCGGCAAAAACATCGCCGAGGTCGGCGAGCTGGATGCCGTGCGTGCTCTGGAGCTGGTGAACACCTGGCATTTCGAGGGCAGGGAGGCGGAAATTGCCCGCAATGTCGTGGCCGAGATTGCCCCGCGCCTGCGTTTCCTGCAGCGTGTGGGGCTGGGCTATCTCTCCCTGAACCGCTCTGCGACCACTCTTTCCGGTGGTGAGACGCAGCGCATTCGCCTGGCCGCACAGCTGGGCTCGGAGCTGCGAGGCGTGCTCTACGTGCTGGATGAACCCACCATCGGCCTGCACCCGCGCGACAACGAGCGCCTGCTTTCCACCCTGGCGGACCTCAAGCAGCGTGGCAACACCCTGCTGGTGGTGGAGCACGATGAGGACACCATGCGCCGCGCAGACCACATCATCGACCTCGGCCCCGGCGCCGGTGTGCACGGCGGCGAGATTGTGGCGCAGGGCAGCTTTGCCGAGGTGGCCGCAAATCCGCAGTCTGTTACAGGGCGTGCTCTGGCGGAAACGCGTCGCCACCCCTACTGCGGCAAATGGCTTCCGCTCAAAGATGCCGAGTGGCTGGAGCTGACCGGCTGCTGCCTGCACAACCTGAAAGACGTCCACCTGCGTATCCCCCGCGCCCGCTTCACGGTGGTGACCGGCTCCTCCGGTGCCGGCAAGACCTCGCTGATAACCGGCACGCTGGCACCCGCAGTGCAGCACGCGCTGGGCTCCTCCATCAGCCCGGAGGAACGCGCCCTCTGGAAAACATCCGCCGGGCTCGACTCCGTGCGCGCCCTCTACCGCGTGGACCAGTCTCCCCTCGGTAAAACACCGCGCTCCACACCCGCTACCTACATCGGCATTTTCGATGAGATTCGCAAGCTTTTCGCGCAGAGCGCAGATGCGCGCCGACTCGGCTTCGATGCCGGACGCTTCTCCTTCAATACTGCCGCCGGGCACTGCGAGAGCTGCAAGGGCACCGGCTACAGAAAGCAGGAGATGGATTTCCTGCCGCCTTGCACCGTGCCCTGCGAGACCTGCCGGGGCGCCCGCTACAACTCCCGCACGCTCCAGGTGCGCTACAAGGGGAAAAATATCGCGGAAGTGCTGGATATGAACATGGAGGACGCCGCCGAGTTCTTTGCTGGGCAGCCCCGCCTGGCGGACCCGCTCAAGCTCCTCTGCGAGACCGGCCTGGGCTATCTGACTCTCGGGCAGGCCAGCAACACGCTCTCCGGTGGTGAGGCTCAGCGTATTAAGCTGGTGGCCGAGCTCATCAAGGGGCGCCGTGCCGCGCTCACAGCCATTCGCCGCGGGCGGGCTCTGCCGCAGGACCTCTATCTCATCGAGGAACCGACCATCGGCCTCCACCCGCACGATGTTCGCCTGCTGGTCGGAGTTCTGCGCCGCCTGGTGGAGATGGGTAATACCGTGGTCGTCATCGAGCACAACCTCGAGCTCATCTGCGAGGCCGACTACGTTATCGACGTCGGCCCCGGCGCCGGCGCAGATGGCGGCCATATCGTGGCAGAAGGCACCGTGAAACAAGTCGCACGCAACAAAAACAGCATCACCGCCCCCTTCATCCGCGCCGAGCTGGAGAAGTAAGCCCCCACCGGCCAAACCCGAGAGCGAGCAGCAAAATGCCAAAAAACGCCCGTTAAGGCTTTGTCGACCTTAACGGGCGGTAAAATAGAGCGATAACAGTTCTCGTGTTATTAACTTAGCCAGCTATTCGGCTTGCCTGTATGTTTGTTTGATGTTGCTTGTTGATTTTGGCCGATGATATAATTCGCTTATTATGATACACACAGGAGGATTTTATGTTGCAGAAATTGTACCATAATAGGGGTGCTTAGTATAGACAAGGAAGCTTTTTTTACACATTGTCTTGGTTAGAAGAACCATTAAATAAGGTCATAATTTTTAGAAAATGTGTCTTTTTCAGCTCTTGCACCCTTGAGGTGGCATCAGAAATGTGGTAGACTGAGTCAGTCGCAGTGTTCCTGTACACTATGGGTAAAAATCAATTCAACGAAGATTCGCGCGTCAAAGTACCAGTTATTTTACAACTGGTGCGGCTGGGCTATGAGTTTCTGCCCCGTGCAGCGTGGGAGAAACAGCGAGAGCCTCAGACCAATATCCTGCGAAACGAGTTCGCGCGTGCGTATGTACGGTTGAATGAGGGCAAGACAGAGGCAGATGCTCAGCGGTATATCGACACAGTACTTGTGCCGATGCTGAATAATAATGACCTGGGGCGACAGTTCTATAAAAAGCTGGTGGCACAGACTACGGGAGAGCGGCTGATAGACTTCGAGGATTTTGATAGCAACAGCTTCCATGTAGCGACTGAGGTAGACTGCACCAATGAGGGTGAAGAGTTCCGCCCCGATGTCATGGTGTTTGTGAACGGTATGCCGCTGGCTTTCTACGAGGTGAAGAAGCCCAACAGCAAGGAGCAGATGAAAGCGGAGCGCGACCGAATGACCCGACGTAATGCTCAAAGCTGTTTTCGGCGGTACATGAACGTGACGCAGCTGATGCTGTTTTCCGGCAATCAGGAATATGTGGACGGCAATCGCTGGCAGGGCAGTTTCTACTGCACTACTTCCCTTGGCAAGCCGCACTTCAATTTCTTCCGCGAGAAGCCCGAGGTCGCCTTTACCCCGCGCACGCTGCGCGACCTGAGCGATGATACCATCCGCGCTGTGCTGCGCGATACCAAGCTGGCAGGCTACGAGCACACGCCTGAGTTCGAGTCATCCATTGACCCGAAGCGACCAGCTGCTCGCTTTGCCACTTCCCTGTTATCGCGGGAGCGGTTTGAGTTTATGCTGCACTTCGGCATTGCCTTTGTCGAAAAGGAAGACAGCGGCGTACGCAGACTGGAGAAACACATCATGCGCTATCCCCAGTTGTTTGCCTCCCTGCGTATGCGCCAATGGCTCGATGAGGGGCGCACACGCGGCACCATCTGGCACACGCAGGGGTCGGGCAAGACCGCACTTACCTACCACAGCGTCAAGAATCTGACAGACTACTACGGCAAGCAAGGCATCGTGCCGAAGTTCTTCTTTGTGGTAGACCGCATTGACTTAGCCGACCAAGCCAGCGATGGGCTGGGCGCACGCGGGCTGCATATCGTACGGGCAGACAGCCGCAAAGAGTTTGATGAACTTCTGAGGAGTCAGAGCGGTAAGGACGGCGACAGCGGCAGAGATGAAATCAACGTCGTCAACATTCAGCGATTCAAGTCAGACGGCGGCAAAATCATTGCCCCGTACGGCACGAAAATCAAGCGCATCTTCTTTATTGATGAAGCGCACCGCAGCTACAAGCCCAAGGGTTCATTCCTTGGAGCCTTGCTAAACGCTGAGGCTGATTCTGTTTATATCGGTCTGACTGGCACACCCAAGCTCTCCGCCCCCGAAGAAGATGAAAGCCGCGAGGCATTCCTGAAACGCGAGAAAGCCACGCGCGAGATATTCGGCGAATACATCGACACCTACTACTATAACCAGTCCATTCAGGACGGCTACACCCTGCGCCTGCTGCATGAAGTGGTCGAGACCCAGTACCGAGTGATACTGGAAGAAGCCCTGAGACAAGTGAAAGTGCTGGTCGGCGATGCCAAGAAGCGCAAGGTGCTGTACGCCCACGAAAAGTTCGTCACCCCGCTTACTCAGTATATCGTGAACGACCTGCTGCAAGCCCGCGAGACACACGGCGACCGCAGCATCGGCGGCATGGTCGTGTGCGATACCTCTGAGCAGGCCAAGATGATGATACAGGTGCTGGAGGAAAAGTACCCGGAAATCAAAGCAGCCCTCATCCTGCACGATGTGGGAACCAAAGAAGAACGCAAGGGGCTGACCGACAAGTTCAAGAATGGAGAACTGGACTTGCTGGTAGTCTTCAACATGCTGCTGACAGGGTTTGATGCCCCACGCCTCAAGAAGCTGTACATGGGGCGCATCGTCAAAGAGCATAATCTGCTGCAAACGCTGGCACGCGTCAACCGCCCCTATGGAGAATGGAAATACGGGCATGTGGTAGACTTTGCCGATATCCGCAAGGCGTTTGATGCAGCCAACGCCGCCTATCTGGAAGAGCTCAAGCGCGAGCTGGGTGAGAACTGGGACAGCTACGATGCCCTGTTTCACACACGCGAAGAAATACAGGCGAGTGTTGCCAAAATGAAAGATTACCTGTGGCGATACAGCCCAGATAATCTCGCCGACTTTGAGCAGATACTGGAAACAGCCGACAAAAAAGAACTGCAACAACTACACCGCACCCTTGCCGAAGCCCGCGAACTGCGAGCCAGTATCATCGGTGGCGGGTACGACATGAGTCTGGAGGAGATTGACCGTTTCATCCGCATGGAGCGTATGGTCAGCGAACGCCTGAGCACCATCTACACCGAGGAGGCATGGGCAAAGGGAACAGAAACCGAGGAACTGCTGGAAGCTGCCCTGAACGGCTGTCTGTTCGCTTTCCAACGCAAAGGCGACCCCACCGAGCTCAAGATTGCCGATGAGCTGATACAGCGATTCAGAAAAGCCAAGGGGCAGTTGGGTGGTTGCTTTGACCGCAAGGATGCCGCATGGGCACAGCTCAACGATGAGCTGCGCCGAATCTTTGGCGAAAAAGGCTTTAAGGAAATGAGTGCCGAAGAGCTGAAAGCCCGCCTTGCCGAGATGGACAAGGTGGAGCGCAAGCTCAAACAGGTACTGCATCAGGAGCAGATAATCCTGCGTATGTACGACCATGATGCCAAGTACGCCCGACTGCACCGCTACCTGCTGCGAAAATACCCCGAGCTGACCCAGTACGAGCGTAGTCTGGTAGAAGCCCTGAATCAGGTGCGTAACAAAGTGGACGACCTGCTGGATGATAACGCCAATATCATCGAAAACGAATCCTACTTCAAGGGGACGCTCACCAGCACCATCTGGAGCACGCTGGCATCTTACGCTACGCCCCGACTCAGCATGGCTCAGAAGAAAGACATCTCTCAAACCATTTACAACGAATACAGCGAACACCTTGCCCCCGCCTAACGCATGGACGACTCCATCCTCATCCGCACACAGAAACTCATTGACGAACTGAAATCCACCTGCGCCGCATACGGTCTGGGTAATGACGGCAATGAATACAAGGTCATCACCCAGGTCTTCCAGTACAAGTACCTGAACGATAAGTTTATGAAGTATGCCACCGAGCATAATCTGGATGTAGGAATGAGCCGCTATGACGGCATCATGGCGATGGAGGGTGATGAGTTCGAGGAACTGGAATACATCCTGCCCGCCAACATCGCCCGATTCAAAAAGGAGCAACTTATCCCCAGCCTGCACAACCGCCAGAATGAGCCCGGTTTTGACAAGCTGTTTGATGACACCCTGACCGAGGTCGCCGCGCAGAATGCCAACATCTTCTCCGTGCGTACATCGGAGCATACATCCATCCTGATGTTCGAGCCGCTCAGTGTCTTCATTACCGATGCCGGCAAGCGTGCCGACTTCTGCCGAGCCATCATCAACAAGCTTTCACAATTCTCCTTTGAAGATGCCTTTGAACAGGGCTATGACTTCTACTCCAGCATCTACGAGTACCTGATTCAGGACTACAACACCGACTCCGGCGGCAAGTATGCCGAGTACTTCACCCCGCACAGCGTGGGGCGCGTGATGGCTCAGATTCTGGTGGACGGCAAGCCCAAGAGCGTGACCTGCTATGACCCGTCCGCAGGGTCTGGCACGCTGCTGATGTGCCTTGCCGACCGTATCGGGCAGGATTGCTGCACCATTTACTCGCAGGATATCTCCCAGAAATCCAGCGGTCTGCTGCGCCTGAACCTCATTCTGAACGGGCTGGCGGCATCCCTCCAAAACGTGGTGCAAGGCAACACCCTCACCGAACCGGGCTTCTCCGAAAAGACGGGCGGGCTCAAGAAGTTCGATTTTATCGTCTCCAACCCGCCGTTCAAACTCGATTTCTCAGAGTACCGCGATCAGCTGGATTCCAAGGAACGCAAGTCTGTATTCTTTGCAGGCGTGCCCAAAGTGCCGAACAAGAAAAAGGAATCGATGGCGATTTACCTGTGTTTCCTGCAACACGTCATCGCCTCCCTCAGCGATAAGGGCAAGGCCGCCATCGTAGTGCCCAGCGGTTTCCTCACCGCCAGTTCATCGCTGGAGAAATCCATCCGCGAGAAACTGGTCAAGCAGAAGTGGCTGCGTGGCGTGGTCAGCATGCCCTCCAATATCTTTGCCGCTACCGGTACCAGCGTCTCCGTCATCTTCATCGATAAGGACGGCGCAAGTGAGCGCGAGGGGGCAATCCTTATCGATGCCTCCCAGCTGGGCACCAAGGAAAAGGACAATAACAACAAGCAGTATACCCGACTCTCCCGTGAGGAAGAGGAGCGCATCATCACCACCTTTGAGAAGCGCGAAGCGGTGGATTCTTTCGCGGTCGTACCCAGCTACGATGAGATGGAAGAAAAGGGCTATTCATTCTCTGCCGGGCAGTACTTCGATGTGAAGATTGAGCACGTTGATATCAGCCCCGAGGAGTTCAAACAGAAGATGGCGGCATTCATGGCGGAGTTCAACGAGCTGTCTGCTCAGTCTGCCAAGCTCGACGAGGAAATCAGAAAACAGATGTCCTTTTTGGACTTCTCTCAACCGGAAAATTAAAAGATGCCCCATAAACCCATTCAATTTCTCCTCTATAATCTTCCCGATAGCGACGGGCAGGTTCAAGCTGTTGTGCAGGATGAAACAATATGGCTTACACAAAAGGCAATGTCCGAGCTCTTTGGGGTTCAGGTACCTGCCATCAGTAAACATCTCAAAAATATCTACGACGAGGGCGAACTTAGCCGTGATACGACTATTTCCAAAATGGAAACTGTCGTCAACAGAGGCTTTCGTGGCGAAGTTTCTCAGTTCGTGGAGTTCTATAATCTCGATGCTATCATCTCTGTCGGCTACCGCGTTAATTCCGCAAAAGCAACGCGGTTTCGTCAATGGGCCACCCGCGTCCTCAACGAATTCATCCGTAAGGGATTTGTGCTGGATGACGACAGACTTAAACAAGGTTCTGATGCCTTCCGCAAGGATTACTTCCGCGAACTGCTCGAACGCGTTCGCTCTATTCGTGCTTCCGAACGCAGAATCTGGCAGCAAATTACGGATATCTTTGCCGAGTGCAGCATTGATTACGATAAAAACTCCGAAATAACGCATGATTTTTATGCGATGATTCAGAATCGCTTCCACTACGCGATCACCGGTCAGACGGCGGCGGAAATTGTCTACCACAGTGCTGACCATACCAAGGAAAATATGGGGTTGCGAACATGGAAAAATGCCCCGGACGGTCGAGTCCTGAAATCGGATGTCAATATCGCTAAAAATTATCTGGATGAAAAATCCATCCGTCGACTTGAACGCGCCGTCAGCGGTTTCTTTGATTATGTAGAGGATCTGATTGAGCAGGAAAACGCCTTCTCCATGGAGCAGTTCTCCTCCTGCGTCAACGAGTTCCTTGCGTTCCGCCGTTTCAATATTCTGCCAGATAAAGGCACCATCTCTGCCGCTCAGGCTAAGAAAAAAGCCTATCAGGAATACAATATCTTCAACAAAACTCAGTTGATCGATTCTGATTTTGATAAGTTGACTCGAAAAATGTTGGAAAATACTGATAAATAATGAGGTTATGTGTGCTTGGACATTAAAGACAGTGCGTGAGTTGTGCAGCCTTGTTATAGATTGTCGTAACAAAACAGCTCCTGTTGTTGATTACCCTACTCCTTATAAAATGTTGAGAACTAGTAATGTCAAAGATGGAGTTGTGGATACTACGTCAATCCGTTATGTAACGAAATCTACTTACGACATATGGACTAGCCGTGGCGAGCTTGAGGATGGTGATATAATTTTTACACGAGAGGCACCGCTAGGTGAGGTTGGTATTTTAAGAAAGGCAGAGGGTTTTTTCTTAGGTCAACGATTAGTTCTGTTTCGTACCAATCCTCAGGTGTGCTATAATTGGTTTCTCAATTATTCGCTCCTGAGTCCATGGATAAAAAATAAGATATGCGGAAGCGGAGGAGGCTCTATTGTCACTCATCTACGTGTTCCCGATTGTGAAGAAATTCAAATTCTTATCCCTGCAGATTTGTCAGAACAAAAACGAATAGCTGATACTCTTCGCGTCATTGATGAGAAAATCGCCATCAATCGCCAGCTAAACGATAATTTAGCTCCCCTTGCGGCTTAACTTGCACTTGGCCGTTCATCAGCAGCGGCAGGAGGAAGTCCCGCTGCTGGGTTAATTCCTCCAACTCGCTCTGCGTTGCGATAAGTCGCAACAATATGGGAGTAACTTTTGCTGTAAATAGCTCGATTACAATGGGGGGAGGTTGGGAGAGCTGTATACTCAAAATATCACGTGTAACAATAGCATCAAAAATAGCACCGTTGGCTTTTACTTTCAATGATTTGACGATACTTTTTACAACAAAGAACAAGTAAAACAACGAAATGGATTCTTTCGGGCATAGTGCATAGCATGATTGATTCATGGCCATCTCAACGCGAGGCATTTGTACTCTACCCACCGTTCCTCTAGCTGTAAGAAAAACAGCTGTGCTGAAAATTTGGGTACTGCTATGTTCTACGCCCAACGGAGTTGTGTTTCGTACGGTCTTACTCGGTGCAATAAAGCTCTCTGATGCGTCTTTCGGGGTATAGAAAGGTATCGCCCCATCCCAATACGCTGATTCCTGAGTCGATGGTGTACCTCCACCCTCGATGTTTGCGATTGCTGTGATGTTATCAATTCCCCACCCCTCTGGTATTTCACGCTTCAACACCTCATTCAACACCATTTTACCGCCGCTTGTCTTGTAAGGCTTGCCGTTTTCATCTGGGAAGTCAAACTGTACGAACCAGTAATCGTACAGGGCTTGTGCCATGGCTTCTAAATTATCGTTTAGCTGACGATTGAGCGCGATTTTTTTATCGAGAGCACCTAAAAGCTTCCCGATACGCTGTTGCGTGGTAATATCGGGTAGTTGGATGTTTTGTTTTGCAAGAGTCTGAACAGAAAGGCCAGGCTGAGCAGATTGACCTTGTAAACGAGACAAATCCATCAAACTCAGCAGATAAGCCAAATATCGTGCATCAGCTAATTCATTAGGATGAGCGACAACTGCATGTTCCGACATGTAAGCGTCTCCTGAAAAGTAATGTACGTTTCCGCAATAAGCGCCTTGACGACCAATGATAGCGCATTCTCCCTTAAAGTTGCATACAGTGGTATATCCGCGTACTCCATTTGCTCCGAATACCGGATATTCTCCCGAGTCTTGGATGTCTGCCGCAGTAATAGATTTGCCACTACTTAAACGCTGACAGACCTGAGCAAGTGTGTAGGTGTATTTGGGGGCACGAAGCAGATGAGAATCAAGTTTTTCATCGATTCCCGAAGCTATTATGGTATCAAAACCTACTAAACTGTCTTGCCTCATACGAGGCGTAGTATACACGACAAAGTATAATTTAGCAAGACAATAGAACGGCTGAAAAGGTGTTGAATTTGTCAGCTTATGAACTTACGGTGTGCCTGTTTGACGTTGTTCTGATTGACTTGGGCGTAGTGGAGAGTGGTATCTACGCGGACATGGCCGAGGAGTCGCTGCACCTGCTCGATGGGCATTCCTTTATCGATAGCCATGGTGGCCATGGTACGGCGGAACTTGTGCGGGTGGACGTGGTGTACCTTGGCGCGTAAACCAACAGCGCGGAGACGGCTTTCTACCCCGCCGATAGTGAGGCGGGTGTGGGGTGCATGCAGGGAGACGAAAAGCGCGGGATTATCATCTGTTCGGGCATTGATGTAGTTGAGTACGTGAATCTTGGCGCGAGCGTTGAAGTAGACCTCACGCTCCTTATTACCCTTGCCGAAGACGACACATTGGCGTTCCTGAAAGTCGATATCCTGACGGTTCATTTTGACCAGTTCGCCCACGCGGATTCCCGTGGAGACGAGGAGGTCAATCATGGCGAGGTCGCGGGGCTCGATGCAGGAGTCGCGCAGGATTTCGAGATTTTCATCGGTGAGCACCTCTTTGATGAGCGATTCGGCGCGTACCTTGCGGATGCGGCGTACGGGGCTTTTCTGGATGAGGTCTTCATCCTCAAGCCATGAGAAGAAGCTGGAGAAGATGCGGCGGATGTTATCCACCGTCACGCGGCTCAGGGCGCGGGACTCCTGAATGGAGGATAGGTAGGCGCGGATATCGGCGGTGGTAATGGTGTTCATGGACTTGTTCAGAGCGGTCAGGAGCTTATTGAGGGTGGCGTGATAATAAGCCAGGGATTTCTCTGAGCAGCCCTCCAGCCTCTTGGCGGCGATGAATGCCTGCTCCAACTCACCGTTTTCGCGCATACATCGCGCACCATCTGATTCTCTGGGGCTTATCTCTACCTGCTCCAGTTCGCGAAGTAGGATGATGCGGATGGCTTCCTGCTCAGCTTGCGGTAGGTGAGCCACCGCAACCAGTACGTTGTTGATAATGGTGTGTTTCATGGTCGGGGTAATTTTACCAGCCGAACGGCATCACGCCACCAGAAGTGGATATAAACGATAATTTAGAAGCCATGGCTCAGGCTCTGTACGACTACTGGTTCGTGCAGTTTGACTTCCCTGATGAAAACGGTAAGCCTTACAAATCCAGCGGCGGTAAGATGGTGTGGAACTCTCAGCTTGGACAGGAAATTCCTGATGGATGGAAAGTAATGAAGCTGGCCGACCTTATAGAACCGCTAGTTACAGGAAAACTGGATGCTAACGCCTCAGAAGATGGAGGTCAGTATCCTTTCTTTACTTGCTCTGCTACCCCGTTGGAAATTAATTCATTCTCGTTTGATGAAGATGCTATTATCTTGGCTGGTAATGGGGACTTCTACATCTTCGACTACAACGGCAAGTTCGATGTATATCAGCGAGATTACGTTATAATTCCCAAGGAGGGTGAAAGTAAGCAATACTTGTACCTTACGATAGCAAGAAACTTGCAAATACTAAAGGATAAAGCGCAAGGTTCAATTATTAAATTCATCACAAAGGGAATGATTGAAAACATCCCCGTATTTGCCCTTGATTGGAATCGATATCAGGAATTGAAACGCACCTTGCAGAATCTCTTTATCAAACGATTTAACGTGCAAAAAGAGATTGCATCTCTCACCAAACAGCGTGACTTCCTCCTGCCTCTGTTGATGAACGGTCAGGTACAGGTTAAGCCGCTAAATTATCGTTTACCTCACGATAATAAACAGTTTATTGCATATGGAGTCCAACAGAGTAACTCTCCGCAAGCAGTATTGGAGGTAACTAAAATTAAACATCGTGGGGGGGCAGATGGAGAATGGTAGTGCCTTCACGGTATTATCCATTCTCGTTAGGCTTCTTTATGCTCGTTTTGCTCATCAGTCCTTTTTTTCGGCGGTGATTTACCATCACCGTCTATGGCCCCGCCGAGAGGGGCTTACTCTTTTGACCTCTTTGACATCTTTGCTGTCTGCGTATCAGCCGCGTGAGCTGATGATGGTGCTCTTTGCTTGTTGAAGCGCAGGGGCTCTATAAACGAAACGCCCCGCTCGGAGGAGCGGGGCGTTTGGCGTGAAAGGGCGCGTCAGATTTCTTACGAGTAGGCGGATTCCACCTTCTGGGCGACGTCGCGGTAGCCGTAGTCCACCTCGTAGATGACCTTGAAGCTCTCGAGAGCCTTGTCCTTGTTGCCGGCGGTCTCGTAGAGGCAGCCGATCATGTAGAGAATCTCCTTCTTGGTGTCGTCCATAGCGACGAGCTCCTTGTCGGCGTCCTCGAGCTGGCGGATAGCCATATCGACCATGTTCTTGGCGGCGTAGCACTTGCCGAGCATGAGCATGGACTTGATGCGCAGGTTCGGGTTGGTGCGGGCGCGCTGCAGCGGGGCGATGGCCTCGGTGTACTGCTCGGCGTCGAAGAGGGCCTGGCCGTACTTGAACTGCAGCTGGGCATCGGTGGGGTTGGCCTCCACGCGGGCCTTGGCGTCTGCCACCACGGACTCGGCGATTTCCTTCTTGCGGGCGGCCAGGGTGGCCTGAGCCTCTTCGTTGGTGGGGTCGGCAGCGAGAATCTGCTCGTAGTAGGTGATTTCTGCCTGCATGGCCTTCTCGTGCATCTCCATGGCCTTGTCGTTGATGGAGAGGTCGGCGCCGCCGCTGAGCTGGTAGGCGTAGGCGTAGAAGGAGTAGGAGTTGGCGTAGTCTTCCATCTGCTCGTAGATGGAGGCGATGTCCTTGACCACCTGGAGGTTGGTGTTGTCCACGGCGTACTGCTCGGAAAGCTGGGCGAGGCGCTGCTCCATTTCGGCGCGGGTCAGGCCCATCTTGTCGGCGTTCTCGAGGTCGGTGGTGGCGGTCTTGTTCTTGAGCTTGGTGCGGAAGTCGCCCTTGCCCTCCCAGTTGCCCTGTTTCATGGTGGCGCGGGCGGCGCAGTCCTTCTCGCCGCGCTGGGCGATGGCGTCCGTGCGGTCGATGTTGAGGATGCGGCGGTATGTCTCAGCGGCCTCGGAGAACTGCTCGTTCTTGATGTAGTGGTTGGCCAGCTGGTGCATGTGTTTCTTGGCATTGGGCTGGCCCTGGCAGATGGTCTCCAGAGCGAAGGCGGCCAGATCCGGCAGGTTCAGCTCGGTGGCAGCGGCGAACAGAGCTTCGTTGGCCGTGACGGAGTAGGGGTCTTTCTCCAGATCATCCTCGATGGTTACAATCGTGGTCTCCGGGTCCTTGCGGGTGGAGGAAATGCGCATGCCACCGAAGAGGGAGGAGCGGCGACCGGCATCCGGGGTGGACTTGACCTCGCAGGCACGCAGAACTTTGCGGCCTTCCAGGAAACCGGGGGCGCGTTTGACGAGAGTCTTGAGGATGCTGACGGCGTACTTGTAATTTTTAGCGGCTACAGCCTGTTGAGCCTTAATCCACAGGGAGGCTTCTGCCGGCTCTAACTGACGTTCGGTGATGATGGTGATCATAAGTGTTTGTGTAAGAGAGATTGCACGCCACACCACCCCTGCGCGGGGAGGTGCACGCATTGTTTCCTCGATATATATCACAAAACACACGCGAATTCAATCTTGTTTTTTGAAAATTTTATGGCAAAATGACGCGGAGATGAGAATTGATGCCATATTGAGCCGATACGGGTATTGCTCTCGGCGCGAAGCAGCGCAGTGGGTGAAGCGTGGGCGCGTGCTGGTGAAGGGGGTAGCAGCGAAATCCGCATCTGCCAAAGCCGAGCCGGAAGATGTGCTGGTGAACGGCGAGCCTATACCGTTTCCTGCCGGTTTGTATGTGGCGCTTCATAAGCCGCTGGGCTGCACCTGCAGCCACCGCGAGGAGGGCGAGCTGGTGTATGACCTGCTGCCGCAGCAGTGGCTGAACCGCGGGGATGGCGTCAGCACCGTGGGGCGCCTGGACAAGGAGACGTCCGGGCTGCTGCTTATCACGGATGACGGCGCCTTTGTTCATGCGCTGACGAGCCCGAAACGCCATGTGCCCAAGGTGTATGAGTTTGAATGCTCTGCTCCCATTCCGGCGGACGCGGTGCCACTCTTTGCCTCCGGTGAGCTGATGCTGAATGGCGAGACGACGCCCTGCCTGCCCGCCGAGCTGGAGATAACGGGGGATTGCACCGGGCGGCTGACTCTGCACGAGGGGCGCTACCACCAGGTGCGGCGCATGCTGGCCGCCGTGGGCGCTCCCGTGGTGACGCTCTGCCGCACGGCCATCGGCCCGCTGCAGCTGGCGGACCTGAATCTGGAGCCCGGTGAGTGGGCGGCCATAGACCCCGGCATGTTTGCATGAGTTTTGATATGCCCATAGCGGTGCAGCCGCATTTCGATGTGCTGTACGAGGATGACGCCGTGCTGGTGGTGGACAAGGCGGCGCCGCTGCTCACGCACCCGACGGGCGAGAAAAACGAGCCAACGCTGTGGCACGGTGTGCGGGAGTTGCTGGTGTACGAGCTGGCCTGCGGCGGGCAGGTGTCCTTCATCAACCGCCTGGACCGCGAAACAAGCGGCATCACCCTCATTGCCAAAACCGCCCATGCCGCTCGAGAACTGGGGAAAGCCATGCAGCAGCGCCTGCTGCAGAAGGAATATTACGCCGTGGTGCAGGGGGTGCCCCCATGGTTTTACGCCTGTTGCGACGAGCCCATCCTGCGCATGGAGGATGTGGCGCCCACCCGCATCCATGTGCGCCAGTGCTGCCACCCGCAGGGCAAGCCCTGCTGCACGGAGTTCCGCGTGCTGCGCAGCGTGCCCGCCCGCCGCGGATTGCCGCCGCTCGCGCTGCTGCAGTGCATCCCGCACACCGGGCGTCTGCACCAGATTCGTGTGCACGCGGCACACCTGGGATTCCCCCTGCTGGGGGACAAAATATACGGCGGCGATGAGATGAATTACCTGGATTTCATCGCCGAGGGGTGGACTCCCGCACTGGCAGAGCGCCTGCATATAGAACGCCACGCCCTGCATGCCTGTGCGCTGCGTTTCCCGCTCGGGGAGCAGATGATAGAGGTGAGCTCGCCGCTTCCCGCGGATTTGGAGGCGCTTTTGGCAGAGTAGGGGCGGCTGCGCCGATGATTCTGCTTGCATTTTGGGTAGAAGCGGGGTAAGATAAGCGGCGTCATGAGTAACGCCAAATCCGAACTTCTGCAGATCTTGCTGGCAAAGTCCATCAAGACGGGTCATTTCATCCTCGCTTCCGGTAAGGAGAGCGATTTGTACTGCGACTGCCGCATCACCGCCCTGGATGCCCGCGGTGCCAACCTCATCGGCGAGGTGGGCTGGCAGATGGTGCAGGAGGAGATTCTGCCCCGTTTCCCCGAGGCTTGCTCCATCGGCGGCATGACGATGGGTGCCGACCCCATTTCTCTGGCTATCGGCATGTACTCTGCCAACTCCGAGAAGCCGCTCTGCGTGTTTACCGTGCGCAAGGAAGCCAAGGACCACGGCCGCGGCAAGCGCATCGAGGGCAACTTTGCAGCCGGGCAGCAGGTGATTGTGGTGGACGATGTCATCACCACCGGTGGTTCCACGCTCAAGGCCATCGACGCCATCGAGGCCGAGGGTGGCAAGGTTGTGGCCGCTCTGGTGCTTGTGGACCGCCAGGAGGGCGGCCGCGAAGCCATCGAGAGCCGCGGCATCCCGGTATACCCCATGTTTACGCGTGCCAGCATTTTCGGCAATAAGTAAACGCCTCGGTTGAGAATCGTAACTCGACTCCTTTCGTGTTACCTGTCATTGCGGGAATAGAGGGAACGGTGCTGACGGCTCGGGAACGCGAGATATTCTCTCGTTTGCAGCCGGCCGGTTACATCCTCTTTTCCCGCAATATCATTGATTACGAGTTGACGCGCGAGCTCACGGATGAGCTGCGCGCGCTGACCGCCGGGCCGGATGCCCCCGTCATCGCCATCGACCAGGAAGGCGGGCGTGTGGTGCGCACGGCGGATATCGGTGTGAAGCTCCCCTCTGCTGCCGAATTGGCCGCCACGGGGAGCAGCCACCTCATTACCCAGGCGGCGTGGTATAATGCCCAGTGCCTCTACACGCTGGGCGTCAACACGAACTTTGCTCCGGTGCTGGATATTGGCTCAGCCCGCGCCAACGCCTTGCCGAGCCGATGCTGGGGCTATGACTCCCAGGAAGTCACGACACACGGCGGGGTGTGGAACCGCGCCCATGTGCGGGCCGGCATCGCGACCTGCGGCAAGCATTTTCCCGGCATGGGGGCCGCCGAATGCGACCCGCATTTCGATTTGCCGGTGCTGCATGGTACCTGCGATTCGTTTCTCATGGATGCCGCGATACCCTTCAACGCGCTCATGCCGGAACTGCCGTCCATGATGATAGCGCATCTGCTTATCCCGGAGATTGATGCGGAGCTGCCCACTTCGCTTTCCCCCGCGCTGGTGCAGGGCTTTTTGCGAGACCGGCTCGGTTACGAGGGCGTGGTGTTTACGGATGACCTCTGCATGGGGGCTATCGCCAATCGATACAGCCCGGCGGAATCCGCTGCGCTGGCTCTGCAGGCCGGTTGCGACCTGCCGCTTATCTGCCACGATGCCTGCGAGTATCTGGATGCCGCCGCCGAGGCCATCGCTGCGCTGCCGAAGCAGGTGCTGGAGGCGGCAGCGGCGCGCATTGAGCGCTTCCGTATGTCGCTTCATACCCGCCCGCCCATGACCTTCCTGCAGTGGCGGGAGTATCTGGCAGACCTGCGCGACTTCAATGCGAAGGTGCCTGCGCTCGGAGGCCCGAATCCGGGCTCCCCGGTGCAGGATTATTGAGGCGGATTTACACCCTGCATGTTGCGCCGGAGTTGCAGCGCAGCCCGAATACCAGGCCGCAGAGGGCAAAGGCGCTGTAAATCGCAGCCACCCAGAGGTCGGGGTGGTTTGTCTGCATGGCAGGACTGGCGGCCCAGGCCAGCAGACCGCCGCCGATGAATCCCAGCCCCTGCGCCATGCCGGAGAGTGCCACCGTGCTGCCCTCGTTGGCGGCATTTTCCACAATGAGCGTCATGCCCAGCGCAAAGATGCTGCCGAGGCTCAGCCCCAGCAGGATGGAGAAGAGCGGCCACAGCTTCAGCGGCGCCAGCAGAAGGCACCAGCAGGAGCAGATGGAAAGCAGTATGGCCATCGCCATGAGCGCACCGCGCCCGCCCAGCCACTTGGTCATGTGCGCGCTCAGCAGGGAGGCCGGTATCTGGAAGGTGGTGGAGAGGGCCAGCACGAGCCCGGCTTCCACCATGGGGAGCCCGCGCCTGCGCATCAGTGTGGCCAGCCAGACGATGAGCAGCCAGGCCCCCGCCACACGGAATAGGTAGAAGAGGCTGACATCCCATGCTTTTTGCTGGCGGAGAAGCGGCAGAATAGGGGCATGCACGGCGTGCTGCTTCCTTCGCTGCTCCGGAGAAAAGAAGATGAGTTCCGCCCAGAGCAGGGTGGCAATAAGCAGGGGAACTGCCCAGAAGAGCAGCCCCTGTTGCCAGCCGCCCAGAGCCAGCGCCACGGGCGTGGATGAACCGGAGCCTACGGCTGTGCCCAGGCTGACGCAGGCCGTGTAGGCGCCCATCAGCTGCGGCAGATTATCGCTGAACTCTTGCTTCACGATGCCGAGAATCACCGAGCCGGTGATACCCAGCCCGAGGCCGATAGCGATGGTGCCGCCGTAGAGCCCGGCAATATTCCCGCAGCTGCGCCACGCCACACCGACAATGGCAGTGAGCAGGGCGTAGATGATGAGACGCCGCGGGCGGATGTACTCCGCCAGTCGTGCGCCCAGCGGAGCCGCTGCACCCAGTGAGATGATGGGGAGCAGGCCGAAGAGCCCGCTGCCATCCACACTCAGCCCCAGGTCGTGCATCAGAAACACCAGCAGGGGATCCGCCGCCGAGAAGCTCATACGCAGGTTGAAACTCACCAGCAGGAAGATGAGGATAAAATGTACTTTGTGATTTTCGTGCATGGGCGGACTTGTTCTAGCGCTTCTGCGTCTTGTTTGCAATCTATATCGCTACCATGCAGAATGGTGTTGCTATCTTGATACTGTGCGCGGTGTTAAGTGTGTCTTGCAGGCAGAAAACGCTTGATTTCCTGCGTCAATATGCTATATAGCTTTCATCCACACAAATAGGAATATTGTTATGATGAATAAGTTTGCTTGTATCGCCCTTGCCGCCGTGCCCGCCCTGGTTGCTCCCGCCGTTGCTCAGGACCAGCAGATTACCGTGGAGGATTACATCCGGACTCAGATGGCTATTCTGAATGGTGTGACAGAGCTGCTCTCCATCGAGGGTATAGGAGAGGCTCCCGGTGAGGTTGCCGCTGCTATCAACCAGCTTACCCAGCATGCCGCGGCGCTCGTGAGCCTCAAGGGCCAGCTGAATGCCAATGACCTGGCCGCCGCACAGGGTAACCTGGAAACGGACGCTTCCGCTCAGCTTGTCGGTGCTGCTTTTGTAAAGGTGGTGAACGACCTGGCAGATAAGAACTTCTACAACAGCAACGAACTGGCCACGGCTGTACAGAACTTTGTGGCTGTTCTTGCCAATATGTAACTTGCGATGAAGCGGCTGCTCAACGTCTTGGCTGCTCTGGTCGTTCTGTGTCTGAGCTCCTGCGTGATGCAGTCGCACCAGCGCGCGCTGGATATGGCAAAGGAGTTCGACGGCATTGTCGAACTCCATAATGCCGTGTATCAGGTGGGGAACCGCTTTTATGTGCAGGGTGTGCAGACGACCCTGCGCCGCAGCGAGCGTGTGCTGATACACTGCCCGATGTTGCAGGATATCGGCACAAAACCGGAACGAACCGGCGTTTATACAATCCTGCCGGATGCTCCGCGCAAGACGGTGTATCGCGAGTTCCGCATGAGATACGGGCAGAAACCCTTTGCCCCTGTGGATTATGCCTATTATCCCATGAGCTACTGCAGCAGCCCGCCGGATGATGATGCCCCCGTATGGCCCAAGGGCTCTTTCTATGAGCGTGCCGGCTGGCATCCCTACCACAATAAAAAAGGCGAGGTTATCGCGTGGTACAAGTATGGCCTGGAAGATGCGCATTCTCGCGACTACAAGGGCAAGTGGCTGGATAAACTGCCGGCCGGCGCCCGCCCGGTGTTGCTTACTGCCGAGCAGATAGCCGAGCATCCCGTGCTGAAGGGGGATAAGGGTGTCTCGCGTTTCAATGTCTGGAATTGCAGCGAAGCCCGAGTGGATACGACTCGCGCCCTTTTTGCCTACCCCCTGGCGGGTGTGTTGTGGGTTGTGCCGGATGCTGCTGCCACTGTAGCCATGCACGTGCCGTTCATCCCACTCTTTATCTGGATGGGCATCGATGAGATGTTCTGACGTCTTTTTGCTGATAGTGCTTGCAAGCATCGCGGAAAGGGTGTAGAATGATGGGCGATGAGAAGACCACCTATACCCGGGTTGGTGCTGGCGGATGGATGGCTGGCACCCTATGAGCGCGAGATAAAGGGCCGCATGCGTTTGTATGACGGTCGGCTGGCGAGTATCCGCCGCCGCTATGGCTCATTGCTGGAGTGTGCCAATGGATTCACTCGCCACGGTTTCAACCGCGATGCCGCTACAGGCGAGTGGGTGTATCGGGAGTGGGCACCGGGTGCTCGCGGTCTCTTCCTTATCGGTGATTTCAACGGCTGGAATCGCTCCTCCCACGCCCTGAAACCGGTGGCGGACGGTACCTGGGAGATACGTCTGCCTGCCGATGCGCTGCAGCATGGGCAGCATGTGAAGGTGCACGTGGTGGGGGCTGACAACGTGGGGCGCGACCGCATCCCCGCCTGGATTCGCTACACGGAGCAGGATTCCGCCACTTTCGATTACAGCGGTATCATCTGGGCGCCGGAGGAACCCTATAAGTGGAAGAATACCCGCTGGAACCCCGCACAGGTGAAGGTGCCGTTCATTTACGAAGCGCATGTAGGCATGGCCGGCGAGGAGGAACGCGTGCACAGCTACCGCGAGTTTGCGGACAATGTGCTGCCGCGCGTGGCCAAACTGGGCTACAACGTGGTGCAGCTCATGGCTATACAGGAGCATCCGTACTACGGCTCCTTCGGTTACCATGTTTCCTCCTTCTTTGCACCCTGCAACCGTTTCGGCACGCCCGAGGATCTGAAATACCTCATCGATACGGCGCATGGCCTGGGTATAGCCGTGCTGCTGGATGTGGTGCATTCTCATGCCGTGAAGAACGTGGCGGAAGGGCTCAACAATTTCGATGGTTCCGGCGGCCAGTATTTCAATGCAGGCAAGCGCGATGCGTTTCATCCGGACTGGGACAGTTGCCTGTTCGACTACGGGCGTGCGGAGGTTATCGAGTTCCTGCTCAGTAATCTGCGCTGGTGGCTGGAGGAGTACCATTTCGACGGCTTCCGTTTTGACGGCGTGACCAGCATGCTTTACCTCCACCACGGGCATGAGCCTT
The DNA here is from genome assembly GCA_045636905.1 of Akkermansia sp. Taxonomy (GTDB): domain Bacteria; phylum Verrucomicrobiota; class Verrucomicrobiia; order Verrucomicrobiales; family Akkermansiaceae; genus Akkermansia. The sequence continues at coordinate 136,035 of JAZTYL010000014.1, forward strand.
TCACCGACCTGGGCTGCTACTTCAACACGCAGGTCAATATCGATGCCGTGGTGTATCTGCAACTGGCGGCTTCTCTGGTGCAGCAGGTCACGCCCGGAGCCTTTGCCATAGCAGAAGATATGTCCGGTATGCCCGGGCTCTGCCGCCCGGTGGATGAAGGCGGCTTCGGCTTTACGCACCGCCTGGCCATGGGCTTGCCGGATTACTGGATTAAGCTGCTCAAGGAGAAAAAAGACGAGGACTGGAGTGTCGGCGATATCTGGTATACGCTCATTAACCGCCGTTACGGTGAGCCCAACATTGCCTATGCAGAGAGCCACGACCAGGCTTTGGTGGGCGATAAAACCATCGCTTTCCGTTTGATGGACGCGGAAATGTACACCCACATGAGCTGCTCGACTCCCAGCCACATCATCGACCGCGGTATTTCTCTGCACAAGATGATTCGCCTGGCTACTCTGGCTGCCGGTGGCGAGGGCTGGCTTAATTTCATGGGCAACGAATTCGGGCACCCGGAGTGGATAGATTTCCCGCGCGAGGGCAATGGCAATTCCTACAAGTATTGCCGCCGCCAGTGGAGCTTGGTGGACAATGACCTGCTGCGCTACCGCTTCCTGAACGCCTTTGACCGCGCCATGCTGGCACTGGCGAAGCGCACCGAGCTGCTGGCATCGCCGCCTGCGCGCCCGCTGAATATGGACGAGAAGAACCAGGTGATGGCATTTGAGCGTGCCGGACTTGTGTTCGTGTTCAACTGGAGCGGTACCCGTGCCATACCGGACTATAAGCTGCCGGCTCCCGCGCACGGGGAGTGGAAAGTGGTGTTGGATTCCGATGCTTCGGAGTTCGGCGGGCTGGACAGGCAGGACCACAGCGTGAACCACTTCACCGATAAAACACAGCATCTTTCTCTCTACCTGCTGCCCCGCACAGTTACCGTGCTGGCCCGCGCGTACAGGGGCGGCATGATGCATTAATACCTACACTATGAAAGAAACATCGAAAATACATTGGATTATCTACATTCCGGCTATCATTCTGTGCTTCCCCCTGGGATGCATAGCTGCGGCTTATGCCGCGCAGGTGCATCCGCACAATGCCCAGGGGAATCATAAAGCCGCTGCAGCAGCGTACGAGTCCGCTGCAAACTGGTGTATCTGGGCTTATCTGTTCGGCCTTGTTCTGCTGATTGCGTATTTCCTGAGATTCAACTAAAATGAGATTTATTACATTCCTGCTGTCGGCGGTTGCCTGCGTGCTGTGTCAGTGCACGACTGTTTCCCGGCCTGCTGCGCCTGCTGTGTCTGCCTCGCTGCCGGCATCATTCTGCTACCTGGATTCCGTAGCACCGACAGTACGGGTGGATTTGAAGTACAGCGGTAATGATAACTTCGTGGGGCGCCCGATTTCCGGTTATGCCGGACATCGCGCTGTGCTGCGCAAAGACACGGCGCAGGCTCTCAAAAAAGCAGCAGCGCTCGCAGCAAAGCAGGGGCTGGGGTTACTTATCTGGGATGCCTATCGCCCCTCACGTGCGATGCTCGATTTCCGCCGCTGGTCGCGCACGGATGATGAGCGCATGAAAGCGCGTTTCTACCCTAACATAAGCAAGCAGGGTATATACGACGGAAAATATATAGGCGATATCTCCGAACACAGCTGGGGAATCGCGGTGGACATTACCCTTGTCGACCTGCGAACAGGCAGGGAGGTGGATATGGGTGGCCACCATGACCTGCTGGATGTGTCCTCCGCCACGGAAAGTCCGCTCGTGACTGCCAAGCAAAGAGCTAACAGATTGAAACTGCGTGATATCATGCTTGCTGCCGGTATGAAGAACTACCATACGGAATGGTGGCATTATTACCTGGCGGAGCCGGGAACTTGCTACTCCTACAATTTTGAATTGAGGGACAACCTGAGCACCGCGCCCTGAAAAGTGCTTAGGAAAAGTGAAAAAAAAGCACAACAGACAGTTAATCCTCTTGAATAATGCGAGTATTTATCTTATAATGCGCACGAACTTATGCACGCGATGAACATTTTAGGCCAGGCTGTCAAGACTGCGGAGTCCACCGCAGGCTTCGATTTATTTGAGATTTTCGAGAAGGGCGGACCCCTGATGTACGCTCTGCTGCTGCTTTCCTTCATCGCCCTCATGGCGGTGTTTGTGTGCTTGTGGACGACTCGTTCGTCTGCCGTGCTGCCGCGTGACATTGTTCTTTCCGTGGAGTCCTACATTCGCCGCAAGGATTATTCCGGTCTGCTGAGTCTGTGCGAGCGCGACGGTTCCAGCTTTGCCCGCACGGTGCATGTGATTGTGATGTTCATGCAGCGCAACCTGCGCGCCAACATGGACGCCGTGCGTGAGGTGGCCTCTGCAGAAGCCACCCGTCAGGCCAACATTCTGACCCGCCAGATTAACTGGCTCTCCGATATCGGTTCTCTGGCTCCCATGGTAGGTCTGCTCGGTACGGTGCTGGGTATGATGAGCACCTTCTGGGAAATGGCTCAGGGTAACTTCGAAGGCGTGAAGCAGATGCAGATGGCCAGCGGTATCTCCGAGGCTATGATTACGACGGCCGGCGGTCTTGTGCTGGCTATTCCCTGCATGCTGACCTACGCCGTGTTCCGTAACCGCATTCAGAAGCACATCACCGACATGGAGGTGGCCGTGACCCACATTCTCTCTGTGCTGGCAGTGCAGGCTGACCGCGAGCAGCGTCTGGGCAACATTGCTCAGAAGGGCTCCCGCAGCGAGATGATGGACGACGAGTATTGATTGTAGTTTCCCGCCGAGTGCCATGAAAATTAACGCAAAGGTACCCGAGCCCATCGGCTTCCAGCTTGCCCCCATGCTGGATGTGGTGTTCCTCCTTCTCATCTTCTTCGTGGTGACGCAGAAGTTTATTCTCAACGAGCAGGACCTCAAAGTGAAGGTGCCCACCGCTCCGAAGACCACGGAGGAAGCATCGCGCGCTATCGATGAGATTATCATCAATGCCCGTGAAGAAGCGGATGGCAAGCTCGTGGTGACGATTGACCGCGAGGTGTTCACTCTGGAGCAGCTGGAGCAGCGCTTGCGCCGCCAGGTGCGCCTGAATGAGAACCAGCCCGTGCGCATCCGAGGTGATGCCGAGATGCGCTGGCAGAAGGTGGCGGATGTTATCTCCACCTGTACAAAGGCCGGCGTGTATAACGTGAGTTTCTCCAAGCAGATGCCCAAGGTCGCCCAGTGAGGCCTTGGCGTCTGCCTTTTCCGGCTTGTGTGTTTTCCTGCCGGAGTATTCCAGTAAATCAATAAATACGACCCGATATGATGATGAACAGAACAATTTTCTGCCTGACTGCTTTGAGCCTTCTGCCGGTTGCGATGGCACAGCAGCCGCAGGCCGATGAGGCAGACCTCGTTGTGAACCGTGAGGCGGATGCCTATGCCATTGCAGAGCATCTTTATGCCCAGGCCCGCCAGCCCGGTGTGGATGCTCAGTCCCGCCGCGAGGGTATGGCTCGCGCTGCGGAGCTCTTCGGTGATTTTGTGAAGGAGTATCCCAAGTCTGCCCAGGTGGTGAAAGCTCAGTATCTGCAGGCTGTGTGTCTGGAAGAGGCAGGCGATAAAAACCGCTCCGATCTCACGCTCGAGAAGGTTGCCGAACGCCGCGGCGGTGGTGAGTTTGCCGCAGCTGCTGCCTATAAGCTTGCCACGCAGGCCGCTTCCCGTAATCTCTGGGAGCGTGCCCGCAATTATTACCTCATCACGGTGACGGAATCCGCTCGTGCTGACCTGCGTACGGATGCCACCTATCGACTGGGGCGTGCACACCTCCAGCTGGGGCAGAAAAAGGAGGCGGAAGCTCGTTTCCGCAGCCTGCAGCAGGATGCCGCCGCGGCACCCGCTATTGCCAATGCATCTCTCTATGCTTTGGCTCAGATGAAAACAGAAGAAGGCCGCCACGCAGAGGCATACGCCCTGTTCACGGACCTTCTGAAGCGGCAGGGGGTGGAGTCCGGTATGCACGGCATGGCCACACTTCAGGCGGCTCGTCTGGCTTCCCGCCTGGGCAAGCCGCAGGAGGCTCAGCGACTTTACGGCCAGCTCTCCGGCATGCGTGGCATGGAGAAGTACAACGGCGAGGCACAGATGGAGACCTTGCTCAATCTGTACAAGAACAAGGATTACGAAGGCGTTGTAAAGCAGATTACCTCCAATTACGCCCAGATTGATGACCCCGCTCGTGAGGCTCGCCGTGCGCTTATTGTGGGGCAGTCTTTCATGGAGCTGCGCAACTACACGCGTGCCGCCCAGTGGTTCGAGGTTGCAGAACAGGCGCAGCCCCAGACGCCTCTGGCGGCAGATGCTGCTTACCGTCGTCTTGTCTGTGCACAGCAGACTCGCAGCGTGAACTTCTTCTCTCTGGCTCAGCGTTATCTGAACACCTATGCTGTGGCCGGTCAGAGCACGGCAAATCTCGCCTGCAATGATTTGGTGCGCCTCATGTATGCAGACCGCATGATGCTGGCAGATGTGCCCGAGGCTTCCCGCCAGTTCGAGGCCATCAATTTCGAGAACCTTCCGGAGGCCGTGCGTGCGGATGCCATGTACAAGAAGGCCTGGTGTTCCGCTCAGAGTGGTAATGGTGACCCCGTGGCGACACTCAATACCTTTATTTCCACCTACACGAAGGATTCCCGCCTGCCGGAGGCTCTTGCGCTGCGAGGTGGATGTCTGGTGAAGCTGAATAACACCGGAGCTGCTCTGGCTGACTTCGAGCGTGTTATCAATGAATTCCCCCAGTCTCCCGCTGTGCCCATGTGCTGGCAGCGTGCCGCTCAGGCTGTATCCGGCAAGGACTCTGCCAAAATGGTGCACTACTACCAGGGGCTCATCAAATGTGCCGGTCGTGGGGTGAAGCCTGCTGCCATCGCAGAGGCTCACTACAACATTGCCCGTGCTCTTTACGAAAAAGACCCTGCAGCCGCCATTCCGCATTTCCGCGAGGCTCGTACCATCAATCCCGAGCAGTATGGCGCAGCTGTGGATTTGAGCCTGGTGCACTGCTACTTCAAGCTCAAGGATGCTGACAACCTGCGCGAAACGCTCGTGATACTGGAGAGAAACAACTCTGCATCCTATAATGCTCTGCCTCCCGCAGTGCCGCGTTGGTGTGGCTGGATGTGCTTCCAGAGCAAGCGTTATCTGGATGCCGATAAGTATCTTTCCGATGCTGTATCCCGTGCACCCCGCGAGAAATATACCGCAGAGGATGGCACCGAGAAGGAGCGCGCTGCTGTAGAACCGCTTGTGTGGAAGACGCTGGCCCGTGCCCGCCTGGAATTGCTCCAGTATGAACGTGGTCTTGAGGCCGCTACTCACTATGTGAACATGGAGACTCAGCCGTACCGCAAGGCCGAGGGTATGCGCGACAAGGCTCTGCTGCTTATCGGTGTGAACCGCACGGAAGAGGCTCGCAAGCTTTGCGAGGACGCCATTGCGTTGGGTATCGATGGGCCGATTAAATCCTCCGTTTTCATCACGCTGGGTGATGCCTACTACGCCGAGCGCCAGTTTGCCGAGGCTGCCAAGTACTATGGCCGCACAGCCAACGTTGTGAGCGACAAGGATTTGAAGCCCATGGCCCTTTACAAGATTGCACAGGCTTTGCGTCGTTGTGAACGTGCCGGTGAAGCAGCTCAGTACGAGGAGGCTCTCAAAAAAGAGTTTGAGAACTGGTCTCCGGATCACAATACGACAGTCTTCATGAAGATGCACGACAACCAGTAAGCCGGAGCGAGCAGGGAGTATGTTTTATTCTCATGGAGAAAACCGGCGCAAACGCTGGTACCATTTGCTGAGCATAGGGCAGAAAAAGCTGCTGGTGCTCGGCTCTGTTCTGGCATTGGCTCTCGTGGCTGTGTTGGTGATATTCATCACCTACAGCTGCCGCGCCATGGGGTATGACCTGGAGCGGGTCGTGCAGGGCAGCGGTACCAGCACTCTGTATGATTGCGAGCACCGCCCCATTGCATCTCTCAACAGAGAAGAGGTTTTGCCTGTTCGCTGGGAAGAGTTGCCCCGCAATCTGGTGAATGCTTTTGTTGCGCGCGAAGATGAGCGCTTTTTTGAGCACGGAGGTGTCGTGTATTCTTCCGTGCTGCGTTCGGTGCTGCGCAATATCTCATCCATGAGCTATGAACAGGGTGCGTCCACTATTACCATGCAGCTCACACGCAATGTGTTCGAGCTGAGCGGTAAGACGCTGAATCGAAAACTCCTGGAGGCTCTGCTGGCTCAGCGTATCGAGCGTCGTTTCGATAAACAGACCATTCTGACACAGTATCTGAATCGTATCTACTTCGGTCAGAATTGTTACGGCATTGCCGAGGCTGCTTCCCGCTATTTCGGGAAGCATGTCATGGAGCTCAACCTGGTGGAATGCGCTACGCTGGCCGGTCTGGTGCGCGCCCCCTCTCTTTGCAACCCGGTCACAGATATGGAAAACGCCATGGGGGTGAAGCGTGAAACGCTTGCCCGCATGCTGGAGATGGAGTTTATCTCTCAGGAAGAATACGACAACGCTGTAGCAGAACCCATAACCCTGGCAGATGAATCTGCTTCCGTGCGAGCCGTTCCGTCTTATGCTTCCATGTGGGCCACGCGTGAGCTGGAGGAGATGCGCGAGGAACTCGGAGAAAATGCCGGAGGTATCAGCGTTGTGGCCAATCTCGACCTCGATTTGCAACAGCGTGTGGAGCAGTCCATGGAGCGTGCCTTGGTAGCCGTGGAAAAACCGAACTCTTTCCCTGATGAGTGGATGCCCATTCTGAATGAGAACCCCGAGGAAGCCCAGCGCCTGCGTAAATTTTACGAGGGTATCGAGCGTCCCTCGGGGATGAAAGTCCGCGATGGCAACGACCTGGAGCGCGTCCTGCAATGCTGTGTGCTGGTGGTGGATGCTCGCCGCAATAACAAAGGGCGTGTGCTGGCCATGGTCTCCGGACGCAGTGCGGTGGATGGTCGTGACCGATGGCTGGACTACTGCCAGCCCGGCAATGCGCTTTCTCCGCTGCTTTACTCCTGTGCCTGCCTGCCCGGTGGAGATAATACGCACATCGTGGCCCGCGAGGCAGAAGTAACCGGCCACAGCCTTGGTTACGATGTCGTGAGCTCTCTGTATCGCAAGCTGGGGTTGGATATGCAGATTCCCACACGTGCGGAGGAATCTGCTCTGTATCGCGGCGAGTTCCGCATGCGTCGTATCGACCTGGCGCGTATTCTTTTCGATATACAGAACCAGGGACGAGACTATCGTTTCAAACTGGTGAGCCGTGTATGGAGCAGGGGCAACAAGTTGCTGCATGTTCATGCTCCGGAGCAGGCTCCTGAGTACATCCGCCGCGAGAGTGCCACCGCCGTTGCGGAGATTCCTCCCTTTGAGGTATCGGATGGTCAGCCGGTCGTGTTGAACGAGACGCTGCCCGGCCGGCATGGCACCATGTGCATGGTGTTCAACAACAGGGGCGTGGCTGTGTTCGTCTGGATGGGATTTGACAAGACTGATGACATGCCGCTGAGCAGCCGCATGTCCGGGCTCATGAAGCGAGCCGCTTATTGTCTGGCACGCGAGTTGCACACTGAGGCGCGCGCCAGACTTCGCGCACGCAACGCAGAGGAGAAAAAATCATGACGTCGGATTATACAGCGCAACTCGCTGCTGCAGAAAAGGCTGCACGCGCAGCCGGGGCGTATCTGCGCAGTTGTTTCCACTCTCCGCTTCGCGTGAACGCCGAAATGGCACATGATATAAAGCTTCAGCTCGACCGCGATACTCAGCAGCTCATCGTCGAGCAGCTCCGTGCGGATTTCCCGGAGTACGCCGTGCTGGGAGAGGAAGGTAACTCCGGCCCCGAAAATGCGGAGTATATCTGGATTATTGACCCTCTGGATGGTACCGTCAACTACTATTACGGCATACCGATTTTCTGTGTGAGCATTGCTTTGCAGGTACAAGGCTCTCCGGTGCTGGGTTGTGTGTATGACCCCATGCAGGATGAGTGTTACACCGCGATTGTCGGGCAGGCGGCATGTTTGAACGGGCAGACCATCCGAGTTTCGACGCGCAGCCGTATGGCGGAGGCTGTCGTATTCGTGGGGCATGGCAGGCACGATGGCTCCGGCGCTGAAGGTGTGAGGCGTTTTGCTCATCTCTCCGCTCAGGTCCGTAAGGTGCGAATCCTGGGTTCAGCTGCACTGACTCTCTGTTATATAGCCGCCGGCCGTTTCGATGCCTATATTGAAAATCGCATCAATCTCTGGGACTTCGCCGCCGCTCGTGTGATTCTGGAGAGCGCGGGCGGAGCTCTTGAGTTCACTCCCTCTGCCGATTCTCCTGTAACCGGTGCAGTCATCGCCTGGAATGCATCTCTGCCCATCCATGCAGCCATAGAAATCCCCACTCATGCCTGAAACTGAATCACGGAGCTGTAAGGCTCAGAGTCCTAATCCCCGCAGAGTTGCCTGGCTGTGTCTGCAGCGTTGGGAGCAGGGGGGCGTTTTCGCGGAAACTCTCATCGAGCGTGAAGCAGCACATCTTGCCCCCAGAAACAGAGCTCTCGTGCAGGCATTGGTGCTGAGTGTGCTGCGCAATATGCGACTCCTGGATTTTTACTGCGGGAGTCTGCGTCGTGGTAAATTGGAGCCGTCTCTGCGCTGGTTGTTGTTGCTGGGGCTTTGCCAGCTCTTCGTCTTGCAGAAACCGGATCATGCTGCCGTTGGCGAAACAGTGGCGCTGGCACCTGCTCGTTTGCGTGGTCTTGTCAATGGTGTGCTCAGAAACGCCGTGCGGCAGCGAGAGGCGCTCCTGGCAGCTGCTCAGCAGCAGAGCCCGGGAGTTCGATATTCCACCCCGGATTGGCTTGTACGGCGCTGGATTGCAGAGTTCGGGGCCGAAGAGACGGAGAAGATGCTGGCCTGGAATGTGCAGATACCTCCTGTGTACTGCCGCATCAACCCACTCAACCCGCCTGTTGTGCCGGAGGAGTGGATTCCGCATCCTCAACTGGCCGGCTGGTATAGATTGCCGAGTGGCTTGCCTCGCGAGGATTTGCAGGCCGGTCGTGTGTACGTGGCCGACCCCTCCACGCGCTACAGTGTGCAGCTGCTGGCACCGCAACCCGGAGAGCGGGTACTGGATGCCTGCGCGGCACCCGGTGGCAAATCTGCCGCCATGCTTGCTGCGACCGGCGGGCGCCTGCGGCTGCTGGCTACGGATGCAGAGGCTCATCGTCTTCCCCAGTTGCGTGAGAATCTGGAGCGTACCGGAGCAGAGAGTGTTGAGGTGGAGCTTCACGACTGGACTCAGCCTTGTCCGGAAAAGTGGCAGGCATCTTTCGATGCCGTGCTGCTGGATGTGCCGTGCAGCAACAGTGGCGTGCTCCAGCGCCGCGTGGATGCCCGTTGGCGTCTACAGGCCGCAGAGATGACGCGCCTGGCCGAACTCCAGCGCAGCATTCTGGAAAAAGCCTGTGTTGCCGTGCGTCCCGGAGGGCGTCTGGTGTACTCCACATGTTCCATCGACCGGGAGGAAGATCGAGATGTTGTGGACGCTTTCCTGGCGGAGCATCCGGAGTTTAGCCTTGAGAAAGATTACCTTGCTCTGCCTCACCGCGAGCAGGCAGATGGAGCATACGCCGCTCTGCTGCGCAAATCTGATATTTTATGAAAAAAAAGCTGGTATTTGTGCGCCCGGTGGCGTATACTGCTCCATGAACAGAAGCTTATCCCAGTCCATATGATTACCAAGAAACTTACCATTCTCAATAAACTCGGAATTCATGCGCGTCCGGCGGCTCAGTTTGTGCGTATCGCCAGTAGGTTCGCCGCTGATGTTACGGTCGAAAAAGACGATGAGTCCGTGGATGGAAAGAGCATTATGGGCTTGATGATGCTTGCCGTAGGTTGCGGCGCAGAGATTACCGTCTCTACAGATGGTGCAGATGAAGCCGCTGCCATGGAGGCGCTTGAGACGCTCGTGGCCGGCAAGTTCGGTGAGGAATAACCGACTTTTCCCGACACTATGACACCGGAGGACGGATTTGAGCGCATACTGAAAGGCATGCCGGTATCTCCCGGTATCGCCATGGGGGTGTTGCGCGTGGAGGCCAGAGGCTGCGCGGCTCCGATGGTGCGTACGATTCTTCCCACGGAACTAGAAAACGAATGGGCTCGTTTCGAGAGTGCCCTGGTGCGCACAGAGGAGGAGCTGCTCTCGCTGAAGTCTCGCGTGGAGCATTTGTCCGGCGCAAATGAGGCCGCGATTTTTGATGCCCACCTTCTTTTCCTGCGGGATCGCACTGTCCTTGCCAAGTTGAGCAAGGAGATGCCCAAGCGCCTGCAGAATATCGAGGCCGTCTATTATGCCGTGGTGCAGAACTTCATGGAGGTGATGCGCCATGTGGATGATGCTTATCTGCGTTCGCGAGTCGCAGACATTGGCGATGTCCTCCAGCGTGTGCTCAAAAACATGGCTCCGGCGGAGAGGGCTCCGCTGTGCGGGGACTGCACAGAGCCTTGTGTGCTGGCTGCCTATGATCTCACTCCCAGTGATACTGCAGATTTAGACCCCCGCCGAGTGTTGGGCTTTGTAACCGAGGCCGGCTCAGCGGTGTCTCATACGGCTATTCTGGCTCGTTCTCTCGGCATGCCGGCTGTGGTGGGTGTGCCGAATCTGGTGATTGATTCCCGAGTGGGGTGCCGGGCTATTCTGGATGGTTTCAACGGTTATCTTATCCTGAATCCCACCGAGGAGACCCTGCAGCACTACCGTGAGTTGCAGGCGGAAAAAGAACGCGCTTATACCGCTTTGGTGGAGTTGAAGGACCTGCCCGCGGAAACGACTGATGGCCGCCGCATACGCCTTGCTGCCAATGTGGAGTTTGCGCATGAATACACGGCTATCCAGCGTTCCGGTGCAGAGGGTGTGGGGCTGTTCCGCACGGAGTTTTTCCTGCTCGGCGATGGTAGCCTGCCGGACGAGGAGGCTCAGTATCAGCACTACCGCCAGTTGGTGGAGCACTGCAACCCGGAGGAAGTGATTTTCCGTACGCTGGACTCCGGTGGTGATAAATTGCCCTTCGAAGTCCTGGAGGAAAAGGAGGCTAACCCCTTCCTGGGCTGGCGAGGTATTCGCGTCTCTCTCAGCCGCGTGGAGATTTTCAAGGAACAGCTGCGCGCCATTCTGCGTGCTTCTGCACATGGCAAAGTGGGCGTTATGTTCCCCATGGTCTCCGGTATTACGGAGGTGAAGGATGTGCAGGCTCTGCTGGAGGAATGCCGAGCTGAGCTGCGTGAGCGTGGCCAGGCCTACGATGAGAACATGCGCGTGGGTATCATGATAGAGGTGCCCAGTGCCGCCATGATGGCAGATGTGCTTGCTCGTCATGTGGATTTCTTCTCCATCGGTACCAACGACCTGACTCAGTATACCATCGCGGTGGACCGTGTGAACTTCCGCGTGGCGAGCATGTTCCGCCCGACGCATCCTGGGGTGGTACGCCTCATGCGCCAGACCATATCTGCCGGCATTCCCACTGCCGTGTGTGGCGAGATGGGAGGTGATATCAACCTTGTGCCTCTGCTGGTAGGGCTTGGCGTAGCGGAGCTTTCCGTGGGAGCTCATATTCTTCCCTTGGTGCGCTATGCCATACGCAAATTGAACTATGCCGAATGTCGCGCCATGGCAGAGGAAGCGCTGCAGGCGGAGGATAGTTATACCATTCGCAACCTTTCCGTGGAGATGGCGCACCGCTGCTATCCCGAGCTCTTTAAATAAACATGTCCGATTTCTTCTCGTTTATAGCAGATTGTTTTCTTGAAGTCTGGACATTCATGCGGTCTCGCAGAGACCCGCTCCTTACGCTTCTCTGGTTTCTGATAATTCCTCTGCTGATTTTTCTGATTTGGCTTTGTGTAGCCTGAGTCAGTGCTTGTTCAGCATTCGCGCAGGATTTCTGCCGCTTTTTGAGCACAGAAGGCAACGCAGCGCTCGCAGGGGCGTGCATCGTAGTATGCCTGCGTGCGTTCGCTCGGGCGAGCTCCTTCCTGCACCTCCTTATCCAGATGCAGCAATTCCCTGCAGGTCAGGGTGCCGAACTCTGCTGTGAAGTCTGCAGCCAGCTCCCGCACACGGGAAAAAATGATTTCCTTATCCTCCGGTATACCCGTCAGGTTGCCTTTGCAATAACCGGCAACAAGAGTCAGCCCACTGAAAGCACCGCACATGCCACGCATGCGTCCCACACCGGCTCCGAATCCGGAGGCAAGCCGCAGCGCCAGCTCCTCGCTCAACCCGATTTCCGCCGCGAAGGGCGCGAAAACTGATTGAGCGCAGTTGTAGCCTTGGTGGAAATAAGCCAAGGCCTGCTCAGCTGCCGGAGTCATGTTCAGCTGCGGCGGGGTTTACGGGAGAAACGGGAGAAGAAGGGCGGGCGCTCATCATCGCGGTCGCGGCGGTCTCGGCGCTCGCTGCGCTCATAACGGTCGCTCTTGCGGGGGCCGCTGAAGCGCTCGCCGCGCTCAAAGCGGTTGCCTTTCTCGCGGCGCTCGCCACGGTAGGAGTCGCGGCCGGGGTAGGAATCGGAAGCCCCGGAGCGGCGATCGCGCACATGCACAGTGGGGCGGCTGTTGCCTTCCGGCTTACCTTTGTCCTCGCGCACGTTTACCTCGTAGCCACAGATGGAGCAGGTGGAAAGTTTCTCCACAAGCTGCGGGGCAATCTCCGGGCTTACTTCGATGAGGGAGTGCTTCAGGAAAATCTTGATGTCACCTACGCTGCCTTTCGGTGCACCGCCTTCGTTGTATAGCAGGCCGGCAATGTCCTTGGGGCGGATACCGATGAGCTTGCCGCCATTCATGAAAAGAGTCGTGCTCTCCTGCAGGGTGCTCCAGTCGTTGCCTTTTTCTGCAGCCGGAGCGGTGTCTGTATCACTGTTATCGCGCTTGCTGTAGCGGCTGGGGCGGTCTTCCGGTATAGCCTGCAACTCGCAGCTGCCCTTGGCTACCAGCAGGTTGAACATGGCGGCCATAAGCTGCTCTGCGGGCAGTTCAATATCTCGCAGTTCCGCAGGGAGTTCCGGACTCTTCTTGGCGGCTTCAAGAATGTCGTCTACCAGTGCTTCCACGCGGGCTTCTTCCACCTGAGCTGCCGTCATCACCTTTTCTCGCTGCATGCGCGTCCCGATGAAACGCTCGATGCGAGCCAACAGGGAGAAGTCACGGCGACCGATGAAGGTGACAGCCTTGCCCTTGCGTCCGGCGCGGGCTGTGCGGCCGATGCGGTGCACGTAGTCCTCCGGGTCGCGGGGAAGCTCAAAGTTCACCACGATATCCACATCATCGATATCCAGGCCGCGGGCGGCAATATCCGTGGCGACAAGAACATTCAGGTTGCCGCGGCGGAAGGAGTCCATGACGCGTTCGCGCAGCGTCTGCGGCATGTCGCCATGCAGGCGATCCACAGAGTAGCCGCGTGCCAGCAGGCCATCCACCACATCATCCACCACACGTTTGGTGTTCGCAAAGACAAGACCGCGCTTCATGCGACCCATCTCTATGAGGCGGCTGAGCACTTCGATACGCGAGGAGAACACCACCTCGTAAACACTCTGCTCGCAGGTCGGCACTGTGAGTACGGGGCGCTCGATGGTGATTTCCTGCGGATTCTCGGAAAGTCGGTTGATAAGCGCGCGGATTGCCGGCGACATGGTGGCCGAGAAGAAAAGGGTCTGGCGCTCGGCGGGCAGCTGAGCAACGATGCGGTCTATGTCCTCCTGGAAGCCCATATCCAGCATCTCGTCGGCTTCGTCCAGAATCAGGGTGCAGATGTTCTCCGTGGGCAGCTCGCCCTGTTCCATGAGGTCAATCACGCGGCCGGGAGTACCCACGACAAACTGCACGCCGCGGCGCAGGGCTGCAAGCTGCGGGCCGAAAGAAGCACCGCCGTAAATCGGTACGGCAGACACGCCATCCAGGAAGAGGGCCAGTTTGTCTACCTCTCGGCAAATCTGTACAGCCAGCTCGCGGGTGGGGGCGAGGCAGAGTACCTGCACGCTGCGCACTGTCGGGTCTATGTTCTCCAGCGCCGGGATGGAAAAGGCCAGTGTTTTACCGGAACCTGTGTGGGAAAGTCCCACGATGTCCTGCCCATCCAGTGCGGGCGGAATAGCCTGTTGCTGAATGGGGGAGGGGGTATCAAAGCCAAGTACTTCGATAGCTTCTAAAATTTCCGGGCAAATACCGAGTTCAGAGAATGACATAGACGCGGCAAAGAATGCCCTATTATTACGTAATTGTAAAGCATTTTTTATGCCAGTGACAATAAAATAATGAATGAGGCCATCCAGATGCAGAAGAAATGGCAGCCAAGGTGGGATTGCCGGCGCGGTAGTCGATATTTTTGCCGCAGAAAGCAGTAGCTTTACTGCTCAGGCGATGTTTCGTATGCCTGTACTTTGTAGTTACGGCGCAGTAGCGTTGTGGCACTGGTTCCGTCCTTACCCTGGGGGAAGAACTGCACTTCGAAGGTGACACCGAAGTATTGGTGGGATTCACCTGTGCAGATGGCAAAGTACGGTGCCCCCTGCGGGAAAATGGTGCCGGCCTCGCTGATGGGGGCCGATGCCATCCATTCTTCCGGTGTGCCGGGGATATCGTGGCGGAAAAGCTCATTCGGGTTGGTGGAGTAGCGAGCCGGGAAGGTGAAGAGGCGCAGCGGTTTGCCGGTGCTGATATCTCGGATGACCAGCAACATGGTGCCGGGCTTACCGGTGTTGGCGTAAACCTCGGCCTGGTAAACTCCGTATTGATTGTCGGGTTCGTTGAGGCGTAATTCCGGCTTGTTACCGGGGTAGCTGCGCCGCCCCTCGCGGAGATGTGCCGCACTCTCTTCCGTGGGATTCTTGGCGAGGCGCTCCATGCGTGTGTCGATGGCCGCGATGGCCGCATTGATGGCCTTGCGCGCGGTTTCGAGGTGTTTTGTACCTCGCCAGGCCAGCAGGAGATAGTGTTTTCCTGAGAGCTCCAGCGCTATGTCGGGCATCGTGCCATCTGCTGTAGTCGGGAACTCTCCTCCCGGAGTGGCTATGACAAAGCCGTCCGGCAGGCGCTCGCCTTCTGTCACGGTGCGGAATGTGGCGTGTACCGTGCCCGGTATGCCGCCTGTTGCCGGGGGGACCAGCACGACATGGCCGGGTTTTGTGTAGAAGATGTTGTCGTCCGATGAAAATGCCCATCGCGGCGCTTTTTTCAGGAAGGAGGCCAGGATTTCCTCGTGTTCGGATTCCAGTTTGACCAGGTTTGCCGCGGATTCCAGCACCTTATCGCTGTAGAGCTCCGGGTCGATGGCAAGCTCCAGCGAGGAGGGGCTTGTCAGTTTCTCCGTAGGGGGGTGCAGGGTGGTTGTTTGCTGAATCGGTTGAACGGTTTCATTGGCAAAGGGTGAATCAACATCCGCCTCGATGGCCATTTGCGTGAAGATAAATGCGGTAAGCCCCCAGAGCAGAAGCCATACGAGCAGTTGCCACAGAGCGCGCAGGTTGCGCATATTGAGCAGATGGTGCACACAGCCGGCGCAGAGAAGGGCTGCGGATGCCAGTATGGCCCCGAGGATGAGATGCCCTGCGTATCGCGCGGCCGATACCGGGATAATATCTCCGGCTAATTCCGGCCAGAGAATAGGCACACAAGCCAGCAACACCACGACGCAGCAGAGGCTGTGCGGCAGCCAGGGGGAGAACACGACGCTGCGAATTTGGCTGCTGTTCATTGCTGCTCTGTGTTAGCTGCGGAGAAGAGGCTCGGGTTGTCGTGGATGAATTGGGCCATCTTCATGCGCGGTACAGGCGGGGGCTGCTCGATGTAGCTGTGATGCGCCGCCATGATGGTGTAGGGGTCAGTCGTGAGCTGTTTGCCTTGCAGAAGTCTGCCGGTGATTTCCGCATGGCGCGGAAGTTTCATATCCGCAAAATGCTTTTTGACGCGGATGACAAGCTCTGCCGTGAGTCCGGACGCATCACCCCGACTCATGGCGGAGTCTACCAGTGCACACTCGTAAATACGGAGTTGCTCCGCATTGAGGCCTTCCGGTACAGTAAGGCCATTTGCAGTGAAACGCTCGCGAAGAGCCTCCGGACTGGGTGCAGGAAGCCCGCTGCGCTTGAGCAGAAGGATGCTCGCTGTAGAGGCCAGGTCTGCCTCGTTGCAGGTGCTGTAGCGGCGTATGAGCGGCAGCGCCTGCTCGCCCTCGCGGCGTTCCAGCATTTCCAGCAGGATTCCCATGGGCTGAGCCGCGAAACAGTCAATCATTTCGTCCGGCGAGCTGGGAAGCATGTCTTCCAGTTTCTTGAGCGCGGCTCGCATGTCTTCACTGCTGAGCTCCCATTGGAGTTGATTCAGGGCGGCAAGCACACGGGAGGGAATTTCCTCCAGCAGATGCTCCCCGTGCTGCCAGTAGCGCAGCTCGTGTACAAAGCGGGCGGCTCGTTCCGAATCTGCCAGACGCATGAAATCCAGCAGCTCTGCTATGTCTTTCACCTCCTTCCGAGTATCCTCTCCGGAGATGATTTGGGCGAGCTTTTCCTCGGCTCGCTCGTAGGCTGGCAGGCAATAGAGGCGGACCAGGTACTGGCGGCAGGCCGCGTGTGTTGTAAGGAGTGCCTGGGCTGTACGCTTGCGCATGTAGCGGGAGAAGGCCGCAGATTCGTACGGAATGCGTACAGCCAGTTCCTTGGGCATGAGTCCCTCATCGTTGAGCTTCTGCAGAAGCTCGGGCTTGCTTTGCAGGTAAAAGGCCGCGTTACACCCGGACGCGTTTTCGTGCAGCACGTTGGCTCCGTTCTGAATGAGTAGCGTAACAGCTTCGTCGACTGCGCGGGCAAAGTGCGGATCCGTCGTGTAGCGATAATCCATTTCCAGCGCAGAGCAGAGGAGCAGGAGCGGGGTGTTACCGCGCAAATCCGTTTCGTTCACAGGTGCTCCGGCTGTCAGCAACTCCTGAAGTCGCTTCAGAGAGTTCTGTCCCTCAAAGCCCAGCGTCACATCCAGCAGGGAGGGGGGGCAGACCTCCTGCGCTGCGGGCGCAGATTCACCCGCCGTATCCTGTGCCTGGAGACTCAGCGTGCTCAGAAAAATGGCTGTGCAGATATATCGCATGCTTATTTCGGGTCAGTCTGTTGCGGGGCAGAGAGTATTTCGTCCTTATGTTGCAGCAGGTATTTTGCCGTGGCAATTTCCAGCTCGTATGCCCAGATGTCCTGAGTGGTCATCAGCTCATCCAACGCCTCGGGGTTGCTCAGATTGGCCGCGATGGTTCGGTATGCCTCTGCCGCCAGTGTGGCGCCTGCTTCCTTTGCAGCCTTCACAAACTCCTCCACTTGGCTGCCGGTCATGTTGCCATACCAAATCTCCTCCAACGATGTGAGCAGAAGCGCTTTCTTCAGAACTTCCGTGTCGGCCTCCCGGTTCTGCTGCGCCAGCCACGATGCAACGGCGCCGTCGCAGGCTTCGGGCAGGCCTTCTTTGTACAGACGCGCCCCCCAGGCGCCGGCCTGTACCGGCATACGCTCGTCCTTGCAAAGGCGGTCAATATGTGCATCGCTGTCCGGGCAACGCCCCAGCAGCTCGATGAGGGAGGCTGCGTATGCGTGCTCATTGCGTTTGAGCATTTCATCCGCCTTCTGCAGCAGGAACTCGGCGGGAAGCGCCAGGCTGGACTCCTGGATGCCGTTGATAAGCGAGTCCACCACATGGGCATGCCCGGCGCTGTCTGCCTGCGTTTTCCACAGGGGACTTGCTACCAGCAAATCTGCCGTTCTGGGGGCGTCGGCTGCGGCCAGCAGGACAATAGCATTTTTCACCGCATCGGCGTACATCTCACCTTCCTGCATTTCCGCGGTGGGTGCCAGAAGGGTTGCGATGGTGTCGTAATGCTTTATGATTGTGTCCGCCGGGGTGTGCAGCATGGCTGCTCGGCAGACATCTGCCGCAAGGTTTTTCCCGGTGCGGATTTCCAGCGGCTGAGCGGCTATTTCCACTCCGGCTTCTTTGAGTTTTGCCAGATTATCCGGGTTGAGAGCAAGCAAGTCTGCGGCAGAGAAGCCGGGGTACTCTTCATCCCCATCGGCTCGGAGCTGTGGGTTTGCGCCCTGTTGCAGCAACCAGACAGCCATTTCCAGCGCCGTATCGCGCAGTCCGCTCTCCTCCGACAAGGTGGGCAGGGTCGATGCCAGCCAGAACAGGGGGGTGCGGCCGGCTTCGTCCGTACTGTCGACCGGTACGCCCAACTCTACAAGATACTTGGCGCAGCGCAGATGCTCGCCGGCAAAGTAGCCGCCGCTCATCCGAGCTGCCAGAGACAGAAGCTGGTGGTCCTCCTCTGTGATACCTCCCTTTTCCTGAATGAGTCGTTCCAGGGTTCCGGGCCATCCTCTGTAGGCAGCTTCAGACGTTTCGTTGCCTGTACGCGGAACACCGATGTCGAGCAGGTGAGCATAGACCTCTTCGTGCTCGCAGGTCAGGCATGCATTGTAAGTGAGACTTGTTTCTGCCGAGCCGGGCGTGGCAAGCGAAGCACCGCCTGCTACCAGCACGTCCACCAGCTTGTTGATGACGTTCGGATCTGTCTGCTCCGTGTAAGCGGAGGATATGGCAAAAAGCAGGGGTGTTTCCGCTGTGCCTTCCTCACTCTCCGTTGCCGCATTGGGATTCGCGCCATCCAGCAGCAGGCAGCGGGCCAGCTCCGGCTTTTTGAGCATGCAGGCCAGGTGCAGCAGGCTGTAACGCGCCTTGGGCGAGGTGTAGGAGGTATCTGCTGTTTCAATGAACTTCTGCACAACTGCGGGCAATTCCTCCGGGCGGGCTTCCGCCATCCACTCGGCGCGGGAAAGCTCCACCACCTCCGCTTGCAGCTCGCGGAACTGGACGGCTGCTTCCGGAGTAGCACTTCCTTTGCTCTTGTCATCGCAGCCGGCCAGCAGACATGCTACAGCCAGCGCGAGGTACATCTTGCAGCGTGCGCTATTCATGAGGCCATACTACCATAAAGCGCGCCTTACCTCAAGCAGAAAGTCGCGACAAAGGCATTATAGATGTGCAATGTCGATATCCTTGTATCCGGACTGCCGTTTTCAGCAGCTGATGCAGGTGTTCAGGTGCGCTACATGCACTTCTCCATCATGCTCCTTCTCTAACGCTTTCTTAAGCGCTGCCGTGCATTCTTTTTCGCCGTGTACCAGGTAGACTTTCTTCTTCCCTCCGCCTGTTCGGGCAAAGTATGCCAGCAACTCATTGTGGTCTGCATGGCCGGAGAAGGAATCCAGACTTTGTACTTTGGCGCGTACCGGATATTCATCCCCGAGGATGCGTACCTCCAGGGCACCGTCCATGATGCGGCGTCCCAGCGTGTTGGCGGCGCAGTATCCTACAAAAAGGATGGTGTTCTTATCTCGGCTGATGCCGTTTTTGAGGTGGTGGAGGATGCGGCCTGCCTCGCACATGCCGGAGGCGGAGATGATGATGGCCTGCTCACGCAGATTGTTGAGGCGCTGGGACTCCGTGACCGTACGCACCATGTGCAGCTGTTCGAAGCCGAAGGGGTCGCGCTCGTTGAACAGGAAGTTGTACACATCCTGGTTAAAGCATTCGGGGTGAATGCGGAAGATTTCTGTAGCACTCACAGCCATGGGGCTGTCCACGTACACGGGATAGTTGGGCAGTTTACCCTCGCGGTAGGCGCGGTTGAGCAGGTAAAGCAGCTGCTGGGTGCGCTCTACGGCAAAGGCAGGTATGTATACGTTGCCGCCGCGCTTCATGGCCTTGCGGATGGTGCTGATAAACAGGTCCGCATCTTGTGCCGGCACCTCGTGGAAGCGTCCGCCGTAGGTGCTTTCCATGAGCATGATATCCACATCCGGCACGGCTTCCGGGTCGCGCAGCAGTTCGTTGTCGCCGCGTCCGACGTCGCCGGAGAACAGCAGGCGCTTATGCTGCCCGTCTTCCTCGTCGTCTATATCCAGCACGACCTGGGCAGCGCCGAGAATATGGCCGGCATCGTAGAAGGTGAGCGTGACACCCGGCGCGATGGGGATGGGCATGTGGTACCCGAGTGTCAGGAAGCGGCGCATGGCCGCCTCAGCATCCTGTTCGGTGTAGATGGGGGTGGCCACCGCACCGGCTCCTCCTTTGCGTTTATCCATTTTATTGAGGAACTTGCAGTCGCTTTCCTGAATGCGTGCCGCATCTGCCAGCATGATGGAGCAGAGGTCGCGAGTCCCGTATGTGGTGTACACAAAGCCGCGGAATCCTTTCTTCACCAGGTTGGGAAGGTTGCCGGAGTGGTCGATGTGCGCATGGGAAAGCACAACGCAGTCCACCGAGCGCGGGTCGAAGTAGGGGAACTCACGGTTAATGCGGAGTTGCTCCTCTCGGTGCCCCTGGTACATACCGCAATCCAGGAGAATTCGCTTGCCATTCACTTCCAGCAGATGCTGGGAGCCTGTCGTTGTCTCTGCTGCACCACAAAAATGAATTTTCATCACCTTGTATTCTAGCGCTGTTTCGGCTGCTTTTCAAGCGAAAAATGACCGCCACCCCATTATAACACGATGCTTTGTGATGCATTGCCCCCGATGGCGAGGGAACGCCGGAGCTTTTCTGATGTTGAGAACACCCCGCAGCACTATTATACTCCCGGCAAGTTTTCATCTTGCCGCATCATTTACCGGCAGATGCAGACTTGTCGGCCGGGCCTCCCTGCCAACCTCAATTCCGGCACCGATTCCGCTGCCACAACTCATACAATCATGAATACGATACCCCAAAACACTGTCGGCGCCCCCGCTTCCGAGGGCGAGTCTCCCGATTTTACCTTCACCCTGAGCGAAAGCCCCATTGGCTTCACCCGCACGACCTTCGCCGAACCGCAGAAGCCCGGCAGCGACTGGGATACAGTGTATGCCGGCGTTTGTGTGGACCTCATGAATCAGGCGCCTGTGGCGGATGAGCTTGTGCTCAGGGGCGATACGCTCGTGCTCAAGCGCCCGACTCAGCTGGCCGTCTGCATGACGGTGGATGACCACGGTGATTTGCTCATTTCCGACTCGGCATTGGCAGATGCTGCCATTCCGGCGGCATTTGCTCAGGCTCCCAAACTCAGCACCGATGAGGCGGA
>JAZTYL010000015.1:0-77900 GCA_045636905.1 Akkermansia sp.
TCCGCCTCATCGGTGCTGAGTTTGGGAGCCTGAGCAAATGCCGCCGGAATGGCAGCATCTGCCAATGCCGAGTCGGAAATGAGCAAATCACCGTGGTCATCCACCGTCATGCAGACGGCCAGCTGAGTCGGGCGCTTGAGCTCGAGCGTATCGCCCCTGAGCACAAGCTCATCCTCCACAGGCGCCTGATTCATGAGGTCCACACAAACGCCGGAATACACCGTATCCCAGTCGCTGCCGGGCTTCTGCGGTTCGGCGAAGGTCGTGCGGGTGAAGCCGATGGGGCTTTCGCTCAGGGTGAAGGTAAAATCGGGAGACTCGCCCTCGGAAGCGGGGGCGCCGACAGTGTTTTGGGGTATCGTATTCATGATTGTATGAGTTGTGGCAGCGGAATCGGTGCCGGAATTGAGGTTGGCAGAAGCGAGCGCTGCTGCGTTTTCGGTGGAGTGGATGTTGTCTGGGGACATGTAGGTGTGAGGTTATTTCAGGAATCAGCGGGAGCTGCTTCGGAGGGGGTGAGTCGCCAGCAAACGCGGGCGGCGTCTCGGGGCGGAAGGCGGCCACGGGGAAGGTTTAGCCGCGGAAAGAAGCGCGCGGCCTGAGTTCTGCTGAGGCCCGGCTGCCTTGCCGGCGGGTGAGCCTCCTGACTTTTCTCCGGACCTGCCGGATACAGCAACGATAGCGTTATACATGGTATGATATTTTGGTTCATGTTTTGCAGGGGATGCCTGCGGACAGTCCTCCTCTGCCGGCACATGATGCGGCAAGAGGAAAACTTCCTGTCAGTATAATGGTGCTCCGTGATATCCTCAACATAAAAAAAGCACCGCCGTTCCCTCTCCAACAAGGTAAATATATGCCGACGGCGGGTGTGAGGCTCTGTCCGGTTCAGGCGCTGCGCTGCTTTTCGGGTAGGTGGAAAATCGCTCTTTTTTTATACTGACGTGATTATAGGCTTGCCAATCAGTGCGCTGCATGCTACAATGCACGAACCCGCAGGCCGTGGGAACAGACCATTTTTTCCATCCATGAAAGTTGAACTCATTGAGAAAGCTGCACAGATTGTAGGCGATAACCAGCTGCTGGTCAATATCGTATCTAAGCGCGTGCAGCAGTTGAATCAAGGCTCCGATCCCTATGTGCCCACCACCCCTGAGATGGGCAGTGGCGATATCGCCCTGACCGAGATTATCGAGGGTAAGATTATGTGGCGCGAGGCGGACGATGACACTCCGCTTATCTCCGGTGGCGACCTGGAGGATGATCTCTTCATCGACATGAGCGGCGAGGACGACCGCACCATCACAGCATCTCTCGATCTGTAAAACGCACATTTTTCGAATGCAGACCCGGCTGCCGGAAGAACCGGTTGTCGGGTCTTTTCTTTCAATCCCTCACCCAAGCGCAGATTAGTATATGGCCAAAAAGCCCGCCCCAAGCTCCTCCCTGATTGCCAGCAACAAAAAGGCCGGCCGAGATTACGAAATTCTCGGCAAGCATGAGTGTGGTATAGAGTTGCGCGGTACGGAGGTGAAGTCCATACGCGAGGGGCGGGTGAATATATCGGATGCCTTTGCCCGTGTGGAGAAAGGGCAGATATTCCTGTACGGTTGCGATGTGCAGCCGTGGGAGACAGCCGGCAAGTGGTTCCAGCACGAGGCCAAGCGTCCGCGCCGCCTGTTGATGCACAAGCGCGAGATACTCAAAATCGAGATTCAGCAGGCGCAGAAAGGTTTTGCGCTTCCGCTGCTGCGCCTGTACTGGAAGAATGGCAAGGTGAAGGCGGAAATCGGTATCGGCCGCGGTAAAACGCACCGCGACCAGCGCTACGACCTGAAGGCTCGTGTGGAGATGATGGAGGCTCGCCGCGAGGTGACGCGCTTCAACAAGGGCGGCGGCTGGTAAAGCCCGGCGCGACTCGGCGCGGTGTGCTGCGAGGGAACGCCGCGGGTGCCTGTGTCTTGCAGAATGCGGCCCCGGCGTGTATGCTGGCGCCACTATGGGATTCGCAACAATAGCTGGTGTTGCTGCTGCAGTGGTGCCGAAAGTGCTGCAGGCAGCTTCCTCTTACCAACAAAGCAAGACGCTGCGCCGAACGGCCGATGTGCAGCAGGAGCTCGCAGCAAAGCAGGCAGAAGCTATGGCAGACACGGCTTCTGCCAATCAACAGCGCGCGGCGCGCAATGCCAATGAACGCCTCTCGGCTGCACGCGCGGATGCAGCCGCCGGAAACCTGGTGGCCGAGGGCTCCATCGCAGTGCGGGAGCGCGACCTGGCTACCCGACTTCAGGACGAAATAACGGCCAACGCCAATGCGGAGCTGGAGCGGGCAAACGCGACCCTGCACCGGGGAGCCATGGATGCGTGGAGCACCCGCCAGGCTGCAGCTCAGATGCGGGCTCAGACCCTCGGCAATTCCCTGTCCACGGTGGGTTCGCTTTTCAGCAATTCTCTGCGCAGCGGGAAATGACCCGCGCGCGGCGGCAGCGACTCAGCGGAGCAGGCGCATGCACTCGGTATGGCCTTTTTCTGTGGCGCAGTGCAGGGCTGTTTCGCCGGCTTTATCTACGGTGTCTTTGTTGGCTCCGGCATTCAGCAGGAGCTTCACGCAGTCTGCGTGGCCATTGGCCGCCGCCCAGATGAGGGGAGTCACGCCGTATTCATCCGCCGCATTGACATCGGCCCCGGCGGAGATGAGGTATTTCACCACATCGGCATGCCCGGCGGAGGCCGCGCGGCTGATGGGGGTTGTGCCGTATGCCCCGCGGGCGTTGATGTCTGCCCCGCGGTCGCGCAGCATGGCTACACAGTCTGCGTGGCCATTGCCTGCCGCCTCATGCAGCGGGGTGGCGCCGAGCTTGTTCTTGGCGAGAATCCAGCCACCGGCATCCAGCAGGGCTTTCACGCAGTCTGCATGGCCGAATTCGGCTGCCAGGTGCAGGGGGATTTCGCCGAGGCCATTGCGCAAGTTGACTTTGACTTTGGCGGAGATGAAATAGTTGAGCACGTAGAGGTCGCCGACGATGGCTGCGGCATGCAGGTCGCGCACGGCACCGGCAGCCACCAGGGCCTGCACGCATTCCGAGCTGCCGCTGCGGGCCGCTGCCAGCAGCGGAGTGACACCCTCATCGTTTGCCTGCAGCACATTGGCACCGGCGGCTACAAGCGCCATCACATTGACAGTGCGGCCCAGCTTGATGGCTCGGTGCAGCGGCGTATCACCCACGATATCGGTGGCGTTCTCATCTGCCCCTTCGGTGAGCAGGAGCTTCAGGCATTCCGGGTTTTCGTTCCAGGCGGCGAGGTGCAGGGCAGTGGCGCGTGTGCGCGGGTTGGCGGCATCCACCTTAGCTCCGGCATCCAGCAGCATGTCGATGAAATGCGGCTGCTGGGTCTTGGCTGCCCAGTGAATGGCGTACTCGCCGTTGGAATCCCGCACATCCGGGTTGGCACCGGCGGCTAATACCTCTGCCAGCACGAGCTCATTGGAGGTATTGATAGCCTGCAGGAGGATGGCATTGTACTGCTCCGGGCGTATGCCGCGAGCTGCCAGATCTGCGGCAGCGGCGGCTGCCTCTGCTGCCGCTTCTGCCTGGGCGGCTGCCTCGGCCTCGCGGGCAGCTGCTTCTTCTGCCATGCGCTGTTGCTTCTCTGTGAGCGCCGGAACTGCAGGAGCTGCCGGTGCTGCAGGAGAAGGGGCGGGAGCCGGGGCCTGAGCATAAAGAATACCAGAGCCGGGCACAAGAGCCAGGCCGACCAGAAGTGTGCGAACAGAGTGTTTCATGTGTCGAAAACGTGTGGAAAAGATAGTTAAAATAACGATGCGCTTATACTTGCATACAGTATAACCTGTCTGCAGAAAGAGTCAAGCTAAATCTGCGATTTGGCTGTGCTGTTTCCCGCCGGTGGCAGGGGATTAACGCATCAGTTGCTGGCAGGGAGCAGCTGGACATCGTAGCCGAAAATCTCGGTGAAGAGGTCGGCTTTGCTGCGCAGGGCCAGGTTCTCGATGGTGAGGTCGTGCACGCCCGGTACCAGCAGCTCGAGCTTACGAGCCGTGTAGCGCACCGTGAAGGTGGAGATGCGGTGGGAGTGCGCCCGCTCCATGGCATCCGCCACGCGGAGCAGGGCGGCAAGCTTCTGCACGCGGAGGCGGTTCGCCTGCTCGAGGTCCGCGTAGGTATGGTCTGCCGTGGTGGGGGCTCCGTGGCGGTGGTAGCGGGCCAGCAGGCCGACGATTTCCACATCCTCGCGGGAGAGGCCGAAAATCTCGGAATTTAAGATGATGTATTGCCCGTGGCGGTGGTGGTTTTTGGGGCTGATGAAGGTGCCGATTTCGTGCAGAATGGCTGCGACGGTGAGCAGGAGACGGTCGTGGCGGGAGAGTCCGTGGAGCTCGCGGAGCTGGTCGAAGAGCGAGATGCAGAGTTTACGCACCTGCTGGCTGTGCCCGCGGTCCACCTTGTAGCGGTTGGCCAGCAGGGTGGAGAAGTGGATAACCTCGTGCTCCATGGACTGGTTGTCTCTGCGGGAGGGCAGCAGGTTGCGCAGGAAGGCAAAGGCGTATTCCTCCCGCGGCATGAGGATGCTGCGCGGCTCGAACTCGCGGGCAAGGCTCAGGTAGGTGACAGCGGCCGGGAGCAGGGCTTTCACCGTGGCGTAATCCTCGTTGTACTTCTCGATGCGCTGCTGCAGGGGGGCGGCGGAGATTTCCTCCACCAGGGTGTCGAGCTCATCCAGCGAGAACTCACCGCGCTCTGTGATGGGCGAGGAGATGTGGTGGAAATCCGGCCCGAAAATCACGAAGGCATCGGGAGTCTCCGAGATGGCGGATTCGGAGTCATGCTGAATCTGCTCCACCACGCCGCGGATGTGCTCGCGTATGAGCGAGGTTTCAATGCGGGCATCGCCGAAGTTGGTATCGCTCACCGCCATGGCAGAGCGGTGCGCGCCCATGCGGTAATTGGCGTAGTAGTTGATGCGCCCGCGGTCGAAGTGCAGCAGGCGGGTGTTGCCGGGGCCCACATGCACCACCAGAACGCGTTTTTTCTCCAGCTCGGCGTGTTGCTCCAGCATCTCGTGCATACTGACGTAGAGCAGGCGGGTCATCTCGCCGTCGTCCATCACCTCCAGCTGCAGGCCGCAGATGGTAAGGAGGCGGTTCGTGATGCTGTCCATATTGTGCACATTGAGCAGCACATTGGTGGCCAGGAGACGCACCTGCACCTCGCCCCCGCTGCGGTATTCATTCAGCAACTGGTTGTAGCCGCGGATAATCTGCACGCAGCGATCCATGGTCTCGCGCGACACATTGCCCTGCCGGAAAATGTCCTCAGCCAGTGCCATGGGTTGGGTGAGCACATCCAGTACACGCAGCTCTCCGTCGCTATCCTCTGCCACCAGCATGGATACCGAGCTGGCGCCCAGAAAAATAACAGCCTGCACACGCGCATTCGCCGCCTCACTCATCTCCGCATTGCTCATCTCCCTCATAGCCTTTTATTCATAGCACATGCCCCGCCCACTGGCAAGCAAAAATCCCGCAGTGTGTACGAACACTGCGGGAAAATTTGACAGCCGTGTCTTAATCTGTAGGCTGGAGCGGTTTGACGGATGAGGAAATCAGAGCTCCTTCAGTTTCTCTGAGCCGTAGTAATCGTTTTCTTTGAGGCGCTGGCGGATGGCTTCCATTTCCTCTTCGGAGGGGACAGCCGCTTTCATGGCTTCCCGCACTTTCTCCCTATCCATGCTCATGAGGATGTCGTTGAGTTCCGGAGTAGTGCTGGATTTGTACAGCTCCGCCAGCTTCTCGGCAGCGGCATCTGCGGTGGCTTTATCCTTGATTCCCTGCAGGATGCTGGTAATCTCGCGCAGCTTAGCCGTGATTTGCTCCAGCGCTGCCTGCTGCTGCTCGGGAGTGTAGGTTTTGTAGCCGGCGGTGACATCCACCCATACGTCGGCGCGATACTTGACATTCTCGTGCACAAAATCGGCGGTGACGACGTGGTAGGTGTGCCCCTCGTGTTTTACCTCCTTCTTGTCGGCGATGTTGCATTCCTCGTATTTGCGGGAGATGATGAGCCCGGTGTGAAAATCAGCCGTACTTCGATCTTTTGCGGAGCTAACCCAGGCTGTTTCGCGGGTGAAGCCGGGGCCTCCGCTTTCAACGAGATTACTGTCGCCCGAGAGTCCGATGTACACGACCTTCATTTCATCGTCCTCGTTGTCCATATTCTGAATGATAGCCTGCCGGACTTCGTCCGTCATCGGCTGTGGTGCCATGGCATCCGACGCATCGCCGGTGACGGCTTCCGCCAGAGCAACAGAACCATAGAAAAAGACCTTCTGCAGCTCATCTGCCGACTTTCGGCGAGCGCTTATGCCCTCCATCAGCACCGAGAAGCCTTTTTTCTGCATAATGGCCATCAGTATATTAGCCAACTTTTTATCCTCCAGTTCCTTTTCCAGAGCGACATAGGCCGGTGCCGCTGCATCTGCCGTGGCGAGGTCTTTCACGCCTTTGAGGACCTCGGTCATTTTGGTGTTCAACTCCGTGAAGGTCTTCAGGGCCGCTTCCATCTCCTCTTCGGTATAGGTGCGGTCTTCTTCCTCTTCGTAATCTTCGCCGTAAACTTCGTTGTAATCTTCGTTGTAATCTTCGTTGTAATCCTCCTCGTACTCAATCTCATCGGCGGCAACGCTCTCGGCATCGTAATCGGAGTCTGTATCGGCGGTTTCAGCCAGGCAAAGCGGGGCTGCCAGGCACAGGGTAGTAAGGTAATGACGTATTCTCATAGCAAGCGACATTCTACCATACGCGTGGCGGCAGAGCAAGCGGAAAAAATCCCGCAAACGTTTAGAAGAAGATAAGACAATGGTATTTCCATTATCTATTCTCCCAGCGATTTATCGCGTACAGACGGAGCCCGAGAGCTTCGATGACTTTAATCATTTTGTGTTGCCGGTAAAATGATTGCTCTATATTCCCGTACGGGAATGAAAAATGGATGCAGAGCAGTCTGTGTGCCCTTTTATTCCCGCTCGGGAATATGGTGGCAGCGCTTTAATGTTTTCGGTCGCGCGGTCAGGAAAAATGCCTCTGTGTGACATGCTGCAGAAAAGCGTTGCTGGTGACGAAAGACGTGCTTGACAGTCTGCCGATGCTCGGAGTATGATTGGACTTCTCAGATTTTTACAACGAACACGTATCTACAATTATATGGAAAAGATCGTATATCATTTCGGCGGCGGAACCGCCGATGGCGATGGCAGCATGAAGGCGCTGCTGGGTGGTAAGGGCGCGAATCTGGCCGAGATGGCTCGCATCGGTCTGCCGGTGCCTCCCGGATTCACTATCACGACAGAAGTTTGTACATATTACTACGACAATGGCTTGACCTACCCGGCCGAGCTGGACGGCATGGTGCACGAGGGTATTGCCAAGATGGAGGCTCTGGTGGGCCGCAAGTTCGGTGATACGGCTGCTATGCCGCTTCTGGTGTCGGTGCGCTCCGGCGCTCGTGAGTCCATGCCGGGCATGATGGACACCATTCTGAACCTGGGTCTGAACGATGAAACGGTGGAGGCTATGGCTGCCGCTACCTCCAACCCCCGCTTTGCCTGGGACTGCTACCGCCGCTTTGTGCAGATGTACGGCGATGTGGTGATGGGTGTGCAGAAGCAGGAGGGCGAGGACCTGGAGCCTTTCGAGAGCATTATTCACAAGCTGAAGGAAGAGCGCTACGGTAAGGATATTGCGGACTCCGAGCTGACGGCTGATGACAGCCGCGAGCTGGTGCGCCGCTTTAAGACGCTGGTGCTCACTCGCAGTGGCCGCAATTTCCCGGCTGACCCGTGGGAGCAGCTCAAGGGCGCTATCGGTGCCGTGTTCGGCTCCTGGAACAACGAGCGCGCCATCACTTACCGCCAGAAGTACGCCATCCCCGCCGAGTGGGGCACTGCTGTGAACGTGCAGAGCATGGTGTTCGGTAACACGAGCGATGAGTCCGGCTCCGGCGTGGCCTTCACCCGTAACCCTGCCAACGGTAAGAATGAGTTCTACGGTGAGTTCCTCATGAATGCTCAGGGCGAGGACGTGGTGGCCGGTGTGCGCACCCCCGACCCTGTGGCCAAGCTGGCCGAGGTGATGCCCAGCGCCTACTCCGAGCTGTGCGACATCCGCAAGACGCTCGAGAACCACTTCCGCGACATGCAGGATTTCGAGTTTACCATCCAGGACCGCAAGGTTTACATGCTGCAGACCCGCAACGGCAAGCGCACCGGTATTGCCGCCTTCCGCATTGCCTGCGATATGGAGAAGGAGGGCCTCATCGACTGGAAGACTGCCGTACAGCGCATCCCCGCCGACCAGGTGGACCAGGTGCTTGCCCCCGTGTTCGACAGCAGCGCTGTGAACAAGGTGCAGCCCATCACCCGCGGTCTGAATGCCGGCCCCGGCGCAGCTTCCGGCCGTATCTGCCTGAACGCAGCCCGCTGCGAGGAGGCTCACAAGCGCGGCGAGAAGGTGCTGCTGGTGCGCCTGGAGACATCCCCCGAGGACCTGCGCGGTATGATTGCCGCAGAGGGTATTCTGACAGCCCGCGGTGGCCTTTCCAGCCATGCAGCTCTTGTGGCCCGCCAGATGGGCAAGGTCTGCGTGTGCGGTGCAGGGGAGATGGAGATTGACTACCACAACCGCACGGTGAGCATTGCCGGCAAGGTGTACAAGGAGGGCGATTACCTGTCTCTGGACGGCACGAATGGCTATGTGTACGCCGGTAAGATGCCTACGGCACCCTCGGAGGTGATTCAGGTGCTGCTGCGCAAGACCCTCAAGCCGGAGGAAAGCCACACCTACCGCGATTTCGCCCGAGTGATGGAGTGGTGCAGCCGCGCTGCCAAGCTGGGTGTGCGCACCAATGCCGACTCTCCGGACCAGGTGGAGGCCGCTATCGCCTTCGGTGCCCAGGGTATCGGTCTGTGCCGCACGGAGCACATGTTCTTCGGCGGCAACCGCATCGACTTCATGCGCCGCATGATTCTGGCCACGCACGAGGAGGACAGCCGCGAGGCCGTGGCTAACCTGCTGCCCTTCCAGAAGAGCGACTTCAAGGGTATCTTTAAGGCTCTGGCCGGCAAGCCCGGTACCATCCGCCTGCTCGACCCGCCCCTGCACGAGTTCCTGCCCACCACCAAGGAGCAGCAGCTCGACCTCGCCAAGAAGTTCAACATCCCCGTGGAGGTTATCATCCGCCGCGTGAGTGAGCTGCACGAGTTCAACCCCATGCTCGGCCACCGCGGCTGCCGCCTGGGTATCGCCCACCCGGAGATTACGGAGATGCAGGCTCGCGCCATCATCGAGGCTGCTATCGAGGTACAGGAGGAGGTAGGCTGCGAAGTGCGCCCGGAGATTATGGTGCCGCTGGTATCCTTCAAACGCGAGCTGGACCTGCAGAAGGAGGTTATCGACCGCGTGGCAGAACAGGTGTTCCGTGAGAAGGGCCGCCGCATCTCCTACAAGGTGGGTACGATGATTGAGATTCCCCGCGCCTGTGTCACGGCCGATGAGATTGCCGAGACGGCCGAGTTCTTCTCCTTCGGTACCAACGACCTCACCCAGACCGGCCTCGGCATGAGCCGCGACGACTCCGGCAGCTTCCTGCCGAACTACCGCAACCTGGAGATTGTGAAGGCCAACGTCTTCGCCAGCATCGACCAGGAGGGTGTGGGCAAGCTCATGAAGCTTGCTGTGAACCTGGGCCGCTCCACGCGCCCGGGCATGAAGATGGGAATCTGCGGCGAGCACGGTGGTGACCCCGCCTCCGTGAAGTTCTGCCACGCTCTGGGGCTGGACTATGTGTCCTGCTCGCCCTATCGCGTGCCCACCGCTCGCCTGGCTGCCGCTCAGGCCGCTCTGGCCGCCGAGAAGGCATAAGGAAGCCGGATATGCGATTGTAAGATTGCGCCCGCACCTGAATGGTGCGGGCGCTTTGTATAGTCGAAAGTCAGCGAGGAAGGGGCTGTGGCTTAATCCCAGAGCAGGGGGAGGCCCAGCAGAAGCGGAATGGCTATATACTGCCAGGCCGGGGTTTCTTTTTCCGGGGCAGGCATGTAATTTGAAGGCGGAGGAACGGGGCCATTGAGCTGGCGCAGCGCGCGTTGGGTGTCTGTGGCGAGGCGTTCTGTTTCTGCCAGTGTCTCTTTGTAGGCTGTGTCATCGCGCAGGCGTATGGCTTCGCGCATGTGTTCTGCCGCGGCTTTCCAGTTGCCTGCATTGCGCTCGATGAGTCCCATGAGGAAGTGCCCCTCCGGGTCGGTGGGGTAGCGCTTCACGGCGAATGTGGCCAGTGTACGCCCCAGTTCCCAGTTGCCGGAGGCGCAGGCTTTGGCAGCTGCCGGCAGGTTTTCATTTTCTGAGGCCGGGTTGATGCTGAAGGTGCGGGTCTCGGTGTGTGGCACGAGGGCTTTTGTAATCTCGGCTGCGAGGGCTTGTCTGGCGCTGTCGTCTGTGTCTTTGGTAACGCTGAAATCCTTTACATAGGGCAGAATGCCGGGGTGGACGACGCGGACCTGAGCCTCGGCCTCCACATAGTCATCCGCGACGCAGGTGCAGATTGCATCCGACGTGCAGGTGTGGTACATAAGGCCGGAGTAGCTGTGGGTTTTCACATTGCTGAGGTACAGGTTCGCTTTGGCGTCCGGGGTGAGGTGGAAGAAACGCTCATTTTCCAGCTGTTGGATAAGGGTGTCTGTCAGCTCCACGTTTTCCGAGTCGATGCTCAGTTTCGAGCCGCGCACCAGATCGGCAGCTCCGGGTTCCAGATGCTCCAGATGTATCTGCGTGCTGCAGGAGCACAGCAGCAAAGCCAGAGCAAGGGCTGTAAGCTTTTTCATGTGTGTCTATGTTATGAAATGAGTTCTTTGGCTCGTGCGGCCAGCGCCTCTTCCGTGTTCTCCAGGCGGTCTTCCTGCACCTCATCCAGCAGCGCGCGGAGGATGCGCCCCAGCTCAGGGCCGGCAGGTACGCCCATGGCCAGCAGTGCGCGGCCATTGATGTGCAGGTCTTTGATGGTGAAGGCGTGTTGCTCCTCCATGAGTTCTTCTATGAGCAGGGCGGCCTCCCGCAGAGTGGCGGCTTTTTTCTGCTGCTCGTAGGTGGACTGAGCCGCATGGTCTGCGCGCTTGATATCGAAGAGCTGTTCCACAACATCTTCTCCCAGGCGGCCGATGCAGCGGCGCATGCCGGCACGGGTGGAGGGGAAGGTGTTGTCGTGCTCGCGCACCAGGGTGACGACGC
The DNA here is from genome assembly GCA_045636905.1 of Akkermansia sp. Lineage (GTDB taxonomy): Bacteria > Verrucomicrobiota > Verrucomicrobiia > Verrucomicrobiales > Akkermansiaceae > Akkermansia. The sequence goes on from JAZTYL010000015.1 coordinate 11,297, forward strand.
GGTGCAGGGTGGCGTTGTCGCTTTTCAGGCGGGTGAGGATGCGTTCTGCCATGTCGGCGCTCACATCCGGGTGGCCGTAGAAGTGGCTCACGCCATCTTCTCCCTGTGTGTGGCAGGAGGGTTTGCCGATGTCGTGCAGCAGCATGGCCAGGCGCAGCGTTTCATCTGCCGGGGCGGCTTGGACGGCATAGGCCGTGTGGGTCCACACATCGTATTTGTGGTAAGGTGTGTTCTGCTCGAAGCCGAAGCAGGGGGCCAGCTCGGGCATGATGACGGCCATCACATCCGGGAAGGCCAGCAGCATGCTCAGAGCACCCTTGCCCACCAGCATGCCCTTGAGCTCTTTATAAATGCGCTCCACGCTCACATTCTCCAGCAGGTGGCGGTTGCGGCGTATAGAAAAAGCGGTCTCGCTCTCGATGCTGAAGTCGAACCTCGCGGCAAAACGCAGCGCACGCATGATGCGCAGGCCATCTTCGTTGAAGCGGTCATCCGGCTCGCCGACACAGCGTATCAGCCCGGCAGCCAGGTCCTGCTGCCCGCCGAAGGCATCCACCAGGCCGCGTGTGGGGTTGTAGGCCATGGCGTTGATGGTGAAGTCTCGCCGCGCGAGGTCCTCCTCCACGCGGCTCACGAAGATAACCTCGTCCGGGTGGCGGTTGTCGGTGTACTCGCCATCGATGCGGAAGGTGGTGGTTTCCACCGGCTGGTGGTCTACCATCACGGTGACGGTGCCGTGTTTCAGACCGGTCTTGATGACGGGGAACTTCCGGAACACGCGCAGGACTTCCTTGGGGGTGGCGTTGGTGCACACATCCCAATCTTTGGGGGTGATACCCAGCAGGCTGTCGCGCACGCAGCCGCCGACCACATAGGCCTCGTAGCCGAATTGCTCGAGTTTTTCCACCACGGTGAGGGCATAGGGCGGTATCTGGATGCTGGGGTTGCTCATCATGTGCGCGCATTATAGCTTAATTTTTCCTGTTTGTAAATGCGGAAACAGTGTAAACGAACGAGCGGGAGGGGCCTTTCGGCTTCTCCCGCTCGTTCAATCAACTCTGAAATTACATGAAAAAGACTTTGTGGGCTCTCACCTCCACAAATAGCACACTCTTGCGCTTTCACAGAGTACGACACTCGTCGGCGCGGTTTTGTTCAAAGAAAATTTACTTTTTTTTATTTTTCTTCGTTTTCCGGTTGCCGGGGGCGCGGTTTGTAGTGGGTGAGCGGGGTGCGCTTCTTCTTCTTTTTGGGGGCGAAGTGCTCCGGGTGAGCTGCTGCCCAGGCCTCGTAGAGGTCGGGGCGGTTGGCTTTGGTGCGCTCCAGTGCGTGCTCCAGTTTCCACTCTGCCATGGCTTTATGATTGCCGGAGAGGAAAACCTCCGGCACCGCCATGCCGCGGAAGACGTTGGGCTTGGTGTAGGCCGGGGCCTCCAGCAGGCCGTTGGCAAAGGATTCTTCCTCGCTGCTGCGGGCGTCTCCCAGAGCTCCGGGCAGCAGGCGTGCGATGGCATCGATGACAACCACGGCGGCAATGGCACCGTTGGTCAGGATGTAGTCCCCGATGGAAAGCTCCATGTCCACCAGTGTGTCGATGACGCGCTGGTCCACACCCTCGTAGTGTCCGCACAGGAAGATGTAGTGCACATCTCCCCCCTCCACACAGGGGGCGGCCAGTTCCTCTGCCACGGGTTGGGAGAAGACGCGTCCCTGCGGGGTCATGAGGATGACCTTGGTGTTCTCCTTCCGCAGCTCTTCAATGGCCTCGAAGATAGGCTCGCATTTCATCAGCATACCCTGGCCGCCGCCGCACAGGTAATCGTCCGTGCGGTGGTGCTTGTCGTGCGCCCAGTCTCGCAGCTGGTGGGCGCGAACCTCGATGATGCCCTTATCTGCCGCTCGCCCCATAATGCTCTGCGAGAGCGGGGTGGTGATAAGCTCGGGGAAGAGGGTCAGGACGTCAATGGTAAGCATGGCAGGGTGGGAATGAGCCTGAGTTGGGGCGCACCTCAACTCAGGCTCGAAGTAAGGGGTGTTACATATTGTGGCGGAGCATGCCTTCGATGTAGGCATCGATGTTGCCGTCCATCACATCCTGGATGTTGCCGGACTCCACGCCGGTGCGCAGGTCCTTCACCATCTGGTAGGGCTGGAATACGTAGGAGCGAATCTGGTTGCCCCAGGCGATGTCGCCCTTCTCGGAATACTGGCGGTCGGCTTCGGCGCGCTTGCGGTCTTCCTCCAGCTGGATGAGGCGGGCCTTGAGCATGCGCATGGCTTCTTCGCGGTTGCGCAGCTGGGAGCGCTGGGTCTGGCAGGCCACGATGATACCGGTGGGCAAGTGCGTCAGACGCACGGCGGTTTCCACCTTGTTCACGTTCTGGCCGCCCTTACCGCCGGAGCGGTAGGTGTCCATCTTCACGTCCGCTTCCTTCACTTCGATTTCGATGTCGTCCGAGATATCGGGCGTGGCATCCAGGGAGCAGAAAGAGGTGTGGCGCTTGCCGGCGGAGTCGAAGGGGCTCATGCGCACCAGGCGGTGAATACCGCGCTCGTTCTTGAGGTAACCGTAGGCGTACTCGCCGTCGATTTTGATGGTTACGGAGCGGATACCGGCTTCATCGCCATCCGTGCTTTCCATGATTTCCGTGTTGAAACCGTGGCGCTCGCAGTAGCGCAGGTACATACGCAGCAGCATGCTGGCCCAGTCGCAGGCTTCGGTGCCGCCGGCGCCGGCGTGGATGGTCACATAACAGCCGGCATTGTCGTGCGGGCCGTTCAGCAGGGTGATAAGCTCGAAATCCTGCAGGCGCTTGACCCAGGCGTTGTACTCCGCCAGGGCTTCCTCGGCAATCTCAGGCTCTTCCTGAGCCATCTCGATGATACCCTCGATGTCTTCCAACCCGCTTTCCAGAGCACGGAACTGCTCCAGGCGGCGCTTGAGGGGATTCACCTCGGCCATGAGGGCGCGGGCTGTAGCGGGATTATCCCAGAAATCGGGCGCGCTCATGCGCTCATCGAGTTCTGCTACTTTGGCTTCCAGGGAAGCCGGGTCAAAGATAGCTCCCGAGCTCGGAAAGACGGCTGCGCATGGCCTCCGTGTCAAGCGTCGAGAGATCGATATTGGTCGTCTGGTTCTCCATACGGGCGCGGAGTATACAGGCTTCCTGCCTCTTTGTCAAGCACGAATGGAAACGTGCGGTTGTTTTTGACGCTATCTTGAGCGTTTTTCTAAAACGCGTAGAGTGAGCGTCTAAGATTGCTAGTGCTTATATAATGAAAGTATATTTTAAGAATTTGCTGCAAAATCTGAAAGTATACTTTCATTATGGAGGTGTGTTGGGAGGAATGTTCCGATTTTCAAGGTGTTGTGAGATGTGTCGTTTGACTGGGGCCGGATTGTGGGGAAAAAGATTGCGGCTCGGCGGGGAATGTGCTACACTGGCGGGTATGAAGATACATGCATGCGCTGTGATACGGGACGCGGAACAGGCTTTGTTTGCAAGCGGTAAGTCCAGCTCTGCGGCGCTGATGAGCACCGTGGTGGAGCGGCTGTGGCAGGCAATGCTTCAGGAAGCGGAGCTCTGCTGCCTGGAGCCGCAGCGTGTGGTGGTGTATGCCGGGAGGGGGAATAATGCGGGCGATGCTCTGGGGCTGGCCGCGAGATTCGCCTGCCCCGTGACCCTGCGCTCTGTCTGCGCCCCGGGCGATTTTTCTGCTTCGAGTGCCGAGCAGTATAAGCTGCTGGCCGGACATGAGGTGAGCACGGAGGCTCCGAAGCCTCAGAAGGGGCTGCTTATCATCGATGGCTTGTTGGGCAGCGGGGCAAGTGGTGAGCTGCGGGAGCCGTATGCGGAATTGGTGCGGGAACTTAACGCACTGCGCGATGCATCGCCGCAGAGTTGTACGCTGGCTATCGATGTGCCTACCGGTTTGAATGCGGATACGTGGGAGGTGCCGGGCGAAGCCGTGCGGGCGGATGTGACGGCTGTTATCGGCTGTGTGAAACCCGGCATGGTGGCAGATGGGGCGGAGGATTATGTGGGGCGCTTGCTCTGTATCCCGCTGCCCGAAGTGGAGCTTCCGGCGGAAACGGAGGCGCAGGTGGCCACGCGTGAGGTGTTGAGCTGGCTGCCTCGCCGGGCCTACTCCTGCTTCAAAAATCGCGCCGGTCGTGTGAATATCGTGGCCGGAAGTGTGGGCTACGCGGGGGCGGCGCAGTTGTGCGCGGAGGCAGCACTTGCTGCCGGGGCCGGGCTGGTGGCTCTTTATTGCCGCGAGGATGTGTACCCTGTGCTGGCCGCACGCGTGGCGGCGGAGGTGATGGTGAACCCCATCAAATCATATGCGGAGGTTCCGGTGGAGGGGGCTCAGGCGCTGGTGGTGGGCCCGGGGCTGGGGCGTTTGCAGGGCAGTGAGGTGCGCGCCTTGCACAATTTACTGCTGCGCTGCGAGGTGCCCCTGGTGCTGGATGCAGATGGACTGAACATGGCCGCGGCGTATGGCTGGCGGCTGCCGGAGCAGGCTATCCTGACCCCGCATCCGGGCGAGATGCACAGGCTTTTCCCTGAGTCGGCCGGGATGAGCCGCTCGGAGAGTGCCCTTCGCTTTGTGCAGCAGAATCCCTGCACCCTGTTGCTGAAGGGAGCCCGCTCGCTGATAACGGATGGCCGCGAGCTGTGGTACAACTCCACAGGTGGCCCCTACATGGCAAATGGCGGGCAGGGAGATGTGCTCGCCGGGTGTATCGGCGCCTTGGCGGCTCAGGGGCTGTCCCCCATGCAAGCGGCTGTTGCGGGAGCCTACGCCTGCGGCGAAGCGGCTGCTCGTGCCTGCTGCCACGCAGGATATCCCCGTGCCGTGCGCGCAAGCGAGGTGGTATTACAGTTAAGGCAATTATTTAGTTGACGATTTGCTCTTGCATAAATGGAAGAGCTTGTGTTTTAGTGTGGTATACGTAGGGTTCAGTATGTGGCGATACAATGGATTGTAAAGATAGCCCACGGTGTGGCGGTATATTATATCGGCGAGAATGCTGAGACAGAATACTGCCAGAATCGCCCCAATACAGTGTAAGTATGGAGCGTCGCTGAACGGTGCTTTGTCACAATGCAACACTTTTTTCCATAAAAAACACGCATTAAACTATGCTCGTGGAAGAGGTAGATGCCTAATGTGCATCCTGCAAGATAATTGATGCAGCGGGAGTGTCCGATGTGTATTCTGGTAAAGAGGAGAAAGATGAGGGTGGAGATAATCAGGAGATATATGGAATTGTGACCTATCACAAGGACTGTGAGTAGTTTGGTGAAGATGATATGTTGTTGCGTGAGCCATATCATTATGACGCCTCCGGTCAGTAAAATAAACGTCAGAATTGATAATTTACAGAGCGAAATGCACCACGATACCCCATATATTCTGATATAAGCAGCAATAGAATAGAGGGTGATAAAAAGCCCAACACTCTCGAAATTTGTGGGGATGTGGAAGCAATGAGCCAAATAGTTGAGGAATACGAGAGTTAGAATGCAGAGGCGATGTTCATCGTGATTCATGCTTTTGAGCATTTTGTTGAGGAACGGACTCAGCAGAACAAGGACTAGATACGTATTTATGAACCAATAGTTCCCCCAAATGCCAATGGCAGATTTGAAGAAAAGTTTTGAGCTCAATTCAAAATGGGGGGACCCGACACAATAGGCTACAAGGCTGATGAGCGCGGTTACACTCAATACCTGATATAACAGGCGGGTTATTTTGTTGAACGTAATAGAACTGTTAATCATGAAATAACCAGTAATTAGAACAAAGCAGTTTACTCCTAAAGTGCCACCTATTGGTAGAGATGAGTACACTGGATTGACTATGCCTAATGTCCATGGTTGTACGCCTATATTGGTGTAGTGACTCACAACAATGAGAAACATGGAAATGATTCTTAATAACTCAAACGAAGAGTTTCTTGTGGTAGGATTTGACATATGTAAAATTATTGGTTCAAGTATAATGTGCGAGGTGATGTTCCGGGTGCGTCGAAGCTTGTCAGCACCTGTTCTGGGGCGTCGTGGCGGAGGTCGACGAGGCGGATGGCACCTTGCGGGCAGGCCTGCTGGCAGGCGGTCTGCGGGGAGGAGCCGTCTCGGCGGGCGGCATTGAGACGCTGGATGCAGTAGGTGCACTTTTCCATAATCCCGCGTGTGCGCACGCTCACCTGCGGGTTGGCCGGGCGGGCTGTGGTGGCCTGCTCTGCGAGCGCGTAGTCGCGGTAGTTGAAGGTGCGGGCCTCGTAGGGGCAGGCGGCGGCGCAGTAGCGTGTGCCCCAGCAGCGGGGGTAGACCATGGCGTTGAGTCCTTCGTCTGTGTGGACGGTGGCATGCACGGGGCATACGGCCTCGCATGGGGCGTTTTCGCATTGCCGGCAGGCGGTGGGGACATAGAGCAGCTTGCCCTCCGGGCTGCGGTAGCGGTCTATGCGCAGCCACTGCATGTCGCGGTGCTGCGCCAGGTCTTGTGCGCCGACGGTCGGGATGTTGTTTTCCGCGCGGCATGCCAGTGTGCAGGCTCCGCAGCCGTTGCAGCGTGTGGTGTCGATAAGCAAGGCCCACTGCGGTTTGTCTGCCCCGGCATGTTGCGGCGCCGGGCCTGTTCGGGGCGGGGGCATGGGCTTTTCCGGGCGATGCAGGTCGGGCGTGTCAGAGGATTTTTCCGCCGAGGTGGCACCGATGGTTTGCGGGCAGAGGGGCAGGCAGATGCGCTGCAGCCCCGGCACGTCGCAGGCGGGCAGGGGGGTGCCGTGCACCGCCACGCAGCTTACTCCGTACCTGCCGGGGAGGAAGGCTTCTGCCACTCCGGCGCAGCCGGTGAGGGGGAACCAGGTTTCGCGCAGCCAGGCATTGTGGGCAAAGCGCCCGTCTGCATAGAAGGGGTGCAGGTAGTGCGCTATGCCGCCGGTAGCGGGGAGGCGGTGAAGGGGGCTCGGCTGCGGGGCTGTGTTTTCCGCGATTCCTCGGCGCAGGATATTCAGCGCCTCCGGTACGGCACGCAGCAGCCACTCGCGCGCCGGGGAGAGCTCCGGGCGGTTAGTCAGGGGCAGTTCATCCCCACTGAGCAGGCAGTGCAGGGCTTCGGCTTCGGAGACAGCGGCTCGCAGCGGCATGGTGACCGGCTGGCGCAGGCAGAGGTTGCCGTGCGCATCGGCATCGGCCCCCCACTCCTCCAGGAAGTGGGTCAGGGGTACCGTGTAGCGGCAGAGCTGCGCGGTGCGATCCTGCTTCAGCAGGCAGAAGCGTACTGTTTCTGCCTGTGTGTGCTCCAGCGCAGAGGCAAAGGCTCTGTTCAGCCCTGCGGCATCTGCCGGGCTGAAAATAAAGAGCACCTCCAGTTCCCCCAGGTCGGCGGTGAGTTCGGCCAAAGTTCCGAATCCGGTGTCGAACGCAACAGCAGGCCCCAGGGTAGCATCTGCCAGGGTGTCCAGCTCCGGGAAGGTGGTCGGGCGCGCCTCAGCCAGCGGGTCGTAGGCATAGAATGAGGCGCCCGGGTATCGGCGCAGCTCCTTCACCTGAGCCATGCGCAGGGCACTGTAGCCGGCGGGAAACAGAAAGCCCACGCGTCTGCCCTCCCGCAGCGCCGTGCCCCAGGCGCGGAACGCACCCTGCATGCCGCGGCACGGGTAGGGGCGGCCGTTGAAGGTGGGTTCGGCAGGGCGTTCCTCTGTATATAAATCGAGCAGTGCAGCCTGGGCAAAAGCGGGTAAGCCCCTGCGTATATCCGCGTAGTGCGGGTTGGGCTGCAGCATGGTGGGCAGGCCACCGTGGCACACGGCCAGCATGGGCAGAGCACCGGTGGCCCAGGGCATGCAGGTCGCAAAGCATGTCGCCTCCCCGGGCAGCTGCCATTCCGGGCACCCCTCCGGCTCGATGCAGTACTGAGCGGCCTTCCGGCAGGCCGGAAGTGCCGTGAGCGCCAGCGCACCCAGCCCTTTCAGGAAGCTGCGCCGTGAGATTCCCCGCCTGTTTGCCTGCTGCATGTGCTCTATTGTAACGCCCTCGGCGCATCCTGGCAATCTCTTTTTATTTCGCGCTTGACACCGGGCGTGTCAGCATGCACAATATCGCCATGCAAGCAAGAGTCATCATACCCCTGGAGGAGTTCCCCGAGGAGGGGCTGCGTATCGAAGGCGAGGCAGATGGCGCCCTCTTCGGTATCGACAACACCGGCGCGCAGAGCACCGGGCCGCTTTCCTACAGCCTGGAGGCTCAGCTCTACGACAGCGAGTTGGTGCTGCGCGGCAGCATCTCGGCTCCCTTCCTCCTGCGTTGCGACCGTTGCCTGCGTGAATTCGAGTACACGGTGGCTATAGACGACCTTACCATTTCCTGCGATGTGAAGGGGAAAGTTGCTGCCGATGTGACGGAAGAATTGCGCGAAGAGGTGCTTTTGGAGCTCCCCGGATACCCGAAATGCGAAATTTCAGGCCTTGAATGTGAAATAAATGACACATTTTGTGATTTTAGGCTGGACAAAGACCCCCTTTCGGGTGTAAACTCTGCCACCCCGAGTGGCAATAGCGTCTGGGATGCCTTAGATGATTTCCCCCGCAAGTGACGCTGAGGCACCACTCTCCATCTCAGTAACATCTTAACCTAAATACAGAACTATGGCAGCTCCGAAACGCAGAACGTCCAAGATGAAGCAGCGCTCCCGCCTGGCCGCTCAGGCCTGGAAGGCCCCCAAACTCGGCAAGTGCCCCAAGTGCGGTGCAGCCGTTCCCGGTCACACCGCCTGCCCCCAGTGCGGCACCTACAAGACCCAGAGCGGGGCTGAGGTTATCGTGAAGCTGGTGGACTAATCCACTGCTTAGCGTTAGAGAACCCCTGCAAAATGCTTCAATCGCCCCGCAGATTTTACATGCGGGGCGGTTTTTGTGTTGACAAATCGCGTGGAGGGTGTTAGAGTATACACGAACCTATACGTTTTATTCGTTTTATGAAATTAGCGTTGGATGCTATGGGCGGTGATGATGCACCGCGTATCAATATCGAGGGAGCCGTGCAAGTGCTTGAGAAGCTGGACTCTCTCACGAAACTTTACCTTGTCGGCGACGAATCCACTCTGAAGAAAAGCTGCGATGCCGCCGGCATCGGCTCCAATCCGAAAGTGGAGATTGTGCATGCTCCGGAAGTCGTGGGCATGTGCGAGAGCGGCCTGGCTGCCGTACGCCAGAAGAAGAACTCCTCCATGAGCATATCTGTGGATATGGTGAAGAAGGGGGAGGCGGACGCCGTGGTTTCTGCCGGTAACACCGGTGCTGCCGTTGCGGCCAGCACCATTAAGCTGCGCCTGCTTCAGGGAGTGGAGCGCGCGGGTATTGTATCCCCGCTGCCGAGCATCCATGGCTACGTGCTGGTGAGCGACACCGGCGCCAACCCGGATGCCAAGCCCAGCCACCTGGTGGGCTACTCGGTGATGGCTGCTCTCATGGCTCGCTATATCTACAACCGCGAGATGCCGAATGTGGGCGTGATGAGCAACGGTACAGAGGATTGCAAGGGCAGCGAATTCTCCCTTAAGACATACGCTCTGCTGCGCGAACTTTCCAACCGCAACCTGCTGCCCTACAACTTCCAGGGCAACTGCGAGGGTCATGACCTTTTCGAGACCGAGCTGGATGTCGCGGTCACCGACGGCTTCACCGGCAATATTCTGCTGAAGAGCGTGGAAGCTACGGCTCATGCCTACACGAACTGGATTAAGGCGGGTATCATGTCCAGCACCCTGGCCAAGATGGGTGCTCTCTGCATGCGTTCCGTATTCCGCAACCTCAAGGAGCGCATGAGCGCAGATGCTATCGGCGGTTGCCCCCTGATGGGCGTGAACGGCGTGTCTATCATCGCTCATGGTTCGGCCAATGCCGTGGCTATTCTGAACGCCTGCCGCATGGCTGCCGGTATGGTGCGCAACAATGTGAACGACCGCATCATCGAGACCATGGCCAAAATCAATCCCGTGCTCAAGGAGCTCGAGGCCTGATTCCTGTCTCCAATCTTATAATACAAAACCGCCCGCTGTTGCTTGCAGCGGGCGGTTTTGTTTTGTTAATGTATTAAAGTATCAGAGGGAAATGGGGCGACCCTGGCCATCCTCGAAGCTGCCGAAGATGATGCGGAGAATGTCGATAACCTGCCAGATACCGAAGAAACCGAGGGTTACTAACTGGAGGATACCGGAGATAACGCGACCGGCATAGATGCGGTGTACACCGCAGAAGCCGAAGAGGCAGAGGAAGGAGAGCAGTAGCGCGGTGGTACGGCTCAGCGGGGAGATATTCGGGTTTGTTGTCATGTTTGTTTATATTGGGGGTGAAGTGGGTTAACGGGCAAGCACGGCCGGGGCGCCGCTGTTGCCGCAGGCGGAGATGGGGCGTATGGCGATACGGGCGGCATTGCCGATGAGACCGGCCGGCAGCGTGACTTTGCTCTGACCGCCGGGCAGCACGCAGACAGTGCGCCAGTTGCGCCCGCTGCCGACCTGAATGGCCCATTTGCGCGCGCTGCTGTCAGTCGGCTGCCAGGCCAGGGAGATGGTGCGGCCATTGTCTCTGCCCTGTGCTGTGGGGCGTGCCGGGCGGATGCGACCGCTCCAGGGCATGGCAGGGGGCAGGGCGTAGGAGGTGTAGCGGCGTGCCAGGTAGCTCTGGATGCCTCCGGCATTCTTGCCTATGGAGCGCCAGCTCCAGAAGAGTTGACCGGCGCTTTGGCGGGCGAGGCGGCGGGAGAGGTCAATCTGCGCGTCGATTTCGGAGGCGGGGCGGCCGGGGTCTTCGCTGCTGTTGATACGTGCGGAGGCGATGCCGGGCCAGACGGGGCGCGCGGGGTTGATGCTGCTCCACCAGCGCATGAGGTCGGGGAAGCTCTGCTCGCTGTCGATGCGCCAGTAGAGCTGCGGGGCGAGGTAGTCCACCCAGCCGCGGGCGAGCCATTTGCGGGCATCGCAGGCGAGGTGTTCGTAGGCGTTCACGCCGGCTTTGACCCCCTCGGGGTATCCCGGTTGCCAGATGCCGAAGGGGCTGATGCCGACACGCACCCAGGGTTTGACCTGCTTGATTCCGGTGTAGAGTTTCTGTACGAAGCTGTCTATGGCTGCGCGGCGCTGAGCGGGGCTTTTGCCATCCGCTATATTGTGATTGGGCGGGTAGGGGTAGAAGTAGTCGTCCAGGTGGACGCCATCGATATCGTAGCGGCGCACGACATCCAGGATAACATTGAGCACATGCTGCTGTGCGGCAGAACTGGAGGGGTTCAGGATGGTCGTAGAACCGGCTTTTTTCAACAGGCCGGGCTGGCGGCGGGAGATGTGATTGCGCCCGACGGGACGGCCGCTGATGGTGGCGCGGAAGGGGTTGAACCAGGCATGCAGCTCCAGCCCGCGGCGGTGCGCCTCCTGTACGGCGAACGCGAGGGGGTCGTACCCCGGGTTCACACCGGGGCCGCTCAGCCAGGCGCTCCAGGGTTCGAGGGAGGACTTGTAGAAGGCGTCCCCGTTCGGGCGAATCTGCAGGATAACGGCGTTGAGCTTGAGCTGTACAGCTTTGTTCAGGATGGCGAGAAGCTCCTGTTTCTGCTCTGCGGCGGAGAGGCCGGCACGGGAGGGCCAATCCAAGTTGTAGACGGTGGAGACCCACACCGCGCGAAACTCGCGTGCGGGTTCCGGAGCATCCTCATTCACCTGCTGCCAGGCGCTTGCCAGTGCAGCAGTTGCCAGATACAGACAAGCCAGCAGCCACTTCTTCATGAGCCGTATTCTACTATACGCTCTTCCTTATTGACAAGCGCGGATTCTGCCATACCCGCTAAGTAAGGTCCCTCAAAAATAGCTGCCACCAACCTTGCGGGTGGTGGCAGCCGGGGATGGAGTTATTGGGGTTTACTTCTTGCTGCACCCGATTTTGGCGGGCTTGGCGGGAACATCGCGGCCGGATACAACGGTCTCCAGCGGGATGCGGATGAAACCGATACCACGGTTGCCGGTCTTGCCGTTGGTGTGGCAGGTCTCGTAGATGACGCCCACATGGTCTGCATCCGTCATGGCGATGCAGGAGTAGCCGCAGCAGCGGCGTGCATCGTACAGGTAGCCCTCGTTCCAGGTCTTGCCGTCGTCCTTGGACGTGCGGAGGGTCATGTTGTTACGGGAGCCGCTCTTGGGGTTGGAGAAGAGCATGAGCTTGCCGTACTTGGCGGAGTCTACCGTCACCAGAGATGCCTGGCAGGTGGGTTCCTGCAGGGCCTTCAGGTTGGTGCTGTGGGGCTGCCAGGTCTTGCCGAGGTCCTTGGTCACGTAGACGATACGCTTGCCCTGGCGAGCTTCGTTGCGGGCGTTGATCATGATGGAGCCGTCCTTCAGCTCTACCACCTGGCACTCGGAGGTGCTGTGCGGTACGCCTGCGCCGTATACCCAGTTCTTGCCGCCATCCTTCGAGTAGCAGATGGTGCTCATGCACTGCGGGTTGGCACCGCGCTCCCAGATCTGAGCGGGGAAGACGATGGTGCCGTCCTTCAGGGTGATGCCATTGCCCGGACCGGCCAGAATGGTGGTCCACTCGTGCTTCTTAATCTGGCGGGTGGGGTTCACAAACTTCTTGGCCCAGGTCTTGCCGTTGTCGTCGCTGTAGGTCATTTCCCACTGACCGGTGGTCTTCTCATCGAAACCGTTCTTGGAGGTCCATAGAGAGGCGCCGCCACTCCAGTGGCAGACAAGAGACTGCAGCCAGATACGGCCGCTGTGGTCCTGCACGATGCAGGGGTCGCCGCAGCCGTTGCTGACGCCGGGTCCGGCATCCATGGCCACGGTGGGAGTGGTCCAGGTCTGGCCGCCGTCCTCGGAGCGCACCACGGCTACGTCGATATCGGCGCAGAGGTCACCCTCGTGGTTGTAGCGGGCATCGAAGCAGCCCACCAGTGCGCCATCCGCCGTCTGAATGATGCCGGGAATTCGGAAGGCTACACAGGCACGCTCGCCGCCGTCGGGCTGGTTGGATACGGTTTCGCCGGGCAGGCCGAGCATGTAGCCGATACGCTGGGTTACAGGCGTGTCACCCTTGTACTGCTTCTCGCCGATGCCGGCTGTGATGTTGCTGAAGGTCACGGTGCTGCCCACCAGAGCGGAGTCCGAGGGGGTCACATCTGCCCACAGCCAGGTGGTGCCGCCGGGCAGGGGCTTGTCTACGGTGATGCTGACGCTGCCATCCGCCGCGGGGGTGGCGCTGCCCATCACAACACTGTTGGTGAAGTCCAGGCCATCCGGGCTGCCGGTGCGCAGGGTCACATTGCTGACGCTGCCGGGGGTGTCCACGGTGAAGGTCACGCTGCCCACGTTGATGGGGTTGTCCGTGCCGGTGGTGCATACCTTGTAGGCAAAGGCGGGGTTGTGGACGGCACGCTTCATGATGGGGTAGGCGTTGGGGTACACCATGCGAGCCTCCTTTATCTTCATGGGGCCGGTGTGTACGGTGAGGTCATCGATAAGGATGCCGCCGCCCTCTGCCGTATCAGCCACAAGACGGATGCCCGTGGTGCCGGCAGGCAGCACAGCACGGGCGTTCAGCTTGTAGCCGCCCACACTCGTCTTGGTGTCGGTGAACACGGTTTTCTCCCCCTGGGGAGTAATGGCAACCACGGTGAACTTGTACGGTGCGCGGCTGGTCCAGCGCTCGGCGCGGAAATCGCAGGTGGTTTCCGTGGTGGTGGGGGTGTCGAAAGTGATGGTGGCACTCTTGTCCCTACCGCCCAGGATACGCAGGGCATTGCGGCCGGAGTAGCCCTTGCCGGCGCAGATTTCTGCGTTGCCTTTCTGGGCTGTGAGGGTGCCCATGGAAACATCGCCCTTGGTGATGCTGCCGGAATTAAGATTATCGAAGCCTTCGGTGGCTGCAGCAAAGCCACACATCAGCAGACTCAGTATGGTATGTCTAAGCATGTTTGTTCCTTTACCATATTTCGCAGCACTTTGCAAGGAAAAACGTCTGCAAAGCAGCTTTGGAGAGCTTCCAGCCCCGAAAAGCCCGGAATATCCGCTTCGGCGGCTCTTTTTCATATTTTCTTGCCATGCGTGAGCTGTGCCGCTACAATGGGGCTGTGGAGATAACACTGCAACACGAGGCCGGTAAACTTCGGCTTGTCCCTGCCGGGGTACAGCCGCGGCTGGAGCGTGCCTTTGCGGCATCGCCCGGGCGCGGTATGCTGGATTTGCTGCGCTATGGTCTGCCTGCCGGGGCTGCCCCGGTGCTGGCCTGTCTGCGGGAGTGGGCCCGGGAGCAGATGATGCACTACCTGCGCTCCATGCGTCGCGGGGAGCCTGTGGCACCGGTGGTATCTTCCACTCAGGCTGCCGCCATGCTGGAGGCGCTGCCCCCGCTGGAGGGCGAGCCTGTGGGAGCGGCGGATGTGGCAGCCTGGGTGGCGAGCCTGGCACCTGCTGTGGATTGGCTGGCTGCGCGCGAGTGCTGCACTGCGGAGGAGTGGCTGAGTCGCCTGGGCGAAGGCTGGCAGCAGCTGGGGATGCTGTGTTTCCACCTGGCGGAGAACGCAGGTGATGCGGCAGAAGAAGCCCCCTTCGCCTTTCTGGCAACTTTTGTGCACAAAGTGGGGCAGGATGGCCGTGCGCGCCACGCTCCGCTGGGGTTAGCGGCTCGTCTGCTGGCGGAGGATTCCGCCGCGTTGCTGGATTTGCTGCGGCCGCTGCGGCAGGTGGCCGCGCAGAGTGCCTTTCTGGCAGAGCTCATCAATTCGCAGGCGGTATATAAACCCTGTGGCTGGAGTGCACGGCAGGCGCACGCCTTCCTGGAAACCTTACCTCTTCTGGAGGCCGCCGGCATCGAAACCCGCATGGTGAATCTGTGGAAGACGCAGCCGCCTCGAGTGGAGCTGGAGGTGCGCCTCGACCCGGCAGAACCGGGCGGCGGCAAGCCGGATGCTGCGCCCTCTGTCAATGTGAGCTCTCTGCTGCGTTTTTACCCCCGCGTGGTGCTGGGGGACTACAATCTTACGGATGAGGAGCTGGAGCAGCTGCTGGCCGGGGATGAGGACGGCTTGGTGCGTTTCCGCGGTGAGTGGGTGCGGCTGGACCGCGAGAAACTGACCCGCCTGTTGGACAGCTGGAGGCAGGCCACGCGCATGGCTGCCGGGGGTATTCCCTTGCTGGTGGGGCTGCGCTATCTCCTGGGCAAGCGCAGTGAGGCACTGCCGCAGCTGCCACCGCAGGAGGACGGTATGCGGGCGGTTGCCGGTGCTCGGCTGGCTTTGGCGCTGGCCAATCTGCAGTTCGGCAATGCCATGCCGGATCTGCCGCCGGAGCTGTCCTCCATTCTGCGCCACTACCAGCTGGATGGCGTGCGCTTCCTGCAGAATGTCACGGCAAGCGGGTTCGGCGCCTGTCTGGCGGATGATATGGGACTGGGCAAGACCCTGCAGGTTATCTGCTGGCTGGTGCACCTGGCTCGCACGGGGGAGTTGGGGGAAGGCAGGGGATCCGCCCTCATTGTGGCTCCGGCTTCTCTGCTGGCCAACTGGCAGCAGGAGCTGCGCCGCTTTGCTCCGCAGCTGCAGGTGGCCGTGCTGCATCCCTATGCCCTTTCCCGCCAGGAGTCTGACTACCTGCGCACCAACCCCGCCTGGCTGCTGCGCCGCGCGCACGTGGGGCTCACCACATACGGTATCGCAACGCGCAATGAGTTGCTGGCTCGCAGTACCTACCCGGCCCTGGTGCTGGATGAGGCTCAGGCCATCAAGAATGCAGACTCGCAGCGTACCCGCGCCATCTGCCGCCTGAGCAGCCCGCGCCGCGTGGCGCTCACCGGCACCCCCGTGGAGAACTCGCTCTCCGAGCTGCGCAGCCTCTTTGAGTTCCTGAATCCCGGCCTGCTGGGTACAGAAAAGGAATTCAACGCCCTGGTGCAGAGCATGGGGAGCGACTACACGCCTCTGCGCCGCCTGGTGCGCCCCTTCCTGCTGCGCCGCCTCAAAAGCGACCCCGCCCTGCTGCCGGAGTTGCCGCCCAAGACCGAAGTGGCCGCCTGGTGCCTGCTCACACCGGAGCAGACGCGCCTCTACGCCCGCGAGGTGGAGACGCTGCGGGCTGTCGTGGCCGAGCCGGATCCGCAGACGCGCCTCACCCTGGTGCTGCCCATCCTGGGGCGCCTCAAGCAGATTTGCAACCACCCCGCCCAGTACCGCGGAGAATCCTGGTTCGACCCTGCCGCCGGGGGCAAGTTCGAGCGCCTGGGGCACCTGGCCCGGCGTATTGCCGCTGCGGGGGACTGCTGCCTGGTGTTCACCCAGTACCGCAGCATGGTGGAGCCCCTGCATGATTTCCTGGCCGGTATTTTCGGCGCTCCCGGGTTAACCCTGCACGGCAGCACACCCATTGCCGAGCGCCAGCGGCTCGTGGCCTCTTTCCAGGCTCCCGGCGGGCCGCGCTTCTTCGTGCTTTCCCTCAAAGCCGCCGGCACCGGGCTCACCCTCACGCGGGCTCGCCACGTCATCCACTTCGACCGCTGGTGGAACCCCGCCGTGGAGAATCAGGCCAGCGACCGCGCCTACCGCATCGGCCAGACTCAGCCTGTGCTCATTCACCCCCTCATCTGCCGCGGCACCATAGAAGAAAACATCCACACCATGCTGACCCGCAAGAGCGCTATGGCGGATAACCTGCTCTCCGGTGGCCTGGAGAAGCTCCTGCTTCACCTCTCCCCCGAGGAGTTGCTGGGTATAACCACCTTATCGTCTAATTAGTTTCGTTTTGAGCTTGACATGGTGCCTGTTGTAGTTTAGTATTTCGGTAATGGCAATACCTATTCCATGTGTATCCGTTCTTATACCTGTCTACTGCGTGGAGAGGTATATGCGGGGGTGTGTCGATTCTGTTTTGGCACAGACTCTGAAGGATATAGAGATTATCCTGGTGGATGATGGTTCCACGGATGCCTGCCCGGCCATGGCGGATGAGTATGCTCAGAAAGATTCCCGAGTGGTTGTGCTGCATCTACCGAATGGAGGCTATGGCAAAGCTCTTAACATAGCTTTGGAACAGGCCAAGGGTGAATATGTGGGCATTGTGGAGCCGGATGACTGGATTGAACCGGATATGTTTGAGCATCTGTGGCAGAAGGCGCAGCAGACACAGGCCGATGTGGTGAAAGCTGTATATTGCCGGGAATGTCACGGAAAAACGGATGTTATCGATAAGTTTAAAGGCGTGTCGGAGGGTGAGTACGCTCCGGCTGATGTGCCGGAGTATCTTTGGGGTGCTCCCTCTATCTGGACTGCAATTTACAATCGTCAATGGCTGAAGCGCTCGGGGATTCGCTTTTCTGAGACTCCGGGAGCCGCTTTTCAGGATTTAGGCTTTGTAATCAGAACCTGGGCGTTTGCCTCTTCCATAGCGATTTCTCACAAACCCGTATATCATTACCGGGAGGACAATCCTGCTTCCAGTACCCGTAAATTGGAAGCCGGTGCCTGGGAGGTGCTCCGGGAGCTGCAGCTGCAGCAGGATGTGTATGAATTATTTTCTCATGGCCCGGTTGCCATGCGCAGCATATTGGCAAAGCGTATCATGGAAAGTATGCTTCCGGATTATCGCAGAAAAGTGCACACAACGGCCCCGGAGTATCTGCAGGAGTATTCGACTCTGATGCGCACCTGGTTTGCACCTGAGACTCTCGATGCCGAGGTAACAGGTCGAGTGTCTCATGCCGATATTGCGTTGCTGTGCCGAAATCCGGAGAAGTTCCCCCGCGGCTTCAGAAGCGGCCTCAACGTGCTTAAACGTCTCTTTTCCTGCCGTCGGGAAGGTGGAGCTCGTGTGCTTCGTGTATTATTCCTGACCTTTGTGTGGAGAGGTTGAATGTTGTTTATCTGATATGGCGGAGCCTTTGGTATCAATAGTTGTTCCTATTTACGGCGTGGAGCGTTATCTGCGCCAATGTGTGGATTCCATTCTTGCCCAGACACTGCAGGATATTCAGGTTATTCTGGTGGATGACGGCTCGCCGGATGCTTGTCCGGCCATGGTGGATGAGTACGCGGCGAAGGACTCGCGCGTGTTGGCTGTTCACCAACCCAATGGGGGGTATGGGCGCGCGGTGAATCATGGCATTTCTCTGGCTACGGGGGCTTATATCGGCATCGTGGAAAGTGATGATTGGATTGAGCCGACCATGTACGAAAAGCTGTACAGCCGAGCCTCTGAGACGGGATGCGATGTGGTAAAGGCCATGTTCTGGCAGTATGATTCCACAAAACCGGCCGGCCAGCAGGATGTGCTTTTTACCTCGCGGGTATGCAACCTCGCAGAAGCTCCGGATACGCCATTCCGCCCTGTGGATTGGTCTCCCATTTTCGCCTTTCATGCCAGCCTGTGGAGCAACCTGTATCGTGCGGATTTCCTGCGCTCTGTCCCTGTAATCGAAACCGCCGGTGCCGGCTACCAGGATATGCCTTTTATCATGGAAATCCTGGCACGGGCGCAAAAGATGTGTATCGTTAAGGAACCGCTGTTGCACTATCGAGTAGAGGCCGGGCAAGGCTCTTCTACCACCAGCAACGATGAGCGTCTGCTGCGCATGCCTGCCATGTGTCTGGAGGCTCGCCGTATTCTGGAGCAACTGGGTGCGCTGCCTGATGTCAGAGAGGCATTTTATTTGCAGGTATTTCTGGCGAATGCTACCTTCATGCGCAGCATTCGCCCGGATTTGGCTCAGCAATATTTTGATGCCTACCATGAGGTGATGGCTCCGCTGTCCTCTATGCCGGATTTCAGCTACCGGTATTTCTCCGCCAAGGAAAAATGCCGTGCTCGCATCATAGCGGCAGGCGGCAGTGTCCGAAATCTGAAAAAGCGCTGGGGGCTTTTGCGGCGTCCCGGAGGAATGACTCTGCGCCTCAATGGTCGCGATTTTGATTTACCATGATGTACGATTACCTTATAGTTGGTTCGGGCCTTTTCGGTGCTACCTTTGCTCACCTGGCTCACAAGGCGGGCAAACGCTGTTTGGTTATTGACAAGCGTCCGCAATTGGGAGGTAACATATACTGCGAGGAGTTGCACGGCATCAATGTGCACAAGTATGGTGCTCACATATTCCACACGTCGGACAAAGCCGTGTGGGACTTTGTTACAGCTCTTGTTCCTTTCAACCGCTACACAAACAGCCCGGTGGCACTCTATGGAGGTAAACTCTATAACCTGCCCTTCAATATGAACACCTTTTACCAGATGTGGGGGGTGACTACTCCGGCAGAAGCAGCTGCGAAAATAGAGGAGCAGAAACAGGAAGCTGTTGCGGCGATGGTCGCAGCAGGAGCTGCTGCACCGCGTCATCTGGAGGAGCAGGCTCTGACCCTTGTGGGGCGAGATATCTACGAAACTCTTATCAAAGGGTATACAGAGAAACAATGGGGGCGCCCCTGCACAGAGCTCCCGGCGTTCATCATTCGCCGCCTGCCGGTGCGATTTGTCTACGACAACAACTATTTCAACGACGCTTATCAGGGGATTCCCATCGGTGGATACAACAAACTCACCGAGGCTTTGCTCGCCGGTGTGGAATGCCGAACCGGGGTGGATTTTTTTGAACTGGGGCGTGAGTACTGGGAAACTCAGGCTCAAAAAATTGTTTTCACCGGCTGCATCGATGAGTTTTATGCCTACCGTTTTGGTAAACTTCAATACCGCACCGTACGCTTTGAGGAGGAACATTATCCGGTGCCTAACTGGCAGGGCAATGCTGTGGTGAATTACACCGAGAGGGAGGTTCTCTGGACTCGAATCATCGAGCACAAGCACTTCGAAAGCTTCGGAGACGAGGTGGACGCTAACCCTCACACCGTCATCTCCAGAGAATTCTCTACCGAGTGGACGGAAGGATGTGAACCCTTCTACCCGGTGAATGATGCCGCCAATACTGCGTTGGCAGAGAAATATCGTTCTCTGGCCGCTCAGGAAAAGGATGTAATCTTTGGAGGGCGTCTGGCTGAGTACAAGTACTACGATATGGCTCCCGTTATCGCCTCTGTTCTGAACCACCCGGAAATTGCTGAACTTACCCACCATGCCTGATGCTCCGCTCATCTCTGTTATCGTTCCCGTATATAACACGGAGAAATACCTCCGTAAATGTTTGGACAGCATTTGCGGGCAAACCTATCGTAATTTGGAAATTCTCTGTGTGAACGATGGGAGCCCGGATGGCTCCGCCGCTATTCTGGAGGAATACGCTGCCAGGGATGCGCGCATTAGGGTCTTTCATCAGCCAAATGCAGGCCTGAGTGCTGCACGGAATCTGGCGTTAGACAATGCCCGCGGTGAGTGGGTTACCGGAGTGGATTCGGATGATTATCTGGAGCCGGATGCTTATGAATATGCTGTTGGCTCGGTAACAGATGAGGTCGATATCGTTTGTTTCGGAGTGAATATTATATGGGATGGTGTTGAAGTGGACGAACCATACGAACGTTCGTTTGCTCAACGCTTCAATGGTAAGTTTGTTCCCACGCCGGAGATAATAGCTGAAACGCATGTGGTGTTCTGGAATAAACTGTGGAGACGCAGTTTTGTAGGACAGTACAATTGCCGCTTCCCTGTGGGATTATGGTATGAGGATATGTTTTTCTGGCGTGCGTTGGCTCCTTTTGCGCGTAATATCGCATACTTGCCTGCCGGTAAAATAAACTATGTTCGGCAGCCGGGCTCCATCATGTGCAACTCCGGGACAGTCAACCCCAAAACTCTGGATCATGTGCAGATCATAGATAAATTATTGGCCTTTTATGAGAAAAATACTCTGCCGTTTTCCGATGGTATTCTGGAGGTGTTTCTTTTCTCGTATCAGTGCGCCGCTGTTGATGTCGCTCCGGAGTTGCATCCCAAATTAGCAGAAGGTTATAAGAATGTCGCACAGAAATATGGTTTAACGACCCGCTTTAAATCTGCTCTGCGATTCCTCACTCCTGCTTCACCTTTTTTACAATTGTTTTCTAAACATCGACCGGGAAAATCATCTTATGGTTTCCCGGGTGTTCAGCTTGTAAAGATACAGTATAAATATGGCAGGCGTGTGCGACGTGTTTTTGGGATAAAAATATGATTATGCTGACTCCGGTTCCGGGAACGTAAATCACGTTTTCTGTGCTGCCGAATCACGGTGAAAAAGCATTGACATCGGAGTAATAAAATGATATAAGTATTGTGTCCGACTGACGTACGCAAGAGATGAGCCATATAGGCTTTCTCCGCGCCGAGTGAATAATCCTGTTTTATTTTCCGATGTCTCCGAATCCTCTTATTTCTGTTATTATTCCAGTATACAATGTGGAAAAATATCTCCGCAGATGTCTGGATAGTATATGTGGGCAGACATACCGCAATCTGGAAATTCTTTGTGTGAACGATGGCAGTACGGATGGTTCCGCTGCCATACTGGAGGAATACGCTGCCGGGGATTCGCGTATTAAAATTTTTACTCAGGAGAACGCCGGGCAGGCGGCTGCACGCAATGCGGCACTGCAACAGGCCACGGGGGAATGGGTTACCGGTGTCGATGCTGATGACTATCTTGATGCTGATACCATTGAATCTTCCTGTGCCTGTATTTCAGATGCTGTGGATATCATCAGCTTTGGTATTCAAATCGTTTGGGATGGTGTGCCTGCTGAATTACATGTGGAGCAATTCTATGCCCCACGTGGAAAGAAAGGAGCTCACCCCATGTCCCCTGAATTGCTTCTGAACATGCCGTGGGAGTTCTGCAGCAAGCTGTGGAGGCGAAGCCTGCTGATACAGCAGAAGGCTCATTTTCCGTATGGGTTGCGTTATGAAGATTGGTTTTTCTTTTTTGCCTATACCCCGGTGGCTAGGGGTATCTATTTCATGGATACCCAGAAATACCACTATGTACGCCGGGGAAACAGCACCATGAGTCAGGCCTATGCCAAATCTCCCCGAAATATGGAACACCTCCAGGTGCTGGAATTGCTGCTGAAATTGCGCCGGGAGCAGAAGTTCGCTTTTGATATTGCTTCGGTAAATCTTTTCAACTTCCTACAGACATACCAATTTGTCCGCGATTTTGCACCGGATGATATGCAGGCGCAAGTCGTTTCCGAATCGCGCCGAATAGCCGAGGAGTGCGGACTCCGCGCGCATTATCCTGCCCGCCTTCGTTTCCTGTATCCGCAGCGTTGGTGGCAAAAGCTCTTTGTACGTCACCGTTTCGGTAAATCTACCTATGGTTTCGGGCCGCTGAAACTACTGGCTGTACAGTATCGAAATGCTGACAAAACGGTACGTTTGTTCGGTATTAAATTATATAAAACGCGCTGACAATCATGCAGAATGCACCTCTCATCTCTGTTATCATTCCGGTATACAATGTGGAAAAATATCTCTGCAAGTGCCTTGATAGTATCTGCGGCCAGACCTACCGAAATCTGGAAATCCTTTGCGTGAATGACGGCAGCACAGATGGCTCTGCGGACATATTGGAGGAATACGCTGCCGGAGATGCGCGGATACGTGTCTTTCACCAGCCATGTGCAGGCCAGAGTGCTGCACGGAATCTGGCGTTAGACAATGCCCGTGGCGAGTGGATTACCGGAGTGGATTCGGATGATTACCTGGAGCCCGATGCTTATGAATATGCCCTTGCGGAAATAGATGAGCAAACGGATATCATCACCTTCGGGGCACGGCTCGTCTGGGAGGATGTGCCGGAAGATTCTCAGATGCAACAATATTTTGATGTGCCTTTCAGGGGAAGGTTAGTCCCCGATGTGGACATTATTTCCCGAACCCCTGTCACCTTCTGGAACAAGCTGTGGCGCAAATCGTTCATTGATCGTTTCAACTTCCGTTTCCCGGTCGGACTCTGGTATGAAGATGCCTGCTTTTATTTTGCTCTGGCTCCCTTTGCTCGCGGTATTACCTATCTTTCGGAAAAAAAATATCACTATGTTCGAAGAAGTGGGTCTGTTATGAGTCAGACCGTGGCCGACAATCCCAAACTTTTTGACCGGCTTCGCATCGCTCAGGCAACACTTGACTTCTATCAGCAACATCCTCTTCCTGAAGAACTGCAGAAGATGAGGCTGGTTGCTTTTTATTCCATTTTTGCCAGCTCTGTGGAGCTCCTTTCTCATGATGCTGCAAAGGCATACTTCGAAAAGGCACACGACATTGCCCTGCAATATGGCCTCCTCGAGCAATATTTCAGACAACTCCGATTCCTTAACACGCCTCCCTGGTATCTGAAGCCTTTTGTTAAACATAAAATATCAAAAAGTTACTACGGTCTGCCGGGATTCCCTCTGCTCACCATCAGCAGACGTAATGAATACGAAATTATACGACTCCTGGGTATCAAAATCAAAAAACGAGCACTGTAAGACATCTGTTATTTCTAATTGTAATTCCATTGATTGGGATGAAAAATAGTCCGCACTCATGAACAATACCATACATTTAGCAGTTATTTGTGACGAGGGATATGTTATCCCCACGATTACCATGCTGACCTCAGTCCTTCATAACAGGAAGAAGGAATCATGCTACGCCATTCATGTACTCGGGAATAACCTCAGTTCATTCGCCCGGAGAAAATTCAAAGAACTGGAGCAACCGGACTTTACAGTACAGCTATACACCTGTTCTGCTGAGTGCTACGAAAATATCCACATTCCGGAAGGTGTGGGGTTTAACCATGTGGCAATGGTCAAATGTGATATAGCTGAGTTGCTTCCCCAACTGGATAAGGTGCTTTTCCTGGATGGCGATATACTGGTAACGGGGGATTTGGCCGAGCTGTATCATACGGAGCTGGGAAATAATGTCGTGGCTGCAGTACGTGAGCTGATAGGCGAACACTTTGAACAGCATACTCTGATAGGTACCTCCAGTTATTTTAACGTAGGTGTCATGCTGCTGAACCTGAAAGTGATGCGTGAGGAGAAACTCGGCGAAAAGATTATACAGACAAAATTGCAAGCACCTCCGACATGGTTGTATTGTGAGCAGGATCCTTATAATGTGGTCTGCCAGGGGAGAACGCTTTTCCTGCACCCGCGCTGGAATTTCCTTTCCTCGATAACTCTGCACAACATCCGGATGCTCCCCATGAGTGCTTACAATGAATTCTACCATACCTCGTATGCCAACTATACCGAGATGGAAGAGGATGCGATTATTCACCACTTTGCTACGCAGAAACCATGGAAAAATAATACGATGCGTCATGCAGCGCTGTGGCAGAAATACCACAATCTCTCCCCGTTTGGCAATACGTCGCTCGAACATGACCCGGATTATCCGCCGCGCCCCCTTCCTCCAAGCCGTTTTAAGCACGATATACGCCTGCTGGGGATATTGCCCTTACTCCGTGTCAATTCTACACCGACAGGCACAAGCATACGTCTGTTGGGGGTGCCGATTTTCAAAATTAAAAAGCGCGAGCATCGTGCACAATACCTGTTGTTCTGTTTTCTGCCTTTGTTCACCATCAGAACAAAAGTCCAATAACCCAATCAGAATAATTCTTAACTGTAATTACTAACCATGAAATTATTTTCTGTTAAATGTACGGAAACTCACAAAGTATTTAATATTCTGGGTATTAAGATAAAAATAAGAAGAGCCAGAAAACTGACGAGGCAGGAAAAAGAACTGCTGGACCGACTGATTGAATTATACGAATTACCTGCCATCAACCGCGATGAGGTGGCCAGTAAGGTGGAGAATATGCGCCACTATGGGCTCAATACAGAGCCCAGAAACCCCAGAATCATTGTCACCCTGACCTCATATCCCAAACGCATGTATGATATCCACCTGTGTCTCTACTCCCTGCTGACACAGGACTTCAAACCGGATAAGGTTGTTTTGTGGCTCGGGGAAGACCAATTCCCGGACAAGGAATTGGATGTCCCCCGTAAGGTGAAGGAGCTTTGCCAATTCGGGTTAGAAATACGCTGGTGCAAGGATATGAAATCTTTTACCAAGCTTATACCGTCTCTCAAGGAATACCCGGATGACTATCTGGTTACGGCAGACGACGATATGTACTACCCGCAGGATTGGCTGGGAGGTTTGTGGCAGCAGTACCAAGAACAAAAAACGATTGTAGCCTACCGCACCAGGGGCA
Organism: Akkermansia sp.; assembly: GCA_045636905.1. Lineage (GTDB taxonomy): Bacteria > Verrucomicrobiota > Verrucomicrobiia > Verrucomicrobiales > Akkermansiaceae > Akkermansia. The sequence goes on from JAZTYL010000015.1 coordinate 36,486, forward strand.
TGATTCTTAAAGATGGGAATCCGGTCAACTTCAACGAATGGCCTTGGTTACATCAGAAAGAGGCCGCCAGCTATCGAAACTTTCTGTATGGGGTAGATGGTGTTCTGTATCCGCCTCATTGTTTGCATCCGGATGTATTAGACATAGAAACGGCCATGAAGCTTTGTCCGAAGGCGGATGACATTTGGTTCTGGCTTCAGGCTGTACGCGCCGGAACCAAAATTTATTCTATTCCGGGCTATTTTGCACCGTTACATACCAACCCCATGCGTCAGCTGAATTTCAATGACGATGGAACACTCCGTATCGAAAATGAGTTTTATTTCAACGAAGAGCAATTTCAAAAGGTATATAGCGCATATCCGGATTTTATGGCAAAATTGCGAGAGTAAATGAGATTGCCTAAGTAACGGAATAGAAAAGAAACTTCAAAAACAAGAAGCAGGAGAATCTCGCGCACAATATCTTTTGTTCTGTTTCTTGCCTCTGTTCACCATCAAAACAAAGGTTCAATAACCAATCAGGATAATGCTCAACTGTAATTTTTAACAATGAAAGTATTTTCTGTTAAATGTACGGAAACCCATAAAATATTTAATATTCTGGGTATTAAGATAAAAATAAGAAGAGCCCGCAAGCTGACAAAGCAGGAAAAAGAGTGGCTGAAAAAGCTTGTCGAACTCTACTCTCTTCCTCTCATTAATCGCGATGAAATAGAGAGCAAGGTAGAGAATATGCGCCACTATGGCCTCAATACTGAGCCAAGAAACCCTCGAATTATCGTCACACTCACCTCATATCCCAAACGAATGTATGATATCCACCTGTGTCTCTACTCCCTGCTGACACAGGACTTTAAACCGGATAAGGTCGTTCTGTGGCTTGGGGAGGACCAATTTCCCGAAAAGGAATTGGATGTCCCTCGTAAAGTGAAGGAGCTGTGTCCATTCGGGTTAGAAATACGCTGGTGCAAGGATATAAGATCTTTTACCAAGCTGATACCGTCCCTCAAGGAATACCCGGATGACTATCTGGTTACGGCAGACGATGATAGATTTTATCAGCCGGATTGGCTTCGGAAACTGTGGGAAGGTTATTGCCGGAGCGGAACGATTACGGCACTTTATGCCAAAGCAATCACCTTTTCAAATGGGCAACCGATGCACTACAACAGCTGGATATGGGGCGGTACAGAAATGAGTACCACCAAGCGCAACATGCAGTTCGGTTTTGGCGGTGTCCTGTATCCGCCTCACTGTTTGCATCCGGAGGTGCATCGAATCGATAAGGCCATGCAACTGTGCCCTACGGCAGATGATATCTGGTTTTGGTGCATGGCTGTGCTGAACAATACGCCCATATATCTTATACCGGGGTGTCATGTCACCTATTTTACCAATGGTTTTCGTGAACTCAATATGAACCGGGACGGTACCTTGCACTCGGTAAATGAACATGAAACCTGCAGAAACGAAGATCAGCTGCAGAACATGTACAGGGAATACCCTCAGCTTATTCCCCTGCTCAGGGATGAATAATGACGGACAGGAAACGACCTGAATACATACCAGCGACAACTCCGTAGAAAAAAATATCCGCGCTCATGAACAATAGCATTCACATAGCCGTTATTTGTGATGATGGCTATGCTATTCCCACGATAACCATGCTGACCTCTGTCTTTCACAACAGGAAGAAAGGTCAGAGCCATGTCATTCATGTACTTGGTAATAATCTCAGTTTGTTCTCCCGGAGGAAATTCAAAGAACTGGAGCAACCGGACTTTACAGTACTGCTTTACACTTGTTCTGCAGAGCGCTATGAAGACATCCGCATTCCTGAAGGGGCAAGTTTCAATCACGTGACAATGGTCAAATGTGATATAGCTGAGTTACTTCCTCAGCTGGATAAGGTGCTTTTGCTGGATGGCGATATGCTGGTAACGGGGGATTTGGCCGAGCTTTATAACACAGATTTGGGAAATAACGTAGTGGCAGCCGTTCGTGAGCTCTTGTCCGAACACTATGGACAGAATACCCTGATAGGTACGCCCAGCTACTTTAACGCTGGTGTTATGCTGCTGAATCTGAAATTGATGCGCGAGGAGCATCTCGGAGAAAAGATTCTACAGACAAAATTACAAGCACCTCCGACATGGTTATATGGTGATCAGGACCCCTTTAATGTGGTATGCCAGGGTAGAACTCTTTTTCTGCCCCTGCGCTGGAATTTCCTCTCCACATTGGCGCTGTACCATATTCGGGAACTCCCCATCAGTGCCTACAATGAATTCTACCATACCTCGTATGCCAACTATACAGAGATGGAAGCGGATGCGGTCATTCACCACTTCGCCTAGCTGAAACCATGGAAAAATAATACGATGCGCCATGCAGCACTGTGGCAGAAATACCATGCTCTCTCCCCGTTTGGCAATACGTCGCTGGAACATGACCCGGATTATCCGCCGAAGCCCGTTCCTCCAAGCCATTTTACGCACGATATACTCTTGTTTGGCTTATTCCCCCTGCTCAGCGTCAAGTCTAAACCGGAAGGCTCAATCATACGCCTGCTGAGGATACCGATTTTCAAAATCAAGAAGCAGGAGAATTGCGCTCAATACCTTTTGTTCCATTTCCTGCCTCTGTTCACCATCAAAACAAAAGTCCAATAACTCAATAGGGTCGGCGGTTATTTTCTGCAAATCCAATAGAAGAGCAGGGCAAGCAGGAGGGCAACGAGCAGGCTCCAGAAGCTGACTTTCTCCTCCGCTATGTGCCAGAAATAGCGCTTGATGATGAGGCCGCGTACGACCTGCCACAGGAAGAAAACGCCCATCATCAGGCCGCTCATGACCTCGAAGAAGTCGTTCTTCCAGGCGGCGAGCAGTACCAACCCGATGCAGGCCAGCAGGGCATAGCAGGCTTTCTCCCAGGGGAAGCGACTTTCGGAGTCCGGCGGGAAGGGGTGTGGCATACGGCTCATGGTGTGGCAAGGCGGCGTTGAGTTTCCTCGCGCTCGCGGGACACCTGTTCCTCTGTGGCACCGAGGGAGCGGAGGGTGTGGGAAGCCATGGAGAGCGCCACTTCCTCCTCGCCGGAGAAGACTGTTTCTGCGCCCTGGCTGCGCAGGAGGCGGGCATTGCGGATGTAGGTGGTGTAGGCCATGACGCTGATGGCGGGGTTGATGCCGCGTGCGCTTTCGGCGATGTCATGCGCAGGGGCTGCGGCGGTGGTGACGATGATGGCTTTTGCCTTCTCCGCTCCGGCCATCTGCAGGATACTGCGCAGGCGGGCATCACCGTGCAGCACGGGAATACCGGCCTTGGCCAGGCGGTTCACGGTGTCGATGTTCATCTCCAGCACCACTACCTCCAGGTCGTACTTGCGCAGGATGTCGCTCATAATCTCGCCGCAGGGGCCATAGCCCACCACGATGATGCGGTGGCGCTCATCCGTGGGCGGCGGCACGTTGCCGACGACGTTTTTCTTTGCGCCGATGCCGCGCTTCTCCAGGCGGTCTGCGATGCGGGGTACGAAGCGGTAGAGGGCGGCATTGAGGGTGATGGTGATGATGGCCACGCCGGTGATGACGTTGGCGGCGTAGTCCGGCAGCATGTGGTACTGCGTGGCGATGAGTGTCGCGAGGATGAAGGAGAATTCACCGATCTGGGAGAGGGAGGCGGCGGTCTTGAGGGCCATGCGCAGGGGCTTACCCAGCACGCGGATGACGATGTAGGCCACAGTGGGTTTCACCAGGAAAGCCACGGCGCAGGTGGCCAGAGCCAGCTGCCAGTGGTCCAGCATGCCCATGAAATCGAAGCCCATGCCTACCGATACGAAGAAGAGCACGGCGAAGGCATCGCGCATGGGCAGAGCATCGCTGGCAGCGCGGCTGGCAAAGCGGCTTTGCCCCACCACCATGCCGGAGAGGAAGGCGCCGAACTCCATGCTGGCATCGAATCCTTTTGCCGCCAGCACGGCAAAGCCCAGGGCAAAGACCAGCACGGCAAGCGTGAACAGCTCACCCGAGGCACTGCGGGAGACATAGGTGAGCACTTTTTTCATAATCTTGCGCCCCACAAAGGCGACGCACAGTACCAGCAGCGTGAGCTTAATGGCCGCGCTTCCTATAGCGGGGCCCAGCTCCTTGCCGCTTATCATGACCGGCAGCAGCACCAGCATGAGGATGGTGAAAATATCCTCTACCACCAGCCAGCCCAGTGCGGTGTGCCCTGTGGGTGTCTGCAGCAGGCGGTTGTCCCCCAGCACGCGTGTGAGCACCACTGTACTGCTCACGCAGATGCAGAGGCCGAACATGATGCTGTTCACCCAGCCGGCGCCTCCGCCGAAGTGGTGAAACACCAGCGCTCCCATGCCTGTGCTGGCTGCCATGCACACCAGCGCACCCGGTACCGCCACGCGCTGCACGGCCAGCAAATCCTTGATGTGAAATTGCAGGCCGACGCCGAACAGCAGCAATACCACACCCAGGTGCGAGAAATCCTCCACGATGTGGCTGTCCACCGGTTCACCCCACCACGGCCGGGCTGCCAGCATGCCTGCTACCAGGTATCCCACCAGCGGGGAGAGCTTCAGTTTGTGGGCCAGAATGCCCAGAACCAGTGCCAGAGTGAGGCCGATGACGAGTGCGTGTATCATGGTGTCGGTGTGCGCTGTCGCAGCCTTTCTACTCTAGCACTTTCCTCATGGCGTGGCAAGTCGGAATTTGCGGAAAAGAGTGCTATTCTCCCGGGAACATCCGCCGGTTGCCGGCGCGGCGTGCATATTCCACTGCATTGAGCTTGCGGGTATCCCTGCGGTAGGCATCGGCGCCATGTGCCAGCAGGAGTTGCCCTACCTTCCAATGCCCACAGCGTGCCGCCTGCATGAGCGGTGTGGCTCCCGAGCGGGCCACGGCATCTACCTCCGCCCCGCGGTCGATGAGGATGCGGGCCTCCTCGTACAAGCCCATGGCTGCAGCGTGGTGCAGGGCAGTGTAGCCGCGTTTGTCCGTGGCGTGTGGGTCTGCCTGCTGTGCCCAGGCGGCATCGTAGGGCAGAGCGAATCTGCGGCGCCGGGTGGTGCCGGGTTCGGGCGGTTCCGGGGGGCGCAGGTTTGCGAGAATCTCCTCGTCCGTATATCGTGCAAGGTAGGAGTGTGTGCGGCGCAGGTATCCGACATCCAGCCAGGGGATGATAAGGCGGTTTCCGGAGCCGTTGGGTATGGGGCTGTACGCATTGATGAGCCGAATGACATTGCGCAGCCTCCGGCTCAGTGCCAGAATCAGTGGCGTTTCGCCCGAATCATCCGGCTGGTAAGCATCCGCTCCGGCTTTGAGCAGAGCTCGTGCACTTTCTGTGTGGGACTCAACATGGTAGTGGCTGCCGAGGCCATGCAGGCAGAGCCAGTGGAAGGCCGTGCGCCCCCACACGCAACGTGTATGCACACTGGCTCCGTATTCCAGCAGCACGGGGATGACTGCGTGAGCACCTGCCCGCGCAGCTACCATGAGCGGGGTGAGCCGGAAGCTGTTCGGGAAAGGCTTGTTCACCTCCGCCCCTTCCACCAGCAGTTTTCGTACGGTTTCTGCCTCGTTGTGGCAGATGGCGGCGAAAAGTTCGGTATATATCGTTGCTTCATTCATAACCCTTCAGAGTAGCACAATCGACCCGGCATGGCAAGCCCGAAGTTTGTAAAAAATGTTTTTCTTTCATTTACAGCAGAGGAGGAGAAAACTGACGAGCGAAAAGACTTGCATAATTTCAGAAATCTGTCATGCTATGAAAGGTGATATCAGCCGGTACAGAATATTTAAAAATGATGAACGAGATAATCAATAATCGATATCAGCTTCTTCGCGTTATCGGCGAGGGGGGGTATGGTAAGGTGTGGCAGGCGTTTGATACGCAGACGGGGGATGAGGTGGCGCTCAAGATATATAAGGCGGCTCCTTTTTTTATAGATGAAGTGGCGAGTCGGGAATACACGCTGGGGCATGAGCTGAGTCACCCCAATATTCTGCCTGTGTATGAGTACATCCGCGACGGCAGTAAAATCTGCCTCGTGATGCCATACTGCCCGCATTCTTCCATTTATGATATGCGTGGTAAGTTAAATGAAAAAGCTATTTGGACCATAGCAAAAGACATAGCACGCGGAATGATGTATCTACATGACCGGGGGATTGTGCATTTGGATATTAAGCTTAGCAATATTCTGCAGGATACCGCAGGGAACTATGTGTTGTCCGATCTGGGGGAAAGCCAGAATCTGGAAGAACTCGCATTATCGGATTATCGAAATAGCAGAACCATCCGGGTAAGTGAATACATGGCGCCGGAGAGACGTTCTTCCTGCCGCTGCGTCGGGCCGCACAGCGATATATGGTCCTTTGGTATTGCTCTGTATGAGTTGGCGTATGGTCAATGCCCCAGGCTGGATTCCGAGGGTTGTGTGGTGTTTGGCGATACTGTTCCGCGGTGTGAAGATACTGCCCGCCTGAAGTACCTTATCAAAGCATGTACCATGCCGTACTACCGCCTGCGTCCGTCTGCTGAAGCTATACTCAGTTTTACAGAAGCGGATGAGAGAGAATATATTATTAAACCCAAGATAGAAATCATACGGATAGCAGACCTCAAAGTCACGGAGAGGGATACGCTTCCCGGCACCATACCGAATATCCGGCTGGAGCCTGTAATCGATTTTGAAGGAGAAAAAATAACGCCGATAAAACCCCTCAACATCGAGCTGAGTGAGGCGGTTCGTCATGCTATGGAGAGCTACAAAGTTGTAAAAGACGAAGAAAGTTCACAGTATGGAATTGTGGATGAAGACGGCAATGTGTTGATTGATTTCGTGTACGATAAGATTGGAGAGATAGAAGAATGCTATTGGCCGGTCGGTGGGCTTCTGGGGTCGGGATTTATCGGCGCTCAGTTCTGGATGGATGACGATACCGGATACTTCAAGATTTTCGAGGATGGCAGTATTCTGGAGCATCACAGATGCTCCAATAAGGAATTCGCAGAAAGATTGTGCTGGACCTGATATGAAACAGGCGTATATAAAATCTCTGGTCGCCAATGCCGCGGTGCTTGGTGTGGTGGTATGGCTGAGCCGCCTGTTCGGTGTGCCTGCGGAGTATACGGCGGTTGTGTTCTGGTTCCAGCTGGTGGTGCAGGTGCTGGCCAATGAGCTGTGGCTGTATACCGGTATTCTGCCTGCGCTTCTGGCGGCTCTTTTCAGCAGCCGCAAAAACGAGGAGCGTTCTTCTCTGCGGGCGATTCGCTTTGTTTCCTTCGTGCTGGTGTTGGCTCCTGCTTTGCTGTATGCGGTGCTCTACCTGCTGCGCCCGCTCATAGGGGATTGGGTGCTGGCGGAGCTGGGGCTGCCGCTCAGCGGCATGCAGATGCTGGCTTCCCTGCTGGGGCAGGGGCTGTTGTTCCTGCTGGTATGGCCGGTGGGGCTGGTGCCGGTCTGCCCCTCCGCTTTGTTCCATATGCTGGACCAGAAGCTGGACGAGGCCGGCAACGGACAAAATGTGCGCGTGAGCGGCTTCCGCCGCAAATAAAGCATGCCGACAAGGCTGCTGCCTGAGCGGGTACGCGGCTTTACTTCTTGAGCCACACCAGCAGCAGAGCAATGTCTGCCGGGGTGATGCCGGGTATGCGCGATGCCTGGCCAATGGTGCCGGGGCGGATGCGGCTCAGACGCTGGCGCGCCTCGGTTTTCATGGCCGGTATGGCGTCGTAGTCTATGTCGGCGGGGATGCGCTTGTCCTCCTGGCGCCGGATGCGCTCTGCCGAGACGCGCATGCGGTCTATATGGCCGGCGTAGATAACCTCGATGGAGATGGGCTCCCAGAGGTCGGCAGGGAAGGTGGAGAGAAGCTCAGCGGGGAGGTTGCGCCAGTCGTTTTCCGGGCGGCGCAGCCAGAGGTGGAGGTTCACGCCCGGCTCTACCTTGATGCGGCGAGTCTGCTCCACGCCCTCTTCGATGGCTCGCAGGCGCTCTGCGGCAGCACGGCCTCGCTCGGGGGAGAGCAGCCCCAGCTCTGCGGCCAGGGGGGAGAGGCGTAAATCTGCGTTGTCTTGGCGCAGCAGAAGGCGCATTTCCGCACGGCTGGTGAACATGCGGTAGGGCTCGTCTGTGCCGCGGGTCACGAGGTCATCCACCATGACTCCCAGGTAGGCCTGGTCTCTGCGCAGGATGAGCGGTTCGCGCTGCTGCAGGGCAAGCATGGCGTTGGCGCCTGCCAGCAGGCCCTGGCCTGCAGCTTCTTCGTAGCCGCTGGTGCCGTTGATCTGCCCGGCAAAGTAGAGACCGCGCACGCGCTTTGTCTCCAGGGTGGGCAGCAGCTCGGTGGGAGGCACATAGTCGTACTCCACCGCGTAGCCGGGGCGTATGAGCTCGGCCTTCTCCAGCCCGGGGATGCTGTGCACGATGTCCTGCTGCACGAAGAAGGGCAGGCTGGAGGAGAGGCCGTTGAGGTAATACTCGTCCGTGCTGCGCCCCTCCGGTTCGATGAATATCTGGTGGCGCTCCTTCTCGGCGAAACGCACGACCTTGTCCTCGATGCTGGGGCAGTAGCGAGGGCCGGTACCCTCTATCACGCCGCCGAAGAGCGGGCTGTACTGCAGGTTGGCGCGGATGATGTCGTGCGTGCGTTCGTTGGTGTAAGTGGCGCCGCAGGGGAGCTGGCGGAGCTCGAAATCGGCATCTGCCAGGTAATTGAGGGTGCAGTGCGGCTCTGTGGCTCGGTGCAGAAGCTCGCGGGAGAAGTTGCTGAACAGGGGCGGCGGCTCATCCCCCGGCTGCATTTCCAGAGCGGAGAAGTCGATGGTGCTGCCCTTGATACGCGGGGAAGTACCGGTCTTGAATCTGGCCAGCGGGAAACCCAGCTTTGCCAGGCAGGCGGAGATTCCCGTAGGTGCAGCACCCAGGCGGCCGCCGGGCAGGTGGTCCATGCCCACATGCAGCAGCCCGCGCATGAAGGTGCCGCTGCACAGCACAACAGCCCGAGCTGCTATCTTCTGTCCCCAGGTCGTGGTGACACCGGTCACTCGCCCCCCATCCGTCAGAATCTCTGCGGCATCCCCCTGTACGAGCTGCACACCGGGGGCTGTCTCCATGACCCACTTCATGCGGGCTCGGTAGGCCAGCTTGTCGCACTGGGCACGGGGGGCGCGAACGCTGGGCCCCTTGCTGGCATTGAGCATGCGGAACTGTATGGCAGTGGCATCCGTGTTGAGGCCCATGGCGCCGCCCAGAGCGTCAATCTCGCGAACAATGTGCCCCTTGGCCAGGCCGCCTATGGCGGGGTTGCAGCTCATCTGGCCGATGCTGTCCAGATCGTGCGTGATGAAGGCGACACGACCGCCCAGACGCGCAGCGGCGAGCGCGGCTTCGATGCCGGCGTGGCCACCGCCGATGACGGCTATGTCGAAGGGGGCGGACATGGTGTTCAGTTGCCGATGATGGCCTGGGCAATGGCCTGGGCTGCATCCGGGCGAGCCTGGGCCAGCATGGCTTCTTCCATGGCTTTGCGGGCATCCGGGTTCATGATGGTGCCGTGCACGAAGTTGTGCACAATCTCAGTGGTGAGGTCTTTCTGCTGGCACATCACCGCTGCTCCGGCATCCGCAAAGACGCGGGCGTTGCAGGTCTGGTGGTCATCCGCCGCGAAGGGGAAGGGAACCAGGAAGCAGGCTTTGCCGATGATGGAAAGCTCGGTGAGCGTGGAGGCTCCGGAGCGGGCGATAACGCCATCTGCCGCGGCGTAGGCGGCCGGCATGTCCGAGCAGAAACCCAGCACGCGGATGTTGGGAGCCCCGGCTGCCAGGCCGTTCACGCGCTCGTAGTCCAGGCGCCCGGCAATGACGAGGTAGTGCACTTCCGGGTCTGCCTTGGCGGCTTCGATAAGCATGCTGTTGAGGTTTTTGGCGCCCTGGGAGCCACCTGTCACCAGAATGACGGTTTTGTCCTGTGGCAGCCCCAGCCGTTCGCGTGCCTCTGCCTGTGTGGGCATGTGGCGCAGCTCGTCGCGCACCGGGGTACCGGTCACGATGCAACGGCGCCCGGGGAAATGTGCAGCGGCTTCTTTGAGCCCCAGCATCACGGCTGTGCACCAGCGGGCGGTCATGCGGTTGGATTTGCCGGGCATGGCATTGCTGTCGTGCACGTAGGTACGCAGCCCCATGTGGTGCGCTGCCATAATCGGCGGCATCGAGGTGAACCCGCCCATGCCAATCACGGCTTCGGCTTTTTCCCGGCGCAGTATCTTGCGGCAGCTCAGGTAGGAACGCAGCATTTTCCACAGGAAGCCCGGCATCTTGGGGGACAGGGTGGGGGGCTTGGCAATGGCCTGCACCGTGTGGAACTCCAGGTCTCCGTATTTGCGGGAGGCCTCGGCATCAACCTCCTTTTGCGAGATGAGCAACACGGGGTGATGCCCCAGGCTGCGCAGGTGCTGAGCTACGGCAATGCCGGGGAAGAGATGCCCGCCGGTACCGCCGCAGGCGATGACGATGTTGAGAGGCTTCGTTGTCATAATTTATTCTGCTGGAGGCGGCGTATGGGCCAGTAAACTTCCTTCTTGGTGGGGGTGAAGCGTTGGATGCTGGTGAGCAGACCAATGGCGAAGATGGTAAAGACGAGGTTGGTGCCGCCGTAGCTGATGAAGGGAAGCGGCAGACCCGAGTTGGGCAGCAGGGAGGTGACCACCATCATGTTGAGCATGGCCGGCCAGAAGATGGTGCAGACAAGCCCCACGGCCAGCAGACGCCCGAAGGTGTCATTCGTCTGCAGCGCAAGCACGATGCCGGAGAGGGTCATGATGGTGAACAGCATCAGCACACCGGCTGTGCCCACCAGCCCCCACTCCTCGCCGATTTCGGCAAAGATGAAGTCCGTGTGCGCAAAGGGCAGGTTGCCGAACTTGTCGATGCCGTTGCCGAGCCCTACGCCGAAGACATCTCCGCGGGCAAAGGCCAGGATGGATATCCACTGCTGGCGGCCTGCGCCCTGGCTGTAGGCCTCCGGGTCCAGCCAGGCATAGATACGCTCCATACGGTTGGCGCTGCCGGTGGCCTGGTCGTAGAGCACCATGGCACCCAGCAGGAAAGCCAGTATCAGTACCCAGCCGCGTACACCGGCCACATACATCACGCAGAAACCGGAGACAGCCAGTGCCGCCGCAGTACCCATGTCCTTTTCCACCAGAATGAGGATGAGCGGGATGCCGAAGATGACACCGGGTGCCACAAAGCCGCGCCAGAAGGTGCCGGCCATTTCTCGGTGGGTGGTGTACCAGTGCGCCAGGCAAATCATGAGCACGCTCTTGGCCAGCTCACTGGGCTGGAAGCTCATGAAGCCGAGGTTAATCCAGCGGTTTTCGCCGTTGATGTTCATGCCGACAACGGGCAGGAAGCAGCAGATGAGCAGCAGGACAAGCCCGCCCCACATCGGTAGAATGAGCTTTCGCAGAATGTGGTAGTCTATGCAGCTCACCGTCAGAGCTCCTGCAAGACCCAGCAGCGCGAAAATGCTCTGCTTGTACAGAAAGTCCGCCGGGTCATCGCCATCCGGCACCGGGGCACAGAGTCCTGTGCTGGCCACCATCGTGATGCCCAGTATCAAGAGGGTGATGAAACAGCCCCAGAGGCAGATGATGCTCAGACGCGTGGACATGTGCCGCGGTTGCTCGGTTTACTGTGCAATACGTATGGTGTCGCCCACGCGGATGGAGCCTTCCTTGCCCTTGGGAATATTGTTGAGCTTCATGAGCTGAGCCACGCTGGTGTTGTGGCGGCGGGCAATGCGGGCAAGGGTGTCACCACGGCGAATGGTGTAGGTCTTGGCGGCTTCGCTGGCAGCGGCTGCGGCACGCTCAGCAGCGAGCTGGCGACCTGCGGCGGAATCTGCCTTAACAGGGATGTTCAGGTAGGTGCCGGAGATGATGTTGTTGTTGCGCAGCTGGGGGTTGGCCTTGCGAATGGCGTCCACGGTGGTCTGGTGCTTGGCGGCGATGCCGAAGAGGGTCTCGCCGGAAGCAACGAGGTGCTTGCTGTAGGCCGGTGCCTCTGCAGGTGCAGGGTCAGCAGCCGGGGCGCTCGGGGCTACCTCCTCGGCAGTGTCTTCTGCCAGTACGGGAGTCACAATCTCAGGCTCGGCGACAGCCGGTGCGGCGGTCGGGGCGGATTCCGGCGGAGTCTGGGTGATGTGGTTCACATCGGTGCGGACGGGGTTGGCCACGGGGCCGTCCACCGGCTGGGGCAGCACATCATTCTGTGCGGGCTTTGTCTCGACTGCAGGAGGAGCCGTGATGGTGGGAGCGGCGATGGCTCCGGCATCCGCAGACTTGATTTTACCACGCAGAATCACACCGCCGATGACGATGAGGTGGATAAGCAGCAGACCCACAATCATACGTACCACCGTGGTGCTGTTGGTGCGGTCTTCCACAAGGCCGGTATCGGTGCGGTGGCGCTTGAGCTTGCTGTTGATGAGGGAGCGGAATATGCGCTTTTTGGGAGCCACACGCGCCATTTCTGAGTTGCGATAAGAGGAGTAGGAACGGTTTTTCATGATGCAGGGGAAAATTACAGGTTGAGGGTTTGGAGGACAGCTGCGCGGAAACACTCGCCGCGCTGAACATAACCGGTAAACTGGTCGAAGGAGGACGTGCCGGGGGAGAACAGCACCACATCGCCGGACTGTGCCTCACGGGCGGCGGCGGCTACTGCTTCCTGCACTGTTTCCACGCGGATGGTGCGGCATACAGGCGAGAAGGTTTCTTCCAGCTGCCCGGCAATCTGCCCGAAGACGATGCAGCAGCGGGCTTTCTCCGCCAGCATGGGGTTGATGGCTGTGTAATCCAGCCCTTTGTCTTTGCCGCCCGCCAGCAGGAGAATGGGGCGGGTCTGGGAGCGCACAGCTGCCTCGGTGGAGTGCAGGTTGGTGCTCTTGGAGTCGTTGAGCCACAGCACGCCGTCTATCTCCGCCACGGTTTCGCAGCGGTGGCCGGGCGGGTTGAAACTCCGCAGGCCGGCGGAAATGTCGGCATCGCTCAGGCCGACGGCACGGCAGGCGAGGGTGGCAGCCATGGCATTCTCCGCATTGTGAGCCTGCTCCAGTGTGGTGCCGCGCAGCTGCGTGAGCCGGGTATCACCTTCCATGATATAGCCGCCCTTGTAGAAGAGTTGGCCGGAGTCCACGACAGAGGAGAACTCTGCCACGCGGGGCTTCAGGCCGGGCAGGTTCTCACCGGCACGGACAATGGCGAGCTGGTCTGCGCTCATGTTTTCGAAGACGCGCAGCTTGGCGTTGTAATAATCTTCCACCTTGGTGTAGCGATCCATGTGGTCCGGAGCGAAGTTGAGCCAGATAGCGACTTCCGGGCGGAAATCCACGATGGTTTCCATCTGGAAAGAGGAAACTTCCAGCACGGCAAACTCCGGCTGTTCGGGCAGCATGGCCAGCTCGCAGAGCGGGTAGCCGTAGTTGCCGCAGGCTTTGGCGCTGTGTCCTGCCTGCAGCAGCACATGCTCCAGCAGAGCCGTGGTGGTGGTTTTGCCGTTTGTACCGGTGATGGCGATGATACGCCCGGAGAAATAGTGGTAGCCCAGTTCAATCTCGCCGATGATGGGAGCCCCTGCGCAGGTGAAAGCCAGCGTCCAGGGAATGTCGGCCTCGATACCCGGGGAGAGCACGATAAGATCTGCAGCAAAGGCCTGAGCAGCCTGCTCTCCCGCTCCCGGAACGAAGCAGAGTGAGGCATCCGCGCAGGTGGCCTGCGGGTTGGAATCGAAAATGCACACCTCTGCCGCGCCTTTGGCAAGCGCCAGGCGCGCGGCGGCCACACCGCTGCGGCCGCAACCAAGAACTGCTACTTTTTTACCGGTGAGATTCATGGCAATGGGGGGGTGGAAATTGTACTACATTTTAACGCCCCAGGCAAGTAGAAAGAGGGCAAAACCGACGCATGCCAGAATACCTGCCACAATCCAGAAGCGGATGCATACCTGCGTTTCACTCAGGCCGCCCTTCTCGAAGTGGTGGTGAATGGGGGCCATGCGGAAGACGCGGCGACCCTCTCCGTACTTGATACGCGTGAACTTAAACCAACCGACCTGAATCATGACGGAGAGTGCCTCGGCCACGAATACGCCACCCACAACCACCAGAATCAGCTCCAGCCCGCTGCATACGGCCACGGTACCCAGTGCGCCGCCCAGGGCGAGCGAACCGGTGTCGCCCATGAAGACGCGGGCCGGGTTGCAGTTGAACCACAGGAAGCCGGCGCAGGCGGCAATGATGGTCTCGGTGAAAGGTGTCAGGTTGTAGTGGAAGGCGGCTGCCAGCAGGATGGTGAAGGTGCAGGCAGAAATAATCATGCAACCGCTGGCCAGGCCGTCCAGACCATCGGTCAGGTTCACAGCGTTGGAGGCACCGATGATGACCAGAATGGCAAGGGGGATGAAGACCCAGCAGATATCCAGCGTGCCGTAGAAGGGAATGCGGATGAAAGTTACCTCCGGGCAGGCAAAGTACAGGTATACGGCGCAGCCGGCGGCAGCGACGAACTGCAGCGCAATCTTGAACCAGCCGCTCACGCCGTCCGTGCTCTTTTTGGTGATTTTGGCGTAGTCGTCCAGGAAACCGAGGAAGGCGGTGATGGCGGTGACGATGAGGCAGCACTGTACGCGCGGCTCCGTCAGGTCGCACACCAGCAGGGAGGTGAGCAGCACGAGGCCGATGAGCATGAGACCACCCATGGTGGGGGTTCCCACTTTGCTGCTGTGCTCGGGAGCGAGCACGCCCTTGCGAGCTTCGCGGATGGGCTGCCCGGCCTTCATGGCGCGCAGCACAGCGATGAGTTTCGGGCCGATGAGGAGGGAACCGACAAAGGGAATGACCAGCGCCAGGATGTGCAGCAGGGCATCGGGGGTATTGAAGAATGTCAGCATAACTTATTTGGTGGGGGTGAGGGTGGGGAAGAGTTCGTACATGGTGCGCTCCATGCCGGCAGAGCGGGAGCCTTTGAAGAGCAGGGCATCGCCCGGTTCCATGATGTGGCGCAGGGCGGAGGCTGCTTCCTCCGGCGTGCTGACCAGCATGGCAGGTATGCGCTCGGAGGCGGCCTCGCACAGGGCCAGGGTTTCAGCACATTCGGGACCTACCACTACCACGGCAGTATAGCCCAGCCCGGCAGCACACAGGCCGATTTCTGCATGGGCGGCAATGCCGCTTTCGCCCAGCTCGCCCATCTTACCCAGTACGGCGATGCAGCGCTTGGGGCCACGCAGGGAGGCTACGGTATGGAGAGCTGCTTTCATGCTCTCGGGGTTGGCGTTGTAGGTGTCGTCCACCACGGTGAAGCCGTCCACCTCTTTGCAGCCGAGGCGCCCCTTGGTGAGGGCCGCGGCGGAGAGTCCGTCCGCAATCTGCTGCAGGGTGCAGCCGAGCTTCCAGCCGGCGGCGGCTGCCAGCAGGCTGTTGCTTACCATGTGGGCACCGGGTATGGGAAGGTTGACACGAATCTCGCCCACGCCGTCGATGTGCAGGTCGTAGCTGCTGCCGGTGGCTGTGGAGCGGACATTGAGCGCGCGTACCTGGCTGTCTGCCCCGCCTACGGGCAGGGGCGTGGCCTTGGTGCCGGCTGCTATGGTGTCTGCAAAATCATCCGTTGCAGGGTAAATCATGTAGCCATCGGCAGGCAGAGCGCGTGCCACCGTGCACTTCTCCTCTGCGATTGCCTCGCGGCTGCCCAGGAACTCCAGGTGAGCGGAGCCGATGGTGGTGATGATGCCGATGTGCGGCTGCGTCATGCGGCAGAGCGGAGCCAGCTCACCGGCGTGGTTCATACCCATCTCCCAGATGGCGGCTTCGGTGCCTTTCTCGGCGCTGAGGATGCTCAGCGGGGTTCCGATGTGGTTGTTGAGGTTGCCCTTGGTGGCAATGGCGTTGAAATGCTGCGAGAGCACGGAGAGGCACATGTCCTTGGTGCTCGTCTTGCCGCTGGAACCGGTGAGGCCCACCACGTGCAGCGGTGCGAGCTGTCCGCGCCACCAGAGTGCCAGCTCCTGCAGAGCCACCAGCGTATCGTCCACCAGCACCACGGTGCAATCCGGGTGGTAGCTGCCCACCAGCTTGCTGACCACCACGGCCGCAGCGGTTTCGGAGGCGGCTGCGGCGAAGTTGTTGCCATCGAAGCGCTCGCCGCTCAGAGCCAGGAAGATGCAGCCGGGGGTGACGGCTCGGCTGTCCGTGGTGAGGCCGGCGGTAATGGCGCGGCTCCCTGTGGCCACTGCCTGCCCGGCGGTGGCGGAGATGAGGTCACTGGTGGCGATGCTCAGCATGGAAGTGTGGGGTTATTTGTTGCCTTCCGGTTTGCGGGAGGGGACGCTGCGTCCCTCCGGGTTCATCTCCTCGTAGTATTTGTGTACTACCGCCGAGTCGGAGAAGGAGATGGTTTCATCCGCAAAAATCTGGTAATTCTCGTGACCCTTGCCGGCGATGAGGATGCAATCCCCCGGGCGCGCATTCTGCAGGGCGGCGCGTATGGCCTCTTCGCGGTCGGTGATGCGGTGCTGCTTCTCCTTGGGAATGCCGGGCATGATGTCGTCGATAATCTTCTCCGGATCTTCGGAGCGGGGGTTATCGCTGGTCACGATGCAGACATCGCTGTAGCGGGCGGCGGCTTCACCCATGAGCGGGCGCTTGGTGGTATCGCGGTCGCCACCGCAGCCGAAGACGGTGAATACGCGACCCTGGCGGCAGAGCTGCTTCATGGTGCGGCACACGTTTTCCACGGCATCGGGGGTGTGGGCGTAGTCCACGAAGCACTGGACGTTGTTGACGCTGCTTACCAGCTCCATGCGGCCCGGTACCTGCGGGGACTGGGCGAGGCAGGAAATGGCATCGCGGATGTTGATGCCGGCTGCCACCACACCTGCGAGGGCAGCAAGGCTGTTGCTCAGGTTGAACTCGCCGATAAGCGGTGTGCGCACCAGGTAGGTCTTCTGCTGGTAGTGCAGCTCGTACTGGCTGCCCTTGAGCGAGATGATGCGAGGCTCAGCGCGGAAATCTGCATCCTTTGCCGTGCCGAAGGTACGCACGCGCATGATGGGGCGCAGCTCGTCTGCCAGGCGGCGGCCGTACTCATCGTCCACGTTGATGACGGCGGTGGCCTTGGGCACGCCGCTCTCGGCCATGCGGGTGAAGAGGAGCTTCTTGGCCTCGTAGTATTCCTCCATGCTGCCGTGGTAGTCCAGGTGGTCCTGAGTCAGGTTGGTGAAGATGCCGACACGGAAGCCGCAGCCGGCGGTGCGCTGCTGGTGCAGGGCGTGGGAGGAAACTTCCATGGCGCAGGCTCGGCAGCCGTTTTTCACCATGTCCGCCAGCATGCTCTGCAGCTCGGCACAGCCGGGCGTGGTATTGTGAGAGGGCGTGCGGCCGGCGCCGTTGTCGTACAGAATGGTGCCGATGAGGCCGGCCTTCTGCCAGGCTGCGCGGAAGATGGCGTTGGTGAGGTAGCTGATGGTGGTCTTACCGTTGGTGCCGGTGACACCCAGCATCACAAGCTGCGAGGAGGGGCAACCGTGCCAGGCGCTCATGAGCAGACCATCTGCCAGGTGCGTGTCCGGTACCTGTACCCAGCAGATGCCGACTTGCTCCGCAGAAGCAGGGCAGGGGGTCTCTGCCACGATGGCAGCGGCTCCGGCGGATATGGCGGAGTCGATGGCGCTGTGGCCGTCGAACTGAGTGCCTTTCACGGCTACAAAGCAGCTGCCGGGGGTGACTTGGCGGCTGTCGTCGGTGAGGGCAGTGAGCGTCTTGGGAGCTGTGCCGGTCACGGTGGCTTCGGGGAGCACGGAAAAGAGTTTTCTGCTGTTCATGATGGTCTGTTTCCGGGGTTAAATCTTACTGGTGGTTACTTTTGTGTGGAGGCTTGCGTTTGTTGTTCTGCCAGGTATTTCTCGTAGGCTTCGGGGTCGCTCGGCTGGATGTTCAGCACGTTGATGAATCGTTCTGCCGCTGCCCGGAAGATGGGCGCAGCCACTGTGCCGCCACCGGCGTTGCAGTCCCGCGGGTGCGGCTCGTCGATGACCGTCATCACAACCAGACGCGGGTCATCTATGGGGAAAATGCCGGCGAAGGATACCGTATAGAGGTTGTCGAAGTATTTGCCGGAGCTGCTCACCTTCTTGGCTGTGCCGGTCTTGCCGCCGACGCGGAAGCCGGGAATCGCGGCCTGCGTGGCGGTACCGCGGCCTGCCGGTCCTTTCTTCTCGGTGACGGATTCGAGCGCGCCGCGCAGAGCACGTGCTGTGCTCTCGGACATCACTCTGCAAACCTCCTGCGGTTTGCATTCATCGTATACGGAGCCGTCTGCGGCGATGATGCTGTCGATAAGACGCGGCTTCATGCGGAGACCGTTGTTGGCGATAGTGGCATACACCATGGCCATGTGCAGAGGAGAAACGGACACGGAGTAGCCGTAGGCGATACGGGAGAAGTTCACGATGTGGTTGCCGTTGGCCAGCTGGCAGGCGCCACCGCTGGGCAGGTCGATACCGGCGCTCTTGGTCAGGCCGAATTTTTCCACGTAGCTCTTGTAAAGCGGCCATTTACAGGCCATGGCAACTCGTGCCGCCGCCGGGTTACTGGATTTCTTGAGCATCTGCCCCACGGTGAGCGGGCCGTAGTGGAAGCGGCCGTCGTTGATGGGCTTGCTGCCGCCTACAGAGAAGGGCGAACTGCTCACATAGGTGTTGATGCCCATAATCTTGTTGTCCACCGCGGTAGTGGCGGCCACGACCTTGAAGGTGGAACCCGGCTCGTAGCGGGTCTGGCAGGCAAAGTTGAAGTCGCCCGTCACGGGGTTGCCCTTCTCATCCTTCACGCTGCCGCGTTCGAAGGTACCCTCGTGGGTGATGAGCTCCTTGGTGTTGAGGTTGATGGCGGGGCGGCTGACCATGGCGAGAATATCGCCGGTCTTGGGCTCTACCACAATCATGCAACCGCGGCGGGCGCGGAAATGCTTCATGCCCTTGTCGAGTTCCTGCTCGCAGATGGCCTGCAGGCGCATGTCGATAGTGAGGCGCAGGTTGAGGCCGTGTTTGGGTGCCACGAAGCGGTCATCTTCGTTGGGCAGTACCTGGCCGCGGGCACTGTGGCGGTATTCACGCAGGCCATTTGTGCCGGCCAGGTAGTTGTTGAACTCGCCTTCCACGCCGCCTACACCCTTGTTCTCGGAGTCTACGTAGCCTACCACGTGGCTGAGCATCTCGGGCATCACATAGCTGCGCCTCAGCTCGGTCTGCACTTTTACGCCGCGCAGGCGAGCCTTCTGCAGGGCTTCCTTAATCTGCTCCGCCACTTCGATGGTCAGGCCGCGAGCCAGCTGAATCTGCTGGCGGTAGCCGCGCTTCTGTCCTCCCGTTGCCTCCGCCTGTTTGTTGTGCTCGGCGATATGCGGCTGGGCTATCATGTTGATGATATCCTCGCGGGTAGTGTAGCGTATACGCTCCTCAACCTTTGCCGGAATAGTGATTTTTTTGCCGCGGCGCACCAGTGTTTTTTCCGGCTCGAGCTCGACGGTTTCCTTTATCTCGATGTGCTTGACGAAGGGGTAGATGACCTCTGCCACCAATTCGTCATGAGCCCGGAAGAGTGCCTCGCACTTTTCCGGGTCGTAGTCGAGCATGCGGTTAGCCTTGACATCTCCTGGCTTTATCTGGCTGCGCAGTTTGGCTCGTTCTTCCTTGCTCAGCTCTCTCTCGGTGAGTTTGAGCAGCTGCGAGCGTGCGCGGGCGAGCAATTTCTGCCTCTTGGTCGCATCTTTCTCGTTGCGCCATTTTTCATCATTGCTCATCTGGTTGTAGGCCAGACCATAGACCACGGCAGTAATCTCGCGCAGGTGGTAGCGGTCCGCTATCAACTCTGCGGAGATGATATTGTTGGTGAGAATCTCCTCATTGCGGTCCATGATGATACCGCGCTCTGCCGGCAGTTTTTCTGTTTCCAGAAGCTCCTCTGCGGCGCGGCGCTTGTAATTGCCGGAATCCACCAATTGCAACTCCACTAGACGACAAGCTACTGTGACGGACATCCCCATCACGACAGCGCAGAGCCAGAAGCATCTGCCGGCGAATGGTATTTTGGTTTTCATGCAGGAGCGGTGGTGGACGGAGGAGAAGAAGCTTAGCGGGAAGCGGTGGCGCTCAGGCGCTCGGTGTCACTCAGGCTGCGGGCGACTTCAATCTGGTGGCGGTTGATGTCGCGCAGGGAGGAGCTGTCGCTCTGCAGGCGGCTGCGCATGGCCCAGCGGTTGGTCTGAGCGTTTGTTTTGGCGCGGTACTGGTTGGCGTTCATGCGGCAGACGGCAATCTCGCGCTGCATTTTGTTGATGGCAGTTTTCTCTGCCACCTGGCGGTTTTTAAAGATGGCGTAGGTGACACCGCCGGCACCGGCGATGACGGCGAAGAGCATCATCCACAGCAGGAAGAAGATGCTGATACGGCCTGCGTATCGGGAAGAAGGTTTGCGAGCTTGCGGTGACATGAGGAGATGAGGTGCGTTTTACGGTGAAAGATGTGTCAGAGTTTCTCGATAACCCGTAGCTTGGCACTGCGGGAGCGAGGGTTGGCGGTGAGCTCCGCCTCCGATGGGGAAATGGGTTTGCGGTAGACCGGGCGTGCGGCATACTCCGGGTTGGGGCGCGGTGCCGGCCACTCCGGGCGGTCGATTTCAGGCTTGCAGACGCGCTCGAAGTAGCGCTTCACGGCGCGGTCTTCCAGGCTGTGGAAGGTGATGACGGCGAAGCGCCCGCCGCTCTTCAGCAGGCTCAGGCCGCTCTCCAGCAGGGCTTCGAGGGCTCCCAGCTCATCGTTCACGGCTATGCGCAGAGCCTGGAAGCTGCGGGTGGCAGGGTGCTGCTTACCCTTGCGGGGCAGGACAGAGGCGATGATGTCTGCCAGCTGTGTGGTGGTGGTGATGGGTGCTTTGGCACGCTTCTGCACGATGCGGCGGGCAATGGCACGGCTGGCGCGCTCCTCGCCGAACTGCCAGAGGATGTCTGCCAGTTCGCCCTCGGGAGCGTTGTTCACGATGTCGGCGGCACTGCGGGGCGCCGAGGGATTCATGCGCATGTCCAGCGGTCCTTCATGCAGGAAGGAGAAACCACGCTCGGCGCAGTCTACCTGCGGGGAGGAGATGCCGATGTCGGCCAGCAGGCCGTCCACCTGCTCGATGCCGCGCTGGCGCAGCATGTCGGCAGCGTTGCGGAAATTGCCGGCAAGCACATGCAGACGGTCGCCGTACTCGGCCAGGCGGGCTTTTGCGGCGGCTCGGGCGGCAGGGTCCTGGTCAATACCCCAGACCTCCGCTCCGGCTCGCAGGAGCTGCTCTGTGTGGCCGCCGCCGCCCAGGGTAGCGTCCACCAGCACTTTGCCCTCTGCAGGCTGCAGGGCCTCCACTGCCTCGTGCAGCAGCACGGTGGTGTGCCGGAATTCGCCGGAGGTGTACTCAGGTGTATCGGCTTCAGCTTCGGCGCCGGAGCACTCGGCCTGCCAGGCTGCGGCCTCGGCGGCGCTCATGGCCTGTACCAGGGGCTGCGTGCACCAGCTCATGCCGGGGGTAGCTGCCTGCCAGCGCTCGGCCATGGCGGCAGGGCTTTCCTCGCCATCCAGCTGCACCAGAACTTCGGCGGCTGCCGTGCCCAGACGGTAGGCCAGCACGGCCTCATGCGCCTGCAGGGCTTCGCCCAACGCCTCTGCGCGCGCGAAAGAGAAGGCCGCCCGGGGTGCCTGAGTCAACGGGTCTTCCAGACACTTGACAGTAAGGGCGCAAAGCTCCTTTTCAAGCTGTCCGAGAAGCCCTCGCGAACCCTTGATGCCGGCATCTCGCATGCGTGAAAGAAGCTCTCGTTTCCCGCTTTCCCAGGCCGCATAGCTCTCCGGCGACAGGGCAGAAGCCTCCCACATGAGCACCCGGTAACAGGTGCCTTGCGGCGGGGTCGCTTTCGCGCGGGTTATGGAGCTTGCAGGATTCATCAGAGCATGCGGAATTTCTTGTTGAGCGGGTTCTCGCGGCGCTGTTGCGGAGCGTTGACAGCGGCGAAGTCCGCCGGAGCCCATATCTCGAAGTGCTTCTCACGACCCACCAGCTGGGCTGTTTCCGTGAGTTGAAGTGTGTCTCGGTGTTGCTTGTGTATCAGGAGTTTACCCTGCATGTTCACCTCTACGGGGAAGCTGTGGCTGGCGATGTCGCCGATGTATTCATCCACCTCGCCCATGTCGAAGCCTTCGTTCAGAGCGCGTTCGCGTATCTCCTCCAGCTTCGCGGCAAATGCTTCCTGCGTGAAGTATTTCAGTATGTTGTATTCCCGATGCGTGCTTGCCAGCATCACAAGTTCCTGCCCGTAGACACTACGCCACCCGGCCGGGACCGCCACCCTGTTCTTGGGGTCCAGCTTGTGGGCGTAGTTGCCCATGAACATTGCCTGTGGTGCAGAACTCGTCATCTTCGTACACTTCTTGCTCCCCCTAGTACACTCTAATACACCTCAAAAGTCAATCCCTTTTTTTGCCAAAATCAAAAATTCTGCATTTTTACTGTCGAATTTTCTGTTATCTGTCTCCGGGCAGACTATTTTTTCTTTGCCGTGGTAACAGGGGGGCAGAAATAGCAGCCGATTCCTTCCCCTGTGGGAATAAAATCGGCTCTTGTGGCAGGGGAGATAGTGTTGTACCCCTGCGCGGGAATTGTTTGGGAATCAGACTGCGGGATGACGCTATGTCAATTCTTTGCGTCGGTTTCCCTTGCTGTCGTAGTAAGCTTGCCCGGCGAGGGGCAGCGGGTAGAGGATGCGGGAGTCGAAGCCGAATCTGTAGCTCCATTCCCACTCGATGCCGTGAGCTGCCAGCAGGGGCCTGAGTTTTTCCTGTGTGGGGGAGTGGAGCTCGAAGTCCATTTCTTTTCCATCGGCAAAGATGAACAGCATGTGGGCGTTTTCATCGATGTAGGGATTGTCCTCCTCCCACCACTCCACGAGGTAGCTCAATTCCCCGGCGTCCAGGCGAGCCTGCAGTTCGGCCTCCCGGTTTTCGTACTGCCGACAGCAGGACTCCGCATACTGCTGGAGGCGGAGCTCGAACCTCTCATTCGCTTTTTTGCGAGCAAAAGGTGCGTAGAGGCTTCCGCCTCCGAAAAACAGCGCCGCGATAATCATGAGCGGGTCGTGGGTGTATGCGGCCAGACCGGCACACAGAATGCCGAGGGCCAGCCCCAGCCAATCGCTCAGTTTTACATCTTGCAGGGTAAGTTTCATGCTGTATGCGCGGAGGTTTGCTCACTTATCTGCGAGTTGTTCGCGGTACTCGCGGCGGGCACGAGCTATCTGCTCTTCGGTGGCATCCAGGGAGCGCAGCAGTAGACCGCTGAGGGTAAGAGCCACTTCTTCCTCGCCGGAGACGACGGTATGGGCGCCGTCTTTGCGCATGTGGCGGGCGTTCTGCATATAGGTGGTGTGCGCCATAACCTGTATCTGCGGGTTGAGGGTTCGGGCTGTTGTCGCAATTTCGCGTGCCGGTGCTCCCACGGCGGTCACGATGATGGCGCGTGCCTTCTCCACCCCCGCGAGCTGCTGGATGGTACGCAGGCGGGCATCGCCGTGCATGGCGTGGAGCCCTTGCTCGTTGAGGCGGGAAACGGTGTCGATGTTCATCTCCAGCACGATAACCTCGATTTCGTGCTCCTGCAGAATTCGGGTGATGATTTCGCCGCAGGGACCGTGTCCGACCACGATAACGCGGTCTTTCTCTTCCGTGGGTTCCGGAAGGGCAGAATTGTCGGCTCGGCGCATGCCGATGCCGCGCTCCTCCATCTTATGGATGAGTGTCGGGACATGGCGGAAGAGCAGGACGTTCACCGTGATGGTGATGATGGCCACACCGGTGATGATGTTCACAGCGCTTTGCGGCAGCAGGCCGAAGCGCTCCCCGGCTACCATGGCTGCCAGAATAAAGGAGAACTCACCAATCTGCGACAGCGAGGTGCCTACCACAACCCCCAGGCTTCCCGGCCTCCGCAGGATGCGGATGACAAAGTAGGCGCTGAGCGGCTTCCAGAGCAGGGTGAGCACCAGTGTGCCCAAGGCCAGCTCCCAGTTGTCCAGCAGGCCCATGAGGTCGAATCCCATACCGACGGATACGAAGAAAAGCACGGCGAAGGCGTCGCGCATGGGCAGAGCATCCGCTGCGGCACGGCTGGCAAACTTGCTTTGTCCCACAACCATGCCGGAGAGGAAAGCGCCGAACACCATGCTGGCGTTGAATACCTCCGCAGAGAGTACGGCGACTCCCAGCGCAATGGTGAGCACGGCCAGGGTGAAGAGTTCGTTTGAGTTATTGCGTGCCACGAAGGTGAGCACTTTCGAGATAACGTACTTGCCCACGAAGGCCACACAGAACACCATGAGCGCCAGCTTCCATACCATGCCCCACAGGGCAGACCCCAGATCATCTGCACAGAATATAGCTTTTCCTCCTTCCGCCGGTACCACGAACACGGCCGGCAGCAGCACCAGAAGCACGATGGTGAAGATGTCCTCCATCACCAGCCAGCCCACGGCTGTGTGGCCGCTCGGGGTGTGCAGCAGGCGGTTGTCCTCCAGCACGCGAGTCAGCACCACGGTGCTGCTCACGCACACGCACATGCCGAAAAGAAGGGCTGCTACCCAGTCCGCCCCCGGTACCAGCCAGTGGTATACCAGTGCGCCGCTGCCTGTCCACAGCGTCATGCAGATAAGCGAGCCCGGTACCGCCACCTTACGCACTGCCAGCAGGTCTTTGAAGTGGAAGTGCAGGCCCACACCGAACAGAAGCAATACCTCACCTATGTGGGCAAACTCGTGCATGACTTCGTGCGGGTCCTCGGTGAGTCCCCACCACGGCTGCGCGGCCAGCATGCCCGCCAGCAGATACCCAACCAGCGGCGAAAGTTTGATGCGCTGGGCAATCATTCCCAGCACCAGCGCCAGTATCAACCCGAGTGCAAGTGAACCTATCATATTAGTATACTAATGTTTGAATGTTCCTCTTTAGAAATGCTGTGCCTGCTTTTTTTATTCCACGACTCGTGCCCAGAGCACTTTGAGGTAACGCCCTTCAGGATAGGTGGAGAGGAAGGGGTGGTCCCAACCGGGGCCGGTCATCTCCAGAATCTGGAGGCGGCGTCCGAGGCGCTGAGCTGCTTTGATGACGGTTTTCTCGAACTCGGCAGGGCTGAGCAGGCCGGAGCAGGAGCAGGTCACAAACAAGCCGCCGCGGCGTACGCACTGGAGGCCGAGCATGTTCAGGTCGTTGTATTTTTTGATGCCTTCTTCCTTTTCCTCATCGCGGCCGAGCACAAACTTGGGCGGGTCGAGCAGCACGACGTCGAACTGCTTGCCGTTGCGCACCATCTGGCGAGCATAGACAAAGGCATCCGCGTGGACGAAATCGATACGCAGCGGGCCACCGGAGCTGTTGATGTTGGCATTGCGCTTGGCCATGAGGATGGCCTTTTCGTCCAGATCCACGGCGGTTACCTCTTTGGCTTTGCCATGCAGCTTGGCGTGTATGGAGAAACCACCGGAGTAGCAGCAGAGGTCCAGCATGCTCTTGCCTTCCACCAGGCGGGAGAGCTTCAGGCGGTTGTCGCGCTGGTCGCAGAAAAAGCCGGTCTTGTGCCCCTGGGCAAAGTCCACCTCGAAGTTCACGCCGTTCTCCTCGATTCGCACGCGGTGCACCGGCTCGCTCTTGGGTGCCGTGGTGGGGTCGATGCCTTCCATTCGGGCAATGCCCTCATCCACAGAGATGACATGGCGGCTTGTGCCGCAGAGCTTGTGGAGCAGCGGCAGCCAGGTGCCCAGGCGCTTCCATACACCCAGCGTGGTGACTTCCAGGCTCAGCACATCCGCATAGCGGTCTGCTATCAGGCCGCCCAGACCATCCGAGTCGCCGTGGATGATGCGGTAGGCAGAGGTGGTGGCGTCCAGCCCGCAATCCTCGCGGCGCCAGGAAACGGCGCGTTTCAGGGCTGTCTCCAGACGTGCCTCGGTCAGAATTTCCGGGCCGTGGTAGAGCATGCGCAGCGGGGTGCGGCTGCGGGAGTTCCAGAAGCCGCCGCCGAAAAGCTCGCCGTTCTTGTCGTAGACGTTGATGAGGCCGCCATCCACCGCGTCCGGGCTCACAGCGCCAAGCATGCGCGGGAATACAGCAGGGTTGTAGGTAAAGTATTTGAGCTGCACCCAGGGGCGTACCCAGTTCTCGCTGCCCTCCGGGGCCTCGGCTGTTTTAAAAGCACGGGGTTTTGCTGCCGGGGCGGGGCGTGTGCTGCGGTCGCTGTAGCGGGGTTTGCGGTTGTTATACTTTTCGTTCGGCCTGTTCTGCTGCATGGGGTTAGTTTACACGCATGTGCGCGCAATGTCAATCTTTCCGCCGCCGGTGCCGCGTTTTTTCCTTCAGGGAAGAAAAAACGCCACAGAGCAGCGGGCTCTGTGGCGTGGGCTCAGAAGTTAGTTTGTTTTCTCAATCAGAGGTTGATGGAGATGTTCAGGCGGCTGCCTCCGTTGCAGTGGTGTACGGGAGGAGGCGGGCAGGGGCGCGGAGCCGGTGCTGCGCAGTGCGGGCCATGGTGGCGCTTCGGGCGAGCATGGTGCCGGTGGTGTTTGGGGCGCGGGGCAGGCTTGGCGTGGTGGCCGTGGCAATGCACGACACGTGGGCCGTGGTGGTGCGAGGACTTATGCTGCGGTGCAGCCTGAGCTACGGCGGGAAGGCAAGCCAGCATGGCGATGAGGAGGTATTTTTTCATGATTTGATTTTGTTTGTTGTTTTAGTTATTGAATAGTTAAAGAATAATAAGCTTTGCATGAGAGAGAACGCAGCTTGTTGCGGAAATCTACATGTTTTTTTCTTTTTTTTGTGTCTTCGCAGAAAAAGGAGCGTCAGGAAACTCGTCCGCTCAGAATGAGCTTGCTTTGCCTCCTTTTGTATGCTAGACTGTGGGATAAATCATGGAAACACCTCATACACAGCATAGCAGACAACAGAAGATGGGTATCTTCCTCCGCCGGCATGAACAATGGAGTGCCTGGATATTTTTCATGCTGATGTCGGGGCTGGTGATGTTCTGCACGGGGCACGCCGGCTACGAGCTGCTTCTGGCGCCGCTGCTGGGTATCATGTACCTGTATGCGCTGAAGATATGCGCGTTGTATGTGCGGCGCAGTACGGCTTTGGGAGTGGTGGGCCTGTTTTTTGCGGCAACTCCGCTGTATGGGCTGCACCCTGCGGAGCTGTGCATGTGTCTGCAGGTGGTGGTGCTTTACCATGTTCTGGTATGGGCTCGCGGTAAGCGGGAGGCGTTCCGACCGCGGCATTTTGTGGTGCTGGGGTTGGCGGCAGGTGTCACGCTGTTGCTGCTTCCTGCTGCGGTGGCGTTCTATATTCCGCTGGGAGCTCTTATGTTGTGGGGCGCTCCGGGGCGTCGCCTGAGCTCTGCCGGTATCGTGCTGGGTATGCTGGTGATGCCTTTGTGGCTAGTGTTCAGCGGGCTGTGGAGCGCTTCCAGGCTGGGGGATGAGGTGTGCTATATTCCTGCTGTTGTCATTTCGGCAGTTGTGGTGCTGTTGTTCCTGCCTTCCATGGTCACCCTGTTACGGAGCAGGCCGGAGCGCCGCCATATCACACCGGGAGCTCTGGCTTTGGCCTGGGCACTCGGTGTGTTGCAGCAGGCCGGTGCCTGGTATTACTATCCCCTGGTGCTGCCGGCTCTGCTGGGGGTGGCTTTGCTGCTGCACAAGCGGGTGACAAATCGCCGCTTGCGCTATCTCCTGCGCTGCATCGGATTGCTTGCTCCCTTTGTAACGCTCTGTGCCACTCTGCTCATCTGTGCGCATCGCGGGGCTGAGTCACAGCCGGAGCAAGGCACGTACCTGATTCCCTGAACCTGCCATGGAACCCCTTCATCACGCGGCTGACGCGGCAAAACTCAATATCATTTTCTGGGTGAGTGGCTTGGACCCCGGGGATGTGGAGTACAGGGTACACCTGGGAAATTCGCATGTTCTGCCGCCGGATTTTCGGCGCGTTACCCATTGTCGCGTTAACCCGCTGTTGTTCCTGCTGAATTTTCTCGTCTCCCTTTGCGGCAAGGCTCCTTTCTGCGGTGAGTGTAGTTTGCGTTTCCCCAATCTTAGCTCCACACAGGAGCATTGGGCTCTGCTGCGGCGTGCCGGATTCTTCCTGTTCGATGAGAGGCGGGGCGAATGGTCACCCGCAGATATCTACACATACAGACTGGAGCGCGGGTTGGAAACTGAGCACATGCCGACGCTGAGCATTCTGCCGGGAGGTTTGTATGTGCTGCTTTCCTCCACGGCGGAAAAAGCAAAAGGAGCAGCTCCGCAAGGAACTGCTCCTGAAGATTTGTAACTGTATTCCCGGCTCAGGGAAGGGCGATGTATTTGGCCTGGGGCATGCCGCAGAGCGGGCACTTCTCCGGAGCGGTTTCCACGGGGAAGGTGTCGCCGCAGAGCGGGCAGATGACGTAACCCTTGGGCAGGTTGAGCGGCTCGCCGCTCTCCAGCTGGCGGATAGCCTCGGCATACATGGCGGCATGTACCTTCTCGGCCTCCAGAGCCCAGTTGAAGCTGCGCAGGGCATCCTTTGCACCCTCAGCCTCGGCCTGAGCCACCATGGGCGGGTACATTTCGGTGTACTCGTAGGTTTCGCCCTTCATGGCTTCCTTCAGGTTTTCGAGCGTGGTGCCCACGTGCCAGGTCATGTCGTATTCGATGGGCTGCTCACCCATCTTCACCAATGCCTTGGTGTGGTTGGCTGCGTGGATGCGCTCCGTGGCGGAGGTGGCCTCAAACAGCTTGGCAATGAGCGGGTAACCCTCCTGCAGTGCCTTGCTGGCAAAGGAGGCGTACATGGCGCAGGCGGTGCTTTCGCCCACGATTGCGGTCTTCAGATTTTCAATGGTCGTAGCCATGCTCGTTATACTATACCTATCTCCATTCCGGAGCAAGCTCAAAATGTGCCCGCGCCGATAAAATTCAGCTTTTGATTCGGGGTGGGCTTATTCCACCTCTTCCACATCGCTCTCATCCGTCTCGGGGAAGCTGGGGAGCGGCTTTGTTGTATAGAGAGCAAGCAGTCGTGCGTGCAGAGCGGCAGGCAGTTGTTCGGGCAGGAAGAGCAGGAGTTCTTCCTCCGGCATCTGGGTGTAGAAGGGAGCGTGGTGTTGCACCAGCAGGTCCACGATGCGGGTGAGCTCTTCTGCCTGCCATTTGCCCGTGCTGATACGGAGGAGCAGCGCGCGGGTAACATTCAGCCCGCTTTCTTCCATGCCGTGCAGGTAGGCTCCGGCGGAGAGCAGGTATTCCAGCGAATCGGCGTTCCATACGGCCATATTCACGACTTCGGCACTCATGCTGCCGCCGTGGCTCACCAGCTCGCGCAGCAGATCCGGGTTGTGCAGGGTGGCATACAGCATGGCATGCGGGGTGGGCAGGGCGTTGTGGCTCAGAAGCAGGCGTATCGTGGCGTAGTGCTCCGGTCTCAGTTCCCCGCTCAGAGCGTAGTCCAGTGCTGTGCGCAGCTCGGCATCCAGGTAGTGCACATCTGCCCCGGCCTCCAGCAGGTAAGCTGCTACTTTCTCGTTGCCGGCTTCGGCTGCGGCCTGCAGGGGGGAGGTGTCGCCTTCCTGCCCCTGTACGGTGGCGCCGGCGCGGACGAAGGGTTTCAGGCAACTGACGGGGAGGCGGTTGTCGGTGCCTCCGGCTTCAATGAGTCGCACGCAGTAGGGAAAATCCCCTATTTCCTCGTCTCCGTTGCGCAGCTTGGCGTAGTGCCGCAGTATCTCCACCGAGTCATCATGCTCGTCTTCGGGAGATTCGTTGATGATGCCGTAGCTCAGCAGGCGGGCCAGTGCATCCTCCGGAGTGAGTTCGGATTTTTCCTGTCCGGCGGCGTTCCAGAGCCCCAGCATACACACGACGCTTGCTATTACCCGTTTCATTCTAACCTTCGCTGAGTATAACATTTTTGCTTTCTTCTGGCAAGCAGAAAGAAGATGCCGAATATTGATTTTCATCAATGAAGAAAGCGGAGCTGCCTCAGCAACTCCGCTTCCGACTGAAAAGGGAGATAAGGAAGGAATCAGTCTACGTTGTCGAAGAGTTCCTCCGGCTTGAAGAAGCGCTTAATCTCTACCTCGGCGCTCTCGGGGGAATCGGAGGCGTGGCAGATGTTGAGCATGCTGTTGGTGCCGAAATCACCACGGATGGTGCCCTTGTCGGCCTTCATGGAGTTGGTGGGCCCGAGGATGGTGCGCACGCGGGTGATAACGCCGGGGCCGCTGAGAACCAGAGCCACAACGGGGCTGGTCTGCATGAATGCGGAGAGGGTGGGGAAGAGGGGCTTGTCATCAATCACGAGGTCGATGATGTGGGCGTAGTGCTCGCGGAGGATGGCGTCATCCAGCTGCATCATCTTCATGCCGCGCAGGCGGAAACCCTCGCCCAGCAGGCGCTGCAGAATCACACCGGAGAGGTTTTTGCGCACGCAGTCGGGCTTAAAGAGAATCAAAGTCTTTTCGTCTCGGTTCATAATGTATGGATATTATATTGTTCGCGGAAAACAGGGTACTCCCCGTCCCCCGCGTTGTCAAGCGCAAAATGGGAGCTCTCAGCGATAAATGAATGAGCTGCTGAAAAGAATCCTCCGTATTTCCTCTGTTTCGAGCTGTTCCGTCGGGCGCGCGGGGAGAGCTTGGTAGCGGAGTGTGCGCAGCAGGTCGCTTTCCGGCGGTAGGGCGGGGGGATGTGCTTCGAGGGTTACCTCCAGCACAGCCGGTTCTCTGGTTGCCAGCCAGCGGCGTATGGTGGATGCTGCTTCGTCCACTCTCGAGAGGCGGAACAGGGCCACTCCGCTGCTGTCGGGCAGGGACTCAATATTAACCGTGTCGGTATGGAATACTGCGACTTTCAGCGCCAGATGCCTTCGTACTGCGACGAGTAAGACGCCCCACATGCGCTGCAGGCTGGCCGGCGTGCACAATGCCACGACCTGGCGGGAGGGGGAAGCAGACTTGGCCCCCAGTGCCATGGGGATGGCAGCGGCAGGGGCTCCTAGGCCGAAAGAGCCGATGAGTCGCCTCCTGCCGAAAAATTGCAGATAGCGTGCTGCCGCTACCAGTATGGGCCCGGCATCCGGGCAGAAGACGGCATCCGGCTCGGCGTGGTTGCTGATGAGGCGGGTGATATACTCCGGGCGCAGTGGCATGTGTTCGTTTCGGAGGTGCAGCGCGGCTTCCATTTCCGCTACAGCCTTGGCATGGCGGGTGAGGGAGCGAGTCAGAAACTCCTCGCTGTTGTTTTCTCGCAGCAGGGGCAGCAGAAGGCTTGCCGTGCGCCTCACATCGCCATGTACGGCGTGGCAGAGTGGCACATGGCGCCCGAGTGCCTCGGCATCGGTATCGATTTGTACCACCTGGCCATGAGAAGGCAGATAATCTGTATAGGGAAAGTCGGCACCCCATATCACCAGCAAGTCTGCTACCTGTACAGCCGTGGGGGCATCTCCCCAGCCCAGCATGCCAATGACGCCCACGGCGTAGGGATTGTCCGCTTCCATGAAGTCGCGGCTTCGCAAGGTGCAGGCAATGGGGGCACTGAGTCGCTGCGCCAGTTTCTTCAAAATGTCGCGGGCGCCTCTGCAGCCTCTTCCGCAGAGAAAAACGATGCGCTGGCTGGTGTTGAGCAGTTCGGCAAGGCGAGATACCTCTTCCGCCGCAGGCTCTGCGACTGCCGTAGCTCCGGTAAATATCGGTGGTGGCTGCGGGGCTGAATTCTGCTGCATGGCTGCGGGCAGCAGGACGACACCGGCTGTATGCCCGGAGCGCGCATGACGCAGGGCTGCGGTAAGCGCCGTTGCCGCTTCGGCGGGGGATGATGCTATGCTGTAATAGTCTGCGCAGGCCTGCACGACATTTCGGCAGGCAGCTGCTCCGGCTCGCGTTTCCGGCGCCAGCGCCAACACGGGGGCGTGGCTGAGGCTCGCCTCGCGGAGTCCGGCTGCCATTTGCAGATTGCCGCTTCCGGCTTTGCCGCAGCAAGCGACCGGATGCCCGCTCAGCAGCGCATCGCCCACAGCGGCAAAAGCTGCACTCTCTCCACAGGGCATCTCTGTGTACTGCAATCTCTCGTCCTGCTGCAGGGCGTCATGCAGGGGATTCCCGGCGGCGGAATCAACCGCGTACACCCGTTTCACTCCACCTGCTGCCAGTGTTGAGCCCCATTCTTCTGCTACCGTTTCGCTCATAGCCAGCAGTTTTGCACCTACCCGCCAAAACTGCAAGCTATATCTCCAACGGTTCGGGAGTGGTCTCAGATACCCTTGCGGCCTTCCAGTGCTCGCATGAGGGTGATGGCATCTGCCTGGCCGAGCCCGGCGCCGGCGGGCATACCTTGTGCAAGGCGAGTGACGCGGCAATCCAGCGCAGAAAGTTGTTCGGCGAGGTAGAGTGCGGTGGCTTCTCCTTCCACATCGCTGCCTACGGCCAATATCACTTCGCAACCGGGTACGGAGCGGACGCGTTCCACCAGTTGCGCGACGGCCAGGTCCTCCGGCATGATGCCGTCCAGCGGCGATATTTTGCCACCCAGGCAGTGGTAAAGGCCGCGGAAGGTGCCGCAGCGCTCGATAGGCAGCACATCGGTGGGTTGTTCCACCACGCAGAGCAGCGAGGTATCGCGAGCAGGGTCGCCGCAGGCGGTACATAACTCGCCGTTGCAGGCAAAGAACCCGCAGCGGGGGCAGGGGGTTACTTCATCCGCCGCAACAGTGAGTGCCGCAGCCAGAGCTCGCGCATCGTTGCGGCCATGCTGCAGAAACCACAGAGCATGACGCTCCGCACCGCGGGTGCCGATGCCGGGCATGCGTTTCAGGCGGGCGATGAGTTCCTGAACGGGGCGGGGGTAATCCTGTGCTTTCATGCGCGGGCTCTCCGGTAGAAAGGTATGCACTCCACAAGCAGCCAGGTAAGCAGAATGCAGAACACAGGGGCTGCAATGTAAAACACGCAATCCCACAGCACGCAGAGCACTCCGGGCAGCAATGCTGCTACCAGTGCAGGCAGCACGACCTGTGCGCGGTGGCTGAAGCTGCGCTGTCTCAACAATACCAGAGCCAGGTAGAGACTCACCGCGGTACACAGTCCGAACATGCCGGCCGGACTCAGCGCCGGGTACTGTGTCGCTTCTGCCTCCAGATAAAAGGGGCGTCCGCACAGCAGGGCAAGCTGTGCTGTGTCTGTGCCTTCGAACGCTCCACCAAGCATCATGCACATGGTGGCCAGCAGCACGGGAGCTCCCAGCAGCGCCCAGCGCAGCAGCAGGGCGTCATCTTTCGAGAGGCCTTGTATACGGCAGACTATTGCCTTGTCAATACGTTTCATGTGGTTATGGCAGAGCGGCGGCGGGGGATAGCCCCCGACCGCCGCGAAAGGTTACTGTTCCGCCGGAATCTTAGTCCACAAAACGCTTCACGATGAGCGAAGAGTTGTGGCCACCGAAACCGAAGGAGTTGCTGAGAGCCACATCCACTTTCATCTCGCGGCCCACGTTGGGGCACACATCCAGGTCGCACTCGGGGTCCTGGTTGAACACGTTGATGGTGGGGGGCACAAAGTTCTCCTGAATGGCCTTCACGCAGGCCAGCAGCTCAATGCCACCGGCAGCACCCAGCAGGTGACCTGTCATCGACTTGGTGGAGCTGCATACCAGACCATTGGTGGCGTAGTCGCCGAAGGTGCGCTTGATGGCCTTCACCTCGCAGATATCGCCTACGGGGGTGGAGGTGCCGTGCGTGTTCACGTAGTCCACATCCTGCGGTGTCAGGCCTGCGTGGGCAAGAGCTGCTTCCATGCAGCGGCTGGCGCCCTCGCCATTGGGATGCGGGGCAGCGTAGTGATAAGCATCTGCGCTCATGCCGTAGCCTACCAGCTCAGCCAGAATCTTGGCACCGCGAGCCTGTGCGTGCTCCAGTGTCTCCAGGATGATGACGCCTGCGCCTTCGCTCATCACGAAGCCATCGCGATCCACGTCGTAGGGGCGGGAGGCTGTGGCGGGGTCGTCGTTACGGGTGGAAAGAGCCTTCATGTTGGCGAAACCGGCGATACCCACGGGGATGATGGCAGCCTCGACGCCACCGCAGATCATCACGTCCGCATCGCCGAACTTCATGATACGCCAGGCCTCGCCGATGCAGTGGTTGGAAGTGGCGCAAGCGGTGGAAATGCTCATGTTGGGACCACCGAAGCCATACTCGATACTTACCAGACCGGAGGCCATGTTAGTGATCATGTAGGGGATGCAGAAGGGAGACACGCGGCGGGGGCCACTCTTCATCAGAGCCTCACAGTTTGTGCTGAGTGTACCCAGACCACCGATGCCTGAGCCAATCATGACACCTACGCGGGTCTTGTCCACCTTCTCCGGGTCAATCCCGGCATCCTCCATAGCCATGCCGGTAGCGGCCATGGCCAGAAGTTCAAAGCGGTCGCAACGGCGTGCTGCCTTGGGGTCCTTCTTGAAGTAGGGAGCTGCATCAAAATCCTTCACTATTCCGCCTATGTGGACGGGGTAAATCTCCGGGTCTACGCAGTCAATCTTGGAGATGCCGGAACGGCCCGCCTTCATACCAGCCCACGTCTCCTCCACGCTGTTGCCGAGGGGAGTGAGGGCACCCATACCTGTAATTACGATTCGACGGTCTTTCATGACGTTTGTGTACTAGAAACATTAACCGATAGTTCGAGCAAAGTCAAGCATAAAACGGAAACTCTTTTCTTAAAACGCATTTTTCTGCAAAAATGGCAGCTTTGTCACGCAATCTGCGCTTGCATGCGAGGGCGTGTTCTGGTAAGATACAGGGCATGAAGCCCCTTACAAAATTAGGCGAGAAGCAGATGGATGATGGCAGCGTGTGGGAGCTGTGGGAGCGAGATGGTGAGTTGAGCCTGCAGCTCGATGGCTTGCCGTGCGCATCAACATTTACCCACGGCAGCGAAGATGCCATGGCGGAGATTGCTACTTCTCCCATCACTCGTGCGACGCAGCCCTGCATCATGATAGCCGGGTTGGGGCTGGGCTTCGGGCTGGCAAAGGCTATGGAGTGTTTGCCTCGCGAGAAGGCCAAGTTTATCGTGGCTGAGCCGGTGGGTGCCATTCTGGAGTGGAATCGCACCTTCAGCCCCACGAAGGAGTTGTGGCAGGATTCGCGTGTCAGCGCCGAGGTGGCAAGCGCGGCTGAGCTTTGCCGCAAGCGCACGGGGTCTCTGCATGCTATTCTGCTGCGCCATGTTCATGCACGCTGTGAGTTGAATCTGGGGGATGCTCAGGCTTATTTCAATGCTCTGAAGGGTGGCAGCTTGCTGGCCATTACCGTGGCGAAGCGCGACAAGCGTCTGGAGAGCACGCTCATGCGTGCCGGTTTTGAGGTGAGCACCACGCCGGTGCCGGCTTCGTCCAAGGGTAAGCAGCTGCGCATGCACACTGTTGTGTTGGCTCGTCGCGGACGTTTTGTTCCCTTTGCTGAGCGCAATACGAATCACTAATCCATTGATTCTGCTGTGAATATTCCCTTTCTGAGCCGTACTCATCTTACTCTGGAGGAGCTGGAGAAGATTCGCGACCAGCGCACGCGAGGTATACGCCGCGTGCTGGGGGTATCCGGCCTTATCTTCCTGGGATTTGTGGCCTTTTTGGCTTCCATGCTGGTGCTGCAGCCCATGCTGGAGCTGCAGAAACTCCGGCAGCAGAGGGAGCACACGGAGTTCCAGCTGCGTCGTGCTCGTGCTGAAGAGGCTGAGGCGCACAGCCGCTATATCTGGATGACGACTGACCCCGAGTATTACGAGCAGCTCGCTCGCGACCGCGCCGACATGGCTAAAGAGGGGGAAACAATTATCCGACGTCCTACGCCGGCAGATATTCGCCGCCGTCAGCAGGAGGAGCAGAAGAAGGCTCAGAAGAAGCAGAAGAAAAACTGAGGCCAAGTTGCGGGCTTTTAGTGGCAGTGCCCGCAGGTGCAGCCGTGTTCCCCGTCTTCGTGGTCGCAGCCACAGCTGCAACTGTGCTCTTCGTGCGGTGGCACGTAATCGGCGTCTTCGATTTCCGGGGGCAGGGGTGTGTCGTCGTCAAAGAAGGCCGGCGGGGCAAGGTGGGCTTTCAATTCCGCATCTTCTGCCAGATCTGCCGCGAATTGTCCTGCGCGGTTGCGTAGTGTCACCTTTGCGCCTGCAGCCAGAAGCATCTGAGCGATGGAGGCGTAGCCGTATTTTGCCGCGAGGTGCAGCGGAGATTGTCCGTAGGGGTTGAGCGCATTTACATCTGCGCCGGTGGCAAGCAGCAGGGCAATGAGGTCTTCATCCGGCTCTACTCCCATGGCTGCCAGCTCCGGGGAGAAATCCACCTCATCCTGCAGCAGCAAAGTGGAAGCACGGCGCAGGTCGGTAAGGTCCTGTGCCTGCATGAGCTCGTCCAGGAACTCCTGTACGGGTTCATCAAAATCATCCGGGTCAAGGTCTGCTGCCATCTCGCGCAAATCCTCCAGGCTTACCTGCGGTTTTTCGTCCTCGCCTACCGTGATGCTGTTCCACTCGATATCGCTCATGCGCCGCATTGTAGCGCAAATGCTTCTGAAAAGCCAGCCTTTTTTATGCCCGCACCAGTGTGAGTGCGGCTACGGCTTCTACGCCGGGCAGGCGGCGCAGCACGCGGGCGCAGGCTCGGGCGGTGGAGCCGGTGGTGTACACATCGTCCACCAGGACGATGCGAGGCGGCAGTTGTTTCTTCTTTTCGGCGTAGACCGGGGCTGCATGGTAGGCCTGCACGGCGTTGCGGGCACGCTGCCTTGCACTGAGTCCGGTTTGGCTGTCGAACTGAGTTTCGCGTCGCAGCAGGGCGTGAATCAGTGGCAGGCGACGCAATTTGCTCAGTTCGCGGGCCAGTTCCTCTGCCTGGTTGTATCCGCGTTGTCGCAGGTGGCGCCGTGTCATGGGCACCGGCACCAGGGCGGCCTCTGCAAAATCTGCCAGTTCGGGGGTGCGCTCCCAGAGTTCATTCAGCGCTGCTGCCAGTCCTGAGGCGAGGTAAGCGTGCCGGTGGTACTTCAGCCGGTAAAGCAGCTCCATGTTCTTTTCTGTGCGCTGCAGGGCGGAGCGGGCCAGCAGGAAAGGGCGAGCCTTGCCTCGGCAGGCATCGCAGCATTCTGCATCCGGCGGTATTACCTGCAGCGGGGTGCCGCAGTACAGGCAGATGGGGCGCGGTACTCGCGGTAGCGTATCGAGGCACGCCGGGCACAGGCTGCGCTCGCTTTCCACCCCGCACAGTTCGCACACAACGGGATACAGCCAGCGCAGCATGGTGAGAAAAAATCAGCGGTGGCGTGCAAGGAATTCCTTTGCCGCGTTCTGGTAGGCCAGAGAAGCCTGGCCGTAGGGGTCGTGCTCGATGACGGTACGTCCGAAGCTGGGAGCTTCGGCTACGCGCACGGAGCGGGGAATGACGGTGTTGTACATTTTGTTGGGCAGCACCTCGCGCACCTGCTCAATGACCTGGTTGGCCAGGTTGGTGTTGCTGTACATGGTCATGAGTACGCCTTCGTGCTTGAGCTGCGGGTTGGCGCCGCTCTCGCGAATCTGCTCTACCACATAGAGAATCTTGGAGAGACCATCCAGGCTCAGGAACTCGCACTGCATGGGGGTGAGCACTTCATCGCAGGCGCACAGCGAGGAGGTCATGAGCACACCCAGCGAGGGCGGGGTGTCCAGAAAGACGTAATCGTAGTAGTTGCTGCAACGCAGGCCTTCCATGGCGTCTCGCATGCAGCTCAGGTGTGTGCCGTTCTGTGTGAGCTCCACCTCCACACCGGAGAGGTCCATGTGGGCGGGGATGATGGAAAGGTTGCGGCGGTTGGTGGGGCGGATGAGGTCCTCCATCAGTTTATCGCCGATGAGTGCCTGGTAGAGGCTCTGGCCATCCGTGGCTTCAATACCCAGAGCCGCGGAGGCGTTGGCCTGGGAATCCACGTCGATGAGCAGCACCCTGCGCCCACGCTTGGCAAGCGCGGCGGACAGGTTTACGGCGGTGGTGGTTTTACCCACACCACCCTTCTGGTTGGCAATAGCGATAACTTTCACGCGCGCTATATTACTGAATTCCTCGCACGATAGCAAGCCGATAATTGTTGCCTTGTGCGCAGATATGTGCTAAACTCACGTCATGCACACAGAACAGGTCATCGCTGCAGCTCGCCAACTTTGCGAGGAAATGGAGGCTCTCTCTTTCTCCGCTCCCGTGGCTTATACCTACAACCCGCTCACTTATGCCTGGGCCGGGCACGAGGCCTATATTCGCCGCTTTGCCGGCGGGCAGAAGGATGTGCTCTACCTGGGTATGAACCCCGGGCCCTTCGGTATGGCGCAGACGGGTGTTCCCTTCGGTGAGATTCCTGCGGTGACTCTGTGGATGGGGATTACAGCACCCATCGGGCAGCCGCCTGCCACGCATCCCAAGCGTCCGGTGCAGGGGTTCAGTTGCCCGCGCTCGGAGGTGAGCGGGCGCCGTCTCTGGGGGCTTTTTGAAGAGATGTATGGCTCTGCGGAAAACTTTTTTGCCCATGCATATGTGGCTAACTACTGCCCGCTTATCTGGATGAGCGAGAGCGGTGCGAATATCACTCCTACGCAGTTGCCCAAAGAGCAGGTGGCCCAGATAGATGCCGCCTGTCAGCGTCATCTGGTAAGACTTATCGAAATCCTGCAGCCGCGGTGCCTTGTGGGGGTGGGTGGCTATGCGCTCAAGCAGCTTGAACTCGCAGCCGCGCAGTTGCCGGAACGCAAGTTTACGCTGGGTACAATTCTGCACCCCAGCCCGGCCAGTCCGGTGGCAAACAAGCATTGGCCGGAGCGCCCCAGACAGCAGATACGCGATATTCTGGCAGAAGCCGGCCTGAGTTGCTGAGTCAGTGCCGGTGCTTCAGCTTCTGCTGGAAAGCTTCATCTGTTTTGCGTACCTGTATCGCCGTCGGTAGGTTGCGGAGGCTTTCGTAAGCGGCATCCGGCAGCTGCATTTTGGGGTGCGACATGATGTCTTTCTTCTGCAGGTGCTCCTGCACGCGGGAAGCCGGGGTTGCCATGGAGAAATCCCAGTAGTAGCATTCGTCTCCGTTGCTGTCCTGAAATATCAGCATGGGGGTTACTCCTCCGCAGCATCCCATCCAGGGTTTGATGATGATGGGACGCAGAACCTCGCCATTGGGAGCCAGTGCAACATGAGGTGCCTCGCTCATGAATGCTTCCTGTGGCAGGGGAGGCATGGGCGTTGCTTGTCTCAGCAGTGCGATGGTGGCATCAAGCTCTTCCCTGCTTATTTTCGCATCACCGGGAATAAGAGATTCATCGCAGGCATCGCAGTCGTATATCCAGCGCCACTGTGCTTGTGTTGCGCTGCTCAGGCTTTCCTGCATGTGGGGTACAGCCTGCTGTTGCTCGGTGACATGTTCACTGTGTTCCTTGCGGCAATTCTCCGCATGCTCGCGGTTGAATTCTTCCTGTGCCTGATGCAGTTTCAGGTGCTGGCATCCGGTGGGGAGCAGTGGCAACAGAGAAATGGTAAACCATATTGCGAACAATTTTTTCATGAGTGGGAGTGAGGCAATGGTATTGATTATCGCTTCAGGAAATACCCGCGTTGTTTGTCGCTGATGGGGAGCCCGCACATTTCCATGACTCGCAGCATTTCTTCCCAGAGTTTGCGGCGTTCGGTCATGTCGTTGGTGCGCAGCAGGTAGCTGGGGTGGTGGGTTACGACAACTGGTACCCCGCAGAACATTCCCTGTTCCTGTTGGTATGCGGCGAGTGGCAGCTCGCCCAGGCGCAGTAGGCCGCGCGCTGCGATGACTCCCAGCGCTACGATAACTTTGGGCTGTACCAGTCGCACTTCCAGCTCGACGATGGAACCGGAGAAGAGGATTTCTCGCTCATTCGGCGGGCGGTTGTTCGTGGTTTGTCGCGGCATCGCAGGGCGGAACTTGACGAAGTGGGTCAGGTATACCTGCTCGCGCGTGAGTCCCATGGCCTTGAGCATGCCATCGAGTTTTTCGCCGGCTGCTCCGGCAAAGGGGCGGCGTTCTGTTTCGTCCGGGTAGGTGGGAGCATCGCCTACAAACATGATATCTGCCGTACGGCTACCGGTAGGCAGAACGCAGGTTTGACGCAGTGTGCCCAGATTTCGCAGCGGCGGCCAGCTGGGAAGCATGCGTTCAAAATTCGTCCAGACCTCCTCGGGGTTGTTTCCGCTGGGGCGGAAGAAGGGGGTGTCTACTTCTTCCTGCGGCTCATATCCCTGTTCTGCGGGAGCTTCGTTGTAGGCGGAACGCAGGTAGTGACCGATATTGGTGGTATCGACCTCCTGAGAAGTCGCTGTCTGGGGGGCTGTTGGTCTTACCTGCCCTGCTTGTTGCGGTACAGGTGCGGGCGCGCGCAGCCCGCGCTTCGCGGCAAGCATCCATTCGCGCAGAATGGCGCGTGCACCGTCGTCCACAGGCAGTCGCTCCGTACCCCGCTCCTGCAGGGTACGCAGATAATTTACTACCAGGTCCGCCGTCGTCATGTTGCTTCACCATGGTAGCATATCGCACCCATTTGTCAATCTTCGAATAAAATGACTTTTCTGAAACATTGATTTTTCAATACTTTGCGATTTTTCTACAAAAAAGTTGCAAAATTTTTGAAAAATACGCTTGACGTGAGGCGTGGTTTCGTGTATACTCTGCGGCACCCCGTCACGGGGCAGCCCGAAAGAGCGAGCGAACGCCGCAAGTGCGAGACGCTGAGCATCGGCCGGGTGAGGCAGTTTTTCATTTACGGACTTTCCGTGGCACCACAGCGCAAGCAGAGATGCGGCGCTACCGGATCAACCTTCCGGGTGGGGTGCCGGAGAGGATAAAGAGAGGGAAGGAAAAGGTCGTGACGCGTGCCGTGGCCTGCGCGAAGATGAAACTCCGAGGAGTTTCGGAGCGGGGTTACACGGTACTGATGAATCGGAAGATTCATTGGTCCAGCAATTTCTTAATTAATATATTATGGAGAGTTTGATTCTGGCTCAGAACGAACGCTGGCGGCGTGGATAAGACATGCAAGTCGAACGAAGTGACTTCGGTCACTTAGTGGCGCACGGGTGAGTAACACGTGAGCAACCTGCCCCTGAGACAGGGATAGCCCCGGGAAACTGGGATTAATACCTGATGGTCTCGCAAGAGTAAAGTAGCAATACGCTCAGGGAGGGGCTCGCGGC
>JAZTYL010000016.1:0-33294 GCA_045636905.1 Akkermansia sp.
CACGGACGGCATGACCT
This sequence comes from Akkermansia sp., assembly GCA_045636905.1. Lineage (GTDB taxonomy): Bacteria > Verrucomicrobiota > Verrucomicrobiia > Verrucomicrobiales > Akkermansiaceae > Akkermansia. Next base: position 18 of record JAZTYL010000016.1, read on the forward strand.
TCGGCCTCATGTACGAGGTAGGCTATGTGGTGCCGCTGGATGAGGATGCCACCGCCTGCCTGCAGCCCGTATTCAACGTGATGCTGCGCCACAGCAGCATCGGCAGCTACACGGAGGAAGGCACTGACGCCGCTCTGGATGTCGACAGCCAGACCATGACCACGCTGACCTTCGGCCTGGGTGCCCGCATGCAGGCAGTGGTGGGCGAGAGCCTGTACAACCGCGCCTCCATCTTCGAGGCCCGCGCCCTTGCCAAGGTGGATCTGGGCGACCGTCGCAGCAAGACGGATGTGGGCTTTGCCGGCAGCGGCCTCAAGTCCGAGATTCAGAGTGCCGAGCTTGGCGCCGTCGGCGTGGAGCTGGGTGCCGGTCTGACCATCCCGCTCGGGGATGACGACGGCAGCATCTTCGTGGATGGCTCTGCTGAAATCCGCAGCGGCTACACGAACCTGAACGCCACGGTGGGCTATCGCATCAACTTCTGATGCATCGACCGCAGGACGTGAAACAACGTTAACACAGGGCCGGGTTGCGAGAGGCAACCCGGCCTTTGTTTGTTGTTGATTTCCGCTGGGAAATGGTGTAAGATAGGCGGTGCAAGAAAAAACATATTCTGCTATGCATACGCGTACCCTTACCCTGTTGCTGATGCTGGCAGCCCTGCTGGGGCTGATGGTCTGGTCTTTTATCGCCCCGTACGACCGTCAGGTGTGGTGGACGGAGATGTCGATGGTGTTTCTGCTGCTGGCCGTGTTCGGCGGCTTCTACAGCCGCCTGAAGCTGAGCACGGTGTCTTATTTTTTTATTTTTCTGTGGTGTTACCTGCAGGTGGTCGGGGCGCACTATACCTTTGAGCTGGTACCCTTCGACTCGGTGAGCCGATTATTCGGCTTCGAGCGCAACCACTACGACCGCGTGGCGCACTTTGTGGTGGGGCTCAATGCCGTGGGCATTGCAGAGCTGCTGTGGCGCTACGGGCTGGCTGTGGGGAAGCGCTCTGCGGCGGTGTACAGCATCGTCATCATCATGGCGGTGGCGAACTTCTGGGAGCTGGTGGAGTGGCTGTATGCGGAGATAGATGGCGGCAGCGCCGGGCTGGCCTTCCTGGGCTCGCAGGGGGATGTGTGGGATGCGCAGAAGGATATGCTGATGGATACGCTGGGCGCACTGCTGGGTGCCGGTATCTTTCTGACGGCGTTTCGGGGCTGCAAACGGGAGCAGAAGCAAGAGAGCTGAGCCATGGAAAAGTGGGATCTCTCGGATGAGTTGTTCGAGCACCGATGCAAGGCGGAGCATGAGGCCTACCTGGACAGCCTGAAACCCGCCGAGCGCGATTTGCTGCAGGCCTGCGACGCGCAGGACTCCGCCGGGGTGCGTGCGGCTCTGGCTGCCGGGGCAGACCCGGACCTGCGAACGACCCGGTATGGTGCGCCGCTGGCTGTTGATACGCTGACAGAGGGCTGGCCGGAGGGTACAGCGCTGCTGCTGGAGGCCGGTGCCGACCCGCTGGCGGAGGACGGGCTGATGCTCATGGAGCTGTGCGGACGGGGCCCTGCGGAGTTGCTGCGGCGTGTGCTGCGCCTGCCCGGCGTGTCGGCGGATTTTGACGATGATGCCGGCTATAACCTGGCCGATACGGCGGCGGAGGCCGGGCGTGTGGATTGCCTGCGTGTGTTGCACGAGGCCGGTGCCGACCTGTTGGCCAATGGGGGGCGAACCCTCTGCCGCGCCTGCGATGCCGACCAACCGGAGGCGGTACGCTACCTGCTGGAGGAATGCGGAGCGGATACCGAAGCGGAGTATGACGACTGGTGCCCGCTGTTTTACGCGGTGCGGGCGGATGCGCCGGAGTGCGCCCGCTTGTTGCTGGAGGCCGGAGCTGACCCGCTGCACCGGGATATTGCCGGGGAAACTCCGCTGAAATTCGGTGGTTCTCCCGCCATGCGCCGCCTTCTGGATAGGTATATCCGGTGATATTTTTCCTGTTTCGGGAAAAATATATGAAAATAAGCGGTGGATGAAAGATTCCGTATGGCAGAATTGTACATATAAGAAGAAGGCGTATGAAAACATATCTTTTTTTAATGGCGTTTGCCGGGATTTCGGCTGTCTGCTCTGCCAAGCCGGCGGGTGTTGAGGCGGCGCTGGAGTGGTATCCTGAGATTTACGGTCCGTATGCGGAGCTGAAGCGTGGCGAAAAGCCCACGGCTGCGCAGGCGGCGGAGATGATGGAGATGGCGGTGGAAAGCGGCGAGCCGCTTTGGGTAAAGATGGCTCTGGAGTGCGGCGCCGACCCGAATGGCCGCTGTACCGGCAGCATCGACCCGCAGAGTGAGGGGCGCACGTATCTGTATCGGGCCATTTTCGGTGGGGAATGCCACTATGGGGACAGCCCCGGCACGGCCCGCGTGTTGCTGGAGGCGGGCGCGGACCCGAATCTGGCGAGCGCGGATGGTAAGGTGCCGCTGCAGTGCTGGCGTTGTATGGAGGAGCAGATTTCTGTGCTGCTGGATTTCGGGGCAGACCCGCGACTGGCCGCCACCATGCCGACGCAGACGAATGAGAGAAACGAGATTTTTGCACGCCCGCTGTTTCTGCGGGCCGCTTCGGAGGATTTTGCGCGCCTGCTGGCTGCCGGGGCCGACCCGCTGCAGCGGGGGAGGGATGGCCGCAGCTCGCTGATGCATGCGAAAACAGGCGAGGCCGTGCGGCTTTTGCTGCAGGCGGGAGTACCCTGGGGTGTGCGCGACTCGCAGGGGCGTACGGCTTTGTGGTATGCGCTGGATGGCTGCCACACACCCGCTGTGCAGGCTTTGCTGGAGGCGGCACCGGCAGCGGAGCAAGCCTATGTGCGGGAGCTGCTGCAGGCCAGGTTTGCGCATGTGCTGGTGAACAGCCCGAAGCCGCAGCTCGTCGCCCTGCTGCTGGAGAAGGGAGTTTCCCCCACCGCCGCCGGGGATGCCGACCTGGTGACGGCGGCTGTCTGCGGGCGGCTGGGCAGCTTAGAGCTGCTGCAGCAGCGGGGGCGGGTGTTCACGCCAGCCATGGCGCAGGAAGTGCTGTGCCGCGGCTTGCTCTACACCGGCACGCGGGAGGAGGTATTCTCCTTTGCGCTGCGACACGGCGCGGATGTGAATGCCTGCAATGCCGCCGGGCAGAATCCTGCCATGGCCGCGCTCGCAAAACCCCACCATCCCAACTTGAATCCCGCCCACCTGCGCCAGCTCCTGGCAGCCGGGCTGAACCTGAAATATCGCGACCCGAAAGGGCGCTCCCTGGCGGACTATGCGCGCCGCGCTCAGCGGGCTCGAAAATCGCCTTCCTCCGAGCTGAATCTTGTTGTCTCAATGTTGGAAAAGGAAGAGAAGAGAGAATAGGTTTCCCGTTAAAACATGGCTGAGTAATTCCGTAATTTAAACTTGACAGGTTATGTAAATGTAAGTAATCTGATGCGGAACTTAAATTGGGAGGAAGTATATGATTAAAACCGGTAAACAATTTCAAATGATAATGTTGGTGGCGCTCGTATTGGCTGCCATGTTTGTGCCTCTGTTTTTTGTTCCGGCCGGATTGGGTCAGTGGATTGGAGCTATCGTCGCCATGACCTTCAATAAAACGATGCTGGGTGTTGTTGCAAATACTGTGGCAGCAGTAGGCGGTATTGTTGTATCGTATGTAATATGCCGGCTATTTAAGAAAGAATGCTTCCCGGGCCTGAAACTCACGTGGCTGCTGATAGCATGCGCGGTGTTTGTGTCGCTGGCGTTTAACCACTACGTGTACCCGATGGGATGGTTGATTCCGGCTTCCATTTTCTCCTGTGCTGCGGCGCTGTGCTTTTCTTTTGCTGTACTCAGATGGGGTGCGTTGCTGTTCTGGTGCCCTGTTTTTCTGGCCTGCTTTCTGCAGATTGCCTGCTGGTACAGGTTTGGTAACAAGATTAATGCATTCATGTTACAGGAGGCCTTACATGCTAATGCTGATGAGGTGTTAAATTTCTGTACACCGCTGAATTGCTCTGTGTTGCTGGGTGGTCTTATTGCTATTGCCGTGTTGGGTTGGGTGATGCAGAAGTTATTCCGGAAAATCGCATCAGGCACATTGTTGATGTGTGGCTCTGTGTCATTGTTGATGTATGGAGTCTGCTGCATGTTAATCATTCCTCACAAGGTAGATATATGTGCATTCTGGCCTGCGTATGAGCTGAGGAATATCCAGCAGGTGTTCGGTGCCGCGCAGGCTCAGGAATCCCGGATTCTGAAGAGGGTGGCACATCTCGAATCTCCGGCAGATAAACCGTTTGAAATAACATCTGTGCAACCGGGAGAGGGGGTTGTATGCATTCTGCACATAGGTGAAAGTGTGCGAGCCGACAGATTGGGAATTAACGGATGGAAAAATAACACGACACCGCGCATGGCTGCACGGCCGGAGTTGATAAACTACAAAAGATGCATTTCTCTGGCTCCCTCTACCTGTGCTGCCTTTACCGGAATTCTGACAAACGCTACCGGAAATGTTCAGCAGGAAGCGGAAGATTCCACTTTGCCTTCTGTAGGAAGTGTGTTGGATTATTTTAATGCCGAAGGCTTCAAGTCCGCTGTTTTTGTGCATTCTCAGAATGTGCCGACTCGAGATGAAATCACATTGACCACGAAAAGTTTTGACAGCACTTTCGCTCAAATTTTCGACTGGCTTTCCTCTAGGGTAAATCATCGGTTTTATGTTCATAACCTGAGTATGGAGCAGCACCCTCAGGTGGTAGATTATTGTACTCAGAATCCCGGAGAAAATCTCTTCCTTCTTATCAATAATAAGGGAAGTCATGGCCCATTTGCTGATTATGATAAGAAAAATCCCACCTTCACGCCTACCGATTGTACCTCTTTTTATACCAGGCCGGAAGAGCATGCGGAAGCCGTCAATAATGCTTATGATAATACAATCGCCTACCAGGACGAGATGATTGGGCGTATATGCGATTCACTGAAAGGTCGTCCCTTTGTCTACATCTACATAAGTGATCACGGGGAACTTTTGGGCGAAAACGGAATGTGGAGTCGAGCCGCGTTGACGTCCGAGGCTCATTTTTATGAAACTCAAGCCTGTGTGGTTCCCATGTTCATTGCCTATTCCGAGGAGTTTGGTAATCTGAATCCCCGGATAAGCCAGGCATTGTCGAATCTCAGAGAAAATTCCGGGCTTACGGTGAGCCAGGGGCACGTGTTCCATACGATTCTGGGTCTGTTAGGAGTTAAGTCGGAATATTATGAGCCTCAATGGGATTTGTGTTCGCCACAGGCAGTGCCGTATACAGGTAAGTGTCCTGCAGAGTAGTAGCCGCCGGGGGGGCTGCGCCGTGTCCTTCGGGCCGGGATACGGCAGATAGTTAAAAAATAACAAATTATTTTGTTTTTTGGTGTAGAAATTGATTTTTTCGTGCGTTCTCCGTTATGGCGGTCTGCGAGTGTTGGGCTGCCGACGTCAAATGAGACTTGACAAACAGACCGGAAGGAGTTAGATTTTACACCATGAATACAATCGTGAAATGGGGATTGGGGGTTGCCGTCATCGGTGGTGGTGCGGCAGCCTGGTATTACTGGCCGGGCAGCACCGGCAGCAGCATGACCACGTTCAGCACTGTGGAGGTGGTACGCGACAATTTTGTGAATAAAGTGCAGGCCACCGGTACCCTGGAACCCCAGGAGTTGGTGGATGTTGGCGCTCAGGTGACGGGCGAGATTAAGGAGTTCGGCACGGACCTGGCCGGCAAGCGTGTGGACTACGGCAGCGAGGTGAAGGCCGGGCAGCTTCTGGCCCGTATCGACGACACCATCGTGGAGCTTGATATCAAGCGTGCCGAGGCCAGTGTGGCTCAGGCTCGCGCCCAGATTCTCACCGCCAAGGCCAACATCTCCCAGGCGGAGGTGAACAAGAAGAAGGCCGACCGCGACCTGGAGCGTGCCCGCAAGCTCGGCGTGGGTGATGCGCTCTCCCAGATGGATTACGACCAGTACCTGACGCAGGCGGAGAATGCTGCGGCCTCTCTGGAGAGTGCCACGGCTCAGCTGGCCAATGCCGAGGCTCAGCTGCAGAGCGCCAACGCCATGCTGGAGAGTGAGCTGCGCAACCGCGACTACACGCGAATCACCACCCCGGTGGATGGTACCATCGTGGTGCGCCAGGTGAACGTGGGGCAGACGGTGGTGAGCAACATGAGCGCCACCACGCTTTTCCTGGTGGCTCGTGACCTGCGCAAGATGCAGATCTGGGCCAGTGTGAACGAGGCGGATATCGCCAAGGTGCACCCGGGACAGGAGGTGCGCTACACGGTGGATGCCCTGCCGAACGAAAGCTTTACCGGCGTGGTGAACAAGATTCGCCCGAATGCTACCATGTCCTCCAACGTGGTGACCTACATTGTGGAGGTGGACATTGACAACCCGGACCGCAAGCTGCTGCCTTACATGAGCGCCAATGCAAACTTTATCGTGAAAGAGGTGAAGGACTGCCTGATGGTGCCCGAAGCCGCTTTCGACTTCCGCCCCGCCAAGGAACAGGTAGACCCCGCCTTCGCAGGTAAGGTAGGCCGCCCCGGCCCGCGCCCCGCAGAGGGTGAGGCAGAGGAAGCTCCGGCTGCCGCCGCAGATGATGCCGAGCCGGCACTCCTGTGGGTACAGAAGGGTGACAAGGTGGCTCCCGTGCGCGTACTGCGCGGCGAGAGCGATGGCACCCGCAGCATCGTGACTCCGCTGCCGGGCGAGACCCTGGAGGCCGGAGATAAGCTGGTGACGGGCGTGATGAAGCTCAGCGTACCCGCTGCCGCCGCCGGCAAAGGCGGGCAGCAGGGTGGCCTCTTTGGCATGAATGGTCCCAAGCGTCGCCCGCGTGGCGCCGGTGGTGTGGAGGCCAAGCCCGGCCAGCAGGCAGGTGACCAGCGCGGTGGCCCTCGCATGTAAGCCTGCGGAACGCGTAACCATTTTTTTTCAGACGATGATAGAGCTGAAAAACATCACCAAGGTTTACCATCTGGGCGAGATAGACCTGCCCGTGCTCAAGGGGATATCCCTGCGCATCGAGGACGGCGAGTTTGTGTCGCTCACCGGAGCCTCCGGCTCGGGTAAATCCACGCTCATGAACATACTGGGCTGTCTGGACCGCCCCTCCGGCGGCGAGTTCTGGATAGATGGCCACAATGTGGCCGGTTTGAACGCCAACGAGCGCGCCCGCCTGCGCAACAAGCGCATCGGCTTCGTGTTCCAGAACTTCAACCTGCTGGCCCGTACCTCCGCGCTGGAGAATGTGATGATGCCTGCCTACTACTACCACCCGGCGAAGAGCACGGCAGAAATCCGTGCCCGCGCGCTGGAGCTGATAGACCTGGTAGGCTTGACGGACCGCATGCACCACACACCCGCCCAGCTTTCCGGCGGCCAGCAGCAGCGCGTGGCCATTGCCCGCTCGCTTATCAACAACCCCGGCATTCTGCTGGCGGACGAACCGACAGGTAACCTGGATTCCACCACCTCCGTGGAGGTCATGAACATGTTCCGCGAGCTCAACCGCAAGCAGGGCATCACCGTCATCATCGTGACGCATGATCCCAAAACCGCCGCCTTTACCGACCGCGCCATCAATATGAGCGACGGCCTCATCCTGGAAGGCGTATCCGACGAACTCTCAGCCACATTGCAGAAATGAAGATAGGAACCCTCCTTGTAACCTGCCTCAAAGCTCTGGTGCGCAACCCGATGCGCGCCGCGCTCACTGTGCTCGGTATCGTGATAGGTATCGCCGCTGTGGTGGCTATTATGGAAATCGGCGAAGGCTCCAAAAAACAGGTGGCCGACAAGTTCTCCTCCATGGGTACGAATGTCGTGACTGTTTCCGGCGCCTCCGTGAGCACTGCCGGCGTGAACACCGGTATGGGTGGCCGCGCTTCCCTGTACGCCTCGGATGCGGACGTGCTCATGAAGGAATGCCCTGAGTTTGTGAAGGCCGCTTCCCCCGTGGTGCGCGCCAGCGGGCAGGTGATTGTGGGCAACCAGAACTGGAGCCCGCGCTCCATCATGGGCGGTAACGAGCATTACCTCTCCATCGAGGGCTGGAAGGTGGCCAAGGGCCGTGCCTTTACCCGCAAGCAGGTGGAAGAAGCCAGCCGCGTGTGCCTCATCGGCCGCACCATTGCCAACGAGCTGTATGCCGACACGGAGCCCATAGGGCAGGACATCCGCATCAAGGATGTGGTGTTCACCGTCATCGGTGTGTTGGACGCCAAGGGTGCCGACGGCATGGGTAACGACCAGGACGACTGCATCATGCTGCCCTGGACGAGTATCCGCACGCGCCTCATGGGCTCCAGCGGCTCCGCTACCATCTCCAAAGGCGGTGCTGCCAACAGCGCCAAAGTTTCCTCCACGGATACCTTCTCCACCGCTGCGGTGAACTTTTACCCGGGGTGCGACCTGCAGCCCTACACCAACGCTCCCCACCCGCTGCGCACGCGCACGGTGGACAGCATCGCGGTGCAGGTGCACGATGGTAAAGCTCCGGATGCCGCCATGGATGCCATGACCCCCGTGCTGCGTCGCTGTCACGAGCTGGAGCCCGGCGTGCTGGATGACTTCAACATGCGCGACCGCTCCCAGTTTGTGAAGATGATGACGGAGACGACCTCCACCATCAGCAGCCTGCTCATCTCCGTGGCTATGATTTCCCTGATTGTGGGCGGTGTGGGTATCATGAACATCATGATGGTGTCCGTCACCGAGCGTACGCGCGAAATCGGCCTGCGCATGGCTGTGGGGGCCCGTCCCTGCGACATCATGTGGCAGTTCCTGCTGGAGGCCGTGCTGCTGTGCACCATCGGCGGTATCATCGGCATCGCTGTGGGGCGTGTTGCCTCCTACATCGTGAGCAGCAAGATGGGCTGGCCCGTGTCGCCCTCCATGTCCGCCATGGCCCTGTCTGTCTCCGTAGCCGCCATCATCGGTATCGTGTTCGGCTGGTATCCCGCCTGGAAGGGCTCCAAGCTCGACCCCATCGACGCGCTGCGTCACGAATAATTTAACCCCTTTTTCCTGAATAACACATGAAGATTCGCTATACATCCCTTCTTCTTGCCGTGGCACTGCTGAGCTCCTGCCAGCTGGGCCCGAACTTCACCGGCGCTCCCGACCAGGAGATGCCCTCCACCTGGGTGAATGCCCTGCCTCCCGCCAGCGGGGAGAACGACCTGGCATCCTGGTGGAAGAGCTTCGGGGATACTCAGCTCACCGAGCTTATCAACCGCGGCTTCCAGAGCAGCCCGGATATGGTGACAGCTGCACTGGCCATAGCCAAGGCTGAAGCCTCCCTGCGCACCACGCGTTCCGGCTTGTTCCCCTCGGCTTCCGCCTCCTTCGGTGGCAGCAACGGTGGTAATTTCATCGACTCCAACTCACACGGCAGCTGGAGCGGTGCACTCTCCGCCTCCTGGACGCCGGATATCTGGGGCGGTACCCGCCGCGAGGTAGAGGCCTCCTTTGCCTCCCTGGGCTCAGCACAGGCAGCGGCCAATGCCACGCGAGCCGCACTGGCCGCGAGCATTGCCAACACTTACTTCGAGTGGATTTCTGCCAAGGAGAGCCTGCGTATCGCCAAGGAGCAGCTTACGTACCAGGAGCGTACCTACAACACGGTGAAACAGAAGGAAGCCGTGGGTATGGTGGCTAACCTGGAGCTGGCCGAAGCCCGCGCCACCATCGCCTCCACGCGTGCCCAGATTCCGACCTATGAGGCTAACATCCGCAGCTGCGAGAACGCCCTTGCTACCCTCCTGGGTACCACGGTGGATAAAATCTCGCTGCGCATGCCGACGTCTGATACTTACAACAAGATACCGCGCGTGCCCACGGGGCTGCCCTCTGAGCTGCTGCGCCGCCGCCCGGACATCGTGCGGGCAGAGCATGACCTCCACCGCGCCAACGCCAACATCGGCGTGCGTGTGGCTGCACTCTTCCCCAGCCTCAGCCTGACCGGCAGGGTGAACTCCTCCTCCGGCAGCGACTTTGTGGACTTCTTCCGCACTTCCGGCTGGAGCCTGGGTGCCAGTGTGAGCCAGACCATCTTCAACCGCACGGCGCTGAACGAGAATGTGAACATCGCCGAGCTGGAGCGCGATTCCTCTGCTCAGGCATACCGCAAGACCGTGCTGGCCGCCTTCGCGGAGGTGGAGGATTGCCTGATTGCCTACGCCCGACTCACGGAGCAGATGCCGCAGTATCGCGCCGCTGCCGCCGCGAACAAGGAGGCTGCCGAGCTCTCCATGCGCCGCTTCAACGCCGGTGAGAGCGACTTCCTGAATGTGGCCGCCTCCGAGCGTGCCTGGCTCTCTGCAGAGCTGAACCTTATCTCTACCCGCCAGCAGATTCGCATGGCTCTTGCCCGCCTTTGCACGGCTCTGGGTGGTGGTTGGTAAACCGCCTGCCAAAAGCGTTTGATACAAAACAAATCGGGCTGCCTGCGGGCAGCCCGATTTGTTGAATGGGGAATGAAGACAGTTTACTTACCCTGCGGCTTCATCATATTATCATAGTACTCCAGATTGCGCTTCAGAATCTGGCCGGTGCGGCTTTCCGGGGCGGTCTCGTAGGCCTCGCGATAGCACTTCACCATGTTGTTGATGTCGCGCAGGAAAGCGTAGGTGTCGCCCTTGGCGCGCAGGGCATCCTGGCGCACCTCGGCTACGAGGTCGGGCTGAGCGAGGAACTTGTCCAGCACAGCGATGTTGGCCTTCAGCTGGTCGGGCTGAGTTTTGCCGCGGAAAGCAGCCATGAGCTCGTTCAGTGCCTCGTGCTGGTCGATGCGCAGGCGGGTGGTGTCGCCATAGCCCTTGTAGCCAAGGGTGTTCTGCGGGTCGAGGGAGTTAATCTCTGCAATGACGGCGGCGTACTTGTCGCGGCAGACATCCGGGACGCACTTCAGCGCGGCATCCAGAGCCTTGGCGCGCTCCAGACCGCTCTTGCCTGCAGCGGCAGCCAGGGCAGCATCGCGGGCAGCGAGTTTATCCAGACCGGCCTGCACCAGCGGCATGTAATCTGCCGGGGTGCGGCGTGTGCCGTGAATCACCTCGAAGGGGCGACCCTCTGAGTCCATGAGCACCACGCCGGGGAGACCCTCAATCTTGTAGGAGTAAAGAAGAGCCTCGCGCTCCTTTTTCTCCTCGTCGGAGATTTTGGCTACCAGCTCCGGGGTGCGGGGGAAGTCCACCGGTACGAGCACGAACTTGTCGCCGAAGGCGGCTTCGAACTCTGCGGAGTTTACGATTTTGTTGCGGAGGTGGATACAGGCAGTGCACCAATCCGTGCCTGTGAAGTCCACGAAGATGTTGCAGTTCTTTTCCTTAGCCGCGGCAACGGCTTCGGGCATGGTCTCTACCTCGGGCAGAGCCAGCGCGGGGCTCACCAGGGCCAGCAATGCGGCTAATTTAGTGATTGTTTTCATCGTCTGATATGATGTTATGTTAACAGCTATGGCTCGGAAACAGCGTGAATACAACGCTTCGAACCTATGTCCTACTTTTAGCATGTGCAATATCCGGTGTCAATAAAAAAGCACAGCACGGCAAACTTTTGGGAAAACTGCCACATTGCAGGCTTGACGTTCAGGGAGAACGTGGCAGAATATGTCGGTTAAACTCTAAGCACACAAAGACATGCCCCAGTTTCTTACATATATAACCGGGTCTCCGTTGTTCTACTTTGCAACGGGCATTCTGCTGCTGGTACTCTTCTTCTGGTATCTGGCAGCGGAACATGACAAGACGAAGCGCAATGCCGGCACCTTCTTCATCGTGGGTCTGGCGGGATTCTCCCTGCTCTCCCTGTTTGTGAACGGGATGCAGTACGGTATCGACATCAAGGGCGGCGTGGAGCTCACGCTGGAAGTACAGCCCAAGATGGACGACAACGGCAATACCGTGCCGCCCACAGAGCAGGATATGGAGCAGGCCTGCTCCATCCTCGGCGAGCGTCTTAACTCCACCGGTACCAGCGAAGTACAGATTCTGCACTCCAACAACAAGATTCTCATCCAGATTCCCCAGCAGGACAGCAAGGATGCAGCCAAGAACAAGGAGAAGATTGACTCCATGGTGAAGATGCTCACCAAGATGGCTAAGCTGGAGCTGCTGGCTGTGTATCCGAACTACCACACCGTGCTGGCCGACCCTGAGATTCAGGAAGGTCTGGTGAAGTATGAGGAGAAGCTTATCGCCTACAAGAAGGAGCTGGCTGCCGGTAACACAAGCCTGCGTGCCCCGATGCTGCCGCGCATTCCTGCCCGCCTGGGTCTGAATGACTACATGATTCTGCCGCAGCCGCGTGTGGACGACAAGACCGGCGAGCCGATTCTGAACAAGCAGGGCAACCAGGTTATCAGCTACTATGTGGTGCAGAAGCCCTACGCCGCCATGCAGCAGGGTGTTTACATCACCGGCGAGAACGTATCCGCCGCCAATCCGGACTACACCCGCAAGGGCTATGTGAACGTGACCCTCAACCGCGAGGGTGCCGGACGCATGGGTAAGCTGACGGGCAGCATGACCCTGGGGCGCGACATGCTGGCCGTGGTGCTCAACAACCAGATTAAGTGTGCCCCCGTGGTGCAGGCTGTGCTGAGCAAGGATTTCAATATCTCCGGCCTCAACGGTAAGGGCGAGCCCGAGGATATCTCCAAGGCTCTGGCCAACCCCCTCTCCAGCGACCTGAAGGTGGAGGGCCGCAAGGATGTGTCCGCCCAGCTGGGTCAGAGCGCCCTGGAGCAGGGTATCTTCTCCGGCCTTATCGGCATGGTGGGTATCTTTGTATTCTGCTTCTGGTACTACCGCACTTCCGGTATCGTGGCCATGGTGGGTCTTAGCTTCAATGCACTGGCTCTTCTGGGCCTGATGAGCCTTTTCGGCTTTGTGCTGACGCTGCCGGGTATTGCCGGTATCGTGCTGACCATGGGTATGGCCGTGGACGCCAACGTGCTGATCAACGAGCGTATGCGCGAGGAGAAGGCACTGGGCAAGCCCTTCATCGTCTGCCTGCGTTTGGCATACGAGAAGGCATTCTCCGCTATTTGGGACTCCAACATTACCTCCCTTATTACGGCGGTGATTCTCTTCTGGCTCGCCAGCGGCTCCATTAAGGGCTTCGCCGTGACCACGAGCGTGGGTATCATCACCTCCCTTATCGGCGCTGTGGTAGTGACCCGCGTGCTGTACTTCTGGATGGAGCGTCTGGGCCTGCTGAAGGACGACAGCAAGTTCGCCAAAGCTCCGCTGGAGGGCAAGGTGTTCGACTTCATGAAGCATCGCAAGGTCTGCGGCTGGGTATCTGCCATTGTTATCCTGGCTGCGGCTGCGTACGGTATCTTCGTGCGTGGCGACAAGGCTCTGGGTATCGACTTCACCGGTGGTGCCACTATTACTTACGTGATTCCCGGTGATGCTGAGGTGGACTACAAGAAGGCCGAGGAAGCTGTCTACAAGATGCAGCTCTCCAAGCAGCCCACCGTGCAGCAGTTCGGCAATGCGACCGACCGCAACATTAAGATTCGTGTGGCCACCAAGGAGGAGGCTCAGCAGATTGACAAGACTCTGCGCAAGGAGATTCCCGGCATGGCTGCTCTGCCCGAGGCTTCTGTGGAGGACGTGAGCTCCTCGCTGGGCAGCACCTTCTTCCGCACGGCCTGCTGGGCTCTGCTGGCCGGTATGCTTGGCATCACGCTCTACCTGGCCATTCGCTTCGAATGGAGCTTCGCCATGGGGGCGCTTATCTCCACCTTCCACGACGTCGCTGCCATTATCGTGCTGGTGGTGCTCATGGGAACCGAGCTGAGTATCATCCACATCGGTGCATTCCTCACGGTAGCCGGTTACTCCATCAACGATACCATCGTTATCTTCGACCGCATCCGCGAGCGTCTGCGCCTGGCTGAGCCGAGCGAGAGCCTGGTGGACATCATGAACGAGGCCATCAACACGACCCTGTCGCGTACGCTGCTGACCTCCGGTTCCACCATTGCGGTGCTTATCTCGCTTATCGCGCTGGGTGGCCCGGCTATGAAGGATTTCTCCGTAGCCATGATGCTGGGTATCTTCGTGGGTACCTACTCCTCCATCTTCATCGCGGCTCCGGTGGTGCTCTCCTTCGACAAGAAGCACAGCCTGCGAGACGAGCTGCAGAAGGCAGAGGAGACAACCGTCTGATGCCGCGCACTGCATGAGATAAATCACACATATATCCCCCACGGGCGCGGCAACAAGCCGCGCCCGCTTTACAACAGGAACAGCCCCCGTTTTCAAAGATGAGACGCCACCTTATTACCATACTCCTGAGCCTCTGTGCCGTGCTCTTCTGCACCGCGATTGTCGGCTCTGTGTATTGCGGAAGTGCCCTGGCCGAGCCCGGTCTGCCTGCGGAAACTGCCGAGCACATGCGGCGCCTCATCTATTTCCACTTCGCTGTGGCACAGCTCTCCGTCGTAGGTACCGGCGTCATCTTTTACCTGCGGCACCGGCGCTGGAGGAGATACTACCTGGTGGTCAGCTACAATGAGAAGGGGCTTGCTCTCAACCCGCCCGGTATTCGCATGCCCTCTGCCCGTGTGTACCGCTGCCACCTGGGCAACCTGGATACCTGCGAGTTGCCGCCGGCCAAGGCTCCGGTGCTGGTATATCCTATGTTCATGCTCAGCGGGAACTCCAGCGGTGCCAAGCTGGAGGGAGCTTTGGCCGCTGCTTACGCCACCCGCGGAGTGTCTGCCCCGAATCTTTACTACCAGCCTGTGCTGGGAGCAAGCCCCTGGCTGGCGCGCGCTGCCGCGGCATATCTCCGCCCGCAGCTTACAGCCGAGAGTGGGGTGCTGGTGGTAGCGCATGGCTCCAAACTGGCGGAAGCCCCACCGGAGCCGGCGCTTTTCTGCCGCCGCCTGCGTGAGCTGCTGCCCGGCACTGAGGTAAGACTGGGGTATTTCTCGCAGCAACCCGAAGCGGGGGATGAGCTTCGCAGGATGTCGGCGAGCCATGTGTTGCTGCTGCCTTTCCTGCTGACGGAAGGTTTCCACACCTCCAATGATCTTCCCACTGCCGCAGAGGCTGAAGCCTGCGGCAAGAGCCTGACTCGCCTCCCCGTGGCGGCTGCTCTCCTCACCCACAACTCTGATAACGTATGAAGCTTGCCCTTAAAGTAACGCCCGGCGCCCGTAAAAATGAAGTATTAGGCTGGGAGGAGGATTATCCCCAGGTGGGGCGGGTCCTGAAGCTCAAAATCGCAGCTCCCCCCATAGATGGCAAGGCAAACAAGGAAATAGAGGCTTTCCTGGCGTCCCGGCTCGGGTTGCCGAAAAGCTCCGTGCGCATCGCACACGGAGCTTCGGGACGCATTAAACTGGCGGAACTGCCGGATGGTACAGACCTGAGCGGCCTGTCCTGAACGCACTTTACTTGGGTGCCGGACCGTACTGATTCGGCCCGTAAGTGCGGTGTTGCGTGGCGGTATACAGCAACACGCAGAAGAGGATGATATCTGCTCGCAGCATGGCCCAGGCCCAGTCTGCCAGCGAATCGGTGAAGACTTCCGGCATGACGTCGAGGCCGTGCAGCGCTACACCGACGCTGCCCAGAAGTGCCAGCAGCAGGCAGATGACCAGCATGCCGGCACTGCGTCCCAGGTCATGCAGGCGGCGGATGGTCACCGCAGCAAAGGGGCATACCAGCAGGGCCGGTACAATCCACCACACCCATACGGGAACAGACGCTAAAACTCCGTTTCTGTAGCAAAGCAGAATGGCAATGCTCTCCACTGCCAGAAGAGTTAATGAGCTGAGCGTGAAAGCCCAGAACTCGCGGCGTGTGGCGCGACCGCGCGGGTCAACATAGAGTCTGAGGCAGTGCAGCACGTTATGCCAGGGGCTCCCGGGATTGGGGGAGCGCAGGGGGTGGCTGCATGTGGGGCAGAGGTGGGGCAGGCGGCGTTGCTCGGCCATGATAGCCTGGCCGCATACGGGGCAATCGCCGGCGTAGGTATGGACGCCGGGAATCAGGCCGGTGGTGTTGGTGTTGTCGCTCATAATTTTTGTTCGTCTGAAAAATTGTATGTGTTGTGGTTTAGGGGTGCGTTGCGGGGCCGTATTCGTTTGTTTCTGTGTCACCCTTACCGATAAAGTATATCAGCAGGAAGAAGCTGAGCAGAAAATCCGCTATCCCCCAGCAGAGGGTGAGGGCCAATGCTACCACCGCTTCTGCTTCCGGCTGCCCGAACAAGCCACAGAGGAGTTTGCCCAATATGGTCGGCAGGATGGCAAATGAAACAAGTGCCCAGAATGGCTCGCCATTTGCCAGTGCGCTCAGGGTGAAGAGCATCGGCGCTGCATTCAGAATTATCCAGCCCAGCATCCATTTGCCGCTCATGCCGACATCGTGCAGGCGCCTGACGCACAGCGAGAAAAACGGCAGCGCCAGCACAGCCAGCACCAGCATGTAGAGGACGTTCACCAGCGCTGTAATCTGCAGATACCACTGGGGCGGATTATTGGCCGTAACCACCACAAAGTAGCCCAGTACCATGAAGGTAAGCAGCCACAGGAAATAACACATCCAGGGCAGAGCAACGAATCCCCACAGCTCACGCCGGGATGCACGCCCTTTCAACGAGAAGGTATGGCGGAGCACCTTGCAGAAGTTGCTGAGGAGGAAGCGAGGGGACATGGTGGTTTACTCCAGAGGATATTTGACGGAGGGGCCGTATTTGTTGGTGCCTCGCTCGCTGTCCATCAGGCAGAGCATAAGCACGATAAGGGAAAACACGCCTGCGAGAATCAACGGCGAGAAGTAGCTCAGTATGGCGGCGTTGCTGAGGGATGAGGATTCCTCCGGTCCACCGATGAGGATGAAGATGCACAGAATCGCCGGCAGTACCACACTGGGAACAGCCAGCAGCAGAGTAAGCACCGGCAGCAGCAGGCTGCGGCCTACATCGTGCAGGCGGCGCACGGTCACGCTGAACAGAGGCACCGGCACCAGCACAAGCCACAGCAGCAGCGCGGCACCGACCATGGCAGCCAGTATTGCCTGCAACATGCCGGGCAAGGGCGGAATGGGGTATACGTATTCACTGATAAGCTTGCTTACCAACCCGGTGCACACCAAATCCAGCAGCAGCGCCAGGATCATGCCGATGCCGCCCATGATGACGGCAAATCCCCAGAACTCGCGGCGGGGGGCACGTCCTTTCCAGGTGAAGGCTTTTTTCCACACCAAAGCACAGTTGTGGTTGAAGGCTTTCTGGCGTTTGGCTCGCAGCAGCAGCCCGCAATCCGGGCAGGATTCCGGCAGGCGGTTCATCTTGACCTCGAGTGCAGCGCTGCAGCGCGGGCAGAGCAAATCGGTGGTGACGGGGGCTTGTTCGGCAGACATGGTGGTTTAAGCGGTGGGATATTTGGCAGAGGGACCGTAGCGGTTCGGGCCGCGGTCGCTGTCCTTGATACAGAGAATCAGAATATAGAGGGCAGTCAATCCGGCGAGCCCCAGGGACAGCGAACCGCCCCACAGCATGACGGGGAGCGCTTCCTGCAAGCCTTGTTTATTCCATTCAGGTTCGCGGACTTCTTCACCCGGCATGGTACTTTCTTCTGCCCGGCGAATCTGCTCTTCTATGTAAATTTGGGTACCTGCATAGCCAACGAGGCTCCCCATGGCAACGAAAAGCAGCAGGAGGTGCGCCAGTAGCCATTTGCCGCTGCGTCCCACGTCGTGCAGGCGGCGTATGGTGACAGTAACCTGCGGAATGGTAATGGCGATGTTGAAAAGGAAGATGACGAGGGTGAGTGCGAGCAGCGCGGCTATGGTTGTGCTGTGGAAGTGCTCCGGGGTTTCTAATCCGTGAGGGGGAAATGCGGTGATACAGGCCACGCCGACGGTTTCGATGACAGACTGTATCACAAAACTCAGGATGGCTGCGAACAGGATAAAGCTCCAGAACTCCATACGTGTGGCACGCCCTTTCAGCACAAATGTTTTGCGCAGAGCCAGGAGAAAGTTCTGCCAGAGATCGTGCGGATTGGCGGCACGCAGGCGGTAGCTGCAGGTCGGGCAGAGCTCCGGCAGGTTTCCGGCGGCGCAGAGAAGTTCCGAGGCGCAACGCGGGCAGGTGTTGGAGCAGTTTTTCGGTACGAGAGGCTGCGGGTTCTCCAGCAGGGACGCCAGCGATACCCAGCCACTGCCTCCGCGAGGGGCTGCGAGTGTATGCTCCGTGAGCTTGCCGGTGGCCATGAGAGCCCGAAGTTCATCCAGCGTATGCGGGCCTTGCGGCTGCTTCTCCTCGTTCAGATAAAAATAATCGTTCATGCGCTCTTATTTCTCCGGGTATTTGATGGAGGGACCATATTTATTTGTGCCCTTTGAGCTGTCCGTCACAACGCAGATAAAGATGATGATACCCAGCACAAGATTCAGCAGGTAAAGCACCGTTCCCCAGCCGCTGTATGTGGCTGTTTCAAGGCTCTGAATCATCTCTTCCAGGCGCGCGTTGCGCGAGGCATCGTCTTCTATGGCCAGAATCAGGTTCCAGTTTATCGTGGTGAACTTTGCCCACGCGTTTTTGAAATACAGCACCTGCCAGGCCAGGCCGGTAACCGCAGACACAATCACCAACCAAGCGGTGCAACCTATGTCGTGCAGGCGGCGTATGGTGACAGCAAGCATCACCAGCCAGAAATACAGCATGATTGCCAGTGTCAGTCCCAGCACAATCCACGGCGTGCGCATGGCGGGGTGTTCCAGCCAGGATTCCAGTGTCTGAGACGTGTCGAGTGCCTGAGCTGTGCCAACGCAGAACACCACAACTCCGACCAATGTCAACGGAACGCACAGCAGCATATAGACAAGCCATGTGCCCCAGAACTCGCGGCGCAGGGCGCGCCCACCCCACCGGAACGGGTGCAGCAGAGCAAAGCCTACATCCTGCCACATGCTGCCGGGTACCGGTACAGGCTGTATTACGGGCGCCGGAACTTGAGGCATCGTGGGGGCAAAGCCGGGCACCGGGGGGAGCGCATCCTTCTGCTCCGGAATAGGGGGCAACTGAGGTGACGCCCCCGGCTGCGACATCAGCAGCGTGCCCAGAGCCTGCCAGCGAGTATCTCCCTCGGCGGCAACCTCTGTGGCAGGTGTCACTTCTCCGCGCAACATCATAGCGCTGAGTTCCTTCAGCGTATGCGGCCCCTTCGGTGCGGTGCGGTCTGTACCCAGGTAATAATAAGGCTTGTCCATCGTTCCCTGCCATTCTGCACAAGTTTTCGCTGCATGTCAAGCAGAAAAGAGGCCTGATGCCTTTGAGCGGCAGGGCTTCACGAGGCTGCGCCGTGGCCGGAGCCTGATGCGCCGACAACGCCTCCGGCTGCAGAGTCCCTCTCAGGACTCCTGGGTGGTCGCCTTTCATTGTGATATGATAAGGGTATGAACGCATGGAGGGAAGGGTAAATGTCATATATATAATTTTGTTATGTTAGATGAAAAACAAACGACAAATAAAAGCGGTAATTATAGTATATTGCGAATGATTTGAAAAATGAAGAATGAATCGGATTGTTCGCTCGTATGTTTTTGAAGAAGGAAGAAGAGTTTTCAAAATTAAAAAAATGAAAAGAGCGATTAAAGTGCTCATGTGGAGTAGGAATAATATGAATAGATTTTGCGGAGGTATGTAAAGTGGCATTTTTTTGTGGGGGCGTTTACTTTGATGAAAAAAAGCTGATGAATGGTGATAAAATGCACCCTTATATTTAGTAGGAATATTACGGCGAAAATTTAACTTCTCCTGACATCTAATCATGGTTAACGAAATCTCGCGAGGTGTCATTTTCTTGAAAAATGGGTATAAAAGTAGGAAGATGTTTGTTTGAAGGTCGAAATTTCTCATTTTGGAGAAGGTAAAGGGACTGTTATGGTGAAGAGTCTTGCTATAAACGCCGAAAATGAGGCACGAGGAAAGGTGTCGCTTAGAAGGAAGGTGTGAAGAAAATTTAAGAAAAATGGGCGAAAATTGCTTCAAAAAGAGCTAAAAATAGGAAAAAGAGATAAAATAGGCTTTACCAACGCTGTTTTTTTTGAACAATTTTCTGCCTTGCTGCCTCTATATTCAGTATGCGAAAAAGAAGCTCCATCAGAGGCGTTGTGGCAGTGTGCGCAGTAGTGTTTCTGGCTGTGTCGGCGGTAGCGTTTTGGCTGGTTGGTTCGCTGTGGGGAGACGAAACACATGTGGACGAAAAGCCCAGCGCACTGCATGAGCTGCCTCTTGATGTGCAACGGGTGCTCCCGCAGGAAGCGCAGAATGTGTACCGCGCGTGGTTCTGGAGGATGCAGACATACGAGCAGTTCTGCAGATTCGATGTTCGGCCCGAGCTGTGGGAAGAAGTCGAGCTGTGGCTGATGAGCCACGGTGCCGAGGATTTGAAAAGCGGCACAGAGCAGGGGGCTCTGCCGGGCTGGTTCCGCGGTGAGAATGCACCGGATTGGTGGCTTGTGCCTTCCGGAGCAGAACTGGTGAGTTACAACTTTACAACGCACGCGCGCGATATCGAGGCTGTCATCTGGCCTGAGCGGGGACGTGTGTGGCTGAAGCTCCGCAAGAGATAAAAGCTTGCATACCGCTTACTTTCAGAAAGTAAGGGGCTCTTGTTATAAAAAATAGATAAAAAGCTGTAAGAAAATTCAAAAAAAGGCTTGCAATTCGGGGGGAAGTGTGGCATATATCTGCAAGTTTACACTGTACCATGCCTAAAGATACGTCTATCAAGAAGATATTGGTCATCGGTTCGGGCCCCATCATCATCGGGCAGGGGTGTGAGTTTGACTACTCCGGCACCCAGGCCTGCAAGACTTTGAGAGAGGAGGGGTACGAGGTAGTGCTTGTCAATTCCAACCCCGCCACTATCATGACGGACCCGGAGACGGCACCCCGCACTTATATTGAGCCGCTCGCCCCTGAGTACATTGAAAAAATCATCGCCCGTGAGCGTCCGGACGCTCTGCTGCCGACCCTGGGTGGCCAGACAGCACTTAACGCAGCCATGGAGTTGCACCGCACAGGCGTGCTGGAGAAGTATGGCGTGCGAGTCATCGGTGCTGATGCCGACGCTATCGACAAGGGCGAGGACCGCCAGCGCTTCAAGGATGCCATGCTGAAGATCGGCTTGGATGTTCCGGCTTCCGGTGTGGCGCATAATATGTCCGAGGCATGGGACATTGCGAAGAATGTGATTGGTGGTTACCCCATGATCATCCGTCCGGCCTTCACGCTGGGTGGTACAGGTGGCGGTATCGCTTACAACAAGGCCGAGTACGAGGAAATCGTGCAGCGTGGTCTGGATCTTTCCCCTGTGCACGAGGTTCTTATCGAAGAGTCTCTGCTGGGCTGGAAGGAGATTGAGATGGAGGTCATGCGCGACTGCGCCGACAACTGCATCACCATCTGCTCCATTGAAAACCTTGACCCCATGGGTGTGCACACGGGTGACTCCATCACCGTGGCACCGGCCATGACCCTTACCGCCCGCGAGTACGCCATCCTGAAGGAGGCGTCCTTCGCCATTATCCGCGAAATCGGCGTGAAGAGCGGCGGCAGTAACATTCAGTTTGCCGTTTGCCCCCGCACTGGCCGCCAGGTGGTCATCGAGATGAACCCGCGCGTGAGCCGTTCCTCCGCTCTGGCATCCAAGGCTACCGGCTTCCCCATCGCCAAGGTTTCTGCCAAGCTCGCCGTGGGCTACACGCTCGATGAGCTGAAGAATGACCTCACCCAGACCTCCCCGGCCTCTTTTGAGCCCACCATCGACTACGTGGTGTGCAAGGTGCCGCGCTTCACCTTCGAGAAGTTCAAGAAGGCAGATGAGCGCCTGACCACCGCCATGAAGAGTGTGGGCGAGGTGATGAGCATCGGTGCTACCTTCAAGGAATCCCTGCAGAAGGCTCTCCGCTCCCTGGAGACAGGCCGCTGGGGCTTCGGCTTTGATGCCAAGGACCCCGTGAATCCCACTCGTCAGGAGATTTCTGCCAAGCTCAGCGTACCGAATGCCGACCGTATTTTCTGGATTCAGACCGCATTTGTGAACGGCTTCACGGCTGAGGAAGTGGTGGATCTCACCCAGATTGACCCCTGGTTCGTGGACCAGCTGCAGCAGCTGGCTGAGGCCGGTATGCAGCTGAAGAGCCTCGACCTGCTGGAGGCCAAGAAGCTCGGCTTCTCCGACCGCCAGATTGCCTATGCTCGCGGTTGCAGCGAGGACGAGGTGCGCACCGAACGCAAGGCCAAGGGTATCCTGCCCACCTATCGACTGGTGGATACCTGCGCTTCCGAGTTCGAGGCTGTGAACCCCTACTATTACTCCACCTACGGGGAGGAGCAGGAGGCTCGCATCTCCGACCGCAAGAAGATTATGATTCTCGGCGGTGGCCCGAACCGCATCGGCCAGGGTATCGAGTTCGACTACTGCTGTGTGCACGCTTCCTTCGCGCTGAAGGAGCTTGGCTACGAGACCATCATGGTGAACTCCAACCCCGAGACGGTGTCCACAGACTATGATACATCCGATAAGCTTTACTTTGAGCCTCTTACGCTCGAGGATGTGCTCAACATCTGCGACGTGGAGAAGCCGGAAGGCGTCATCGTGCAGTTCGGCGGCCAGACCCCGCTGAACCTCGCTGCCGCTCTTGCAGAGCGCGGTGTGCCCATCATCGGCACCAGCCCCCGCAGCATCGAGCTGGCTGAGGACCGCAAGTATTTCTCCGCTCTTCTGGACGAAATCGGCCTGCGCCAGGCAGAAGCCGGTACCGCCACCAACGAGGAGGAGGCTGTGGCTGTGGCCCAGCGCATCGGTTTCCCGGTGCTGGTACGTCCCTCCTTCGTGCTGGGTGGCCGCGCCATGATGATTGTATACGATGAGGCCGAGTTGCGCACCTACATGCGTGAGGCTGTAGATGCTTCCCCCGAGCGCCCCGTGCTGGTGGACCGCTTCCTGCAGAACGCGCTGGAGATTGACGTGGACGTCATCGCCGACGGCGAGATGAGCGTGGTGGGTGCCATCATGCAGCACGTGGAGCCCGCCGGTATCCACTCCGGTGACTCTGCCTGTATGATTCCGCCTAACAAGGTGAGCGAGAAGATGCACGCAGAGATGATGCGCGCTGCCAAGGAACTGGCCGCCAAGCTCAACGTGAAGGGCCTCATGAACTGCCAGTTTGCTATTAAGGATGAGCAGCTTTACGTCATCGAGGTGAACCCCCGTGCCTCCCGTACCGTGCCCTTCGTTTCCAAGTCCATCGGTGTGCCGCTGGCCAAGCTGGCCGCCAAGGTCATGAGCGGTATGAAGCTTACAGAGCTCGGCTTCACCAAGGAGGTTGTGCCTCCCTACTACACCGTGAAGGAGGCCGTGTTCCCCTGGAACCGCTTCCCGGGCATTGACGTGGTGCTTGGGCCGGAAATGCACTCCACCGGTGAGGTGATGGGCATCGACACCGACCCCGAGCTTGCTTACATGAAGAGCCAGATTTCCGCCTTCAACCCGTTGCCTGAGAAGGGGCTTGTGTTCATCTCCGTACACGACCGCGACAAGGACACTGTGGTGGATATTGCCCGCAATATCGCTGACGCCGGTTTCGATATCTGCGCCACAAAGGGCACCATGATTCACCTGCTTCAGCATGGCATTGAATGCGAGCGCGCATACAAGGTGCTGGAAGGCCGCCGCCCCAACATTGTGGACCGCATTAAGAATGGTGATATCGCCTTCGTTATCAATACTCCCGGCTCTCATGATGCCCGTGAGGACGAGGTGGCTATCCGTGCCGCAACTGTGAACGCCAAGGTTTCCTACGCCACGGACCTCTCCTCTGCCCGTGCATGTGCTGCAGCTATCCTGCACAACAAGAACAAGGTGGCAGGTGTGTGCACGCTCCAGGAGTACCACGCAATGAACTGATTCTGAACCGCCAATCCTGAAATTGGTAAAACCGAAAGCCGCCGTTTCCCTTCCGGGAACGGCGGCTTTCGCGTGGTGAAAATCGGGGGGCTCTTAATGCTCTGCCAGAGTGGCGTAGTAGTGCTCCAGCAGGGAAATGATGCGCCCGCGCTCGTAGGGGGCAAAGGAAGCCCAGCCGGCGGCATCCAGCTCCATCCATGCCGTTTTGATGCCGGCGAGCATCTCCTCCCCGGCAGGGGATATGGCAATGATACGGCGGCGCTTGTCCACTGTGGCACCGGTGCGGGTGATGAGGCCTGCAGCCTCCAGCTGGCGCAGCAGAAGGTTCACATGCTGGCGACTCAGCTCGCGAGCATCTGCCAGGGCGGAGGGCTCCATGCCCTGCGGGGCCGCTTTCAGGCTCTCCAGCAGCAGATATTCATTGTACGAGAGATGCACGCGGCGCAGGACGGCGTTGAACGCGTTGTCTATATTCTTCCACAGCGTCAGCCAACGCTGAAAAAACTCACTTTCCGTATCGCTCATAAAGTTGGTTTTATTATGTGCTTTTTCCCTCGGATGTCAAGCATTATGCCCGTCTTTTCTCGTCCCCGTTTTCTCTTTTTTGAACTGCGATTAGCAAATTTTGCAGGGAAAAGTTAGAAAAACTGCACAAAGACTGCAAAAATTGCTAGTGTGTGCAGAAATTGTCGGTGGTAGTGGGGGAGTGAGGGGGCTCAGGGCTGAATACAAACGGGGGTGCCGATATGCACATGCTCGAACAGGGTGCGCATATCCTGCGGGGAGAGGCGGATGCAGCCGTGGGAAGCAGGGGTGCCGAGCAGGTGGGTATCCGGTGTGCCGTGTATGTAGATGTAGCGGGCGCGTGTGTTGGCATTGTGATGCTCCAGCCCGTGGAGCGCCAGGATGCGGGTCAGGATGGCGTCCTGCCCCTGTGCAGCGGCGGGGTAGGTGCCTACAGGGAGGCGGCCGCGGAACACAGTCATGAGCGGCGCGTTTTCGCCGTGTTTGCTGCAAATTTCGAATTGGCCCAGGGGGGTGCGGCCGCTGCCTTCCTCGCTGCCCACACCGGCTTTGCCGGTGGAGCAGGGGAAGCAAAGCTCCGCATAGCGGAGCTTTTGTTCATGTATGGAAATGATAACCATGGGAATATGCTTGTTGTATCAATTCCCGATAGCTTGTGTTGTTTAGTAGCGGTAGGTTTCAGCCTTGTAGGGGCCTTCCACCTTCACGCCGATGTAGTCCGCCTGCTTCTGAGAGAGGGTGGTGAGGTGGACGCCGAGCTTGGCAAGGTGAAGGCGGGCAACCTCTTCATCCAGCACCTTGGGAAGCACCTGCACGGTGTTGGCGCGGGTGCCGCGATCCTGCCAGAGAGCAATCTGGGCGAGCACCTGGTTGGTGAAGCTGTTGCTCATCACGAAGGAGGCGTGGCCGGTGGCGCAGCCCAGGTTCACGAGGCGGCCTTCTGCCAGCAGGTAGAGGCTGTGGCCGTCCGGGAAGGTGTACTTGTCCACCTGGGGTTTGATGTTGGTGCGCACGATGCCTTCGCGAGCCTGGAGGCGAGCCACCTGAATCTCGTTGTCGAAGTGGCCGATGTTGCAGACGATGGCCTGGTCTTTCATCTGCTCCATGTGCTCCAGGGTGATGATGTCGCAGTTGCCGGTGGTGGTTACGTAGATGTCTGCCGTGCCGAGGGTGTCCTCCACGGTGAGCACGCGGTAGCCCTCCATGGCGGCCTGCAGGGCGCAGATGGGGTCAATTTCCGTCACGATAACCTGAGCCCCCAGGCCACGCAGAGCCTGGGCGCAGCCCTTGCCTACATCGCCATAGCCGCAGATGACGGCTACCTTGCCGGCAATCATCACGTCTGTAGCGCGCTTGATGCCGTCCGTAAGGCTCTCGCGGCAGCCGTAAAGGTTGTCGAACTTGCTCTTGGTTACGGAGTCGTTCACGTTGATGGCGGGGAAGAGCAGGCGGCCGTCGCGCTCCATCTGGTAGAGGCGGTGTACGCCGGTGGTTGTCTCCTCGGACACGCCCATAATCTCGGGCATCCAGCGGTGGAAGATACCGGGCTGCTCGGCGGCAATACGGCGCAGGAGGTCTTTGATGACGCCTTCCTCCTCGCTCTCGGAGGGGGTGTTGACCCAGTTGTCGCCGTTTTCCATTTCGTAGCCCTTGTGCAGCAGCAGGGTGGCATCGCCACCGTCGTCCACAATCAGCTGGGGGCCGCAGCCACCCTTGTGGCAAAGAGCCTTCCAGGTGCAGTCCCAGTACTCGGCGAGGGTCTCACCCTTCCAGGCAAAGACGGGGACGCCGGCAGCGGCGATGGCGGCAGCGGCGTGATCCTGCGTGGAGAAGATGTTGCAGGAAGCCCAGCGAACCTCTGCGCCCAGGGCGACAAGAGTCTCGATGAGGATGGCGGTCTGGATGGTCATGTGCAGCGAGCCGGTGATGCGTACGCCGGCGAGAGGCTGCTGAGGGCCGTATTTCTCGCGGCAGGCCATGAGGCCGGGCATTTCGTACTCGGACACCTGTATTTCCTTGCGTCCCCAGTCCTGCAGGGAGATGTCTGCCACTTTGTAGTCTGCTGTTGCGTTCATGTCGGGGGAGATTGTACCCTTTCGCGCGTCATTCGTCAATTCTAAGTTTGACTTATCTGCTTATGTCGTGTAGTGTAAGCTGCAATGAAGGTGTTATTTTCTGTCGCTATAGCTGTTGCAGCGCTGTTTCCGGTGCTGTCTGCCGCGCCCTCTGCTCCTGTACAGACGGTTCCCGGTGTGATTCCCCGCCCCCTGCGTATGCAGGTGGAAACCGGGCAGGCCGGATTCTCCATGCAGCAGGGTATCCGCGTGCACTACAGCGTGAGCCGCAGCGAGCTGGGGCGTGCCGCCATTCGCGCGCTCATGGCTGCCGGTCTGGAGGTGCTGCCGGAGGAGAATGTGGGCGAGCTGACGGTGCAGCAGGTACAGAATGCCAATAAGGAGTGGTACGCCATCACCGTGGCCCCGCAGGGTATCGAGCTGCGTGTGGCAAGCCCGCAGGCCTTGCACTATGCTGCTCAGACTCTGGCTCAGAGCGTGGTGGCAGATACCGAGGGCAACCCGGCCCTGCCTGCCATGCAGGTGGATGATGCGCCGCTGCTGCCCTACCGCGGCTTGATGCTCGACCCCTGCCGCCACCCGCAGACGGTGGAAGAAACGCGCAAGATGCTGCGTATCATGGCTCGCTACAAGCTCAACCGCCTGCACTGGCACCTGGCGGACGACCAGGGGTGGCGCATCCAGATAAAGAAGTACCCGCGCCTTACCGAGGTGGGCTCGCACCGCGCCGAGACACCCACGCTGGCCAACCACGAGGTGGGGGATGGTACACCCACTCAGCCTTTCTACTTCACACAGGACGAGATTCGTGATGTTGTGGCGTATGCGCACAGCCTCGGTATTACCGTGATTCCCGAAATCGAGGTTCCCGGCCATTCCTCTGCCGCCATTGCGGCTTATCCTGAGCTGGGCAACAGCGATGTGCCCGGCTACGCTCCCCGAGTGGCCACGACCTGGGGTGTGCTTCCGTACACATACGCGCCCAAGCCGGAGACGATGAGCTTCCTGAAAGACGTTTTTGCGGAAGTCTGCGCGCTCTTTCCCCGCGCGGAGTTTGTGCATATAGGCGGAGATGAAGCTCCGCGCGACCAGT
Organism: Akkermansia sp.; assembly: GCA_045636905.1. Lineage (GTDB taxonomy): Bacteria > Verrucomicrobiota > Verrucomicrobiia > Verrucomicrobiales > Akkermansiaceae > Akkermansia. Next base: position 27,714 of record JAZTYL010000016.1, read on the forward strand.
GGCAGCGCAGTGCGTACGCCCGGGAATTCATGCAGCGCCACGGTATGCGCCATGCCGGCCAGGTGCAGCACTGGTTCACCCACCGCATGGCGGAAGTGCTTGCCGGGCATGGCCGCCGCCTGGTGGGGTGGGATGAGATTATAGACGATGGCGCGGTGCCGTCAGATGCCGTGGTGATGTACTGGCGTTCCTGGGTGCGTCCCTGTTCCCTGCGGCGCGCGCTCCGCTCCGGGCACCAGGTCATCCAGAGCCCGGATTCGCATTTCTACTTCAACTTCTCGCAGGGTAAGCTCCCGGCAGACCCGCGCTACAGGCCGCACGGCTCGCTGGAGGCCGAGCAGGACTGGCGCCATGTTTACTCCTACAATCCCATACCGCAGGGGATTACAGAGGAGCAGCGGCGCCTCCTCATCGGCCTGCAGGCCAACTGCTGGAGCGAGAGTATTGCCGACGGCTCCAAGCTGGAGTACCAGACAGTACCCCGTATCTGCGCCCTGGCAGAGGTGGCTTGGCTTCCTGCGGAGCAGCGCAATGCAGAGGAATTTCTGCCGCGCATTCTGGCCCAGTACCCCTGGTTTGATGCTCAGGGCATCAACTACCGCCGCGAGGATGGCAGCCCCGCCAGGTAATTTGGACTTGAAATCCGCTGCTCCCGGCGTATAATATCCCCATGCACACGCTTCGTTACACCCCCATCTCCGCAGATTTCTATGCAGACCGCCGGGATAAGCTGGCCGCCCAGCTGCCTTCCGGCAGTCTGGTTATCGTTCATGCCAACGATGTGTATCCGACGAATGCGGATGGTACCCTGGCTCACCACCAGAATGCGAATCTCTTTTACCTGACCGGTGTGGACCAGGAGGAGACCGTGCTGCTGATGCGCGTGCAGGAGGATGGCCGCCACGAGGACACTCTGCTGCTGCGCGAGACAAACGAGCATATCGTCATCTGGGAGGGGGCACGCCTCACCAAAGAAGCCGCCACCGAACTGTGCGGCATTGAGGATGTGCGCTGGACCTCCGAGTATAACGCGCTTCTGGCTCAGTGGGTGCCCGCAGCTAAGCAAGTGTGGCTGGAGGTGGACAATCACCCCCGCCGCAATACCTATGTGCAGACGCGTAACGCCCGCATGCAGGCCGCTCTCCGGGCCGCGTACCCGGATGTCGTGGTGAAAAGCCTCTACGAGATTCTGGCGGACATGCGTCTCGTGAAAACCGAGGCCGAGCTGGTGCAGCTGCGCGAGGCCTGCCGTATCACCGGTGAGGGCTTTGTGGAAGTGCTGCGCAACATCAAACCCGGCATGGGTGAGTGGGAGATGGAGGGAATGCTCAGCTCCGCCTACATCCGCCGCCGTGCCCGTAAGTTCTCTTTCCTGCCCATCATTGCCTCCGGTGCGGATACCTGCGTGCTCCACTACATTTCCAACCACAAGCGCTGCGAGGACGGCGACCTCATCCTTTTCGACATCGGTGCAGAGTACGGTGGCTACGCCGGGGATATGACCCGTACCGTGCCGGCCAACGGTAAGTATACACCCCGACAGAAAGCCGTGTACGAGGCCTGTCTGGCCGTGCACCGCTACGCCTGCAGTATCATGCGCCCCGGGCTGAAAAAGAGCGAATACGAGCGTCTGGTGCGCGTATTCATGGCCGCCCAGCTTGTGAAGCTCGGGCTGCTTACTCAGGAGGAGGTGGATGCCGCCCCGGAGAATCCCCTCTGCGTGCGCAAATATTTCATGCACGGCACCTCCCACCCGCTGGGTATCGACGTGCACGATGTGGGCCCTGCCGACCCCGTTTTTGCTCCCGGTCAGGTATGGACCGTCGAGCCCGGCATCTACATACCGGCAGAGAAAATCGGTATCCGTATTGAGACGGACGTCCTGATTCATGCGGACCACACCGAGGACCTCATTCCCAATGCGCCGCTGGATGTGGAGGATATTGAGAAGCTGATGGGGGAAGGCTGAAGAGCCTCCCCTGACGGGGCATTCCCCCTGCGGAATGAGCCAATGATGCTCTGATTACACGTTGCGGTTGCGGCGCAGCGTGTGGAGGCGTTGCTCCATCTTGGGGCGCAGGTGGTGTTCAATCCAGGCGTAGGCGGCTTCCAGACCCTCAGATTTGAAGATGCGGCCTATCTGGGCTTCGACGCCGGTGGCATTGCCGGTGAGGCGCAGAAAGTCGTTGCTGGTGAACTCAATAAATAATTTGCCATCTATCTGCCCGCGGAAAGAGAGAATCCACTCGCGTACGTAGAGCGCCAGAATGGCGTCTCCTACCCAGGCTTGTGCGCGTACTTTCGGGTCGAGGTCAGGAGGCAGAGTGGACATATCGGGGCGTATAGTGGGGTTCAGGCGCTGATACCGGTGGTTTCAGCGGCGGTTGTGGTGGTAGGAGTGGTGGGAAGCATCTGCTGCGGCATGAGCTGCTGCAGGCGCCTCTGCACCTCAGCCTCGGCGTCGGAGCTCCAGTAGCCGGAGTCCAGCTCGATGGCGATGCTGCTGTAGGGCAGGCGAGTATTGGTGCGTATGTAGAGAATGCGGAAATCTTTTGCCGCCTGAGCTATCTGCATGTCGATAACCCGGCTGTTTACCTCGTAGTGGAAGCGGCCAAGCAGGAGCTTCTCCAGCTCCCGGCGGTGTTCTGTGACGCCCGGCGCGCGGTCTTCCGGCACAGCAGAGAGCTCGTGGCTCACCCAGATACGCGGTACTACGGCACCTTCTATCTCCAGCAGGTCCAGAACCTCGCGGAAGGCGTCTACAGTGCTGGCCGGGACGTTGATACTGACAATGCCTGTACCTGCAGGCAGCGGGCAGGCAGGGTCTGCTACCACAACCCAGTTGCGGGCACCCAGCTGCAGCAGGTTGGGGGCAATTTTGGCGCGTGCCAAATCCACATCGTTCAGCACGTTCGGTCCCATCTGCTGGCAGGAAGCCAGAGCGGCGGCGGCCGTCAGGACGGCTGCCGCCTTGCGAAGGTATCTGGTAGCTCCGTTTTTCACGGTAGTGCAGGGCCTCAGCCGCGGGCACGAGGTTCGCGCTCGCCGGCTGTCTTCACGCCCGGAGTGGTCGTGAACGGGCCACCGGCGGTGGGAGCCTTCTCGGTGAAGGCGACGCCGGGCAGCTCTGTGGGCTTGCCGGCTACGGGGAAATCCTTGCGGAGCGGGTGGTAGGGGTAGCCATCCCACATCATGATGCGGCGCAAATCAGGGTGGCCCACGAATTCGATGCCCATCAGGTCATATTGCTCGCGTTCCAGCCAGTTGGCGGAGCGCCACACGGACACCAAGGAAGGGACGGCCATGTCGCTTTCGCTCACGGGGCAGCGTACCAGCATGTTGGCGCCTGTTTCTGCTTGGGTGATGGTGTAGTTGACCTCGTAGCGGGGTTCTTGCCCCAGGTTGTCTACGGAGGATACGCAGAGAAGCATATCAAACCCGCAGCTATCTTTGGCGTAGCGCATGGCTTCTACCAAGATGTCGGCCGGGATGGTCAGGGTGACGTCATCGCGGAATTCCTTGCGGGTAATCTGGGGGAAACGTGCGCAGATTTTGTCTGCGGCGGCGTTCTGAAGGGTGCTAAGATTGGCGGACATGGTGTGCGTGAAAAGTGCGGGGTTGCTTTTTATTCAATGGGCATCTTGGCCTTGATGGTGTCGGCATTCGGCGCAACACGCAGGTCGTGTGTCTTGAAGAAGTTCTTGAGCGGGTGCTCTGTGGCCATGATCTTGTCTTGCAGGGTGATGAGACCTTGCAATAAGGCTTCCGGGCGGGGAGGACAACCAGAAATGTACACGTCCACGGGTACAATCTTGTCTACACCCTGCAACACAGAGTAGGAGCGGAACATGCCACCAGTACAGGCGCAGGCGCCACAGGCAATGCACCACTTGGGCTCGGGCATTTGGTCCCAAATGCGGCGTACCAGCATGGCCATCTTGTAGGTGATGGTACCGCAGATGAACATGAAGTCGGCCTGGCGCGGTGCGTAGCGGTTCACTTCTGCACCGAAGCGGGAAATGTCGTAGCGAGAGCAAGCGGTGGCCATGTACTCAATAGCACAGCACGAGGTGCCCATCGGCATGGGCCACAAGGAGTGGTTTTGTACCCAGTTGATTGCGGCTTCCACGGTGGTGAAGACGAATCCGCCGTCTGCATCCGGGTCGCACATGTAATTCTGCTCTATTTGCTGAAGTTCTTCGCTGGCCATAATGGTACATGCGGGGTGTAAACTGCCCCGCCGGGCATTAGCATACCTGATTCTAGCTCAAATTCAAGCCAAATTTGCAAGAATTGCTTCAAGCGGAGCTTGTGCGTGCATTGTGCGCGCGTTTATATAGACGCGGAATCCGTGTCAATTCCTCACTATGAGCTTGACCTTGGGAGCGAGTTTCTCTAAAATGTTCGTATGAACTCGCGTAATCTGCACTGGGCGGCCACACTGGCAGCCATCGCTATGTCTGTAACATTGTCCGCCAAGGGTCAAGGAACGACTGGAGACCCCTTTTTGGACGCCATGATAAGTGACCAGAGTGCAGAGACGCCAGCAGAGACTCCTGCGCCAGCACCCACACCAGCACCGGCTCCGGCAGCTCCTACGCTGGATGATGCCGCTCCTGCACCGGCTGAGCCGGCTCCCAAACCCATCGCGACGCAATATGTATCACAGAGTGCGGATACCAAGTTGGTGAGCTCTGATGAGGTGATGCGTGAGTTGGGGCCGTCGACTGGTTTGTTTGGCAATGATGGTTCCTATGATGGCAAGAAAGTCAAGTCTGTGCGTATTCGTTATACGTCTGGCAAAGCCACTGTGCCGGACAAGCGTTTGCTTGACGTCATTCAAACGACAGAGGGTTCCAAGTACTCCACTATGCGTATCAATGATGACTTGGAGCGCTTGATTAACCGCGGTTTGGTGGGCAACAACGCCCGCGTAGCAGTAGATCCCTCTGGCGATGGAGTGCGCGTGACCTTTGAGGTGCAGCCCGCCAATGTGATGGGTGGTGTTGGTTTTACTGGGAATACGCGTTTTAGCGAGCGCCAGCTGCGCGAGGGGATTAAGCTGCAATCCAGCAAGGTGATTAACGACCGCGAATTGTCGGCGGCTCGTGCAGAAATCATCAAGATGTATCAGGAAGCAGGTTATCCCGACACGCGCGTATCGTGGCGCCATGCCAAGACCCAGCGCAGCGATTTCGACGATATTATCTTTGATATTCAGGAGGGGCGCGAGGTGAGCATGAACCACATCCGCTTCGAGGGCAACAGCCAGTTCGACTCCCAGCAGCTCCGCCAGATGATGAAGACGAAGGAGCGCGGCCTCCTTACATGGATTACCAAGTCCGGCCGCATTGACCGCGAACAGGTGGAAGATGACTTGCAGGAAATTGTGCGCCACTACCGCAACTATGGTTACCTGCGTGCGCGTATCGCCAAGGTTGAATACACGGACAACGGTGTGAAGACGGGTCGCCAGAAGCTCTCCATGAAAGTCTTCATCGAGGAAGGCCCCCGCTACAAGGTGCGCCAGGTGAGCTTTGGCGGTATCTCCGTCTATACCCCACAGGAGCTCGAGCCCGGC
>JAZTYL010000017.1:0-109935 GCA_045636905.1 Akkermansia sp.
AACTCAATTATTGCTTGCTTACTCATTTTGAGTGACATGTGTATATGTTAGTGCCTGATTTATGAGGCATCCAGCTTTTCACGTGTCAGCCAAACTCATGAGAAGTGTCAGTTCGGTGACTGGATTTTTGAGGCAATGCGGTCGGGGCTGCCGGAGTGCCCGGAAAGAAGATTTTGCTTGCGGGGGCGTGTGGAGTCTGCTATAAGGAAGAACAACATGAGAGACTATGTGAATCCCCTGGTGCTTTTGGGTGTGGTAGCGCTGTTTGCGTGCCGTGTGAGCGGCATGGGAAGCGCTGCCACGCTGGATACCTGGTTGCTGACTCTGTGTGTGACGGCATTCGTAGCGGATGCAGCGGTGGGGGTTGCGCGACTTATGACGCATCGCCGTGCGCTGATGAGTGTGGTGTGGGCGGTGGTGTTTCTGATACTGGGGTGCAGCGTGTGGGTGGTACGTGGGGATGCGGTGTCGGATGACGCGGAAGCCGCGCATTACCGGGAGCTGAAAGCGGCGTATGCGCAGGGGGGGAATCCTCTGTCTGCCGCGGAGGATGGGGATTGTCTTTTCACGGTGGCGGCGTCTGTGGGCAGCGAAGCCCTGGTGCAGGAGATTTTGCGCTCGCATGGTCCGGTGCCGGCTCCGGTGCTGGCAGAAGCCGGGCGGCGAGCTGCGGAGAATGGCCGGGCGGCTGTGCTGCAGCTTCTGCTGGAGCATGGTTTGCCGGCAGATGCCACAGCGGGCAGCTCCACTTTGCTGTGTGCGGCGGCGCAGAATGCAGCCGTGAGCACCACGACGCTGCTGCTGCAGAAGGGGGCTAAGCCCGATATGCCGGATGCGGAGGGGACACCGCCGCTGATTCATGCCGTGCAGGCGGAGTCTGCCCCTGTGGTGCGTCTTTTACTGCAGGCCGGGGCAAATCCGGCAGCCTGCGATGCGGATGGGCGGGATGCCGCAAGCTACAGCCGCAGCAGCGAGATATCAGACCTTCTTCCCCCGACCCCTGAATCATGAAACGTCTTATTTCCCTTATTCTGCTGTGTGTCGGCCCGCTGTCTGCGGAGGATTTTGTGCTGAGTGACGGCTCGGTGCTGAAGGATGCCACTGTGGTGCGCTCTGCCTGGGATTCTGTGCTGGTGCGGCACAGTGCGGGTGTGCAGCGCCTGCTGTATGACCGCCTGAGCCCTGAGCTGCAGGCACGCCTGGGCATGACCCCGGAGCTGGTGGCTGCCCGCCGCGCGGAGTTGCAGCAGGCTGCCGCAGCCGCCGAAAGCGAGCGACGGGCGGCGCATGAAGCCCGCCTGGCCGCGTTGCAGGCCAGTGGCAACAACCCACGCTATATCACCGGGGCGGAGGTGTTTTCCCTTTTCGCGGCGGTGGATACCCTCAGTGCCCGCGAGGCGGAGTATCTGGCGGCCGAGTGGAACCGCAGGGAAGCGCAGCGTCTGAATCTGCCGGCGGATGTGAACCGCTGGGGAGCTGAGGCCGCAGCACTGCGCCCGGGATTTGATGCCGAGCGCGCGGCCTTTCTCGCAGAATATCGGGATAAGACCCAGCTGCGTTCCCGTGTATCGGAGCAGGATAACACCATTTCCCACCAGAAAGAGCAGATACAGAAACTGCGGGAGGAAGTTGCCCGTCTGAAGGAGGCGGAAGAGAATCTGCGCCGCCTCAATGACCGCCTGCGTGCGGATGCTTCCGGCGGGAATACCGTGGTGGTGGAGCGCCCTGTGTATGTGCCGACGGTGTGCCCGCATCCGCACCGCCCGCCGCATCCGCCGGCCGTGCGTCCGGCGCGTCCGCGCCCGGTGATTCGCAGCACAACCCCTCGCCCCGCCGGCGAGGCTCACACGATACCTCGCCGTTAAGCCTCTGTAACAAGTGTGTTACAGTGTGCCTTTGTGCTTGCTGCGCCGGAGCGATTGTGCTACGGTGGTGCGCATGAAAAAGTGGCTCCGTGTTTTCGCTTGGCTGGCAGCAGCTCCTCTGGCCTGGGTGGGCGGCAGCTTGTTGCTGTGTTACGCTCCTTTTTCCCATCGTCCGGTGCGGACGCCGGTTTGCGGCCTTCCTTCGCGGACACTCACTGTCGGGGAGGTCGCGGCGCTGAATGAGCGACTGAAAGAGGGGCGTGTCGTCCGCTCCTGGAATATAGCCCCGGGGGTGCGCTGTATTGAGTGGAAGCCTTGGGAGGTGGCTGTGCCTGCCGGGAACGGTGGTCTGGAGCTGGTGCAGGCGCGTCCCCGCTGGGTATGGGCGGATGCCGAGACGGAGGCCGAGTGGCAGAGCTGGGTGGAGAGGCGGAACGGTATCCTGCAGGAATGGCTGGCAGAGCTGAAGGAGAAAGGAGCAGCGGCACGATGAAAGGCCTCAAATACACTTACCTTGCCCTGCTGGGGCTCTGGATTGCGGCCTGTGGGTTGCGTGTGGTGCTGCCGTATCTGTGTGGGCATGGCGATCTGTATTATTTTGAGCCCCCGGTGTGTCTTTGCTCATATGAGGGGCCGCATGATGCGTCACTGCCGGCCGAGCGCTATGCGGAGCTCAATGCCAGGCTCAAAGCCGTGCAGCCGGAAGCGGAGTTCTGCTATGCTCCGGCGGAGCATGGGTACACCGGTTGGGTGTTTCTGCCTTTGCAACCGGACCGTGAAAATATAGGCGCCCCGCTGCTGTCTGCTGCCGCAGAAGCCGTGCTGCGCGATTGGATTCAGGAAAATGAGGCCCTGATGAAGACGACGGCTGAAAACGCGGAGGATTGAGTCAAACGCGGCTCAGAACCAGCTTTTCACCTCCTGCTTGGTGGCGTTCCACCATTCGGCGGCTTTCTGTTCTGCCTGTTGGCAGGCGGAGTCGAGCTGGCGCATGGCTTCCTGCTGCATGTGATCCAGCTCCTGGCGGATGGGGGAAAAATCCAGCGAGTCGTACCAGGCCTGAATATCAAAGGAATCTACCCAGTTGCGCGCATTCTGCACCGTGGCACTGGCGAGTTCCAGCGCTTCCCGGGTGAGCTTCTGCGGGGTGCCCGAGTGGTCGAAGGTGAGGCGGATGACGCCGGGGCCGGATTCCGGGCCGCTCCAGGTGCGGATGGCTGCCAGGGCGGGCGTGCTGCGCAGGTTATCCTGCAGGCTGCGCTCGAATGCCGGGCGGTCTCCGAAGGCGGTGAGGTAGCACTCGTATTCCGTTTCGCCGGCGGCAATGGCTGCCGCTACGCTCTGCCACAGCTGGCCGTAGTTCGTGAAGTAGCGTGCATTGGTGCGGAAGTACAGGGCGTCTTTCTTTGCCGAGACGGGGAGCGAGCCGCGCACCCAGCTATGGTCCCTCGATATTTCGGCGTCATTGAGCAGGAAATAATGGTGCGTGAGAATCTGCTCGTCGCTGTCGATGATGGTCGGGTCGTTCCAGGTGGCGTCCACGTGGTACCACTCGCCGTCCACCTGCACGAGATTCCAGGCGTGGTCTTCGTTCGTATGGCCTATGACGATGTGGCAGGGGATACCGGCTATGCGCAGCAGCAGCCAGAGCGCGCGGCTGTAGGAGTCGCACACGCCGCGGCCGGTGAGCAGCAGGGTGCTGCAGGAACCATCCGCCTGCAGGTCGTAGCGGGAGCGGCGTACGAGGTCATCGTGCAGGATGCGCACCTTTTCGTAGTTGCTCATCTGCGGTGTGGTGAGCTCGGCAACACGCTGCTGCGCTGTGCGGAGGGCCTGCTGCTCCTGCGGGCTGAGGGCGGGGAGCAGCTCGGGGTGGGTGTGCGCGGCGAGCATGCGTGCGTTGTCCCGGTACGTGAACTCCAGCAGCACGGAGCGGTCCGGGTGGCGTGTGAGCGAGAAAGCCCGGCAGTAATCCTGCCAGAGTGAATTGATGATGTGTTGTTTGGGCTGCTGCCCCTTCATGCTGCCCAGGAAGATGCAGTTGGTGCGTGTTTTGCCCTGCAGGGCGAGCTCCTCCAGGTGGTTGTTCAGCTCAGCCATGCTGTGTATGGCCACCATGTCGCGCTTGAGCTCCAGATACCCCGGCTGCTCCGGAGCCTGTGCTCCGGCAAGGGGGGCCAGAAGAAGGGCAGGCAGTATGTGGCAGAACTTCAACATCCGGCTGGCTATGCTTATGTTTTTACTCCCCCAGAGGCAGGGTGAGCAGGAAGGTGCTGCCCTTGGAGTCGCTCTTCTCCAGGCTGAGGTCGCCGCCGATGGAGCGGGCGAGGTCCCGCGAGAGGGCAAGGCCGAGTCCCACGCCGGGTTTGCGGCCGCTCTCGGACTTGGCCGAGCGGGAGAAGGGGCGGAAAATATCCTTCTGCTGAGCGGGCGGGATGCCCTGGCCGTTGTCCGCAAAGCGGATGCTCAGGGTGCGGTGCGTCTGGAGGACGTTGATATTGACGGCGGGGTGCTCCGCCTCGGCATATTTGATGACATTGTCCGCGAGATTGCTGAGAATCTGCTCCACGGAGAGCAGGTCCGTGCGCAGCGTGATGAGGGTGGTGCGAGGATCCAGAGTATAGTGGCAGGAGACGCCGCCTTTCTTCAGGCGTTCCTCAACGGTCCGGAAGAGAGTGGGCAGCAATTTGCTGCAGGCGCCGACATCCTGCCGCCCGCGTACCTTGCCGCGGGTCAGCTTGGCGAAGGAGAGCACGTTCTCCACCAGGTGGCCGAGGCGCCGGCTCTCGTTGTAGAGCATTTCGTGGTACTCCTCCACTTTTTCCGGCGGCAGATTGCCGTTTTTGAGCATCTCTGTGTAGAGCGTGAAGCTGGTGAGCGGCGTGCGCAGCTCGTGGGTGACAGCAGAGACAAAGTCGCTGCGGCGGCGCTCCAGGCGGGCGTAGAAGGCCAGCAACCCGAAGAGGATGATGATGGAGAGGATGGCAATGAGCCAGGCGCTGGCAACCGTGCCGCGCAGGGCTTCCTCGCGCAGGCCGGAGTCCGGCAGCTTGATTTGGTTGCCGGGCTTGAGAATCAGGGGCAGGGGGGAGAGGTTGCTGACCTCGCCACGCTGAATGAGGCGAATCTCCGGGGCCTCCAGGCCGGGCTCTACCAGGGGGAGAAGGCGTTCTGCCAGTTTCTGCGTGTTGATGATAAAGCCGTCCGTGCCGTTGCCGTGGCTGGTGGGGAAGCTGCGCTGGCAGACCAGCAGTCCCTCGTAAAACCAGGAGAAGAAGGGACCGGGGGCGCCGGTGAGCTTGAGCGGGCCTGCGGTGTCCGGGTCCACGGCTTGGTATACACCGAAGACCGGCAGATGAACATCCGGGTCGTAGTTGACGTGCTTGCCCGGGTCGATGACCGGAGCCGAGGGATTATCTGCCTTGCGGCGGAGAGCATCGACAATGATGGGCGTTTTTTCCAGCCAGACCAGCGCGCCGTTATCTCCCTGCGGGCTCTGAATCCCCTGCGAGGTGAGCATGAAGAAACCATCGTTGAAATCCGCTTTTCCTCCCTCCGGCAGGTTGTAGTACATGAGGCCGACCGGGGGCTTTTTGCCGAGTTTGGCGCGCTCGGCATTGAGCAGTCGGGTGACCTCTGCCTGCACGCGCGGCAGGGAGAGCTCCAGCAGGCGGTTGGCCTGGGTCTGGCGGTCGATTTGCAGCAACCGTTCCTCCAGCGTGGCGGCCTCGTGCGCTTGCCAGAGCGCAGCGCCGATGACCAGCAGGGAGAAGAAGGACAGGATGATGGTGAGCTTTTTTTTCATGCGTGTTCGTTCCATTTGTAGCCCCGGCCGCGTACGTTCTCGAAGCAGGCGGCGGCGTCGGGGCCTATTTTTTCGCGCAGGCGGGTCAGGGTCACGGGCACGGTGCGGGTTTTGCCCGGTGTTGAGCTGATGCCCCATACGCGCAGCAGGAGTTCCTCCTGGGCAATGATGCGGTTCGGGTGGGTGAGAAAATAGCGGAAGAGGTCGAACTCCTTTTCACTGAGGGGTATAGGAGTTCCATCTGTTGCGGAGACGCTGCGTGTGGAGGGCTCCAGTATGCCGCCGGGGAAGGGCAGAGACGTGCCGGCTGCTCTCTGGCGGCCGGGTACGCGGCGCAGTACGGCGGCGATGCGGGCCTGCAGCTCCGCGATGCTGAAGGGTTTGACCACATAGTCGTCTGCCCCGAGTTCCAGCCCTTTGATGCGCTCGCGTTCCTCGCCGTGCGCGGTGAGGATGATACTGGGGATGCCGGGGCATTCCTTGGCCATGATTTTGAGGAGTTGGAAACCGGTGAGATGCGGCATATTGACATCCAGCAGGGCTAAATCCACCTCGCGGGTGAGCAGCAGCTCGAGTGCACGGCGGCCGTCTTCGGCGGCAAGCACCTCGTAGCCGGCTCCGGCCAGGGTATCGGCCAGTGCCCGGCGTATGGGCTCATCGTCCTCGGCTACCAGTATGCACCTCTCGTTCATGGGGCTGTATTCTAGCACACGCGAGATAATGACCGCAAGAAAAATGCCTGCCTGTTACAGAATTGTGACGCAATTTGGCGGGGGATTTCAAAAAAGGCTCGCGCTGCCTGAGAGGCTGTGCTAGACTGGCAACACGAACGCAGAGCGGATGAAGGAGCAGATACAGCACGTGCCGGAATTGCCGGAAGCCGGGTGTTGGCGAGAGCCGGCAGAGGTGGCCGCTTATGCGGAGCGTTGCCTGGAGGCGTCCGGTCTTGCCGGCTGGAGCTTTGGCTGGGACCGCGCGGTGCGGCGCCTGGGCTGCTGCAGCTATGCGAAGAAGAGCATAACGCTTTCCCGCCATTATGTGGCGATGTATCTGGAGCGCGACCCGGATATGGTGCGGCGTACGCTTCTGCATGAGTTGGCTCATGCACTGGCGATGACTCACCACCGTGCGCGCGGTCACGGGCGGGTGTGGCAATATTACTGTGCCGCGCTGGGTATAGCCGGGGAGAAAGCCAGCTGCAAGTGCGATGATTTTACCCCGGCGCATTACCGCCCGCGCCGGACACTCTATGTACTCTGCCACAGGGAAACCGGGGAGATTTTCCACCGCTACAAGGGGACGCCCCGAACATCTGCGCAGCGGGTAGCCCGCATGTATATTACAGGCCGTAAGGAGGAGACACTGGGAAAACTCCGAATCCGCAGGGCGGAGCCGGGGGAGTAGCGGGAGGCGCGTGAGTGGCTTATCCGGCGTGGTGATTCACCGCCCAGAGCTCGCCCAATTTGTGCGACGTGGCAATGGCGCGGCTGACGTAGTGCAGCGCCTGCTCCACAGCCGGTATGAGCTCCAGCCCCAGAGCCAGCTGGGCCGCTATGGCGCTGGACAGTGTGCAGCCGGTGCCGTGTGTGGAGATGCCATAGGTGCGCGGGTGGCTCCAGCGGTGCGCGGTGCCGTCCTTCTGCACCAGAATGTCGGTGCAGGTGTCGCCGCCCAGGTGGCCGCCTTTGGCCAGGATAGCGCAGTTGTAACGCCCGGCCAGCACAGTGGCCGCCTGCTGCAGCTCGTCTGCGGTACGGATGGTATCCTGAGTACCCAGCAGGCGCTGCAACTCATCCAGATTGGGGGTGAGCAGGGTGGTGCGCGGCATGAGATGCTGCTCGTACACGCTGATGGCAGCCTGCAGAATAAGCGGCTCGCCTGCCGTGGCTATCATGACCGGGTCCACCACGATGGGGCCGGTGTATCCCTGCAGCTCGGCGGTGACAGCCTGCACGATTTCCGGGCTGTACAGCATGCCGGTTTTGATGGCTGCTACAGGAAAATGCTGCATGCAGATGCGTACCTGGTCCGCCACGAATTGCGGCTCCATGGGGACGATGCCCTCCACCTTGCCGGGGACTTCGCTTACCACGCAGGTGATGGCTGTGAGCGGGTAGCACCCCAGCGCAAAGCCGGCTTTCAGATCCGCCTGAATGCCTGCGCCTGCGGAGCAGTCCGAACCGGCTATGCTGAGGTATACGGGTGCGCTCATACCAGTGCTTTTTCCAGTGCGGAGGCTACACGCAGGAGGTCAGTCTCGGCGAAATGGCGACCCAGAAGCTGCACGCCCACGGGGCGAGCGCCCTGCGGCTGCGGGCAGGGAACGGAGATGCCGGGAAGGCCTGCCAGGTTTGCCGGGATGGTGTAGATGTCTGCCAGGTACACCTGCAGCGGGGTCATGTCTGCGCCATCCAGCGCCGGTGCCGGGGTGGGAGCCACGGGGCCGAGGATGAAATCCACCTTCTCGAAGGCGGCGGCGAAGTCCTGCGCAACAAGGGCGCGTACCTTCTGAGCCTTGGCATAGTAGGCATCGTAGAACCCGCTGGAGAGCACATAGGTGCCCAGGATGATGCGGCGCTTGACCTCGGGGCCGAAGCCCTCTGCGCGGGAGCGGCTGTAGAGGTCATCCAGGCCGTTGGTGTTGGCGGCACGGTGGCCGTAGCGGATGCCGTCGAAACGGGAGAGGTTGGAGGAAGCCTCCGCGCACGCGATAATATAGTATGCGGCCACAACGGCTTCCGCATGGGGCAGGGAAATCTCCACGATTTCGGCGCCCTGTTCAGTGAGTTTCTGCACGGCTGTCTGAAGTGCCGCTGCCACAGCCGGGTCGTTGCCGGAGGAAAGGTATTCTTTCGGCAGGCCGATGCGTACGCCTGCGATGCTCTGACCGAGACCGGCGGTGAAGTCCTCCGTGGGCTGGGTGGAGGAGGTGGAGTCCTTGGCGTCGTGGCCGCAGAGGACGTTGAGCATCAGAGCTGCGTCTTCGACGTTCTGGGTCAGCGGGCCAATCTGGTCCAGCGAGGAGGCAAAGGCTACCAGACCGTAGCGGGAAATACGACCGTACGTAGGCTTGAGGCCCACGATGCCGCAGTGCGAGGCGGGCTGGCGGATGGAGCCACCCGTGTCGGAACCCAGGGCGGCGATGGCCATGCCGCCTGCGACGGCTGCTGCCGAGCCGCTGGAGGAGCCGCCGGGCGCATGGCCGGGGGCAGCAGGGTTGTCCGTGATGCCGAAGGCGGAGTTTTTGCCGAAGGAGCCCATGGCAAATTCATCCATATTGGCACGGCCGAAGGGGATAGCACCGGCGGCGCGGAGGCGGGTCACTGCCGTGGCGTCGTAGGGGGAGCGGAAGTTTTCCAGAATGCGGGAAGCGCAGCGGGTGGGAGCACCCTGGATGCAGATGTTGTCCTTCACCGCGATGGGGATACCGCCGAGGGGCAGGGAGATATCTGCGGTGGCTGCTGCGGCGAGGGCTGCCTCTTTGTCGTACGAGATGTAGGCGTTGATGGCGGGATTGTGCGCATCCATGGCGTTGGCCAGCTCCTGCACCAGTTCGGTGGGAGAGATTGCGCCGGAGGTGAGCTGTTTGCGCCAGTGAGAAATGGAACCGTAGAGCATGGTCGGGAAGGGGTTAGTGTGCGGATTCTACAACCTTGGGTACGCGGAACTGGCCGTCCTCCGCAGCCGGGGCATTGGCAATGGCGGCTTCGTTGGAGAGGCTGGCACCGGGAGTGTCCTCGCGCACGGCATCGAATGTCGGCAGCGGGTGGTACATGGGCTCAACGTTCGTGGTGTCCCACTGTTCCAGCTGGGCAACGTAACCCAGCACCTGGTTGAGGTCTGTGGAGAAGCGCTCGGTTTCCTCAGCTGTGAGGTCGAGCTTGGCCAGTCTGGCAATGTAGGCTACATCGATGTGCGGTTGCTGCATGGCGGTGGGGAAGGGGGTTACTGGTTGAGTATGTAGATGCAGAGGCAGTAGAGGCCGTAGATGGAGGCGACAAGAGCTGCCAGAAGGACGAGGTTCTCACCGAGCACGCTCTTTGTATGGCTGCTGCCGGTGGAGACAAACACGTGCTTGCGGTGGTTGCGGCGTTTTTCGATGACCTCTTCGTTCGGCCCGAGCGTGTTGTTGGGGCGCTCCCACTGGTCGTCGTAGTATTCGCGGCTGCGGCGCAGCTCCTGCTCGTGGCGGTAGCGTGCCTGGCGTTCCATGCGATCCAGGTCCTGTCTGCGGCTGTTGTAGTCTCGTGCCATGGTAAGTGAATGAAGTGTGTCAGAGAGTTATGAGAGTGTATACGACCCAGCTGAGAAGTATCAGCAGGAAAAGCGGGAAGTGGAAGGCCAGCCCTTTGGCCATTTCCTCCCGCAGTTTACGCCAGGTAAGCTTGTCTTCCCGGATTTCGCCCGGCTTATGGAGCAGGATATCTGTGTGGCGGTATTTGTGCCCCAGGGCATAGGCTTCCTCGAAATCGTTCTCGGCGCGATCCAGCTTGGGGGCAGCTTCGCGCAGGCGCTCGGAGACGCTCTCCGGCGGCCACATGTGCGGCTGCAGAGCGGAGAGTATTTGGCGGTGGTGCTTGAGGCATTCGCACACGTGCGAGAGCTCCTCCTGCTCGTTGTTCATGGATTCCAGCTCGCGCTCGATACGACGCACCGCGTTGTGGATTCGCTGGCCGAGTTCATTCAGGTCTGCGTTGAAGCGCGCTTTGCGCATGGTGCTCTGCTCCAGCTCGCGGCTCTGGGATTCGGATTGCAGGCGCTGCTGCTCAAACAGCTCTGCCTGCATGCGCAGTTTTTCCACCTGTTCGCGTACTCGCTCGGGGGAATGCAGCTCGCCGTCTGCAGCTCTGGGGTTGAGCTCCATCTGGCGGTATGGCTGTTGTAATCTGGGGTCCGATGCAGGCATGGTGCTACCTTTGTGGTGTGTCGTATTTTATAAGGAAAAGTTAAACAAAATTGCCCCGTTTGTCAAGAGAATATCATGTTCCCCCGGCAATTTTGTAAAGGAAAGTTAAAGAAAGACTCCGTCAAGCTATGATTGACGGAGTTTTTTTGCTACGGGCGACGGGAATCGAACCCGTGTCTCATGCTTGGGAAGCACGCGTCCTACCATTGAACGACGCCCGCATCTGTTGCGGGGCGCAGTATATTCTCAGGGAGGAGAAAAGTCAAGTGAAAAATAAAAAAATATGGAAAAATAAAAATTTGTCTTGCACTGTCGGATATTTAGTGTAATATAGGCCTCAGACAGCAATTGCGGGTATAGCTTAATGGTAAAGCTCCAGCCTTCCAAGCTGATCATGCGGGTTCGATTCCCGCTACCCGCTTCCGGATTTACCAGCCGAAGCATATATATGAAAATAGTCAACTTAGCAATGGCTTTCCTTCTTGCGGGAAGCATGGTTTCTCTGAGCTCCGCGGCTTCCGCACGCGAGCAGGCAGTGTCTATGGCTGCAGAGAACTCCAAGTCTTCTATTGATGCAATTTCTCTTGCTCTTTATGAGGCTGTATTGGCAACGCCTTCCGAGGCTGTTTCCATTTGTGAAGAGCTGCTTTCTCAGCGTGATGGCTGGTCTGCATATGAGTGCGAGGTGTTGATGCGTGCCGTGCTTCTTGCCCGCCCCGACCTGAAGGCTGAGCTTGTGAAGTATTCCAAGAAGCAGGAAGTGAATGCTGAGGCTTCTGCTCTCGTGAAAGTTTTCTCTCAGGTGGCAATCGGTAGCGCTGCAACGGATGCTGTTGTGGGTACTGTGATTCAGAATACCGGTTCCCGTGTCATCGGTGAGTCCCGGTCTGTGATTCCCCCCACGATTACCAATGTGCATCCGGAACGCGGTGAGTTTGACGTGGTGCCGTCTCCCGGCGATATGAGCCCGAATCGTTGAGAAGTTGAGATTTAGAACTAGGATATCTTTATGAGAACATATTTTCTGAAAAGTCTTCTGCTGACCGGCGTGCTTGCATCCGGCGTGTATGCGGGTTCTCCCGTGGTTGAGAAGGCGCCGCTGCTGAGCGTGCCCGCTTCTTATGCCATACGTTATAGCGCCTATATGAATGTGGGTTATGATGATAACCTGCATGCCTCCTCACGCGATGAAGAGAAGGGCGGTTTTGTCCGTTTCGGTGCTTCTGCAGCTTATGCTGATTATGAGTCTGTGACGCGAGTTAATTACAACGTGCGTGTGGGTGGTCAGCTGTATGAAAAGAATGCACATGGTACAAAGGATGACATGTTCTCTGATATCCTGGCGGTTGTTGGATTCCAGCATCGCTTTGGTTCTACCGGTGTGTATGATTCTTCTCTGCGTCTGAGCTATCAGCCCGATCAGGACTACTCAAACCCCTCTTCTTCCGTTGCTGTACAGGGTGAGGTTCTGCACTGGAACTGGCAGAACAGCTACTCCAGCGTTCTGGATGAGCGTTGGCTCTGGCACACCACACTGGGTGTTTCCGGTTTTACCTACTCTGAATCCGCATATAACTACGATAATCGTTATTATGTGAACGGTTCGCTCGGTATTTCCTATATCACGTCTGACCGTACGACGGTGGGCGGTGAAGTGATGCTGCGCCACGAAATGCGCGAGAAGGGGCTCGACTCGGACAGCTACTTCATTACCGGTAATGTTAAGCATGTGCTGAGCCCCGTCTCTTCCTGCTATCTCTCTATGGGTGTGCAGGTGAAGACGATTGACAGCCAGACTGATTTGTACCCCCACCTCAGTGCTTCTTATCGTCGCGAGCTTACCGATGGTTTGAGCGTGAACGTTTATATGACGTATGAAAACGAGAACGTCGATTCGTATGTCGTAACCACGAGAGATAGCTATTGTTCGAATGAGACGTGGCGCGCCGGAGCCTTGTTTAACTACGTTTACACGCCTGTTGTGACTTTCTTCTGGGAAGCCAACATAGTGGATGTGGAGCGTTCCAAGGGTACGAGTGGTATGAAGTCTTCTGAACGTCGTGCATGGACTGCGAGCGTTGGTATGCGTTACGCATTTACAGAATCGCTGATTGGTACTGTTCGCTACTCTCACACGGATTGCGACGGTACAACGGGCGATTATGATAGAAATATAATCAGCACCGGTGTGAGGTACAACTTCTGATTTTGAGTACATTGCTACTGCTGTGCGAGTTTAAAACCTCACACAGCAGTAATTTTTTATAGATATGGCAGGAGTAGAAAATACTGAATCTAAGTCTGAGGCGTTTTTGCATGCGCAGGATTATTTGCGTATCCTGCGTACTCGCTGGAAGCAGGCGTTCTTCGTGTTTTTCCTGGTTTTCGTGAGCTGTGCTCTGATTACCAGGTTGATGACGCCGAAGTATACCAGTACGATGCGCTTTGAGATAAAGGCGCCGGTGGATTTGATTAATCTGGCGGTGGGGGCTGATGCCAATCCGATTCAAACTGAGGCGAGTAGTTATGAATACATGACGACTCAGTTTGAATTGTTAGTATCGGAACAGAATTTGCTTGCGATTGTTAATAAGCATGACCTCGCATCGCAGTGGCAGATGGGTGAGCGCGATGCAGCCCAGGAGCTTAAGAAAATCATAAAAGTTGAGCCCCTGCTCGGAACGAATCTGATAGACGTTTTTGTTACGTATTCTGACCCTGTGATTGCTCAGGGTATCTGTGATTCTGTGGCAAAATGCTACAAGGAGATTCGTGAAGAAAAGGAAGCAGCTCTTATCAACGAGGCTATCAACAAGCGTTATGAAGTTTTGCGCTCCCGACAGGATGAATTGGAGCGGAAGGCCGATGTCGTTCGTCAATATATACGTTCAGGCAAGTACCTCATGGGTATCTGGTCTTCCGATGGCAGAATGTCTCCTTCCTCGACTGCTGCTGAAGAGCAGACCATTGTTCAGTTAAATACTTCTCGTTTGCGTTTGCAGGATGAGATTTCCCAGATGACGGTGCATGTAGCCAAATTGCAGACGCTGAAGGATCAGGAGCTGCTTAGCTATGTGACGCGTACAGGTCTTCTTTCCGCCGAGTCGTATAGCTCTGCTCGTGTACGTGAGCTGAACGATACATACAAGGAGCAGGAGGATTTGCGGAATCAGAAGCTTATAGCCGGTTATGGAGAGAGGCATCCTATCATGCTGAGTCTTGCCGAACAGATTAAGAGCACGGAGAATCAGCTTCTGGTCGAATTGGTGGGTATGCGTGATGCCATGCAGGATCAACTTGATGTTAAGAAGTCTGAATTGGCTGATTTGGAGTCTCGATACACAAGCGCCAGAAACAAGCTTCGTGAGAAGTCGCTTGAGGACCAGAAGGTCATGGTGGCATTGCAGGAGTACAGCGCAGAAAAGGCTCGTTACGATAAGCTTGAGAACGACTATATCGTGGATAAGATGCGATTGATTGCTCCTCGTCAGACTATAGAAGTGTACAGCGAGGCATCCATTTCCCGCGTTCCGACAAGCCCGAACTATGCTCTCAATCTTTCAATTGGTGCTTTCATCGGTCTGATTCTTGGCAGCGTGGTTGCAGTGTTGTTCAATTATTTTGATACTTCAGTGCAATCTCTGGAGGAAGCTGAGCGTCATCTGGGGCTCCCTGTGCTCGGCGTGATTCCGCAGGATGCCAGCTTGCTGGCGCTTGTGGATGGTAATACGCCTGATGCTGAGGCATACCGCATTCTGAGAACGAATGTGGAGTTGAAGAAATCTCTTTTCAAAGCCCGTACCTTTGCAGTGGTTTCCACGAATGCCGGTGAGGGTAAGAGTACAACCTTGAGCAACCTTGCCTATGTGTTTGCCTGTGCCGGGTATAGTACTTTGATGGTCGATGCTGATATGCGCCGCCCGCGTCTGTCCCGCTATTCTGAGATTGAGAGCGAGGTTGGTCTCTCCAATTATCTGACTAGCGATATGGAGTTGAAGGATGTGGTGGTGAAGACCAAGACTCCCAATCTTTATCTTCTGCCTTCCGGTCCGACGCATGTGGATCCCTCCGGTATCCTGAGTTCGCATCGTATGAACCAGTTGCTGTCTGAGGTATCGAAGAGATTTGATATTGTTCTCTTTGACTCCCCGCCTCTTCTCGGCGTGAGCGATTCCTCTGTGCTGGTCAGCAAGGTAGATGCATCTCTGCTTGTGTTGCAGCCGCGTAAGATGCCGCTTAAGGCTTTGCTGCGTGCCAAGTCTATCGTCCAGAATGTGGGCGGTCAGCTTATGGGGCTTGTTCTCAATAATGTGGATATCAGCTCCGATACGCATTATCAGTACTATACCACATACTATTCTTATTACACTAATGATACTTCGCGCAAGGAGCCGCTGCCTTCCAAGAAGGACAATCCGCGTAGGGGGGGAGCTAACGATGCTTCTCTGGCTTCAGCAGATGGCGCGAATAGCGATTTGTATTAAATCATAGAATCTGAACAATATGTTTGAACGTTTCTTTAAGCTGTTAATTTTGCTGCTTGGCGTGATGAGCCTGCAGCAACCGCTCCAGGCTCAGGATGATGGCCTGGATGCCGAAATGGTAGCACGTAAAGGTGGTAAGGTGCGGATTATATTCCGTAACATACCGGCAGAAGATAAGCAGAACGTTGACGGCGATTACGACGTGAGCAATTCTGATGGTACAATTAACCTTCCGTACCTTTCTTCTCGCGTGTATGTTCATGGAAAAACGGCTCGCCAGCTGGAGGATATCATTCGCAGTCTCTATGTCGACCAGAAGATATATTCTCGACCGATTGTGAGTGCCAGTCTTGCCAGTGATGCCGAACAGGAGGCTTACCGCCAGCGCCGCGTTACCGTTTCCGGTTTTGTTGTGCAGCAGAAGCAGGTGCCCTATCGCCCCGGTATAACATTGCTGCAGGCTATTATCGAGTGCGGTGGTCTGAGTCAGCATGGTTCACGACGTGTTACGGTAACACGCGGCAGTCATGTGCGCACATACGATTATTTCAGCGCGAAAGACCGTTCTCTGAAGCTTCGGCCGGATGACCAGGTGACCGTTGAAAAGCGAGGGCCTTTTGAGGGTCGACCTGACAAATTGTTACCCTGATAAACAGTTTAACAAGCCTCGCGGATTGACGCGGGGCTTATTTTTATTTACGTGAGTGTAGAGCACAAAAGAGCGTTACTGTTGAGCGTTGGCTATGGGGAGGGGCACAATGCTGCTGCTCGGGCTCTGCAGCAGGAGATGGAGCATCGAGGATGGGCTGTAAGTGTAGCGGACCCGTGCCAAATGGCTCACCCTCGTCTGTTTCATCTTACCCAGCGTTTTTACCACTTGTGTGTACGTCGCGCTCCCTGGTTGTGGGGGGTAACATATGCACAGACAGATACGGCAGATTGGCGTGCCAGAGCATATTCACCATTCATCAAAGGTGTAACTCAGCTTGTGGCTGAGTTGGTTCAACAGGAACAACCGGATGTAGTTGTTTGTACTTATCCTCTCTATGCTCATTTGCTGGATGTGTTGCGCGAAGATGGTAAGGTGAAGGTTCCCTACGCGGTTGTGGTGACTGATGCCCTGGAAATCAGCCGACCCTGGCTGGTGAATAGCTCTCCTCGTATTTTTATGACGGATGAATACTCTGCTCAGAGGGTACTTGAACGGTATGCTATGGCGCCTGAGCGCTGCGTGGTGAGTGGTTTTCCCGTAAGGCGTGAGTTTTCACCGTCTTGTAACCGAGAAAATCCTACGCCTCAGAACCTTAAATTAGTGTATGGCGCATATGCTCCGCTTGCACAGGTACGTGCGGATTTAACTGCCCTGGTAAAAAACTATCCGGCTGCTCGTATAACTGTTCTGGCTGGTGAGCGTAGATGTGAGCTCGCGGATTTTCAGAGTGATTGTGTAGATGTATTGGAGTATACATCCGAGATGTCTGCTTTGTTTGCTGAAGCTCATTTCTATATTGGGAAGGCGGGTGCAGCAACAGTGTTCGAAGCATACGCATCGCATTTACCGGTCATTGTCAACTATGCTTTGCCTGGGCAGGAGCAGGGGAATCTTGAACTGTTGCTCCTGGATGGAGCCGGCGTTTCGGTTGCATCTACTGCAGAATTGCTGATGCGTCTCGATGCGCTTCTTGAGGATGGAGCTGCCGGTTGGCTGAGGCTTCATAAAGCCATGTCTAATTTGAAGCGCAGTGGTGGTGCTGTGTGTGTTGCCGAGCATTTGGAAACGATGATTTCTGTATGAATAAAAGAACGTTCCGAACTCTTCTTATAGATAACTCTAATACCCTTACGAAATTGCTGCTTTCTTCTGATGGCAGATTGTCGTCTGAGCGCTTGGTCATTCCTACTGCAGAGCTCTCTGTGGAGCGTCTTTCTCAAATGTTGGAGGGGGTGCGGTATGACCGCGTACTTATCAGTTCGGTTGTGCCTGCGGCCCGAGCTGTTTTTGCATCTGCTTTTTCTGTTCCTACTGTTTTTCTTTCTGCTGAACAACACCTCCCCTTAACATTTTATTACGAGAACTTAGCAAGCCTTGGGGCAGATCGGGTCGCTAACGCGCTCGGAGTAGCGCTTTTGGGGCATTTTCCCTGTGTTGCTGTTGATTTGGGTACAGCCGTGACCTTTGATGTGGTGGAAAAGAGAGGGTACGAGATTTGTTTTACCGGTGGTTTAATCTCTCCCGGTCTTGCTTGCATGAGCCAATATCTCGCATATAATACGGCTCAACTGCCGCGCGTTGAATTGGCCGATTCTTCCTGTGTTATCGGCCGCAGCACGCAGGAAGCCATGCGCGCAGGGTGCGTGGAAGGTTTTTGTGGCATGGTGCAGGGGATTTTGGCGTCCGTGGAAAAGGAACTTGGAACTCGCCCGTATGTGGTGGCAACCGGAGGTGATGCTGCATTGATAGCCAGTAGGTCAGGGATTATTGACGCAGTTGACCCCTTGTTGACATTTAATGGTCTGAATGCGGCTGTGCCCTACGTTTTTTGATACTTTTTTTGTCAGAGTGTAAATTTTTGTTGCAAGTTGAGCTCAGTTGCGGTATCATAAGGGCACCTAAAAAAAACTAGTCACATCTTATGTCCGACAGCATTGAAACACAGGTAAAGGATATCATCGTCGAGCAGCTCGGCGTTGACCCCGAGAAGGTAACCACCGACGCTAAGTTCATCGAGGATCTCGGCGCAGATTCTCTTGATACGGTTGAGCTCGTCATGACGTTCGAGGAGAAGTTCTCCGTAGAGGTTCCTGATGAGGACGCCGAGAAGCTTAAGTCTGTGGCTGACGTTGTTGCTTACATCAAGGAGCATCAGGCCTGATAAGCAGCTCGTTTATAACCTTTTCTAATCACGGCGGCTCCTCCAGGAATTGGCGGAGCCGCCATTTGTTTGTATGGACGAATCCACAGCAGCATTTGCAATGCAGCACACGCACGTGCTTTACGTGCCCGATTCGCGCATTGACACCTTCGGCGATACGCGATTCAATTTTGTGTTACTGTCTGAACCGATGGATTCGGTCGGTCACTGCCGTATCCGGCATGGGTGGATAGAGGCCGCAAGGCCTCGCATTTTGCGCCCTGCCGATATGAGAGGCATCGAAATGGATGGCTTTGGCCCGGAGGTTCAGAACTTTTTTGAGTGGATGGCGGCTCGCGGAGTTTCCTTACAGGCATTGCTTAAGTATGGAATGCGTTTCAGCCGCTCGGAGGTGAGGGTGGAATATTTGCACGAGAATATACGAGAAGTGTCGGACCGCGTTGTAAAGGATGCATTGCATAGTGGTGACAGTTTTCGAGCTGTTGTGCAGGGAGTGGATGATGCCTGGGAGGTATCATTGTTGTGTTTTATGTTGGAAATGATTCAGAAATCTCATGATATCAACATTTTTGATTTTAAGCGTCGCGGTTTGCTCTAGTCTGGTGGCTACGGCTGAGGAGGGCGGGGAGTATTCACTCTGGCCTCGTCGGCCTGTTGAGTTGGAGCAGGCTCGTGGGATGGTTCGAGAGCAGCAGTTGGATGAAGCTGTTGAACTGCTGCGTCCGTTTGTGCGAGAGAAAGGCATTGCCGGACGGGAGGCCCGGCAGATTTCCGGTGCAATTAATGTTCGGCGGTATCTGAGTCGGAATCATCCCGGCGCAGAGACCCATAAGGTGCGCCGCGGGGAAACTCTTGCTCGTATCGCGGCAGATAAGGGGTGTCCCACTGAGGTTCTGATGTTGCTTAACGGGATTACTGAGCCATCAGATTTGAAAGTGGGCCAGCTTTTGGTGTATGTTCCTATGAAGTTGCGTCTGGAGGTGCGCCCGTTGCAGCGTGAACTTTCTGTATGGGATGACAACACTATAGTGGCGTCATATAACATACTGCAAGTCAAAAATTATAAGTCTGAGGCCAATGCTGAGCTTACCGTCAGCGCCAGAGAAGGGTATATCAATGGAGTTGCCTTGCCCTCTCGTTCTGTGCAGTTCCTGAGCAGTGAGCGTGTGATAGTGCTTTCAGATGGCTCTGCATTGCTGGGAGGGGAGAGTACGCGGAGTGTGTTTTTCCGCCTGGCTGAAAAAGATATCAATGAGTTGGCTCTTTTATTGGGCGTTGGGGCGCGCGTTTCCGTTATTTCTGATGAGCAGGCGTTCTCTTCCGTTTCTCTGGAGGAATGAACTTGTGACATAAAATGCTTATAGTTGCTCTGCCGCATGAAAAAAAACTTTTCATGCGGCTCCTTTTTTGGTAGAATACGCTCACGCCGGGGTGAATACTGCACCGGTTCCATAATTTATAACCTGAATACTTCGAGCCATGAGCGATTCCCATACAGATACACAGTCCGCCCGCAAAATGATGAACGGGGCCGAGGCCCTTGTCCAGAGCCTTGTACGCGAGGGGGTCGATGTCGTATTTGCCTATCCCGGTGGTGCCAGCATGCCCATGCACCAGGCACTGAGTCACGAGCCTTCCATCCGTACGATTCTGCCGCGTCACGAGCAGGGTGGTGCTTTTGCTGCCGAGGGGTATGGCCGAGTGACCGGCAAGGTCGGTGTGTGTATGTCCACCTCCGGTCCCGGTGCCACAAACATGATTACTCCTATCGCCGATGCTTTCCTGGATTCCATTCCGATGGTGGCTATCACGGCTCAGGTGGGTAGTGGCCTGATTGGCAGTTCTGCGTTCCAGGAGACGGACGTTTTCGGTATGACCGCTCCCATTGTAAAGCATAGCTACTTGGTTACTAAGCTGGAGGATATTCCCCGCATCATCAAGGAGGCTTTTTACATTGCTCGCACGGGGCGTCCGGGGCCTGTGGTAATCGATATTCCCAAAAACTTCCAGGAGGGCGTGTTTGAGCCTGATTTTGACGCTCCTATGGATTTGCCCGGCTATGAACCTGAGCTTCCGCTTCCTGCGGAAAAGCTGGATGAGGTTCTGCCCATTCTTATGGCTGCCAAGCGTCCGGCAATATACGCCGGTGGTGGTGTTGTGATGGCTGAAGCAGGGGAGGCTCTGCGTGAGTTTGCTGAACGTTTGCAGATACCGGTGGCTACGACGCTCATGGGTATCGGCGCTATGCCGGAAGAACACCCGCTCTCCGTTCGCTGGCTCGGTATGCATGGTGCCGTGTATGCCAATAACACGGTGAATGAAGCAGACGTTGTGCTGGCTATCGGCGCTCGTTTCGACGACCGAGTTACCGGTGCGGTAAAGACATTCTGCGAGCGTGCTCGAATCATCCATATAGACTTTGATGCTGCTGAGCTCAACAAGAATAAGAAAGTGGAGGTAGCTATTCGTGCGCACGCAGGCGCTGCTCTGAATTATCTTAACTCGAAACTGGCCGGACTCGGGGTTGAGCCTAAAGCCTATGCAGTGGAAAATCGCCCGGAGTGGTTCGGTATTATTGAGAAGTGGAAGCAGGATTATCCGCTCTGCTATGAGACACGTGAGCACGAGATTGCTCCTCAGTCTGTTATAGAGGAGCTTTACAAGCAGATGGATGGCCGTGATGCTATTATCTGCACCGGCGTGGGGCAGCACCAGATGTTTGCCGCTCAGTTCTACCGCTTCAGCAAGCCCCGTCGACTTTCCACTTCCGGTGGGTTGGGCTCTATGGGCTATGGGCTTCCTGCCGCAATGGGAGCTCATGTGGCGTATCCGGAACTCCCTGTCATCAATATTGATGGCGACGGTTCTTTCCTCATGAATGTTCAGGAGCTGGGCACCATTCGTACAGAGCACATGCCCATTAAGACCATTATTCTCGATAACCAGCACCTGGGCATGGTGGTGCAGTGGGAAGACCTTAAATACGATTCTCATCGTGCCAACACATTCCTTGCGGACGCTTCGGAGGTCTACGACCCCACGCACCATACCCCGGAGGTGCTGTACCCGAATTACCCCGTGCTCTGTGCCGGCTTCGGTATCAAGTGCGAGCGCGTGGTGGAGCCTGCGGAGCTGCCCGGTGCGATTCAGCGCATGCTTGAGTCGAAGGATGCTTATGTGCTGGATGTGATGGTGCCGCACGATGTGCATGTGCTGCCCATGATTCCCGGTGGCATGGGCTACCGCGATGTGGTGCTTGAGCGCATAGCCGGCGACGGCAAGGGCCGCAAAGCTTCTGAGCTGGGTAAGGAGATCCCTTCCGCTCTTTGATGAGGTTCGCTGTATTTTATTATAACCATCTGCTGGCATGGGAAACGGCATCTTCAAGACACTCGTGGCTGTGATTCTTTTGGCCGCGGCTGCTTTCTTGTGCGGTTCTCTTGCAGCAGATGGTATCAAATCGGCTATATTGCCGATTTTGCTGCTGGTAGGCAGTTTTTCCTTGTTATACCTGGGGAAAAACTGTTGGTGGATTATTTACGTAATGATATCGGTGGTCATTGACAGCCCAAAGTCAGGTATACTTTATATTGTTTTCAATGCGTTGGTTCTTGCTCCAGCTATTTATTGGCTTGTTATGGCGATTTTGGGGCACGTCAGAATAACGTGGCATGGGATAGCGAGTATTGATGTTCTTGTTATGCTAATGGCAGGGTATATGGTGGTGTCTTGGTTTAGACACCCGGTATATCTGAATATAATGTTGGACAGATTTAGTGCAGTTGATTCTGTAGTAGTGGGTGGAGCTGACTATGTTATCTGTTTCTTTGCAGTACTGGGCTACATTGCGGTAAGTATAGTCCCTGTAAGCTTTGAGCATTTTAAAAAGGCTATCAAATTATTTGCCTGGGCGTCATTATTTATTGCTTTTGTATACATGATGCAAAAAATTCTGATGCCAGAAGATGCTGTGATATCTCAGGGGGAGGAGGAGGCAGGTCTTGCAAATTCTCGAAATTTCATGTTTCTGGGTTTCTCGCTCCCGTTGATGATTTTTTTGCTGAGTAAGTATACGGTTTGGAATATTTTAATATCACCGTGGAAGATAGTACTCGCTGCATTGGCTACATTCGGCGTGCTTGTGAGCGGCTTCCGCTCATATATGATGAATGTTTTAGTCGCGATGTTGCTGGCACAATGGCTGTATCGCAAGTTGATGTCTATCATTTTGCTGATTGCGCTTTTTCTCGCTGGTGTGGTGTTTCTCTCGCAGCAAAATGCGTTGGATTTTCTGCCGTATGGTGCAAAGCGTGCCCTTAGTCCTTTGCCCGGTATTAAATTTGAAGATTCAAGTGCAATCCAGGCAGCGAAGGCATCTGCAGATTGGAGATTTCTGATGTGGGAATGGGCATTGGATCCATCCAAAGGATATATTAAGGACTATGTGTGGGGGGATGGCTTTGGACAACGATTGGATGAGATGCGAAGAGAGCGTTTTTCTTATCGCTTGATTGAGTCCGGATTAAATCAGCAAAAAAGATTCGCCAGACGAGGTGAATGGCATAATGGCCCGATAGCTGTAATTCACCGTCTGGGTATTGTTGGGTTGTGTGTGGTTGTCGTATGGACCATAGTGATAAGCTCATATGCTTTGCGCGTGCTGAGAGCTTTGGAATTCGTTTCTGGTAAAGAATATATATATTATGTCCTTATAACGCTTTTGACAAAAGTCGTCCATTTCTACGCATCTGGCGGTAGAGTTACTTTCATATTTGTAAGTTTCTATACGGCAGCTATAGTAAAGGTGTGTTATTGCCATTTGCGCAAAATGGAGCTTATAAAGCCATTTTTTGTTAAAAGTACATACGTCCCCCTCATGATAAAGGAACTGGACGCAGGTGTCGCAGCTGGGAGAAACTGAGGATTGAGCCTGTATTCTCTGCGGCAAACGTCTTGAAAATTATACTAAACTTCGCTCCACGCAGGCGTAAGCACTGTGGTTGTGGATGGATTCGAAGTTTTCCGCTTCAATGCGGTACCACGAGAAGGCGTTGTAATGCTCTGTGGCAACTGCGACATTTCGCACCAGATCCTCGACAAAGACGGGATTCTCGTATGCTTTGTCTGTCACATATTTTTCATCCGGGCGCTTCAGGAGGCTGTACAGCTGGCAGCTGGCGCAGTTTTCCACCAGGTCGATGAGATCTTCAATCCACACAGCGGCACCGGAGAAACGTACGGAGTAGGTCACCACTCCGCGCTGGTTGTGTGCCCCACGCTCGCTCATGGCCTTGGAGCAGGGGCAGAGGGTAGTTACCGGCACCTTAATCGTGAGCGTGAAGGTGCCCGGCTTGTTGCGCTCTGAGTCTATCTCGAAGCGCACGTCATAATCCATCATCCCCTCCATGCCCGAAACCGGGGCTTTTTTGAGGCGGAAGAAGGGAAATTCAATCTCAACACGTGCGCGCTGGGCAGGGAGCTTGCGCAGCAGGCGTGCGGGCAGGCGCACGGCGGAGTGGACATCCAGATATCGACGGTGTTCGTGCAGAGCTTCTACAAAGCGGCTCATGTGTGTGCCTTTGTATTGCTCCGGTAAATCGACCATGAGTGCCAGTGTGGCTACAGTAGACTGGGTACGCTGCTCTTTGTCACTCACAATAATCGGGTAGCGCACGCCGCGTACTCCCACCCGGTCGATGGAAATCTGGCGTGTGTCGCGTTCGTTTTGAGTGTCTTTGAGCTCTTTCATGGTATACCGTGAGAACTGGTAAAATAAAAATAGAGGGAGCTTGCAGGTGCTTTCGCAGCATACAAGCTCCCTTTAATCAACGACAATCTGCCGTCGAGAACTCCTCCATGCGGGGTCTAAATCAGGGGAGCAGGTTCACGGCACGAGCACGGCGAATCTCGCGCGTAATCTTACGGTGCATCTTAGCGGAAACACCGGTCACGCGGCGGGGAAGAATCTTGCCCGTCTCGGAAGTGAACTTGGAAAGGAACTCGGGGTTGCACATATCGACAGCACCGGCGGGGATATCAATGCGGCGACGGGGCATTGTCTTGTTGCAGGTGCGGAAACGGATACGACGCTCAACGCTCTTGAATTCGGTAATCATAATGCTTAAATCTTTCTGGTGGACGGCGGTTTAGCGCATCTCGCGGTGCAGAGTACGACGCTTCAGGAAGGGGTTGAACTTAACCTTCTCCAGACGACCGGGGGTACGCTGGCTCTTCTTGTTGCGAGTGGTGACGTAGCGAGAGGGGGTCTTACCCTCGGCCTTGGCCTCCGTGCATTCCAGGATGATGATATCTCTAGGCATATTCGGTGATTAATGTTGACTTGCGGGCGCCTATTCTACACTATTCTTCGGATTCGTCAAGCGTAAAAACGTTTTCCATGTCATTTTGCAGCCCGGAATAGCCTACATCGTCCGATTTTTTGGCCAGATAAGAGGCGTAGGAGCCGTATTTTTTCTCGAATTCCTCCTGACATTTCACGGTGAGTCGGCAGAACGGACGCACCTGAAGGCGTTTCTTGGGGATGGGGTCGAGGGAGATTTCGCAGATACCGTAGTAACCCAGGCGGATGCGTTCCAGCGCGGCATCAATCTCGAAAAGCTGCTCGCGATCCTTGCCGAGCAGGCGCAGGGTGAGGTCGCGCACCTCGGCCTCGCTGCCGGCATCTCCGATGTGCTGGCCGGAAGAGGAGGATACGTTGGAGGCGCCGCTGCGCAGGTGGTCTCGCGTAACGTCCTGCATGTTCGGCAGCATGCTGTCGCGCAGGTCGAGCAGCGCCTGCTTCTGGGCTTCCAGGAATGCGGGCCACTCCGGGTCTGCCTTCAGCAGTGCCAGAGTTTCCTTGAGCTTGGCTTTGCGAGCCTTCTCTTCGGGTGTGAGGCTTTCCTTGTTCGCAGGCTTTTTCGCTTTGTCTGTCTTTTTGTCTGCTGTCTTGGCAGCCTTGGGCGCAGCCGTTTTCTGCTTGTCAGCCGCGGTTGTTTTTTTGCTAGTTGCCATTGGTGTAATGTATGTGAGAGTAACGAATCTGCTTGTAAAAATCGCAGCGCGTCAGTAACGTATGCGAACGCTTGTCTGCTAATATCACAAACATACGCTTGTTGCAAGAAAAAATTGCGCTCGCGGCGTATATCTGTGACATTCATGCCAATTTCAGATTCTGCGGAGCTTTTTAGTTGTCTAACGCGGTGGGCTGTGATAAAGTGGGAGTGTTATGCTATTGCAACGTATGAGCGGGGTGCTGATGCCTCTTTTTTCTTTGCGCCGAGAGGGAGATGCCGGTATAGGCGACCTGTTGGCGCTGGAGGAATGGATTCGCTGGGCCGGTAAGCAGGGTGTGGGGTTTCTGCAGCTCTTACCCGTCAATGCGGTGGGGGAGGATGATGCACCTTCGCCATATTCCGGTATCAGCTCGGTGGCTCTTGAGCCGCTTTATCTCTCGTTGGAACGTGTGCCGGGGATGGAGGCCCCCCTGCCTCCGTATCGGCAGGATTTGCCCCCCTTGCAGGTTCCGGGGGGGCCGGAGCTTGTGGATTACGCACGCGTGCGCTCGTACAAACGCTACCATCTGCGTCGTGCATTCGGCCGTTTTGAGGCTGCCGCAGAGTTTGCCTCCGAGCGTGCAGCGTTTGAGGCATGGGTACAGGAGCAGGGGAGGTGGTTGGAAGATTTTGCTGCCTTTTCTGTTTTAAGCTGTGCATACGGTACACATGCCTGGTGGCTCTGGCCGGTGCAGGAACCGGCTCTTGCCCGCAGTTTGGTGCATAACAACCGGGAATCTCGCGATGCAATGCGCTACGTATGCTGGTTGCAGTGGCTTTGCGCACGCGAGTGGGCATTGGTGCGTTCTGTGGCAGACGCCTGCGGGGTACTGCTCATGGGCGATGTGCCCATCGGTATCTCTGTGGCGAGTGCGGATGTGTTTTTCGAGCGCCACCTTTTCGATATGAACTGGAGCGGGGGTGCACCTGCCGAGGGAAATTTTGCCGAGGACCCATTCACGGCCAAATGGGGGCAGAATTGGGGTATTCCTCTTTACCGTTGGGATGTTATGGAAAAGGATGGCTTTGCCTGGTGGAACCGCAGAATTCGCAAACTGGCAGAGATTTTCGGCATGTACCGCATCGACCATATTCTGGGCTTCTACCGTATTTATGCCTTTCCGTGGATGCCGAACCACAACCCGGAATTCCTGCCACTCTCCGGGGATGAAGCTGCTGCGCGTTGCGAGGGGCGCCGCCCAGGGTTCCGCCCGCGCCCGGACGACACCCCGGAAAACCGCCGTGCCAACCTGATGCAGGGGGATTACCTCCTGCGGCGTCTGCTGGCAGCCGCGCCCGGGCTGAAAGTCATAGGCGAAGACCTGGGATGCGTGCCGGATTATGTGCGTCCGGATTTGTCTCGCCTGCGTATTGCCGGGTTCAAGATTCCGCATTGGGAGATTGATGACCGGCAGCGTATTGTGAAGGGCGATACGTATAATCCCTGTTCTTTTGCAACCTACGCCACGCACGATTTTCCGCCCATTTGCACCGACTGGAATGAATGGTTCGCTCATGTGCAGGCCGGTAAAGCCGCTGCTACGGATTCTGCGCTGCTGCCGGATAAGCGACTGGAGTTGTTGCGCGTCGGGCGGGATTGCGCTCGAGTGCTCGCCTGGCTGGGGGATTACGCCGGTCTGGATACCGAGCACTGCATGCAGGCCTGGTGTCCTTTGGTAAAAGATGCTCTCTTCCGAGCATTGTTCGAGAGCCGCTCCACCTATGCCGCTCTCATGTGGACGGAGCTTTTCGATGTGCCGGTGCGTCTTAACACGCCGGGCACTGAGGGTGGCACAAACTGGCGCCCGCGCATGCCCTTCACTGCAGCTCAGGCCGAATCCATGCCGCAAAGCGCCTGGTTGCGGGAGCTTTCAGCGGAAACTCAGCGCAGTTGACCGGAGCTGTTCTTTTTTCGCCTGCGTCATTGCTGTGTCAATTTGCTTGCAAAAACGCGTCTCTGCGTGTATGCTTGCGTACGTAACAATAAACTATTTTTAGCTTATGCAGCTCAATACAGAAGTACTCGAGAAAAAGGGCCTGAAACTCAATCCCGCACCGGCTCCTGTCGGTTCCTATGTGCAGTGCATCCGCACCGGCAATTATCTGCATCTCTCCGGCGGTATTTCCGTGAACGGGGATGTAGCCGTATACGGTAAGCTGGGCGCAGACGTCAGCATCGAGGAGGGGCAGAAGGCCGCTCAGGCTGCCATCCTGAACCGTCTGGCCGTGATTCAGGCCGAGCTTGGCGGGTTTGAGAAGATGACCAAGATTGTCGCTGTGAACGGCTTTGTGAACTGCACTCCGGATTTCACAGACCAGGCCAAGGTGCTCAATGGTGCCTCTGACCTTCTGGTGGAGCTTTTCGGCCCGGAAGCTGCTCACTCCCGCTCTGCTGTGGGTGTGGTCAGCCTGCCGCTCGGCGTGGCCGTGGAGATTAACATGATTGTGGAAATCGCCTGATTTCCCGAAAACTGATAAGCGGGAGAGGGTATCATGGCAACCATTATTCTGGGCGTCTGTGGCTCTATCGCAGCCTATAAGGCGGCGGATGTGGCTTCGCGGCTCACCAAACTCGGGCACGAGGTGCACTGCGTCTGTACTCCTACAGCGCTGCAATTCGTGACCCCGCTCACCCTCATGACCCTCTCCCGTAACCCGGTCATCACCACGTTTCAGGATGAGACCGGTAGCTGGGTCCCTGTGCATATAGACCTGGCACAGCGCGCCGATGTGCTGGCCATCGTGCCGGCCAGTGCCAATACCATGGCCTGCATGGCTCAGGGCCTGGCTCCCAACGCGCTTACCAGCCTGTATCTTGCCAATCGCGCTCCGGTGCTTATTTTCCCGGCGATGAACGGCAATATGTGGAACCACCCGGCCACACAGCAAAATGCTTCCATTCTTCTGGGGCGGGCAAAGCACCGCATCATCGGCCCGGATGACGCCGGCATGCTTGCCTGCGGAGCCGAGGGGCAGGGACGCCTTGTGCCCGTAGAGCGCATTGTGGACGAGATTCTGGCCGAACTGGCCTGATGGTGTCCGCTGCTCTCTGTTTGCCCGCGCGTGGGAATCTCTCCCGGCGCGGGGTTTGTTCTTGACAATGAGCGGGCGCGAGGGTATGATACCGCAACCGCTTTTGAAATGCGGAGAATGAGTTTACCCCCGAGCAGAATAATATGATACCCGAGGACAAACGCCAGGAACTGGAGGAGATACGCCAGGTATTGCAGAAACTGGAGCAGGCCGGTGCGGATGATGCCGCCTATGCAGCGGTGAATACGCAGGTGGCACAGGCGCTGCGTGCGGTGGAGCAATTCAACTCGGGTATCGAGGTGATTGTCTGCATGGGGATGCTCAAGGCCGGTAAGTCCACACTGGTGAATCTTCTGGCTCGCTCGCCTCTGGCTTCTCCCACCGGT
The DNA here is from genome assembly GCA_045636905.1 of Akkermansia sp. Lineage (GTDB taxonomy): Bacteria > Verrucomicrobiota > Verrucomicrobiia > Verrucomicrobiales > Akkermansiaceae > Akkermansia. Next base: position 28,408 of record JAZTYL010000017.1, read on the forward strand.
TTCGGTTTGGATATGACACTGCGCCCGGCGCTTATCCGCATGGCGGAGCGCGGGGCCGAGCCTCGCCTGGTGCTGTATGAGCGCGCAGAAGGCAGCCGGGCGGATGCTTCCACTTTGCTGGCGTCTGTGCTGGACCACCTGCGAGGCATTGCCGGGGAGGAAGGTCTGCGCGAAGTTTCTGTTCGCACGCTGCCGCTCAATGAGTTGAATCTGCGCGGCGTTCTCTGCCACAAGGTAAGTGAGTCTCCCCACCTCAGTGAGGAGCCGGTTCTGGTTGTAGTTGAGCCGGAGTATAACGAATCCTGTCGTTTGCTCTGTTCCCGCAACCGTATGATTCTGGATATGCCCGGATGTGACTCGGCAGAGGCTGAGGTGGCGCGCGGTGAGCGCTACCGGGAAATCGGCCGCGAGTGCGATATGCTGCTTCTGCTGCAAAGCTCGGTAGCTCCGCTCAATGCCCGTGCTGTGGATGAGCTTACTGCTCTGCTGGATGGCCGTACGCCGGCCACTACCCGTATCATCCAGAATCGCATGGAGTCGAAGTCCTGGTTGCGTGGCGAAGTGCTGGCGGCGGAGAACGATGAGCAGTCTGCCCGCGCATTGGCTGTACTGCGTCGCCTGGCAGAGAACCGCGAGCTTCCTGTGTCTTCCGTGAACCTCGGTATGGCGCATGCCGGTATTTTCGAGGGCAGTTCCCGCCTGCGCAAACAGGTGGAACTGGCAGATGGTGTTTACCACTCCTCCAAGGAATTGCTGGCCGGCTCCGGCTTCCCGCAGATGGAGGAAGCTCTTCACCGCGAGCTCACCAATATTCGCTACCTGCATTGCCGGGATATTTTGCGTCTCTCCCTGCGTGCGCTGGCTGCAGCACTTCTGCGTGTCAAACGCGGAGAAGCGCGAATCGTGGCAGAGTTGCAGCGGCGCCTGGAGCGATGGGATGCTTTCCGCGCGGAGGCTCGTGCCGCGCTGCGTACGCCTTCTGTACCGGCCGGGGCGGAGTTTGCCGTGGCTCCCGGCCAGATGCCGGATTTCTCGCTCGCCTGTGAGAATATATACCGCGAACGTCGCGAGCTCTACAAGGGCTCGCGCGCGACGGGACGAGACATCAATCAGTGCATGGCGGAATGCAACGATACCTGCCGCGAGTTGCTGAATCGTTTTGTGTGCGCTGAGCTCACGGATAAACATATCCAGATAAGCACCAATGGGGAGAATTGTACGGTTTCCAATTGGTGCAACCGCACCATCCGCGCTCTGCTCAACGACTGCACGGCTCGTCTGCAGGCGCTGGATACTGAGCTTTGGAGCGAATTTTCCGCATCGGAACACCCGGATTTCCTGGATTGGCAGGAGCAGCATAATATGCAGCTTTCTCCGGATGCCGCATTGAAGGAAAATACCTTTGAGCCCTTTGTCTACGAGGAGCGTGTGCGCCGTTGGTGGTGGAAAGATGCCGACAAGGTGTACGATATCTACTGGGGCAATGAGCTCTTTGTCAACCAGGTTGTCGAGCCTATGGTGCAGCACTACTGCGAAGAAGCGCATGGCCTGATGCGTTCATACTCCCCGACGCGCCAGATGCAGAATGTCGTCACGTCTGAGGTTAAGACCGTGACAACGCCATTCTTCGAGGCGCTTACCCGCCGACGCAAGGCCACCAAGTCAGACATCGGCGCTGCAGAGAAGCGCCTTGCTCGGGCGGAGGAACTCTCCGAGCTGGCTGCCGGGCTTCTGACAGCCTGTGCTGAGAGACTCTGATAAGCCTCCTGTCTTTTTTACCGATTGGCCGGAATCAAGCTATTCGCTTGTTGAACGCGGCTGTCTGCTCCGGGTCGGGTATAATGTCCAGTAGCACAAAGGCGTTGTCCTCCAGTGAGTCGAGGACCTCGAAATCTGCCTCGCAGTGTATGGCGTAGTATTCTGCTCCCCACAGGCGGGCTATTTCTTTCATGTCGTAGACCGGGGGCTGCACCAGCAGGCGCTGCAATTCATCCTCCATACCGGGGGTGTAGGCCTGCCCGGCTCCCTCATTGTTGAGCACGGCTACCACACGGCGGGCCGGGGGAAGCTGGGGGAGCATGCTGGCGGCAGCGCAGTCCCGCAGCAGAGCGAGGTCTCCTGTGAGGCAGCAGGCGTAGTCTGCATCCGTACTGTTGGCCAGGAAGGCGGATACCGTACCGTCTGAACCACCGGTTCCGCTGTTGGCGCGCACATAATGGGTGGGAACCTGTGTCTGTGCGTAATTATTCCAGAGGCGAATGGTGGTGGTGGAACCCAGGCAGAGCACATCTGCAATTCCGGCCTGGTTGGAGAAGGCGCGCACCATGGCAGCCTCGCTCTCCGGGTAAGCCAGCAGGAGTTCCTCGATACGTCCGGCATTGCGGCGGCTGTGCTGCATGAGCCCCTCAGTGTCGCCCACGTGCGGTACATCACCCAGTGCTTTCATGACCTGCTCCAGCTCGCCCTCCACCACAGTGCTGCGGCGGCACAAGCCGGAAAAACCGGTGCGGGTAATGGAGAATACTTCTGTGCCCGGCATGTCCTCCAGGGCTCGCCAGAAGGCGCAGGTGGGGACATCTCCCACGCGCAGAACATAGCGCGGGGGGCGGCGGGTCAGCAGGGTATCTGCTCCCTGCAGCAGCAGGGATGCCAGTTCTTCTCGCAACCCACTGGCGGCTTCTGCCAGCACCGGTACGCGCAGAGTGCGAGCCAGCCAGAGGGCGGCTTCCTGCTCGGTGGGATCCAGCCCGCCCAGAATAAGAATCAACCCCTCAACCGCACGGAAACGCAGCATTTGCGACAACGCCACCAGCGAGGCTCGGAATCTCGGTGCAGGAGGCGCGTCTGCTATCTCCACCCCGCTGAAATCCGTACCGCAGCGAGCATCTTCTGCCAGTCGCAGGTTCAGGTGCACCGGAAATCCTTCCGCACAGGTGGATGCCATATCCGGAAGGTCAGAAACAGAGCAGGGAAGCTGTACTTCCACAGTGGGGGCGTAGATGCCGAAAAGTCCTTCATTTTCAATATGCCCCGGTGCTCCGGAGCCGCCGGCATTCTCCTTGTCCTCTACGGTGATGATGATAAGGGGGCGTCTCTGGTAATAGGCTTCCACAACAGCGGGTGCCAGCGCTGTGGCGGCAGAACCACTGCCTGCAACCACCGCAACAGGACGGGCCGTCGCCTGGATTCTGCCCAACGCAAAGTATGCGGCGGTTCGTTCGTCCGCCTGGCTCCAGCGGTGCACCACAGGGCATTGCGCCAGGGTGGTGAGCAGGGGAATGTTGAGCTCACCGGGGCAGCAGACCCATTCTGCTACGCCGGCCGTTGCACAGCATGAGATAAGGCTTTTCATACAGAGAATCAGTAAGGCAGGGTTTCTTTGGCCCCCATGTGGTGGGGCGTGCGGGAGGTGAGAAAATCGTATACCATGGCCACTCGGGCGGCTCGCTCGCGGAGCCAGGCTCGTATCTGGGCCGAGCGCGTGATGGCAAAACGCGGTGCATTAAGCCCCTCTGCCTCGATGTCCAGATGCCGCGCTATGGCCACAGCTCGTTCGGCGTGGCTCTCCTGGCTCACGATGATGAGGCGCTCGGCCCCGAAAATGCGGTTGGCTCGTACCACGGAGTCGTAGGTGCAGATGCCGGCAAAATCGCACACGATGCGGTCTGCCGGCACCCCCAGTTCAATGAGAGATTTGCGCATGTCCCGCGGTTCATTGTAGTTCATGGCTCTATTGTCACCGGAGACGATAATGCAGCGGACGCGCCCGCTTTTCCATAGTTCGGCGGCAGCTTCCATGCGCTTCAGGAAAAAATAATTCCGGTGTCCGCGGCGAATGTACTTGGAGCAGCCCAGCACAAGCCCCACGGAATCAGCCGTGCAATCTTCCGCACGCTCGTGGCATTGTCCGCCAGCCAATGCGCATATCCACAGCTCTGCCACGCCTATACTCAGCAACACCGCGAGTACGAGGCAGCCGCAGCATATCAGCAGGCCTCGTATCCACAGGCGCAGACGTGGGGGCAGAGCGGGGAATTTCATGCGCAGCGGCTCAGGAGATGGTGATGACCTGTATGCGGGTCGTCATGCTGTGAGTCTCCCCGCAGCGCAACATGAGGTTCTCGGCAGGCACCGCAGCTGTCTCCACGGCCAGGAAACCTCGGGATGCCTCTGCTCCCAAGTCTGCCATGCCCGCAGCAAGCTCCTGCCCGGGGTTCCATACGACAGCGGAGCCGGAACCGGCGCGGCAGATGCGGATGCTGCGCTCCCAGGCAGGGTCGTGTATGGTAATTTCCTGCTCCTCGGGAACAGGCTGGTAAATGCGGTCGATATGACCGGCCGGGATAAGCGGATCTTCGCAGTGCGGTACAGCGTCTGTGGCGTATTCGGTGAAGGCGCATTCCTCCAAGCCGGTGACGGCTACCGTCTCGTAATCGCTCACTGCAAAATAGGTGTGCATCGCAGCAGAGAAGGGCATGGTGCGCTGCACATCCAGCGTGAGCAGTGTAACCATGAGTTCCTTGCCCAGCTCGATGATGACGGCCCCGCTCGGCATCAATTCTTTTTCCGGCGGCAGTGCCAGAATGATTTTCACCGTACCGTCCTCCAGTTCCTCCGTGGAGGCATGTTTCCAGGTGGAGATGCGTGCCACGCCATGGCTGGGCAGGGTGGAATCTTCCGTGTTCTTGCCGAACCACGGCCAGCAGAGCGGAATACCGCCTCGCAGCGCTTTACCCTGCTGGAACACGGCATTGGGGCTCATGAAGATGACCGGCATGTGGCCGGTAGGTGTCCACTGCAGCACCTGGGCACCGTAGAGAGAAATCTCGGCCTTGCACAGCTCCGTGCTGATGCGCAGAATGGGAAAATCGCGTCCGTAGGGGTATTCCGTGGTTACCATAAAGCTCTTGTATGCGTTGCGTTCATCCTACCAGATTGTCCCTGCTATGTCCAGCAAACAATATGGAAATGTCACACAGGAAAACCGGCTTACTTACCGCGCCTGCGCACGAAGATGGTGGCAGCAAGAATCCAGAAAAGGAGGGCTGCCGTGGAGATGCCCAGCATGATAGCCCAACCGAGCTTGTAGAGCAGGGTGAGCGCCAAGGCTGTCCACAACCCGCCACCCATGATGGGCTCGTGCAGTAACTGCTTGTAGCCGAAAGCCTGTGTGGCACAGGTTTTGCTCTCCGGGTCGCTGGCTCGCAGCAGCAGAAGCCCCGTGGCCGTGACGCCGAGAGACTGCCCGAACTCCGCGATGGCGCATTCGAACCAGGATTCGCGGAAGAGACGACGCGCTACCACCACGACCATAAAGAGGGAGAGCAGTGTACCCAGCACTATAAGCACCAGCAGGCCCACCCAGTTGTCCAGAACAACCTGTACTTTGATGGTAGCCATGGCGGATACCACCAGGAAATCGAGCGCGGCACCGGAGATACGCTGCATCTGCCCGTGGTCAATGAGGCTGTGCACCCGCACGCGCTGTGCGAGTTTCTGCAGCAGCAGGCCGCCTATCATGCAGAAGGGGAAGAGCGGGAAGCCCTTGAGCAGGGTGATGCTGCCATCTGTGCTGCAAAGCGCCTCCAGCTCCTGCAGGCCATAGCGCATACCGAAACCGGCCAGGATGGAAATGCCCACCAGCGAGATGTGCCAGGCCAGCGAGTCGATAGAGTCGCAGTACACCGTCTGTACACCGGCTGCGGGTTGTTCTTCCTTGCTGTAGATACCTTTCTGCTGCAGCTTATCCTGCTCGTCGTAGCTGCGAATGTTGTTGATGTAGCCTTTTCTGGCTGCCCAGTTGATGAGGATAATACCCAGAATCACCGCCAGCAGCATGCCGGCTGTGGCCATGGTGTAGCCCAAAGCGATGCCGTCTTCCCAGCCGAAGCTCTCGAAGCTCTCGGCCATGCCGCTCACTGTGCCGTGTCCACCCTGGAAGCCAATCTCCAGCAGGTTGCCGAAGCCCTCATTGACCCCGAAAAACGGCAGCAGCAAGAAGCCCACAGCCGCAAAACCGATGACGTATTGCCCCCAGGCCAGTATCTGCCCGAAACACAGCTGAGGGAAGGCAACTCGCACAACTTTTGCCAGAGGCGGGGTAACAACTCCCAAGAACAATGTAGCAAAGACGACATTGATCATGAACCCCGGCAGTTTGCCCACAGCTCCCACTACATCCTCCGGCAACAACTCCGGGAAGCACTGGAAGACCAGAAGACCGATGAAGCCACCTATCACCGAGCTGGGCAGGTAGCAGCGCTGCAGCAGCGGGATAAGCGTGCGCAGTACCTTGCCCAGTACCAGCAGCACAGAAAGCAGACAGAAAACAAAGATGGCGGTCATGACAATGTGATAATACGGAGAAAACGACTGCAGCAGAGTTGCAATGTCGCGGGGAATATATCACGGCGGGCTTTTGTAGTCAAGCAGAAAAAGCAATTTCGGGGCGGGTGTTGGCGGGATGAATAGCTGCTGAGATTTGTGTCATGATGCAGAAAATGCTTGCACCCGCGCAGTGCTTTCGTTAGTATGAACGCACGCTCAGCTTGTGCCGTATTTCTGGATGGGTGGCAGAGTGGTTTAATGCAGCGGTCTTGAAAACCGCCGAAGGTTTATCCCTTCCGTGAGTTCGAATCTCACCCCATCCGCTCCTGCGCAAAGCCCCCGTATTGATACAGCATCAGTACGGGGGCGCGTTGTATATGACGGGAAAGAGTCTTGACATTACAGGCTGTTCTGACTATAACTGCCGCGATGAAATTGAGAATCGCCGTTCAATCTAAGGGCCGTCTGAATGAGGATACGATGGCCATACTGGCAGAGGCCGGCATCAAGGTGCCGAGCTCCAAGCGCACCTTACTGGTGGAGGCTCGTAAGTTCCCTATGGAGGTGTTGTATCTGCGAGATGACGATATTCCCGAGACGGTGACGGATGGTGTGGCGGATATCGGCGTGGTGGGGCTCAACGAGTACCTGGAGCGCAAGGGCGATGCGGATATTGTAAAGAAGCTGGGCTTCGGCGGTTGCCGACTCAGCATAGCCATCCCCAAGGAGTACGACTACACCGGCCCGCAGTGGCTTGAGGGGCGACGTATCGCCACCTCCTACCCGGTGATTCTGCGCGAGTGGCTGGAGTCTCAGGGGGTGCAGGCGCATATCCACGTTATTACCGGCTCTGTGGAAATCTCTACCGGCATCGGTCTGGCGGATGCTATTTTCGATATCGTGAGCAGCGGCGCTACATTGGTGAGCAACAACCTGCGCGAGGTGGAAGTGGTGCTGGAGAGCGAGGCCGTGCTTATCGCCCACAAGAACCTTCCCGCCGAGAAGCGCGAGATTCTTGATAAATTGCTTTTCCGTATGGATGCCGTGATGACCGCAGCGGATAAGCGCTACGTGCTCATGAATGCCCCGCGCGAGTGTGTGGATGCGATTGTGTCCGTATTGCCCGGTGTGAAGAGCCCCACCATCATGCCTCTGGCTCAGGAGGGCTGGTGCAGTATTCATACCGTGCTGGATGAGCAGTGCTTCTGGGATATCATCGGCCGTCTGAAGGAAGCCGGTGCGCAGGGTATTCTGGTGCTGCCCATTGAGAAGATGATTCTGTAATTTTTGTAAACTGACGCCATGGATATAGATTTCGAGAAGTGCGGGGGACTCGTACCCGCCATTGTGCAGGATGTCGCCACCGGCAAGGTGCTGATGCTTGGCTACATGAACGAGGAATCCTTTGCCCGCACGCAGGAAACCGGCCGCGTGTGCTTCTGGAGCCGCAGTCGCAAGTGCCTGTGGACCAAGGGGGAGACCAGCGGTAACTACCTGAATGTGGTGAGCATGGCTGTGGATTGCGACAAGGATACGCTGCTCATACAGGCTACGCCGCAGGGCCCTGTGTGCCACACCGGCACGGATACCTGCTGGGGAGAGGAGAACTCCGCCAGCCCGCTTCTTTTCCTCACGGAGCTGCAGGATTTCATCAATAAGCGCCACGAGGAAATGCCGGAAGGCTCCTACACGACCTCGCTTTTCCGTGATGGCGTGAACCGCATGGCTCAGAAGGTGGGCGAGGAGGCGCTGGAAGCCTGCATCGAGGCTTGCAACGGCACGAACGAACGCCTGGTGTACGAAGCCTCCGATATGCTTTACCACCTCATTGTGCTGCTCACCTCCAAGGGCCTTCGCATTGAGCAGGTGGTGGAGGAGCTCGCTTTCCGCCACAAGCCCGGCTGGAAAAAGCACTAATCGCTGCGATTGCAAAGATTCCATCAGCAAAGGGCAACGAGGAGCTAATCCCTCCCGTTGCCCTTTCTGTTTATTTCAATGCCGTCTCTGCTCGTGTCGGCGTATGTCATGTTTTTGTTGCCTCTGTGAAAATTTGGGCTTGCCAAGCGGGGGGAGACATGGCAGAATACGCGCATGTCGTATTGTAAACCGGTGGCTCTTCTGTTGCTTGTTCTGGTCTGCCTGTTGGGCTGCCAGCAGCAGGGTCGCAATTCGTACCTGCGGACTCCTCCGGTTGTTAAGTTTAAGCCTGTTGCAGGGCAGCTTATCCCTCGCTCCATCTCGCGCCTGGCTAAGGAGGCCAACATCAAAATCCGCATGATGCCTCGCCGCTCGCTGCCCCGTCGCGGCTCGCGTAAGATGCGCCCCACCTTCATCACTATCCACAGTACGGCCAATCACACGGCATCTTCCACTGCCATGCAGCACTCTCGCGCACTCTGCCAGGGTGCCATATCGAACCGCAGCTGGCATTTCACAGTGGACCAGTTCATGGTGGTGCAGAATCTTCCCCTCAACGAGACCGGCTGGCATGCCGGCTCCAGTGCGGGCAATAACCACTCCATCGGCATTGAGATGTGCGAGTGCGAGAGCCGCGGGCACAACCACTTCCGCACCTGGGATCGCGCCGCCAAGCTTACCGCTGTGCTCATGAAGCGCTACGGTATCGGCCTGCGCCGCGTGGTGCCGCACCACCACTGGACCGGTAAGAACTGCCCGATGCCGCTCATGACCAACGGCCAGCCCGGCCCCAAGTGGGCCTGGTTCCTCTCGCGAGTGGACTATTACTACCGTTGCATCAATCAGGGTAAATCCCACCGTTGATGCCTGAACCTCATCCTGCCGTACGGTGACGCTCAGGCTCACAGATGCTCTGGAAGCTCTGCCGGAGATAACACCTCGGGAGTTGCAGGCTCTGCATGCTGCCACATATAAAACCGTGGGCGATGTGTTGCTGCGCATACCGCGCCGCTATGAAGACCGCCGCAGCACCAAACCTGTGGCGGAGTTGCTGGACGGCGAGACGGCGAGTTTGCTGCTGCATGTGTACAGCGCCGGATGGCGATATTCTTACAAACGCTACTACGAGGTGAGTGCCGGTGCAGAGGATGACCCGCATGGTGCCCGCCTGTTGCTGCGCTGGTTCAATATGCCCTATGTGGCCAAAATGCTTGCCATGGGCATGAATATCTCCGTGTATGGCAAGGTGAAGGAGTACGCCGGCAAGCTCACCATGACCAACCCGGATTTCGAGGTGATGGAGGATGAGGACGCCGGCCGCCGCCTGGTGGATGCCGCCATGGGGGGGATTCCCGGGGATTTACCGGAAGCCGCGGAGGTGTTGCGTGTGCATACCGGGCGTATCGTGCCCATATACCGCGGTGTGTCCGGGTTGGCGGCCCGTCGCTTTCGCCGAATCATCTGGGACCTTCTGGAGAAGCTGCCTCCTGTAGTGGCGCAACCGGGCTACGATGTGGCGCCGTCTTACCCCTTCCGCGAGGCTTTGCAGGATTTGCATTTCCCCGCCGAGCCGGAGGCCTACCGCAAGGCGCGTCTGCGTTTTGCCCTGGCAGAGTGTTTTGCCCAGCAGTTTCGCGTGGCCTGGCGCCGCCGCCGCACACAGGCTCGCCGGGGGCGCGTGAATGTCACGACAGATGGCTACCTGCAGGAGCTGCTGGCGTCTCTGCCCTTCCGGCTCACGGCGGCCCAGAGCCGCTGTGTGGAGGAAATTCGTGCAGATATGGCCTCGCCTCGTCAGATGAATCGCCTGCTGCAGGGAGATGTGGGCAGCGGCAAGACGTTGGTAGCTCTCTGCGCCATGTTGCTGGCGGTGGAGAGTGGCGGTACCGCTGCCATGATAGCTCCGACGCAGATTCTCGCCGAGCAGCATTACAACAACTTCCGCCGCCTGCTGGCCGGTACGGATGTGCGCCTTTCTCTGCGCACCGCAGACCGAGCGGAGGATATGGGCTATGTGCCGGACGACCCCGCCGCGGCGGATGACACACCGCGCCTGCTGGTGGGGACTCACGCTCTGCTGTACAAAAAGAACCGCCCGCGCAACCTAGTGCTGGCTGTGGTGGATGAGCAGCACAAGTTCGGCGTCGCGCAGCGCGAGAAATTCATAGCAGGCGGAGATTGCCCGGATGTGCTGGTCATGACCGCCACTCCCATCCCCCGCACCCTTACGCTCACGCTTTACGGGGATCTGGATGTTTCCGTTATCGATGAGCTGCCCGCCAACCGCGGTGAGATCATCACCGCCCTGCGCAACCCCAACAACATGAAGCGCATCATTGCCTTCATGCAGAGTGAGTTGGATGCCGGGCGGCAGATTTACATCGTGGCGCCACTCATCGAGGAAAGCGAGTCGCGGGCTCAGGCCGCTGCTACCACAGAGTTCGAGCGGTGGAAAGGTATCTTCCCGCAGCAGCCTATCGGCCTGCTGCACGGCCGCCTGTCCCCGGAGGAAAAGGACGAGGTGATGGCTGCTTTCCGCGCCAATGAAACACATATCCTGGTGGCAACCACCGTGGTGGAAGTGGGTGTGGATGTGCCGAACGCCACGGTCATGATTATCAACGATGCGGATACCTTCGGCCTCTCCCAGCTGCACCAGCTGCGCGGGCGTATCGGGCGAGGGCAGCACAAGAGTTATTGCATCCTGCTGTCCACGGCTAAAAACGGCGAGCCCGGACGCGAGAAGCTGGAGGTGCTCTGCCGCACGCTCAATGGCTTCGAGATAGCAGAGGAGGACTTCCGCCTGCGTGGCCCGGGGGATGTGCTTGGCACGGCCCAGAGTGGTTTGGGCACCGTGCAGTTCACCGAGTGGCTCTCGGATATGCGCCTGATTCATCGGGCCGGGCGGGATGCCTCCGCCATACTGGATGCCGACCCCGAGTTGCGCCTGCCGCAGCATGCCCCGCTGCGTGAGCTGGTGGCCCCGGAGGAGGAGCAGGGCGTTACGGCTTGATTTTGAGAAATTGCGGAATTAGAGCTTGAACAAGTGTGTAGAATATGGTAGCATTCCCCCTGAACATAGAACTGCGTGATATGCTGATGAAGAAGTTTTCCTGTCTTGCCGTGTTGACGTGTTGGGGTGTGGCTGTTGCTGCCGAACCGTACGACCCCGTGGCGATGCTTGCTGCAGAGGCGGATGCCGCCGCGGCCGAGGGGGAGAATATCGTGGATGAGCAGGAGGGCGGCGAGACCGAGCAGAACGTCGCTACCCGTTATATGCTGGCTCAGCTTTCCATCGTGCAGGGGCTCACAGAGCGCCTCTCCGGGGATTTGGTGGCCGCCGTGCCGGATGAGGTGGCGGAGTCGCTGAAGGAGGTGCTGGCAGAGGCTCACGCACTGGAGCGCATGGCCATAGATGTAGGCGCCGGTGAGCTGGAGGAACTGCTGGCAGATATGGAGGAGAATCCTGCCGTGCAGGCGCTCTACGACAAATTGGATGCCTCCGTGGAGGGGCTGGAGTCCCACGCCTATTACAACAGCTCTGAGCTGGAGGAGGTTGTGGGTGAAATCCTCAACATTATATCAGATTTATAACAGATAACCCATGCCCACTACCCGAATCACCCCATACATTTGTCTGCCTCTGCTGCTTGCTGTGGCAGCAGGCGCAGAACCGCTCCGTGAGATAGCCGCCTGGAGCCGTGCCCCGGAGAGTTGCGAACGCCGAGCCCTGGTTCAGCACCTGAGCCACGAGGATGTCCGCGTGCGTTCCGCTGCCCTGGATTTGCTGGAGCTTATCACCGGCCGCGATTTCGGTCTGGACCCCTGGCTGGCTCCGGCGGATGTCCCCGCCGATGTCCGGAAGTCCCTGGATGAATGGAGCAAGGCGGAGGAACTGGCCGGGGATATGGCTACGGCTCCGGATGCCGCGCAGCTGGCCGCCACAGTGTCGCTGCTGCGTACGGCAGATCCGGACACACAACGCCGCCTCTGCCTGCGCTACGCGCCGTGGCTTGCCTCCCTCTCTGCTGCCTTGCAGCAGGAGCTGGCGCAGAATACGCAGCTCACGGAAAAGGAACGCGACAATTTGCGCTGCTCCCTGTTCCGCCTTCAGTTGCAGAATGCACTGCCCGCGGATGTGGGGCACGTGGCGACACTGCTTACCTCGCACGCCCGCAATGATATGCTCGAGGGCCTGGAGGCGCTTCGCAAGGCGGGCAAGGATGCTTTGCCGGTGCTCATGAGCTATGTGGATGCGGCGGATGGGCTGGTGCGTGAGGTGGCGGTGGATGTGCTGCTGCAGACCGGCGGCTCCCAGGCGTTCAAAATCCTCATGCCTCGCCTGATGGCAGAGACAGACCGCAATATCCTGCAGATTGCCGCACGCCGCGCGCCGGACTCTGCTCCGCTGGTGCCTATCATCACTTTCCTGAACAAGTGTGCTCTGGCAGAGGATGAGGACGTGGCCGTGGCTGCTCTGGAAGCCCTGGCCGACATGGAATCAGATGCGGATGACGAGGAGGATAAAAAAGATAAAAAGCTTGCCGGCTCGGCTCAGGCTTTGCCCGTGGCAGACTTTGTGCGCCTCCTCAAGAGCCCGAATTGGCGTGTACGCGCCGCCGCTCTGCGCGCTTTGCAGAACAAGGGGAGTTTCCTTCCAGCTATCAACGACAAGGAGCTGCAGGCTGCCCTGATTCATGCTTTGCTCAAAGATGAGGACGAGACCGTGCGTACCCACGCCATGCAGGTGTTGCACCGGCGCAAGCTGGTATCGCGCTACCTGGCGGAGCTCACGGAATATGCCGTGCGTACACCTTCTGCGACGCCTTATCTGGTGTACCTCTATTGCGAGCAGAAAGCGACCCTCACCCCCGCGCTGCAGGATGCTGTGAGCCGCTTCTCCCCCGAACAGGTGGATATGCTCGTACACTATGATGATGAGTACGAAACCGTGTTCGATGCCGATGGCGTACGCCGCAAGGCTGTCTCGGCCGTGCTGGCTTCTCTGCTGGCAAACCCGGACCCGCGCGTGAAACGCCGAGTGATGGCTGCCTGGGGAAACCGCTTGTTTGAAGCGCGCAAGGAATATGCCGATGCTTATCTGGCCTGGCTGCAGGATGCAACCGTCCCGGCTTCGGATAAGATGCAGTCCCTGTCGCGTCTGGTGTTTTACCGCTTTTCTTCCTCAGACCTCGAAAAGGAATCCGTGAATGCCCTCTGTGAGTGGCTGCAGAAAGAAGTCAGCGAACCATCGATACAGGATACGGAATTGCAAGGGCTTATCTACGCTTCGCTGCTGAAGCTGCGCCCGGCACTTGCGGAGGGGCTGCTGGATGCCCGTGTCGAAAAAGTGGATGCGGAGGTGTTGAATGATCTTCTGCAGTCGCACCCGATGTATTTGCTGAAGTTCCGCAGGGAGTTTGCGGAGAAATATCTGAACGAGATGGTGGATTCTTACACCCTGCGGCGCCTGGTGGACGCCTGCGAGAAGAAAGAGAATGCCGCCCTGGGCGAGTTGCTGGCCTCTGTGCCGCTGAAGGATGAGTACTGGGAAATATTGCTCAAGCAGGAGGCCGCTCTGCTGGGCAGAGCGGAAAAAGCAGAAACACCCGCTCTCCGCAAGGCTCTTTCTGCCGATGCTCCCCCGACCCGCCGCGCCGAGGCGGCGTTCCTGATGTGCAGCTTTAAGCCGCAGAATCCGGAGGTTACAGCAGTGATTGAGGCTGCGCAGGAACCGGCTCTCTCCGCCCTCCGATGTATCGCGGAGGCGCCCGTCAAAGCCGGGGACATGCTTTCCTGGGCAAAGAAATACCACAAGAATCCCAGCCCGGAGGTGCGGCGTGCGGTGGCGGCCTGCCTGCTGCCCGTGCGAGCCTGGAAGTTCTATATGCCGCGGAGTGGGGAAGAGGCGCTGCCGCTGCAGGCTGATTCTCGCTATGAAGGGATGTATGTGGACAATAAGCGCGTATCCTGCCCCCTGGAGCTCATACGCCTGGTGCAGGAGATGCAGCAGGACGACGACCCCGCTGTGGCCCTCCTCGCCTGTTCCTCCATGTTGTACCGCACGGGAGACTGTGCACGAGCTCGCATGACCGAGCTCCTGGAAGGCATGATAAAACTGCGAGAGCAGTATCGCACCAGCGAAGGTTCGCTGCATGCCTATGAACTGATGTCCCCCGTCTGTACCCAGATGGAGGAGGTGTGGCGCCGCTGGTCGGATTACCGCGGCGGCGTGCAGGAGTTCTACAAGCTCAAAGGCACGCCGAAAAAACTGCGCCCCGGGCTGGATAAGTTGCTGGCGGTGTTTGCCGAGGCTATAAACGATTATCCTTATTCCATCATCGATGAGGTGAAAGACCGGATGCCCACCCGCAGCGAATACTCGCGGGCGAACAGCGGCGGTGCTCAGCCGCATGAATTCAATTTCCCCTCGCCACCCGTTTCACCTGTTGCAACCGAACCCGAGCAACCGGCAGAGCCGCCCGCAGAACCGGTGGTGGAGGACGATGAACCCGAAGCTCCCGCCCCCGAGCCCGCCCCCGCCGTGGCTCTGGATGCGCCGGTACGGGTGGAGTTCTTCCACAAGGACGGCTGCGATGTCTGCAATCGCGTGCATCGCCGCCTGGAGGAACTCAAGGCTACCTATCCCGGCCTGGAAGTGGTGGAGTTCGATGTGGAAAGCGAGGCCGGCCGAGAGCGTAACACCGTGCTCTGCTCCCGCTATGGCGTAGCCCCGAAGGACCGCCGCAAAGCTCCCGCCCTCTTTGCCGAAGCCGGCGTGTTGCTGGGGGATGATGCCGCCTCGGACCGTCTCGATGCGCTGGTGCAGAAATCCCACGCAGCCGGGCGCGAAGCTCGTCTGCTGGCCGCTTCCCCCGCAGACCCCGAAACACCCGCTGAAGCCGAGACTACACCCTCCGAGCCGCTGCCGCAACCCGTCGTGCAGACACCGCCGCCCTCCCGCCTCTCAGAATCCACCGCCACAGAAACCGCCGCCGCCACCGGCGAGCAGCTCCTGGATGTGGTGCGCAGCTATGGCATGCTCGCCATCGGCGCCCTCGTAGCGCTGCTGGGCGCCATGCTGCTGCTCTTTGGGCGGAATAAGGAAAGAGAGTAAACAACTGCCCTGCAACGCAGGGCAATATCGCTGCGCCGTAGGCGCAATCTCGCTGGAAGCGTAAGCTTCCAATCTCACTTCCGGCGCAGCCGGAAATCTCGCTAAAAATCAAAATAAGATTGCATTTTCCACCCTTATCTGTTAACTATAAACTATGCAAAAGGATGGAAAATTACAGCAGGTCTCATTAGCTTTCGCTATAAAACTCATTCATTTATACGACAGATTAGAGAAAAAGGCCTTTCTGAAAAATCAGATGGCTCGTGCCGGGACATCTATCGGCGCAAATATTCACGAAGCAACTTATGCGGAAAGCCCGGAAGATTTTATCCATAAAATGAGCATCGCTCTTAAAGAATGCCATGAAACCGAATATTGGTTGTCTGTGATGGGGGCTATTTCGCCGGAATTGGAAGCAGAAGCAGCCGTTTTGAAACAAGATGCCGGTAGTATTCGGCGCATGTTAATCGCCAGTATATCAACAGTAAAGAAGAAGATAGGCGCCTGATGCCTGCTGCGGTATATTGATAAGCGAGATTGCGGGCGTTGCCCGCAGTGAGATGCTTCGCGCGAGATGGGATGTCTGACGGCATCCAGCGAGATTGAATCCGGCTGCGCCGGATTCAGTTAATCTGTAACTGCTCAACAGCCCGGTTTATACACGCGGGGGACGCGGGCGGAGATGGAGCAGATGATATTGCTGGGTATGGTTTTGGCGCGGGAGGTGAGTTCTTCCCAGGGGACGTTCGGTCCCAGGATTTCCGCGACATCTCCGGGTTGTACTTTGTCCAGGTGGCTGACGTCTACCATAATCTGGTCCATGGTGATGCGGCCCAGCACGGGACAGTACTGGCCGTTGAGGTAGACTCGGGCGCCGGTGTTGGAAAGGTAGTGCAGGTAGCCGTCCCCGAAGCCGATACCGATGGTGGCTACGCGGGTGGAGCCGCAGGTGATGTAGGTGTGGTCGTAGGAGACGCCGTGGCTGTCCGGGAGGGTGCGGACGAGGGTGACTCGGCTGTAGAGGGTGAGTGTGTTGCGCAGCTCCCTGTTGTAGGGGGAGGGCATGGGTGAGTAGCCGTAGAGGATACGGCCGAGACGTACCATGTTGGTGCAGGGGGCCTTGTAGTTGAACACAGCCGCACTGCTGCAGAGGTGGCGGTAGGGGAGGTCCAGGCTTACGGTGAGCTCGCGCACGGCGGCCTCGTAGGCGCGGATTTGCCTGTGGGTGAAGGAGATGTCCTGCGAAGCGGCAGAGAGGTGGGAGTAGATACCCTCGATATTGAGGAACTCGTATTGGCGGAGGCGCTCACCGAGGCCCGGCATGTCGCAGGGCAGCACGCCGGCGCGGCCCATGCCGGTGTCCACGTTGATGTGCAGGTTCACTTTTTTGCCGTAGAGCTTGCCCAGTGAGTTGAAGTGCTCGGCTTCCTCCAGGCCGCTCAGGGCAGCCCGCCATCCGTTCTGCACAATCATGTCGCGCTCTGCGGGGAAACAGGGACCCAGAATAAAGGGGCAGGTGCGGCAGCCGGCGGCCTGCACGCGCGCGGCTTCGGAGGGGGTGGCCACGCCGAAAAAGCGGATGTCCTCGCCATCCAGCGCCTTCACGACGCCCTCGATGCCGTGCCCGTATGCCTCGGCCTTGACGATGGGCATGCGGCTGTGGCTCGGCAGGACGCGGCGCACCACGTTGAGGTTGTGTTTCATGGCGTCGGTATCCACCTCTGCCCAGGCGCGGTATGTAGCGGTTTCCTCCATAGCGTTTATTTTATACCTGTGCCTGTGTTATTGCAAGCGCAATTTTAGGGGGCAGGCGATATCTGCGTTGCAGAGGGGCATCTTTTTGGGCAGCATGCGATACTTCGCACTTGCAATAAGAGGCGCAAGATAGTAGAATGGGCGCATGAACAAGACCCCCTTCCGGTGGCTGGTGGCTCTGCTGTGCCTCCTGGCTGCCCCGCTGAGCCCGGCGCAGAGCGCGGACCTGGTGAACGAAGATCGCGATATGGTGCGTGTGATGCGACACCCCGATGGCTCGCGTTCGTTCTACAAACGCCAGCAGGGCTGGCGCGGTATGCGCTGCGCGACCTATGCGGCCAATGGTAAGCTGGCCGCCATCAACGACTATACGGAAGGGAAGTATGGCCAGCTCGTGGCCTGCAAGATTTACAACAACAAGCGCCAGCTCATTTACCAGGTGGCCTATGGCTATGACAGCCGCGCCCGCCTTATCGAGGAGCGTATGTATTCCAGCCCGGACAACCGCCTGGTGCAGCGTGTGATTTACCGCTACGATGCCAACGGCAACCGCTCCAAGCCCCTTATCATCTCTCTCAATAACTCAGCTGCCGGCCTGTCTCCCACGATGACGGATGATGTCACTAACGCTCACAAGGAGCTGCGCAACCGCCGCAAGCGCTGAGGTGCACGCAAGAACCCCGAACAGATAGCTAAACATGGAAACATTCTCCTGGAAAGATCGCGACGCAGACGGCAATAGAGTGGTGTACGAGGCCAGCCATTTCGGTGGTTGGTGGCAGCTTACCTGCACGCCCAAGGTGGGGCGCGCGATGAAGGATGAGGTTGTGCCGGAACCTGCCGAGTTTACCGAGGAAATATGGCAGACGCTGCGCGACTTGCTGTGGCGTAAGTATCAGCGCCGCCGCGTGGCCTGGAGCCTTATCGAGCACATCGATGATATTCTGGCCGGAAAGGCCACCAACGAACGCCGAGACCAGCGCAAGAAATGACAGACGAGGAAATGATGAATTGCCGCGAGCCCGAGCGACAGCTCGAGCGCGCCATTGCTGTGATGCACCGCCTGCGAGCACCCGGTGGTTGCCCCTGGGATGCGGAGCAGACGCATGAGAGCCTCATACCGAATCTCATTGAGGAGTCGTACGAGTGTATCGATGCCATTCGTGCGAAGGATTGGGTGCACCTGCGCGAGGAGCTCGGGGATGTGTTGCTGCAGGTGTTGTTCCATGCTGAGCTGGCAGAGGAAAATCCCGAGGAAGGCTTCACCCTGGCGGATGTTGCCTGCGAGCTGAGCGAGAAGATGATACGCCGCCACCCGCATGTGTTCGGTACCTCTTCTGTGAACACCAGTGAGGGCGTGCTGACCCAGTGGGATGCCATCAAACGCAAGGAGCAATCCATAGAAGATAAGCCGTATCTGAAAAACTGCGGTAAGGGGCTGCCTGCCTTGCTGCGCGCTTACAAGCTCACCAAAAAAGTGGCCAAGGTCGGTTTCGACTGGCCGGACCACGAGGGGGTGGTGGAGAAAATCCGCGAGGAAACGGCTGAGGTGGCGGAGACGCTGGCGCTGCCGGATGACGCCCCGCAGGTGGAGGAGGAGCTGGGAGACCTGCTGTTCACCACCGTGAATCTGTGCCGCCGCCGTGGTGTGGACCCGGAGGTGGCATTGGATGCGGCCAACCGCAAGTTTGAACGCCGTTTTAACCGCCTGGAGAAAATTGTGAAAGGGCAGGGGCTCAGCCTGGCAGATGCTTCTGCCGAGCAGATGGAAGCCGCCTGGCAGCAGGCCAAGACGGAGGAACACTGAGCACGCACCATGAGCCGCTGTATCACCGCTTTGCTCTGCAGTTTGCTGCTGGCAGCCTGTACCACACGTGAGATTGTGGAGGAGAAGCCCTCCAACCCGCTCTCGCAGGAGCCGGGGCAGGAGCTTGCCGGTTTTACGGCAAACCCGCTGCTGCCGGGAGGTGGCGGCCTTGGGGCGGATACCATGCGTGTGACTACGGAAGAGGAGCTCAAAAATGTGGATAACGGCTCGGAGGAAGAACTTATCTGGACCAATCCCAACGATCCGGATGCAGAGATTCCGGGGTTGACGGCAGCCTTCGAAAACCGCCGCAAGGGCAATGGCTGGCTCAATAATCTGGGGCGCGGTATCAAAATGTCGCGCCGCGAGGGACGCCCCCTCATCATCTGGTTCCATAATTCCGTGACCAGCCCCAAGAGCAAGGAGCTGGGTGCCGCGCTTCTGGATGACAAAAAGTTCGATATCTGGTGCCAGGACAGGGTGGTGCGCGTGAAGCTGGATGCCGGTGCTTCGCTGGATGAGAGCAGCAGCAAGGAAGCTCGCTACAGCATGAGCTCCATCGACCGCCTGGCGCGGCGTTATGGGTTGCGGCATTATCCGGCACTGGTGGTGCTCTCCCCCCGCGGCAAGATTACGGCTCGCATCGATGGGTACGATGGCTACATCGCCGATGTGGAGGGCGAGCTGATGCAGGGAGTGGAGACCGCGGAAAAGAGTTATAAACAGTATAAGGCCGAGCTTCGCCAACGCGGCTACAGAGACTGGAAATCCCGCAAGGGTGAAACGCTTTTTGCCAAGTTGCAGCGCTACGATGAAGCGAACAGCGCGGTTTACCTGCGCGAACCCGGAGGCCGTGTTTCCCGCACCCGCCTGGAGCGTTTCTGTAAGGCGGATGTGGAGTATTTGGATGCCCACGCGAGAGGGGAGGACCCGGAAAACTGAATACTCCGCCGGCCATGAGCAAGTCTGACACAACCAAGGCGCAGATTATGCGCGCCGCTATCTCGCAGTTCACCACCCTGGGTTTCGAGGGCGCCTCCATGCGCGAGATTGCCCACGCCGCGGAGGTGAATATCGGCCTTATCCGCTACCACTTCGGCAGCAAGGCGGATTTGTATCGCGACACCCTGGCGTATGTGTCCGAGCAGTACAACTCTGTGTGTCTGGCTGCGCTGGAGGAGGCTCGCCGCAGCGGGAACGTGGAGGAACTCATCTATTCCTGGCTGGCGGCGCCCATCACCCGCTGGGAGGATTCCACCGTGGCTTCCGGTGAGGAGGTGCTTTGCTTCCTGAACAAAATGGGCTACGAGAGCCCGGAGCTGACGCATGAGGTGTACGAGTCTCACTATTCCTATGCGCTGCAGGAGTGGCAGGAGGCAGTGCGAGCTCATTTCCCGGCCATATCTCTGGCAGACTGGCTGTGGTGTCTCACCTGCCTGCGGGGAATGTATTTCAACATTGTGGCGCACAATGATTTCACCCTGTGGAGTCTGCCTGCCATACAGGGACGCGAGCCGGCGATTCGCCGCCTTGCAGCAGACATGGTTGCCCTGCTGCGTACCTACACCGGTCGGGCATCGTGAGCCCGCGGAAATCACTCGGCCCGCTGCCATTTTTCTTGACAGTTTGCCTCGGGGCAGGCACAATGGAGGCATGACAGCCAGGAAGCCTATCAATGTTCGCCGTAAGGAGGTGATGGAGCAGGTGCGCGACAAAGTGCAGCAGTACAGCAGCCGCTTGGTGGATAGTATCCGCGAGCAGAATAACGTGCTCGCCCTCCCGCAGCTGGAGGTGTACCTCGCGGACTCTTTCGGCTTCTGCGATGGGGTGAAACGTGCTATCGAGATTGCCTATGCGGCCTGCCAGATGTTTCAGGGCAAGCGTATCTGGCTTATCGGTGAGATTATCCACAACCCGGCTGTGAATGCCGACCTGGACTCCATGGGGCTGCGCCACTTGCCGTGGAATCTCAATGCGCCTGTTTATGAGGGGCTTACAGAGGAAGATGTGGTGATTATCCCTGCCTTCGGTGTATCCGTGCTCATGCGTCGTATGCTGGAGGAGAAGGGCGTGCAGCTGGTGGACTCCACCTGTGGCAATGTCATCCGCGTATGGCAGCGTGTGCGCAACTATGCCAAGATGGGCATTACCAGCGTGATACACGGCAAGGCCAAGCACGAGGAAAGCCAGGCCACGGCCTCCCATTCCTGCGGCGATGACGGGCAGGGGAACTTTATCGTCATTTTCAACGAGGCGGATGCGCAGATGCTTTGCGACTATATCCTGGGCCGCGGCAATCGCGAGGCTTTCATGGCGCATTTCGAGGGCAGTTATTCTGCCGGCTTTGACCCGGATAAGCATCTTCTGGAGATGGGGATGGCCAACCAGACTACCATGCTCAAGAGCGAAACCTCGCACATTCAGAGTATGCTGCGTGCTGCTGTCTGCGAACGAGATGGGGATGACACCCGCTTCCATGCATACGATACCATCTGCGGTGCCACTCAGGACCGCCAGAATGCGCTTTTCAATCTGCTGGAGAAGCCGTTGGATGCCATGTTTATCATTGGTGGCTATAACAGCTCCAACACCACGCACCTGGCTCACATCGCCGCCCGGAAACTCCCGACATTCTTTGTGAAGGAAGCAGCCTGCCTGCAGGATTTGCAGACAATACGCTCGTTTGACCTGCAAGCCAAAAAAGAGGTGGAGATGCCCCTGCCGCCGGAAGCCGCAGACCTCTCGCGCCCCTGGCGTATCGGGGTGACAGCCGGTGCTTCCTGCCCGGCAAATGTGATTGAGCAGGTTATCCGCCGCCTGGCAGAGCTGCGCGGCTGCGAGGCGCTCTGAGGGCCGACGTCCTTTAGGCCGCTTGTATGGCGTTTCTCCTGATGCGCTCGGGTGGAACTGTAGTTGCGTCCTTGGTGCACATCGTCATCCCCGAGCTTCATGCAAAAAAGCACCCGAAGTGTTGCCACTTCGGGTGTCTGCGAAAAGTCTGTTGTAACTCTTTTCCGTAATCTTTACAGGTCGGGAGTCACGATGATATAGTCGGGGGAGGTGTCGCGACCCTTCTTGGTCTGGGGGAAGGGAGTGAAATCCTTGCCGTAGATGCTCTTGGATTCATCCTCCGGATCTTCCACAAGCTTGCTCTCCAGGTCGGTTACAGAGCCGTCCACGCGAGCCATGAAAGCGTGAGCGTAGAAAATCTCGCGGTTAAAGCGCAGCTTGTCACCGGTGTAGGGGGTGCGGGTGGAGGGAACACAGGTGAAGGTGAGCGGGGCAGCACCATTGTCGGGGGCTACGGAGCGGCGGCCATTGGCCTCCTCTGCATTGGCGCTCTCCTTGCGCAGCACGTAAGCGAAGGCGCACTCGCCCTTGGTAAGGCACTGACCACCGGCAACCTTGTTGTCGGGCTCCTTAGTGCCGGCGTGCTTGGCGTAGAAGGTCTTCTCCTGGGTGTTACCCTTGTAGAAAAGCTGGCGGAAGTAGTCGTTAGCCTTGTCACCCTTCAGCTCACCGAAGTTGTACTCGGAGTTGTTCTCGTCCTCGAGCAGGGCGTCAGCTGTGGCATCGCAGGGGTAGGAACCATTGTCCTGGCTGAAGGCAAGAAGCATCTTCTGCACCTGGCCCAGGTTCTGGCTGGCCTGCTGGCGGTCACCGTCGTTCATGTGCTCCATGATGGGGCCATAACCTACAGCAGCCAGAGAGGCAAGAATGGCGATAACCACCATAAGCTCAATGAGGGTGAAACCCTTCTTTGTCTTTTTGAGTTGAATTTTCATGCTATATGCGTTTGTGTTGACTCTTTATGTATACCATGTTCGAGCCGCCGTTGCAAGCGGGAAATGCGAAACTCACCCAAAAAAACGGTTTTTGCGAGGCCAGCCGGCATTACATGCTTTGAACCGGCCCCGGTATTCCCCAAAAATATGTTAAACGCGGCTCAGGTAGTTTTTAATACCCTCTTCGTACAGCTCCGGTTCCAGCAGGAAAGAGTCGTGCCCTTTCTGCGAGTGGATTTTTCGGTATTCCGCCGCAACACCGTTTTTGAGCAGGCGGCGGTGGAAAAGCGAAATGTCGCGGGAGGAGAAACAGCAGTCCGTATCGATAGAGAAGAGGATAAAGGGGATTCCGTATTCTGCATAGCGGCGGAAGCATTCATCCGTACTGCGCCCGGTGAGCGCCTCCAGGTCGAAGGCGGTCCACATGTTGATGATGCGGATGTAGGCATTGGCATCGAAACGCTTGGCGAACTTGGTGCCCTGGTGCAGCATGTAGCTTTCCGTGCTGCGGGCCGGGGTGTACCAGGTGAGCAGGCCCTTGCGGTCCGGCGAGCAGCCCTTGCGGGCGCGCTTTTCCAGACCGCGCTGGTAGATAAAGTGCTTGTGGCAGATGATGCGGGCCAGAGCCACGCCGCGCACAGGCGGGTCGCTGAGCGGGTAACGCCCCTCGCGGTACTTGGCATCCATTTCAATGGCGCAGAACTGCTCGAAGCTGCTCAGTTTGTGCTCGGTAGCGGGCTTGTAGTTTGCGCCGATGATGATGACGCTGCGAATTCGCTCCGGGTACAGGTTGGTAAAAGCCAGCGAGAGCATGCCGCCGATGCTGGGACCTACCAGCGCAAAGCGGTCGATTCCCAGGTGGTCGAACAGTTTTATCTGCGCGCGAGCCTGGTCGTTTGCATTCACCATCGGGAAACGGCTGCCCCACGGCTCGCCGTCCGGCGCGAGGCTTGCAGGGCCGCTGGACCCGTAGCAGCTGCCCAGGAAATTGATGCAGACGATAAAGTATTTATCCGTATCCAGCGGTTTGCCCGGGCCTATCATGCGGTCCCACCACCCCTCGTAGTATTCCGGCTGCCAGAAGCTGCCGGCCTCGGGCACATCATCGTTATACCCGTGGGCGTGGTGGCTGCCGGTCAGCGCGTGGAAGAGCAGGATGGCATTCCCTTTGTCGGGCGCCAAGGTGCCGTATGTCTCGTATGCCAGCTGCATATCCGGCAGCGTTTCACCGCTGTCGAAGGTGAAATCGCCAATCGGGAAGATACGGGTGCGGACGGTGTTTTGCATGATTTCCGTGGTGGGGGGGAGGAGAAAATGAGTAAAAGAAAAAAGGACCGGGGTAATATACACACCGGTCTCCTTTTTTCTGCACGCGGATTCACCGCGAAGGGTTACTTAACACCCTTCTTGCTCAGGCGGGTGCCGGCTGTCGTGCCCTGACGTGCCTTGAACTTGGGGTTGCTCTTGCAGATGACGTAGAGCGTACCCTTACGCTTCACGATCTGGCAATCAGCGTGGCGGCGCTTCATGGAGGCGAGTGAGGAAAGAACTTTCATGATTCTCTGGTGTGTTTATGTGTTATTAAGATTTTTCGACCGCACTGCATCTGCGTCGGGACGACGCATTATACTCTTTTGTGACGGTTTGTAAAGACAAATTTCGCGTTTCTGTACATTTTTTTGTGACTGCTCCTGTTTCACGGCATCGATTTCGCTTTGTATTCGGGTGGCGAGAGCGTTCGGCGGGGCTGTGTCTTTCGCGCCTGCGCGCAGAATTATTCTGCAGCGTGGCGAATTTTCTTGACGCGCGCGCAAAGTTTATGCTAGTCTATCCGTAACAAAGAGGGTGCATTGTACCCTGAAGCCTTTATTAAAATCATGAAACCTGCAACATTCAACTGCACAGTACTCCGCGACGGTCACCAGTCGCTGGCCGCCACCCGTATGGCAACCGAGCAGATGCTCGAAATCGCCCCCATTCTGGACACGATGGGCTTCTCCGCCCTCGAGACCTGGGGTGGTGCCACCATCGACTCCGGTCTTCGTTTCCTGGGTGAGCTGCCCTTCGACCGCCTGGACACCCTCAAGAAGCTGGCTCCCAAGACCCCGCACATGATGCTGCTGCGTGGCCAGAACATGGTGGGCTACACCAACTACCCGGATGACGTGGTAGAGGCTTTCGTGAAGACCAGCGCCAAGCACGGCATGAACATCTTCCGTATCTTCGACTGCCTCAACGACCCGGAGAACATGCGTACCTCCATCCGTGCCGCCAAGGAGGCCGGTGCCACCGCTCACGGCACCATCTGCTACACCACCTCCCCGGTGCACAACCTCGAGTACTTCGCCAACCTCGGCAAGAAGATTGCCGAGATGGGTGCAGACGGCATCGTGATTAAGGACATGGCTGGCCTTATCCCCCCGAGCGAGACTGCCGCTCTGGTAGAGGCCATCAAGAAGAGCACCAACCTGCCGGTGTGGATTCACACGCACGACACCGCCGGTCTGGGCGCCGGTGCCTACGTGGCCGGTATCAACGCCGGTGCTGACGCTGTGGACTGCTCCATCGCTCCCTTCGCCAACGGTACCGCTCAGCCGGACTGCATGCGCATGCTTGCTCTGCTGAAGGGCTACGACCGCTGCCCCGAGGTGGCTGACGACTTCACCGAGAAGCTCACCAAGATTTCCGGCATGCTGCAGCCCATCTACGAGAGCCTGGGTCGTTTCACCAGCCACAAGAACGAAATCGTGGACAGCGCCACGCTGCTCTACCAGGTGCCGGGCGGTATGCTCTCCAACTTCCGCAACCAGCTCAAGGAGCTCAACATCATGGACAAGTTCGACGAAGTGATGGCTGAGATTCCCGTGGTGCGTAAGGCTCTGGGCTGGATTCCGCTTGTAACTCCCACCTCTCAGATTGTGGGCTCCCAGGCTGCCTTCAACGTGAAGTTCGGCCGCTGGAAGCAGATTACCCCGCAGACCATGGACGTGGCTCTGGGCTACTACGGCCACACTCCCGCCCCCGTGGATCCCGAGCTGCAGGCCGAGTGCGCCAAGCGCTCCGGCAAGCCGGTCATTACCTGCCGCCCCGCCGACCTCAAGGAGCCCGGCATGCAGGATCTGCGCGACAAGCTTACCGCAAAGGGTATCCCCGCCACGGACGAGAACTGCGTCATATACGCTATGTTCCCGCAGCAGCTGGAGGACTACTATGCCGGCAAGCGCCCCGAGCCCGTGATTGTGAAGAAGGAGGAGAACTACGGTGCTCCCACCGCTCTTTCCACCGTGGGTGTATCCGCTGCTATTTCCGGCCGCGACATGAAGCTCAACATCATGGGCCGCGTGTACGACGTGCACATCGAGGAGAAGTAAGCCTCTCATCTTTGTTTTTATTTCATTCATGAATTGCCCGTTGTCTCCTCCCGGAGACAGCGGGCTTTTTCTGCTTGCAGAGGCGGGGGGGGATCTGCTAGACTGGGCAAGGTCGTTTTCCTGATATGAGGTCTATACTGGTACTTCTCGTGATGCTGTGCGGCTGTGTGCTGGGGATTCAGCCCACAGAGGTGGCTGTGGTGTACAATGCGAACTCCGCTTTGAGCCGGGCTGCTGCGGAGCGCTACTGCGAGGCGCGTCGGATACCCAAGGACCAGATGCTGCCGCTCTTCGGTGTGCAACGCGGAGATATCTCCCGCGAGGATTTCCGGGCATTTGTGGAAATGCCGTTGTTACAGCAGGGGAAGAAGCACGGGCTTTGCTGGCCTGCCGGCCCGCGCAATGCAGCGCGCCTGATGCGGGCCATGGTATTGATGCCGGATCTGCCGCTGCGTGTGCGGGAGGAAATGCGCGATGGTAAACCTGTAGGTACAGGCATGAAACGTACGGAAGCGGCAGTGGACTCCGAGCTTGCTTTGCTGGGCTCTCGTTACCCCACCCCCGGTATGGGCAATAACCCGCTCTATCGCAAAAAAATGCCTGCCGGGCGGGAGAAACAGGCGGTCATGTCCGTGTGCCGTATCGATGGCCCGGATGAGGACACCATCTTCCGCATGATTAATATGCCGATTCAGGTGGAGAAGCGTGGCCTGAGCGGGTGGGTTGTAGTGGACAAAGGGGGGCCGTACAAGGCCGGGGATGACCTGATGACCGCGGTCGCAGAGCTGGCTCTGGAACATGGACAGCCCCTGTTTACCGAAAACAGCAGGGCGACACTACCGGATTCTTACCCGCTTATGCAGGATGTGATAGCGTATTTCGGCTGGTATACACGCTACGCAAACGGGCCATTCTCTGCGCAGGCACCGAGCAGTTTCCGCTTTGCGGATGGCGCTGTTGCCTGCCACCTGCATTCGTACAGTGCCATGAGCCTCTACGATGGTAAAAACTGGGTGTCTGCTCTGCTGAAGCGTGGCGCATGTGTTACCGCAGGCAATGTTGCCGAGCCATATCTGGGCCCGTGTCTGAACTATGGTATTTTTTATCGCCATCTGCTCAGCGGCGCTCAGGTAGGGGAGGCCGCTCTGCTGGCATCCCCCGTTGTCTCGTGGCAATGCATCGTGTTGGGGGACCCTCTTTACCGACCCTTTGCCGCTGTGCAGAAGGGGCAGGGCTCCGGCATGTATGCTTTCTGGCGTTCGTGCTGCAAGCGTACCGGGGAGAATTTCGCTCTCCTGCAACAGGCTGTGGAAGCCGGGCTGGGGCGCAACAACGACCCTGTGTTAGCAGAGATTTTTGCGCTGCATTGTGCGGAGAAAAAACGCTTTGCCACAGCGGTGGAGTATTTTGCGCTCGCTCACAGGCTTTACGGTACCCAGAGAGATAAGATGCGTACCCGCTTGCTGGAGCTCAGTTACCTGCCGGCCGCCGGTCGACAGGCCGCTGCAGAAACTGGCGTGCAGCTGCTTCTGGAGGAATCTTCCACTTCGCCCTATTTACCTGCTGTTCGCAAGACTGCAGAGGCTATTCTGCCCAAAAAAGAACCTCCTTCCGAGAAGAAGGAGGCAAAAACCAAATAAACCAAACCACTTTTGCGGTTACTCTTCGACTTGCGGCTGCTTCAGCAGTTCCTGAGCCGAGGCGAAGACAATGGCGGGGTCTGTTCCTTTCTTCAGCTCTTTGAGTATTTCATTGCGCAGGGCAACGGCAGCTTTGAACGCCGCTGTGCTATCTCCGTATTGACGGTCAGCAAAGTACTTGACAAACTGTTTGCCCTGTCTGCGCAGGGCAAGGCGCCACCCCTGAAAAGCTGTTTTTTTGTACGTATAGCGAGAGATGTTTTTTGCTCTCATAATGTTCTAAAAAACTGTTAAGCTGTGCATTTATAACATAATTACGCCAGCATTGCAAGTCAAAAAATAACAAAAAATATCAATCTTATGCCATCAGGCTGCGAACCATCTGCCAGCAAAGCGGGAAGGCATCTGCAAAGTCCTGCGGCCTGCGCTGCAACCAGGTGTCAATAAGGGCCGGCGGGAAGGGGAGAACGCCTTCTATTTCCGCTGCGGGGAAGGAAACACGGCCATCCTGCACTGCGGCGTAGACCGCCACGTGCTCGAAACCGGTTGCCGGGGAGGGCGGCAGAGTACCCACGGGGATAAGCGGGGTATCGGTGATGCCGAGCTCCTCTGCCAATTCTCTGCGAGCGGCTGTTTCGTAGTCTTCCCCGGCATCGAGGTGGCCGGCAGCGGAGGAATCCCAGACACCGGGGTGTCGGTCTTTGTGCATGGAACGCTTCTGCAGCAGGCAGTCGCGATTTTTGTTGAACACCAGGATATGCACGGCTCGGTGCATGAGGTTCTGCTCGTGTACCTCGCGGCGGGTTGCCTGCCGCAGCACGCAATCCTGTTCATCCACCACATCGAAAAGCTCTTCATCTTTCTGGGCTACACCTGCCAGCGGGTGCGGGTCGTAGGCTCGGGCGAGCTCCACCCACTTTGCAAGGCCGAGCTCCTCCGGGCGTGCCGTCGGGGAGACCCCGGTGGCGGCGGCAACCTCTGCCCATGGCGGAGATGCAGGAAGCTGCTTGTGCATCTGCTTGCGGCGCTGGGAGAAGCAGCGGCGCATCAGCTCATCCATAAGTCGGTGGTCGTAGGGTGGCAGTTCCAGCGGGTTACGCGGGGTGAGCAGCATCACGGTGGAATCTATTTTGGGACGCGGGGAGAAGGCCTCCGGCGGCACTGTTTTGAGGGCTCGCGGTACCCAGTCCATCTGGATGCGCAGGGAGAGCAGCCCGTAGGCATCATCTCCCGGCTTGGCCAGGATGCGATCGATAAACTCCTTCTGGAGCATGACTACCGCCCGGCTGCAGGCACAGGGCGAGGTGAGAAAGTTGGCCAATATGGCACCGCCGGCAGAGTAGGGCAGGTTGCCCATGAACTTGACCGGCTGCTCGGCGAAGAGGCGTCGCGGGTCCCAGGAAGCGCCGTCTGCATGGTGTACTTCCACATGCGGGGTATCGGCCCAGCGGGTGCGTTGATATTCTGCCAGTCTGGAATCAAACTCCACGAGAATAAGCTTGCGGCACAGCGGGGCGATGTGCTCGGTCAGCGCACCGGTTCCGGGGCCTACCTCCACCACGCAATCCTCCGCCGTGATTTCCAGCTGGTTGACAATCCAGCGGGCAATATTCTCGTCCACCAGAAAGTTCTGGCCGAGAGATTTGGACGGGGTTACAGAGAAGGAATCGAGAACCTGGTGAATCTGGCTGGCGTTCATGGAAAAGGTATTGTAGCGCGCTTTGCAGGAAAAGCAAGTATATATTCGCATAGCCTGCTATTAAAGTGCCTTTACAAGCGGGGAGATTGGTGGTATGCTGGTGTCACCATGATGGAACTAGCCATTCGCCCCCGTCGAAACCGTAAATCTGCTGCCATGCGCGGGTTGATGCGTGAGACCACGCTTTCCGCCGCTAATCTCATTTACCCCATGTTTGTGCAGGAGGGGGAGGAGAATACGCCCATAGCTTCTCTGCCGGGCTGTACCCGCTGGTGTGTGGCGGATATTGCGGGCGAATGCCGGCGCCTGTATGAGCTGGGTATCCCCTGTGTTGACCTCTTTGCTGTGGTGCCGGAGGAGAAAAAAGATGCAGCCGGAACGGAGGCCTGGAATCCGCAGGGTGTTGTGCCGCGTGCCATTGCCGCCATCAAAGCTGCTGTGCCGGAAATGCTGGTCATGACGGATGTGGCGCTCGACCCCTTCAATACCTATGGGCAGGATGGTATCGTGCGCGAATATGAGAACGGCGCTTACGAAATCCTGAACGATGAGACCGTGGAGGCACTCTGCCGCCAGGCTCTCTGCCATGCTCGCGCCGGGGCGGATATCATCTCCCCCAGCGATATGATGGATGGCCGCATTGCTGCGCTTCGTTCTGCGCTGGATGCCGAGGGCTTCACCGGGGTATCGCTGCTCAGCTACACGGCAAAATATGCTTCTGCGTACTACGGCCCGTTCCGCGGGGCTCTGGGCAGCGCGCCCAAGTTCGGGGACAAGAAGACATACCAGATGGATCCGGCGAACGTGCGCGAGGCTCTGCGCGAGGCTGAGCTGGATGTTGCGGAGGGCGCGGATATGCTGATGGTGAAACCGGCAACTCTTTATCTGGATGTCATTCGCGAGATGCGTGAGCACACGAATCTGCCCATCGCTGCCTACCATGTGAGCGGTGAGTACCTTATGGTGAAAGCCGCGGCGGCCTCCGGCTGGCTGGATGAGAAGCAGTGCATGCTTGAGGCGCTGCTTTCCATACGCCGCGCCGGTGCGGATATGATACTGACCTACGCGGCGCCGCAGGTGGCGCAGTGGCTGCAAGAGTCCTGAGTCCGGCTGAGTCTTACCAGCAGAGAGCCTTGCCATGAGTCGTCATCACCGGTTCGGGAATAAGCTGCGCAGCGTCATACGGCGTGCGGACTTTCTTCTGTTTGCGCTGGTGTTGGTGCTCGGCGGGGTGCTGGCTGCCCGCTACGGGCCGGAAGCTCCTGTCGGTGAGGTGGAAGCACTTGCCGTTGCCTCAGCAGATGACTCTGCAGAAATAAGCACTGCTTCCAAAAAGGTACAGAAGGCAGGGGCGCCTGTGCGCTTCCTGATGTACAACGTACAGAACTATTTCGTGGCGAACGAGAAGAGCCGTTCCCGCTTTGTGTGCCGCCCCAAGCCTGCCAGGGAACGCGATGCAGTGGCAGAGGTTATCGCGGCGGCAAAGCCGGATATTGTGGGGCTTATTGAAATAGGTGGGGAGTTGGCGCTCAATGATTTGTGCAGGCGGCTCAGTAAGCGGGGGCTGGAGTATCCGCATACTCTGCTGCTGGCCAGAGATGGTGAGGACAGAGCTCTTGCCTTGCTCTCCCGCTACCCGATAGTGGAGGACAACTCCCGCCGCAACCAGCCGCTGCATGGTGGAGGGCGGCGCATGATGCTGCGAGGTATCCTGGATGCAACGGTTCAGATGCCGGATGGCCGCTGTTTCCGTTTCTGCGGTGTGCACCTCAAATCCCGTGTGGGTGGGGATGCCGCTTCGGAGCATCTGCGCAAGACGGAGGCCAGAACACTTGCGTTCCATGTGCATGACTTGCTGAAACCGCAGCCGGATTTACCTCTCGTTGTGTACGGAGATTGGAATGACGGCCCGAACGATGAGTCCATGGGCGTGCTGAAGCATGGCATAGGCCGGCAATCCGCCCTGAGCCGTGTGCCGGCGGCAGACTCCGGTGGTGACGAGTGGACTCTCTTCTACCGCACAGAGAAGGTGTACTACGTTTTCGACCAGATTCTGGTGAACTCTGCCATGCGCAAGCGCCGCAGCAAGGGGTGCGAGAGCGGAGTGGTGGATACTGAGGCTGCTGCCCGAGCCAGTGACCACCGCGCCGTGTGGTGCGACTTGCGCTGATTCTCAGTGCTTGGGTGTCTGTACGCCGGGCAGGAAATGTACTTTGCGAATGTTGTCCGCCCATTGGGCAAACTGAGCGGCTCGCGGGCCTTTGCCAAGGGTTCTGGCGCCTTTTTCGCAGGTGTGCGGCCAGCAGGCAATCCTGTCTGCCAGGTCCGCTGCTTCCTCGTAGCGGCCGCAGTCGGCACACTGGGATATCGCTCCGGCGCCGGCAAAGTAGAGCACGAACCAATCCGCCTTGTCCATGGCGTTTTCATCCTTTTTGCAGCCTTCAATCAGGTCTTTGTTATAGCGCAGCGCCTGCTCAATCTGTCCGCAGCGTGCATGCAGCGAGGCTTGCTGAATCTTGGCGCGTACCACCCAAGGCTTCGGAAGGTTTTCTATGGTAAAGATTTCGGCATTGGTTTTTATGGCATCTTCCAGGGCTTCATCCGTACCACGCAGGGTATGAACGTGAGCCTGTACACTGAGCGCCAGCGCTCTGTCTACAGCACTCATTGTGTTGCTGCGGAGTAACTCGCTGAGTATGGACATTGCTTCAGGCAGGTGATTTGTCCACGCCAGCACGCGAGCCTGAAGAATCTGCGCTTTGTGGCTGTAGGGGCTGTTGAGCTCCGCTGCTGCCTTGAAATGCTCTGCCGCCTCCTTGAGCCTGTCGTATGAGTTGAGGAGCTCGGCCTGGCGCCCGGCCAGCAGCAGGGCTCTGGCTTTCTGTTCACTGTTGTCCGCCTGTTCTGCCAGCCCCAGCAGCAACTGCAGGGCCTCGCGGTTCCGCTCCTGCTGCGAGAGTCGGTATGCCAGGTTGAATGCCAGCACCATGCGGGTTTCTTTCTTCCTGGTGGCATTGATGGCATCGCGCAGCAGCTCAGTGGGCTCTGGGATGTCTGCTCCCTGCGTCAGCAGGATTTCCGAGGCCTGGATTTTCAGGGAATAGAAGCGAAGTGTCTGCTCATGGTTCCAGAGTTTTCGCAGTCCGGCCGGTATTTCTTCCAGCTCCTGCATGGCTGCTTCCGGGCTGGTACCCAGGCTGAGCTCGGCGAGTTGCAGGTGTATTTCTGCCTGTTCTTCCGGAGTGGGCTCCAGAAGCATGACTGATTCAATTTCTGCCCGAGCCTGTGCCGGGTTGTTATGGAGAATCAGGCCGGCGTGCATGAGCAGCAGCCTGCGGCGGACGCGTGTGGGCAGTTCCTTGATGAGCATCTTGTCCACGGCATCCTGTTCTCCTGCCTGAACCGCGCAGAACATCGCGTTGCAAAGGGCAGCAGCCTGCAGGTCGGCGGAGGCCAATTCGGCACTCTTGCGGAAAAGCTCTACGGTCTCTGTATTGTCGGAGGGCATACAGCATGCCTTGTAGAAGAGGAAACGCGGGTCGTCGTAGTCCTGCTTCAGCATGTTGAGGTAGAGTGCTGCTTCTGTGGTATTGCCCTTGTTGATGAGGCGGCGAACCTGCTCGCTGATGATGAGGCGGGACACCGGTTCATTGGGCAGAGCTGTGGCTGCGGTGTTGGCGTAGGTTACATCCCCTACATTGTAAAATTCATCCTCCGTGAGCTGCATGCGCTGGCGTATGGCTAGTGCCAGTGCTGCGCGATGCGGTTTGGTCAGTTCTTCGCTCCATTCCTCCAACCTGCGGCGTGCGTATTCACTTTCCGAGAAGGCGTTGCGGGCGTCCAGTCGGCGGAAGGCTTCCTCCAGCAGGGGGGATTCGGCGTTGGCGGCGATAAAGTGCAGAAGTGTTTCTTCGCCCTTGCCTTCATCGTCCTCCTCTTCTTCATTTGCTGAGACCGGAGCCGGGTTTTTGGCGGCAGCAGCGGCTTTGTCGTAGTATACCTCTGCCAGAGCCAGGCGGACGCGCTGGCGCATGATAAGGGGAATGGCGGTATCTGCCTCCATGCGGCGGCAGGCTTCGATAGCCTGCTCATACTTCCCGCTGCGGCGCATTTCTTCAATATTGAGCAGCTGCACCATGGGGCGCAGTCCGGCGTCTTTTTCCGCCAGTTTGCGCAGTGGCTCCAGTGTGGAGGTATCTCCCTGTACGGTGTTGCGCAGCTGGTGCTCTGCCAGAGCGGCTTGTGCGAGCGTGGCTATCTCGCTGTTGGTGCTGGCTGTGAGCGGTGCGACATGCTCCACAAAGTCCAGCACGGGGCTTTGCCAGGCGCAGTATATAATCCCTTTGGCCGCGTAGGGGTAGAAGACGCTATCTGCCGGGACTTCGCGGAAGGTGCCCGCAGCCTGCGGCAGGCGGCGCAGCTCCAGCAGAGCCCGCCCTTTCCAGTACAGCGCGGCGGGAGAATGCGGCTCCAGCTGCAGCTCCGCCAGGGCTTCGGCGGGTTTGCCGGCTCGCAGCAGTTTTTCTGCCTCGGCCAGCTCCGCAAGCGCGGGAAGTGCCGCGGCGCATGCCAGCATCAGGATGTGGGGAAGACGAGTTTTCATGGCTTGGGGGTACCGGTAGACGGAGCAGGGGGGGAGATGCCTTCCTGCCACAGAAAGAGGTTGATGTATCGCAGGCCGGAGGCCGTGAGCGCAGCTGTTTTACTGCTGCCTTTCACGCGGTTTACGGTGCAGTTCTGCTGCAGGGTGGGCATGGGGCGGCATTTGACGATGACCGGAGCCTCCACCGCCTTGCTCGCCGGATAGATGGCGATGGGGACACCCTCCTGCGTAAAGGAGATGTCCAGAGCAGCCGGGCGCTTGCCCCACTTACCCTTGTACAGGAACGGGTGGCGGCGCAGGATGTCCGGCGGAGTACCCACGGCGGGGACGCGCACTCGGTAGTGCTCCTGCAACTGCGAGAAGTAGCGCGAAAGCGAGAATGGCTGCCCGTTTTTACAGGCCAGCAGCACATCTGCCGCGTCTATGCCCACCAAGTTGAGCCCGTTGAAGAGTCCGTGTTTGTTGGTGGGGGGCAGTACGATGAGGTCGTATGCCGCATTGATCATGAGGCATATCTCCAGGTGGCAGTGCGCGCGTACGCGGTCCAGCCCCACGCCGCTGTAACCCAGGATGCCGAGCTTGCTGGCCGGGGTGACTCGCTGGCCTTCTTTGCAGTGTACGGCCGCCAGGTGGGCATACAGGCTGTAGATGGTACCCTCCGGTATGCGGTGTGCCACAACGACATATCGTCCGTAGTTGCTTTTGGTGGGATCCTCGCTGGTATAGGCCACAATGCCGGGGGCGATGGCCCGAACCTCATCCAGCGGTTCACCTGCGGCATCGCGGCGTATGGGCTTCACGTCGATGCCCTCGTGCATGCGGCTGTAGAGGATTTTGCCCTCGGAGGTGCGGAAGGGGTTACGCACCATTCCCCAGGTACCTGCCTGCCAGGGGCGGGTGGTCTGCCCCTCGAAGAGGCGATCCACGTACATGAAATAATCATCCCCGCCCTTGGCGTACAGGGCTTTGTTGTCCGTGGGCAGGTGAAACACCATGTCCCCGGCTGCAAGGCTCAGCCCCGGCAGCAGCAGGTACAGCAACAGGTGTAGCAATCGTGCCCCGTTCATGGTACTCAGTGGAAGAGTTCGCCTACGGTGCGTCCCGTGAAGTCGCGGGTCTGGCGCTTCACATCTTCCGGCTTCTTGGGAAGCGGACGCGGGTTTTCCTTCTTGTAGCGCTTTTTCTCCAATTCCTCATCGATGGGCTCTACCGTGCGGGAAATCTGCTTCAGGTCGTAGCCGTTCAGCCCGTTCCAGATGACAAGCACACCATCATTCACCGGAGTGATACGCATAGGCTCCATGGCCAGGCCGTTCACAACGGGGAGCATCAGCATGCCGTTCTTGTCCACCGTGTTGAAGTAGAGGCGGTTTCTCCATTCCTTGTGGGCGTAGAGTGTTACGCCGTACGAGCCATCCGGGTTGAGGTGGGACTGGAACTTTTCGAAGTGGTCCAGGGACATGATGGGCATACGCGTATAGGTCACCCCATTGTGGCGGACAATCATGCGGGTGCTGGTGCTATCCGCCGCGTCTGTGACTGTGTTGGCAGCCTGTACGAGGAAGTAAACGGGATATGCTCTCTGCTGCTGGCAGCTGCAGATGCAGGCGGCCGCTGCGATACCGGTGAGAATGGTGCGGAGGACTTTCATACGCGAAGTGCGGTAATACAGCCCTGAGTCTACCACATTCGCCACCGCATTTCCAGCCAAAAATCAGCCACGCAGAAAACTACGGCAGGAAATGCAGTACTGAAGGCCGCTCCATACTGTCAGCACCACGCCGGACCACAGGAAAAACGCACGCAGCCACTCGCCGTAGATGCCCACGGAGAGGCTGTGCAGGGGCTCCGGAAGGTTGCCGGCGTAGGAGAGGTGCACGAGGCAGGCAATGCAATAGCCGAGCTGCATGCCGGTTTTCCACTTGCCGGTTTTATCTGCCGCCATGACCACGCCTTGCTCCACAGCCAGCTGGCGCAGGCCGGTCACCAGGAACTCACGGAAGATGATGAGGATGGTAACCCAGAACGGGCACATGCCTACATAGGTGAGGTAGATAAATGCAGCGCTCACCAGAATCTTGTCTGCCAGCGGGTCGATGAGTTTGCCGAAGTTGGTAACCAGGTTGTACTTACGTGCCAGGTAGCCATCCAGAAAATCGCTGATGGCGCCTGCCACAAAAGCCCACAGGGCGATGCTGGTACCCACGGTGATGGGGACGAACCACCCTTCGTAGGGGTGGGTATCCAGCGGGCTTTCTCCACCGGGGAATGGCGCGGAACCATCTATCGCCAGGGCAATGGCAAAAACGATAACGAGGGCAATACGTATAAGCGTGATGGTGTTCGGGAGATTCAGCATGGTTCCGGAACTCATTCTAATGTGTGGACGAAGGAAAGGCAAGACAAAATGCAGGCATTCCTGCCGGTAGAACGCATTTTCTGACATATTATGTGCTTGCATGCGTGTGGGGATATGCTATACTGTGCGCCATGAACGGTTTTCGAATTACAGTGCTCGCTTTGCTTGTCTTGGTGGTGGGCGTGATGTTCTATGCCATTTTCGTGTTTCTGCCCGGTATGCAGGCAGACCGCAATATCTACGAAATTTCCCGCAATTCTGCCGCCAACGCTCAGCGTGAAGCCGGCCATCGTGAAAAGGTGAGCGAGTACGGAGAATCCGCTGAGAAGCAGGAGCTTGCCACTGCTTATTCCGAAGCGGAAGCCGCGGATGACGACGCCCGCAAGAGTGTGTACGAGGCAGAGGAGCGTGCCGTTATCGAGGAGGCCAAGCGCAAGGCGGAGGCTGCCATGGAGCGCGAGGTGAAGGAGGCGGACGAAGCCGGTAAAGCCATCGGCCTTGTAACCTCATTCAACAAAGAGTGGGTATCCATCATGTTCAAACCGGTGGTGAAAGACACGCTCAACGAAGGAACTATCATTGCCGTGCGCCGAGAGGGCGTGGTGCTGTGCGAAGCCGTGGTGGATTTGCATGACGATGAATCCGGCCAGCTTGGTGCCACCATGAAACCCCAGGAATTCGGCAAGGCTCAGGCCAGCATCGACGAGGAGAAGCTCCTGCCGCGCCCCGGGGATGAGGTTATTTTCTCTCCCTTTGCTTCTGCCAGAGACCTGCGCAAGGACAACAGCTTCCTGAAGCCCGCCCCTCTTACCGTACCCCGCAGGGATGCAGGGGATGCTTCTGAACCCCAGTGATGCTTCCGCTGCCATGAGTTCCTGCTCCGCATCGCCGCTTTTTGCCAATAAGCCTACCTTCTCCTTCGAGTTTTTCCCGCCCAAGACGGAGGAGGGCGCTCAGTCTCTGCTGGAGACTGTCGTGAAGCTGCAGGAATTCCGCCCCAGCTTTGTGAGCGTGACCTACGGCGCAGGCGGTGGCTCGCGCGAGCTTACCCGCTCTGTGGTGCACGATATCCAGCAGCGCGGGATTCCCACGGTACCGCACCTCACCTGTGTGGGGCATACGGAAGCGGAGATAGAGAGCATCCTGGAGGGATACGCCCATGCCGGCGCTTCCGCCATACTGGCGCTGCGCGGAGACCCTCCCCGCAACCGCCCCTACGACCCCTCGGGAGATGCATTCCGCCATGCTTCCGAGCTGGTACGTTTCATCCGTGCGTGGGAGGAGCGCAATCGCATGCCGCATCGGCTCACCATCGGCGTGGCCGGCTTCTGCGAGGGGCACCCCGACACCCCGAACCGCATCCGCGAGATGGACTATCTCAAGGCCAAGCTGGATGAAGGGGCGGACTACATCTGCACGCAGCTCTTTTTCGACAACCATGCCTTTTTCGATTATCGCGACCGCTGCCGCCTCATGGGGATAAATGTCCCCATCATTGCCGGCATCATGCCGGTCACGAGCATCTCCGGCATGAACCGCATGGCCGAACTCTCTGCCGGCACCAACTTCCCCGCCCGCCTGCTCAAGGCCATGCTGCGTGCCGGCGGCGACAGGGATAGCCTGGAGCGCATCGGTATCAACTACGCCAGCAACCAGTGCGCCGAACTTCTGGATGCAGAGGTGGACGGTATCCACTTCTACACGCTCAATCGCTCCAAAGCAACTCTCGAAATCTACCGCAATCTCGGTATCAACAATTACTTTGATGTGGATCGCATCCACATGCTCAGCTCCATTTACAAATCCTGAACCATGGAAACGCAAAAGAATACCCCCAATCCGGATGAAATGCCGCTCTCGCCTGAGGAAATCAAAGCCATAGGCGAAATCGAACTCGGGCCTGCCAAGCACGAGATATTCCTCAACAAGCACTACAAGAAGCTCATCATCGGCGGTATCGCGTTCATGGTAGCCGCCAGTGCCGCCATTGGTTTCTACTCCTACAAGATGGAGAAGGAGGAAATCGCCGGTTCCCTCGTAGTGGAGGCTATGGGCGCCGCCAAGGTGGAGGGGGCTGTGGAGCCGGAGCAGTACGATGCCAAGGCCATCTCCCGTATTTCCGCAGAGTTTGCCGAGACCCATGCCGCCGATACGGCTCGCCTGCTGGAGGCTCTCTCCCTCATGACCGACTCCGCCCGCGTGCAGACCGGTATTTCCCAGCTGGAGAGCCTGGCCGCCAACTCTACCAGCGAGTTGCTGCGCGCCCGTGCCCTGGCATCCCTGGCCGCCTACTACATGGCCGAGGAGCAGAACGACAAGTCCGCCTCCTACTGGAAGCAGATTATCGCCATGCCTGCCAACCCCTACAGCGCTATCGCCTACATCAACCTCGGCGACCTCGCCCGAATTGCTGGCGACAAAGAGGCTGCCCGCAATTTCTACACCCAGGTCAGCTCCGTCTGCCCGAACAGCCCCCTGGTAAGCGAGAATGTAGCCGGTCTGCGCCTGGCCCTGCTGGATGTCGACAACCCCACTCCTGTGGCTCCCCCCGCAGAGGAAAAGAAGGAGGAGGAAACAACGCAGCCTGCTGCAACGCCCAACCCCTTCGGCACGGATTCTCCCTTTGCCACCCCGGCGCCCGCAACTCCTGCTCCCACCGGCTCCGAGACTTTCGGCGGCATGTCTACGCTGCCCGGCGGTACAAACTGATAAGCAGCCGGAGTTATGGGACTTTTCCAGGACAACTTCTCCATGCTCTCCGAGCTGGAGCGCCTCGCTGCCATGGTGCAGGATCCTGCCCGCGTGCAGGAAATCGGCGCGGATGAGTGGCCGCTCGCTATGATTGCCTGCGGCCTCGTCACCTGCAACGACCCCGACCGCCTGCAGGAGAACCTCGATGCCTACGCCATTTTTGCCTCCAAAGTGGCTCCCGCCGGCCGAAAATCCAGCCTGGCTCAGCTCGTGCGCTTTATCACCGCTCGCAAGGGCGATGGCTGGCGCGCGCTGCTGCCCTATACTCTGGCAGAGCCCGAGCCCGTGCTGAGCCGTGCTGCCGCCATGCAGCTGGCAACGCTCGCTCAGCCCGGTGAGGCGGAAAAGCTCACCGGTGTGGCTGAGCTTGCTCGCTTGCTTGCCCGGCGCGCGGATACCCCCGCCACCGTGCTGGAAGCCCTCCTGAGCCTCAGCGACCTGCGTGTGCAGCCCATGCTGGAGCCCCTTTACAGCCTGGCACCCGAGCGCTTAGCTTCCCTGCTGGTTGCCATGACTCCCGCCCCGAACCACCTCAGCTTTACCTGGATTCTCGGTGCGCTGGATGCTCAGCCCGAGCTCGCAGAGCAGGTGGTGGCATTGCTGGAGCGCATGGCGCCTGCCGCCACGGCCGTCATCGACCTGGTGATGCCCATCCCCACCTGGGCTTATACCAAGCCGGCTCCCCAGCCCCTCCACGGCTGGACCCGCGCAGAGTACTTCCCGCGCATGCTGCCGGTGCTCTCCCGCCACCTCTCCGAGTCTCAGATTTCGCGTCTCAAAGCCGCTTTTGGTGCCTGAAGTCACACTTCCGGCTTGCCAAGAGTCCCTCATTAGTGTGTAATATCCCCCGCACACGGCCCCGTAGTTCAATGGATAGAACGGCCCTCTCCTAAAGGGCAGATATGGGTTCGATTCCCGTCGGGGCTATGTTTTTGTTTTTCGCTAATTAGCGCAAGTGTTTATTACTCTTGCTTTTTGTTGTTTTGTATTGCTAAATTAGCGCAGCGGTTTGAGCGAAAATTGAGCGAATCGCTGAGCGAAAATGAGCGAAAAAATCTAATTTAGCAATTCATGAAGAATAACCATGTCGTAAGTGTCGGTTTGGCGGCAGAGGCTAAGTCTCCGTATTGGGTGGCTCAGTGGTCGCTGTCGAATGGTAAGCGGATGAAGAAGTCTACTAAGGTGCCGGTGGCTGGTGGGGTGTTTAAGGGGGAGCGGTTGAGTAAGCCGCAGGCTCGTAATCGTGCGTTGTTGGTGGCGCAGGCGCTGGCGGAGGAGGCTTTGCAGGAGTGTGAGCGCGCTGATAATATGACGGTGCGGGAGTTGTTCGATTCGATGCTGGCGGGGAAGTTGGGGCGTTTGTCGATGGCTACTTACAACAATGCCAGGACGACGTATGCGCTGTTTTGTTCCTGGTTGGGTAAGCGGGCGGGGGAGCCGTTGAGGTTGGTGACGAGGGCGGATATTAAGCAGTGGGTGTCGGATAGGCGCTGCGAGGTGCGCTGTAAGACGGTGCAGCATGGGCTCTATGTGCTGAGGGCTGCTTTCAATTGGGCGCTGGATGCGGAGTTGATTGGGCGCAATCCCTGCGACCGGGTGCAGGTGCCGCCGGATGGCAAGGATGAGCGGGTGGTGCATGAGGCGTTTTCTATGGATGAGGTGCAGTTGTTGGTGGATAAGTTGCCGGATGAGTGGGCGGCGGCGGTGAGATGTTGTCTGGGGACGTTCGGGCAGCGCTTGGGGGATATTCGTTCGTTGCGCTGGGAGCAGTTTGATTGGGAGCGCAGGGTGGTGCGTATGACGACGGGGAAGACGCGCCGCTTGATGCATCAGCCGATGCTGGAGGGGTTTTATCAGTGGGCGCAAGAGCGCTATGTGTGGGCGCAGGCGCAGGGTGGGGAGGCTGCTGAGTGGGTGTTGCCGAGGTTGCGGCTGCATAGTAACCCGAGCCAAGAGTTTACGCAGTTGGTGCGTTTACACGGTATCGGGCTGCAGGGGGCCGGTGGTCTGGGCAGGCGTCGTACCTGGCACAGTAAGACGTTCCATTGCTTGCGTTCTACGGTGGTGACGATGTTGCATGCTAATGGGGTGAGTGAGGGGATGGCGATGGAGCTGGTGGGGCATGATTCGCGTGAGGTGCATGCGATTTATCTCAGGCCGACGACGGAGCAGTTGAGGTTGGCGGCGGAGAGGCTGCCGGTGGTGTGAGCTGGGTGAAAAAAAAGACCCCGCGTTATGCGGGGCTTTCTTGCGTTTAGGGGGCGGTGTCAATGGGGAGTATGCGGTCGGAGTGTATTTTGAGTTCGTCTGTGATATGCTGCGTGTCCATTTGTACGCAGTAGACTCTCAGGCCTTCTCGGCGGGCTAGTTTGAGGGCGGGTACCATGTCTGAGTCTCCGGTGATAAGTACGATGGTCTGGACGTTTTTTCTGATGGCCATGCAGGCGATGTCCATGCCTATTCGGAGGTCGACACCTTTTTGTTTAATATCCGGTTTTATGTCGTCTGCACTGAGGATGACGGAGTTTTGTGAGGGGGCTTTATCTGACGGCCAGACTTTGGGTTTTACCGTCCATGTGTTTTGCTTGAGTTCTCCGAGTCTCAGAGCGAAATCCGGGGATTGTGAGAGGGTTGCGTGGAGCCTCTGTGCTCGTTTTGCCAGATCTGAATTGCCAAGGTCTATTTGAGCTTTGCTGATGGGGTTGGTGATTTTAGTTTGAAGTGGCGGGGCGTCGTAGTAGTAAATGCGCAGTAGTTCTTTGTTCAGAAAATCCGGTGTCTGTTGTATGCGGTCTGTGACTCGCATGACATCTGCGGCGGTGGGGTAGGCGTTTCGCTTACTGCTGTATATTTTTGAGAAGTAGCCACCGTCTATCAGGATGCTGTATGTGTGCTGCATTGTTTTGAGAGAGCATGAGGGGCAAGCTACTGCTTGCCCCTCGGGTTAAAAGGCGGTGACCCGTGCCATC
The DNA here is from genome assembly GCA_045636905.1 of Akkermansia sp. Taxonomy (GTDB): domain Bacteria; phylum Verrucomicrobiota; class Verrucomicrobiia; order Verrucomicrobiales; family Akkermansiaceae; genus Akkermansia. The sequence continues at coordinate 70,508 of JAZTYL010000017.1, forward strand.
GGTTCAGGATTGGTTACCTGATTGTATAGTTACCGATGGACTTGGGTCTGTTATCAATAACCGCCTTCCGATTATTATTGTAGCCAGTCTGATGAAGGCTGTCAAGCCTTTTTTGGTTTACTCTGGTTTTATTTGATGGGGGGCTCGATGGTGGCGATGCTGTTTTGGCATAAAAAAAGGCCCCGCAAAATGCGGGGCTTTCTTGTGTACAGGATTATTTTGAGGGGGTGTCTCGCTTGGCGATTTGTTGTCGGATGCTTTCAGGAAGTTTGTCGTAGTTTTCTTGTGCTTGTCGGGGGTGGGTGATGAGATATTCTGCTACGGTGTTAACTACGGTAAACATGAATTCTGCGTTGTCGCGACGTTCTTCGGGGTCGATGGTGAGGTCGTTGCCGTGGGCGGCTGTGTTGCCGTGGTGTCTGGCGTAGTCCATAAATTGCTGTATATGTGCCGGTACGCCTTTTGCGACGGTTTCTTTTATCATGCTGTTTATGGTGCCGCTGTAGCCGAGGTGCTCTAAGAGTTGCTGGAGGCAGAGGCGCAGGAGGGCTGCGGCGGCGCGGGGGGAGTGCTCAAATACGTGTGAGGCTTCTGCATAAGTATCTTTACATGGCTCAGGTAAATCAGGATTCGGTTGAGGTACGTTTACCGGTGCTCCTTGAGGGATTATTCTGTAAAAATTATAGACGATGGAGGCCTTGTCTTTTTCGTAATAATCATAAGATACCTTATTGCACATGGTACACACATGTCTAACGATTTGGGTCTCAACTGTGTTGCCTGATCCATTTTTATAATAGAGCTGTTGGGTATGATGTTGATTATGAGAGCGACACCTAGGGCAGTATATGATATGTGCATGGAGGATGTCGGTGAGGTATGGAGTCATGATAGATGCCTATAGAAAAGGGGTTAGTAAAAGAATAAGGCGATAATGATGTGCCCGGCAATTATGAGCTGAATTAGGCTGATGATAAAGGGGGGAGAAGGATGATGAGCAGGATGGTGACGAGGTTGATCCTTTATTAGGGCTGGGTTAGGGAGAGATTATTGGTTGGGGAGCGTGATGCTAAAAGTATCACGCGAGAACTCAGTTTCTGTTATTTTAATGTTTTTGTTGTGCATATTACCGCTATTTAAAAACTCCTGTATCTTATCTTTCTTATGTGTTGCATAGGGGGTTATAATTATTTCTGTTAGGTTATGAATGAAGGAGGTTGTGAAAAACATATTTTTTAAGGCGTCGACTCTTTGATGGTATTTGATGCAGGCTCTGTATTCTGACTCCGCTGCCCATGACTTGTCCTTTTGCGCTATTCGAATGAGAGTGCTGTATAGTTTTTCGAACCCCTTGAATGAGGGAATCTCCATGGCTGTGTTCTCCATGGTGCCAGATGAGCGTTTATCTAAATATCGGCATTTCACGATAAAATCGCCGCCATTGACTAACAAGATATTGGCTTTATTATTTCTGTCTATTCTGCGAGTTACTATGTACGATTCTATGTTGAAGAGTTTTTCAATAAGGAAAGTTGTTCTATAGAAGAAAGAGTCATTTTGATTATCAGATGGTGCAAAATATGGAATTTCAAATTTCAGACATGCTCCCTTGAAATGTTCTGCATAATTCCCCCAGAGGGAAGCAATGTCGTGCTTGTCGGAAAATGAAATGAAACCGAAGTCCGCAGACTTTCCTTCATCTGGTAAAGTTCCGGCAAGTCTAAGTTCGTAAGGGTCGTTAGCATCATGCTGGAAGGAGATTTTTAAATCGCCATTCACTAAAATCTCTCGGAGTGCGGCACTTGTAACATATTTGTATAGGACTAAGACGTTATATCCTATGTTTTCAGGATATTTCAGCTCAAATTGATTTTTGTTATATGGGCTAGTCATAACACTATTTCTTCTTGAGTTCTTTGAGAATGGATTCAAGCGCGGAGGTGGCCATGCGGAGTTTGGACTCCAGCAGGGTTTCGCGGGAGGTGGACGGAGCAGAGGTTGATTTTGCTGTATTGTATTCGCCGCTATCGCGCCACCAGAGCCAGTCCATGGAGACTCCAAGGGCGTTTGCTAAGGCGCAGAGGGATTCGACATTGGGTATCGTTTTGGCGTTAAGGTACTCCGATATGGATACTTGTCTGATTCCTGATAATTCAGATAATGCTTTCTGAGTAAGGGAGTTGTTCTTCATGGCGCTAGAGAGCCATGAAGAAAAAATCGTTTGGACGATATTTTTTTCTTGCATAACAATCGGAAAGCGATATAGCTTCTCCGTAACCGCGAGACTGGAGGAACGGATGAGCGGTTACGGAATAACGAAGTATACAAAATATGAATGGTAACGACAAGCAGAAATTAACCGTTACGCCTGAATTTCTTGCCGAGCGTGGGTATAGCGCATTGCCTCAAAAATCCAGTCACCGAACTGACACTTCTCATGAGTTTGGCTGACACGTGAAAAGCTGGATGCCTCATAAATCAGGCACTAACATATACACATGTCACTCAAAATGAGTAAGCAAGCAATAATTGAGTTGCTGAATTTGAATGCGTTAAAGTATCGAAAAACTCACTCGCGTAAAGCCAAAGGTGAACTGCTTAAGCAACTAATGGAACTCACTGGTTACAAGTCGTCTAAAAGCATTATATGTTACTATTCTCGCATACGAAAACGTAAGCGAGTTGAGAAAAGGGGGCGACTGCCAAAATTGCAACTCAACGATATCGAGCTCATAAAGACCATTTGGTTGAAATCTGACCAACCTTGCGGTAAAAGGCTTCACTCCATGTTGCCAACGTGGCTATAAGCCTTCTCAAAACGACACGAAATAGATGAAGAGTCTCAAAGACGCGTTCTAAGTGTCTCGCCAGCCACTCTGGATCGAGTTTTGCGAGGATTTAAAGTAGATGATATTCATAAGGCCAATAAACAAACTATCAGCGCATTAAAGCAATCCATACCAATTATAGACACAACTCGCAAGATTGATATTCCTGGCCATCTGTATGCCGATACGGTAGCTCATTGTGGGGATAGCACACGTGGCAGCTTCGTATGGACGTTAACAGTAACGGATGATTTGACCTTATGGACACAGAACCGAGCAATCTGGAACAAAGGCCAAGAGGCTACCTGTTCGGCCTTTCTGTACCTGCTACGAGAGATGCCTTTTATGGTTCGCAGCATTAACACGGACAACGGCTCAGAGTTTATCAACTATCATTTACAAAGGATGCTCAAAGAGCGGTACAGGAGGTGTAAACTGACTCGTTCTCGACCTTACAAAAAGAATGATAACGCTCGTGCAGAAGAACGCAATCGTCACAAAGTGAGAGAATTGATAGGCTACGAGAGAATAGACAATGAGCAATGCGTATTCTTGCTCAACCAGGTATATCGCTATCATAATCTTCTCACCAATTTTTTCATAGCCAGCACAAGGTTAGTATCAAAGCAACGAAACCCAGTCACAGGCAAAACGAAAAAGAAATACGACAAAGCACGCACTCCGTACGAAAGAGTCATGGAACAAATGAAAGACGGGGCAAGGAAAAGAAACCTTGTGTCTCTGAAAGAATCTCTCGACCCTATCGAATTACAGGAAAATATCCAAAAATCCCTAAAAAAGCTCTTCAGTCTCATGAAACCCGAGAGCATTTTATGAGTTTCCCACCCCCTTCCGGCGAATTTTTCTGCACCAAAATGCCGACTCGCCACGCTCGCTGTCATTTTGGTGCAGAAAAATGGTAGATTTGCCTTGTTTTTGGGTCAATTATTGGCTAAAGTTTCGGTGACCGCAATTTTGAGGCATCCACTTTTCGGTGACTGTTTTTTTTGAGGCAATACGTCCGACACAATTGATGCTGCACCCTGCCTAAACACACATTTGTATTGCCTAAAGGTAGGCACGGCCTTATACTAAGCCCATGCCACGAGATACCTTCCGGATTCAGGAACTTTTTATCCATGCCGTTGAGCGAGGGCAAGAGGAGCGTGTCAGGCAATACCTGCTCCAAGGTGCCCGCATCAACCACCGTTCACCCGATACCGGAGAAACGGCCTTACACCTCATCATGGGCATGGAGCCTTGGCATGCAGGGCATGATGGCGTGGTCAACTCTCTTTTAGAAGCCGGGGCAGATGCCAATGTTACCGACAACGACGGGAGGACTCCCCTGCTCAACGCGGCGTGGAATGGCAGAACACAGGCTATTCGTTTACTGCTGAGCTATGGCGCCAAGGAAACACTGAATGTGTGTGACGCTACAGAACACATTACCCCCTTGCATGCCGCTGTGATTGCTTGCAGAGATTTTGGAAATCCGGCCTCCGTTGATAACATCTCGCTTCTTCTTGCCGTCGGAGCAGATGTAAATAGATCTGATAGCGATGGGTGGACACCGCTGCACTCATGCGCTTGCTACAATCTGCTTTCCCCGGCGCAACTGCTCTTGGGGACCGGAGCCAATCCACACCTTCAAGATAAGCAAGGATTGCGCCCGGATGAACTGGCACGCCAATATCAACATGGCACTTTGGCCGATTACCTTCAGCTGGCTAGGGCGCAAGGATAAAGAACATCACTCCAACACGCGGGCATCGAGCTCGCCGGAGGAAAGGGTAATATGCACGGTGGTGCCGGCAGGAAGTTCCGTAGCTGAGCGAGCTAAATTGCCATCAGGTTTGCGCACAAGGGCAAAGCCGCGCTCTAAGGCATTTTGAGGACTGGCGGCAAGTATACGAGCTTGCTGCACATCCAGCGCAGCGGAACAGGAAGCCATTTTGTTGGCCGCAGCGGCTCCCATGCGGGCGGCGTAAGAGGCTAGAGCCCCCTTCTCTCCCTCGAGGCGGGCGAGGAGAGCACGAGGCGATACGCGAGCTGCTAATAGATGCAGGCGCGAGGTAGCGCGGGTATGGCTATCTCTACATGCACGCAGCAGCTCATCCTCCAGCGCATCCAATTGCTGGGCACGGGTAGCAATGATATTCAACGGGTGCATTAAAGGCCCCTGCTCTGCCACGCGCAAGCGCAAGCGAGCATGCTGCAGAGCGCGCACGCAATGGTTCTTCAGGCTGTTTTCTAATTGCAGCAAGCGGGCAGACAGAGCGGCGGCATCCGGGGTGGTAAGCTCAATGGCGGCTGTGGGGGTGGGGGCTCGCAAATCTGCCACAAAGTCGGCAATGGTAAAATCTGTTTCGTGCCCCACGGCGGACACAATGGGAAGCCTACTGGCTGCAATGGCACGCGCCAACACCTCTTCATTGAAACACCAGAGGTCTTCCAACGAGCCGCCGCCACGTGCGATAATAAGGTAGTCTACCTCCGGCAAGCCGTATTGTGCCGCGTTGTTCCATTGCTCGATGGCCTGCACAATCCCCAGCTCTGCCCCCTTGCCCTGTACTTGCACAGGCAATAAATAGGCGTTTACCCACGGTGCGCGCGACTCTAAACGGTGGCGCATATCCTGAATCACCGCACCGGTGGCAGAGGTGATGAGACCCACGCTCTTCGGGAACTTTGGCAAAGGCTTTTTGCGAGAGGGAGAAAAGAGCCCCTCAGCCTCCAATTTGCGTTTAAGCGCCTCGAACTGCTGCTGCAGGGAGCCTAAGCCGGCCTCGCGCACGGAGCTTACAATGAATTGCAGACTACCGCGCCCCTCCCACACGGTGGCTTTGCCGGTGAGCTCTACCAGCATACCTTCGCGCAAACGCACGCGAGAGTATTGCGCTTGGTAGCGGTAAAAGACACATTGCAACTGGGCAAAGGTGTCTTTCAGCGTAAAGTAGGTATGGCCACTGCCGGCCATTTTGCAAGAGCCTACCTCACCCACAACAGTTTGCTCGCCTACGCTGTACTCAACGGCAGACTTTAGGCGAGCAACCAGTTCTGTAACACTTAGAGGCATAGGGAGCTATCACTCCGCAGGTACCAACGCGGCGTTGGGGTCTGCCCAATCCGGGGAATACCCCTTCGCATAGCTAAACAAATCGCGGTGGATGTACTCGTAGTACAGCTCGCGTTGCTCTTCGTCCAAGCGGTTCCAAATGGCCACATTGAGCGCGCGTGCTACCTTCTGCATCATTTTGAGGGTAAGCTGGCGGCCGGTTCTGGCCTTTTGCACCTGTTTGTGCGTAAGCTGTTCCAAGGAGACATCTACCAAATCATGGTTATCCAGCCCCCAAGCGAGCATGATGTCGTCTATTCGCTGAGGGCCGTGGTTACGTTCGTTTTGTTCGTTCATCTTTAAGGATTATGGGTTAAAATTAGAGACCGGGCACGTGACGCACGTAAAAGCCGGAGCATTGACGCGGGGTCTTGTACCAACGCGGGCCGATACCTTGCCTGGAACCGGATGTATCAAAACGCAGGCCGGCCACCACTAAGAAAACATGGCCGCGCTTGACGTAGAGGGTGAGCCATTTGCCGAAGCCGGGCTTGCCCCAGCTTAAAAATTGTCTGCTGGAGCGGTACTGCAAGCGGCCCATCATACGGGCCTCGCGCAGCACAAAACCAACGGAACCGGAACAATCATACGCCGTATCAATATGGCGCCCGTGCCCACCGCCGTGGCGATAGGGACAATGCACAATACGATTACCGGCGGCAATAACTCTCTTGATATGCTTGGGAGCCTTGGAGGGCGCCACTGCCTTATTCCCGCGCAGGTACGCGGTGTAGCCTTCCACATACACATATTTGGGAGTGGAGGCATCCTGCTGCAACTGTTGCTGCTGCTGACACCCTGGGACAGCCACTAGCAACACTACAAGCATCAGTGCGGTTAGGAATCGAATCATCTGTGAGAGGTTTTGGGTGATGAGAGAGGTGTGCCCGCACTTTACCACACATATACCTTTTAGGCAAGGCGAATCCAACAATTTTTTCGTATTTTATTGACTTTTTACTCTTGATGTGGCTGATAATGCAGCTTTTAGCACACATAGAGCGGCGAGAGAAGGATGCTTTTGCGCTCCCATTATTATTTACCACTCTTAAATAATCAAACGGCGCACCTCCGGGGCTACCGAAGATGCGCCTAAAAGGATTGCGGGGATAGGCGATATTAAACCAAGCCCTGGTCAATCATGGCGTCTGCCACCTTGACGAAACCGGCAATGTTAGCACCGGCCACGTAGTTGATGAAGTCACCGGAGGAATCCGGGGAGAACTCGCGAGCGTGGTTGTAGGCGTTTTCGTGAATATCGCGCATGATGCCGTGGAGCTTGGCGTCCACCTCCTCGGAGGTCCAACGCAAGCGCATGCTGTTCTGGGCCATTTCCAGACCGGAGGTAGCAACACCACCGGCGTTGGCAGCCTTGGCCGGACCGTAGAGAATACCGGCCTGAAGGTAGGTATTGATACCTTCCAAATCGGTGGGCATGTTGGCACCTTCTGCTACGAGCATGCAACCATTGCGTACCAAAGTGGCGGCTTCTTCGCCGTTGATTTCGTTCTGCGTAGCGCAGGGGAAAGCGCAATCGCAGGGAACGCTCCAGGGGCGCTGCCCCTCGAAATACTGAACACCCTTGAAGGCTTCAGCATATTCCTTAATACGGCCGCGACGCTCGTTCTTGAGCTCCATAATCCAAGCCAACTTCTCTTCGTTGATACCCTCGGGGTCGAATACGTAGCCGTTGGAGTCGGACATGGTAACAACCTTGGCGCCGAGCTGCAGAAGCTTCTGCACCAAGTACTGAGCCACGTTGCCGGAACCGGATACCACACATACCTTGCCCTGCAGGTCGTCGCCCTTGGTGGCGAGCATGTTCTGGGCAAAGTATACACAGCCATAGCCGGTAGCTTCGGGACGAATAAGAGAACCACCCCAGTTGAGAGCCTTACCGGTGAGCACGCCGGTAAACTCGTTACGCAAGCGCTTGTACTGACCGTACATGAAACCGATTTCGCGGCCGCCTACACCGATATCGCCGGCGGGAACGTCGCAATCTGCACCGATGTGGCGCTGCAATTCGGTCATAAAGCTCTGGCAAAAGCGCATCACCTCTGCACGGCTCTTGCCTTTGGGGTCAAAGTCTGCACCACCCTTACCACCGCCCATGGCGAGCGTGGTCAGAGAGTTTTTAAATACCTGCTCAAAGCCGAGGAACTTCAGGATACCCAAGTTTACGGAAGGATGGAAACGGATGCCACCCTTATACGGCCCGATGGCGCTGTTAAACTGAACACGATAACCACGGTTAACGTGAATCTTGCCTTGATCGTCTGTCCAGGGCACACGGAAAATGATAGTACGTTCAGGCTCCGTAATGCGCTCCAGAATGCAATTATCTTCGTACTTCTTGTTGGCGGAAAGCACAGGGGCGATGGTAGAAATCACCTCTTGCACAGCCTGCAGGAACTCAGGCTCAGCGGCGTTTTTGGCGCGAACCTGCTCCAGCACTCGTGTAGTATAATCAGTCATATTTGTTGTGCGACTGGGTTCCTCCGCAAGCAAAGCCAGGTCTGCCTGCAGCGGGTCAGCGCGCGGATTATACCAAAAAGTTTTGATTTGAAAAGTCTTTTTTTTGAGAAAATTACTAACAGCCTCAAAAATAATAACTTATCATTGATTTTTTTCTACAGCAGGTAGAAGCCCGGCGGAGCGCAAGTCCGCAGCCAATTCCTGTACGGCATCAAGGGGCAGCAAATCGCTGCTCAATACCATCGTTTGCTGCGGAGTCACCAGAGTTAAGCGGCAAGAGGCAATACTGTTGGCATCCGTCTCTTGCCAATCGCTCTCAGTGACAGCACGCCAAAGGAGGTGTTTTTTACCAAAGAGAGAACAACGCGTGATTCCCTCTGCATCAATTTTATAGCACAAGGTTGCATAGTATACCCCCCATAAACAACAAGCAACTCCGGCCGCCACCAAGCACGTAAGCAACAAGGGACTTAAGGTGCGTGTAAACGGCACATAGATGCAGGCAAATAATACCAAGGCAATGCAACCCCAGTAAAAAGCAAAATTAGCAGAACGAATGGTGCGGGCGAGCATAAGAATAAAGAAAACGGGCAGGAACGCTTAACCGAAGATTCCGAATGCGCCCTGCCCGATGATAGATGTAAAAAAAGATTACTGAGTAACAGGAACGGCAGGCATATCCTTATAGTCGCCACCGGGACGATACTTCACGTCATCCTTACGCACAGCTCCGCCGCGGTTGTAATCCTCTACACCGGCGCTGATGTATACCGGCATACCGAGGTCGGTGTACTTGTACAAATCGGCAGCTACATCAAAAGGCGTGCGAATGCAACCGTGGGAAAGACGACGCCCGGGAATCACCTTGCCGGCATGGATACCGACACCATCCCACGTCAAACGATTCCAGTTAGGCATACCGGCGGGAGTAAAGGTTGCGCCGTCAGGAATACCTTTAGCAGTATCTGCGTTGGAGTCGATGGTTTTACCATCCTTCACAAACTTACCGTAACGGTTGGATTTGTGGTCTTTATCCTTTTCGATAATACGGAAGGTGCCGGTGGGAGTTTCGTGACCATCGGTACCGGTGGAAATGGGCCAGTCGTATGCCACGGAGCCATCCACATACATGCGGGCGCGCTGCTGGGGCAAGCATACAATAATTTTGGCATTGTACGGCGTTGCCTGAGAAAGCAAAGCCTTATTGCTGAAGTTTTTGATTGTGTTGGGATACTCCGGCTGAGCAACGAAATGCTCGTAGGTGCCCGTGGGATAGGGATTGATGTAGCCGGGTTGGTCCTTACCTTGTATCAAAAGGGGATTAACGCCACCTGTTTCTGCATACAGGGAGGGCGTTTGCATCATGTCTTGTGCAGTGCGCACAGTTACGCCACCCAAGTAGTCGTCCTGTGAGCAGGAAGCCAGCAAGAGGGCGCTGAGGGAAACGGAGCTGATAAGTTTCTTGTTCATCTATCAGTTTCTGGGTAATTTGATTGTCTGGCCAACACGAAGTTGATTGGCCTGCTGGATGGTAAAACCGTTTGCGGCACAAATAGCGGCAACGGAAACACCGTGGCGGGCAGCAATGGCAGAGAGGGTATCTCCGCCCTTGACTGTATAGGTTTGATAAGAGGTGGTAGCCACCTGAGTTGCGGAAGCCTGAGGGGCAACTCTTGCCGCTACGGCCGGAATACGCAACACTTGACCTACGCGCAGCGCATTGGGGTTAGCAGATAGGCCGTTTGCGGCAATAAGTGCAGCCGGGCTCACACCTTGGCGGGCGGCAATACGGTTGATTGTATCACCGGATTGCACTACGTATGTGCGTGCCGCCGTGGGTGCCACAGGTTGCGCAGGTTGCTGCGGAGTATGAGCGGTTGGCTGTTTTTGCACTTGCGCAACCATATTATTCCACGTGCCTACCGGCTTGTTAACCGGCGCATGGGTGGCGTTTGCCAACTGAGGCAAGTGTTGGCCGCTTTCAATAATAACGGTTTCATTCTGAGGAGCAGCAAGTGAATCGCCAATCCATGCTACATCAACATAAGGCCCCGATGCCGAGCATGCCGTTAACAGGCATGCTGAGCATCCGAGAATAAAAAGTTGACGGGGCTTTTCAATCATGGCTTATACTCTGATTGATATACCGTTAATGGCACCGCAGAATTTTAGCGCTTCTTGTTCTTAGTGTTCTTGGCGGCAGGAATCGTCAGGCGCTTGCCGGGGCGAATCTTAGCAGCCTCGGAAAGAGTCATATTATTAGCCTTGAGAACCTGCGTGTAAGGCACACCATACTTTTTAGCGATACCGGAGATGGTCTCGCCCTTAGCTACAACGTGCACGCGCTCCTTGCCGGCGGCAGCGCCATTCTTGCCGGGCTTGTAATCCTTGGGAATGTAGCGCACCTTAATCACCTGCCCCGGATAAATGGTATCCTTAGTCAGCTTGGAGTCCTTCTTAATCTGGGCAATGGTGGTGCGACTGCGCTTAGCAATATCGTGCAGGTTGTCACCCTTACGCACGGTGTAAGTGATAAGCGTGGGCTCGGTGAACTTCTGAGCGGGCTTGTTGGCCTTATTCGGCTTATTAGGCTTGTTCGGCTTTGTGGTCTGAGCCGGCTTCGGCTTGGTGACGGTGGGGGGCGTCGTGGGAGTGTTAACCGCTACAGCTGTAGAGTTACCGGCCAGCGGGTCTACATGCGGAGGCGTGTTGAACTGGGGAGCCTCGTTAAAGGGCACCTCATCCGTGGGGGGCGGTGTATGCTGAGCAATATTGTCGGGCTGCACCTGGGAGGAAGTGCTGTGAGAATCCAAATCGGCCATAGCCTCGGACTCGTCCGGGAAAATCATATCATTACGATTCTGCGTTGTGGGACCTGCCAAAATCTGCTCAGAATCCTCACCATCAAGCAACCACGGCGGAATTTCGCCACTGGCTACAGTGTATTCACTATCGGTGGAATACATTTCCGTGCTTTGGCATGCACTCAAAGCCACCAGAACGGAGACGCCTACTCCAAAAGCTGCTAAAGATTTCTTCATACGCACACAAGGTATCAAATTTCTGTGTCATTTGCAAGCATTAATGCTTACTTTTTCTAACATGACAGGAGCTGCCCCTGGCAACTCCTGTCATGTTGTTTTATATGGCTAAATGAGATGTTTGTTAATGGCGGGCACCTCCTCGGCCCGCAGCACGACCACCACTGCGAGCTGCACCGGATGCGCGATTCTGAACGGGTCTGGACGCTCTGGCCGCAGCAGCGGGTCTGGCAGCCGTGGCGGCCGGGCGACTCACCTGCTGGCGAACTCTTCCGGCGCTCTGCGATACAGCCGGGCGTGCATTCTGCGTGTGCTGGGGGCGGGCCTGCGTGGTGTTCACCTTAGGGCGCGTGGCGTTGTTCACACGATTCTGAACCGGGCGACTGTTAACCGCGTTGTTCGGTCGGGCCTGAACCGGCTTATGGTTTGCGCCGGCATTCGGGCGCTGGTTGGCACCTACGTTGGGACGATGATTCACGCCTACGTTCGGCTTATGGTTTGCGCCGACGTTCGGTCTGTGATTTGCCCCCATATTCGGTTTATGGTTGCTAACGTGAGGCTTATCGTGGTGATTCGGCTTATGATTCACATGCGGCTTATGGTGGACCGTGTGATTAGGCTTGCCAAGAATGGAAGAGGGATTCTTGTGAATCGGGGCATGCATACCACCGGCCGGACGATGATGGGGCGCATGGCCATGAGCATACTTGGGCGGAGCCGGTACGCGATGAATGTGCGGCGGGTAATGCAAGGGACCATGATACCACGGGGCGGGTGCCCAATCAGGCACATAGCAAAGAGCCGTTAAGGCAGCAATGGTGAAAACAGCAACACCGGCAGCCGTATAACCATACACGGGTCGACCATAAGAATAACCGTAAATCGGATAACCATTAGCGTCATAGCTGGCGTTCGTCCATGCTACGCTTGTGCTGAATCCCGGCGTAGAATAGCTTACGGATGCGCCGTAGTACGTACCGGGATCTACTACGCAAGAACTCAGCAGAACAGCTGCCCCGCTGAACATGGCAATTGCTATCGTGGGAATTTTCATTTTTTGTTCCTTTCTTCTTGATTACAGAATAACATTCCTCAGGCTGTTGCGTATGACGCACCTTTGGATTGGTGTCATTATACCCCTCTGGAATTAGATAGCAAGTTTTTTCTTACAAATATGACAAATATTATTAACTATTTTGCTTTCTAAACATATTTTGCCGTCTTTTTCTTGCAATTTTCAGAATTCATACTTGACAATGGAGCAGAATAACGCTAATATCGGCGCGCATCGCATGTTTTCGGCACACCAGCCGAATCACGATAAGTGGTCTCGTGGTGTAATGGTAGCACTACAGATTTTGATTCTGTCTGTCTAGGTTCGAATCCTGGCGAGACTACTAAGCAACGAAGGCGCCCGTGAAGATAGCTTCACGGGCGTTTTTATTTGCCCCCCAAAAAAACACCCCGCAACTCATGGGGAGCTACGGGGAATTGTTGTAGATTTGGGTTATCAGCAATAAACGGAAAGGAATTCCACCATTTCCTTATTGCCTTGGCGAGCCGCTATCTCTGCCAATGTTTCGCCGGTATCCTGAGAATACACATTCGCCGGAGCTTCCTTAGCGATAGCCTTGCGAATGATGCTCCACAAACGAGCATGGGCTGCCTCGGGGCGGCTAACAATGCGGGCCAGCTGCACCATGGCATCTTTGCAATATTCCATGCTACCGCATTTATCCATCAAGGAATTCAGCAGAGCATAATGCTCTTCATCTTCATCCAAATAGAAGGAGTCGGCAAAATTATAGAAGTTCACTACCCACCACTGGAAGCAGGATACATCTATAGAATCCGCGCGCTCAATAAGCACCTTCAGACAGTTATTTTTACCTTGGCACAAAGAGGTGATAATTCCATTGCGCAGGCTGGCACCTTTGTCAATGTACTCGCACATGCCTTCAATGTCGTCATTTTTGATGGCACCGATAAGCTGCGGCACAAAGGATGAAGGCTTTTTGTCCTGCCCTGCCCAGTCTGAGCCATAAGCATAACTATTCGCAGAACGAGGGCGCACCGGACGCCCTGCTGCATACGGAGCTACAGGAGCCGACGAATCGCTAAGCTTCAAGAAGCTAAGGAAGCCATATTTGTTGATGGTCATAAAATCAACAAAGGGGAATCGGTCGCACTTCGGGCGGCGACTTCTCAGCTCATTAGCGCGTGCTACGTCGTCCGTCACCAAGATGATTCGGTCGGCATCTGTATTAGCATCGCTCAGGTAAAGCTCACCCAACAACGCATCAACCTCGGGCATGTGGGGATTTGTTTCAACAATGTGAAGCAGCTCCGAATTATTCTCAAGAATAGGTGCGATGAGCGGTTCATCTTCCGGAAGAAGCAGAGAGGCACGCACGACTTGCACCCACTTGCCCTGCTGCTGCATAGGCTCGGTAACATTCTGCAAGAAGAGCTCAGCATTGGGATTTACCAAGGCAGAGCGATCCATGTATACAGGACTGTTTCCCACCATCTCAGCCAAACGAGCGCGAGCCTGAGCAGCCTTGCGACGAGCCATTTCTGCAAAGGAAATAAGCTCACCATCCGCCCAAAGGGTTAACACCGACACCGGATGAGGACCCTCGGATGAGCAAATATTTTCAATATCGGCCGCTAATTGCTGATCGTGCGTGATTAAGAGTTGACTGTGCTGATACTGATTGAAGTGGAAAAGGCGCAAAAACTGCTTATCTGCCGTACCTGCAGATTCCTCTCCGTCACGACTATCAATTACATCCGTATTCTGCTCAATATACGAAAGAGCGGTTTTAGCGGCAAGCTTTAAGAATGCGCAGTTATCCAACTCCTTTCGCACACAGGGAATGACAATTAATTTTTTACCGGCTTCTGCGAGTACAGGCTTTGCTTTTTGCAGGAATTCACCGATTTCCGGGGCCATCCATGTACAAGCGTCCACGTATATCGCATCGCTCGAAACCAATGTTTGCCAGCCGTTTTCAGGCTGTCTTTCACTTTCTGACATATCTTATAATATAACGAATTCAATTTTCAAGAGACTTCTATTGTTGAGCGACCTGTTTGCCCATAGCCGCCTCCTGAAAGCAACAATCTTATTCTATCCCATTTTACGGCTTAGTCAATCCCAAAAGAAGCCGGAAGACATTTTTCCACCCTAATTTAATAGGAAAAGCCCACTCGGTCAATTCAACCGAGTGGGCTCATATAAGGACTGATTATGGTGATTACATCAAGGCACGAAGGCGATTCAAGATGTTATCCTTGGAGGTCATACCGGTGATACGGTCCACTTCCTCACCATTCTTGTAGAAGATAAGCGTGGGAATGTTGCGGACGTTGTAGCGACGGGCGAGCTCCTGAGCGTCATCAACATTAACCTTACCTACCTTAGCAGTAGCTGCCACCTCTGTAGAAATCTGCTCTACAATAGGAAGAAGCATTTTGCAGGGGCCGCACCATGTTGCCCAAAAGTCAAGCATGACCGGTACGGAGGAGTTGAGGACCTCAGCCTCAAAGTTACTTTCTGTTATCTGGATTGCCATGGTAACTGGTTAGATACTCTATTATGGAGTTTCGTTGAAAAAATGTCACTCTTCGGTCTCTTCTTCAGACTCCTCCTCGGCAGGTTCCTCTTCTTCAGAAGGCTCTTCCTCCTCGGAAGCTTCTTCCTCAGTGGATTCTTCATCAGAGCTTACGTCATCGGAGGAAGCATCATCAGCAACCACATCGGCAGCGGCGCCTTCAGGAGCACCCCAGAGGTAATCTGTAGTACGATTGGGAATCTGGTCTGTCTGGAACTGTACCCAGCAGGCAAAGAGCATAATCAGCAAGCCCAAAATGCAGATAACGAGCACCACAGGACTGGGCTTGGTGGGTTCTTCCTCCTCAGCGGGAGCAGCCTTACCAAAACCGGCGGGCTTGGAGAAACCGGCAGGCTTGGTGAAGCCGGCGGGCTTACCAACAGGAGCCGTGGCGGTAGGCATAGCCGTTGTCTGAGCACCGGCGGGCTTAGGAGCAGCTGCAGGAGCAGCGGGCTGCGTTGCAGGAGCAGGCTTGGGTGCACCCGGTGTTACAGGGCGAGTGGGAACACTCAAAGGAATGGTGGGAGCAGGAGCAGCTGCGGGCTTGGGAGCCCCGGGAGCAGTCGGGGGCTTAGGAGCAGACAGGGGCACAGTTGTTGCTACCGGACGGGAAGGAGGTACGGGAGCGCCGGGAGCAGCTGCGGGCTTAGGCGGCATAGGACGAGTCGGCACGGCGGCAGAAGGAGCCGGAGGCACAGGAGCCGAAGGAGCGGCAGGACGCGGAGCAGCAGGTGCAGCGGGTACGGCGGGACGCGGAGGAACAGGAGCACCCGGAGCAACGGGAGCACCGGGACGAACTGGTGAAGGGGGCGGAGGAGGTGTACTCATAACAGTCAGTAAAGTCTTTGCCGCCAAGGCGGATTTCTTTTATATTGCACTTTTTTTTTGCTAATGCAAGCAGAAAACGACTTAAAGGGGATTTTTTTTCAAGATTAAGGCAACAAACGGCATGGGGCAGCCCTATACGGATTATTTTTCTTGCTCGTAACGGAGATATAGAGCAGATTTTCCGGAAGGTTCCATCGGAGCTTTCCATGAGTGGTCAGGCTGCACGCCGATGGATTTCAGCACAGTCAAATCCGTTTTACAACGAGAGATGAAAGACTGACGCTCGGCACTGGGTCTGAAGGACCAATTTTTACCATTTAATCCCCATTTAATATTCGGATACAGTCTACCACAACCTTTGGTGATATCCTCAGCATGCTGCATCATAGAGCATGCGATTCCCGCCTTCCCGGCAGCCAGCATCTGCTGTCCCCAAGCGTAAAGGTTGGTGGCATAATAAACCGGCCAGGAACCCAAGTTATTAAAATTAGGGCCGTCGCCTCGATAGCTACGACGGAACACTAATTCCGCCTCTTCAAACTTTCCTTGGCGCCCCAACACATCTGCCAGCATGGTCGCAGTAAATATTTGGCGTGGGTTATGGTGCAAAATCACACGCAGGGCTTGCTCGAATGCCGGCCAATCCAAGCTACCCGCACCAACCAGAACGTAATGATCGCCGATACGGGAATCCGGGTATTGAGGAATTGTTTGAAGAAGGAAGTCGCGGCGAGCTTCCACCGAACACCCTTCAGCCGTCATGGAATCATATTTCCATTGTGCCTTCCACCCGGGAAGAAGCTCTTGAGAAAGCCCGGCTATCAACAAACCAAGGGCAAGCCCCCCCATTAGGAGAAGCACCTTGAAAGGTCCGCTTTCTGCCTTCAAGGGAACGACTCGGTTGCGAGATTCCGGCGCCCAGTTACGAAAATCAAACCAACGAATGGCCGGACGAGGAAATGGGCTTGCCATCATACCGAAAGCAAAGGCAGTAAGGCAAACGAGAGAAAAATTATGCCAGACGAAATCCGCCATAGCTGCAGCAGATACCCCCACCACGCACAACATGGCAAGCGCCACCTTCGTTTTTCTTTCCTCTGATACATGCTCTGATGCTAACGCCCTCACCCCCTTAAGAAGATGAACAACTATAACAGCAAGCATCAATCCGGCACCAATGATACCATATCCTACCCATCCTTCTAAAAAGTCATTATGGATATAATTGGGTAAACAAAGCTCCTTGTAAGTCGGTGCCATTAACCATTGAGCAGAAGAAGCCCCGTACCCCCACAAAGGTGCATCGCCTATCCAAGGCCATGCCTCAGACCAAATAAGGAAGCGCAAATGCGAATCGATACCCCATGCAGCGTCCAAAATACTGCGTTCCATGAAGCAATCCGCCACGAACACACTCAGTCCTATCAAAATAAAGACTGCTAAAGCGCATTGAATCCAACTTAGTTTGCCGCCACCAAAAATCGTTTTAAGCACCCAAATGAGACTACCGAATGCCAACAAGAGCGGTGCAACCAAAAAGACAACGCGTGTGTGGCAGAAGAATGCACCAACAACACCGGCAACACCAAGCAGAAAGCAGAACAAACTACCGAGTGAGCGCCCTTTCCACACAGCCCACCAAATCATTAACACGCCGCACAAACTCAAGACGAGCCCGGCAAAGTTTTTATATACCAACAATGTTGTGTTGCGAGACATGGGGCCGGTCAATGCCATTTCCGGGCGGCCCAAATAGCGAATACTCAAATCCGTCTCACCCATGAGCCACAGCGCCACCAAATTCAGCAACACGGCACCCCCCAACACAAAGGCAAGGCCCGACGCACTGCGCGACTGACCATAATAAATACCGCTCAAATAAAAAACAAATGCACCCAAGACGAGACCTTCATCTTTCCACGACTCTACCAACGATGGCCCGGCCATGCAACGCACCAAAAAGTAACAACCAACAGCAATACTACACCAAGCCGTGAGTGGCAGGCGAACCACCTTATACCCTAAGGCCACGCCAATAAAGGCCAGTGCAACCACAGCCAACAGAAACCAAGAAGCCGGGACAAAGGAGGAGGCATGCGCATCCACAACAGACATGGAAGCCACCCACAACAATGCCAAAAGCACACCAATCAGGGCACCAAGCTTGCTTTCAATCAACCTTTTCTGCTTCGATAAGGGCTCACTCATGCGCAGGATTCTAGCACATTACGCTCACCCTGTACACACAAAAACAGTTTTATGGCCCTTGCGGACACATAAAACTGTTTTTGAGAAATAATCTGTTTCGATAACAATTAGCAACCCACCTCGAAGAGATGCGTTACAGAAGCATTGTTATGAATATTGGCAATAGCCTGAGCAAAGAGCGGAGCGATGCTGACGGTATCAACACCCTCTACGCCGCATGCCATCGGCACGGAGTCAGAGGTAAGAAGACGCTCGATGGGGCTGGCAGCCAAACGAGAGCAAGCCTTCTCATTCAGCACGGCGTGAGACACACCGGCGAAAATACGAGCTGCACCGTGCTGCTTCAGGATACCGGCAGCGGCACAGAGCGTACCACCGGATTCAGTCATATCGTCCACCAAAAGAACATCCTTACCGGTCACATCACCAATGAGAGCATGGGCATCTACCTCCGTGGCAGAAATACGCTGCTTAGCCACGATGGCCAGCTGTGTACCAAGAATGTTGGCATAAGCCTTAGCAGTCTTCACACCACCGATATCGGGGGAAACTACTACCAAGTTATTGATATCCTTCACATAATGTTCCTTGAGGTGACGAATCAAAACAGGGAGAGAATGAAGGTGATCAACGGGAATTTCAAAGAAACCCTGAATCTGAGCAGCATGCAAATCCATGGTCAGCACGCGGTTTACACCGGCAGCTGTAAGCAGATTAGCAACCAACTTAGAAGTAATGGGAACTCTGGGCTTGTCCTTGCGATCCTGGCGAGCATAGCCATAGAAAGGCATTACTGCGGTGATACGGCTGGCGCTGGCGCGGCGCACGGCATCAACCATTACAAGCAGCTCCATCAAGTTGTGGTTTGTCGGAGGGCATGTGGGCTGGACGATGTACACGTCCTCACCACGAATGGATTCATTAATCTGAACAAAGCTTTCACCATCGGGGAAAGCATTAACGGATGCATCACAGAGGGGGAGACCCAACTCTTTTGCGATGTCACTGGCTAACTGGGGGTGTGCTGTTCCGCTTATAATTTTCATGTGCGAGAATAAATGTGAGCGCAGGTCTATTCTTGACATTTTCGCAAAAATATCAATACTAAAAGCACGCGCGCACACTTTTTTTTTATCCAAAGCCAATGAAAGCGACAGAGAAAAAACTTCTACTCTATTTACCATTAAGCCATTGGATATGTATAGGCATTTATTTGCTCCTTGTGTTCATTTTCAGCAACAATTATCACGGATTTGTTGAAGGTCGAGTCTCAGCCATAGGATGGCTGGCCTCCAGTTGGAATCCCCAGACCGATTATGAACATGGCTGGCTTATCCCCCTGCTCTGCATTTATATGCTCATTCATGCCCTGAAGGGAAGCGTGGTGCAGCAAATTAAAGGAAGCATGCACGGCCTTTGGTCCATTGTATTGGGAGCCTTCCTTTGTGTTGTGGCAGCCCGCACCCAGCAGCCGCGTATCGCCGTAGCCGCCCTTCCTTTCTTGTTAATAGGGCCGGTATGGTATTATTGGGGCTGGCGCACCATGCTAAAAACAGCTTTCCCCTTCTTCTTTTTATGGATGTCTATCCCGCTACCGGGATTCCAGCATGCCACGGTGGGTATGCAAATATTATCTGCCGAAGCCGCACACTGGATTGCCGGAGTATGTGGCATCGACACCATCATCCACGGTACAAGCATTGCCTCTGCCAACGGAGACTGGGACTCCTTTAACATCGCCGGCGGTTGTTCCGGCATGCGCTCGCTCATGGCTCTCTTTATGATTTCCATTGCTTGGGCATACTTGGCAGATAAACTCAGCTTATGGAAAAGAGTGTTGCTTGGTCTCAGCGCCATTCCCCTCTCCATTATCGGCAACGCATTCCGTGTATCCAGCATTTTCATTTGTGCAGAATACATCAACCCCGCATTTGCCGGAAAAACCTGGCATGACTGGTCGGGGCTCTTATTCTTCTTCCCGGCAAGCTTACTAGGGCTCGTTGTGTTGCACAGCATCCTTGCAGGTGAAATTCCCTTCCTTAAAAAGAGAAAGGTGGTAACAAGACGCAATCATACGCAAGCAGAAAACACGGAGAAAGGAGATGCAGCATGAAATTAAAGAGCCTTATCACCATCGCCCTTCCCCCCGCCGTCTTGGGGCTCATTTTAAGCATCATCTTTCTGTTACCGGTAGATGTTAATTTGTTACCCTCTGCCATCTCTCCGGAGCTTCCGTATGACTACGAGCTACCCGGTTGGTACGGTGAAAAAACACAGGAAACAGAACGCGAACGCTCTATTCTGGCTGCCGACACAGTGTTCAGCAAAGCACTCTACAAGCGACAAAGCCTCGATTTATCCTCATCCTCTCGCTATAACAGCTCAGCCTTACAAAAAAACGAGCCTTCTGTTTCCGTTTCCATTGTTTACTCCGGCAGCGACCTCAACAACTCCATTCACCGTCCCGAGCGATGTTTGCCGGCACAGGGTCACCTCGATCTCCGCAGCAGCGACCATTCGTTTGAATTATCCAACGGCCAAGAAATCACCTGCCGAAGGCTCGATTCTATCACCCTGACGGAAAATAAAGCAGAACAGCCCCTGCAACATATCCATTATTACGTCTTCATCGGGCACGACCGCATCACTCACTCGCATTTGGCACGCACTTTTTATGATATATGGGATCGCGTGGCACTGGGGAGAGGACAGCGTTGGGCCTACCTGCAAGTCGGCAGCTACTGGGGCGGCCCCACCTATATTACCGAGGAAGAAGCCGACACCGCATTGCGAGAAATCATTAAGGAGCTATCGGTACGGCAAATTGATTGGACCGCCATCAAAAAATGAACCGCAGGCACATACACAAATGAAGCTTGCACAGCTCGGCAATAACAGCTAAAATAGCACCAGATTATGGGAAACTTCAACATCAGCGCTGTACTCAAAAAAGCCGGAGAACGGCAATGGGACGACCGTACCCTCGTCCAAGAATCAACAGAGCTGGCAGAAAACCTGCTCAACGATTCCGCCCGCAAAATCAGCTCCGATGAACGTTCCCTTCTTTCCGCTTTAGAAAAAGTAGCAGCAGACGCAAAAAACAAGGAGTTTTTGCTTACCCTCTGCAACCGTGTCCTCCACAGCAACACCCCGCAACAGCAAAGCGATAACCTCAAAAAGCTTCTTGCCGATTTCGGCGGCATTCCCACTTTCTTTTCCGGCATTGCCAGATTGCGTTTTCGTGCTGCCTCCGCTCTTTCCTTGAATAAAGAGAAAAACGGCATTGTGCACGAAGTACACCACCTCATTCGCAGCACTTTCAAAGACCTTACCCTTGCCCCCTCGCTGGAGAAGGCCGATAAAAAAGCCCGCGAATGGGCAAAAGACAAGGTAGCGTTAGCAGTTTCACCTTTATCACCCACCGTATTCGGATACAGCAGCGCAGAGCAATATTACCATTTTCTGGAGGCGATTCAGTCACGCCAAACCGGTTTGGGCATCGTTATTCAACCTTGGCGTTTGTGCCCGGAGCTAACCCCGTACGCACCGGAAACCGGCATTAAGAATATTGCGGACAAACTGCGCACCCTCCTGCGTCTTTCCATGGGCGGCGGTTTATCCACCCCCGTTATTGTAGAGACCGGCACGTCTGATATCCTCCCCCTCATCATCGAGGCCTTCCTGCAAGTCATGTCTGAGGAGGAGTTTTTCCGCGTGAACGCCATGCCCGAGCTCCCGGCGTATCTCAAGAGCACCCCCGCCTTGCTGCACAGGCTGACAGATTGGAGCGCCAAGCGCGTTGCCAAAGGCGCCCTCCCGCTTAAGGTTCTTCTCGTCAAAGGCTCTCACCTAGACAAAGAAAAGAGCTGCGCCTTCCTCTACGGAAGCGAGCACGCAACCGCCGCCAGCAAGGCGGATACAGATGCCCGATTCAAGCAGCTCGTTGCCACCGCCATCAAGACGGATGCTAAAACCATCATCCCCGTCATTGGCACACATAATCTTTTTGACCTCAGCTATGCCTTGTTGTGCTGGGGACGCCATAAGCGCGTGGGGCTTCCGCACTTCGTCTTCAAGGGCGGGCTCGGCAACCACTTGGCTCGTTATCTGGCTAAGGAGGGAGCCTCCGTCACACTCACAGTCGGCATGGCCTCCGACCTCGATAACGACTCCGGATTTGAGCAATATCTCACCCAACTTGTCAGCGAGCTCTCGCGTCCCGATGGCTACCTGACCAACGGATATGCACCCAAAACAGATTCCATGGGGTGGACTCGCATGCGCCAGCAATTCCTAGCATCTGCCAGTGGCCGAAAAGAAAGCGAAACCGAACAACTGAAAGCTATCGACTCGCTCATCCCCGGCACCTTAAGCCATGTTACCAACGCGGCACGCACGGCAGAATTCTTTGACCGGGCCGGGCAGGAAACCAAGCAGCTTGAAATCCCCCTACTCATCGGCGGCGAGGAGAAAAATACACCGCTCACCTGCATCAAACGCTCGCTGACCGCCCCCGGAGTGGAAGATTACCGATTCACCAGTGCGGATTTCAGCTTAATTGACGATGTGCTGCGCTTAGCCCAAAGCGCCACCGCCAAAGCAGCAGAGCGCACCCCCGAGCAACGCAGCGCCATTGCTCTCACGCTTGCCAAAAAGCTTCAAAAAAACCGCGTAGAAATAGAAGCCCTCTTGGTAAGAGATGCCGGCTTCAACTATCGCGATGCCGAGCACGAGCTCCTCTGCGCCACAGACACCTGCTACTACTATGAGCAGAATACAGACCGCACCGGTCTGCGCGACGGCACTTACCCCATTTCCCGAGGCATCGTTGTCGTCACCCCCGGCAACATCCACCCGCTGGCAGACGCCGTATCCGGTATTATTGCCGCCCTCCTAACCGGCAATGTTGTCATCTACAAACCCTCTGCCGAAACCGTGCTCTTAGGGCAACGCATCGCCGAGTTAATAAAAGAGTGCGGCGTGAATGAACCGGAGATTCAATTCCTCCCCTGCTTAGACAATCAAATTTCCACAAAGCTGATGGCCTCCCCGCACGTCAAAGCCATTTTTGCAGACGGCGAGGCAGTGCAGCTCAGACAACTGAAAACAGCAGCTCCCGCAGCCGCTATTTTCAACACGCCGCATGGCACAACAACAGCCTATTTGTCGGACACCGCAGATTGGCAACAAGCCGTGCGCGACCTTACGGAAAGCGTATTCAGACGCTCCGGCCAATGTCCCACATGCCCGCATATTGTTCTCGTGCATGCCGGCGTGTATGATAATCCGGATTTCAGCGCTGCGCTCAAGGATGCCCTTCACCTCATCAAAGCCGCCCCCGGTTGGAGAGAAGAAGCCACGCTAGGCCCCCTTGCAGCACGCTTGCCGGAGGAAGCACTTTACCAGCTCACCCACACCACCCCCGGCGAAAGCTGGTTAGTAGAGCCCACCACTACAGAGCAAGCCTCCCTCGTCCGCAACCCCGGCATACGTATCGGCGTGCAAGCAGATAGCCCCTTGTTGGGCTATATACACAAGCTGCCGCTCATGGCACTCATTCGTGTAGAAAGCACCGAGCAAGCCACCCTTACCCAGCAACAGCTTTCTGCAGGCAAAGCCGCCATCATCTACACAACAGATGACACCGAAGCAGACACCTGGAAGCAAGCCATGCACACCTGCTGCAACGTGGGCATCAACTGCTGCCCGTCAGTGCGCCCGGCTCTGCAACCTTTCGGCTCACAATCTGCCGTCCCCACCGCTTCTCAACCGGTTCCCGGTAGCCGCAATTTCCTCATCTACCTCAACCGTTGGGAGGAAAACGCCCGCCCGCAAAAACGCGGCAAGCACAGCGTCTCCCTCTTTGTGCCGTGGGAATCCCTTTCTCCCAAGCCCGCGGGCGATGACTCCATGCGCTTATCCGCCGCAGCCGGCTCCCTGTCCTACTGGTGGGAAAACGAGTTCGGCGAGCTTCATGACATCAGCTCCCACCCGGAGTTCTCCACAACCATGCGCTATTTGCCCTGCCCCGTCTGCATTCGCGCCGAGGCAGAAACAGCAGACACCGATTTGTCCATAGCCATCATGGCCGCCTTAAAGGCAGATTGCAACATCACCCTCAGCACAGCAACCCTGCGTCCTTGGATGGCTCGCAGTTTAGAGGGGCTCGGCATTCGCCTCAAGGCAGAAAGCCGCGAAGATTACCTCCGCCGCATGCCGGAGCTGGCCGCAAAAGGCATCACCGTGCGCGACCCGCTTGCCACAGACGCCGATTTAGCAAGAGCAGCCGCCTGCCGTCTTAAAGTAGTGCGCGAACCCATTGTTGCCAATGGACGCATCGAGCTGCTTCACTATCTCAGAGAACAGTATATTACAGAAAAACGCTAACACCCCATCTTTCCTCACGGAAAAAAAGTCTTGCCAAAATCTCGCGGATGTTATAATCTTCTCCCCTCATCTTACAACCAAGCACAATCATGAAACACGTCCACTTTCTCGGAATATGCGGAACAGCAATGGGTGCGGTCGCCTCTGCTATGGCTCGTAAGGGCTATGTGGTAACAGGTACCGATGCCAATGTGTATCCCCCCATGTCCACATTCTTGGAAAGCGAGGGCATTGAGATTTTTCAAGGCTACAAGCCGGAAAACATTCCGAGCGACGCCGATTTGATTGTGATTGGCAACGCCATGAGCCGCGGCAACGCCGAGGTAGAAGCCGTGCTGGAGCGCAACTTGCGCTATAAGAGCCTGCCGGAAACCATGAAAGAGTTTTTCCTCTGGGGTAAGAAAAACTACGTCGTTACAGGCACCCACGGTAAAACCACCACTTCCTCCATGCTCACATGGCTCATGAAGGATAACGACCTCAACCCCAGCTTTATGATTGGCGGCATTGCCCGCAATTTAGGCTGCGGCGGTAACTTTACGGATTCCGATTTCTGCGTGCTGGAGGGCGACGAATACGACACAGCTTTCTTTGATAAACGCTCCAAATTCCTCCACTATCTGCCCAAAGTGGTCATCATTAATAATATTGAAATGGACCACGCGGACATCTACGCCAATGTAGAGGAAATCAAGCTCTCCTTCAGCCGCCTCCTTCGCGTTGTGCCTAAAGACGGCATCGTCTTTATGAATGCCGACTGCCCCAATTGCGCTGCCGTGAAAGAACAGGCAGCCAACGAGCTCCGCATGGTAAAGATTCTCAGTGTCGGTATGGGCGAACATGCAGACCTGCGTATCACAGATATCGAGCACCGCACCGACGGCAGCGACTTTAAGCTGGATGGCGAATCCTACTACGTACCCATGGTAGGCGATTTCAACATTCGCAATGCAGCCATGGCCGCCTCTGCCGCCCGCTTTGCCGGCTTAACACCGGAGCAAATTCGCGCCTCCCTGCTCACCTTTGAAGGCGTGGCACGCCGCCAGGAAATTCGCGGCACCGTGCACAGTGTTACCGTGGTGGACGACTTTGCACACCATCCCACCGCCATCAAGGAATCCATCCAAGGCTTGCGCCAGCGTTTCCCCAAGAGTCGCCTCTGGGTGCTGTTTGACCCCCGCAGCAACACAACCATTCGCAACCTATTCCAAAACGAACTGGCAGAGTCTCTTGCAACGGCAGACTTTGCCGTACTGTCTCCGGTGGAAAACCACAAGCGCGTAGCACCCGAAAACCGTTTGGATGAAGAAAAGCTTCGCGCAGATATTGCCGCCACCGGCACCGAATGCTACTTAGGCAGCAGTGTGGATGATATCGTCGCCCATGTTATTGCCCACGTGCATCCCGGCGATGTTCTGCTCGTCATGAGCAATGGCGGGTTTGGCGGCATTCACGGCAAGCTGCTCTCTGCCTTAGCTCAATAACACGGGGCACCGGCAAGCACCGTCTCATTTGGGCGCCTGCAATTTTTCCGCCAGTGCGTCAAATTTCTTTTGAAGAGCATCGAACTGCTCTTGCAGTTTTCTGTTGCCGCGTTTCAGCGCCAGCACACATACCAAGATAATCACCGAGATGGCGGATAAATACGCAGCCATTACCCAGCAAAACACTTCCACCGATACCACCGCCCTGCTGATTTTCGGATCCTTTTGCACGCGGTCCACCATCAAATCTCCCAGCTCGCGAGCATAATCGCGGCCCGCTTTTTTATACTCTTCCCGGTACTCATCAATCAATACATCCAGCGTATCTTTCAACGTCAGTGCCATCGCTTCATGAGGGGCTCTTTCCTTAAACTCCTCCACCGCCGTCGCCACAAAGGTACCGGCCATATCCTTTCCTCTATCCATCCACGTCCGCTTTTTGGGCTGCTCCGTTTCTTCTTGCGGCTTCTTATCCTCCTCTTTTTGAGCCTTATTTTTCCACAATTTCAAGCCCCCTTTCACCAAACCGCTTATCAAGCGGTCGGTTCCCGACTGCTCTGCACTCACATTGCCACTCAACACCACACTCCCCATCACCAGATAAAGCAAAAATCTCATACCTCCCGACTCTACCACCATCCTCCTCATATAGCAAGAAAAAAGCCTCACCCAAACACACAACTTCTTCCATTGTCAATCGTAAAATACCGATATGTCGTATTTTTTACTTGAAGTTACCCATTCTAAGAGTATACTCAAAGCAGGAGCAACCGGCATTCGGCTTGTCGCGCATGGGCGCGTACCGTTTTTGCGGAGGCTTCTCTTTCACACAAATCACTTACTCACAGGTGCGGCTACGTGCGGAGTCTGCGTGTCATCCCACGGCTCCCGGAGCCCGCCTCTCTCTTAGCACCAATTAATTCAAACACAATGTCTGAGCACCACACGCAAGGCAGGCAGGGTCAGGGTGCCCGCCGCCGTCGCAACCAGGGCCGCCACCGCAGGCAGCGCATGCCGCGTGCCACGGAGCAGCCCAAGAAAAAACCCTCCTTACTGTCTCGCATCCTTAGCTTCTTTGGCTTCCGCAAAAAAGAGACTGCGGACCCCCGCCCGCAAAAGCACGAGAAGGGCAAAAAAAACACACCTCCTCAAAAGGTTCGCGTTGCCAAAACCAACAACCGCGGTGGCAATCCTGCCCCCAAGGGTAAGCGCCGCGCCACTTCCACGCCGCCCACTCGCAATGCCCGCCTGTATGTAGGCAACCTCTCCTACGAGGCCACGGAAAGTGAGCTTGAAGACCTCTTCAAGGGATTCGGCAACGTCAAGAGTGTCGAGGTTATCTATAATCCGCGCACCTACAAGAGCAAGGGCTACGCCTTTGTGGAAATGCACCAGCTGGACGACGCCCGCAAGGCAGCAGAGGTTCTCCATGGTCAGCCGTTTATGGGCCGCGAGCTCATGGTAAGCGCTGCCAGCGAGCGCCCCGAGCAGCCCGCCACCACGGAGGAAGCTCCGGCTCCTGCCCATGTGGAACAGGCCGCTCCCGAGGAAGCAAACAGCTAATCCTCATTATTCATCCCTCCTTTTTGCATGCCTGCCGGCCAACAGCCGCGCAGGCATGCCTGTTTTTTTGGGGGATAGTATGCAAATTCCGCAAGCAATTCGTCCTTCGGAATTCGCACCTCGTACTTCCTTTGGGCTTGCCAAAATAAAGGGGCTTCATTATAATGAGCGCATGAATACGAGAGTAATAGTACCGCTCGAAGAGTTTCCGGAGGAAGGAATGATTATTCGTGGCGAGGCCGACGGAGCCTTGTTTGACACGGATAACACCGGAGCCAAAAGCGTTAGCCCCCTGAGCTACAGCATAGAAGCTCACCTGTACGATACAGAGCTACTCATTACCGGCGACGTACGAGCCACCTTCCGTCTGCGCTGCGACCGCTGCATGGAAGAATTTGATTATGAAGTTGAACTGGAAGGGCTCACCCTCTCGTACGACGTCAAAGGTAAATTAGAGGCAGATTTAACGGACGACCTGCGAGAAGAGATACTTTTGGAGCTCCCGGGATACCCAAAATGTGAAATTTCAGGGCTTAAATGCAAAATAAATGACACATTTGGTGATTTTAGGCTGGACAAAGACCCCCAATCGGGTGTAGAATCGTCCGCCCCGAGTGGACAAAGCGTCTGGGATGCCTTGGATCAGTTTCCGAGTAAGTAGGCACCGTGGCACCACTCACATCACAGTAAATCTTAACACAAATACAATACTATGGCAGCTCCTAAACGCAGAACGTCCAAGATGAAGCAGCGCTCCCGCCTGGCCGCTCAGGCCTGGAAGGCCCCCAAACTCGGCAAGTGCCCGAAGTGTGGTGCCGCTGTTCCCGGTCACACTGCTTGCATGCAGTGCGGTACTTACAAGACCCAGAGTGGTGCTGAGGTGGTAGTTAAGCTTGTAGACTAATCTACAGCAACACAAGAACCCCTGCAAAAAAAATTACTTCAACCGCCCCGCAGAATGAGCTGCCGGGCGGTTTTTTGTTGACAGCTCTTCTCTATTTTGCTAGAGTTTAGACGAACTTCACAATTTTTGCATCTATGAAGCTAGCTCTCGATGCCATGGGCGGCGATAACGCGCCGCAAATTAATATAGACGGTGCCAAGTTGGCACTGGAGAAAATTGCTACACTTGAGAAGCTGTATCTCGTTGGTGACGAAAGCACCCTCAAGGCCGCATGCGATGCTGCCGGAATCGGGGCTAATCCTCACTTAGAGATTGTACACGCCGATGAAGTGGTAAGTATGGAAGAAAGTGGCTTGGTGGCCGTGCGCCAGAAGAAGAAGTCTTCCATGAGCATTTCCGTAGATCTTGTCAAAGACGGCACCTGCGATGCCGTACTCTCCGCCGGCAACACAGGGGCTGCCGTGGCTGCCAGCACCATCAAACTGCGCCTGTTGGATGGCGTAGAGCGTGCAGGCATCATCTCCCCCCTGCCCAGCCAGCACGGTTATGTATTGGTGAGCGATACCGGCGCCAACCCGGACGCCAAGCCCAGCCACCTCGTAGGCTACGCCGTCATGAGCGCCCTCATGGCTAAATACGTCTACAACCGCCCCGTTCCCAACGTGGGTGTCATGAGCAACGGCACAGAGGATTGCAAAGGCAGCGCCTTCTCTTTGGAAGCCTATCGCATTCTCAAGGTCCTTGCAGACAAAGGGCTCCTTCCCTTCAACTTCATTGGCAACTGTGAGGGGCACGACCTCTTTGAAACGGATTTGGACGTAGCCGTCACAGACGGCTTCACCGGCAACATTCTCCTTAAGAGCGTAGAGGCCACCGCCAAGGCCTTTGGTCACTGGCTTAAGGCCGGCATTATGGAGAGCTTTGTGGCCAAGATGGGCGCCCTGCTCATGAAACCCGTCTTCAAGAAACTTGGCAAGCGCATGAGCGCCGACGCCATTGGCGGCTGCCCGCTCATGGGTGTGCGTGGTGTATCCATCATTGCCCACGGTTCTGCCAACGGCTTAGCCATTCTCAACGCCTGCCGCATGGCAGACAGCATGTGCCGCAACAGCATTAACGAGCACATTGTTGAAACCATGGCCAAAATTAACGAAGCTTTCCGCGGAGAAGGCGCCTGATTCTTTTCACGGCAAAAGGGGTGCTCACCGGCACCCCTTTTTCGTACACAACTTTGCAGCGCATCGTTAGGTGCGCTGTTTTGTTTTCTTCTTTACTCAATCACGGTCCACAAGCGCCCGTTGCGGGCTTGGATAAGGCGAATATCGAGGTCAAACGCACGGCGCAGGTTAGCCTCGGTAAGCACTGCATCGCGCGAGCCATAGGCAATAATATCACCCTGTTTCAGAATCATTCCCCTATCAAATGTGGGCAAAATATCCTCAATGCGCTGTGTAATGAAAATAATAGTAAGCTGCGGGTGAGCGGCAGCAAGCTCATCAATCGTATTAAGCAAGAACTCTCTCCCTGCAATATCCAGGTACACACTGGGCTCATCCAAAATCATGAGCTCCGGGTTTGTCATCAACGCGCGAGCAATCAGCACCTTCACCTGCTCACCACTGCTCATGGTAAGCACCTTACGCTCCATCAAATGCGTAGCACGCAGCGATTCCATGAGGGCAGCGGCGCGTTCTTCTTCCTCAGCCGTCGGCTCACGGAACAACCCAATCGTGGCATCCGGCCCGGAGAGCACCATCTCTCGCCCCGTCCACTCGCGGTCGCCCAGCCACTGGTGCATCAGGGGGCTCACCCAAGCAATACGCTTGCGCAGCTCTTGCAGGTTAACCGTACCAAAGCGGTGCCCCAGCACCTCTACCGTGGCTCCGAACACCGGCCATGCGTAGCCCATCAGCATACGCACCAGCGTTGTTTTGCCGGCACCATTAGCCCCCAGAATAAAGCAACGCTCACCGCGTTTCACCTGCCAATTAATGTTGTGCAAAATCTCTCGCCCGGAAAGAAACACCTTGGCATTTTCTATGTTAACCGCATTCATGAATCGTTTATTTATGAAAAAGCGGCTCCCACCACAATCGTGAGAGCCGCCTGCAAAATCATGTTAACAAGCGTATCAGTTACGCTCAAAGAGGGCACGAATCTTGCTGCCAACCACCTCAACCGGGTGCTCAGCCAAAGCAGCACGCTTGGCAAGCAGGTTGGGAGCACCGGCAGCAGCTTCCTCGAGCCATACGCGAGCAAACTCACCGGACTCGATGCGCTTGAGGCTCTCCTTCATCTTCTCCTTCACCTCCGGGCCAAGAATCTGCGGGCCATTGTAGTACTCGCCGAACTCAGCCGTGTTGGAGATAACACCATTCATGGCCTGAATGCCCTTGTTGTAGATGATGTCTACAATAAGCTTAGCCTCGTGCACGCACTCAAAGTAAGCCATCTCTGCGGGGTAACCGGCCTCAATAAGAGTCTCGAAACCGTACTTCATCAGGTCTACCAAACCGCCGCAAAGCACGTTCTGCTCACCAAAGAGGTCTTCATAAGTCTCCTGCTGCATGGTGCACTCAAGCACACCACCACGGGTAAGGCCCTCTGCCTTAGCCATAGCCAAAGCTACATTCTTAGCATTGCCGGATGGGTTCTGGAACACGGCGATAAGGCCGGGGCAACCGAAACCTTCCTCGAACACGCGGCGAACCTCCGTACCCGGGCCCTTGGGAGCCACCATGATAACGTCAACATCTGCCGGGGGCTCGATGGTCTTGAACACGTAAGCAAAACCGTGAGAGCAGCACAGGGTCTTGCCGGCGCACAAACCGGGCTTAATCTGGTTGGCATACACGGAGCCGTGCATTTCATCGGGCAGAAGAATGTGGATAATGTCAGCCACCTTAGAGGCTTCATCCACGCTCATTACCTCAAAACCGTCCTGCACAGCGGCATCCCAGCTCTTACCGGGGCGAATACCAATAATCACATGCACACCGCTATCGCGCATGCAAAGAGCCTGGGCACGACCCTGTGCGCCGTAACCGATAACGGCCACTGTCTTGCCATTAAGAACGCTTACATCAGCGTCTTTATCATGAAGAATTTCCATTGTATTGATATAATTAGAGTTAAAGACAACCAGCACCCCTAAGGCGTGCACCGCCTAAAATACCACCATTTGTTTTATTTGCAAGAAAAAAAAACGGCATACACCGCTTTTGAAGTGCAAATATTGGATGTTGAATATTGAAAGTGGTGCATAGGCAAAGGTACAGTGAGCCCGGTCTAAAATTGTACCTTGTACATCGTAAATTGTAAATCCACTTCGTCCTTCGAAATTCGTAACTCGTACTTCTACAGTCCCAGCCAGGTCTTTACGTTGTAATAGGGCATGTACAGCGTTGTTCCCAAAATCGTGAGGGGCACATCTGCCACGGCAGCAAGCGGTGCCAGCACATAGCGGCGCGTTGCAGTGGGGTACGTGCGCACATCATCAAAAACGGCAGATACCGAGTAATCATTATCATTACCTGCCTCAATGGGTAAAATGGTGGAAGAAACAAAGTTCAACCCCGGTTCCTTAGCCGTATTTACCTGTTCCGACCACTCGCGCCAAAGGGTAGTCGTTTCACCCATGGGGTGCCTCAACTCTGCAGGCGGCGGGGTAATACCACTGAACACCAAGTCATCATACCCCAGCAACACATAGCGCTCCGTGGGTGCCTGCTTGGTGGAAGGCGCCTTATCCCCCCAAGCAAAATGCTTCTTATCAATCTCGCCGAACACAAAGAGAGCCCCCGGCTTGCGCTCCGTATGAATCCTGCAACGGTGCACATAAAACTTCTTTCCGTTAGCTGCCGTGTACTCAGCAATTCCCCCCAGCAGGTTTTCAGAGCCTACAATCTTATACTCATCGGATGCCCCGCTCACACGATCTGCCAATCGGCTCTCCATCATAGCCCATTGGCAAGAGGAAAGGCAGGCAGCCGCCACAGCAGCTATACTAAAAAATTGACGCATGTTCATATTCGGAAAGAGACACCGAGTCTAACACAGCCCCGGCACCTTTGTACAGCTCATTTCTTGCCTGCATGCGCATTTTCCTCCAATTCCTCAAGCACCCCGCGCATGCGCTCATACTCCACCACGGGCAACACGTAATTGGCAGGCGGCTCATCCGCCGGCACAATCAGCGATAAATCAAACTCAAACTGCTCGCCCTCGTACCCGTAAATCTTCAACCGGTATTGCGGGCATGCCAATTTTTCTTGCACTTCATCCGCCGGTTGCAGCATAATGAGGGCCTGTGCCATTTCCTCCGCCTGCTCATGCGTTAACGCATAGCAGCTCATTTGCCCCGCCCCGGTGTCCAGCACCTCCAAAATCATCACCCCATATCCACGCAGGGCTGCATGCAACAGTTCCGTTTGTTGTTGCATCTCTCCTTTTTCCTCCCCCTCAGCCCATGCAAACACAGCAGAAAACAACACCACACTCAGCAACGCAAAAAACTTCATAGCCCCCACATCGTAGCATAATCTCCACGCCTCCGCAATGCGTTTATCTGCCCCCCAAGCTCATGCCCATACAAGTTTTTTGAAAAAAATCTCACTTTTCTGAAAGAATCCCCTCAAAATCCGCGTACATATATACGTAGGGAATGCCGCACCGCACGAAAGGCGGAAAAGATTGCACTTCATACTTGCAATTTTGCCATTCTTTGCTAGAATTACTACAGCGCAACATAATCACTCATTCAGCCATGGATAAACTCATCGTAGAAGGAGGTCACAGACTTAAGGGCACCGTTAATATCAGCGGTTCAAAAAATGCTTCCCTTCCTATTCTTGCCGCGGCTTTGCTGACGGATGAGCCCGTGAGAATCTCACGCGTACCGGATGTTTCTGACACCAACTACATGATTCAGATTCTGAGCCAGTTGGGTGCCTCTGTAGAGCGCTCCAGCGGCACCGTCCGCATTGAATCTCCGGATGGCATCAGCAGCAGCGCCTCCTACGAACAGGTACGCAAAATGCGTGCTTCCATCTGCCTGCTCGGGCCGATGATGGCCCGCATGAAGCGCTGCACCCTCCCCCTGCCCGGCGGCTGCGTTATCGGTGATCGCCCGGTAGACCTGCACCTGCGCGCCATTCAGGCACTGGGCGCTCGTGTACGAGTCAAGGGTGGCAACATGGTCATCGAAGCTCCTAACGGTTTGGTGGGCACCACGGTAGATATGCGTGGCGACAGCGGCCCCACCGTGCTCGGCACAGACAACCTCATGATGGCCGCCGTTTTGGCCCAGGGCACCACCGTCATCGAATCCGCCGCCCGCGAACCCGAGGTGGTTGACTTGGCTAATTTCCTTAACAAGATGGGGGCCCGCATCGAGGGCGCCGGCTCTCGCACCATCACCATTCACGGTGTAGAAAAACTGCACGGCTGCGAGCACACCGTCATCCCGGACCGCATCGAGGCCGGCACCTTCATGGTCGCCGGTGCCATGTACAGCGATGGCATCACCATCAATCGCGTCTGCCGCGAGCACATGAAGAGCATCTCCGACCTCTTGGTTGAATGCGGCCACGTGGTAGAGTATAACGAGGACGGCACTTCCGTCTTCGTAAAACCCGGTGAAAAACCGCGCAGCGGCAAAATCCTCACCAACCCCTACCCCGAGTACCCCACCGATATGCAGGCCCAAATGACGGCTCTCTTTGCCGTCACCCCCGGCATCAGCGTGGTAAAAGACACCATCTTCCCCCAGCGTTTCATGCACTGCTCCGAGCTTAAGCGCATGGGCGCCAACATCAAGGTAGATAACGGCACCGCCATCATCACCGGTGTAGAGGGCCTCAGCGGCGCCCCCGTCATGGCAAGCGACCTCCGTGCCAGTGCTGCCCTCGTTTTGGCTGCCTTGGCGGCCGAAGGGCAAACCGAGATTCGCCGCCTGTACCACATCGACCGCGGTTACGAAATGCTGGACGAAAAGCTCGGCATGCTGGGCGCCCACGTGCGCCGCGAGGTCGACACCGAGGAGGTCGGGCCTTTCTAAAGCCTCCGGCAACACATGAAAACCTTTTCAGTAGTGCTCAGCCTTGTGCTTTTAGCCATAGGGCTGAGCACTCTGGTTTATATAGAAAGCGCCCCCAACGAGGGCGCCCGCGCCGCCCGCTTGCGTGGCTGTGTGCTCTGCCATGGCAGCAACTGGGCTACGCAACCCCTCAGCTGCCTCAAGCAACACCGCCACGGGCAACCCTTGCTCCCGCTCATTCGGCACTGTATGCTGCAAGCGCACCCCACCCTGCCCGGCACCGATGCAGAGCTGCTAACCCGCACCATTGCCGCCCGGCAGCTCCCCCTGCTGGCACAAAGTAAACAAGCAGACCAAGGCGCCGCACTCTATGCCGCCAAATGCGCCGTTTGCCACGGCAACAACGGCCAAGGCCAACAAGGGCTTTACCCTCCCCTGCAAGGCTCAGAATGGTTATCCCCCTCGCCCCAACGCCCCTCTCTGGAAAGCATCATCACCCACGGGCTCGAGGGCCCCATCAGCGTTAAAGGCGAAGCCTGGAACAGCACCATGCTCCCTCCCGGTATCACCGGCCCGCAAGAGCTCCAAACCCTCATCAACTACCTGCAACGCTTCCGTTAACTCCTGTACCACGCACCGCAGGTGCGTTCTTCTCCATGCGCCGCAGGCAGATTCTTCACCATGCGCAACGCGCATTCTTCGCCATCACCAACAACAGCGCGCCCGCACCGATGGAATCGGAGCAGGGGCGAATGAGCTCAGCCAATTTTCCAAAAATCGGGAATCGCGCTCCCGATTTTCGGGAATAAGATTCCTGGATTTCGGGTTTTCCTCCTCCACGCGCCGCAAATTACAGCCCCGAAACAGGGAACGCAGCAGCCCCGAAAGGCATACTGCGGCATTCCTCCAACGTACAAAAAAGAGTCGGCGGCATCAATTGTGCCCAAGCCGGCACAGGCAGCTTTTTACACCAACGCAAATCGCCATCCTTCGGACTATTGCTGCGCTTCACCTCAAAGGGGAAAACACAGCCGTTTTCCTCGATAACAAAATCCACCTCAGCCCCATCGTGGTCTCTATAATAGGTAATCATCGGTCGCTCTCCGCGCTCGGCATAAGAGCGCATCAGCTGCCCGTACACCCAAGTTTCCAAAATAGCTCCGGCATAGCTGCTCTCCATCAGCAGCTCGGCAGATTTCCAACCGGCCAACCAACAGCATAAACCTGTATCCACAAAATACAGCTTGGGCGTTTTAGCTAAACGCTTGGTCGTATTAATATGGTATGGCTCCAACAGCTCCACAATGCCGGATGCCTGCAAAATAGATATCCAAGCAGCAGCTGTTTTTGGGGAAACGCCCGCATCTCGAGCCAAGTCGCTGTACACTAATTGCTGCCCCGTGCGCAAGGCTGCCGAGCGCATCAAACGCACAAAAGCAGCCTGGTCTCCCACTTGAGAAAGCTGCCGAACATCCCTCTCTACATAGGTCTGCACATAATCACGAAAATAGTCGTACAACGGCATGTTCGATTGATGAAACAGCTCCGGATACCCGCCCCTCCATATACGGCGATATAATTCCTCTATCGAGCAAACGGACTCCGAGCAACAAGAGGATAGCACCTGCGACGGCATGAAAGCGGGCGCCCCCTCCCTGCCGTATACCTCGCGCTGCGAGAAGGTATACATATCCACAATACCGATTCTGCCGGCCAAGCTTTCGCTCACCCCTTTCATCATACTAAAGCGCTGCGAGCCCGTCAGCCAATACATGCCGGGCCGCCTATTCTCATCCACCTTCATTTTGATAGCCCGAAAAAGGCTCGGCACATACTGCACCTCGTCAATACACAGCGGTGTTCCCATCGCCTCCAAAAAGCCTACAGAATCATTTTTTGCAAAATCGGCATATTGAAAATCATCCAACGTCACATAGCGCATCCCCTCCGGAAGCATATCGCGCAAGAGGGTCGATTTTCCCACCTGGCGTGCTCCCGTTACTAATACACAGGGGAAGAATTGCGTCAATTCCGCAATTTTGTTCTTAACGCGACGCTCAATGTAACATCCTTTCATGGCTCCCTTATCTTTCCACAATCTTGAGCACACGTCAAGTCAATTTTCCAAAATTCGGGAATCGCACTCCCGATTTTCGGGAATCCAATTCCCGAATTTTGGAATTTTTCAAACGCTCATTTAAGGATAGGCTCGCAGGGAATCAGGCGGTAAGGTTGCATTGTTGTTGCTCCAAGGCTCCTCCGTACCACGCACCGCAGGTGCGTTCTTCACCACAGCGTCAGCTGTTCTTCACCATCTGCCGCAGGCAGATTCTTCACCATGCGCAGCGCGCATTCTTCACCACGGCGTTAGCCGTTCCTTCCCATCCCAACAGCGCGCCCCGCACCGTGTTAACGGAGCGGGGCGCGAATGGGCTTTGCGGCGACAGCCGCCTAACCTAACAAATTGTCAATTGTACATCCCAATTCGGGTATCGAACTTCCTTATCGGGCCATGAGGGCTTCGATATCCTCGACATCCAAGGGAGCATTGGGGATGAGGTCCTCCGTGGAGTCGGCGTGGATGACGACATCCGTCTCGATGCGAATACCGATATTTTCTGCGGGGATGTAGATACCGGGCTCAATGGTCCACACCTGGTTTTCAGCAAACACGGGGTCGGCAGGGCCAACATCGTGCACATCCAGCCCGATGGGGTGAGAGGTACCGTGCATGAAGTATTTGCGCACGCAGAGCGGGTTCTCGGGGGCGGCATCCACCTCCTCTTGGGTGAGCAAGCCCAGCTTCACCAGCTCGGCGGCCATGCGCACGCGCACCAGGCGCTCGTACTCGGACTTCTTAAGCCCCGGCAGCATAATCTCGCGGGCGTAGCGGTGCACGGCCAAGCAGGCCTCATACACAGCCTTTTGGCGGGGCGTATACTTGCCGTTGGCGGGGATGGTGCGGGTCATATCACCGGCATAGCCGGCATATTCGGCACCGATATCAAACAGAATCAAATCGCCGTCTTCACAGCGTTTGTGGTTGGAGATATAGTGCAGCACGCAGGTATCCTTACCGGAGGCAATAATGGGATGGAACGAGAACTTGCGGGCGCAGCGGCGAATGTAAGCAGCGCTCAGCAGGGCTTCCATCTCCCACTCACCCATGCCGGGCTTGATGTGGCTAAGGATTTCCACCCAACCTTCGCCGGTAATACGGCAGGCCTCGCGCAGCTGAGCAAGCTCCTCCTCCGTTTTCACCAAACGCATGGAGGCCAAAATATCATACAGGCTCTGTAACTTTACATCCGGGTACGAGGCCTGCAAGGCAGCGGCCATGCGCTCATTGCGGGTCTGCACATAAGTAAGGCGGCGGGGGTGGTTATCGCGCTCCAGCCACAGCTCTTTGGCAGCGGGCACCCAGGCTGCAAGCAAGGCATTGTACTCGTCCGTCCAGCGCACATCTTCAATACCGCACAGGGCGGTGGCATCCTCCTTCGTGAGGCGGGCACCCTCCCAAATCACAATGTGCTCATTCGTTTCGCGCAGCAGCAGAGTATCCTCATGCTTACCGTCCTCCTGCACACGCATCAGCAGCACGGTTTCCTCTTGGTCAATACCGGTCAGGTAAAAGAGGTTGGCATTTTGGTGGTGGGCCAGCGTGCCGTCTGCATTGGTGGGATAAATATCATTTGAATGCACAATGACCAAGCTACCGGCCGGCAACTGAGCAGCCAATTTATCGCGCGTGGACTTGTAAAACGAGGCGGGGATGGGTTCGTATCTGAGCGTATGCATAATAGTAACTCCTTGTATGCACCCCATTATACCCGTGTACCCCCTGCACTGCAATCATAAATCGTGGCTTGCGCGCCCAAAATCAGGATTGCCAGCACAGAAAAAATCTGCTATGATGCCGGGCAGATACGCACACATGCGGCAGGCAAGCGCGCGCAGCACACCGCAAGTTTCCTCCCCCACACAGAAAAACAAGCGCACATTCCCCCATTCCTCACATCCATGGCTAAAATCTTAGTAGCACTCAGTGGCGGCGTAGACAGTGCCGCAGCAGCAGCCCTCCTTACCGAGCAGGGGCATGAGGTGGTGGCAGCCTATATGAAAAACTGGGTGAACGACGAAAACATACCCGGTGAATGCCCGTGGGAGCAAGATATTGAAGATGCCCTCGGCGTGTGCCGCAAACTGGGCATTGAGCTGCGCGTGGTGGATTTGATTGAGCAGTACCGCAGCCGCGTGGTCAATTACCTGATAGAGGGCTACCGCAATGGCTCCACCCCCAACCCGGATGTACTGTGTAACCGCGAGATGAAGTTCGGCGTGCTGCTGGATTACGCGCTGGAGCAAGGATTCTCCTCCGTAGCCACGGGGCACTATGCCAACAGGCTGGATATTGAGGGCGAGGGCAGCTACATTTTGCGCGGGGCAGACCGCAACAAGGACCAATCCTACTTCCTTGCCCTCATGCGCCCGGAGCAGGTGGCCCACGCCGTCTTCCCCGTAGGGCAAATCACCAAGCCTGAGGTGCGCGAGATAGCCCGCCGCTTTGCCCTGCCCAATGCCGAAAAAAAAGACTCGCAAGGCATTTGCTTCATCGGGCAGGTGAAGATGAGCGATTTCCTGCGCCACTACCTGCCGGATAACCCCGGCGATATTGTGGACCTCAAAGGGCGCAAGCTGGGGCGGCATGATGGTCTGCACCTCTTCACCATGGGGCAGCGCAAGGGGCACCATGTGGCCTCCCCCCGCGAGGGTGTGGCCTATGTGGTGGTAGGCAAAGATTTGAAGCGCAACCGCCTTATTTTGGGGTATGAGGGAGAGGAAACACCGGGGCTGTACACCAAGAGCGCCGTCATCGGCTCCGTCAACAACACCTTGTTACCCCTGCCCGAGCGTGTGATGGCGCAGCCCCGTTAC
>JAZTYL010000018.1:0-58214 GCA_045636905.1 Akkermansia sp.
TTCCTTCCCTCTCTTTATCCTCTCCGGCACCCCACCCGGAAGGTTGATCCGGTAGCGCTGCATCTCTGCTTGCGCTGTGGTGCCACGGAAAGTCCGTAAATGAAAAACTGCCTCACCCGGCCGATGCTCAGCGTTTCGCACTTGCGGCGTTCGCTCGCTCTTTCGGGCTGCCCCGTGACGGGGTGCCGCAGAGTATACATGAAACTCCGCCGCACGTCAAGCGTATTTTTCAAAAATTTTGCAACTTTTTTGTAGAAAAATTGCAAAACATTGAAAAATCAACGCTTCAGAAAAGTCATTTTTCTGCAAGCAAAAGAGCATTCGCAGATTTTCACCTGCGAATGCTCCGGAAAAGTTAAGAGATGGACGAGCCCGACTCAGAAAAGTTGCTTCAAGAAGCCGCTTTCATCCAGATACAGCTTGGAAGAGCAGGTAAAGTGAGACACGAGACTGGGACCTGTGAGGACAATGCTATCCTCTGCCCCGCTACCACCCTGCACACGGAAGCAGGGCAACAGGAGGCCTCGGGTTCGAGGTCTGGCGCCGAGCTGCACCGTACCATCCGAAAGTTTGAAGATACTGTGCATCATGCTCATGGAAACGATGATAGAGTCCGATGTCGCGTAGCAGGGGCGCCAGCGCATGTTCGGAGTGGAAATATCCGGGCCGTTGCTGAAGTCGAAGAAGGGCATCTGACGCGGGGGAATTACTTTGAGCAGCAGGCGACGCATGTGACCACTGCCGACAATCTGCGAGATGCGGTTCTCAATCACCTCATCCGAGCTCTCGATGAGGTGCACAGGAGTCTTGGTGATGATAGGCCAGAGAACGGAAAGCACCAGCTCGTGCGGCTCACCATGCCCCACAGTGGTGAGGAGACGGTGGCGTCCCTCCTTGAGGGCATTGACACGGCGCACCTGCTCCACGTTGAGCCAGAGGCGATGCAGGCGAACCAGGTCGTGCGTGGCATCCAGCAGCAGTTCAAGCCACTTGCGCCCGGGCTCGGGGCAATTCTCCGGAATCTGGCGGCTGATGACAGTACCGGCAATCTGGAAACCATTCAGAGAGCCACCAGGCCAATGCACGATGGCCCTGCGTCCGCGAATCTCCAGCAAACGAAGAAGTTCCTCGCGACTACCACCGCCGGTGGCCTCCAGACAGGTAGCAGACAACTCACGGAAGGCAGACAGGACTGCCGCGGAATTGAAATCCTCCAGCATGGGTTCACCCACAGCGACTGTGTAGGAGTATGGCACATGGCGGGGAAGCTTAAAGGGCAGACTGTAGAAGAAGCGGTTGCGATAATAGGAGAAGATGCTGCCCCAGAGATTGTCCATGTAAATGGGAATGATGGGGGCATGTGCTCGGCGGGCGATTATCTCCATGCCGCGACGAATCGGGGTGAGACAGCCGGTTCTGGTGAGCTGCCCCTCGGGGAAGATGCAGATAAGATCCCCGTTCTCAATACCCTTGGCGGCTTTCATGATAGCCTCGCGCGGGTTTTTGCTGGAAATGGGCAGAGAGTTGAAGATTTCCAGAGCCCAGCCCAGGAGCTTGGCACCCATGAACTCCTCTGCCACCACGAAACGGATGGGGCGCGGGCAAATCATGGTAAGGAAGAGAGCATCTCCGTAGGTCACGTGGTTACACACGATGAGCGCACCGCCCACGGGGGGAATGCGGTCGCCGTTGATGACGCGGGGACGATAGAAGAACTTCATGCACCAGATACCCACCATGCGGATAAACTCCTGAGGAATGAGACGCAGGGAGGTCACCATGATGAAGGCGCTGAGAAGGAAGAGAACGAGGTACTGGTCTCGGGGGCCGGCGCCGTAATTATTCATGAGCCACATGATGATAACGGCCACAAGACCCATGAGGTT
Source organism: Akkermansia sp. (assembly GCA_045636905.1). Taxonomy (GTDB): domain Bacteria; phylum Verrucomicrobiota; class Verrucomicrobiia; order Verrucomicrobiales; family Akkermansiaceae; genus Akkermansia. The sequence goes on from JAZTYL010000018.1 coordinate 1,887, forward strand.
GTCGATAAGGTTGCCGGCGGCAATGATGTTACCACGGTTGGCGGGGTCGCAGTTGTCCTGCAGGAAGGCATTGAGCGGCACCAGATACGCAGCACCGAAGGCACCGGTGAGGGTCAGGAAAATATTGCTGGCGAGGCTGTCCACCTCCAGCATGGTGAGCATGAACGTGCTGATGGTGATACCGATGGCGCCGAAGGGGATAAGTCCCAGCTCGTTTTTACCACGGCAAAGAAGCGAGGCCACGGCACCGCCAAGCACCACGCCGCCGCCCAGCCAGGCCATGAGGATACCGCACTGCATGGAGAAATCCACAGACGGGTCGTGCGCAGACATCTCCTTGGCAATCTGGATAAGAATGAGGAACAGCGAACCGGCAAGGCTCCAGAAGTAGGCAATACCAATCTCACTGAGGCGCAGCTCGCGGTCTTTCCAGAGGTATTTCACCTGCACGAAGTGCTCGTACAAAAGGCTCCAGGAGAAAGGCTTGTTGGGTTTACAGGGATAGCGGGGCAGGAAAAATGCACAGACAGAAACCACCGCAGCCACACCCACAAAGACCCAGGTTGGCAGCTTCACCGCGCTCCAGCCGGCCTCCAGCTCAGCCACGACCGGGCCCAACTCGGCATTGTAGGCATCCAGCAGATAACTGAACCAGAAGAACACGCCGATTTGAGCCAACAGAAGCACGAACACGAGGCTGATTTCGATGATACCGGAACCGAAACCGATATAGCGGGAACCGAGAAGATCCTTCACGATACCCTTTTTGGCCGGACTCAGAATTGTAGCCTGCGTGGCAAACACGGCAAACCAGATAATGGCCGCCCGCATATCATGCTGGTAGAAGCAGAAGAGCATGCAGCTCATCACCACAATTTGCAGAATACTCATCACCTGAATGATGCGAGTCTTGCAGAAACAGTCTGCCAGCCACCCAACCAAAGGCGAGAATAAAATGTAGGGCAATACGAAAATGGCACCCAGGAAATACTCCAAATCACTCCCCGCCGTACCCCAAAGCCACACACCCAGGGGAATGAGCAGGAACTGAACGGCTTTCTCATTGAAAGCATTGACTGCCTGCACGGCAACAAGCGTCCAGAAACCGCCCCATTCCTTGCGAGACGGTTCTTTATAAAAATTTTCCGCTTCGACTTGCATAATCTCTCTGCTCAGTATCTCATACTTTGGCAGATATGCAAGAAAAAAACACCTTCCCGGCTCCGAATGAGGCGCAGGAAGGTGTTTTTCTAATATTTTACAGGGGATTTCAGGCAGGATCCACCCAGCGACCATGCGAGCGAATCAGCTCGATGAGGCGCTCCACTGCTTCCTCCTGCGGGATATTGAACTCCACAGGATTGTGGCCCACATACAGATTAATCTTGTTCGGAGCACCACCCACATAGCCGAAGTCCGCATCGCTCATCTCACCCGGGCCATTCACAATGCAGCCCATGATGGCGATTTTCACACCTTTGAGGTGACCGGTAGCCTTGCGAATGCGGGCAGATGCCTCCTGGATGTTGTAGAGCGTGCGTCCGCAGGAGGGACAGGACACGTACTCCGTCTTGGAGAGACGCACCCCAGCAGCCTGCAGGACATTGAAGCCGAGATATGCTGCTTTTGCCGGGTCTGCCTCGCGGCGAATCAGCACGGCATTGCCGATGCCATCGCACAGCAGCGAACCGATATTGAGGCCGCCGGCCATGGGAGCGCTCAGAGCCTCATCCCCACCCAGTGTATCCTTCAGCAGAATGCTGTGGCGGGCAGGCACCAGAGCAGCCAGCAGACGGAATGCCTGCGGCACGGGCATCTTCACGCCATCCTTCACCGTCACCAGCGTGGCAGGAGCCTCGGCCAGAGCTGCCACCTCCGCGGCATTGCCGGGGTCCACCTCCACGACGCCGCAAGCCTCATAGGCCAGCTCCGGCATAAAGTCCTTCATCTCCGCGGGGTTCAACGCCTCGCATGCGGCCTGCGGCAGCACCACACGAACCGGCTCATTCCAACCGAGGGAGACACCATTCACTGTGATGAGGTCCGCCTTGCGCTTGCTGTAGCAGAAGGGGTCGAAGGAAGGCTCTGCTGCGGGAATCTCGGCGGAGGGGTGCTCCACACCGGGCTGGTAGGGAGCAGCGAGCTCGAAGCCGGGCCCCACCTCATACACGGGGTCCTCCGTCAGGGACACGCGAAGCGTATCGCCGATGCCGTCTGCCAGCAGGGAGCCGATGCCCGTAGCACTCTTGATGCGAGCGTCCTCGCCCTCGCCGGCCTCAGTAACGCCCAGGTGGATGGGGTAATTCCAATCCGCACCCTCCTCTGCCAGGCGCTTTACGAGCAAGCGATAAGCCTGAATCATCACTTTCACGTTCGATGACTTCATGGAGAACACCAGCTGGTGGTAGTTGAGGTCGCGAGCCACACGTGCAAACTCCAGCGCACTCTCCACCATACCTTCCGGAGTGTCGCCGTAGCGGTTCAGGATGCGGTCCGACAGCGAGCCGTGATTCGCGCCGAGGCGCATGGCGCGGCCGTGTTCCTTACAGAACAGCACCAGGGGAGTAAAAGCCGTACGCACGCGCTCCAGCTCCTCTTCGTACTCCAGGTCGGTGTAATCTCGCTCCACGAACTTCTTCTTGTCGATGAAGTTGCCGGGATTCACGCGGATTTTCTCCACCCATTTTGCAGCCTCCATAGCGGCATCGGGCTTAAAATGAATGTCAGCCACCAGGGGGACATTGCAACCGGCAGCACGCAGCTCGCGCGCCACATGCTCCAGATTAGCGGCGTGCACCTTGGTCTGGGCGGTGAGGCGAATAATCTCGCAGCCGGCCTCAGCCAGAGCAAGCGCCTCCTTCACGCAGGCAGCCGTGTCCAGGGTGGCTGCGGTGAGCATGGATTGAATGCGGATGGGATTACCACCACCCAGGCCGAGATTCCCCACCTGCACCTCGCGGGTCAGGCGGCGGTTGTAGCGGAAAAGGTCAGGACAATGCAGGATTGAGCTCATGCGCGTATTTTACGCTTGTAAAAACAATTTTTCAAGTACAAAGGCGCATAATACACTTTTTGCTGTTGACTTTTCGGAGAAAAAAAACTAAAGTTTTCCTGATAAGAAGCTTTTTCCAATCATGATGTCCACTGCAACCAAACATCTTCCGCTTCTGGTATCGGGCGCTTGCCTGCTCAGCTCCTGCGTATACGACTCCAACCCCGTGCCGGAAATGCCTTACACACCGCGCCGCCAGGCTGTTGTGCAACCCGTGCTGCAGCCTGCCGTGCAGCAACCCGTTGTAGCCCCCGGTGCCTGGAATCCCACCCTGCAGCCCACAGTCCAGCCGCAGCCGACCACTTATGCACCGGGGGTATCTCCGGCGCTCCCGCCCGCTGTGAATGTCCGCCCGGTTGCCACACCGCAGGCAGTCCCCGCTGTGGCCCCCGCAGTAGCCCCGGCGACCTCCACCCATGTGACACAGCCCTTCACCCCGCCCGTGCTCACCCCTGCCCCGGCAGCCATACAGCCGCCGACTGTCACCAACGTCACCCCGCCGACACCGAGCACAGCCGGGCAAGCCTCCACGCCGACAGATCCCAAGCTCATCACCAACACCGGCCCCATTCCCGTGGCCATGCGTGTGGAGGGCGACCCCATCCGCGTATATAACCCGCTGGATACGACCAAGACCATCCGCATCATCGACCCCAAGACGGGTAAGGTGCACCCCAGTGGCAAGGTGCTGAAAGTAAAGGGCACCAATTTCAAGTTCATCGTTCCCTGAGCCAGCCATGCAGCCCTCCCCTTTCCGCTGTGTTACCATCTACGGCCCGGGTCTGCTGGGCGGCTCGGTAGCGCTGGCGGTACACGATAAGCTCCCCGACTGCGAGCTGCGCCTCTGGGCACGGCGTCAGCAACCGCTGGAGCTGGCTCAGAAACTGGGTATCACCCACACCTACACGGATGCGCGGGAGGCCGCACGCGGGGCGGAACTTATCATCTTTGCCACCCCTATCGGCGCGTTCGAGGAACTTGCCCGCCTTATTCTGCCGGATATAGACCGCAAGGCGCTGGTGACGGATGTCGGCTCGGTAAAAGCTTACGTGCACCGCACCACGGGGGAACTGCTCACGGAGCGCGGGCGCATGTTCATCGGCTCACACCCCATGGCCGGCGCAGAGAAACAAGGCTTGGAACACGCCACTTCTACCCTGCTGCAGGGTGCCACTGTGGCGTTGTCGAATCCGCACGGCGTGCCTGCGGAGGTAGAGGAACGCCTAGCTGCTTTCTGGCAGGCGCTAGGCTGCAGCACATACAGCATGCAGCCCCGCCACCACGACCGCGCTGTAGCGCGCATCTCGCACATGCCGCATATCATGGCGGCCCTTGCTGCGCGTAACGCACTACCGGGGGATGTCCCCTTGGCGGACCTGCAGCGCTTAGCCTCCAGCGGCTTCCGGGACACAACCCGTGTCTGCTCCGGAGCAGCCGGCATGTGGGCAGATATCCTGTGGGAGAACGATGTTGCCGTACGCGAGGTGCTGACCAACTGTGTCAATGATTTGCACCGCCTCATCTTCCTGCTGGAAGACCAGGACCGCGAAGGCGTACTCCGCTGGCTCACCGGAGCCAAGGATACCCGCGAAACGGTGCTCAATACTCAGACTCCGGCGGAGGAATAAATCCCACGCGAGCAATCTTTTGTTACTCCTCGCCTCCGAGAGCACGCAATAACTCTGCTCGACCTGCAGGCAGATGGGAAAAATGCTGCTGCAAAGCCGCATGGGGAGGCATAGCAGGAGAGTGGATGCCGTGCAGGGTAGCAAGGCGCTTTTCGAAATGGGTCAGGATGGCGGGGCGGGGAGGATTCTGCGCCACATAATCCAGAGCACCGCTCATCAGCTTATGCCACTCTTCACCGGGAGCGTCTGTTTCTACTGTAGCTAGAAGAAGGTTGGCCAGATAACTGCACAAGCGCAGCTGCAGCAGGCTGCGGCGCAAGGGTAAACGCGGGTTGAGCAGCTCCACGCTGTGTAGTGTAGCTAAATCCCCGCGAGCAGGCGCAGAAAACACCAACTCGCACTCATGAAACAAATCCAGCCGCCCGGTGAAATCGCTGCCGGGCTTGCGAGCATTGCGGGCGGCCGTCCTCAGCACACCATACCCGGATGTACACCAGGTCACGATAAGCCCATAATCCCCCAATGGGCTGAGCCGCAATATACAGCCCTGCTCGTGCACCTTCATTTGCCAAGTGCGGCATACCTTTCTACTACCCCGGAGAAAGAAAGAGCCTGCTTGTAGCCGCTGAGATGCCCCGTCGAGCCATAAATCATATCAGCTGCGCTGAAATCACGCTTTGCGGACCTGGTATCCCCCTTAGCCAGGAAAAACACCGCCTGGCTGTAGTAATACAGCGGGGAATCATCGATGGGACCTATGTCCTTCACTACCTCCCGAGCATCGGACTCGCGCCCCAGCATCATGTAGCACAGCACCTTGCGGAACATGAGGCTATGTGTCAGCTGCTCCATTTTCTTGTAGCGAATCTCGGCAAGGAGCGTTTCTGTCACCTCCAGGCACTTCTCATACTCGGCCATTCCCAGGTAAAGCAAAGAGAGTGAGAGGCATCCCACTTCGTCCTTGGGGTTGTTCTTCAACACATTCTCAAGGAGAGGTCGAGCCTCCTCAAAACGCTGCTGAGCAATAAGCGCGCCGGCACGCAAGTTCCAGACATGGGGGCTTTTGCGGGTATAGAACTCACAGGTATTCAGGAACGCCTCGCACTCCGCATAGCGCCCGACCGTATATGCGTGCTTAGCCCGAGAAAAAGCCTCAGTATATTCTGCGCGTTTCTCTGCGGGCAGGTTGGAAAGCTCCTTCACCCACTCTTCCACATCCGCGCCGGCCTGTTCGGAAGCGGCCCCGCGCGGGGCAACATCGGTGGAAAGATTCTGTGCAGTCAAAGTACAGGGAAGCGCCAGCAGAGCAGCCAGTGAAAAACGGCAAAAAGACGAAATCATGCGAGTTTACGAAGTCGGGTTGATATTTTTGCTGCAATAGCCTCGGGAGTCAGGCCGTGTTTCGCACGCAGCTGCTGCAAGCTGCCATGCTCCACAAAGACATCTCCCCAGCCAATGCGCAGCACCGGGGTGCAGAGCTCCGCCTCAGCCAGACATTCCTGCACGGCACTACCGAAGCCACCGGCGATGCTGTGGTCCTCCAGCGTAACCACCAGACGGCATTTTGTGGCAAACTTCTGCAGACACTCCGCATCCAGCGGCTTAATGAAACGCGCATTGATATGAGCGCAGGTTATCCCCTGCTCTGCCAGTTGCTCACGAACCCGAGCCGCGACACTGTTCATGTTGCCCAGAGCCACCAGAGCGACTTCGCCTTCCGCCTCCAGCACCTCGGCCTTACCGATGGGCAGAGCCTGCGGTTTATCCGGCAGAGCCACGCCTTCCCCCACGCCACGCGGGTAGCGCACCGCGCTGGGGCAGTGGTTGATGCCCTGCATGGTGGCCAGCATGTGGCAGAACTCAGCTTCATCCTTCGGCTGCATCATGATGAGGTTCGGGATACAGCGCATCATGCTGATATCGAAAAGACCGTGATGCGTGGGGCCGTCATCCGGGGAAAGACCGGCACGATCCATACAGAAACGCACAGGCAGACTCTGCAAGGCGGCATCGTGCTGAATCATATCCACGCAACGCTGCATGAATGTGGAATATACGGCCAGATAAGGTTTGAACCCCTGCGTGGCCTGACCACAGGCAAAAATGGCCGCGTGCTCCTCCGCAATCCCCACATCGAAAAAGCGCTGCGGATAATGCGAGCGGAAAATATCCAGACGCGTACCACTGGGCATAGCCGCAGTGATAGCCGTTATTTCCTTATCTTCTGCGGCCAGCTCAGAGAGACAACGTCCGAAAGTCTCCGAGTAGGTAATGCTGGGAGAAGATGCTGTAGAACCGTCCGACACATCGTATTTACCGATACCATGGAACTTGGTCGGGTTGGAAGAAGCGGGTTCATACCCTTTGCCTTTGTGCGTGATGATATGCACCACCACCGGCTCATTGCTGCGAGCCGCTATACGCAGTACTTTTTCCAGGCGCTCTATATCATGCCCATCCACAGGGCCGAAGTAGGTAAGCCCCAGCTGGCGGAACAAGCTGAATGGGGTGATGAGCCCGCGAGCCGCCGTGAAAAGCTTGGAAGCCTGCTCCTTCATATCCTTGCCGGCGAGGCGTTCTATAAAACTCTTGGCGCGCTCGCGCAGCCAGGTGTACGTTTCGGTCTCCTGCAGAGATGAGAAGTAGCGAGAAAGTGCGCCCACATTCTTATCGATACTCCACTCATTATCATTGAGGATAAGGATAAACTTGCGAGTCGTTGTAGAGATACTGTTGAGGCCTTCCAGTGTGGTGCCGCAGGTAAAAGCGCCATCCCCCACCACGGAAATCACATTAAAATCCTCCCCGGCAAGGTCGCGGGCAGCAGCAATGCCCACACCGGCAGAAAGTGCCGTGCCGGCATGGCCGGCGCCAAAGGCATCATGCTCCGACTCACTACGCTTGCAGAAACCGGATATGCCACCGAACTGGCGCAGAGTCCCCATAGCGGCAGCACGCCCCGTAAACATCTTGTGCACATAGCACTGATGCGACACATCGAAAAGTATCTTATCGCGGGGAGTCTCAAACACTCGGTGCAACGCAATGCAGAGCTCCACCACACCCAGATTCGGTGCCAGGTGGCCACCGGTTTTTGCCAGGGTATTGATGAGCACCTCACGCACCTCCTCTGCCAGGGCTGGAAGCTGCTCCGGAGCCAGCTTGCGGAGATCTGCGGGGGACTGTATACCGGCCAGAAGCGGCGGAAGTTTAAATGAGGGAGAATCCATCTTCGTTTGCAGTTTGAGTGGAAGCCGCGGGCGGCAATGTTTCTACAGAGGTCAGTGTAGTGAGACGCAGCTCAGCGGCATCCAGCATCTTGCGGCAGGATGTCACCAGCTTACGTCCTTCTTCCACCAGGGAGATTGTCTCTTCCAGGCCGGTCTCCGGTTGTTCCAGACGAGCGGCTATGGCTTCCAACCTGGCCATAGATTCCTCAAAAGTGAGGGTAACATGCTTCTGTGTACGGGGAGGCATAATGAAAGTAGCAAAAATCGTTACCTGGCTTGCGGCGTGGTATAATACATAACATCAGCCCCCAGCAGCGGCACACGCTGCGAGAAGCGGCCGTGAGAGCTGACCAGCTGCCCCAGAGGAGTGCTTCGCGAGGAGCCTGATATCTGCTCTGCAAACAAGTCAGCCAAAGCCAGATTGCGTCTGGGAACCATAAGAAGAATTTTACCTTCGATGGCCAAGGGGGCAAAATCACCCATCTTGTTGATAATGCCTGCCATACCTACCGGGCTCCCGCTATTCTCCGCCAGAACCGGGGAATGAGAACTGGGAGTTATGAGAATCCCCTGCACCTGCGTCTCGCCTTTGGCAAGGGCAGGCTCAACTTTATCCACAAAATCATCCACCTTAGTGGGCAGCCAAAGTGCCATGCGGTTTGCATACCAGGCGACGGCCCAGGGCTGATCCGTCGCGATGACGGAATCCGGAGAAGATACGTTGGCCAGGTTGATATTCAGGGCCGGGGGGAAATACGGAGGGTAATGCGGGCGACCGTTATCGCCCAACCAGATCCCCATGTAAACACTTCGGGGCAGCGACATCAGGAAGGGCCCGGCCGAAACCAGAATCATGATAAACATGGCAAGCCCGCGCACCTGGTTGTAGGTAACCCCTTCGTAGCGATAACGAGCCAGGAAATTGAAGACCAGCGATATACCGTACGCCACAAAGAAGGGAGTAAAGATGATAGCCAGCTGGGTAATATGCATGGCGTTATTCACGCCAAAAAGCGCCATACCCACGCAGGACATCCCCCACATGCTGAAAACAGCCCACTTGGTAGCCTGCACTTCTTCGCGACGATAAGGATTCAGCAAAGCCAGGAAGAAGAAAGGCACCACCACAATGGAGCCCATATTGACATAGAGCTCTCTGAGCTGACCAAAGGTACGCCCGAGGAAATTCATCACAAACCCGGCACGCTGAAGGGGCATATTGTTCAAATCCGCTGAGCGCATTGCCATTTCCTCGCCACCGCCGAAACCATTGTAGAGACCGAGCATGGCATGTGCCAGCGGGGAGCCTGTGGCCAGATAGTTGCTTACCATTGTCCAGATAAGGAACACAAAAACGAGAGCCGATGCGGCAAATGCGTATGCTCCCGCAGGGCGGAAGTAGAAACAGCAGAACAGCAGCAGCCCCAGTGTCGGCCAGATTCCCATGCCACCGGAAAGACACAGCAACCCGGCACAGACAAAAGCCAACATCACATACAGCATCGTCCGCGAGCGGTTCAGCTGTGCATACTCTCGATACGCACTCAGCATGAAGTTCATGGCGCCAAGAACACAGCACATCATCAGCATCTGAGGCAGACCGCTTACAGAATATTCCAGCAGCAGGGAGCTGAACATCATGAAGCACACAGTAGCGCAGGCCACCACTTCATCGAACAAACGTGCCACCAACACATAGCTGAGCACCATAGCAAGCGCAAAGAATACGGTGCTCGTAGCAGCAATGGCTCTGTCCGGCGCGTACAGATACCCGCCATTTTCCTTCATGCGGTTCGCCTCGAAATCATCCATACCCGTCAGCTTAAGCGCCGCGGCCATGAAAACAGTATTGAGCGGGGCATAGGTAGAATCCCGGAATTCTTTGAAGGAAACCGGCTTCTCCTCATTTGCCCGGGCGGCAGCGCTCACCACATGCAGAGGGCTGAGACTCTTGCTCACGAAGCCCTCCCCCTGAGCCACGGAGCGGGCAATCTGAGCCTGCTCCATCGCCGCAGGCTGGTTCAACCCACGAAACGTAAGCGCGAGTTTGAATACACACATCGACAAAAGCAACACCAGCGCAATGAGTCGCAATACCGTCGACTCACGTTTACCATCCGTCATAACTGCCATATTCTGAAAATGATGTAAAACTGTAATACCTTATAGATACTCGCCGAAAAACTCTCTGGCCTCAGCCATCTTGCGTTGCAGCGTGCGGCGGTTAATACCCAGCAGCTCTGCCGCAGCGGAACGATTTCCCTTCGTGTGCTGCAAAGCCCGCAGTATTACCTGTCGCTCGATGTATTCTAAATTAAAGGTAGGGGGTAAATCAAGCTCAAATTCCGTACGCACATGACTTTGTGCGGAAGAAGCCTCGGCATGGGGCTCTGCAGACAGATAATCCGGGAGTTCCGAGGGTGTTATCGTGGCGGATTCGCTCATCACCACGCCGTGCTCTATAGCCGTGCGCAGCTGGCGCACATTGCCGGGCCAGGAGTATGCACGCAGGAGCTCCAGGGCAGCGCGGCTCAGACTCATGGGCTGTTTGTTATTCTCCCGGCAGAGGTCGTGCACGAAGGCATTTGCCATGAGCACCACATCCCCGGCACGCTCCCGCAGGGGCGGCAGGTGCAGAGATATCACATTGAGGCGCTGGTAGAGATCCAGGCGGAAGCTGCCTTCCTTCACCATTTCCGCCAGGTTGCGATTCGTCGCAGCCACCACTCGCACATTCACGGGTATGGACTCGTTGCTGCCCACTCGCTCGATACTTCGCTCGGCCAGCACACGCAGCAGCTTCACCTGAGTCGGGATGTCGATTTCGCCGATTTCATCCAGGAACAAGGTGCCGCCGTCTGCCTCCTCAAAACGCCCCTTGCGCCGCTGCAAGGCACCGGTGAAGGCCCCCTTCTCGTGGCCGAACAACTCACTCTCCATGAGCTGCGGGGAAAGCGCGGCGCAGTTCACCGCCACAAACTTGGCACCGGAACGCGCCGAAAGGGAGTGGATGGCACGCGCCACCAGCTCCTTACCCGTGCCGGTCTCGCCCTCCACCAGCACAGTAGCATTCGTGGGCGCCACCTGGCGAATGCGGTTGAACACGGTCTGCATGGGAGGGCTGTTCCCCAGCATGGTCTCCAGCCCTCCCACCGGCTGCAGCTGGGTAGAAAGAGCGCGGTTCTCTGATTCTAGCGCGCGCGTGTGCGCGGCGCGACGCAGCAGCAGCTCCACCTCATCCAGGTTGAGCGGCTTGGTCAGGAAATAATACGCCCCGTGCCGGCGAGCCTCCGCAGCGGTATCCGCGCTGCCGTAGGCCGTCATCATGATACAGGTAGGGGGAGCGGGCAGCTTCTGAGCATAGTCAATAAGCTCCATACCGCTCTCCCCACCCAATCGAAGATCCGTCAGCAATATATCTACCGGCTCGCTCTCCATCAGGGCACGCGCCGCCTTGCCGTTAGCGGCGGCATACACCTCGTAATCGTCCTCCAGCGCCAGGCGGAGGGCATCGCGCGTGGACTTCTCATCGTCCACAATCAGGAGAATCGGCAACATATTGCTGGGTCAGATGCAGGATTTATCAGATAAGCCAGAGACCTTCCGCCTCGTCGAAACCGAACATGATATTGAAGGCGTGCACACCCTGACCGCCGGCACCCTTAATCACGTTGTCCTCCGCGCTCATGAGCACCACGCGGTTGGTGCGGGAATCCACCGCCCAGCCGATATCCACGAAATTCGTGCGGGTCACATTCTTGGTGTCAGCCGGCTTGTTGGCGCCCAGCAGTCGCACAAAGGGAGCCCCGGCGTATGCCTTCTCGTAGCAGGCAGCAATATCTTCCGGCGTTACGCCCTCGGCCAGCTTGGCCACAGTGGTGGTTACAATACCGGTATTCACAGGCATGAGGTGCGGGGTAAAGGTGATGGTGACCTTCTGCCCGGCGGCGCCGGAAAGCTCCTGCTCGATTTCGGAGAGGTGGCGGTGGCGCGGCACACCGTAGGCGCGCATGCTCTCGTTGCACTCGCAGTACAGCAGACTCACATCCGCCTTGCGGCCTGCACCGGAAACACCGCTGCCGCTGTTCACCACGATATCCTCCGGCTTCACCAGCCCGGCACGCAGCAGCGGCACCAGCGGCAGGATGATGCTGGTCGGGTAGCAACCCGGCGAGCCCACGATACGCGCCTTCTCAATCTCGGCGCGGTGCCACTCCGGCATGCCGTACACGGCCTCCTGCATCAGCTCCACATCCGGATGCGGCTTGCCGTAGAACTCCTCGTACACCGCCGGATCGTTCAGTCGGAAATCCGCAGAAAGGTCAATCACACGCAGCCCGGCTTCCACCAGCCCGCGCCCGTATGCTGCAGAAACACCGTGCGGCAGCGCCAGGAACGCAGCCTCCGCACCGGTGGCGGCTATCGCAGCTACATCCGAATCCGTGAATTTAAGATCAGCCCCCGGCACATGGCGGAATCTCGGGAAAAGGTCGCACAACTCCTGCCCTGCATACTGGCGCGAGGTCGCACACACCAATTCCACCCCCGGGTGGCGCAATAAAATGCGTAAAAGCTCCTGTCCGGTGTATCCACTGGCTCCGACAACGGCAATTTTTACCTTTTTCATGACAAAAATGAGTATATCATGAAAAAAAGGTGTTGACAACTGTAAAAATTCATGTATACTCTCCTTGTCGACACGCTCCAAGGCGCGAGACAAACAAAAAAGCAAAGTACGGGCAGTAGCGCAGTCTGGTAGCGCACTTGCATGGGGTGCAAGGGGTCGTGGGTTCGAATCCCGCTTGCCCGATACGAAAGGAAACGCTCAGTAACGGATAAAACCGATGCTGAGCGTTTCTGCTTTATCTCCCTCCCCGCGGGATTCGAACACACGACCCCGTAGGGGGAGTGGGCTGCGAGTGCCGGTGGCACGAGCAGACCCTGCGCCGACGGGACACCTCCCGGAGGGAAGCCCGCAGGGCCGCAGGGGGCGGGTAGAATCCCGCTTGCCCGATACGAAAAGAAACGCTCAGTAACGGATAAAACCGATGCTGAGCGTTTCTGCTTTATCTCCCCCGCGGGATTCGAACACACGACCCTGTAGGGGGAGTGGGCTGGCTGAATCCCATTCGTAGGTGATGGTGAAAGAACCACCGTCTCCGAAGTTCGCAGAAGTAGATGCGCCGGAATTTTCCGTTGCCGAAACCATAGCCGGCAGCGTCAGGCCACACAAAGCCAGAAGAAGAAAAAGTGTTTTTTCATGACGAGTCAATGTTGATGAGTTAACATGTAAATAAAAATATCGCCAGAGAGTACTCTATACCACATAACATATGTTTTCAAGCACAAAATAACAAATCAGCATCTGACAATAGGCGAAACCAGCCATTCCAGCAGTTTCATGGTCGGATAAACCACCACGATAACCGGGGTATCCAGAGCAATGAAGGCGGCATTGCCCACAGTATCCAAAACATAAGCCGGCACCAGAAGCAACTTTTGCGACACCGTACGAGTTCCCGCCTGCTCGGGTAGGTTGGAAATGCGGTAGCAATAACCGGCTTTATCATACGTGGCGAATCGTATAGAATCGGCGGGATAACGCACACGTTCCCCACGCAGTGGAATGGGTTGCATTGCTACAGGCTCCGAGGCCTTGAGCGGCTTCGCCTGTTTCAGCGGAAGCGGCTGTTTTGTTGTCCCCGCGGGGCGTTTCAGCAATCTGTCTACCTCGGCATCCGAAAGCGGGAAATAATAAGCTTCCCATTTCTGCACATCCGTATAGCTGCGCGGAGGGAGCAAATCGGAATCGAACCCGAAATCCGGGCCCAGGTCGTACAACTTGAGCGTCACAAGGTCAGCACGCTCCCTGGCATAAGCAACAGGAATCTTGCAGTAATAATTGCCCTCGTGCCGATAAATCATCTCGTTTGAGAACTCATCCACCGTTTTATGATGGCTGATAATGGGGACACGCTTATCCACCGCATCCAGTTGCTCCACAAAATTGAAGCGGTGACACGCGGACACCAACAGGCCCGCAAAACACAGGGCGGCGGTGGCAAGACTTTTGTGGACAATGCTCATTTTCTATCTCCAGATGGAAGTTCATGCTCGGATTGTTCCTCAGTCTCCGGAGCAAAAACGTAAAAGTTCTGCCGCCGCATAAGCAGGAAGCAGCGAGAATCTCGCCAAATCATCTGCAACAGCTTCAAGGCACAGGCTCCGACCAGCAGATATACCCACCAGTGCAAATCGCGCTCCGGGAACTCTCTTTTCACATAGTCATACAAATAACCGGAAACAGAGACATCGTAGCATAAGGACTCCAGGGGCGTAGGGCGCGGAAGCTGCGTCAGCGGGCGGGATTCATCCTGCGCGGGCAGACTGAGTCCCAGCGCGGCAAGCTGCGTTTCCAACTGCAGCACTGCCTGCACATTCAGAAAACCATCCTTTGAGAGATTGAGGCCTTCCGTATACTTCACAAAAAAGTAATCAGCCCTGCCATTGGCACGGCGCTTACACATGGCGATAAGCTTGCGATGCAAGGGGACAGAGATGACGGCGGCCTTGCAGCCCCACATGGCTTCTTCCACGATAAGAGCTCGTTTGTCAGTCAGCAGGTATACAGAATGCGCCTCCCGCAACCACATGTTGCACATGATGCCAGCCAGAGCCATTACCATAAACAACAGCACGCAACAATGCAGCACATCAGCAGGCAACACAAACGCCACGCATGCCACCAGGGCAAGCATGAGCCCTGCGACACATGTTTTCTTCGCATCCCACCGGGGCTTCCTGCGTTCTGCCCACAGCACCCGCTCATCCTCCTGCAGCGCAAACTCAGCAGCCTTCTTTTCTTCCGTAAACATATGGGGTCAATATCGGCTCTTACTCTCTCTGTATCATCTGTTCTGCAGCAGCTGCACGCAGGCCTCGTGACCGCTTTCCCTGGCAAAATCCACCGCGGTCTTTCCCTTGTACATCTCTTCCCAGCACCATTTTCCCCCGGTTTCTACTTGTGCATTTGCTCCTTTGCTCAGCAACAGGCGCACCATATCGGCATCCCCCCAATGGGCCGCACGCATCAAGGCCGTACTACCATCCGGCCCGAGGGGGCCTTCAATATCCGCACCGCCCTCCAGCAACAATTCCACAATTTGATATTGCTTCAGATACACCGCCAGGTGCAGCGGCGTGTAACCCGCCGTGCCCTGGTAAAAATCCTTACTTCCCGGCAAGAGCTCATGGTGCATGGTCTCCACGCGTTTTTCCGGGTCAGCCCCCAGAGCTAAGCACATTTTCACGCCATCTGCATCTCCTTTGCCAATGCAATGTTGCAAGGGAGTGTAGGTTCTCCATCCTGTTTCACTGCTTATCAACCCGCTTTGATTCACATTCTGTGGGGTGAGCGCTTCCTTTTCCAACTCTATCACATACCCTTTTCCGTTGTGATAATACCAACGGAATGCGGCATCCTGATGCATATCTCGGGAATCGCACGAGCTCAATCCCGCCGCCGCCAGGCACAGGGCTGACGTGGCGAAGAGTTTATGGAAGATGGTCATAACCAAACGCATATCTGTTACGGGGCATTATATCAATTCCCGCACCTCTGTTCAAGCGAGGAAGACATTTTTCTGCGAGTTTCCTAGCATTGTAGAAAACGCCGGCACGAGTACGGGCTTCCCGGTTGCGCAGGCATTCGCCCTATTCGCGCCAGCTACCTGAGCATCGAGGAATTAATATTTTACCTCCCCTCCGATATTGAAGCTGATTAAGAAGGGATAAGTTATTGTTGAAGCATTGCCATCAGCATCTCGCACGTTCAACTCTAATGAGCCTCGGTAGTGCAGGCGTTCACTTTTCGGCAACTCACAGGTAATCTCAATAAGCCTCATATCACGAGAATCGAAAGGGGCTTTGATTTCAGTTTTTGAGATGGCGACTTCTGTTCCCGAATCATCAAAAAGGTTGGCTTCCTTAACAACGGCGTCTACGATAGAAAGAGAATCAGAAAAGAGGTACGCATTGATAGAAAGTTCACAACTTCCATCAAAATACCTAATCCACCCCTCTGTTACCATATATACTTCATCAGCAGCCGGGGTTACGGCTATCGGTTCTCGTTTGTTCTCTGAAACTTCTATTGTCTTCAGATTCGGCACATAGGGTAATAACTGCGCACCAGATAAGCTAAGACGATAGCGGAACGGCACATTATATCGACCTGTTCCCTCCGCATAACAGACTTCTACCTGCCTGGGCTTAAAGTCATAGGCATGTAATTCGGCTTTGTTATCATCAAAGAAATAGAGATAATTCCATTCATTATTTGCATAATAGCGGATAGAATCAATTGTTGCGATATTAGCACTAGGTTCTAATTTCAGGTATGTTTTTCCGTTTTCTTCTTGAACTCGTTTCCATGAAATACTGCCATGAGTAAGCTCCATACGCCCCGCGGCGTCGGAAGTCAGCTTAGCGCTTTCACGATTCAGCTCCAATATAGTTTCAACCTCTGCTACCCCCTGTATATCAACCCAATCGCCATGAGCATATACATCCATGTCTGATTTTACTACGAAATGATTTTCGCAATGGATTACAGTTGCCGGTAAATTCCGAGCTTCTGCATCCACAATCACGCAATCTCGTACATTTTTCAGAACAAAACGACTAGAATTCACTTTCGTTAAAAAATTGACGGGATTATAGTGGCAGTGCTGGAATTCGCTGCCATCCGCTTTAACAACGTATATACCGGGATGATAAACAGAATAATAATTGGATTTATTAAACACCTGCTCAGGCTGCGGCTCCTGAGCGCTCGCTACGGCACACAGAAGTATACTGAATATCTTTGAGATTGATGACTTCATAGCTCGTTTTATCCATGGAACTAATAAATGAAGATAAAATACACAAAATGGTGATTTCCTATCCAGGAGGCGTTTCCCGCGGCCATTTTGTTGCACATTTCCTGCATTTTAGCTTAAAAAAGTTTCAGTCGCGCATCTACTGCTCAGTAAGTATCGGCATGTACAATCCAGTCGTTTTTGCGGGCGTTATAGTAGAAATAGTAATTACCACAATCGCCGATGTAAAATCCGGCTGTTTTGTCTGAGCAGATCTGGAATACGAACGCATAGCCACGGGGGATATCCGGAGCTCCCTGCACATAGGTAGGATAGCCACCTATTTTGTGAGTCTGGTAGTCTGCCTCCAGTATATTCTCCAGATAATCCAGTCCTTTCGCCTGTTCCACTTTTTCTATGTTGTCCCACAGTTCATCGCTGCCTCCGCAGCACGGAAATTTGGGCATATCATTACTTACCGGCTCCGGCGTAAGCATACAGGGCATGAACTCCGTTGCAGCATAATCACATGTTTCCAGTTCATCCGTGTCGGCATAACCGCGAATGACGCAGCCCATCTGCGGAGTATCGACAACATCTTCTCCCCATGTGTCCAGCGGAGCGAATATGGTAATGACTGTCAGCTTTTTGAGGGCCGGAGGCAGAACCGGAAGCTCTTGCAGAAAAAGGGTGGCCAGAGGCTCCAGTGGATGCCCGTTTGCATCCTCCGGCCACTCTTCCCCGGGGACCCGGCGGGTCACTCTCCCCAGCCAGCTGGTGTTCGCTGCAGCAGCTTGTCCGCAGAGAGCGCTGCGGAAAATCACAGCCTTGCGTCGCAATCTCCGGCGGATGTCGCTCACTTTCATCACCGGCTTGTCGATAATGCTTATTCCTCTCTCTCGCATGGCGGCTTCCAGCAGTTCGCGGCAAGCAGCGGCATCTTCTCCCTGGGCACACTCTCGGGGCGTACACCCGTCTGCATTCCGGATGCCGGGGTCAGCACCGGCTTCGAGCAGAAGACGAATGGCTTCAAGGTTGCAAGCCATGGCTTTGTTATGCAGAATGGTGTTGCCACTCCTGTTTTGCCTGCTGATATCCGCCCCTGCGGAAAGCAGAAGTTTCATCATCTCCAAACCATTTCCCCGGCTCTCGGTCCAGAGGATAGGTGTACCGCCGGGATTGTTTTCCTCATTCACATCCCCACCGGCAGCAATCAGCATACGCATGCATTCGAGTGCCTGTTCAGAATCCCCTTGCGAGGCGCACTCTATCATCACATCACCGTTTACCGCAGCCCCGGCGTCCAGAAGCATGCGCATAATCTCCGGATTTGCGGTAGCATGGAAAAGAGCCGTTTCGTATCGGACGTTCCACGCATTCACCTTGGCCCCACTCTGCAGCATAATCCGCACGCAATCCGGACGGTGCGCCTTAACGGAGCAAATCAAAGGCGTATTCCCCCGGTCATCGGCAATGTCAGGCGAAGCTCCGGCTTTCAGCAGAATCTGCATGGCCACCGTATCCCCCGCCAGCGTGGCCAACATAAGGGGCGTGGTGCAATCCCGGCTTACGACATCCGGGGCAGCCCCCGCTGCCAACAACATGGGCAGACAAGCAGTGCGGCCATGCAATACCGCCGCATGCAGAGGCGTATAGCCATTTTCATCTGCATCATTCACGGCAGATTTTTTGCCGAGCATTCGCATCAAGCGCCCCGGTTGCTGAGCAAGAAGAGAGGCCAGAGCTTCGGTATCTGTATTCCACACAGCCTGCATGATGGGCGATTTTTCTGCTTGCGCAGCTATTCTCAGGATGGCGACCCTGAGGTAATTGGGCAGAAATAAGGCCTTATCCAGCGGTGTCTTACCTTGTTTTGTTCTGACACTCGGCTTTGCACCGGCCTGCAACAGGAGGAGCATGCACACATCCGGACGGAAGTTTTTTCGCTTATCGACAGTGGGCGCAAAAGCTGCCTCGTGGAGAGCTGTTTCTTTCTTCTTATTGCATTGATTTACATTCGCCCCCGCTTGCAGAATAAGCTTCATGCATTCCGCAGCACCAAACATAGCCGCAAGGTACAAAAGAAAATCCCCGCTTTCGTCCACTCTATTCACATCCTGCACCTTCTGCAAATACTCACGCAGAGCATCGGCATCGTCTGCTTTGAATACCTCGAACAGAAATTCGAGAAGGTTGTGATTTTCTGCCTCAGACATAGCAATGTGGTAATATCCTTATTCTTATTATACACAGCTCCCTGCTTTCGGCAAGATTTTATAACGATTGTGAGCAGGAAGATTTTTCACCCGGTTTCAGGTACATTGCTGCCTTACAGGAGGTGAGCTCCGGACTCTTCTTTTCTTCGTAATTCTGCGGCTAGCGTACACAACTAACCATATCACCGCCAGAGAAAGATAAAGAACCGTCAAAGATACGCCGGGCATGATGTGAAAGAACTCGGGGTTGGTGAAAATCGTCCCCTTCAAACAATCCCAGGGCAATACACCTATCCCCAATACATCCTGGAGAAGAAAGTCCCCCATAACCAACAGCTCTACGGTATACGCAACCTCCATGACGGTCAGTAAATAGATTACCCTCCGTTTGGTAACAGACATGGCATCGCCCGGCTTCTTGTTCAGCATGGTAAGCAGTACAACCGCTTGTATACCTCCATATAAAATGAAGAAAACAGGAAGCCATATGATGAGTGATTTCACAAGCATCAGGAGCAGATGAAGCCATAAGTAAATGCTTATGATTCTCCCGGTTGCAGCATTCATCGTTTTTACTCTTTGATAATTAGTCTATTCACCCCGCCGCCAGGCACAGAGCTGTAATGGCGAGGAATTTATGGAACGGGGGCATGGGCATATCGAAGCGGGCATCTGTTGCGGGGTATTATATCCATTTCATCCGCGCGATACAAGCATGGATGCTGTGTTGAGGCGAAAAGAAAAATGTTAACATGCTTATTTTCGGGTTATGCGAAATGGCAGCACGCTATACGGAGATATGCCTTCCGGCGCATTCTCTTCCACGCCTGGGCAATACACAATGTAGAAGGTCACCCGGCCGTTGTCGGCAGGCAGTTCGAGCACGCCACCCGGGCTGGCAGGCAGCCAAAGATACGCTTCCTTTTCGCACCATTGCTGCGGTTCCTCCTGGCTCTCAAGATACCGGGCATACGCACCTGCCCCATCGCCCCGGCTGACAATCACACCGATTGCAGAGGACGATGCATCCAGCCGCATCTGCAGGGTGGGTGCAGCCTCCTGCGGTAAATCCAGGGTGAATGCATCCTGGATTCCCTTTATGACGCCTTCATAATGAGAAAAGCTCACGGCACAGGGGCCATGCCCCACCCGGGGATGGTAATTCCAGTGATATTCAATACTATTTGCCACCAGCCCATCCCCAAAGCGCCCGATGCTCCAGTCATCGCATACCGACATATACGCCCTTTTCCAGGGAGATACATGCCAAGTGGGCGTTGTTCTCACTCCCGAGCAGCAACTCACATCCAGCTCGTACCGGGTAATCGTCCCGAAACCGCGGAATTCCCAGCATAACAACATCACCGAAGCCAGCAGGCACAATACCTCGAGAAGCGCGGGACGCCACCTGTACAAACGCCACAGCCAGATAAGAAGCAGCAGAAGAGTCATGAGCATGGCCGCGCTTACACTCAGCATCCAGGACCAATGCCCTCCTACGTCGAGCCGCAGCACCACACAGGCAATGACTCCTGCCCAGGCCAGGCAGAAGGCGGCGTTCAATATCAACTTCACATAGCGTTTCATGGCTTCACTTCCCTATGGTAAGGCTTCGTAACGCCTCCTCTGAATCTGCACCATGGTGCTTTTCCTATCCGGCAGGCGTTTCTCACAGGTATTTTGTTGCAGGCTACTCCAACTCATCTTCCATAAAAATCAGTATAGGGAGCGTTACCGGGGCTGTCACCACAAGACCTCCCCCCAGCACTGCATTGCCCAGGAGCGTCAGAGGCGCATCAATGGCAACGGCTGTGAGAACACTGAGGGGGTAACGCCAGTATTTTTCGGAAGTTGAATGGGCCGAATCTTCCAGCTTCTCTGTTGCTGTGTATAATCCCCACCGACCTTCGCGAGCATTTGCTGCAACAGACAGACGCCGTGCTCCCTGTGGCAGGGTCTTGAGGTGTTGTGACGCGTCTCGGCTGAAAGCAACTCTTACTCCCTGCGCAGGTTGTTCGTTTTCCTGCAAGGCTGCTTGTACCAACTGTGCAGATTCTCCATCTAAACGCAGGTATGCTGTTTCTTCTTTTTCCGGTATCGGCCAATAATCTTCGTCCAGCGGCTCAAAAGGAGTAGCGGAAGTTGACAGAGCCCCTTTTGCCGGACCCATTTTGCCCAGGGCATAGTAGGCTCCATTGCAGAGATAAATAGGGGTAATATCATCTCCCGTCCCTTCTATCCACCACACTTTGTCGATTTCATAGGCCCCTCTCCAGATTATCTGGCAATTCTGGCTTATACACGAGCTCAGCCCCAGCAGCGCAAAGCACAGGGCGCAGGTGGCGAGAATGTTACGGAACGGGGGCATGGGCATATTGAAGCGGGTATCTGTTACGGCGCAATGTTACCAGAATCCGTGAGGCTCGGCAAACTGTTAGTGCGGGAAAGAGCAAAAAAAACAGGCATAATCCGAGGGGTCGCTCGAAGTAGAGCCCTTGGTCTCGATGATGACAATTTTCCCGGAGCTCGTTCTCACGATAAAATCCGGATAGTGGTTGATAATGCCATTAATTGCGGTACTGTTGATGAGGGGGCGATATCGTACGGGCGGACAGAATGCGCCCGGCAGCCGGAAGGGCACCATAAATAGAAACGCCCCCGGTGACTAGGCGGGAGCGTTTCAGGAGAAATTGTATCAGCGAACTATAATTCTGATGGGTTTATTATAATCAATCATGACTTTTTGTCAATAGCTTGACGAAACTTTTTATTCTTTCAAGAGAGAAGCACCCGGTCGGGGAGTCAATCCGACCGGGTGGAGCCTACTTACTCATCGTGTGACTTTCATCACAAACAGGATTACCTGCAAGATGAGCACTATCAGCTCAATCATGGTTATAGTTCGCATGACTTCTTTCTCCTCCAGTCAAGTTCAACTGCTGTTCCGTACCCTTGCGGACACGTCCCTTCAGCGGACAGGACTGGTTACTCTCCGCCGATAGGTGACGTGGCCACCTACCAGCCGAACTGATAGCGGAAGAGCAACAACATTCTACCAGATAAGAGTTCCTCTATCAAGTGCTCTATGCGGAACTATTTTGACATGTTGCGCCATTATAATGGCAACAATATTCCCGCGAATGCTGTATTTGATTTTTCACGCTCCCTTACATGTGATGTAACAGTCTCCCAAATTATGGAGATGCTTTCACAGAAAGCTTCTATCCAACATATTACAATCTATTCCTCTTTTGACTTGGAGTGAACAAAACGAAAGCAAAAAACGAGATTTCCGGTCAAATCTCTTCTAAGCTGATGGCTATTTTTTCTGGCTCTCAATGCAATTCTGCACAATTGTTTCAAGCCGTCAGAATTACTTAACTCAATTAAAACACCTTAATTGACCGACTGTGCCCCTGCAGGCGCATTAGTCGGCATCATTTCATTCGAGCTACACCATCTCCATACAGCAGCAATGGGCATGACCACCACAGCCGTGGTTACTCCGGTCACCGTCATTGCCAGACTTAAAGGAGCATCCACCGCTACGGCCATCAGCCCGCCCAGCGGATATGCATAATATTTGTGTGCATCAGTACGAGCAGAATCGCTTAATTTCTCATAACCTTCCATATCAGAGGTGGCGCTTGCCGTACTCGCACGAATAACGCGTACCGCCAGCGGAGCAGCAGACTCAGGCAGCTGCGACAAAGGGGGAATGTGAGGTTCAAGAGAAATGGTATCCACCGTTGCGTTATCTCTTGCCGATGCATTCAGCACCTCAGCACAACTGAAAGCATTCAGACGGACGTAAAAGGGCTTCACTTTGCCTTCTATGGGGGAGAAGGATGCTGCTCCCGGCTCCAGACAGAGAACCCCAAAGCCGCCTTCGTAAGTTCCACGTCCGGCACCATGGTATACTTTGGCGTAAACCTTATCGCCCACACGAAAAAGCTCGGAATCCTCCTTCCGGAACCATGCATCATCCACTACCTTAGCTCGTTGCCACGCATATTGGTGCAGAGTTGAATAGCACGAGCTCAGCCCCGGCAGCGCAAGGCACAGGGCGCAGGTGGCGAGAATGTTACGGAACGGGGGCATGATTCGTTAAGAATTATTGATCTGTAGCGCCATGCATCAGGAGGAGCTGCTCCATGCGCGACCACGCTTCGCGGTCTTGCAAATCGGCACGAGCCAGAACGCGGCGGCACATGGCCAGAGGCAGGAAACGGCGGTCGCCGCGTTCGGAATAACGAGAAGGCAACGCATTCGGGTCGGCGCCGTTTTCCAACATCCATTCCAACTTCTGCAGAATGTCATCCATACTCAGCCCCTCGCGAATGGGTGGTGCCGCGAGAATGACCGCCTCCTGTACAGGGGTGGGCTCATATTGATTCGGGGCAACCTCCAGGGAAAGGGTCCCGGCTCGCAGGAAACGCTGAATCAGCGGTAAAATACCGGGAATGTCCAACACATCGTGCCATTCGAGTTCTGTCAGCAGACCTTTATCACAGGCCCATTCCAATACCTCCATACCTCCGCCCTTCGCCGGAAGGAAACTTACTTCCACCAATCTCTGACCGTTACCGTGGTGCACGATTTTCTGCGGGGCATTGCGCAGGCAGGCGGTGTGGCAGATATCTCTGCTATCGTACCAGATACGTTCTCCCCGTTGGTGGAAAAACTCCAGAAAACGAATCAACTCCTCCGTGGGTATATCGGCGTATTTGACATGGCTGATAAGTGTAGTGGCATCTCCTTTGCATGGAGTTGAGGCACTGCAGCCCCTGCGAACCAGAGCGCGGGAAAGCTCCCATTCCCGGCACAGGGCTGCCTCCAGCGCCATATTGATGCGTTCTGCGTTTTCCCCTGTATCCACCTTGCATGTGGCCGCCAGCTGTAACAGGGCCAGACGCACAGGTGCATTTTTAGCCTTGTTGGCCAGCAGCAGGGCTGCATCGGAATAGGGAACATCGAAACCACAGGGACAGGGTTCAATAACGCCCGCAGCTATCTGCTCTTTAAGCCGGTTATTCCGGGCTACTGCCGCTTCATAGTGGCCATGGCACAGGTAGGCATCCATCCGGCGGATGGCTCGGCTCTCCGCTTCCGTCCAGTCGGAATGCAGCACCAGTTTTCTCTCTGCCCAATCATCCGGCCAAAGTGCGGCGCTTTCCTTCAGGTGAGACAGACGTTGTTCTTCGACATCGTAAGCAGGGGGCAGCGGATAGTATTCTTTCTGCCACAGCAGCACCCCTGCCCCGGCGGCGGCCAGAACAAGCACAACAATAATCAGACTGATGATAAGCTTTTTAGATGAAATGGAATGCCGTTTCATGTTCCGGATTGCGGGGCTCCCGGTTAATGCTGCTTTTTTGAGTCTTCGAGATACTGCTGCAGTGTCCGATGATATTTGAAAAATCTTCTTTCAGCAAAATCTAATATGTAAATATCGGTTCCGGTGAACACCACATAAAAATTTTTCGAGTTAAAGTCTAACGCATCCGTGTACTCAACACTGACGTTATCTCCACCATCTGTTGTAATCTTAAGAATCTGATTGACACTTAAATCTCGAGAATCAGCCCCGGCAATGACGCCCTTGGAAAAGGAATAAATGGCATTAGCCGTGTCTTCCCGCCGGATATACAACCCCTTCCCTATGGGACCGGTGCCGCCTTTGTAATAAGAGAGAAATGGAGACAGGTTCTCTTCTATCTGAAGGATTAACAGTTTATTCTGGGGACATGGAGGATTGGGATTGTGGCTCTCGCAGGTCGGCACCAGGAGGCAGACTGCTACGGCAGCTGCTATTCTGTGGAAAAAAGTCTTCATCCTTTCAAAAAAGTCTTGTCTACTCTACAGGCGCACGCCGTGACCTTTTTGTTTCACCTTACAAGACTTTTTTTGCAGATGCAGTGTATTTTTTTTTCGCCACTGCACTACACGGGGCATTGTCTGCACGCCAAAACACAAAAAGAGGGCGTCACTTATTTCTGGCCTCGCAGTGGGGGCAGATAGCCTGGGGGTCTTTGCGCAGGAAGCGGTAGCCGCATATACGGCACACGATACGCAGACGCGCGAGGCGCAGGCGGCGGAGTTTGGCGGCCAGCTGCACAGGAACCACCACCCCGAGCAGCAGCACAAAGGCCGATACGGCGATAGCCTCGAAAAAACCGGCCGGAGTGAATGTGAGCCAGTCGCTCATGGCTGCACCTCCTCTCCATCCACAGCGGGGGGAGCATCCTGCATGCCCTGCGGGGGCATGGAGATGAGCGAAGCGGCATCCAGCACCGCAGAATCATGCGCCGCGCTGAAAATGCGCTCGGCTGGTGCCTGGCTGAGCCGCGGCACAAAACGGGTGGGCAACTCCTGAGCCGCCACAGCATCCCGCCTGGCAGGGTCCACATAGGCGGGCAGCGGCAGGGGGAGCGGGCTGTGCATCAGCACCTGCATGTGAAGCAATTCATCATTGCGGTAGTGCAGCGTACCTTCCTTCGCCCGCGGCAGAGGCTCAGGAGTCTGCACCTTGACCAGTGCGAGCACCAGCGCAAGCACCACCACCGCCAGCAGCACAAAGTACGCCAGACAGCCGCGCAGCGGGCGGCTGTACCTGGGGTGATACAACAATGTTTCTTCCTCCTGCGACATCAGCCAGCTACCGGACGCCCGGAAAGTGAGCAGTTAAACCCATGGGATAAGACCATATCCACGACCTGTTGCAAGGTTCCGGCCGGCACGGCGCGGTCGCACACCAGTATCACCGTCACGCGGGAGGGGGCTTCGCAATCCCAGGAGGCGAAAAGCTCCTTGAGGCCCTGCAAGCCCTTCTTCACCTCGTGACCGCCCTGGAAGAAGCGGGGCTGCTCCCCGGGGGTGATGGTGATGACGTGGGCTTTGGTTCGGTCGAAGCGAGAAAGCAGGAACTGAGATTCTGCCGGCACGACGTTAAACCCATATCGGGGCAAACGGTGCGTGTTGAGCAGCACACAGAGGCACAGCAGCAGCAGCAGGTTGATGCCTGCCAGCGCTATGACGGTGACGCCGGAATCCGAAAGTCTGGAGCGTACGCGCAACATGGCAAGGGGTATGTGTAAGGAGAGAATCAGGCGGACTCTTCTGCCGGAGCTTTGGGGGAGGCCTCCGCTTCGCAGCAGCATTTGCCGGTGCGGCAGGTCGAAGCAGCAGCAGGAGCCGTAGCAGCCTCGGCCTCGCGTTCGCGGGCATCGCACACAATATGGACACACTCGAGACCGGCACGTTCGATGTTGTTCACCGTTTTACGGGCACGAGCCACGAGGTATACGTAAAAAAGGTAGCAGGGAATAGCCAGAGCAATACCCATGGCAGAGAGCTTCAGCGCAGCGCTGATGGTCTCTGCCACTTCCGGCATGGCAGCCGCGCCGTCCGTGATTCCGGGCTGGTCGTAGAAATTCACCAGTGCAAGCACAGTGCCCAGAATACCCAGCAGGGGAAGCACCGTCGTGCAGGCCAGAAGGCTGCGGACGTGGCGCTCCACGCGGAATACCTCCAGACCGGCGGCCTCCATGGCGATATCGCGCAGTTCATTGCGAGCCAGTCGCGGGCGGGAGAGCACCGTCTCCACTACTCGCGCCATGGGACCGGGCAGGAGGCGCACCTCATGCAGAGCCTCGTTGTACTGGCCGCTGCGCAGCAGAGACGAGAGGCCTCGCAGGAAATCCTCTGCATTGATATTGACTCGGTGAAAGTAGAAGAGGCGCTCTGCCACCACGGCTAAAGCCCCGACAGCGCATATAAGCATAAGCCAGGCGATGGGGCCCATCGTTTCTATCATATCGAACATAAAATACAGAATCGGCTGAGTGTTGTGAGTTTCTTGTTGCTTGTCTCCGGAAATCGGCGGCCCGAGCCGAAGCCCGGAACCGCCGCAGGATATACGTTACGCCTTGGTCTCTATGGTTTCCGCCCCGAAGTAGGGCACCAGCGCAGCGGGGATGCGTACGGAGCCGTCCGGCTGCTGGCACTGCTCGAGCAGAGCCACATACAGGCGGGGCAGTGCCGTACCCGAGCCATTCAGCGTGTAGGGAACACGCATCTTGCCGGTGGCGTCCTTGTAGCGCAGCTTCATACGGCGAGCCTGGTAATCGGTGAAGCAGGAGCAGCTGGATACCTCCAGGTACTTGCCCTGCCCCGGAGCCCACACCTCGATGTCGTAGGTCTTGGCAGATGAGAAGCCGACATCGCCGGTGCAAAGCTCAATAACGCGGTAGTGCAGGCCCAGCTTCTGCAGAATGCACTCGGCATGGCTCGTAAGCTTCTCCAGCTCCGCAAAGCCATCTTCCGGGCGGCAGATTTCCACGAGCTCCACCTTGTCGAACTGGTGCACACGAATCATGCCCTTGTTCTCGCGACCGGCAGAACCGGCCTCGCGGCGGAAACAGGGAGTGTAGGCCGTCATTTTCACCGGCAGGTCGGACTCCTTCAGAATCTGGTCGCGGCAAAGGTTGGTCACCGGCACTTCAGCGGTGGGTACCAGGAACATGCTGTTGCCCTCCAGGCCGTACATGTCTTCCTCGAACTTGGGAAGCTGGCCGGTGCCGTACATACACTCGCGCTTCACGATGAAGGGAACGCCAACCTCCTGGTAGCCGTTCTCGAGGGTCTGCGTATCGAGCAGGAAATTGATAAGCGCACGCTCCAGACGTGCACCCAAGCCGCGGTATACGATAAAGCCGGACCCGGAAATACGCGTTGCGTCCTCAAAGTTCAGCAGGCCGCAGGCTGTGGCAATCTGCACATGGTCTTTGGGCTCAGCAATCTCGGGCTTGGAACCCCACACACGCAGCTCGGGGTTGGCGCTTTCATCCTCGCCTACGGGAGCGGCATCGTGCGGCATATTGGGGATATTGAGCAGCAGGCTCTCCTGCTCCTCTGCCGCAGCTGTGGCGATGGCGTCCAGCTCCTTGATGCGGTCGCCCACCTCGCCCATGCGCTTCTTGAGCTCCTCTGCCTCCTCGCGGCGGCCTTCCTTCATCATCTGGCCGATGAGTTTTGATGAACTGTTGCGCTCGGAGGAGAGAGCCTGCTTCTCCGTCTCGGCATTGCGGCGCTTTACGTCACACTCAAGCACCTTGTCTACAAGCATCCAATGGTCTCCGCCGCGCAGGCGAACACGCTCTTTCACATACTCAGGATTTTCCCTGACAACTCGGATATCTAGCATAACACCACTATTCTACACTCTTACGCCATATATTCAAGCGGAAAATGCGTAAACAGCCGTTTTCTCCCCTCTTCTGAGCAATGTGAAACCCTGCCGACCGCAGAGGTAGGCAGGGTTTCTGTAAAAAGGCGCCTGTGCGCAGCAATTTAGCGGGAGTAGAACTCCACGATGAGCTGCACGTTGACGATGGGAGCAATCTCCTCCTGGGAGGGAATGCGAGCCACCTTAGCGGAAAGCTTGGCGGCATCCACCTCGAGCCAATCAGGGGTCACAGCGGAAGCGGTGAGCTCCTGAGCGCGGTTGGCGAGAGCCTGGGAACGAGCCTTGGCAGCAACGGCGATCACGTCGCCGGGCTTGCAGCTGTAGGAGGCGATGTTCACCTTCTTGCCGTTCACGGTCACGTGGCCGTGGGACACCATCTGGCGGGCGGCAGCGCGAGTGTTGGCAAAGTTGAGGCGGTAGATGATGTTGTCGAGACGGAGCTCCAGAAGCTGGAGGAGAATCTCACCGGTCACACCGGTGCGACGGGAAGCCTCCTCATAGTACTTGCGGAACTGGCCTTCGAGCACGCCGTACATGAAGCGGAGCTTCTGCTTCTCGGCGAGCATGATACCGTAGTCGGACTTCTTCTTGCGACCGGCGCGGGCACCGTGCTGACCCGGGGGGAAGGGACGGCGGGCAAATGCCTTGCTGGCACCGAAGAGCTCAACACCGAAACGACGGCTGATCTTGGCGGTAGGACCTGTATAACGAGCCATAATCTTGTGTAATCTTTCTTCTGTGTTGTTAAACTGCTATTAGGCGCGACGAGCCTTGGGAGGACGGCAGCCGTTGTGGGGGATGGGGGTCACGTCGGCGATGGACGTAATCTCCAGACCCATGGTCTGCACGGCACGAACAGCGGACTCACGACCGGAACCCGGGCCCTTCACACGAACCTCGACCTCCTTGAGGCCGTGGCCCATGGCCTGGCGGCAGGCGTCCTGGCAAACAACCTGACCGGCATAAGCGGTGCTCTTGCGGCTGCCCTTGAAGTTGAGCTTGCCGGCGGAGGACCAGCCGATAACGTTGCCCTTAAGGTCGGTTACGCTTACAACAGTGTTGTTGAAGGTGGAGGAGATGTGAACGATACCGGTGGTAACGTTCTTGCTGCCCTTAGCCTTGAGAATCTTTACCTTCTCGTCGTCGTCCACGAGACCGAGCTCGGCAAAAATGTCGCGGCGACCCTCGGGCTTCTTCTGCTCAGCGGGGGCGGGAGCCTCGGGGGCAGCGGCGGGAGCCACTGTCTCCACTACTTCCTGGATGGTTTCTTCAGCCATTTTCAGTATCTGGTATGTAAGGGGTTAATTACTTCTTAGCGCCGACAGTCTTCTTGCGGCCCTTGCGGGTGCGGGCGTTGGTGCGTGTGCGCTGACCGCGAACCGGCAGACCCTTGCGGTGGCGGATGCCACGCAGGCAGTTGATGCTGGTAAGGCGCTTCAGAGCCATCTGCTTCTCACGGCGCAGGTCACCCTCGATGAGGATGTTGTTGCTGGTGATAGCCTGTACAATCTTGGTCAGCTGAGCGTCAGAGAGCGTACCCGTGCGGAGGTCCGGGGAGATACCGGCCTGCTCGAGCACCTTCTTGGCGGTGGAGGGCCCGATGCCGTAGATGTAGCACAGGGAGGCCTCAACGCGCTTCTCATTGGGTATTTCGATACCGAAAAGACGAGCCATATTGGTGTGTTTGTTTGTTCGTTGTGATGTGCAGCGCAGACACTGCGCCACATTTGCGTGCGCCAACTATACTACCTTTTTACCAATATGCAAGCAAAATTTCACAAAAAATTACTTCTTTGGAGAATTTTGGGATTTTTGAGCCCCAAATAGGCATTTTTTACAGGTTTCAGATACCCTCGGGGAGCGGATGCAGGGTCGGAGCGGCCTGAATGGCCGCAGCCGGCGGCTGGAAGGCGGGCAATTTCGTGGGTTTGTAGGAGGGGATGGCCGGCACTTTTTCCATGGGGATTGTCACTTCATCCTCCTCGATATAGCGCGCCTTGGGGTCATTCTTTGTCCAGAGCAGAGAGAGCCACCAGTTGGTGCTGGTATAAATAGTGGCAGAACTCACGCGGTAGCCATCTTTCTCCACCACAATACCGAGGTCCTTGTCCTGCTTGATTTCGGTAGTCACGGGCGTCGTGCCCTCAATCAGCTCACCGTTGATGTGAACTGTAGCACCATCACAGGGAGTGGTACGGATGGTGAATTCCTTTGTCCCGACACAGGAAACCGGGAGCATGGCCAGCAAGGTGAGAGTAAAAAGTTTTCTGCGCATGCGAGCATCATACAGAGCAAAAGGCCGCTTGGCAAGCGAAAATTGCTCAGCTGCCGAGACTCAAAGCATCTGCAACTCCCCTGCCCGCCTCAGATTTTACGAGTAAGGCAGTACCAGAGGAAACGCGTGTTGTGCACAAGGTAGCGCTTAAACAGGCGGCGCGGCTCGCAGCAGAGGCGATACAGCCACTCGAGACCGTGGGAACGAATCCAGAGCGGAGCCTGACGCACCAGACCGGCATGGAAGTTGAAGGCAGCCCCCACGCCGAAATAGACGGCAGCGGGCAGCTGCGGCAGATTTGTATACAGCCAGCGTTCCTGCTTGGGGCAGCCCAGCCCCACCCAGACACAGTTGGAACCACTCTCCGCGATGCGGCGGCAAATCTCAGCATTTTCCCCCTCCGGCCAGGTTCCCATGGGTGGGCAATAATGGCCGACTATCTGTACCCCCGGAAAACGGGCGGCAAACTTCTCACGCAGCAGAGAAATGGCTTCCTCCGAACCACCCAGCAGGAAATGCCGCAGCCCATGCGCACGGCCGCAATCCCAGACCGTCTCCATCATATCCGGGCCATACAGGCGGTGGGCCTCTGAACCTTTGCGGCGCAGCAGCCAGACGATGGGCATGCCATCCGGGCAGACGTAGCGGAAGTTCCTCAGCCCGGCCCCATACTCTGCCTCATGCAGCATGCGCGTGAGCACATGCACATCCGAATGAGCCACCAGTTGCGGCTCGGTGGTCGTTTCCGCCAGAGCGGCCAGGTGTTCGCCGGCTGTGCGCAGCTCAGCCACGACATACGGTATACCGAAAATATTCTGCTGTGGGAGAGCCTGCATGCACGCGGAGTGTACTACACGACACACGCAATGTCAAGACGCATTTTCCGCCCTGCTGCGCATGGCAACAGGGCGGAAAGAATATTCAGCGGTGAGGTTCCGGCAGATTACTTCTGCTCGGAGGGGCTCCACTCCTCGGCCTGCAGGGCAGCGAGGTTGAAGGCCTGCTCCAGACCCACCATGTCGCCGGCACGTACGGTCTCGAAGGCGGCGGTCTCGCGACGCAGCTGCTCGGGATCGTAGTTCACAGCCTTGATGGAAAGACCGATGCGGCGCTCCACCTTGTCCACCTTGATGACGCGAGCCTTGATTTCGTCGCCCACCTTGATGACGTCCTTCACGCGCTCCACGTGCTCCTCGGAAAGCTGGGAGATGTGGATGAGGCCGTCGATGTCGCCGTCCAGGTTGACGAAGGCACCGAAGGAAGCAATCTTGGCCACCTTGCCGGATACGAGATCGCCCACCTTGAAGCTGTTGTCGATGCTCTCCCAGGGATCGCTCTCAAGCTGCTTGATGCCGAGAGAAACGCGCTGGTTCTCCTTGTCGATGTTGAGCACGCGAGCCTCCACAACGTCGCCCTTCTTGAGAACCTCGGAGGGGTGGTTGATCTTGCGGGTCCAGCTCATGTCGGACACGTGAATCATGCCGTCGATGCCCTCCTCCAGAGCCACGAAGGCACCGTAGGGAGTGAGGTTACGCACAGCACCGGAGATGATGGTACCAACGGGGAAACGAGCCTCGATAGCCTCCCAGGGATTCTCGTCCAGCTGACGCACGCCGAGGGAAATCTTCTGCTCCTCCACGGAGATGTTGAGCACAACGGCCTCGATCTCCTGATCCAGGGACAGGACGTCGGAGGGGCGAGTGATGCGCTTGGTCCAGGAAAGCTCGGAAACGTGTACGAGACCCTCCACGCCCTTCTCCAGCTCCACGAATGCACCGTAAGCCAGAAGCTTGGTGACGCGACCCTTGACGCGGGAGTTGATGGGGTACTTCTGCTCGATGTCTGCCCAGGGGTTGTCGGAAAGCTGCTTGAGACCCAGGGATACGCGCTCCTTGTCGCGATCCACCTCGAGGATAAGCACCTCGAGCTCCTGGCCGATGTGAAGCAGCTCGGAGGGGTGGTTCACGCGGCCCCAGCTCATGTCGGTGATGTGCAGCAGACCGTCCATGCCGGAGAGGTCCACGAATGCGCCGAAGTCGGTGATGTTCTTCACGGTACCGGTCACGCGGTCGCCCACGTTCACAGTCTCAAGGAAGCGCTGACGCTGCTCGCTGCGCTCGGCCTCGATAACCTCGCGGCGGGAAAGAACGATGTTCTTGCGCTCGTCGTTGACCTTGACAATCTTGAACTCGTATACGTTGCCCACGAACTCGTTGAGATCCTTGGGGGGGATGATGTCCACCTGGGAGCCGGGAAGGAAAGCCTCCACGCCGACGTTGACCATAAGGCCACCCTTCACGACGCTCTTGACCTTGCCCTTCACGAGGCCGCCATCCTTGTATACGGCCACGATCTTGTCCCAGTTCTGCTTGTGGGCAGCCTTCTCTTTGGAAAGGACTACGAGACCCTCCTCGTTCTCAAGCTTCTCCAGAAGAACTTCGATCTGATCGCCTACCTCGATTTCCTCGTCCTCGAACTCGGAAATGGAAATGACACCCTCAGACTTGTAGCCGATGTCGACGAGAACAACCTGCGGACGGATCTCAAGGATGGTACCGTTCACGATATCACCCGGACGGAAAGACGGAAACCCTGCGCTGATAAGGGCCTCCAGTTCAGAAATACTCATTTTTAATGTTTTGGTTAATATGTTGACGCTGTTCCTCAAGGCCCCTGCACCGGTGATTATCGGGGCGCCTGTGCACCACCGGGCGGAATAGCGGTGCGGCATTGTACCTTTTTGTTCCCCGCATGGCAAGCCTTTTTTGCTGAAAAAACACGCATTGGCGCATTTTTTCAGCCATGTGGCACTGGCATCACTCCTGAGCCGCAGGGCGCGGGGCGTTTGTACCACCTATCAGCAGTACCATTTCGCCCTTGGGCGGGCGGGCGTCAAACTCTGCAGCCAGCTCAGCAGCAGTGCCGCGGTGGTATGTCTCAAATACCTTGGTGAGCTCGCGTGCTACACAAATGGGAGCCGAGGCATCCAGCTCGGCAATGGCTCGCACCGTTTTGCAGATGCGATAGGGAGATTCGTAGAAAATGCTGGTATGGGAGGCCGCCAGCGCAGCCTGCAGCACCTGCCCCTTACGGCCGGATTTCACGGGGAGGAAACCGCCGAAAAAGAAAGCATCGCTCGGCAGGCCGGAACCCACCAAGGCCGTCACCACAGCCGAAGGGCCCGGCAAGACGGTGAAGCTCACGCCGCGAGCTTTCAACTCCTGAATAAGGCGGTAGCCGGGGTCGGACACACCGGGCATGCCGGCATCCGTAACCACAGCAAAAGTCTCGCCGGCCAGAGCACGGGAAGCCACCTCGGGAGCACGGGCACTTTCGTTGTGCTCGTGCAGGCTCAGCAGAGGTTTACGTATGCCGTAGTGGCTGAGCAGCATGCCGGTATTGCGCGTATCCTCACAGCAGATACAATCCACCTCGCCGAGCACCTCCAGCGCGCGGCGGGTGATGTCCTCGCGGTTACCGATGGGCAACCCGACAAAGCTGACCGGGTATGAAATCATGGAATAGTGAGCGTCTCCACCAGAGAGTCGGCAGCCTGTCGGCAGGCATAGGAAAGAGCAGCATCGCGCCCGGTCTGCGTGTTGCCGCCGGTATTGAAATAGCTGCCCTCGCCTCTCAACTCACCGGAGCTGAGCACCTTACCGCTGCGATTATCCGTTACTGCATAGGAGACAACCACGTACACACCCACCTCAAGGCTCAGGTACGAGTCGCGCCAGTCCACGAGTTTGCGCTCCAGCTCCACGGATGTAACAGTGCCGGATACGGTGAAATCTGCGGCAGAAGCGGGAGCCACCTCAAACGCACCATCTCCCTGCAGGGCGTTGCCGATGGCAGAGGTAACCTGCATGGCAACATTCGGGTAAACGGTGTGGTTCTCGAACATGCTCACGGAGTATGTTTTCATACCCTCCATATCGGCTCGAACGGTACCTCCGAGGTGGTAACCGCAGGAAGCGGGCAGCAGTGCGCAAAGCGACAGAGCGATGGCAAGTGATTTTTTCATTTTGCAGCAGCGTTAAGTTTTTGGCGAGCCACAGCCAGGAGTTTCTCTGCCTCCTTTGCGGCCTCGGGGTTAGTGGCTTTCTGGCGAATCACGCTCTCGAAGCAGAAGACGGCAGAGCCGTACTCATGCGAGCGTTCCAGGTAGTAGCGCCCTACCTCCAGCTCCTGCTGCACCATGAGACGGCGCATGTTGGAAGCCTCGGAGAGAGCCTTCCCGGACTCCTTGTGCCCGGGGAAACGCAGGGTGAATTCCTCGTAAGCCTCCTGGGCACGAGCCAGGTTGGCAAGGTTCTGGTCGCCGCGGTTGCGGCTGTCCGCCCAGATTTGAGCCACCATCAGCTGAGAACTCGGAGCATAGCGGCTGTCCGGGTAGCTGTCTACCAGGCGGGAGTAGGTGGCAGCAGCCTCCTCGTACTGCTCCTTGCGGAGACGGTAGCCGGCCAGAATGGACATAGCCGTCGCGGCCATATCATTGTACGGAGCATTGGTTATCACACTCTCCAGCCATTTCTCCACGGCGCTGCTCTCCAGCTCTGCGTCCCAGAGCCCCAGCACATTCACCTTGAGTCGCCCTTCTGCGGCAGCCATACCCATGGAAAGCTGGCGCTCCAGCGCTGTGGTGTAGAGCGGGCTGCTCTGGTAGCGGGTCACAATCTTGTCGTACTCCTCGAAAGCATCACGCGGCAGGCCATCCTTCTCGTACACCTCTGCCAGCAGCAGGCGAGCATCGGGAGCACAGGGAGCCAGTTCGTGGTTATAGATAATATCCTTCAGCACACCGCGGGCATCTCCGTACTCCTCCTTTGCCACGAGCTCTCTGGCCTCTGCAAGCTTCGCGTCCGCTACCGGGTCGGATGCCTGTATGGCACCGGCGGGCAGCAACCCGTTAAAATCTTGACACATGGTCAGCGGCAGCACAGCCGCGGCACTCAATAGCAGATGCAGTTTCAATCTCATGACTTCCATATAATAGCACGCAGCACCCCTGAGTGCAAGCGAGAAATCCAATGTTTGCGTGTCTTATTCCGACTATCTGCCCCCGATTTCCCCGAACCAAGCATGCGGATGGCTCCGTTCTGCCGTTTATCCCCGTTCTTTTGGGCAGACGACAGGCATCAGGGCTTCACTCTGTACTTTCCGTCGCCCACCCAGAGTACTTCCACCCGCACACGCTCCAGTCCTTTGCGAGTGAAGCCCAACTCCTCCGCCACAGCAGAACTGACATCAATGAGGCGCCCGTGAATAAAGGGCCCGCGGTCCGCCACGCGTGCCTTGCAACTCTTCCCGTTGCTCAGGTTGGTGATACGCACATGGCAAGGCAGCGGCAAGGTGCGGTGTGCCGCATAAAACTGACCATCGTACAGGCGCTGACCTATAGCGCCGCGTGCGCCGTCCGCTTCGTAGAATGAAGCAATTCCATCCTCCCGGTAGTTCAGAGCCTCGTTGACTCCCATAGGCACATAGCGTACCCCCTTCAGGGTATAAGGCGCTTTCTTATACCCACGGTACGGTTCAAATTGCTGCTGCTGACATGCGGAAAACAACACGGCACATGCGGCCGCCACCAGAGAGAGCGTGCGTAATTTCATACTCCCAGCCTAGCATATTTTCCCGCCGGGAAAAAGCAAAAAGTGCGGCTCAGCAGAGTAAATGCTGTAATACCTCGTGGCAGCCGGCCATTATTTCTCGGCCAGAATTTGGTTCGGCTCATCCCCCACGGAAATGACCTCCACCCGAACCTTCTGCAGTCCCTTGCGGTGGAAATCCAGCTTTTTAGCCACGGCTGAACTCACATCGATGAGTCGATTGCGAGAAAACGGACCTCTGTCCGCCACTCGCGCCTCACAGCTTTTGCCGTTGCTCAGGTTGGTGATCCGCACCTTGCAGGGCATGGGCAGCGTGGGATGCGCGGCATAAAACTCACCGCGTCGCAGGCGCTCGCCCAGAGCTCCGCGCGACCCATTCGCCTCGTAGTAGGATGCTATCCCCTCCTCCGAGTATTTCAGTGCAGCCTGCACATCCATGGGCACGTACCGCCGCCCCCGAGCCTTATAGGCACGGGTCACGACACGAATCGCACCGGCATCCACTCCCGAGGCTTCGGCAGCAGGCGTCTGCGGTCTTGCTATAATCCTGCGGAGGCTGCAGGTACTCAACAGCCCGAGCAATACCACACACGCCGCCATAGCGGCTATGACACGCATTATCATATATATAATATATAGCGCAAAAAAGGCCGAAAGGAAAGGAAAAAATGTTGATTTTACGCGCAAATCAGTTGCAAGTCGGCCTATAACATGTTATGCTGGACGCATGTTTAACAGAGAACTACTGGAGCGTTGCAGCAATGCGTGTGCCGTATCGGGATTCGAGGATGAGATGCGTGCCATCATCCGCAGTGAACTGAGCGGAAGCTGCGATATTTCCGGCTCCGTTTCCGGCAACATTGTATGCGAGAAAAAAGGCCCAGGCCCTGTGGTGGCCCTGGTGGCTCACATGGATGAAATAGGTTTCATGGTCCAAGGCATCACGGAAGACGGCTTCCTGCTGCTCGTGCCGCTCGGGGGCTGGTGGAACCACACACTGCCCAGCCAGCGCATGCTGGTACAGACGCGCGATGGCCGCCGCATACCGGGGCAAATCGGCACCAAACCGCCGCACCTTCTGCCGGAAAGCCAGCGCTCGCAGGTACTGCCGAACGACGCCCTGTTTGTGGATATCGGTGCCTCCTGCCGCCGCGAGGTGGAGGAACTGGGTATACGTATCGGCTGCTCTGTGGTGCCGGATGTGCGCCTGCAGCCGCTGGAGGTCCCCCACCGCTGGATGGGTAAGGCCTTCGACAACCGCGCCGGCGTCTACTGCATGCTGGAAGCCATGCACCGCCTGGTTCTCGAGGAACTCTCCTGCACCGTGCGTGCCATCGGCACCGTACAGGAAGAGGTCGGCACACGCGGTGCCAGAGCTCTCACGGCAGACCAGATACCGGACCTCGCCATCATTCTGGAAGGCCCGCCGGCAGATGACACCTTCGGCCAGAGCGGCATCTGCCGCCAGGGAGTGCTGGGCAAAGGCGTGCAGGTACGCCTTTACGACCCCACCAATATAACGCCCCCGGCCCTTGCGGATTTTGTACTCAGCATCGCGGAGCGGGAGGGAATTCCCTGCCAGCCCACCGTTCGCCGCACCGGCGGCACAGATGCAGCAGCAAGCTATCCGCATTGGGGCGGCACACCGGCCATCGTTTTCGGTGTACCGACACGCTACATCCACTCCCACAACGGCATACTGGATGACCGCGACCTGGAGGCCTGCGTACGCCTCACCTGCGCGGTGGTGCGCAGCATCAACGCTCACAGCCACACGCTCTATCTGCCATGATTCCGGATTCCGCCCCGGCACAGCCTGCCGCAAAAGCCCGTGTGGAGTGGGTAGACAGCGCGCGCTGTCTGGCCATGTTTTTCATCATGTGGCTGCATGTGGGGCAGGCTCCGGGGTGGATGGGCATACCGGTAGGCGGCGGCATCTGCCTGTTTTTTGTACTGGCCGGGTATTTCATGCCACGCGAACCGGAGAGGGCCGCAAAGCGAGCGCTGTTTCTGGGGCTGGCCTGGCTGCTGTGGAGCGGCATCACCCTGGGGCTGTTTACGCTGACGCAACCCGGAGTGCCAATTGACTGGGCACGAGCGTTCGGCTATGGCAAGGCTGCCTACAATACCCCGCTGTGGTTCCTGCGGAATCTGGCACTCTACCAGCTGGGCATCGCGGCTCTGGCGGCGCTGCATCTGCTGCCGCGAGCCAACTGGCTGCTGCTGGCCGTACTGGCCTCCCTGACTTATGTGCGTGAACCTGCCCAACACGAGGGGCTACGCTTTGATTGGATGATGGCCGTCATGCTCGGCTACTGCCTGCGCAGCGTGAGCCTGCAAACAATAGAGCAGTGGCTCTGCCGCCATGTCTGGCTCGTACTGGGCGCTATCCTGTTTGTATTACTGCAAAGGGAATATTATCCGTTACTCGCACGATTGCAAGGGCTGGATTATTACCGCTGTTCGCTGCCCGTGGTGCAGCTCTGCTATGCCCTGCTCATGTGTATGGCAGCCATGGGGCTCGCACGGTTTGCACCGCGGCTGAACCACCTGCTGGCCACAGCCGGCGGAGGCATGATGTTCACCTACGCCGCTCATTCCCTGCTCTACGCCCTCATCTACCGCTACGACTTACCTCGCTGGTGTGGCTTTGCATACTCCGCCGCGGGCATTGCCCTGCTCACCTGGCTGGGCAATCTGCTTTCCGCTCGCGCACCGCGAGTCATGGGGCTCCTTACTGCAAAATGCAGGTAGCTCAGAGCGTACGCAGCTCCAGCGAGCGGCCATGCGCGTCCAGCCCCTCCACGCGGGCAAACACCTGCACATAGGGCAGCGAACGCTCCGCAGCCTCGCGGCTCATGCGCACAATGCTGGTACGCCGCTGGAACTGATCAGCACGGATACCGGAGAAAGATTTACCGGAGCCACCCGTCGGCAGCGTATGGCTGGGGCCTGCCAGGAAATCTCCGCAAGCCACAGTAGCATAAGTTCCGGCATAGATAGCCCCTGCCGTGCGGATGCGGGCAAGCATCTCCTCCTCTCGCTCCGGCTCCACCACCAGCACCAGGTGCTCGGGGGCATAAGCATTCACAATATCCGCACCGGTGGCAAGCTCATTTACCAGCAGGCATACGGTGTTCTCCTGCAACACCTGCTGCAGATAAGCCGAGCGGGAAAGCTGCGCTGCCTGGCGGGCAATTTCGCGCTCCACCTCAGCCAGCAGGGTCTCATCCGTGGTCACGAAAGCAATGGCGCTGTCCCCGCCGTGCTCGGCCTGAGCCAGCAAATCCGCCGCCACAAACACGGGGTTGGCGCTCGCATCTGCCAGCACCATCACCTCGCTGGGACCGGGCAACAGGTCTATAGCCACGGCACCTACCAGCTGGCGCTTCGCCTCCACCACAAATCTGTTCCCTGGCCCGAAAATCTTCTGCACCGGCTCAATGCTCTGCGTGCCCAGCGCAAGTGCCGCCACACCCTGAGCCCCGCCCACGCGGTAAATCTCTGTGGCACCGGCAGCCTGCAAGGCTACCAGCACAGCCGGATTCACACGGCCATCCGGCCCGCAGGGCGTCACCGCCACAATCTCCGGCACACCCACAGCCTTGGCAAAACCACCGGTCATCAACGCAGTGGACACCAGCGGAGCCTTACCGCCGGGCACATAAATTCCCACACGGTCATAGGGGACAAAGCGTTCCCCCACCTCGCAGCCCTGAGCGTTCGTTCCGCTCCAGTCTTTGCGCATGCTCTGGTGGGAAAAATACTCAATATTGGCCAGACTGGCGGCTATGGCATCCTTCACATCCTGCGGCACCAGCTCCTGCGCCTCTGCCAGCTCTGCCTCCGACACGCGCAAAGCACCCGGCTCCAGCTGCACCTTATCAAACTTGGCGGCAAAGTCACACAGAGCCGCATCACCTCGCTCCTGCACCTCGCGAATGATACCGGCCACAGCCTCGCGCACATCATCTCCCGGTATCGCTCGGCGATTCATCTCAGCAACGGCCCCGGCATAACCGGCATCTGATTCTCGGTACACTTTCATCGCGCGCATTATAGCAACTCCGACTCCTCGTGTCAACCTCTCTGACAGTCTGCTGACAGCACCTCTAACATAGGGCTCTCCTTTTGTTTGGGATTTTTTTGATTTTTTTCTGGAATAAGTCTTGCAATACCCATCAATTTTGTTTAGAATGTTCTTGTTTTCAAACAAAAGGCATCCAACAGATAGCAGCCATGAACGAGAAGATGAAGAATCTCACAAGATACACGCTGGAAAAAACCTCTTTTCTGGGGTGGCGGGTATGCATCAGCCGAAAGGGAGTCATGTTTACCAAATACTTCCCGGACAAGCTGTATAACGGCGAGCAGGGAGCGCTCGAGGCTGCCACGGCGGTAAGAGATGAAATCCTCTCCCGCGTCGCAGCAGATCCTGCTAATGGGAAAAAAATCATGCAGGAGATGAAACTCCGCTTCTGTGGGCGCAAAAAGCGCAAGCGTAAATAAGCCCCGACATCCCGTCCTCACTACCGTACGGCACCGCAGCAACGCGGTGCCTTTTTGTTGCAACTGACTTCGGCAGAATGCAGCATCCCGGCCTTACCCAATCAGGCCTCAGAGAAATCGAACGACCGCGGCTTGCGGGTCGACAGAGTATCGCGGCGGCGGGAATCCCACACCAACAGCAGCATGGCCCCCAGCAAGAGGAGACGCACACCTGTATCCTGCGGGTAATCCACAATCTCATGCGTGGAGCCCATGCAGTTGCAGCTCAGGGAAAGCCCTCGAGCCCAAGCCTGGATGTAGAGCAGCAGAAACACGGAGGTCATGATACAGCCCCAGATGGCAGCACCCCGATACGACAGGCGGAACAACAGGCACACAGCCACCACCAGCTCCATGGCAATGCCCGTGCAGGCCAGCGGCATGGAACAGAACTCCGGCAGCAAGTCGCTGCGGGTCAAGAAATCCGCGGTCTCCCCCAAATCCCCGATTTTGAGAACGCCTGTCACCAGGAAAAACACGCCCATACCCACGCGGAGCAAGTTGAGCAGGATATCTGTGGCACGGCTGTTTCTCATAGCAGAACAGATGATACACAGCTGCATTCCGAGTATCAAGCATTTTGCCTGTCTGCATCAGGATTCGAGCCTGCTTGCATTTCATTTTCAAGCCCCAACAAAGCCTATATTTTTCCTTCGGGTAGCGCTTCATTCATTTATGTTTCCTGAATAATAACGCCGCGCCCACCGCATACCATAAGGCTCAAAATCGCAATTTCTGTTTTTGTCATATTTCCCATGAGTTTACCCTGATTCAAATTCTTTTGGCTTGACTTGTCACAGCATATACACCACAATGTGGGAGTGATGATAAGAACTGCCACCGCCACACTGCTGGCCACACTTCCGGTGCTGGCTCAAGAGCCCGCTCCCGCCCCTGCTGCGCCCACACCGCCTGCCGCCGTGGCAGAAGCAGCCCCTGCTGAGCAGCCCGAAACCAATGTGGAACAGCCCGCTCCCGAGGCTTCGGCCCCCGAAACACCTGCACCCGAGACGCCCGCCCCGGAAACGCCTGCTCCTGAGACTCCTTCAGCCGAGGCTCCCGCCCCCGAACATTCTGCGCCGGAACAGCCCCAGCCAGCCCCCGAGCAACCTGCTCCGGCACCGGAACAAGCGTCTCCCGCCCCTGAGCAGCCGGTGAAATCCGACCTGAGCTCTGCTTACCGTGGTATCGTAAAGATAGAAGTTGCCACGCGCAAACCGGATTATGCCACCCCTTGGCAGACAGGTCGATTCGGCCGAGGCAACGGTACCGGCTTCATGGTAAAGCCCGGTCTGTTCATGACCAACGCTCACGTGGTGGCAGATGCCGAGCGCATCTATGTTTCCCCGTATGCGGATGCCCGCAAGCTGCGTGCACGCGTGAAATACGTGGCACACGATGCGGATCTGGCACTCATCGAAGTAGAGGACGCCGCAGCCTTTGCCGATGTCCCCTGCCTGGAGTTCAGCAACACCCTGCCCCGCCTGGAGGAAGAAGTGCGCGCCATCGGGTACCCCATCGGCGGCAATCGTTTGTCCGTAACCCGTGGTATTGTGTCGCGCATTGACACCACCACCTATGCCCACCCGCGCAACGAAGACCACCTTACCGTACAGGTGGATGCCGCCATCAACCCCGGCAACAGCGGCGGTCCGGTGCTGATGGGAGACAAGGTTGTGGGTGTGGCCTTCCAGGGACTTCTGGAAGCAAATTCCACCGGCTACATGATTCCCATGCCCGTCATCACCCGCTTCCTCAAGGACGTGGAAGACGGACATTACGACCGCTACGTTGACCTGGGCACCGTTTTCATGCCGCTCATCAACCCCGCCATGCGCAAACACTACAACCTGCCGGATAACGCCATGGGTACCCTTGTGGCAGACGTGGTGAAAGGCAGTTGCAGCGACGGCAAGCTCCTCCCCGGCGATGTGGTGCTGGCCGTAAACGGTCACAAAGTGGACAGCTCGGCCATGATTGAGCTGGACGGCGAGCGCCTGCAGCTCGAGGAGCTTGCAGAGCGTGCCTTCAAGGGCGACACGCTCCGCTTCACCCTGCTGCGCAATAATACCGAGATGGAAACGGAAGTACAGCTCACCCCCCTGAGCTCGCACGCCATCATGGGCCAGGAGTACGACGCCATGCCTCGCTACGTGCACTTCGGCGGCTTGGTCTTCCAGCCGCTGCACCGCAATGTTATCGCCGCGCACTCCCTCAACTCTGTGGATTTCACGGTGGAGCTGGACCACTACCTGCGCCGCGGCGGAGCCACGGAAAAAGAGGATTTGGTGGTACTCACGAAAGTGCTGCGCGATGAAGTGAACGCTCGATTCAACGAATACGGACGCCGCATCGTGACCCATGTGAACGGAGAGCAGGTCAAAGGATTAAGCCACCTGCACTCCCTGCTCTACCCGGAGAACGGCCAGCGCCCGCCCTACACCGTCATTGAGTTTGCCGGCGGCAAACGCCCCCTCGTCATCGACAACGCTGTCATCGACGCAGCCAACGAGCGAATCAGCGCCGGCTACAGTGTACCGGCTGCAGCTCAGCTCCAGTAAGAATTGATTCCATGCATTTCCCCCGTATGTACAAAACCCTCCTTACACTTTCCCTGGCAGGCACATTGTTGTGCGCCTGCAAACCCACCCAACGCACGGCTATAGCCCGCCCCCAGCAACAGCAGCAACAGCAGGCGCCGGAGCAACCCGAGCAAAGCACAGAGCCACAATCTCAGCCCACACCTGCCGAGCAGCCTGCAACCGAGCAGCCCACTCCCGCAGAAAATCCGGAGCAGGTTCTGCTGGTGGTGAATCTCACGCGCCAGGGGTACAACCTCCTTACTCCCTGGGAAAAGCAGCCCCCCAGCCAACGCCGCGTCGTGGGCACCTACCTGGGGAATGGCCTCGTGCTCACCCACAGCACGGCCCTGCTCAATGCCACTTATGCCGAGCTGAGCCTGCCGGATTCCACCCGCACAGTGCCCGCCCGCGTTCTGCGCTACGACAATGACCTGGGACTCGGCCTGCTGAGCGTTGTACACGAGGCAGATGCGGCCATCTTCGATTCCCGCACCGCTTACCCCCTCGGCAGCCCGCTCTCCCGAGGAGACAAGGCAGAACTCTGGTGCACCCTCAACGGCACCGAGCCCCTCCGCATCCCCCTGCAGGCACAGGTGGGCGCGGAGGACGCCGGTATGCCCCGCCTCTCCATGCAGGCGGAACTCGCCGTGCCGGACACCTTCGCCTATGGTGCCCCCGTCATGAAAGACGGCAAACTTGTCGGCATGAGCGCCGGTTACGAATCCAACGGCCGCAAGCTCACCATCATCAATGCCGAACTGCTGAAGCGTTTCATGGAGCAGACTGAGAGCAGCCCCCGCGGAGTACCGACACTCGGCCTCGAAACCGCTACGCTGGATGACCCGGTGTTCCGCAGCTACCTCAAGCTTCCGGAGGGCAGCACGGGCATCTATGTGAGCAAAGTTACCCCGCACAGCGCCGCCGCCTCTGCCGGCATCTGCGAGGGGGACGTCATCACCGCAGTAGAGGGTATGCCTGTGGACAACCTCGGCCGCTGCAACCTCCCGCTCTACGGCATGTCGTCCGTACGCGTAGCCATGCGCTATCTCAAGCCGCTCGGCCAGGAACTGAACCTCACCATCAGCCGCAACGGCGAATCAAAAGACATTGCCGTGAGCCTGAACAAAGACGCGCGCGATAAAGCCCTGTTCGCCACGGAGCAGCCGGATGCAGCCCCCCGCTACCTCGTATGGGGCGGACTCGTCTTCCAGCCACTCACGGACACCTACCGCCAGAACCTCAAAACACAGGCTCGCGGTTCTCTGCCCGTAGAGTTCCTGGAACTCGAAAACCGCGAAACAGAACTCCGCGAGCGTGGCTACACCGAGCTGACGGCCCTCACCCTCATCATCCCGACCCCGACCACCCTGGGCTATGATGCCCTCGGCTTCTGCCTGGTGGAAAAGGTGAATGGCAAGGAAGTGCACAACTTCCGTGAGTTTGTGCAGGCTCTGGATGAACCGACAGAGGATGGCAGCGTGGAGCTGACCCTCAACAAGCCCCCCTACAA
Organism: Akkermansia sp.; assembly: GCA_045636905.1. Taxonomy (GTDB): domain Bacteria; phylum Verrucomicrobiota; class Verrucomicrobiia; order Verrucomicrobiales; family Akkermansiaceae; genus Akkermansia. The sequence goes on from JAZTYL010000018.1 coordinate 46,645, forward strand.
CATCTACCTGGACCGCGAGGCCGCGGAAGCCACCAACGAGGCGCTGCGCCGCAGCTCTGTCCCGGTGCTGCGCCGCGTAGAGTAAGCCCGGGCTTATTCCCCCTCCCTGCAAGCCGTGTCGGCCACCATACCGGCACGGCTTCACTCTGCCGCCGCGGGAAGTACAATACGAAACACCGTGCGCACCCCGGGTTCGCTCTCTGCGGAGATGCTGCCTCCGTGCGCTTCCACGGCATGCTTCACAATAGAAAGCCCCAGCCCGGTTCCCTTTATCTTACCTGTAGAATCCGCCCTGTAGAAGCGATTGAAAATGTAAGGCATTGCCTCCGGTGAGATACCGACGCCGTTGTCCTGCACCAGAATCTGAGCAGTACCCGCCGCATCCACAGATGCACGCAACTCCAGCTGCAAACCGGCCTGCGGGTTGTTCTTAAGCGCATTCTCCAGAAGATTGTAGAGAATCTGCGCCCAGTAGAAACGGTCCCCGTACATGCAAAATGGTTGCGGAGAAACATGAACCGCCAGCTGCGCCTGCTGCCGCTGCATCTGCGCCTCCAGGCGGGGCAGAACATCATCCAGCGCTGCAGACAGCTCAAAGGGCGCCATTTTAAGATACCCCTTTTCGGAGGTCTCCAGGCGGGAAACGGTGAGCATATCCTCCACCAGACGCGTGATGCGGTCTGCATGCTTGCGCATGGTGCCCAGCGAACGCGTACGCAGCTCCGCATCTGAAGCCGCTTCCGGGTCTTCCAGCAGAGTTTCCAGGTAGCCTCGCAGGATGGTAAGGGGAGTGCGCAGCTCATGTGAAGCATTGGCCACAAAGTCTCGACGTATCACCTGGGTGCGGTGCTCTTCGGTCACGTCGTGAAACACGATCCCCACATGTCCCTCCGCATTATGCAGCGGTGTGGCCAGCACGCGAAAATGGCGTTCCTCGCCGTCCAGCGGCAGGCAGAGCGTAAACTTGCAGGCTTCGCGCACCTGCACCGCGCGCGACAGCATATCGCGCAGAGGCCCCTCCGGCAGCATGCGCAGCAGATTGGAGTGTCGGGATTCATCCATCCCCAGTAACCTCCCGGCGCGTTTATTGGCCATCACCAGTCGGCCGGAAGGGCGCACCAGCAGAAACGGTACGCCCAGAGCCTCCAGAAACAGCGATTTATCGTTCTGAACATGCGACTCCAGCTCTCGGAGCAGATACTGCAGATGCTCCCGCTCCGCATCATTGCGCCGCATGCGCTGCCGCTGTGCCTCCAACTGCGTGCGGAGGAATACAAACGGCAGCACCAGCGCAATCACCACCAGTCCGAGAGCTATGTTCCAGCTTACCATCGCCATAGAGTATAATGTTTTCCGTGCGAATGTCGAGAATAAACTACCGAATACAGCGCAAGCAGAGCATGGAACACACGTTCCGGGTTACACCTCGAAAAGCTCCTTCTGTTCTTCTATGAGCGAGAAAGACTTTCGCACCATCGAGCGGGTCTCGTTCAGGAGATTCAGATAGAGAATTCCGTTGCGCATACCGCCTTCATCTGCCGAATCGCGCAGCAGGTGGCGCGTGATGCAGTCTGCAAACTCGCGGTTCAGATTACCGGCATGCTGCACGACCACCTCCATGTTGGCGTAGTCTCCGGAGCGCAGGATATCCGACATCTCCGGGAAGAAGCGCCCCACCTTGTCGCACATCTCCAGCAGGTCTGCCGCCTGTTCTGCGTTCAAGCCCACATGGTTGTTGTCTATGTGCTTGTAGCCAGCCTTCACGATGCAGAGCAAGTTCTCGGCCACAGCCAGACTGCTCTCGTTGATACGGAAGAGAATCTGTGCCTGCTGGGCATGCTGCGGGTTAATTCCCTGCATGGTGGGCAGGATTTCATCCTCCTTCATCGCACGCAGGGTACGCGTCATTTCGCGAGCTTTGCGACGCAGATTTTTGAGGGCGGAGCGGTCCTCCTCCAGCAGAGCAGAAACCGTGGCGCGGTAAATATCCATCACCTGAGCCAGACGATCCGCAGAGGCCACGCCGATTTCCCGCACAGCGCCCGTGTCATTCAGGTCAATCAGCTGCACCTCGTTACCCTTGCGGCGGCGGTAAGCCATGGCATTTTTCAGCAGAATGGCAGCTGTTACCACAACCATGAGGGCAATTCCCCACGCGCCGCCATACATCATGACTGCAGCCGTTACAAAAGCTGCCACCACAGCGCCGATACCCGTCAGGAACCAGCCGGCAATGATAACCAACACACCGGTGATACGATACACCGCACTATCCCGCCCCCAGGCACGGTCAGCCAGCGAGGAGCCCATAGCCACCATGAAGGTCACATACGTGGTGGAAAGCGGCAGTTTCATGCTTGTGGCCAGCGAGATAAGCAGCGCTGCCACTGTCAGGTTCACCGAGGCGCGGATGAGGTCGAAAGCCAATCCCTCATCCTCGGAAGCAGTAAGCGGGCGGAAACGCCGCCCCACAAAACGGGCCACGGGTGCCGGAGTGACACGCTCCACAAAGCGCACCACATTAAGCGTGCAGCGCACCATGGCACGGGCGGGCAGACAGGAGCCGAAGCGCTCTTTGCCCACGGAGCTGCGCTGCGAAAGCTTCACTCCGGTATCAATCACGGCACGGGCTTTTTTCGAGAAGACAAGTGCCAGCACCATCACTCCGCCGGCCCCCAGCAGCCAGAGCATGTTCACCTGCACCGGGGCTTCCAATGAGGACATTTTCAGCGTTGCCAGGTCACCGCCGGCAGCCACATAATCGGATGCGGCGAACCAGGAATCACGCGCGGCCATGAACACGCCGATAAAGTTCACCAGATCATTGCCCGCAAAGGCCAGTGCCAGCGCACCGGTTCCGGCCAGAACCGCCAGCTTCAGCGTATTCACACGGAACACATACTGAAGCACCACGCACAGCACACACCAGATGCAGAAGGAAGCCATGGTAGCAAGAGCCAGGTTATCATTCAGCATCGACATCAGTTCCTTACTCATGAGCGTGCTTCCTTTCAGCCCTTTGAATACGGCAAAGTATGTTATCGCCGTAAGAGCGGCGGCACACCACAGCGAGCCTATGTACTTATACGCGCGGTGGTAGCGGAAACTGAACAGCAAACGAGCAAACCACATCACCGCGCAGCCCACGGTGAAGGCAATGACAACGGAGCAGAATATCGCCGTTATCATGCGGAAGCATTCCGCCGTGTTGATATAGTCCCCCAGCACTTGCGAGGCCGCCGGGTCATGCGCCATAATGAAGAGAGCTACCGCCATGGCTGCACCCAGCAACTCACACACCAGGGATACCGAGGTCGATGTCGGCAGCCCCAGAGTATTGAAAATATCCAGCAGGATGACATCCGTCAGCATCACTGCCAGGAACAGTATCATAATGTCATCGAACCCGAACATCGCGGGCGCAAACACGCCTTTGCGGGCGATTTCCATCATGCCTGTTGAAAAGGTGCAGCCTATCACCACACCTGTGGCGGCAACCGCAATCAACACACTGCGCGTTGCAGCCCTGCTTCCTACGGCGGAGTTCAGGAAATTCGCCGCATCGTTCGATACACCCACCACCAGGTCGTATATCGCCAGTAGCAGCAGGATGCCCAATATCACCATATACATAGTGCTCATAACGATATTTTTCTACCACACTCCCTCATCTTTTGCACGCACTCTATCGTGAACATATCGACACACAACATGTGGCGTTTTTGTCACATAAATGCTCATTTTGAACAATCCGCCACCCAAAAATCATAAAAATTGCAAATTCTGCTTGACAATTCGAATTAGTAGTGTAAAATCCGCCCCCACAAAGTTATGGCTAAGAAAAGCTGGATCGAAAGAAACAAGAAGAAGGCAGCTGTCGCGGCTCGCTATGCAGACCTCCGCGCCAAGCTGAAGGCTGAGGGCGATTACATCGGTCTGACGATGCTCCCCCGTAATGCTTCCCCCGTTCGCCTGGTGAACCGCTGCGAGCTCACCGGTCGTCGCCACGCATTCCTGCGTCGCTTCCACCTCTCCCGTATCGCTTTCCGCGAGCTTGCCAACGCCGGCATGATTCCCGGTGTTACCAAGTCCAGCTGGTAAGCCACGGTTTGAACTTGACAATCTTTATGGCGCGGGCTATTCTGAGGATAGCTCGCGCTTGCCTATGCCAATTTACGAGTACATATCCGAAAACCCGGAAGACCCGGAAAAGTCTTGCCGGTTTTGCCGCAACGGCTTCGAGCTGATGCGGCCTGTTGATCGTGCCCCGCTCACGCACTGCCTGTACTGCAAAAATCCCGTGCGTAAAAAAATCGGCAAGGTCAACGTTCCCAAAATCCTTGCTCCCCTTTCCGTTTCCGACGCCAAAAAAGCCGGTTTCACCGTCATGCAGAAGCGTGACCAGGGCGTCTATGAAAAACTCTGACCGGCCTCCTGCTCTCCCCTGAAAATGATAGACCAGATATTGAATTACCTCTTTCTGAGCCCGACAGAAGTGACCGTGCTCCGGTGGGAATACCCCAGCTTCCTCTCCATCTTCCTTTTTGTCATCGGAATTTCCTTCTTCCTCTTCCTCAATGCCTTTTTCGTGGCAAACGAGTTCGCCAGCGCCCGCGTGCGCCCCAGCCAGTTGCGCGAAAATCCGGATGACAGCAAAGCCGCAGCCAACAAACGCGCCAAAGCCCTCAACATCGTCAACCACCTGGATTCCTACCTGTCCGCCAATCAGGTGGGTATCACCCTTGCCTCCCTGGCGCTGGGTGCCTTGGGTGAGCCCTTCATCAAGAGCCTCATCGAACCCTTCCTGAGTTACTACCTGCACCTGCGCCCTGCGGTGGTGAGCGTTATCTCCTACACACTGGCCTACGCGCTGTTCACCTTTGCACACGTTGTACTGGGTGAGCTGGTACCCAAGAGCCTTGCCATCCGCAAGCCTCTGGAGGTCTCCATGAGCACCTCTGTATGGATGACCCGTTTCGCCAAGTGGACCTCGCTTATCATCAAGCTGTTCAACAACACGGCAAACGGCATTGCTCACCACATCTTCGGCGTGGATCCGAACTACTCCCCGGAGTCTCACCACAGCGCGGAGGAAATTGCCCATATTGTGGAAGAAAGCGGTCGCAGCCACGAGGTAACAGCTACCGAGGCGGAGATTTCCACCAACGCGCTGGAGCTGAATGACCGTGCGGTGCGCGACATTCTGGTACCTCGCAATGAGGTAGAAGTGCTGGATATCAACGACAGTTTCGAGGAGAATGTCGACATCGTAACCAACAGCCGCCACAGCCGTTTCACCCTGGTGGACGGACATCTGGACGATGTCAAGGGTTGGGTGCATGTGAAAGATATCATGCGCCTGCTGCGCAGCGGCAGCAAGGACATCATGAGCGTGAAACGCGCCATCAAGATGGTACCCGAAACCATGAAACTCGACAACTTGCTCAACTTCTTCACCACAGAGAAAACGCACTCTGCGCTTGTTGTGGATGAGCACGGCATCGTGACCGGTCTCGTATACCTCGACGATGTGATTGAAGAAATTGTGGGCAACGATATCAAGGACGAGTTCGAACAGGACGAGCCCAAGGATTTCCTCGCTATCGGCCCCGACCAATACATCGCCAGCGGCGCTATGGCAATCTTTGACCTGGAGGAAGCTCTCCCCGCCCTCGGCGAAATAGAAAGCGACAGCGGTATCTCCACCATCGGTGGGCATATCACGGACTGTCTGGGGCACCTGCCCGAACTCAACGAGCAGATTCGCATACGCGACTATCTCTTCACCGTCACCGGTACGGATGGGCGACGAGTCACCCAGACACGTATCGAGCTCTGCCCCCTGCCCTCAGAAGACTGAGCCACGCTATCAGTTTCCCCATAAAACGCCCAAAGTTCCATCGCGAAACTTTGGGCGTTTTGTTGCAGAATATAATACACCATGAATCATGTTTTTCTCCTCCCGCTGCCGCGCGTGTGTCGGCAACGGGAGGAGATATTGCACATCATCTCACAATTTCTCCCACGAGACCCGCCGTGGAAGAGGTATAGAGGATAAAACGCAGTACAGCATCAGAGCGGGCGCCCGAAGGCCAGGCGGTCGTACTGCTCGTTGGCGTAGCGGTGGCGGGGATGTGAGGTGCGCATGTAAGCCTCGTGCAAGGGGTGAGTGGGGTCGCCGGCAATGCGGCGGGCTTCCTCTCGGGAATCCGAAGGTGTACCGGTGTGCATGGGAGCCTCCTCCAGCAGCGACGCCGCAGCAAGCATCAGACGGGCAAAATCCGCATTGGCTCGCAGGGCGGGAGAGGCGGCAAGCTCGCTCACATCCACCCCGGCACGCTCTCCCAGGTGGGTGAGGAAACTGCCGACAGTGCGCATGTTGTCCTCATATCGGCGCCCCCAATCCTGCTGGAGCTCAGCATCTGCCCGGGCTATTGCAGCGGCTTCCTCCTCCTGCGAGGCTGCAAGTATGCGGCGACCTTCCTCTGCATACTTCTCGCAAAGTGCCCCCATGGCTGTTGCGGGCACACCGTATTCATAGGCCACCTGCGAAAGCGAAGCGGCCAGAGCGGGGTCCCACAGCGCATCCGGGGTGTTTTCCGGGCGGGGTATGGCGTATGCCTCTGCCTGCTCCGGCAGGCCTACAGCAGCACGGAATGCCGCCATGCGGCGAGAATCCGCAATATCCGGGTACCCTTTCATACGCTCCAGCATGGCGTAGCTCTTGGCCAGAGCTTCCGGACGGCGAAATTTACCGAGGGTGGCAGCATAAGGCTGCAGCTCCTCGAAGCGGGTATACCACTCCGGGGAAAAGCTGCCATCTGCCTCCATGAGAGGAAGCGGAGCGGCGGCGGGAACAAGCATCTGCGGTTCGGTGGCAGTGTTATCTTCTTTGCGTGTGTTGTCGATATCAGTCATGATGTTGTATTGTTATTGGTATTTATGGGTGTTGTTTCCCGCTCGGCCAGGGCAAGCCTGCGGCGGATAACAAGGAATACTTCGCGGTGGGCATCGCGCCGCATGGCGTCCAGCGGGTCGTAGTCCCCGCGCTTGCCCTGAAACACGGGCAAATCGGTCTCGAAATGCGCCTCCAGGTCGGCGAGCACTTGCTGCCCCTCCGGCGTGCCCAGCACTGCCAACAGGCGCCTGCGAGCGGCACGAGCTCGCTCCACGGCTTGTTTTTCTGCGGGTAATATCATATCTGCGGAGGTAATAAAGCTTCAGGGGAAATTCCTGCGTGCACCGGAGTAAGGGCGGAATCGCGCTCTTGCGAGGCAGCGGCCTGTTCTCGCTCGCGGCGAAGGCGTTTCACGCGGTATTCCGGGCGGAGCATTTGCTCAGGCACGCCATCCAGACGCGCTGCCAGGCGGAATGTGGCATCCAGGTCCACGTGGTCCGCCAGGTTCGGCTCCAGCCCGGCCATAGCCTGCAGGCGGCTGAGTGTGCGCTCTATACCCTCGGACTGCAGGCGGCGTATGACCATGGCAATGCGCCCCTGGTAGACGACATGCGGCTCCGCGATGGTGGTCTCGCCGCGGCGGTCTGTCTGCAAGACACTGACTGGAGGCTTGGGGAAACGCCCCAGGCGGAAGAGTTGAGCAAAGACTCGTTCCATCAGCGGGCGAAAATCGCTGGCAAACAGCGTAAAGGAGGGCGAGAACTGCATAACGCGCTCATTCTCCCGAGCATAGACTTCTGCCGCCGTGAGCAGCTGCTTACGCTCGCTCCACAGCTCCAGCATGGGGATGAAAAAGGCGCGGTTGATGCTATCCTGCTTCTGGCGCAGGCGGTCCATGCCTACATCGTAGCGACCTTGTGTAGCCCACTCTCGGGGGTAGCCGAGGCTGGCGCTCTCCGGGTTGATGAGGGTGCGCCCTCCGGCGCGCAAATCCACCTCGCCCACCTGGTTGGCCAGCTCCAGAATGCGCGGGAAGGCTGCTACCTCCCCCAGCATATCGAGGATGCGGTTAAGGAATTGCGCCTGCTCGATATCCGGATACACCAGACGCGCCGGAGCCAGGCCATAGGGACTCTCTCCCCACTTCAGGAAGCGGGTCACCATATAGGGCATCTCCCGGTAGCCGCCTTCCTCCACCGTGCAGGAATCATCCAGACTGTAGTAGATGCTCTGCCAGGCCATGTCCCGCGCGGTGTTACGGGAACGGTTGCGCTGCGGGCGTGGACGTACTGCATGCAGGAAACGCAGACAAGGCGAGTGTCGGTCGGTTGCTTTCTCGCACAGAGAGCGGGCGCGTGGTCCCAGAGCGGCAAGCCCGAAGCGGGTTTCAGCCTGGTGCGGAGAGAAGGAAAACTCGCGCATGTAGGTATCCAGCTCACCTTCATCATTCTCTGCGCAGACGAACTGCCCACAGGGCACATGGCGGAAAAGAAGGCGCCCGCCGCGAGTTGTGCCGCAGAACATACTGCCCGTACCCAGGCCCACGCGGTCCAGAAAACACTCGTGAAGCTCGGTGTAGAAATTGCTGAGAGACAACTCGCGGTTGGCTATCTCCGAGCAGGTATTGTACCAGCTCTGTGCCTCATCCCCTGCTGCGGAGTCCGGGCTGGTCCACTTGAACCAAAGCTCATTGCCCGGGGTGATATAGCTCATGTGTGCACCGGCCAGTTTCTGGCAGGCTTCCACAGCCGTGGTGTCTGCCAGAGACCTGCGCCCGGGGCTCTGCTCCTCCGCCGGTAAATACTCATCTCCCGGTTGCTGCCTTGTAGGCAAGACATACTGCCGCAGGCGCTCCCACCAGCTTTCCCAGGGGCTGCGGGCAGCGCGCATAGCGTTATAGCAGCTCAGTATGGTATCATCTGTCATGGCCGGCATTATCCCAGTGTGGTATTGCCCCTGTGGCTTGCAGAGGCGGACATGGCGCTACCGCCATTCTTCTGCGAGGAAAGAATGGTGGAGAGCAGGCCCTTGCGGTTCGTCGCCTTCTGGCTGTAGTCGCTCTCGGCGGCAGTGTCGACAACTTCTGTCACGATGACGGGTTCTTTTTTTATCTCGGGGACACTGGGTGCCTTGGGTTTCATGAATCCCATATTCTTTGTGTATCCTTTCTGTTTGCTTTTGTTTGAGTTTTACAGGTGGCTGCGGCTCACCACCCGCTTCCAGCGTAGGCGGTGCGGGGCCGTACTGCGCATGCCGCGCTGAAAACAGGCCCAGTGGTGCGGCGGCACCTCCTGAGCCAGCCGGCGGGCCAGCGACATATCCCCCACCAGCAGGTGTACGTACCAACCGTCCGCGTCGGCAGGGCTTTCTGCCAGGTTCCCCCACTGCTGCGGCTTCTTACTATCCGCCGCCTTCATGAGAACCACCAGGCGAGGCAGCCATACCACCACCCCCTGCGGATTTGCAGCCAGCGCTTCAATATCCGCCTGCAGGTTCCGTTCGGAGCCGTGGTAATACCGCAAAGCAACTATACGTGCATCTGAGTTCATGCCACCAAGCATATCGGCTCCGGCAGAATCCGGCAAGATTTTTCAACCCTTCGACGTTCGCTCTCAGTTTACGGCACAGGAACGACGCATTCTTCTTTTACTTGCATCCTCCGGTACATTGTGCCACCCTGTCGGACACAGACTTTCCATTTACGCTATATGACAAGCAATCCACCATCCACAGCGCCCACCGCGCTCGACATCTGTAACCTCGCCCTCTCCAAACTGGGCGAAGCCCCCATAAGCTCCATCTCCGCCAATGGGTCCCCTGCTGCCAGGCTCTGCTACATGCACTACCACCCTGTGCGAAGGGAAATCCTCTGTGCCAACAGATGGAGCTTTGCCACCGTGCTCACCACCCTGCCCGCCTCCGAGGAATGTGACGCTCGCATGCATAGCCATACCCTGCCGCAGGATTGCCTGCGTGTGCTGGAGGTCAGCAGCCCGAGCTGGACATTGCGTGGACGCCATATCTACTGCCCGCCAAAACAAATCCGCCTCCTCTACATACGAGACGAAGAGGACACCACCCTGTTCGAGCCGCTGTTCACAGAAGCTTTTGCCACGGGACTCGCCTGCAAGCTCTGTATCCCCCTTACCAGCAGTACCACAGCTCGTGAAGCTCTCACGCAGGAATACAACCGTCTGGCGCTTCCCCGAGCTGCTCACTTCAATGCCGTGCAGGCAAACTCTAACGATTCTCACCCGCTCTACAGAATGTGGAGAAAATCTTCACATTTGTGAATAACTCGCGTGTCATACACACCAACAAAGAACATAACATACTGATAACACATAATAAAATAATTCTTCACACGTTGTGAATAACTTTGTGAATAAAGACCATGAAAGCAATCGATTTCAGCTGTAACCTCTTGAAAAATGTGGGAGAAAGTCCGCTGAGCCCGGCAGGTGCCCGCGTTCTCTTCTGCATTGCAGCCGGTCTGCACCACCGGCAGGATATAGACAGCTTCCTCTCCCCGGGCGGCAGCAATGGCTCCTGGAATACCCTGCGCCACCTCATCAGCCAGGATTTCATACAGGAACAACGCAGCAACGCGGATGCCTACTATCTCACCCCGGCCGGAAAGGAGCTCATAACCCACCTGCTGCGTTTCCTGCCGCACCAGCACTGACCATGCGAAAACAACGTCACCTTACCATAGACGAAAAGCGGGACTGGCTGGCGAGCATCTTCCGGGATGCGAGCGGAGATTTCAGCCAGGCAGACAAGTTCAAAGCTCTGGCGGAAGACACACGCCTCGCCCAGCTGCAGGATGAAAAAGCTCAGGCAGAAGCATCCCGCAGTACGACAACAGCAGCGCAGGATGCCCTGCCCCTGCTGGCAGATATGCTGCCGCCCCCCATGGAGAAAAGCTGAACAGGGAAAGCCAGCCTCACCAACCACCAGGGCTTTCAGAGAATAAACAAACGCCCCGGCAACGCAATGTGCGATGCCGGGGCGGAAAGTTATACGGAGCTTACGGGCTTATCAATCGTCCGCGCCAACGGAGATAGTCTCCTCCGCTGCGGAGAAGTCGTCCTCATCCTCCCACACGGCGCGGGGGATGGGGGTAGCACCGGGAGCGGGCTCCACCACGATGTTGCGGTACTTGTCGAAACCGGTACCGGCAGGAATGAGGTGACCCAGGATGACGTTCTCCTTGAAGCCCTCCAGCGTATCCACCTTGCCCAGGGTTGCGGCCTCAGTAAGCACGCGAGTGGTATCCTGGAAGGAGGCGGCGGAGATGAAGGAATCCGTCTTAAGGGAGGCCTTGGTGATGCCGAGGAGGATGGGCTCGCTGTCTGCCGGACGGCCGTTCATGCTGACGGTTTCGCGGTTGATGCGGGCCAGCGTGGTGCGATCCACCTCGTCGCCCCAGAGCAGACCGGTATCGCCCGGGTCCTTCACGCGCACCTTGCGCAGCATCTGGGATACGATAATCTCCACGTGCTTGTCGTTAATCTCTACACCCTGCACACGGTATACCTGCTGAACCTTGTTGACGAGGTGCTCCTGGAGAGCTTCCTTACCGCAGATGCGGAGGATTTCGTCGGAGGCTTCGGTACCGTCGGAGAGGGGCTCACCGGCGCGCACGAAGTCGCCCTCGTGAACGATGATG
>JAZTYL010000019.1:0-77765 GCA_045636905.1 Akkermansia sp.
TTCGTATGGACGTTAACAGTAACGGATGATTTGACCTTATGGACACAGAACCGAGCAATCTGGAACAAAGGCCAAGAGGCTACCTGTGCGGCCTTTCTGTACCTGCTACGAGAGATGCCTTTTATGGTTCGCAGCATTAACTCGGACAACGGCTCAGAGTTTATCAACTACCATTTACAAAGGATGCTCAAAGAGCGGTACAAGAGGTGTAAACTGACTCGTTCTCGACCTTACAAAAAGAATGATAACGCTCGTGCAGAAGAACGCAATCGTCACAAAGTGAGAGAATTAATAGGCTACGAGAGAATAGACAATGAGCAATGCGTATTCTTGCTCAACCATGTATATCACTATCATAATCTTCTCACTAATTTTTTCATAGCCAGCACAACGTTAGTATCAAAGCAACGAAACCCAGTCACAGGCAAAACAAAAAAGAAATACGACAAAGCACGCGCACCACCCGCCACGCCCACACGCGGCCGATAGGAACCCGCAAAAAAAAGAGAGGCGGATGCACCCGCGCCCGCCCTAGGTAACAACAAACGCCCGAATGGCGATTCCTGGAATGATTCTAACTGTTATCCCCCCGGATGTCAATCCCCATTTCAAAAAAATTACAGACGAATTGCCGGAAAATGCTCCCGCTCATACAGAGCATTCCCCCGGCGCAACTCCCACGCGCACCAGAACACCCCGCACACCAGCAGCACCAGCAGCAGCACCAGCAGCCAAAACACACGCTTATCCATGCCGCCATTCTATCCGCACCGAAAACGCATTGCAAGAAAAAACGGCTAATCCGCCTCATTAAAGGGTCTGTTTCAAATCTGCTGGTAGTAGGAATGCCCCGTTTTGTGTTTACTTTGCAGTCTCAGGAAGTATATTTGACGCAGTTTTAGAAACAGGTACCTCACGTCAAACAACCCGCACGACTTTGCTTGTATCCGCTTTATGGCTGCGTTTGCCGATTCTATTCGGGCCGAGTTTATCTTGTAACGAATGCCATTTATCACCTCGTTAAATTGCTCACTGATTTTCCTGGCAAAGTTTCTCAATATCTTAACTTTGCTTTTCATACACATCTTTATCCAGAGTGTCAGGCGTAGTGTTGCCGTATTTACTTCACGCGTTTGAAACACCTGCCTGAATTGTTCTTTAAGCAGGTAACCTATGTAGAGATCGCGATTCAGAATACTCAGCTCCTTCAATGTTTCCTTTGCCTCCTTGCTGATATTTTTTCTACCTCTGAGCAATACATAGCGCTTTCCTTTCATAAATTGCCCGAGTGTATAAGAGGGATGTTTCATCGTAAAACGCCGAATTTTATCAAGCACCAGATTCATGTTACTTACTAAGTGATAAGCATCGTAGCAAACCTCAATGTGTGGCAGATGCCTGAGAGCCACGGCTTTGTAAGCATTGGAACGGTCGATGCCAAGGTATTTGATTTTACTTTTCTCCTTCTCATCAAATCTGCTGAAGAAATCATCGAGGCAGTGGCTATCCTTACCTTTCACCATTTCCAACGGCTCACCGGTTGCTGCATTCAAGCACATGGTTACAAATCCCTGGCTGGAGCCCAGGTACTTTTCGTCTATCGATACGCCTTGCACATCACGCATCTTTGGCTGTGGAATATCATTTTCAAGCACCTCCTTATCAATGCGGAGTATGGTTGTATAGCAAATGGAATATTCATCTTCAAGGAAACGAGCGGATGTATGCACAAGAAATCGAGAAAGCAGACGCATCAGCCGCCATGTGTAGCCATAGGAAGGGTGACAAATTTCAGGTCGCAAGGTAATGTATCGGTTGCAACAAGCACAGTACCCTTGCATCGTATCAACGTACAGTATGACACCCTTGTCTGCAATAGGTAAGTCTCGCACGCAAATCTCTCTTACTGAGTGAGTTTTAAGTATGGAATGACACTTAGGACAACAAAAATTGTATCTATGGTCAATTGCAAGCTTGACCTCAACGCAATTATGGCGGACAATAGCGCTGGTGGCAGTCCAGCCCTTTTGTTTGTATATTTGTTTTATCATCAACTCTTTGTAACGGGTGTTACAAAGACAAGCAAGACTGGATTGTCACTTTTTTTGTCATCTGGAAGTCTCTTGCGCTTCAGCAAATCTGAAACAGACCCTTGATGAGAATGGCAATCGGAGGAGTTGTTTCGATTGTCTTGCGGGGGAAAGCGCGAGCCTTATTAACAATTCAGCTATAAAGGCTATACATGATAACAAGCTTTATAATCTGACACTTATAAATACAAAAAGGCTCGATAGTAAGCTTCGGGACAAAGCGCAGTCGCTAAAGAACCCAACCTATCGAGCAAGGAAAAAATAGCACGGGAATATGAGTTACGCAAGATTTTTTTGAAAATGTTCCCAAGATAGTAGATGAGAAAGGCGAGCCGATGGTGGTGTATCATGGCTCACATACTGCGGGCATTAGAGAGTTTAAGAATGGACAGACATTGTATGGAGAAGGTGTTTTCTGCACGAAGTCTCCGGTGCTTGATTCTGCTGAGGAGAAGCATGGTGAGCAGGTGCGCAAGGAGCAGGCTGAGAAGGAGAAGACGCAGGCTGAGGTGCAGGCGGATGTGGAGGCAGCTGAGGCTGCGGTGGATGGGGATTTTACGAGCAGTGTGGTGAATCAGGATGAGCTGGACGCCATCAAGGCTGCGGCTGAGAAGGACGGTACGTTCATGAAGGCCCCGAACGGCAAGCCTACCAACCTGACGGAGCAGCAGTGGCTGCAGGTGCGGACTAAGGCGTTTACAGATTGGTTCGGTGACTGGGAGAGTGCTGCGTATATGCAGTATTTCCGCAATAGATTGTTGGGGCTGCTGGCTCCGGATGTTGTGCAAAAGTTTGCTGGGAAGGAGTATGAGGAGATTAAGAAGTCAGATTTGGATAAACGTGTACTGCCGATGGCATATATTCCGCTGAATATAGCAAAATTGATGGGGGAATATGTTACGGATAATTTGATATATACAAGTGATTTCCGTTTTGTGGATCATGTTTTGAATCACCATCCAGAGATTAAGGATTATGAAAGATATGTAGATGATTTACTCAACGCCTTTTCTAATCCTGAGAAAATATACCTTGATACAAAAACAAACTCGTTTTTGTTCTTGAAGAATGAACAAACATATTTCTTAAGCATTGCAAATCCTCCAGGCGAAGGACAGCGTTATATTCAATGGAAAACGGCTTACCATAGCCATAAGCTGCAGGGAAGCCGTTACAAAGAAATATGGAATAAAAATAATAGGGAGCCCGTGGGCGCCGACCTCCACGATAAGGGTCCAACTCGGAATGAGTTCCCGTCAGCGCGGCTTTCTGATCTTGGCTCCAAACGGAGTATAAAAGAAGTGGTGCGAGATGTCAAGCCTGAAAATGTTTCCAAAGTTGTAGACGAGAACGGCGAGCCGAGGGTGATGTATCATGGGACCAGTCGTGGAGATTTTACGGTGTTCTCTACCTCAAATCAATGGGGGTATGGAGCTGCTTATTTTGCTAATAGGCGAGAGGTTGCTGATATCTTTGCTGCTCCGTCTATGGGGCATTCGGATAGTAGGGTATACGAGGTGTTTGTCAATCTTAGGAACCCGCTTGTGATTGAGGCTAACAATGCTCGTTATTTCGCTATACCGAGGCCGGAGGTTATGGGGCAGGGTGATTCAACGGTGGACACTCAGCAGGTTGCAGCGTTCGCTCGTGATAATGGCTATGATGGTGTGATTGTACGCGATGTGAATGAGAGTGAGGTTATCACGGACGATGTTTTAGTATTTGAGCCTAGCCAGATAAAGTCTGCTACTGATAATCGCGGCACCTTCGATGGCAGCAGTGGCGACATAACGATGAGCGTGAATGAGACAGGTGACTACCATGCTCCGTGGGAGGAGTATGAGGATGAGGGCGCGAGCTTCAGTGTAATAGGACCGAGCGCCCAGACTTGGGATAAGTATGAGGATTCACGGAAGTTCAAGGGGCGCGATGATGGGAAGGATCGTGTGGAGATTGATGCGAGCCAGGCGAAGCTGACACCTCGTGCGTTCCTAGGCGATGCCGGTGATGAGTACAGGCTGATGGTGGCAGGCAAAGCGATGCCGTTTAATGTGGAGGATGACCTCGAGAAGCTGCGAGAGCAGCAGAAGTTGATTGATGGGTGGTACCATATTCTATTTGAGACGGACGATGTGGATAAGGCTCAGGAATATTCGCATGAGCATGGGATGACTCAGGAATGGTGGTCTGTCAATACGGCACTGATGAAGAATGTGAAGGAGTTTGTTGCCAGGCATCTGCAGTTTGCCGGTGTTACCGGTGAAGGGAAGTATGGTAACCTGCTTCAGAGCAATGGCAAACTGATGGGGTTGGTTATGGAGAGCCTTATTTCCGGTAAGGTGAATGAGGAGGTGGCCGCTGAGCTGGATAAGATGAGCGGTGGCTATATGAAATGCCTGAAGGATGTTCTGGATTATGAGGAGTTGTATGAGGCGTATCCTGATTTGAAGTGGTTGCCTGTGGGTGTAGCGGATTTGGGGTATGAGCTCAGGGGGCGACTGTTTGTTAAAGGTGGTTACCCTGATTCTATTGAGCTGAATGTGCGTCTGGATGATGATGGTCGGCGCAGTACGTTGCTGCATGAGATTCAGCATGCGATTCAGAATATTGAGGAGTTTGCCAAGGGCGGGACTGCCGAGAAGGCCGGCAAAGTGCTGGAGAAACAGGTGCGCCAGTACCGGATTCGGCTGGAGCACTTGCGACATGAGCAACGATGGCTCTATGCTGTAGATACGGCAAAAGACCACTTACAGCGGATGCTGCGCCTGTTTAAGCGGCCGCGTGCGATTCTGAAGATGGGGGAGAGGTTTGCCGTACATGAGATGCAGCATGTGCCGACGATGGCAGCTCAGGCCATTGAGATGATGTGGAAGGAGTATACAGAGATTGCCATGAGGGATTATGGGGACTCTGTGGCGTATGCTCCGGGAGATGGTTACAGGCTGCCGGGGCATGGTGATAAGAAGCCGACGCTTGTGGCGGTGGAGGAGCTGCTGGAGAAGCTGAAAGCCTTGCCGAGCAGACGCGCCGGTACGTTGAGAGGGCGGAGGCAGAAGGTAGAGGCTGAGATTGAGCGCTTGTATGAGGAGAATAAGCATAAGCTGAATATGACCGATATGAGCGGCTCTGAGCTTTACCTGCGCTTGGCCGGTGAGATTGAGTCGCGCAATGTGCAGGAGCGACGCGATTGGTCGATGTCGGAGCGTATGGCGAGGCCGTTCAACGAGACGCTGGAGTACCCGGGCGAGGCTCTGGTGAGCTTTAGTGTGGCGCATGTGCCGTTGTACCACGAGATTCTGGATGCGTTTGAGCAGCGGCTTAATAAGGATAACAAAGCGGTATGGGTATCTCGCAAATCTGGAAACAACACGTTTACGATATGTTCATACCCGGAAGTGCTGAATGCCATTACTCCTTGGATGGATAACGTGCTGGCTAATAAGGATGTTATTAAAAAGCTGATGAACAAACACCACATGCTGCCGCAAGATGTGGCAAAGTTACCCTACGCTTTATGGGACCCGATAGCTGTATTTGAAGACCCAAAGGCAAAGAACGGAGGGTTCATTGTGGTGTCTGACATAATGGCATTAAACAATGAGGGCGCAATGAAGCATGTAATGGTGGTGCTGGAATTAAAGGCAGATAACAAAAATGCCGTGATTACGGATGTGAAGTCTGCATATTCCGTAGATAAAACGGATAAGTATGAAGCTTTGCTGAGGGGGGGGTATCTGAGATATGCGGATACAGAAAGAGCCCTGATGTGGGCAGGTGCGGAAGGAGACTCAATTCTCCAATTACTGACAACCGCTTTGCTTCACTCGGGCTCTGGGGTCATATTAAAGGAAAATCTGCAGAATGTCAATACTGATTTTTCCAGCTCCATAGTGAACCTGGATGAGCAAGCTCTAGCCAGCGAGGTGGTTGCTGCCGGGCAGGGCTTCCGGGCGAACCTGGCATTCAGCGAGCAGATTGTGCGCGAGATGCGCGGGGCGTTGCTGCGCATGAAGAATCTTGGCAGCAAGACTCGCACGGAGCGCGAGGATGCGATTGCTGCAATGGGAACGATGGTGCAGGTGGTGAAGGCTGCGGTGGCTTACTTGCCACAGGGGTATCGCTTCAGTGTGCATCCGTACCTGAACAAGTTGGAGGTGCTGGCAGAGCTGGCCACGACCGGCGACCTGAAGATGACTCGTGACATGGCTAACAAGACCATCAAGGAATGGCTGAAGCTGAACCAGGGCATTGACGATGTGGTGGCTGTGAAGGGGCTGGAGCTGGACCGGCAGACATCTGCGGAGGAACTGGCCAAGGAGTATGGCGAGATGCAGCTGCAGGAGGCTATGGAGGCTATCATGCACAGGGTGGCCGGGCAGTTGCGCAAGCATGCTAAGGATAGAGCTGTGCTGAAGATTAAGGAGCTTGTCGAGAGGTTGGCTCCGAAGAGGGACCCGAAGACCGGCAAGCTGAAGGGTGGCAAGATGAGCGCGGACGCTTACCGTGACATCGCTGACGTGGCTTCGGCTATGGGGATGAATGCCGAGGAGCTTGAGGCGAAGCTGGCGGCTCTGCGGGCTGAGCTGGAGAAGGATGGGCTGAGCGATGATAGACGTGCGCAGCTGGAGAGTGAGCTGACGCTCTATGACCAGTTCGGTGACGTGGCGTCGATGACGGCTGAGGAAGCTGTGGAGGCTTTGGAGGCATTGCGCCAGCGTGTGTGGTTCCACCGGTTCGAGTGGGATAATGTGCAGGCGGAGAGGCGTGCTGCGCGGCGCGCGATGGTGCGCAGCGTGGTGGATGGTGTGGGCGAAGTTGGCCAGAATGAGTATAATGCCAGGAAGCGTGCGGTGAAGCCGACCAAGAGGCTGAAAAACCTAGCCGACATCTTGAGCGGTATGCCTGCTGTGCTGACCGGGCTGCGTGGGTATCTTCCGTTGCACAAACTGGCAGATAACCTTGCTATGCGGGCCAACAAGGCTGGTGAGGCTATAAAGAAGTGGGAGGCTGAACGCTGGGTGAAGCTGGAGGCTCTGAGCCGAGCAACTCTGGGCAAGAGCTGGAGAAAGAGCATGGATTTCATGCATGAGGTGCTGCCGACGGGGGTGACGTTTAACCGACCGCGGTACCGCTCTGTGAGCGTTAAGACGGCTGCGCTGCGTGAGTTGCTGGCAATGACTCCGGAGGAACGCCGGGCGGAGATGAAGCGGAGGCGTGATGCCGGTGGGCTGGAGGCTGAGACGGTGCTGACTGAGCGTGACATCGAGGAGCTTGAGAAGAAGCTGTCGGCTATGGAGGAGAAGGGCAAGGTTCTGAGCACGGTGGAGACCCGCTATGTGGCCAGTGTGCAGCGCGAGGAGAACTTGCAGCTGAGCCGTGGCGAGGCTCTGTACGCCATTCTCATGTATGAGCAGCCTCGGTACACCGAACGAATGGAGGCACAAGGGTACACGCCAGAGGTTATTGTAGGGCTGAAGCGCTTCATTGGCGAGGGCATGTTGCAGTTCGGATACGGCCTGCGTGAGTTGTTCGCGTTGCAGGGTGAGCGCATAGCTCGTGTTTATGAGGCTACCTTCGGTGTACCATTCCCGAGGGAGGAGAACTACTTTGCCGCGCGATGGAATGTGACCGGCATGAAGGAGAATCCGGCTGAGCAGCTGCTGGCTGGTATGGCGGGTACACCGGGGGCTGGCAACGGGTGGATGAAGCCGCGAGTAGACCACAACTTGGAGCTGGACATGACGAAGGACGCCCTACAGGTGTTCCTGCAGGCTACGACGCTGACGGATACCTGGATGGCTACGCAGGACATCGTGGCAGACTTTAAGGCGTGGACCCGTGACTCGGACTTCGACCGGGCGATGATGTCTGCACTGGGTAAGGATGACTACGAGAACCTGAAAGACTGGATACGCATCGTGGAGCTAGGCGGTGTTCAGGACTGTCTGAACATGGGCGTGGCGCAGGACGTCATCAACGGGCTGTACGGGAGCGGTGCTGTGGCTATTCTGGGCTTCCGTATTCAGACGCTGTTGAGGCAGTTGCCTGCGATATTCAATGGTCTGCTGGGTGCCCATGACATCTCTGCAGCAGAATGGGTAGCTTCGCTTTCTCGCATGAAAAATGCCGAAGCACCAATGACATTCACACGCATGATGAACAGCACGCTCATCCGGAACCGCAGGCAGGGCAAGGCCAATAATATGGCCGGGCAGGCTATGCGAGCCAATGATACTGCGTCCAGCATGACGGAGGGGTTGCTGTTGGCTAGTATGCTTCCGATGGAGTATGTGGACGCGAGCTGCACGGCGATGAGCTTGGTGCCGGTGTGGAATGTGTATTACGCGCGCGCCATTGAGAAGGGGGCGAGCGTGCAGGAGGCTGAGCAGGCTGCATGGGAGCAGACTACCATTGTGGCAAACTTGTCGAGCCAGCCCATCGGGTGGCTGAATAAGAGTAAGGTTTCGCAAAGCCGGAATCCGCTGGTGAGGGCTGTTTTCTACATGTTGTCGGAAAACACGGCAAAGTTTGCCATGTGCCGAGCTCTGTGGCGCGGTGGAAAGACCAAGGCAGCGGTTCGTGCCTGGCTTATTTACGGTGCGGCAAATGCCGCAATCTCCGCTCTGCTGGATGCCCTGCAAGGCGACCCTGATGAGTTCGAGAAGGGCAAATGGTGGGAATATGTTGTGTCTGCCATCTATGGGCCGTTGGCCAGCATTCCCGGTGTGGGCGAGATGGTGGAAGCGGCGGGAACATTTGCGCTGAATATGACGGGGGAGGCTCTGGGTATCGACGAGTTGAAGAAAGCTAAGACGCGTGCGAGCGTAGGGCGCGCCTTATTGGATGTTCAGGGCTTCATTAAGGCGTGGCGTAAGATTTACGGCTACCTGACCGACGACGAGGCTCATTCGCTTGCTGAGTATACTCGGGCGGCAAGCACTATATCGCGCACGATGGCTATAGGTACAGGCTGGATGGGTAACACTGTCGGCTACTGGAGCACGGTCGCAGCAGTTCTGATGAATCCGATTGACTTCGGCGCGAGGGTATGGCGGAATATGAAGCACTACTTCGATTGAGGTGGATGGTTTATGCCTATTTATGCGTTGAGTGGCGCATAAATGGGCATGAGGAAAGCTCCGCATGATGCGGAGCTTTCTGTGCAAAGTGCGGAGCCCATCGGCTAATTTGGGCGATGTTTAGCCGTGGTTAGGCGATGGGCGGTGGAGAGGGGTGTTTTTTAGTCAGGAAAATTTGTCATACAAAAATGAGCGAAAAATGCGCGAATGTTGTATAAGGTGTAGATAATCAAAGATTTTTATCCCGTCGGGGCTAGTCAGCAATCGTCCGCGTTTTCGCGGGCGATTTTTTTTGCTTGTTATCTGAGTGCGTGAGAATTGTTACCTGAAAGAATACAAAAAAACGCGCATCGGGGAGGCGGCGCGGGGAAGAAGTTCGCTGTCGGAACAGCGAAGTTTATCAGAAGGATGTAATTAGCGCTTTGAAACAAGCCCCTGCTTTAAGCGAGTTCTTGGATGCAGTTGATAAAATTGAGCAATCCAGGAACAGGCAGTTTATACAGTCTGATATTGTGTTGGGTGAACTTTCCGTTGATGACGTTGATAAATTGAAGCAGCAGAATCCTTAAGCATGCCACGTTATGCGGAGTGTATAATGATGACGCTGGGCCCGCAGATTTGGAGCTGCTGCGATTTGTGTGTCCGTTCCTTTATGATGACGGATTGTGTTATGCCTTCATAACAGCAAAGCGAAGCCTTGGTGGACAGGATACTAATGATACCAAGGTTTATAATCCAGAACTTATGGATACAATAAGGCCCGATAGTAAGCTTCGGGACAAAGCGCAATACGCTAAAGAACCCAACCTATCGAGCGAGGATATTGTAGCACGGGTTAAGGCTTTGAGCAAGACTTGTTTTGAAAATGTTTCCAAAGTTGTAGACGAGAACGGCAAGCCGAAGGTGATGTATCATGGCTCACCGACTGCAGGCATCCGCGAGTTTAAGATGGGGCAGGCGTTGTACGGGGAAGGTGCTTTCTACACGAGTTCTCCGGAGGAGGCCATCGAGGAGTATACCGGGTTGGATGCGGATGATTTCGAGGACATGGACGACATGGATGCAGCAGCGGTGGAGCAAGGTTTGCTGTATGAGGTCTTTTTGAATATACCGGATGAGCAGCGCTTTTATGAGCGACAAGGTGGGGTGATGTGAGCAAGGAGCTGGGAGTGAAGGTGAAGACTCCGAAGGATGCCACCCACCTGATTGAGCGCCTGGCTAACCTGGATGCTGCGTATGAGCGACTGGACCCGAGTTTGGGGATTCCTGCCAAGGCCGAGGCATGGGACGGCAAGAGCCCTGTTCCCACCAAGCTGGATGAGCTGGCGGGTGGGAGTAGTTATGCGCTGAGCGGTGTGATGCAGCAAGATATTATCGCTGAATTAGAGAGGAGAAATGAGTTTAATTCTTTTTTTGATGCTGTCGATGTATTGCAGCAGGGTGGGATGCCTCATGATTCCGGCGCAAATACGCCTGTGCCGTATGCAGGAGTTGCTGACAATCTGCGTAATGAAGTGTTGAGTTTATCGAACGGAACAATTGATTTAGAGAACGGAACAATTGATTTAGAGAACGGAAGTCACTCTGTGAGTGTTTCTGATTTGTGGCATTCATACTCTAAGCATTGTCTTAATTCGTTTATCGAGGATGGGCATCTGAATCTTACGCATGATGATTTGCGGATGATTCCTGATATCGTAGAGAATTACGACTCCGTAGAACTCATAAACGCCAAAAAGGGGTATTCGCTGGTGTTTACAAAGGAGTACGGCGACGTTGTTTATGTGGTAGCTGAGACAATCGCCGACAAAAAAGAGACACCGCGAGGGACGCGGCAGAAGACTATCTACTTGAACGAGATTACAAAAAAGGCGAGCAGTAGGGCGTTTCACCCGACTCCGTTCTCGAAGAATTTCACTCGCACGGAAATTGTAAATCCGATTAGTGAATATATCAAGCAAAATTATGCAGATGAGGCGAAAAATGGGAACAAGGTGTTTTTCCTGAAGGATGGCAAGCTGTACCCGCCGATGGTAGCTAATCCCGGTGGTGCTGATACACCTGTGGGGGTGCGGATTGATGCGGATGAGGGCGTGCTACTTTCTGCATATCCGTTGGACGCCCTTGATAAAATCGAGTCACAAGTAGAGCAAAAGAATTTGGTATATCCAAGTACGGGGAAAATGAATTGGCTAATCTAATAAATAAACAGGCCATCCCGCCAACAGACGGCGCGTCGGTCTTCTTTCAGTCCGCTCTTGTGCGCTCTGCCGTAAAGGATGGCTTACCACCTACAGTACCGACAAAGGAGGATTTAGTCAAGTACAATGAGAGAAAAACAATTTTCTTCTTTGTTGGCGAGTCCGGATGTGAATTCGGCTTATGCGGATACAAAAAATCCCGCGCATCGGGGAGGATGCGCGGGGAAGATGTTCGCTGTCGGAACAGCGGGGAAAATCAGTTGTTGACGCGGCCGAGGTAGGAGCCATCTTCCGTTTTCACGGAGATGCGCTGGCCGGCGGAGATGAAAAGGGGCACCTGAACAACAAGACCGGTGGTCATGGTGGCGCTCTTGTAGACGTTGTTGGCGGAGTTGCCCTTCACGCCCTCGGGAGCCTCGGCTACTTCCATGGTGATGGCGGCGGGAAGCTCGATGGAGCAAACGATTTCATCCGTGAAGAGGAGCATGTAGTTCTCGCCCTCGATGAGGTAGTCCTTGACGGGCTCAACGATATCCTCGGAAACGCAAACGTCCTCGAAGGTCTCGTTGTTAAGGAAGTGGTAGCCCATGCCGTCCACATAGGAGAACTCCATTTCCTCGCGGCTGAGCATGACGCCCTCCAGGAAGTCGTTGGAGGTAAGGCGGAGGTTGTAGTCCTTCTTGGTGGCGATGCTGCGGATGGTCATCTGAACATAGGAGGCCATGCGGGGCGGGGTCTTGAGCTGGCTTTCGCGCACAACACAGATGTCGCCGTTGTAATTCACGGCGTGACCCTTGCGGAGCTGAATAACGGGAACTTTTGCCATAACGCGCGCAAGCGTACCAGAGTATGGGCATTCAGTCAAGCTTTTTCTCGTGCAGGAGCATGAAAAACATGAGCTTGCTGACGGGGGAGGGTGCTCGATTTGTTACGCGAGGCGGCGGCGGAGAGCTCAGAGGAGCTCCGGTGCAAAGTAGAATTTCAGCAGTTCGAGCTGGTCTTCTTTGGTTACGAGGTAGCCATCTTTCGGATCCAGCCACTGGAAGGAATGTATGGATTTGCGGCGGGAGCCCATGGGCTGCGCGGGGTCGAAGGAGGGGAGGCGGTCCAGCAGCTGCGGAGCGATGGCTTCTGCAATCTCCGTAGTGGTGAGCGGCGGCATGGCCGGAATGATAGCGGGGATGCCGAGGGGGATGCAGCGCTCCACATCGCCGAGGATACGCTGGGAGAAGTAGAGCTGGTGCTGCTCCAGGGGTGCGAGGTCGAGCTTGCCGGATGCCGGCGGGTTGAGCAGGGTGTCGATAAGCTTGCTGAATCCGCGGTCGGTCCGGGAGGCGATTTCGGGCAGGTGGACGTTGAGCACGCGCCCGTACTGGCGGTTGAGTTCTTTGTAGAGGCGGATGCGGTTCTGCACGTAAGGGTCCTCGGAACTTTCCAGCGTGGGCGTGTTTTCGTCTGCGTCCTCGGCGAGCATGTCGCAGGTGGTGACGAAGATGGTGAACTCGGGCTTGATGTCGGCGAGGTGGTTGAGGAGGTAATTCGTGGAGCGGGTGTCAGCCTCGGGGTTGCTGCGAACATTCTCGGGGCCGTTGGCCACGGCGTTGTCCAGGTACACCATCATGCGGAAGCTGCGCCCGAAGGTAAGCTGGAAGTTGTCCTTGTTGATGAGATAGTCGAAGTATCTGCGCTTCGTCCAGTACTGGCCGAGGACGGTACCTGCTCCAAGGAATGCTGTGTCGTGTGCCATGAGAGTAAAGATTTGTTTGCTCGCTGCGTGGAGATTGTAACATATAGAAAGCGTGTTGGCAAGTTGTAAGCGTGGAAGAGAAGGCGTAAATGGGCGAGCTTATATTTTTTGTTGCGTCATACTATAAGGGCGGTTGCATTAGAGCTTGCTGTTAGAGTTGGAATATGCTAGTCTGCTATGTATGATGAAAGTCTGCATTTCCCAGTGGATTGGTAAACGCGAAAAGCAGGAGGATAGCTACGCTGTGCGCTATCTGCCGGAGGGAGTGCTTTTTCTGGTATGCGATGGCATGGGCGGCCACCAGTGCGGGGAGATTGCCTCCCGTGTGGCGGCAGATGCGTTTGCAGAACATTTTGTGAGCGGGGAGGGGGATACGCCGACGAGATTGCGTGCTGCGCTGGATGCAGCGAATGAGTCGGTGCGGCTTGCGTTTTGTGCGAATGGGGTGTATGGAGGCACTACCTTGACCGCGGCCTATGTTTCCGGCGGTGTGCTGTGGTGGGTCAGTGTGGGGGATTCGCCTCTGCTGGTGTGGAGAAATAAGCATTTGTTGCGCCTGAATGCGGACCACTCGCTGCGCAGCGAGTATATGGAATATGTGAAGCAGGGAGTCATGACATACGAATCTGCGGCTGCTCTGGGGCATTTCCTGAGCTCTGCGCTGACCGGCGGGGAGATGAAGCTGGTGGATGCTCCTTCGACGCCGTTTCCCCTGCTGCCCGGGGATCGCCTCGTACTGGCGAGCGATGGGGCGGATGATATCCTGCTGCCCTTTGTGGCGCCGCCTTCTCTGGGCGAGCTGTTCTGCGAGGGGGGGGAGCCGCCGCTTGCCACGCGTGTGGTGCAGGCCTGCATCGCGTTGGGGGATGCTCGGGCGGACAATACGACGGTGCTCACCCTGGATTGGTCGTCGTAGCATATATTGAAGGGGTGGCGGCTGCGGGGTGTCAAAGCCCCTGTATGAATACTACGAGTTTTAACTCAGCTTACGCGGATGACCGCTACGAGCTGCCGCCGTTGCCCTACAGGGATTCTGCACTGGAGCCCCTTATTTGTGCGGAAACCCTGTATCTGCACCATGCAAGGCACCATGCTGCCTATGTGGCCGGAGCCAATGCCGCGCTGGATACGCTGCGGCTTATCAACGAAGGTGAGCTCAGCCCCGCGCAGGCCCCGGCTGCAACGCGGAACCTGGCGTTCAACCTCGGCGGGCACATTCTCCATACCCTGTATTGGGAGAATCTGACCCCCGAGCCGCTGAGCGCCCCCGGTGAGGCATTGGCTGAGGCTCTGGAGCAGAGCTTCGGTTCCTACATGGCGTTTGAACGCTTGTTCTGCGCGGTGGCCGCCGGTGTGCAGGGGAGCGGCTGGGCTGTGCTGGGGGTGGATCCGGTGAGCCGCCGCCTGCTGGTGACAGGCATTCAGAACCACCAGGATGTGCTGGTGCCCGGTTTTGTGCCGCTGCTGGTCTGCGATGTGTGGGAGCATGCTTACTACCTGAGCTGGAGTAATGACCGCAAGGGCTATGTCGCCGCTTTCATGAAGCAGGTGAACTGGGAAAAGGTGGATGAACGCTTCGAAAGGGCTTGCCGCAATGAATACTGATACCCCTGTGAGACGTGTTATCGGCAGCCCCTGGCTGGCGGCTATTCTGGCGGTGCTGGAGCTGATGCTGGGCTTTGCCATGCTGAGCTTCCCTTATCTGCTGGGTGCTTCTGCGGTGTGGGTCTGCGGATTCGTGCTGGTGGTCGTGGGGCTCATGCACCTGGTGCATGTGTTCACGCGGGCGGGCTCCCGCCTGTGGAGCCTGCTCTCCGCGATATTGTTTCTGGTAGTGGGTGCCATGCTCCTGCTGCAGCCTATGGCGTCCATGACGCTGCTGACCCTGATTATCGGCGTGGCGCTGCTGGCCGGCGGCGTGTTGCGGCTTATCGTGGCCTTCACCCTGCGCCGCCAGGACGGGAGTGTGTGGCGCTTCTTCAATGCGCTCGTATCACTCGTGCTGGGTGGCATGGTGGTGTGGAACTGGCCGTATTCCTCGGTCTGGTTTATCGGCACCATCATCGCCGTGGAGATGATATTCTCCGGCTGGGCGCTGTTGTTCCTGGCGATGGCCCCGGGCGAATGCCGCCGGTGCTGAGGACGAGGCCATGCCACCCGCCCTTGTCTCAGTCGTTCATTCTGTGGCATGCAGGCAGACTGACCCTCTCGGTGAGTCTGTCTGCATGCAGAACAGTGGGGCACTGGGTGTTTTTGAGCGCAGCGGCGATAAGTTTGCGCTGTACGCGGCGCACTTCGTCCTCGCTGAAGGGGCACACGCGTTCCTCCAGCAGCTCGGTGGCGCTGATGTTGCGGTCGGCCAGTTCGTGCAGGATACGGTCCGTAGCCGATTGCTGCGGCTCACTCAGGGTGCCGAACAACTCGGCGTATTTCTCCCGCAGGTGGGTCTTGAGCATGTACAGGTCCATTTCGTACAGGTTGCCCAGCGGCGCAAAGTGGCCGCAGCTTTCGCCATACAGGCTGAATTCTCCCAGCAGGAGCTCGCGGCGGTTCAGCGTGCTGAGGTACATGTGGCCCGCTGCCTCGGCATAGCTGAAGTACGCAGCAGCGGTGAGCCTGGCTTGCAGAGCATCCGCTGCAGCCGGAACAAGCGCCTCTGCCTGTTGCAGAAGGGGGGCGAGGTCGAGCTTGTGGCTGCGAACTCCGGGCAGAGTCAGGGGCTTCTCGTTATCGCTTGCAGAGAGAAGCGTCACATGGCTGCGGCCTATGGCCTCGCAGCAGAGAGCGGCCAGCAGGTCGGCATTCGGAGCGGCGGCGTTGATGCATACGCCATTGTAGCCGTTGTGGCGCACGGTGTCGCGAATGCCGCATTCGATGGCGGCACAGAGCTGCTCTGCCTCTGTGGGCAGGGCTCTGGCTCGGGTGGCGGCCCTGAGTTTGAGCACTTTATTGCAGCTTTCGAAGAGGGGGAGGCGCGCCAGAGTGTGTCCTTCGGGGGAGTAGGCGGCTGAACCACCGGCGTAGATGTTGCCGCCGGTGCAGCCTGTGTGGCGCACGGAGATGACGACGGTGTTCATGAGTCCGGCTTCCCAGATACCCTCTTCCTCGTCTGCGGTCGGTGCTCCGGCATACCAGGGAGCTGTGCGCAGGTGGATGAGAAGGTCCGCCTCCTCCGTCGTTTCTGTGTACGTGTTGTTGATATCCACGAGAACACGCGTGTTGCCGAGTTCCAGCACTTCGTCCTCGCCCAGCTCGGATACCTCGTTGTTGCTCAGAAGGTAGGGCACAAGCTCCGCTTCCGGAGCGTCGGCACCGTCCTCATCACTGTCGACATCGGAAACATCTGTGTAAGCACCCAGAATCAGCGGGACTTCTCCCAGCTCCAGGCTGAGCGCATGCAGAGCCGCCTGAGTCTGCCGCAGAAAGGATTGGCGACCGGCCAGCCCCAGAGGCTCCGGGCCGCACAGGGCTGTGGCCGGAGCGAGAACCAATTCTGCGCCGTGATCCAGGCATTCCCGGTAGCCCTGCACAATGCGGCGCAGGTTGTTGGGGAAATCTGCTGTGAGGGGGGCATTCTGGATGATACCAGTTCTGGGGAGTGTCTGCATGGTGTACTGAGTTGTGTGAAGGGGAACTTACTTTATTTTTGCAAAAACGGCAGGCTTTGTGAGCCTGCCGCAGAAATTTACCGGAAGGTGAGCATCAGAACATGCTGATGGGAAGCGAGGTGCCGGTCTCACCCAGGGTGAAGGAGATACCGAAGCCGGTTTCGCGTTTGCCGCCGTTGTCGCGCAGGAACAGGCTGGCACCTGTGAACCAGGACCCGGATTTGCGGTACACAGAGTATTGCTGGATGGGGGCGCGATTGCGGGCGATATCGAAACTCCACTGGCCGCGTACAGTGTATTTCTCGTTGATACGCAGGTTGGCGCGCAGGTACACCTGCTCCTCGTCGTTGAGAATCGGGTGGCTCTTGATGCTGCGGTAGGAAACGGTGGATTCGAACGAGGCGCAGGGCTGGAAGCTGGCACCCACTTCGTAGAGGGAGAAGTCATCCCCGCCTTCGATGGTGGGCGTCTGGCTCTCCAGGTAGAAGGTGAAACGCTCCGACGGGTGGAAGCTGAGGATGGAGTACAGGTTGGAGCACTTGCTGTCCGTATCGGGATTCTTGGCGTTGAAGTCGATGAAGACGTTCCAGTTCAGCAACTCGTGACGCTCTCTGTCAATCGTGGTTGTCAGAACATTGGAGACACCGAAGCGCCAGATGCTCCAGTCGCCCCAACTGTCCAGCCCACTGAAGCCCAGAAGGTCCAGATCGATGGGGTTGCCGGACGTGGTGCCGAAGCTCTTGTTCCATGCATCTACCTGCGGCACAGACGGGTCCGAGGAGGAGATGCTGCAGTGAGACAGCGTGGTGTAAGGCTTGATAACGTGTGTCAGTCCCTTGTATCCCAGATAGGGAATATTGAAATTCTCGTACTTACGGTGGAGCTTGATGTTGGCATCCACACCGATGTAGCCCAGGAATCGGTTGTCCGCGCCGGCTTCGTGCACACCATAGTAACCGGTGTAACCGGCACCCACCTTGGGTGTGATGTTCAGGAAGCGGAGCACGTTGAAGTGCTTGGCGAACTCGTGTGTGCTGTTGATGCGGAAGTACGGCTGTGTGTTGAGGAGGCGGGCGTAGTACGAGCGCTCCGCAGAATCGCGGATGTCCTGCAGGCGAGCCCTGTACATCATGCGTTCCGTGGTGGGAACCTCCTGCTCGATGACCCCCGCGCTGTTGCGGGTTTCGTAGGTGATGCCGGTGTGGCCGATGGCGCTGCGCACGCGGTAGTACGAGAGCTCGGCGCGCTGGTCGGTCACATAGTAATCATTCGGCGCCACGCGGGTCAGGAACATGGTCTGGCTGTCGCGGTCCGTGCGCACCAGGCGGAAAGTGTTATCCGGCTTGTCATTCTCGCGGCTGATATCCTCGAAAAAGTCTCGCAGCACGTACTCATCGCTCAGGATGTTGAGGTTGGTGCCGAATGTCCACTTCGCTGCCGTGTCGTTTGCCGGGGACGGCAGCTCCCACAGGGCGCTCATGGCCACTCTGTAGCGGTTGTGCTGCGTTTTGTTGCGGGGCAGATCCGTGGGATTGATCATGGGGTCATCATCGTAGAGGTAATACGCCTCCAGACCTCTCATGTCCTTGTACTTCTCCTGCATGTCCACGAACTCCAGGTCTGCACCACCGGCAAGCCCGCGTCTGGTACGGTAGTCGAATCTGGTAGTCAGCACGTAGTCTGCTACAGGCATGCCACTTTCCACTCGTCTGTTGCCAAGCAGGAAACCGTAGCTGTTGCACAGGTAGGAGCCCCATGCGGACTTGGAACCCAGGTTCGGCAGGTAGCCTTCCTTGGGATTCAGAGAGTGGGAGAAGCTGAACCAGCCCAGCACGGGAACCGGAATATCGTAATCGC
Source organism: Akkermansia sp. (assembly GCA_045636905.1). Classification (GTDB taxonomy): domain Bacteria; phylum Verrucomicrobiota; class Verrucomicrobiia; order Verrucomicrobiales; family Akkermansiaceae; genus Akkermansia. The sequence continues at coordinate 18,583 of JAZTYL010000019.1, forward strand.
CGCTGGCTATGCTCAATCGGGTGATGCGCCCGTAATCCCCGGGGTACACGGTCAGCTCGCCTGCGCCTACCCAGGTATCCGGCTGCTTGGCATCGTCCGTGGATACGTAAGCGTCGTGAATTTTAACGTAGTTCTTGTTTTCCTGGTCCTTGGCGTATTCGACACGCGAACCTCGTACCAGGATGCCTGTCACTTTAGCGCGTGTCTCATAGATGTCCAGGTGCTCCTTCTCCCAGTCGTATTCGCCTCGCGCGGCGCGGGTAAGGCTCTCTCCCTGGTAGACGGTGAGCGGCCCTTCGAGAATGGCTTTTTTCTTCTCCAGGTCTACGGTGATACCCTTGGCTGTGATATCCAGGCCACTGTCGGTGAGGAGTTTTACGTTGCCGGTCGTGTTCTTGTAGGTGAGCGTGCGCTTTTCATTGTCATACGCCACCTCACCGCCGGTGTTCTCGATGGTCATGGTCTCGGGAATCTCCGGCACAACAGATTCCCCGGAGACGGCAATCATGCGATCCGTCAGGTCGATAATGGGGTTGCTTTCCGGGGCGGAATTGCCGAATGCTTCCGAGGGAAGAGGAACCACACTTTGTGCGCCCGTGCTGTACACAGCACCCACGGCAAGGAGAGTAGAAGCCAGTTTTGCAGCGCGTCTGCGCCTGTTGTCTGAAAATTTGCTGCCCATTACGCAGATATTCTGCCCTAAATGTTTAACTTTGTCAAGCAAGTTCGGCTAATCCGTGTTTCGGCAGCCTGCAAAAATGCGTTTTGCGGGGGACTTTTGAGGCTTCCTTCCGCGAAAAATGAGCACATGGCGGAAAAAGCGAAAAATTCTGTTGCAAGTTTGTTCGTAACATGCTATTTTATGGGCACCATGAAAATTACTGGTACAACTCACAAGAAGGCTGCCGAGTGGGTGGAGCAGATCCGCCAGCTCTGCAAACCCGATTCCGTCTACTGGTGCGACGGTTCCGAGGAAGAGAACACCCAGCTGTGCGACATGCTGGTAGAAAAAGGCACCTACATTCGCCTGAACCCCGAGAAGCGCCCCGGCTGCTTCCTGGCTCGTTCTACTCCTTCCGACGTAGCCCGTGTTGAGGAGCGTACGTTCATCTGCTCCGAGAAGCAGGAGGACGCAGGTCCCACCAACAACTGGAAGTCCCCCGCAGAGATGCGTGCTATCCTTAACCCCTACCTCGATGGTTCCATGAAGGGCCGTACCATGTACGTCATTCCCTTCTGCATGGGCCCGCTGGATTCCCCCCTGGCCAAGATCGGTATCGAGATTACCGACTCCGCCTACGTGGTGACCAACATGCGCATCATGACCATCATGGGTGAGAAGGTTCTTAAGCGTCTTGAGGACGAGGTGAACGGCGGTGGTAACCCCAAGCGTGACGGCTACGGCGACTTCGTGCCCTGCCTGCACACCGTGGGTGCTCCCCTCGAGCCCGGTCAGGAGGACGTAACCTGGCCCTGCAACAACGAGGAGAAGTACATCTGCCACTTCCCCGAGACCGGCGAGATCATCTCCTACGGTTCCGGTTACGGTGGTAACGCTCTACTCGGCAAGAAGTGCCTTGCTCTGCGTATCGCTACCGGCATCGCCAAGAAGAACGGCTGGATGGCTGAGCACATGCTCATCCTCGGCATCACCGATCCCCAGGGCCGCAAGTCCTATGTGACCGGCGCATTCCCCTCTGCCTGCGGTAAGACCAACCTGGCCATGGTTGTGCCCCCGCCCGCACTGGCTGCCAAGGGCTGGAAGACCAGCATCATCGGCGACGACATCGCCTGGATCTGGCCCCACGAGGACGGTACCTTCCACGCTATCAACCCCGAGAACGGTTACTTCGGTGTGGCTCCCGGTACTTCCTACAAGTCCAACCCCATCGCCATGGACACCATCAAGGAGAACATCATCTTCACCAACGTTGGTCTGACCGACGACGGCGATGTATGGTGGGAAGGTATGGACGGCGAGGCTCCCGCCCACGCCATCGACTGGCAGGGTAACGACTGGACGCCCGACTGCGGCCGCAAGTGCGCTCACCCGAACAGCCGCTTCACCGCTCCCGCTTCTCAGTGCCCCACGCTCGACCCCGAGTACTACAACCCCGAGGGTGTTTCCATCAGCGCATTCCTCTTCGGCGGCCGTCGCGCCACCACCATGCCGCTCGTATTCCAGTCCAAGGATTGGAACCACGGCGTATACGTGGGCGCTACCATGGGCTCCGAGATGACCGCCGCTGCCTTCGGCCAGATTGGTCAGGTTCGCCGCGACCCGATGGCTATGAAGCCCTTCATCGGCTACAACGTGGGTGACTACTGGCAGCACTGGCTCGACATGGGCACCAAGACCTGCGCTTGCAAGCTTCCCAAGATCTTCAACGTGAACTGGTTCCGCAAGGATGCCGAGGGCAACTTCGTATGGCCCGGCTTCGGCGACAACATGCGCGTTCTGGACTGGGTGCTTCGCCGCTGCCGTGGCGAGGTGGACGGTGTGGAGACCGCTCTGGGTATCTCCCCCGCCTACTCCGAGCTCGACACCGAGGGTCTCGAGGGTTACGACGAGGCTGCCTTCAACACCAACATGACTCTTTCCGAGTCCGAGTGGAAGGCTGAGCTCGAGTCTCAGACCGAGCTGTTCAACATGGTTGGTGACAAGCTGCCCGCCGAGCTCGAGGCTCAGCGTCAGGCTCTCATCGCCAAGTTCAACTAAAGCTCCCGCTGCTTAAGCAGTTGATTCCTTTTACCGCCACCTTGCCTCGCGCAGGGTGGCGGTAATCTTTTATCCGTTAACGAGAGGAATATGCTACCCAAGGGGAAGCTGGTATGCCCGATGTATCGGAGGGCTGGGCAAAAAAAAGAACCCGGCGCGGTGGCCGGGCTTTTTACTTATTCGTATTTGCGGGCTTCGCGGCGCGCCATACGCAGGCGGTGGCGTTCATCGTGCGCCTTTTTACCCAGCGCAGAATTGGGGTTGAGGTCGCGGGCCGCTTCCAGCGCGGCTATGGCCTCCAGCAGTTTAGCTTCCGAGGCCGGTGTGTGTGCGCCTTTGTGTGCAAGGCTGTACTGCTGCATGAGCAGCGGGTAGAGGCCACGCAGGCCCAGGAGTTGCTGCTGCTCGCGGGTACAGAGTTCATGCTCCATGAGCATGCGGCACTCCTGTACCAGTTCGGGCAGTATTTCCTCGCTGCATTCGTAGGCGCAGCGGGCAAAGAATCTGTAGAGCCTGGCTTCGTGTTGACGGGCTTCTGCTTGCTGCTGCCTGTCGCTGCGAATGGCCAACTCTACGGAATCTTCCACAGCTTTGGGGGTGAGCCCCCGCAGCAGCAGGGCGGCATAGGGTCCCGCTTCATCTGCCACTACAAGGCAGGGCAGGTGGGTAACACCTGCTTCCAGCGCCTGAGCCTGAATCTCGGCATCTGCCGCGTTGTCGCAGGCGTGTTTGAGCTCAACGTAGCTGCAGGCTGCCGGAGCTTCCGGGGTGGAGGGCAGGAGTTTTTCCACTAGCTTACGCAGCTCAGGGCTGTCTGCGCCCTCCGGCAGGTAGACAGTGTAGGTCTCAGCTGCGGCGGATGCACAGAGCGCACCGGCTGCGGCAAGAAAGAATTTTCTGAGGGCTCGGCTCATGCGGCTCAGGCGCGGCTGATGGTGATGCGCTTGAAGCGGGAATCTGTGTCTTCCGACTCAGTGCGGATGCCTTCCATCTTTGCCAGTTCATTGTGTACGAGGCGGCGCTGGTAGGCATTCAGGCGCTCCATGAGCAGGGGCTTGCCGGTCTGAAGCACTCGCTCTGCGCGGCTTCGGGCGCGTCGCAGTAGCTTGGACTCTGCACGCTCCCTGTAGTGGTCGCAGTCTACGCGGATGCGAGGCGCGTCCTCCCAATCTGCCTGCACAAGGCGGTTTACCAGGTATTGCAGGTCGTCCAGCTTGTCCCCTTCATCGCCGATGAGGAAGCGGGCATCCGGGCTGGTAATCATGAGGGTTACCCCGTTTTCCTCCCCCTCGGTGGGGGAGGTTTCCAGGGAGAATGTGTAGCCAAGGGGATTCAGGATGGACTCTGCCACCCGAACTGCCGCATCTGCGGCTTTCTGCAGAATATCCATGTCCGTGTTACTCGCGGTTTCCGAGGAAGCGGAGCAGGTAGAGGAAGAGGTTCAGGAAATCCAGGTACAGACTCACGGCACCCAGGATAGCACCTTTTGCACGCTCGGACTCATCCGTAAGCCAGGCACCCTCGGCCAGAATGCGCTGGGTGTCATAGGCCGTGAACAGGGCGAAGATGACAACACCTGCACCGGAAATGATGAGGTCTGCCATGCTGCTGCCGAAGAAGATGTTGGCAATACCGGCGATGATGAGGCCGAAAAGCAGCATCATCAGTGTGCGCCCCAGGCCGCTGAGGTTGCGCTTCGTTACCGCGCCGTACAGCGCCATGGCACCGAACATACCGGCGGTGCAGGCAAAGGTGAGTCCCAGAGACTGCGTGGTGTACATGGAAAGCACCGGCCCGATGAGCAGGCCCTCCAGCACGGAGAAGGCGATGAAAATCAGCCCCAGAGCACCGGCTGTAAGGGAGCGGCGGGCGAAGCACATGACAAGGATGCAGGCCAGCGTACCCAGCGCGAGCCAGATGAAGTTGCTCACGCTCCAGGTGAGCATTTTGTCTGAGCCCATAGCGTATATAGCTGTACCGGCAGTCAGAAGCATGGAGCCGGCCATCCAGGAGTAAACTTTATTGAGGTAAGCCTTGGCAAGAGCGGCATACTGCTCCTGCGTAAGCTGAATCTGCTGAGAGTATTCTTGTTCCATGCCCGTATCATAGCATTTTACGGGGGGATGTCAAGGCAAAACGGAATCTTGCAGACGGCAAATTTTGAAAAAGGAATGTTGGATACTCCCGTGGGCTTCCGCGTTTGTTACGAACGGCGGGATTCGCGTATTTTACGTTGTGTGAGAGCTTGCACTTCCGGGCTGAGTCTCGGGAGACAACAGGCGGCAGCGGCAGGGTATCGCAGGTGCAGCTCGCAGGCACACCAGGCCACTGCCATGCGCGCATAATGGGCGGGGGAATTGACCTGCGGCAGCAGTTCGGCAACCTGTTCCGCCCAATCCGGCTCTGCCGTGTAGTGGTTCAGCAGCATCACAACGCCGAATCGTGCCTCGTATTCTAGCGGTGAACTCAGGTAGGGACGCAGAAAGTCCAGAACTTCTTCCCTGTGTTGCCGCGCGAAACGATAAGTAGCACAGCAGGAGTCGCATATGCTCCAGTTGCGTATGCTTGGCACAAACTCAGCCAGCGCTTCCAGTCGCTCCCCGAGGCTGGCATGCGGTGCATAGCCCGGCAACATACCGCGCAGCATGACTGCCTCCATCACATGCTCTCCTTGCAGGGCTGTAAAAAGTTCCTGCCAGTTGCAGCGTGCCGCATTTTTTGCCAGTTTACGCAGCTGTGGCAGGCGCACACCAAGCAAATCTGTTTCACCGGGTATGAGTGAGGCCGCAAAGGCCCTGTATCCGGGTTCCGAGAGTCGGTGCAGAGCGGCTGCTATATCTGCCGGCGTCATTTGCCTGCGTTGTCCAGCAATGAGAGAATCTCGGGATTTTTGGCAAGCTCGCGGGCGTTGTAACCTTCTGCATCGCGGGCGGAGATATCGGCACCGTATTGCAGCAGCAACCTGGTGCACTCCACATTGTTGCGCAGTGCTGCGGCGATAAGCGCTGTGGTGCCATCGTTCATGCGGGCATTGGGGTCAGCACCGTGTTCCAGCAGCATGCGGCTCACCACAGCAGGCTCGGCACAGCGTGCAACACTGTAGATGAGCGGGGTGACTCCGTTTACATCCGCCGTATTCGGATCAGCCTTGTGTGCCAGCAGCAGTTGTATGGTATCCATGGCGTTCTGGGAGCAGGCCAGCATGAGCACGCTGTCTCCCTGCTCGGCGCGGAAGTTTTTGTCCGCCCCGTGTTGCAGCAGCAAATCCAGCATGTGCGCGTTGTTGGTAGCAGCCGCTACGGACAATGCAGTGATGCCGGGCGGCTGGGCTGCATCCGGTTTTGCGCCGTGCAGAAGCAGCGTGTGCACCATTTCCAGGCGTCCGCTGTAGGCCGCCATGACAAGCAAGGGCATGCCATCGCCCAGACGGGTATCCGGGGAGATGCCGTGCTGCAGCAGTTTCGCCAGCTGCTCAGTTGTTCCCTTCGTAATGATTTGCTTGAGGTCTTCTGCTCTGATGGTCCTGGTCTGAGCCGGAGCTGCGGCAAACACCTGCACAGGCTGCAGAAGGGGCAGGGAAAGCAGGGCAACTGTAAGATACCGGAGTTTCATATCGGCTTTAAGCTAGCACACGCGTACTCAGAAGACAAGCGGGAAATTCCAACAAGCTGCGCTGCCGTGCGTCATGTGGCCGCGGCGGCAGCATGCGTTGGGAATCCGCCTTCTCTGCTTTCACCTGGGGCGACCGGCCTTAAGCATCTGCAGCAGTGCGGCCTCATCTGCAAAATAGGTGTCCACGTAGTGGCGAATCTCGGCGGCTTCGTCGGCCGGGAGCAGGGGGATAAGCTCTTCGAACATGCGGCGCGTTTCATGGATATCCTCCACGCTCTCGGCGGTAGCCATTGCATACTGGCAGCGCTCCATCATGACGCCGGTTCTGTTGGGCGGCAATGCTTCACGCAGTTGCTGCTCCAGGAGTTTGCCCATAGCCGGGTCATTGATGGCGAATTGGCTGCGTTGTTCGAGGAAAATGGCGGCCTGTTCGATAGCTGCGGCCTCTTCTGCTATGCCGGTGGTATTATGGGGGTCGGCCTGCAATATCTCAGCCCGCAGGGCAGCCTGCGGCACGGAAAATCCCTTGCTGGAGGGGAAATGGCGGTATACGCTCATGAGCAGCTGCGCTTTCTTTTCGCCGCTCAGTTTTTCGGCTTTGCTGAAGCTGCGAGCTGCTTCGCGCGCATGTTCCAAGGGGAAGATAGCGGCTTTCACGCTCTCCACGCTGCCTTCAAAGCCGCCCACGATTTTGCCCTCCGGCGTCACTACCAGAATGGTAGGGTAAGATGCCACATTGTAGCGTGCGGCCAGAGCTTCGTTTGCCTCGCGCAGCTTGCCGTCTATGGCTCTCCGGGGAAGGTCTGCCTGCATCAGCACAAACTTATCCGCGGTGTATTGCCGGAACGCGGGCGTATCCAATACATTGCGTTGCAGCTCTACACAGGGGCGGCACCAATCCGACCCGGTGAAATCCACCAGCACCAGCTTGTTCTCGGCCTGCGCTTTTTTCTGCGCGGCAGGAAAGTCGGTCATCCACCCCTCCGCGGCTGTGGCCGGAGCCACCAGCGCGGCACTACAGGCAAGCATGGCAAAAAACGTCTTCATGGTTCATATCATAGCACTAAGATAGGACACTGGCAAGCCCGGTATCGCAAAAATAAAGAAATTTTACGGTTTTAGTGAACAAATTTGCTCGTCTCGTGCGCCCTGATAGTATAGAATAGTGCGTACGAGGACTATGAAAAAGATTGTTGCCATCATTTTAGGTTGTTTCTGCGGGAGTGCCGCAGCAATGGTGAAGGAGATTACTGTCATCAACAGTAATCCCTCCACAACCGTCCTTTTCCCTGAACCGGTGGTGAGCAGAAGCGTGGCTCAGGCGGATGATGATGCCTCCCCGGAGGATAGAGGTGTGAATCTTTTCCGCATTGAGGGAGATGCCCGATACGTGCCACAGGCTGAGTGGGAGGACCAGGACCGCCTGAAGCTGCATTTCCCGGTAGGAACGAGTTATAAAACTTCTTACAAGCTTATTTTCAATAAGGATGTAAATTATCTGAGCGGTGCCTCTATCACCCCGCGAGAGCTGGAATTCCGCTGTGAACAGGACAAACCCAGTGGAACGGATCTTACCGATGCCCGTGGCGCGGCTGTGTTGGTGGGGCCCGGCGGGCAAACCACGCAGGAAGCACGCAATCTGTCTCCGAGCAGCGGCGCTCGCTTTGAGTTCCGGCGCGTCAAGTATCGTTTCTGGAGCGGTAAGCGTTATTATGGCCGAAGGGTGGCTGCCACCGTAGAGCCCGCGCGGGTGGGCGTCGGCATGATGCATTCCACGGTGAGGCTGCTGGATTCTCTGGGGGAAAAGGTATGGAAAAATCTGAAGCCCGGTGCCCTTCTGCCGGGGCATGTGCTGGTGCGCCCGGCGGAGAAGCTGCCGGAGGATGAGACCTGGGCATTGGTCTGCATCGGCGGCGAGGTGTTCGCGGATGACACGGAGGTGTGTGCCTTTTCTCCCCGTTATGAGCTGCACAGCGGATTGTCGGCTCAGGAACTGAAGCCGGGCAGCAAAGAAGTGGTGCTGCAGCTTTATTTCAGCCAGCCCCTGCGGAAGGAAGAGCTGCCACAGCTTTTCTCGCGCCTGAATTTCAGTGTGGATGGGCAGGGTACTGTGAGCTCCTCGGCAGATGGTCGCAATCGCCGCCTCTCTTTACCGGATGGTAAGTGGGTTAATTTCCGTTATGTGGAGCCTATTGCCTCTGCGCCTGTAGGAAATTCTTTCCGGGAAGAGAAAACAGGTGAGCTTATCTACACTGCCGGAGAGCTGGCAGAGGGGATGCGCCTGAGTGTCAGCGGACATCTTGCCTGCATGGTGGATGTGACCGTGCCGCAGGGTACCGGCTCGGCGAATGGGGCCACCACCCACAGCCCGCATCTGCATCGCATAGCCCTGAATCCGGCCTGGCCTGAGTTGCAGCCGGGAAGCTCAAAAACGACCATTCTGCCCCTGCACGGCGAGCACAAGCTGCGCCTGCCTGTCACCAATCTGGCGGTCGTGGATGCGACGTTGCGGCGCGTGGCTCATGAGCATGTGGTGGATACCTTTTTTGCCACACCTTATGATTCTCGCAGCTATCGATACTTAGATTACGATTATCGTGTCGAGAAAGAACGCTCGCGCCACGACCTCAGCGATAATGTGAGCTGGGAGAAAAAATGGAAGAACAGCGCTCTTCGGGAGTTGGCCAAAGCCCGCAAAGAGAGGGAGCGCCGCCTCGAAGGCTCGCAGAGTTTCCCCTCTCGACGTTATGAGCTGAAACAGCATGGCCTCTACCAAAGCTCCGAGCTGGTGGTGGAGCTGGATGCTCTGGCGGGGAAGCGTCTTCAACCCGGCCTCTACATCCTGACTCTTTGCACGCAGCCTGAAGCATTGGTGAAAAAGGCACTGGTGCAGAATGGTGCGGAGGTCGATACGCTGAACTACGAGGTAGATATCCCGGTGCTGGTGACGGATGTCAATCTCATCTGTACCGATTCCGGTCTCCTCGCAACACGCTTTTCGGATGGCTCAGTGCTCTCTGCCTGCCGGCTGACGCAGCAGCTGTGGAATGATGAGACGAAACAATGGGATGAGAAGAAAACACAGCTCCCGCGTGGTGTGGCTTATATGAAGCCCGTTGGGCAGAATATCATTGTGCAGCATGGGCAGGATATGGCCATTACCCGCATGAGGCGGCCTTCATACTCCTACGAGGACATCGGCGAAAAGGAAAAGGAGGAGCAGTGCTACCTGTTTGCTGACCGCCCCATATACCGCCCCGGGGACACAGTGCATCTGCGCGGGATGCTGCGTCATGTGAAAGCTAATACACTCTCTCTGCCCGGAGAAAAGAAACTGCGCCTTTCTGTGCTGAGTCCGGATTACAGCAAAATAAGTGAACAAGAACTCAGCCTCAGCGATTTCGGTAATTTCTCCGCAGATGTGCAGCTGCCGGATGGGGAGGAGGATGTGACCGGAGACTACACCCTGCGTGTCGAGTGGGGGAGCCGGAGAAAGGAACTGGAGGTGCCCTGTGAGGTGTTCCGGCGGGATGCTTTTGAGGCGACTCTCAGCGCTGAGCTGGAGAAAATAGCGCCTACAAAACTTACCCTGCGCGTGCAGGCAGATGACTACAGTGGCGTAGCTCTGGCCAACGCGAAAGTGGAGCTGAAAGTAGATGAAGATATTCACAGCCTCGTAACGGATGCTGCAGGCAGTGCCGTGTTGGAGCTGCCCATGAAACCGGAGTGGATGGCCGAGGAAATCCTGGAGGTGGAAGGGAGCGTATGCAATGACCGCGAGGAGTACGTCGTGCTGCCCAAGCAGATGTTGAGTTTCAGCCCCGCGGATTTCCGCGTACGCTGCGAGGACTCTCGCCTCTACCTTACCGATACCCGAACTGAAGTTCCGCTTGCGCGCGAACAGCGGGTTACCGTGCGCTTGTGGAAGTCCGAATTCCGTCCGCAGAATTCGCGCGCCACGTTCTCGCGTATGCAGAAAGTGGAGTGCACCGTGGCCGAGGCTTCTCTCGTGGTGCCGGCAGATTGTCGGGAGGGGCTGCCCTTGCCTCCCGGCCTGTGTCCGGATGCAGAGTCGGAGGGCGATTTCCACTACACCATTTCCGGTCGCGATGCTGCCGGGCGGGAGGAGACGCTCAGCTGCGAGGCTGAGTCTTACCGTAGCTCCGAGAAGGAGTTGCAGCCGAAGGCCGAGCCCGGGGATCAGGAGGTGACGCTGCGCTTTGTGTCTCCCGGCAGGGGCATGGCTCATGTTTTTATAGGCCTTGGAACGCAGTATCGGCATGTGCAGCATGCGGTGCAGCAGGGTGAGCAGGTGCTCACCATTCCGCTCAAAGAGCATGAATCCGGCAACTTGAGCTTCTCTCTTGTTCTGTGCCGAAACAACGAAACCCGTGTAGAATGCGGCTCAACCGTCTGTTTCGTATCCTCTCCCAAACACAGATTAAGCGTGCTTCTGGATACTCCCCCGACTCCGATTCGCCCGGGGCAGAAGCTGAAGCTCAGCGGTCAGGTGCTCAGCGATGCTGCTCCGGCGGCAGCGGAGGTGACGCTTTACGCGGTGGATTCCGGTATGCTCTCTGTGCGTCGCTACGATACGCCCCGACCGGAGGAATATTTTTACACGGCGATATCCCATACCTTGAGTGTGCTGCGGCCGTGGCAGGAGAAATCATCATCCCGCAGAGGCAGCATGACTGCGGTGTGGATAGGTGAGCCCCTCCATGGGGAGAGCTGGTATATGAGCAGTATGGCGCATCTGCCTTCCACGAAGAGTGTTAAAGGGGTGATGACCGCGGGGCTTCGCAGCGGCTCCGACTCAACAACGTATTCCTCGATGTATGACTCGGTGGAGGATGACGAAATGCCGCCCTGGCTGCTGAGTGAGGAGGATGATGACGTACCGTGTGCTGCTATGGCTGAGCCGGCTCCGGTGGTGACACCCTGCATGGCTGACATCTCTGCGACTCACGAAGAAATCCGCCTGCGGCAGAACTTTGCCCCGGTAGCCGTGTGGCAGGGGGCTGTGCGCACAGATGCAGAGGGGCGTTTCAGTGTGGAAGCGGAGCTGCCGGATACGCTGACAACCTACCGCGTCTTTGCTGTGGCGGCAGATCGCAGCGGGAAGCGCTTCGGTGTGGCGAAAGCGGATTTTGTGGTGAATCTGCCTGTCATGATAAGCCCGGGTATGCCGCTCTTTATGAGCACGGGAGATAGCCTGAGCCTGCCTCTTTCCATTACGAACGCGACCGATGAAGCCGGTACCTGGACGGTGACGATGAGCGGCTGCGACACTCCGCAGCAGATTGAGCTGCCCGCCGGTGGAAGCGGTACGCTGTATTTTGAGGTGGCTCCCACGCAGGAGGGAGAATGCACCCTCACCTGGCAGGCTGTCGGCAAACCCGGCACGGATGCAGTGCAGGGGAGCTGCAAGGTGCGCTTCCCCGCCCCGGTGCTGAAGGAGGTGCACCACCCTGTGCTGCCTGCCGGTGAGGACGCGCTGAAACTCGCCTCGCTGTTTGCGCCGGAGGTGGCGCAGGCCGGTCGGGCAGAGGTGCAGCTTCTGCTTTCTTCCAGTCCCTTGCTGCACTTGAGCGGGGCTCTGGATTTCCTGCTGGAGTATCCATATGGCTGTACCGAGCAGCGGGCTTCGGCTCTGTTGCCCTGGCTGTTGTACGATGAGCTGGCTCCCTTCTGCCCGCAGATGGCAGCGACCTCCCGCGAGAAGGTGCGCGAGGTGGTGGCTCGAGAAATCAACGCGCTCTTTGCCCGACAGTGTGAGGATGGCGGGCTGGGATACTGGAAGAAAGAGGGACATGGGTGCGGCTGGGCCAGCGCGTATGCGGCCCTGGCCTTTACCGTGGCTCAGGAGCGCGGCTTCGAGGTGCCGCAGGACAAGATGAAGCGCCTGCTGGATTTCGTGGATGATGTGGATGACGATAAATTCTGGCTGGACTCCGATATTATGGCCGCACGTGCGCTCGGCCACACACGCACCCTGCGTAAGCGTCTGCAGAAGGAGGATGCGCTGCTGCACCGCGACGAAGATAAGCCGTGGTGGCGACCCGGTGTGCACGGTGCAAATGTGCGTTTCCTGCTGGCCCTGCAGGGGGATGGAAATGCGGATGCCGCCTTCCGCACCTGGTTGCGCACCGTAGGGCAAGATTATCGCCATGCCACGACGCACCACTCTGCCATGCTGGTGTTGGCCTTGCATGATTACCTGCGCAAGCGCAAGCTCAGTCATGCTGCTGCCACGGCGGTCGTGCAGGGGGAAAGCCTGGAGCTGGGGAACTCTCCCGTGGAAGTGGCTTTGCCGCAGGGAATCCGCCCGGGCGAGCTGCCCACCACCCTTTCATCCTCTTCCGGTACGGTGTATGCTTTGGTGCGAGCCAAGGCTCAGCCGGATAAGACAGACTTCGCCGGTGTCACGGAAAAGGGCTTGCAGGTGACCCGCCTTTACGAGACGAAGGGGGAAGATGGCGTGTGGCGCAAGGCCCCGGAGGTGCTGAAGGTGGGGGATGTGGTGCGCGTGACGCTTACCTGTGCCAAGGCGGCAGACGAGTTGGAGTATTTTGTGCTGGAGGACTATCTGCCAGCGTGTATGGAAGCCATCAATCCCGAGATTCCCTCGCAGGCGGCGGGGCTGGAACCCTGTTCGGCCAGTGATTGTATAGACCACCATGAGTACCTGGCAGATCGCGTGCGCGGCTTCTGCACCCGCTGGGAAGGCCGCGACCTCCTCAACATGACCTACTATGCCAGAGTGAAACGCGCCGGCACGGCTACAGCGCCGCCGGCCCAGGCTCAGCTCATGTATGAGCCGCAGGTCTATGGTCTTTCTCCGAATACACGGGTAACAGCGCAGTGACGGAACAATTAATATAACTCCTTGTACAGGAAATGGAGCAAGGGTAAAATGGCTGCATGAGAGCAGCCCTTTTGCCCTTGCTTCTTTGTTTGCCGGTGTCCTGCCGACAGCAGATGCCGGCCGTGGTTCACAGCAGCTATGCCGCTACTCCGCCGGTGGTTGGTATGGCGGATTTTGCCGTGCATTATGTGGCATCTGCGCCGGCCGGTGTGCTCACCGGCTATAAGTTGCAGCAAGTGGCGGAGGATTTGCCGCATAAGCATGAGGATTTTGTGCTGCAGCCGTCTTATCCGCTGACGCACAGTGTATGGATGAATCCCCTCCTCATGCAGAAAGATGGCAGTAAGCTGGTGCGTATTCTGCTGGCTCAGCAGAGAGGGCTGTACCTGGTGGATGGTGAGGTGGCCATGGATTTTCCGGTCTGTACCGGTCGCGGGGCTAAGAGTACACCTGCGGGGCGCTTTCGAATCATAGAAAAGCAGGTTGAACATCGCTCCAATCTTTACGATTGTCCCATGCCCTATTTCATGCGGCTGACCTGGAGCGGCATCGGCATGCATGTGGGGGATGTCTATCGCAACCCGGCCTCGCATGGCTGCATACGCTTGCCGCAGGTAGCCTGTGAGCCCTTGTTCCGCGCGCTACCCTATGGAAGTCGGGTGGAGATAACGCCGTGAGTCACATGCTGCGCCAGCAGCAGAGCTGCTCCGGGAAGAGGCAGGTGTCGCAGCTGTGCCGGACGCAGAAGTCTGCGTCGATTTGCAGCAGCGCCTGCTGTACATAGAGGTGCTTGAGGAGCGGCTGTACGTCTTCCCTTTGGCCGAAAAGATAGCCGGCTGTCAGTTGCACGCGGTGGGGAATGCTGTTGTTTTTCAGCTGCAGGTAGGTTTGCCAGGCCGGGTGGCTTTCATCCTGCACATAAAGGTGGTTTGCCAGAAAATCTTTGACACGCTCGCTGCCTATGAGCGCTACCTCACTTTTCATGGGCGGTGCGGAGAGGGTCCAGCGATGGCTCCAGAAGGGGTGGTGCAGGGAGGTGAGTGCCTGCGTGAGTCGTTTTGCCCCGGCGGCATTCAGGTGTGGCTCGATAGCCCGCCAATGGGTCGCGATGAGCGCCAGTGCGGCTACGCGGCGTTGCGGGTGGTTTGCTGGGCGTATGGGGGCATATTGCCAGGGCAGGCTGCGCGAATGGCTCAGTGCAAACTCTTCCTGCCGCGGCCACCAGGCATCCCATACCCGGCGGTGGTAGAGCCTGGCCTCGCTGTCAGCCTTCTCCGGCAGCACCGGGAGCAGAAAACCAGCCGTGCCTGCCAGTATGCTCTCTGCGTCTGAGCGAATCTTGCGCAGTGGCGCGCGCCGAGCCAGCAGCTGCATGGGCAGTTTGTTGATTTTGTAGCCAAGCGTTTCCGCCATTGCTTCGAACCATGCCTGGCTTTCCCCCATGACCTCGGCCTTGCAGCAGAAAAGCTTGCGTTTGTTGCCTGCTCTGTAAGCAGCAGCGGCCTGCAGGAGTTTCTCGATGTCGGCGACGGACATGTTGTCCAGTGGCTGGCGGCACAGCCCGGCACTTTCCCGGTGCAGGGGGACGCCGGCACCCATGGCGCTGCGAATCTGCTCCGGCTTGATGGGCAGGATGGGAATATCCAGATGTTGAGCATTGCGCGTATACCAGCCTGCCGGGGGCTGTTGCAGCACAACATGCAGGACAACGTTGGTAAAGTTTGGGTTGGCACCGTGCCCGTGTTCTTCCCAGTCGCGCGCGGTGGGGTCGATTTCGATATCCCCGCGCATCCGCGCACCATTTATCTCAATTTCCGCACGCAGAAAATCCGGCCCTACGCTGCGGTTCCACTCGCCGAAGTCCAGAATACGAACGCGCCCGTGGCGCATGGTTTCTCCTTCGTTGCCCAGCAGGCCGGCATGCCAGAGAGCCTGCACCTCCAGTTCACCGGGCAGCGGGGGCGGTGGCTCTTCTTCCGCACATCCGCAGCACTCCTGCCGTATGCGTACCAGCAGATTCCGGTACGCATCTGCGCTGCGTTGGCGATTCGGGTACATCTGCCTACTTTTCTTCGCTCATGTCGATGTGGCGCTGCAGGTCTTCTTCCAGCGTTTCACATACATAACCGAAGGTTTCATCGTTTTTCCTGCTCATGGAACGCAGGGTGTTGTGAGCCTCCAGCACGTGGCGCGTGCGGTCTATCTCGCTCATTTCACGGTGCTCATCTTCCACTGCTGCCTCCGTATCCTGTGCCAGCACAGCGCGGCGCTCCTCCAGATCTGCTCTCCAGGGGGCGTCCTGCGGGTCGATGTCGATAAGCATATCCAGCCCCAGCCCCTCCATGGCATCCTTCGCCCTCGGAGTGGGAGACGCAATCTGCAGGCTTCCGCTTGCCGCCATGCATTTGCGGGCAAGTCCGGCCAGAGTGCCCATGAAGGTGGAATCCACGCCGGGGCAGACTTCGAGGTCTACCACAATATCCTGCCCACCCTTTTCCAGATATTTCTCTGCGAGGGTTTTGAGGGCAGGGCTGTTCACAAAACAGCCACGGCTCGCACAGCGAATCCAGAGGCAGTCCCGGAACTCATGGAAGGTAAGTGTTGTAACAGACATAGAGAAGAGTCGGAAAATGTTAGTTGAGGTGGGGTGTCAGCTTGGCATACGCTCCGGCGGCCACAGCCTCGGGGGCATCTGACGGTCCTCGGTGCGTGATGCGCACCGGCATGCCGTTGGGCATGAAATAGATAGCTCGCATCATCATGAAATCTCCGTTGCAGGTGGCGTAGCCGGCCACCGGTACGGAGCAATCTGCCTGCAGCGCAGCCAGGAAGGCACGCTCCACGCGGGTGCACAGAGCAGTCTCCGGATCATTTGCAGGTGCGGTTATCGCCTGCATACGCTCATCGCCCTTGCGGATTTCGATGGCGATAGCACCCTGACACAGAGCGGGCATGAACGAATCACGGCTCATGTCCACCACGCTGAGCACGGTGTCGCCTACGGTGATGGAGTCGCCCGTGTAACCCAGGCGGTTCAGGCCGGCGCGGGCAAGCACAATGCCATCCAACTCCGGGGATTCCACAAGTTTGCGCAGACGAGTGGCAACATTGCCGCGTATGGAAACCGTCTGGGCGGTGCCGCTCCAGTAGGTGCGAATCATCTGCTCTCTGCGCACGCTGCTGGTGCCCAGGGTCAGGTGTTGCATGTTGGCACCGGGTTTCAGAATGAGGGCATCCCAGATGTCCTCGCGGGGCAGGATGGCTGCCAGTTCGAAATCTTCCGCCAGCTGGCCGGGCATGTCCTTGAGGCTGTGTACGGCACAGTCAATTTCGCCGTTTGCCAGAGCGCGTTCAAGAGAGGCCACAAACACGCCTTTGTCCTGTGTTCCGGCGGTCTTGTTCACGCTGCACAGGGGGATATCCGTATGTGCATCGCCGTCCGTATGGATGATGACAATCTCCGCCTCGAGCCCGGGCGTATGCGCCTTCATGGCTTCGATGGCGAGTTGAGCCTGCTTCAGTGCCAGCTCGCTCCCTCTGGTTCCCACTCTGATGGTTTTGTTCATGCCTTGTATTCTACCTTTTTGCCCTCGTTTCTGCAAGAAAAATCAGTGGCTATTTTTGCAAAAAATACGCGTTTGCGGAGGTTGGGGCAATTCTGACGCATTCGCGGCTTGCTGCGCTGCTGATTTTGTGTTAGGATGCTGGCCGCATGGAGAAGAACAGCTACAAAATAGTGGGTTCCGTAAGCGATTGGGAGACATGGTGCGCCGCTTCCCGCCCGGAAGTGGTGCAGGCCTGTGACCTGGTGGAGTTGCGTGTGGATGCCCTGCCGGCGGAGATAAGCGCGGAGCAATTGCTGGCACAGCGTCCTGCGTGTCCTGTACTTCTGACGGTACGCCATGCAAGCGAGGGCGGTTGCCGAACGATGCCGGAGGCGGAGCGTATGGCCTTGGCTGCAAAATTGTTGCCGCTGGCATCGGCGCTGGATTGGGAAACGGCTCAGCTGGCTCATGCTCAGGAGCTTGTGTCTGCAGCAAAGGCTGCCGGAGTGACGCTTATCGCCTCGAACCACGATTTTGAGAAAACGCCCTCGCTCGATACTCTGCTGGAACGCGAGGCACTGGCTCGTTCTCTGGGGGCGGATGTGGTGAAATTTGCCTTCCGCCTGCACTCTGCCGAGGATATGATGGTGGGCGTGGAGTTGTTGCGCCGCGCTTCCGGGCCAATGGCGGTCATGGGCATGGGCCCGCTCGGACCGGTGAGTCGCCTTCTCTACGTACAGCACGGCTCTAGCCTCATCTATGGCTATCTGGGCGGTAAGCCCACGGCTCCCGGACAGTGGTCTGCCGAGCTTTTTGCTCATGTGCTGCAGCAGTCGTAAGCGGCATAGGCAGGTGCTTTTTTCCGGAAATGCAGAGGAAATGTGCATTTCTTCGGAGTCTGTTCTGACATGCCGCGCTGGCTGCTTGACTCAGAGCAAGTTTTGTGCTAGATTGGCGGCATGTTCTCGCTCCTTTCCGATAAGCTGGATGATACCTTCCGCAAACTGCGCGGCCTGAGCAAAATCTCAGAGTCGAATATAGCCGATGCCATGCGCGAAATCCGCATGGCTCTGTTGGATGCTGATGTGGAGTACAGCGTTGCGCGTGAGTTTATCGCACATGTTAAGGAGCAGGCCATGGGTGTGGCGGTTCTCAAGACCGTGAAGCCCGGTGAGCAGATTGTAAAGATTTTCCGCGATGAACTGGCTGCTCTGTTGGGTGGCGAGGCCGCCGAGCTGAACCTGACCCCGCCCGCTCGCATCCTGGTGGTTGGTCTCAACGGTGCCGGTAAGACCACGACCAGCGCCAAGCTGGCGCGTCGCCTGAAGGCAGAAGGCCGTAAGCCGCTGCTGGTGGCCTGCGACCTGATTCGTCCTGCCGCTATCGACCAGCTGGCTACGCTGGCAAAGCAGATTGATGTGCCTGTTTACACTCCCTCGGCTTCGGAGAAGGATGTTATCCGTGTGGCGAAGGATGCCCTGAAGTGGGCAAAGGAGCAGGAGCACGATGTGATGATTTTCGATACCGCCGGCCGCCAGGAAGTGGATGAAGCTCTGGTGGAAGAGCTGCGCAAGCTGGCTAAGTTCCTGGAGCCCCAGGAGGCTCTGCTGGTGGCGGATGCTGCTACAGGTCAGCAGGCTGTGCGCGTGGCCCAGACCTTCGACAAGGCGGTGGGCCTCACCGGTATCATTCTTACCAAGCTGGATGGCGATGCCCGTGGTGGTGCCGCTCTTTCCATGCGTGCCGTGACCGGCAAGCCCATTAAGTTTGTGGGTGAGGGCGAGAAGCTGGACATGTTCGGCCCCTTCGTTCCCGTGCGCATGGCAGACCGTATTCTGGGCATGGGCGATATTGTGGGCCTGGTGGAAAAAGCTGCCGAGAAGATTGACCAGGAGTCCGCGATGAACTCCATGAGCCGCATGATGAGCGGTGAGTTCAATTTCAACGATTTCCTTTCCCAGATGCGTATGATGCAGAGCCTCGGGCCGCTGGAAGGCCTGCTGGGGCTGCTGCCCGGCTTCAGCAAGATTAAGAAGCAGCTGCCGGAGGGGGCTCTGGACCCCAAGAAAATGAAGCGCATGGAGGCTATCGTGCTTTCGATGACTCCTGCCGAACGTGCCAACTATAAGCTTCTGATACCCTCCCGCCGCCGCCGTATTGCCAAGGGCTCCGGCGTGAGCGAGATTGAGGTGAACCGCTTTATCAAAAACTTCAAGCAGATGAAGGAAATGATGGGCGGCAAGGGGAAGATGGGTGGCCTCATGAAAGCCATGGGCAAAATGAAGGGCGCCGGTATGCCGGATATGTCCGCCTTGTCGCAGGGTGGTGAGGGGATGCCGGATCTCTCCTCGATGATGGGTGGCGGTATGCCTGACCTTTCTTCCCTGATGGGTGGTGGCGGCAAGAAGCCCAAGATGCCCGGTATGGGCAGCATGGGTGGCTTCGGCGGTATGTTCCGCCGCCGTTGATGCAAGCCCTGAGTTGTCGAATGTTTTCCGGCTGCGAATACCTGGCGTATTCGCAGCCTGCTTATAATCCCGTCTCAGCAAGAAGTGCGGTGGCTGCTGCGCGGCTCAGCTTACCGGTATCGGTGCGCGGAAGCTGTGCCAGGTGGCGAATGTGGCGGGGGCGGTGGTATGGCGGCAGGGTTGAGATGGCTTCCTGCAGGCCGGCCTTGGCTTCCGGCTCTCCTTCCCAGAGCAGGGCGACACATTGCCCCAGCTCGGGGTGTGCTGCGGGGACGGCCAGCACCGTGAGCCCGGTGGCAGCGCGGATGTGCTGCTCTATTTCTTCCGCCTGGATTTTGATACCGCCGCTGTTGATGACGGCGTCTCTGCGCCCCAGAATCCTGAAGCGACCATCTGCAGCGATTTCTGCCAGGTCGTTTGTCTCCATTCGCTCGATGTTGAGGTGCGGCACACTCAGGGTGAGCGTGTTCTGCGGGCTGAGGGTGAGCGAGACTCCCGGCAGCGGTGTGTACCACTCCGATGCATCCGGGCCGTTGACTCTCCGCAGCGCTATGTGGGAGAGCGTCTCTGTCATACCGTAGGAGGCATAGACTCGGGAAGGGTGGTTCTGCAGGGCTTGGGTGAGCGCCGGGTCTATGAAGCCGCCACCCAGCAGGATGGTGCGTGCTTTTGCCAGTTGTTCGGCGCCGTTTGGCTGTTGCAGGGTGGAGATGGCCTGCATGGGGACCAGGGATACAAAATCTACCTGTTCATGAAGATTTGCCAGCGGGGTGGAACAAGGTTCGTGCAGTATCAGCTCGCTGCCGCTCACCAGAGCGCGTGCCACCAGCATTTTGCCCGCTATGTAGCGCATGGGCAGGCAGAGCAGCAGCCGCTTGTTCGCGTTGAGTCCGAAAGCGTCGCAACTCAGCTGTGCGCTTGCCCGCATGGCTTGCTTCGCTGCCTGTATGATTTTCGGTTTGCCGGTGGAGCCGCTGGTTTGCAGCGGCAGTGTATCGGTATCGGAATACCACGCCTCCAGAAAATCTGCCACATCGGCAGCAATCCCGTTGGTGCTTCGGCGCCACAGGGGTAGATTCGAGGGTGTTATCCACTCACCCTCTATGCAGAGGGGCTCACACATCGAAACGGTGCTGCAGCAGTACGTTGAAATAGTTCCCTGCGCCGGGTACTGCTACGAGGTGCGCTTCTTCCGGTACGGAGGTGTCTGCCAGCGGCAGCAGAAAATCCCGCTGGCTCATGTACTGCACCACGTCACCCTTGCTGCCCTGCGCCAGGGAGATGAGGTCGGTGAAGTTCACATCGCAGGTTATGTCGCAGTGGCCGGCCATGGCGGGTAATTCATCCGCCTCCAACAGCGTGTGTGCCTTGTAGCCTCGCAGGCTGCCCTGCGGGCGGCGGTAGTACACCGTGTCGTTGAGCTGCCCGTAGTCAATCGTCAGCATCGTGCCGCTCTTCCAGAACTTTTGCCATTCTGCATACCAGGCAAAGTAGCTTTCGTGCACCTCAATCATCTGACCTTCCTGCGCCCAGCGGGAAAAGGCAGAAGATGTGGGCAGGGGGCGTTTCTGCGTGCAGCGTATCACACGCCCGTTTTCCACGCTGAGTCCCAGCTCCAGCCATTCACCGCCTCGGTACACAAATTGCCGCGCCGGGAAGGCATCCGGCAGCTCGTTGCTGAAGATGAAGGCACGGCCATTCGTCTTCTTGAGGGCTTTTTCCACGCTGCTGAGCACGGTGACGGAGTGTCCGCCGACCATTCCCTGCAGGTTGCGCAGGGCACGGGAGCGATCCACCATGATATAGCGGGTGAGCATGCGCTCCCAGAGGCTCATGTTGCGGCATACTGCCATGGCCAGGTCGCCGTTGCCGCCACCCAGCTCGATGAGCGGCAGTCTGCGGCTGTGTGCCTTGCAGCTTTCGCGCCACTGCTGCACGATGCGGCGCGCCAGCAGGTCGCACATAGTGGCAGAGGTGGAGAAATCTCCGCGGAACCCGATGTTGGAGATGTTACGGCTGTAGTAACCGCCGGCTTCATCGTACAGAGCCAGTTCCATGAACTCCGCCATGGAAATCCAGTTCCCGTGAGCCAGGATGTAGGGAGCTATGTCCATGCCAAAGGGGAGTTACAGGGAAAGCTCCAGCATGCGCAGCAGGGGCTTTTCTGCACGCAGGCGCAGCTCCTCCGGCACGCGCACCTCCGGCGACATGTCTCGCAGGCAATCGCGAATCTTTGCCAGGGTGTTGAGCTTCATATACTCACACTCGGCGCAGGAGCATTTTTCTGTTCCTACGCCTATAAACTCCTTGCCCGGCACCAGCTTGCGCAGGCGGTGCAGGATGCCGCTTTCCGTGACGATGATGAACTGCTCTGCCTCGCTCTCGCGGCAGTAGGGTATCATTTTCTCTGTGGAGCAGATGTGGTCTGCCAGCAGGCGGATGGGCTCCTGACACTCGGGGTGGCACACAATGGGGGCATTCGGGTACTGGGCTTTGACCTCCAGCACCTTGTCGCGAGTGAATTGTTCGTGCACATGGCAGGCGCCGTTCCAGAGCGTCATCTCGCGGCCCACCTTGCGGGCCGTCCAGGCACCGAGGTTGCGGTCCGGCACAAAAAGGATGGGGCGATCTGCGGGGGCGGTTTCGATGATACGCTGAGAGTTGCCGCTGGTCACGATGACGTCTGCGAGAGCCTTGACGCCGATGGAGCAGTTCACATAAGCCACGACGTAGTAGTTTTTCTCCTTGTTGGCTTCCAGGAAAGCGGCCAGCTCCTCTGCCGGGCAGCTCTGCTCCAGCGAGCATGCAGCATTCAGATCCGGCAGAAGCACGGTGCGTGTGGGGTTCAGGATGCAGGCAGTTTCGGCCATGAAATGCACACCGCAGAAGACAATCACCTCACATTCTGCCTCTTGTGCCTTGCGTGCCAGGGCCAGTGAATCGCCTACAAAGTCTGCTATGTCCTGAATCTCGGGGCGCTGGTAGCTGTGTGCCAGGATGACGGCATTGCGCTCTGTTTTCAGGCGCTCGATTTCCTGAATCAAATCCTCATTAGCCATGGGCAGAGCCTACCACCCTGCGGGGAAATTGTCAATCCTAAAAAGAGATTTGCGTTATTGCGGCTTGCCTGGTGAGTCTGAAAGTGGTAGAATGCCCGGCGTACCATGGTCGAAATTATTCTGAACTCCTTCATTTCCACTCTTCCGGTGTTTGTCTTTTTTGCCGTCGGCTTCTGGCTGCGGCACAAGAAGGCTATTGAGCCGCAGCATGATGCCGTGATAACGCGTCTGGCTATGGATGTGGGTTACCCCTGCCTGATATTCTATAATATCATGAAATACATGGTCACGGAGGCGGATCCGCGCATTACGTCGCTGGCGTTTTCCGGGCAGGCCATAGCCTGTGGTTTTGTGGAGATGTCCATCGGCGTGCTGGTTGCCTGGCTGGTGGCGCGTATGCTGCGCCTGCGCATCGGCACGGGCTTGCGTACCTTCACGCTGACCGCCGGTGTGCAGAATTATGCTTTCTTTGTGATTCCCATTGTGCATATGCTGTTCAGCAGTGCAGGGGATCCGTCCATGGGTGTGCTCTTCATCCACAACATGGGCTGTGAGCTTTTCGTGTGGAGCGTGGGTGTTATCCTGATGTGCGGAGGCTTCGGCAACCTGGGCTTTGCCACGCTTTTCCGCGGGCCGTTGCTGGCTGTCTGTTTTTCTCTGCTTCTGGCCTGGAGCGGATTGGGCGAATATGTGGCAGTAGCGCCGGTCATGAAAACCACGGAGATGCTCGGCTCCATTGCCACCCCGATATGCCTTATCATCTTCGGCTGCTCCATGTATGACCTGACACGCAATTTCACCTGGCAGCCCCGCATGCTGGCCGCCGGTCTGGTGGCGCGTCTGGTGGTGACACCTGCGCTTATTCTGCTGGTGGCCTGGGCTCTGCCGGTGGACCCGCTCATCAAGCGTATTATGGTGATACAGAGTGCCATACCCAGTGCGGTGATTCCTGTTATCATCGCCAAACGATTCGGTGGCAGACCGGAGGTGGGCACGCAGATTCTGCTGTCCACCACGGTGTGCTCTTTCCTCACACTGCCTGTCTGGCTGGCTGTGGGCAGCACCTGGGTAGTGCCCCTCCTGTCAAAATGAAACAGGGCGGGAATTTGACACGAAAAAAGATTGTATCCGGCAGGCATTTGTGCTAATGTCTACCCACATTATACGTCGCTCAGAGTCATGACATCCGAACCCGCAGAAACACAAGCCTCAGATGCCGCGGAGGCTATATCGCAACCCACACAGCTTCAGGAGCCAAAGGGAGCTTCTGCTTTTGCCCGCGCGCTGTATCGCCAGTATAACAACGCTGTGGCTGCCGGGAGGAACGAGGAGTGTTTTTCCGTGCTGCAGAAATTGCTGGGCGAATGCCCGGGAGATACGGCTGTGGCGGAGATGGTGCGATGTGTCGGTAAGGGGCTGTACAAAACAACGGCTCTGGAGCTGCCCGCTGTGCTGGCCGGCGGTAATCTGGCGAAAATCACTCAGCTGGTGAACAAGCTGCGCCTCATGGCTGCGCCGGAGGAGCTGGAAGGCCTGCCCGGCTACAGGGATGCAGCGGCCAGGGTGGATGCCGCCGAGCGCAAACACTGGCAGAGCACGCTCATTTCCTACATGTCCAAGCTCCGCTCCACCGCAGACTTGCGAGTGCGCGAGGAGATGGCTGTGAGTGTCGGTCTGTTTGCCCGCGAGAAAAATCTGGAGCTTACCCCGGAGCAGGCTGCCGTGCTCGCCCGTGTCCATGAGGACTGGCACCGATTCTGCCGTGCAGAAAAACTCCGCGCGGACTACAATAAACAGCTGGAGGCCTACCGCGATATCGAGAAGAAAATCACCGAGCGTCGTGAGCTCCCGGAGTGCGAGCACGCTCTCCACGGGCTCCACCAGGAAACCTCCAAGCTGCGCGAGTTGCACGAGGCCACAGATTTACTCGCCCTTATAGAAACACTCCAGGTGAAGGTGCGCTCCATCCTGACCGCCCGCCACCGCCGCAAGGTGATTATCCGCACGATTGCCTGCGTGGTGGCCAGTATTATTCTGCTCACCATAGCGGCTGTGCTCTTTGCTTATATGCGAGCCGGTTCGCTGCGCGACAGCTTGGTGAATGGCATGGCTGAGCGCAAGGTTGTGGAAGTCAGTGAGCTTGTGGGTGGTATCGACCCCATGCGCAGTTTCTGCAAGTCCGTGCACTCCGGTTACGAGGCTTCTCTGGCAGAGGGCGATGCCTGGCTGAAGATTTACAACGGCTACCAGGCGGAGATTGCTGCCATCATCCCCTCTCTTTCCGACGCAACGGATGTGCTCACAAATCCTGCCGTGAGCGCAGATGAGTTGACTCGCGGTCTCGTGCTGGTGGACAAGGTCCGCAAGGTGGAGGATAAGCTCAAGGCTGAGTTCAACACCACGGCAGACAAGGAGGCTACCATCCTTATGGGCAAGTTCTACGACCGCCTGGCAGAGATTCGCCCCAAGGTGCTCGCCCGTTTCTCCCACCCTGCACAAGGATTGGATATGGAAGGCCTCAAAGCTTTGTATGCTGAGTTCCTTTCCTGCACCTCGCTGCTGAGTGTTACGGAGGATGAAGCCGCTGCTGTGCGCGGAGCCATGCACAACGCTGCCTCCGCTGTGCTGCATGCGCAGAGCCGCCTTTCCCTGGAGCCGCAACAGGCCGAGTCCGCCGTGGCCGCTTTCGATGCCTACACCGAATCCCTGCCGCTGCAGCCCGAACTCCGCAGTGAACTGGTGGCTCATGCCAACCGGGTGAAGGCCTTTGCCGCTCTGCCCGAAACGCTCCGTGGCGTAGCTGACCTTTCCGCTTATGCGGCTGCCCTGGAGGCCTGCGGCGACTGCTACGACTCCGTATCCGGTGCCGTGACCCCCGTGGCTGTGCGGAACCTCATCGGCAAGGAGGATGCCGCTATGCGTGCCTACAAGCTGGCAGATTTTAAGGCGGTGGAGACTTACCCCATCGCCGCCGAGCAGATTCTGCCGCATTTGCAGACGGTGAAGTCCATGTATGCGGATGGTGCTTCCGTGTACAGCCTGGCCCGCCCCGAGAAGATGGATGAGCTGATTGATGTCATGCTCTCCGACCGCAACAATGTGTGGAAGAACGGCCTGAAGTGTGCCGTGCAGGATTCCTCCGTCTACATCGGTACTGTGGCCACCCGCGGCCGCAACACCGTCATGACCCTCTCCAACGGTCAGGGTCGCCCCGCCAAGCGCAAGGTGAACCTGCGCGAGGCCGCTGTTAAATCCCTCACTCCTGTGGTGCTGGCAGGGCAGCGCGAGGCCATGGGCTTCGTGCGCGAGAAACTCGCCGCCGGCGAGATGACTCCTGCCCGCCTCATGCACAACATCGCCAAACACAGCGGCGCCAACTGCCCGGAGATGGCTCGCGCCTACATGTTTGCCCGCGTGGTTCGCATGGTGGAGCTACTGGATCCCTATTCCTCCGGTCTTGCCTTCTCCGAGAGTCTGCGGAACGATATTGAGGCCTTCAAAGCCCTGAGCTCGACTTCCTCGCTGTATCCCGGTTGCTGGTTTATCATGCACTCTTCCGCTCTGGATGCCCGCTGGCGCGAGTTCTTCGCTCAGGTTGCTTCGCACGATTACTACGCCGAAATCCTTAATGCGGTGCTGCCCATCACCGACTCCCGCTGCACCTATGCCGGCTATGTGAGCACGGAGGGCAAGGCTGTGCGCTGCAAAGAAGGGGAGGAGCAACTCTACTTCATCCGGGATGGCCTTATCGTCCCCTACAGTGGTACTGCAGAGCCTCCCTACACACCGCTCTTCAGCATATCCCTGCCGCGTTGAGTCCGCTTTCAACAATAACGCATAAGCGCCGCCTTCCTGCATGTGGAAGGCGGCGCCTTTGTATTAAAGAGCTGTAAAAAAATCGGAAGTGGCTTACTATTCCATATCCGGGGTGTAGGGCACATCGCCACCGAGCATCTGCGGTTCTTCCTCCGGCTCAGTCTTCTTTTCTGCCGGGGGATTCGCGGGGATGGGCGAAATCATACCGGAGATGAGGCGAGGCTGAACTTTGGGTGAATCAGCTGCCGGTTTCTCAGTGGTCGCTTTGTCACCTTCTTCCTGTTGCGCATTGGGGTTGGGCACACTGCCTACGACCCCTTGTCTGTCGCAGCCGGAGGCGAGACTTCCCAGCAGAGCCGCAGCAGCAGGAAGAATGCATTGATACTTGAGTACAGGTTTAATCTTCATCGTGATAATAGTGTGACAGAATTTCGGAGAGATGCAAGCTTTTTCTCAGGAAACAGCATCGAAGAGGCTATCTTTTTCGTGCCGGCTTTGCCGCAGGTGTTTTGCGTTGCAGCACAATAACAAGCCAGATTAAAACACCGGCCGACACCAACAGGCAAATCGCCAGTACCGGACGGAAAAACAGTATAGCCGCACTCACTGTCAGCAAGCCTAGCAGAGTGCCCAGCACCAGGGAGATGACGGTGGCACCCGCCTCTGCCAGTTTGCGGCAGAAGGGTACCATGCCGGCCAGCGGGCTCAGCATACAGGCAAAACCGCCCCAGAGCATGAGCCAACCGCCGAATCGCACACCCCAGAGCTGCGCTGTGTTGGTATTGCGCGCTTTTTCGAAGCATTGGCGGCTGTTCAGCAGCTCCGTATAGAGCAAATCAACTTGGGTGCCGTTGGATGCGGTGTAGGGTTCAAAGCTGTTTCCCCGCTGCACGGCTACCAGCGAGACGGGCAGAGCGGGTTTGGACGCATCCCAGCAGATTCGCACATCGCCGATGGCAGGGTCATTTGGATTAACCACATAGTATACCCCGTTTTCCGGGGCCCGGCCGATGTGCAGATATTTTCCATTTATGGCGGAGCGACCTTGCACGGCGGGCGGTATCTGTGTGGGGAAAATCGCGTTGCGAGTGCCACCGATGCGGGAAATCTGCCCGGGAGTCAGGGCAAAGCCACCCAGCTGCACGTTCTGTGCACGCAACTCCAGATTCTGCTCCTCGTAGAGGACACAGTTGGCATCCCGATAACGCACATCATAGAAAACCCCGGAGTTCACCGGCTTGTTCACCCAGGTACGGACGTAGGTGTAAACCCACTCGTTGTCGCGGTTACGGTTGAACTCGCGCTCCGTCATGAACATGGGTTTCTGCTCGTTGCCGGTGCGCTTTTTCTTGTTTTCCACCCACTGGGCGTATTGCACGGAGCGTTTCAGCACGAGAGCGTTGGCTTCCACTCCGTAGGTCTCGTCTCGCAGCACATCGGTGGTTGAGGCCTGCCCGTTCATGAAAACCAGCTTGCCTTCCTGCTCCGGTGCGGGGGATGCTGTATTCTCCACCACCTGTACCAGGGGCTCGGCTTCATCGAGTGCGCGGGAGACGTTGATGTACTCGCCTTCGTTCCAGAACAGCATGCACACTGCGCCCACCAGCATGGCCGGCCCCAGGATAAAGCCCAGACAGCCTTTGCCGGTTTTGCTCACGCACCCGTCTTTCTGTTCCTCATTAGCCATGGTGGACGTGTGCTCAGATGCCAAGTCGGGAGCTTACGCGCTGCCACCAGCCCTGCAGCGGTGCGCCGGCATTGTCCCCCTGCAGCTTGAGGTAAAGCAGAACGATGCCTTGCGGTGTCTCCTGCACAGGGAGAGACATCAGCCAAGTACCATCAGCCGCCTGCAGGTTCAGGTAGAAACAATCCGCAGGGGCGCAGAGCGGGGTGGAGGACTGTGCTCCACTCAGCAGAGACAGCAGTTCCTGAGTCTCCGTTTCCGTTAAGGCGCACTCCCGGTTGCTTCGGATACATGCGGCTTGGCCGGTGCGGCCCAGGGCCAGATGCAGATTTTCTGTGGCTGTCGGGTTGCATGATTCAAAGCCGATAGTTGGCGGCGCCATCGTCGCGACCGTAGGCGCAGGGGTACAGGCTGCGAGCAACACTGCGACACTTGTCAGGAAGAGAAGTTTTGTCATTTGATGCAGAATGGAATGTGAGCCTTATTGGTGTTCAGAGCTTGTTCCGATAGGCTGCTACACTTTCCGGTGCCAAACCTCGGCAGTTTGGCACCGGTGGAATTTAATGTAGATTAAAGCGGAGAAGCACTGGTGCGGAGCACGCCATACGGTTGGTAGGCAGAGGTTCCCCAGCTGGGCACATAGCAACCCGAGTAAAGGAGATTGGATTGATAGATGAGAGACCCCTGTTTAGTATAGCCGTATACGGGGCGGCCATCGGCGTAGCCGAAAATCGGGAGGCCGTTGGAGTCATAGTGCGCCGGCTGCCACTGGATACCGTTCGTGAAGCTGGTCTGAGCTGCGTTCGTACCGGTCTGTACAGTTGTTGTCGGTGTTTGGAATCCATTGGTGATGAAGTCTTCCAGCATTACTTCGCACGAGTTGAGCGAGAGAAGCAGACCGACAGTCAGTAGTATATTGGAGAATGGGGATTTCATTGCTTTGATATGTCGTGTAAGAGATAAAAGCGGGGGCGTAGAGATGACGCCCCCTGAGAATAGGCTGAGTTTAGTTTCGCTTTATATTTCTGGAGCCCCTTGTTGAAGTACTGGGGCGACTCACCTTGGCGGGGCGAGTAACTGTGCTCGGGCGTTGTACCGTGCTTGGGCGGCTTACGTTGCCAGGACGGCTAACTGTGCTCGGACGAGTGACGGGCTTGCTCGGCTGCTGAACCGTGGGGCGCTGCACCGTGCTCGGGCGAGTGACGGGCTTGCTCGTCTGCTGAGTCGAGGGGCGCTGTACAGTGCTCGGGCGAGTCACGGGCTTGTTCGGCTGCTGAACGTTGGGGCGCTGCACTGTG
Source organism: Akkermansia sp. (assembly GCA_045636905.1). Classification (GTDB taxonomy): domain Bacteria; phylum Verrucomicrobiota; class Verrucomicrobiia; order Verrucomicrobiales; family Akkermansiaceae; genus Akkermansia. The sequence continues at coordinate 47,652 of JAZTYL010000019.1, forward strand.
CTCGGGCGAGTGACGGGCTTGCTCGGCTGCTGAGCAGAGGGGCGCTGCACTGTGCTCGGGCGAGTGATTGGTCTGCTCGGCTGCTGAACGGTGGGGCGATGTACCGTGCTCGGGCGGGTCACCGGCTTGGCGGCATGATTCGGCTTGTCGACAGGGCGCGGCTTACCCAGCACGCTCTGCGGATTCTTGTGAATGGGAGCGTGCATATCCGGGCGCACATGGGGCCTGTGCCCGTGCTCGTGCTTGGGCGGCTTGGGAGCATGGTGGCAACCGTGGGGATAGTGATAATGATGGTGGTGGGAACACCACGGTGCCGGTCTCCAATCCGGTACATAGCAACCGGCATACAGCAGGTTGATGGAGAAAATCGGAGAGCCCGATACGGTATAACCGTATACCGGTCGTCCGTAGGAGTAACCGTATATGGGGAAGCCGTTTGCATCGTAGCTGGCGGCCGTCCAGGATACAGAGGAGCTGTAACCGTTGGTACTGTACGTAACGGAGGAATAACCGTTCGGATAAATCTCGCATGAGGTGACCAGCAGGGTGGCCCCGATGAGAAGAGTTGTTTTGATGAGCTTACCTGTTTTCATAATTAAGAAATCTGGGGTTGATGGATGTTTCGTTGGAAAATATCTGATGAACAGAAAATCTTATCAGTTCGACCGGCGAAGCGGATCTGACGCGGGAATTTTCCCTGCGGCAAATTCATACATGGCATCCAGCTTTTTGTTTGCTGTTTCAACTTGTTTCTGGTAGATTTCCAGCAATGGTTTCATTCCCGAAGGGAATAATTTATGTTTCTTAAAATCGGTTTTATCGAGGAAATCGTTCATGCTGACCATGGGTTCAACCATGAGACGCATCCACGTAAGCGTCATAGTAGCTTCGTTGCCGATAACGTTATTGAAGATGGTATCTCCCATAAGCTGCTCATTTTCTGTCTGCTTTATCAGTTTTTCCAGAGCTTGCAGGGCGTCCCCGGCTCCGACACGTGCGGAGGTGCCGACGATTTTGATGGTATCCAGATGAGAAAGGGTCCATTTGTCCAGCACCTTCATGTAATAAATTAACTGATTGGCTCTATATGAGGGCAGTTGAATTACTCTGCCGCCGCGGATGTCAAAGTACCTCCACGGTGCAAAATCTTCAGAGTACGTCTGCACACCATAAGTCGGGCCATTGTATCGAGAAGAAGAGCGCCCTCCCAGCACCACATGGCAAAGCCAGCTATCACGCTCGTCTGAGCTGATTTTATTGTGGAAATGGTTGAAAAAAGCCCGTGAGTTTGCTTCATCATTATTGCGGAAGGTTACAACTATTGTATGCAGTCTCTCTTCCAACATATCTGCATCGAAAGTTTTGTGCAAATGATAAAACGCGTCCATGGTTTCCTTGCCTTCCCTGAGGTAGAGCTGAAAACGCGCCGATTGCTGCAGCATTTCCATGAAATCCTCATGGTAAGGCAGGCAGGCTTTTCTGAATGAGTCAGTAAACCACTGCATCATCAGTTCGCTGCGCTTGATAATAATCTCGCATTTAACATATTGTGCCTCCATCATGCCGGCGCGTGCCTTGGCAAGGTTCGAGCGGTTGAGTACGCCTTCCAGAAATTGACCGCTACCCGGCGCGAAGCACCCGATGTCCATCAAATCATTATAATATTTGTTGAAGATATCGGCCGGTGCCGGGTGATCCGTACATTCCAATTCATCATTGATGGCCTGTATTTCCTTGAAGCATTTGCCGAAGGCAGTGATGATTTTGTTGTACTCGGCCATGCAAGTCTGTTCATATTTGGCGGCATTGCCGATGAGAGCAGCCATCTCCTGCTCCTCGTACATTTCAATGTCTTCGTCAGTAAAGACAAAACCTTCTTCTTGAGCCGTAAGACTCAATCCTCCGCACAGCAGAGAAAATAAAACGTACTTCATTTTTGTTGTATGTGTTTTAATCATATTATTATGAAAAGTTAGTATTCGTTGGTAGCGGGGTGATTCTTAGGAACATCCTTAACCGCCAGTATGAGAATGTGCTTAAGCGTATCTCTCAACTCCTCCAAGGTGAGTTTGGCGTTGTCCAGAACAAGCTTACCGTTGCTCTTTTCCATGTTTTCGAGATACTTGGTCTCATTGTTCAGGTAATCCTCCAGTTCATACAAAGCATAAGGCATTTTAAATACTTGAGAACCCATGTAATTGCACAGCTCTTGGTATGTCTGGGCGTAGATGTCCTGCGGCCCGTTTGTTGCTGCTTCTTTGTATGCGGCGTCTTCTTGCACAATATCTGAGCTTTCGAATGCTTCTTTGACCAACTTGCCCCATTCCACGGTTGATTTGATTCGCTCCTTGGTCCAGGTTTTGAACAAGCGTTCGTAGTTGCTCAGTGTTGCTGCTTCAGCAGTATAGGAGCAGCCTTCTTCTCTGATGTTGACGTATTGCTGGCAGCCTTTGCTGTCCGGTACTTCATCGAGTACAGAGGCATACCAAGTATTGCGCTCAGAGAAACTTAAGTCTTTGCCATATGCGGTAAGGAACTTGATGGCAATCTCATCCGGTCTGCTCCCTCCATCTACATACTGCTCTAAACTCGTATCAACAAAGGGGCGTGTATTTTTGAAATAGTTCCAAATATCTAAGTAGTTACTGTCTATCTCTTTGAACTCAGATGATTCTATCAACAGCCCGAGGCGCGCCACAGTTTGTACTTCTTCATAAAAATCCTCTGTGAAGAGAGCACATGCTTTGGCAAAGCCGCCCATATAAAACTTGAGCATAATTTCAGCCCTCGTCATATCAGCCTCGATGGATGCGTATGTAGCAGCAGATAAGTAAGGTTTTGCTTTAATCAAGTTTGCACGGGTGAAGGCACCCTTTGTTGTTTGTCCCGTTGCAGGAATAACACCAAATTGGCTGATAAGCACATCAGCATATTGCTTGTGTATGGCAGCCAAGGGGCGCTCATCTGCACAATCGGCAAAATCGATTTGGCTTTTACCGAACGCGCGGAAACAGTTGCCGGTAATCATGATGAGCCGATTATACTCAAGAGAGCAGGCCCGCTTGTACTCCGCTTCATTGTGCAGAATGGATTCAATTTTGCGCGCTTCTTCTTCAAATGCAGCTACTTCCTCTTCTGTGAAGGTAAATCCTTCCTCATCAGCATGAAGCAGCGGCTGATGAAAAGCCGCAGCCCCGATACTCAACAAAATGACGTTTTTCAACTTCATGTTTTGTTAAACTATGATTGGAGATTCAGGCCTGCATCAGAAACGGATTTCATAGTCATCCACATACCAGCGACCACCGCCCTTGCGGATGAGTTTGTGAACGTTCTTGCCGCCCACCTGTTTGCCGTTTTCATCAAAAGCCTGACTCTTGACGGTAGCGTGCTCCACTTTTTCACCCTGCATCTTGATGAGGTGGTCGCGCTGGGCATCGTCGAGGAAGAAGTTCTCGAGGTCGTTCTTGTCATCGTGCCCCTTGGCCACAACTATCTTGGTATCGCTGAAGGTGGCGTGCACATACTCGCCATGCAGGCGCTGCTGGTGCAAATCCCAATGGTAGCGCAGCAGGGATTCTGCGGTTTCGGTAGCATAGCGCTCAGGATTAATACACTTGAGGTACAAATCGTAGTTCTTTTCTTTGATGGAGGCTAAGAAGATTTCCATCACGCGCTCGGGCGTGGCGTCCTGCGGCACATCCTTCTCCGTATACCAACCTTCTTTGATGCCGGCTACCTTTTCTTCCTCTACGAAAGAGCCGCTCTTATCGTGGTTGGGGTCGAAGGTGGCCACCACGCGACCATCAATGTAGAGAGCTTCGGGCTCTACAACCCAGCCCCAAGCCATGTTGGTGCGACGGTTGCCGGGAATTTCGAAGGCGGGACCGGAAATTTTGCCCAGCACGGTGAAGTTCAGATTTTCGCCGATGGAGGCATCCACTTCGCGACGGAAGCGCTTGACAGCTTCATACGGCCCGATCCACTCGCGGCCACCGATGTTCACGAAATAGAAGCCGGTGGAAGGTTTGCCGACGACTATGTATTCACCGGATGCGCCCACAAACTGGTTATCGGGGTATTTGACACCGGGCAGCACAATCGTCTTATCGGTGGGGTTAGTTTCCTCTGTGCACTTCAGCGGATCAACCGAGGGGAACACCTTGGTGATAAGCTCGCGCCCCTGCTGCAGTTCATTCCATTTGGCCACGCTGAGCTGGGCATATTTCTCGCGCAGTTGCTTTTCGTTGTTGAGGTAGGCCACCATGGCAGGAGTAATCTGGTTGTAGTTACCCTTGCTCATCATGAGGGCAGTGCGAGCGCGCTCATAGAGAGCCTGCACCGCAGCATCCTGCGGGTAGGCCTTCATAAGAGTCTGAATGCGGTTGAGTGCCTCGTTCTTGTTGCGGAACATGGTGTTGGCATTGCCTTGAGCGCGCTTCACTTCTGCCTCAAACTCCTTCAGGTAGTAATTGGCAAAGTCTACATCTTTCTTGGGAGCCGATTGCGGAGCTGCAAGAACATTGAAACTCAGTGCCAGCAGCGTCACTATCATGGGGATGGATTTCTTCATATTTCAATTAATAATAATAAAATGGTTGTCAAATAATTTGTGGTATGAGTACAATCAAATGATTTATCGTTCGCGTCGCGCTTTTCTGAGAATGGCGCGTATAGCTTTGGCATTCGGGCCGCCCACGCAATCCTCCACACTAGCGCCTTTAGCTGTTTTGGCGTTCAGGTTGGCACCGTGCTCCACCAGCCAGCGAACAATTTCTATATGGCTGAGGCCGCAGGCATTGTGCAGAGCCGTGGTGCCGTTGGCATTGGAGATGGTGGTATCGATGGGGGCTCCTTCCATAATCTGAGGCAGGAGGGTGAGCAGGCGCTTCTGATACAGACGCTCCACGGCTGTTTTGTATTGCGTGTTTTCCAGCTTTCGTACCAAATCTCCCAGGCCGTCGTCCACGGTCTGGACAGCTCCGTCTTGTTCTTCGGGTTGCGGCTTGGTGATGAGTCCGGCAGTAGATTTGGAGGGGCTTACGGAGAAATCGGCACCGCGCACGTACCAGGACCCGGCTTCATCGTGCCATTCAATCCGGGCTGTTCCCTTTTCGCCGGTCTTGAAGCTGAGCTGTACCAGCACGTGCATGTCATTGCCGGAGATGTGGATACATCCATCTTCGGGAACGTATGTCACCCGAACCGGCGGCCAGGGAGAATCCGGCGTCGACTCATCCAGCTGGTAGCTGTAAATATTGCCGCCTCCGGCAGGGAACTGCAACACCATAGGCGAGGAGGCGCATTCTTTCCACTCTTTCGGGTCTTCTCCTCTTTCTGCGCTTGCTTCCTGAGCATCGTAAAAGTTCACGACTACCAGCTTGCCATCCATGGAAATGGGGGCAGGGTGAGCCGATACAACTGCGCCGGCAGATACAATCAGCGTAAGTATGGAGGTAAGTGTTTTCATCGTTGAGTCTGTGAGTGTTTTATTCTACCCCCATCATGCGGAGGAGCTCATTGAACGCGTTTTGTACCAAATCGCCAAACCAGGCGCTAATATCGTCGGCAAAATAATAGAGCGTGCACCCGAAGGCAATCAAAGCCAGCGCGCTGAGAATTTCTTTGATATAATACCAGATAAACTGCAGCGTGGTCATCTCCGGTTCCTGCGTTTTCTTCTTTGCCATGGTAGTAAAATGTTGTGTTGCTTGTTAATCCTTCATGCGAAGGGCTTTTTGAACCTCTGCATAATTGGGGGTATTGGCCGGCAGTTTGACAATCTTCCCATTTTCATCCATCAGGCGTCTGTTCGCCCCGTTGCTGATGAGCCAGCGTACCAGCTCAACATTGCCCTCGCGAGCAGCGCGGTAGACGGCACTGGCTGCATCATAGTCCATGCCCTCGTCTTCGCGGGTCAGAATCATGTGCGGAAGGTGAGACAGGATAAAGCTGTCCTTGCGGTATACCTGCTGCATGTAATAACGCTGCTTCGTGAGCGCACGCATTAAGCTCTCCACAAATTGCTCCTCTGTGACTTTGGCGTTCAATACGCGGGTGAGATGAAGCGCGGTCACATCCGTGGGGCATAAGGCGAGGCTGAATATGCCATTGTCATCTTTGATGTAGTGGTAGAGAATGCGTGCTTTGCGTTCTGTTTCTGCATCATGGATGGTGAATGAGTAAGCGTCGTTTGCAAATTCAACGCCGGCGAATGCCAGATCAAAGCTATCCGCAATCGGGCGGGCTTCATCGACATCCACCTTCGGCCCCTTATAGGGCGCATCTCTCCAGGCGCGGGCGTCTCGGAGAATTGCTTTTATTTTTTCTGCGTTTTTGCCGCCAATGCAGTCATCAATGCTGGCTCCCTTATCTGTGGAAAATTGCAGGTCTGCACCGTGGTCTACCAGCCACTGAACCAGTTTGACGTGGCTGAGCCCGCAGGCATAGTGCAGTGCCGTGTTACCTTTGTAGTCGGGGTTGGTGTAGGATGCGTCAAACGTCATCATCACCATCGGCAGCAGGGAGACCAGACGCTTCTGGTACAACTTGTCTGTGGCGCTCTTGTAGCGAGTGGCTTCAATTTCACGCAGAATATCTTCCAGCCCATCGTTCCACATCTCCGGGTCGCGGGAAATGACTTCTTCCGGCAGTTTAACGAGGGAGGCGGCATCGGTATCCTGCTGAATCGAGAAGGTGGTGTTGCGGATGTGGCGGGTGTCACCGGCCTCATGCCAGGCTATTTCTGCGGTGCCGGAGCTGTTGTCCGTGTAGGTGAGGGTGATAAGCACGCTCAAATCCGCACCTTCCAGTTTGACATAAGCTTTTCCAGCACTCGTGTTCGGATGATAGCTGACGGTCAAATCCTTGCTGAGGTTGACACTGTACTGCGCTGTGGTGGTGAAAGAAGCGCTTGCCGGGAAATCAATGACGAAATCCGTGATTTCTTTCCAGGTGTGCCAGGGGAGTGTCTCCGGCTGGTACATGGCAGAACGAGCCACCTGTGCACCCGTCATCTGAATGCGCACGGTATGGTTCGCAATGTCTGCCGGCCCCTGAGCTATAAGTGCAGGGGACGCCAGCAAAAGGATAGTGAATAAGGTCTGTTTCATCTGAAACTCGGGAAGGGGAGGAGCTTATTCTTTGGTTGCCTCTACGCGGGAAACACCCTCGTAGTCAATTTCTGCCATAGTTTCGAGGTATTTCAGCATGCAGGAGGCGCCATCTGTCTGGGCGGAGACGCCGGGGTCGGCCGGCATGTTCTCTGTGGTGGCGCAGAGGTAAGAGTTAATGGCCAGGGTGTAGCGACCTTCGGGGTCAATCGGGGTGCCGTCCTCCAGGCTGGCGGAGGTCACGCGCATGCGGTCAGCACCGGCCGGCCATACGGCTTTGTAGCTCATGCCGGACACACAGGGGGCACCGTGGTCATCGTTCTGGGTGATGTTCTCCAACACGCGGATGAGCTCGGCTCCGGTCACTGTCATGCAGATGGTATCGTTGCCGAAGGGGTCGAGGCTGTAGACATCTGCCACGGTAAGCGGCCCGGCGGGGAAGGAATCCAGGCGCACGTTGCCCATGTTGACGATGGCAATGTCTGTTTTGACGCAGCTGCGGATGGCATCGGCCATCATGCAGCCCATGCTCTCGCGGCGGGTGATGTTGCGCTTCACCGTGGTGAGCTGGCGCTTGAAGAAGGGCTGTGCTTTAAGCTGCTCCACTATGGCGGCGGTTTTGGCATCTGCCTCGTAGCCCTTGAGCGGCAGCAACTCTGCTTTCTTGGCAAGCACCTTGCCGTCCTCCACGTCAAAGGTAAGGCGGGTGATGTACTTGAGCTTGTTTTGCGTCTGGGTAATCAGTACGCCGTTTTCCACATGGCCGTTTTCCACGCGGGTATGACTGTGGCCACCGATGATGGCATCTGCCTCGGGGAAAATCTGTGCCAGTTTCACATCGTTCTCAAAGCCGATGTGGGTGAGCAGGATGAGGATATCGCACTGGCTGCGCAGGTGGCGATAGTGCGGCGCAAGTTCCAGCGGGTGAATGAAGCCGAAACCCTTGCACTGGTCGGGGTGGGCATCCGGGCGACCGGAGGCATCCACCTGCAGCAGGCCCAGCACGCCGATGCGCACGCCGTTGCGCTCAAAAATCTTGTAGGGTTTCAGGTTCACGCCGAGCTTATCGGTGGGGAACACATTGGCGCTCACGAACTCGAAATCTGCGGTATTGATGCAGTAGGCCATGGCGGCAGCACCGGCATCGAACTCGTGATTCCCGAGCGCGGACAGGTCAAAGCCGATGTGGTTCATGAGCTGAATCATCGAGGCGCCGGGGTGGTCGCCACAGTCCACATAGGGATTTCCCGTGCGGTTGTCACCGGCGGAGAGCAGGAGCAGCTGCGGTGCTTTGGCGCGTTCCTGCTGCACACAGGTGGTCAGCTGCGGCAGGTTATCCACATTGGCATGCATGTCGTTGATGCCCAGTATGGTAATCTGTTCGCCAAAGGCAGCGCCCAGTAAACTCAGAAGAGAAAGGAAAACAGTTTTTTTCATGTCGAAAGAGAATGGTTACAGGTTAGTCCTTGATTGTTACCTCAACTCGGGAAACGCCTTCGTAATCTACCTCAGCCTTCTTTTCGAGGAATCGGATGAGGCATTCGGCACCATCGCTGTCGATGGCGATACCGGCGTCCGCCGGCTTAGCCGGGGCAACGGAGGCAATGTAGGAATTATAAGCCACGGTGTAGCGTGCTTCGGGGTCGATGGGGGTGCCATCGAGCAGTTTTGCCTCCGTGACACGCATGGGCTTGAGCTCCGCAGAAGGCTTTACGCACTTATAGGTCATGCCGGAGACACAGGGGGCGCCGTAGTGGTCGGCCTGTGGGATGCTTTCAATCATGGCAATGAGCTCCTTGCCGGTCAGGGTGGCGCGGATGATGGCATTGCCGAAGGGATCCAGGCGGTAGACATCGGCCACGGTGAGCGGCCCGGCGGGGAAATCGTCCAGACGTACACCGCCGATGTTCACAATCGCAATATCGGTGACAGCACGAGCGCTGATGGCATCGGCCATCATGCAGCCCAGGCTCTCGCGGCTGGTAATCTTGCGCTTCACGGTGGTGAGCTGGCGCTTGAAGAAGGGCAGAGACTTGGTTTTCTCCACCAGTTCCGCCGTGGCGGTGTCGGCAGGCAAGTCGGCCAGGGGCAGCAGCTCGGCCTTTTTGCTGACCACCTTGCCGTTTTCCACATCGAAGGTGAGGCGAGTCACGAACTTGAGCTTATTCTCCGACTGGGTGATGAGCACGCCGTTGATGATATGCTCCTTTTCGACTCGCGTATGGCTGTGGCCGCCGATGATGGCATCTGCCTCGGGGAACATCTGCGCCAGCTTCACATCGTCCTCGAAGCCCAGGTGGGTGAGCACGATGAGCACGTCGCAGTAAGAGCGGAGGTGCTTGTAGCAGGCAGCGGTATCGAAGGGCGAGGCAAATTGCAGGCCTTTGCACTTGTCCGGGTGGGCATCCGGGATGCCGGTCTCTCCGACCTGTACCAGACCCAGAACGCCAATACGTACGCCGTTGCGCTCGAAAATCTTGTAGGGCTTTACATTGATGCCCTGCGTATCGGTGGTGAACACATTGGCGCAGACAAAATCAAACTCGGCAGAGTTTACATAGTCGCGGAGGGCGGCGGTGCCGGAGTCGAACTCGTGGTTGCCGAAAGTGGAGAGGTCGAAGCCCACATGGTTCATCAGAGTGACCATGGGGATGCCGGGGCGGTTGCCATTGTCCACGTAGGGGTTACCGGTGCGGCTGTCGCCCGCAGCCATAAGCAGCAGGCCGGGGGCATTCTGGCGCTCCTGCTTTACGAAGGTGGCCAGCTGCGGCATGCCGTCGATGTTGCCATGCATGTCGTTGAGGCCCAGAATGGTGACCTGCTCGGCAAAGGCTGTGCCAAGCAGAGTGAGCAGGGAGAGAAGGGAGAGCTTTTTCATGAGTCGGTGAAATGTGGTGTGTGTGGTGAAAATCAGCGGGGGGATTGGGTGAAAATATGGCGGCCGTCGCACATGGGGCTGTCGGAGGCAATCACATTACCCCAGGCATCGTAAAGCTCACCCTCATGAAGCGGAAGCCCGGCATCTGTACAGTAGCGGCGCACGGCATCTATCGCAGTGGCGCCGCTGAAAATATGTACGGATGTGTTGTTGACGTAGACAAGCATAATCAGATCTCAGGATTGAGGGTGATGGTAATGCTATAGGGTTTTGCCGTGAAATTCTTGGGGTCAAAGCCTTTCATCTCACCCTGTACATCGAAGCTGAAGCTGTTTCCCTCTCGCTCTTTCAGATACATGGTACCATTGAAATGCACGGCTTTGCCGTTTCCGACGCCATCGAAGGAAATCTCTGCCAGTCTGCCTTGCGGTACCCAGCTGAAGACTTTGAGCTTGGGCATGGGGGCATCGTAACCCATTTTGTACGTGGAGTTTTTGCGCCAGCCCTTCTTGCGCCCTGTCAGGGTAAGGGTGCAGTCGCCCAGCTCTGCCGGAACCACGAGAGCGGCAGTATCGGGCTGCGGATTTTCACGCAGGTATTCACTAGCAGCTTCTACTCCTTTATTTTCGGCTGCATAGATGTACCCATAACCTTTAGGCACATCCTGAGTCACACCAATGCCGTTTATCAGGCGCAGACCAAGGTCGAACTGAGCTTTAGCATGTCCTGCAGCTGCGGCCTGTTCCACCCAGGCGATTTTCTCGCGTTCGTCAACGTCGGCCCCCAGTTCTTCTTTGGCCCACTTACTGATGTAGACTGAGTTTATCCCGGAATCGTCATTGTAATAACCGGCCACTTCCCACATGGCGTCGGCGTCTCCCTGACATGCTTTTTTCCAGATGTTTTGAGCTGTCTCATGGAGTAGTTCTACCGGGGCTCCGCTACGAAGCAGGGCACGCAGCTGAGGATGCCGGGTCATATCTGCCGGGGTGCGGTCGAGTTTGTCTTTTGTGTCGATTTTGGCACCGAATGCCAAAAGACGCAAAGCCTTGCGGTAATCATTTGCCGCAGCCGCACGGTGCAGGGGTGTCAGGTTTGCGGAGCGTTCCGGCAGGTTCGGGTCTACCCCGGTAAGCAGGACTTGATGGATAATATGGGCTTCGCAATGGGGGAGCTTCCACAGGCAGTGTTCCAGCAACGTATTTCCGTACCGGTCAGTCCACGAGGGATTGCCGCTGGCCTTCATGTTTACCAGATAATTATATAAATCCGGCCATTCGAGGGTGCCGAAGTATTTCTGAGCTAATTCGTCGCTGAGAGTTTGCAGTTTGATTTCAAAGCCTTCTGTAGCTTCTGCGGAGGGGCACACAATGCAGGTAACAGCTACAACGGGAGCACAGAGCGCACGCAATAGGGTAGAGGGGAACATGTGGAGAATCAGCTTGTGTATTTAATGGGAAAATGCGGGGTGCCGGAGCACCCCGCTGTTACAGAGTATTCAGATATGTGGTTTACTCGGCCTGTTCGGCAGGTGCTTCCTCTGCGGGAGCAGCTGCTTCCTTGGCGGCTTTGGCTGCCTTCTTCTTCTTGATGAGCAGCACTACCAGACCGGCAGCGGCTGCCAGCAGGACGATACCCAGAAGCGGGCGGTAGAACAGCCAGGCGATACCGATGGTGACCAGTGCCACAGGCGTGGCAACGAGGAAGGCCAGAATACCGGTGCCGATGCCGATGATGTCGCCCAGGATGGGCAGCACATCACCCAGAACCTCCAGGGGGCGGAAGACCATCTTGAGGCCCATGTACATCATCACCCAGCCCACGATGCGGAGAATCCAGGTCATCATGGTGTTAGCGTTCTCAGCATTCTGGAACATCTCTTCCTTGGTCTTGATGCCGGTTTCGAGCAGGTCTACGGTGTAGCCGTCGGCAGCGGAATCCTTGGCCACATACGGGGCAAAGGTGGTGCCGGTCTGCACGGCGATAACACTCACAGGCATTTCTGCCGGAATCATGGTCCAGGAGATACGTACGTCACCTACCTGCGGGTTGCCCGGATTGGCTGTACCCTGTACGGTGCCGGTACCGATGGTGGTGCCGGGCTGAGCAACGCCGGGCTGTACCATGGTGGGCTGAGCGACAACGCCGGGCTGTACGGCGGGAGCGGTGTTGTAGGCCGGGGCGGGAGTGGTTGCTGCGGTGCTCACCGTTACGGGGATGTAGGTGCCATTCACGAGAATCTGGCCGGCAGTGGGAGTCTGTCGCACATAGGGAGCCAGTGCACCGGTGGCCAGGCGTACGAAGCTCTTGTTCTCAATGGTGAAAAGAGGCAGAGAGCCATAACCGGGGATGTCTGCATACTGCACAACGGAAGCGGCGGGGTATACGAAACCATTACCGGGTACAGTAGCTGTGATGCCATGCAGGTTGCCGGCGTAGTAGATGCCGTTGGGCATCACGGGAGTGGGAGTACCATCGGGGGTGATGACAAAGGGTACACCATCCACATTGGTCACAGCCATGCGATTCGGCTGGATGGAGGGTACAGTCACGAAGCCACCCATGGTAATCTGCGGCACGGCACCGATGTTTTCAACAGGAACCGGCTGCGTGGCAACTGTCTGCACCATGCCGGGAGGTGTTACGCCGGGCGTCATGCCGGGAGCGGGTGTCATGCGATTCATCATGCCGGGAGCCATGCCGGGCATCATACCACCCACGGGGTAACCCACGTATGCGTAGTTGCCGGAGAAGGTGACACGACCCTGCAGAGATTGCGGAATGTACTCGGGCTTCAGCTCGACGGGCTTGGCACCGGAAATGCGCTTAATCTGATCGGGCGTAAGCTCGAAAGCGCCGTAGCGGGCGGTCTCGGCGACAAGAGTTCTGTTCTCAGCTTCGGGGTAGAATACCTGGTTTTCGTGGCCTGCTTCGCGGAAAGAGGAGGAATCCACGGGGCTGCTGACCCACTTCTTGGAGTAAGTGTAAGTGGTGACCGTGGTCTCGGAGCCACCGACGTTCTTTTTCTTCTCCTTCTTTTCATTTTCCACCCACTGGTAGAATTCTACCGTACGAGTCAGGCGGATGGCTTTGGGATTCAGGCCGGTGAAAAGATCGTCTGCGAGCTGTTCATCGGTAACGGCGGTGCCGGTGACATGCACCAGCTTGCCGTCCATGGTGGCGTCAATGCTGTCCGCATTGGGAAGCTGAACGCAAACGGATGCGCCTTCTTCCAGGGCCTTGGCGGTTTTGACCGCGCGGCCTTCGTTCCAGAAAAGCAGGGGGATACCCGCAATAAAGAGGGCACCACCAATGGCTACTCCCTTGATGGAGCCACCGAGGCGGCTGCCCCAGCTTTCTGTTGTGGTTTCTGTTACTGCCATAATTTTGTTTGTTCGAGTTTGGTGTTAGTAAGTTGCTGCAAGCAGCGAGGATTTTTTTATTCCAGACTGAATGAACCGGTGTAAATGATTTTATCAGCCCAGATGGTTGTGGGTTTGCCTGTTACGGTACAGGTGGCTTTACCTCCGGTAGGAGAGGTGAAGATGAGCTCATAGCTGCGGGTGTACCAGTGGGATACATTGCCGCCGCCATGCGAAAAGTTGAAGGAGTGGGTAACAATCGCGCTGTTCTTGCCGGTGCGCTTGTAGGAGATGCTTATTTCCGTGTTGCTGTCGTCGTACGGAGATGTCTGGCTCTTGGCTTCATTATTCTGCTTCTCCCAGGAGACAACATAGGCGGCCTCGTCGTCCGGCTTTAAGAAAGCGTAGGTGTTTTCATCGCGGTAGGAATTCGGGGCTACAGTCTCCTCTTTTTCGCAGTGGAAGGTGAGCATTTTGCCTCCTGCCTGTTCGGGTGCCAGTGTATCCAGCGCGTTCAGAGCCGCTGTATCACCCGCCGCAGCCGCGAGAGAGAAGAAGTAATTCGAGCGAGCACGGTCTTTGTCCACTCCGCGACCCTGGCGGTAGCGCCATCCCATCCAGCGGGCGGCGGTGGCATCGCCGGCCTTGGCGGCCATTTCGTACAAATCTATGGCCATAGCCGTGTCAACGCTCTTGCCGCCCTTGCCTTCTGCGTAGCATACACCCAGTTCCCGAATCTGAGCCGGAGTCATGCCGTCTGTCTCCTCGTAAGTGGGTGCGCCCTCGGTAGCGATACCCGCAGCTTCGGGCACTTCGGGCAGGTTGCCGTCCTCATCTGCCAGCTTGGGGTCGGCACCGGCCTGCAACAGGTAGTGCTGCGCCATGGCATGCGAGGTGTAGTGCAGGGGCGTGCGTCCGATGTGGTCTCGCACGTTCGGGTTGGCACCGTTGCGCAGCAGCATCTGGGCAGCCTGAGCCGCATCATACGGCAACCCCAGCGGTTTCGATTCAAACTCCTCCTGGTATACAGAATCCTGCAGAAGTGCACACAGCAGCGGCACACGGTATCCCTTCTGTATCTCGACCTTCGCGTTTACATCCACCCCATCCTTAATCATTTGCTCGATTTTTTCGAGAGGCTCGCATCGCAGGATAGCCTTTTCCAGCGCCTCAGCATCAGATGCCATAGCGGTAGATGCAAGGCAGATAAGAGATGTTATTACAGAGTTGAGGTAATGTTTCACGAGAATCCTGTTTTTCCTTTCGGTTAGTTAGTATACTCTTTCAAAATGCTGGAGTCCGGTTTACCTTTATTGTTACAACAACTTACACGCAAGCGAGCCTCAAAATTCCGTAAAAAATAGGGATTGTGTACACTTTTACTAGGCGTTGCAAGTGACGCAGAATCAAGAAAAAGCGCATTATGCCTCCTTTTTTCTTTGACAACAGCATTTTGAAAGATGACGTCTCATATTTTATGAATGGAAATCGAATAGCGCGTATGATATTGGCAGGTGCGGAGGTGAGTGAGTGTGATGCCGCTCGTCTCACCCTGGAAGCAATTGAAAATCTGGGCGAATTGGCACAGGGATTGAAGCGAGTGGAGCTGCTGGCTCTGCTCCGCAGGGTTATTCAGGATGGTGTTGCGGCGGTGAAAGCCGCAGAGCATACAGTGCCCCTGCGTGAGGCGGCCTGGGCAAGTGTGGAGGCGCGCAGCAACCTGCGTCCGTCCACGCGCCGCGACCTGCGGCATTTTGTGCGCCGCATGTTACGGGTGGAGGGTGTGGCCGACAAGCCGCTGCGTTCTATGACCACGGCGGATTGTAAGCATATACTTGCTTCCGCCTTTGCCGGCAGCCCCAGCAGCTATAAAAAAGGGCGGGCGATTCTCAGCAGTGTGTTCAGTTACGGCATCCGCCGGGAGTGGGTGGCTCATAATCCGGTAGCGCGTATTGATGTGCCGATTGTGCACGAAAAGACGATAGAGCCGCTCACCCCTGCAGAGGTGAAGAAGTTGCTCCGTACGGCTGAGCAACCCCGGTTTCGAGATATGCGTTTATCATTGAGTTTAATGCTTTTCGGTGGGATTCGCCCTGCGGAAGTGAGTCGATTGCAGGTGTCGGATGTCAACTGGTCTGAACGGCAGGTGCTGATACGACCTCAAATCAGCAAAACCGGGGGTGGACGGGTCGTGCCGCTGAGAGGAATCGGCAGCATGGCCAAAAGCGAATGCTGTATCCCCCGCAACTGGTGGCGCCGGTGGCGGGCTTTGCGGCGTGCGGCCGGGTTTTCTCGCTGGGTGCCGGATGTCTGCCGCCACACCTTTGCCTCTTACCATGCGGCCATGTATCGCAACTTGCCGGAACTGCAGCTTATTATGGGCCACCGCGATACCGCACTGCTCCGGTTCAGATATATGATGCCGACTCTGCGTCAGCAGGCTGCTGACTTCTGGAGCGCTGCCGATAAACAGGCTCTTCTGGAATAATGAGGGCAGAGAAGGGGCACAGCCTGCGGGGGCTTATCTATCGAAATCGGCGGCGCTGTTCTCGAGTTCTTTACGACAAGCGTCGAGATTAAGTTTTGCATTCTCATCCCCTTGTTCCGCAGCAAGGAGAAACCATTTCATGGCTTCCTTCAGCGAACGCTCCACTCCCTTTCCTTCGGAGTAACACACACCGAGAGAGTTTTGAGCAACAGCGTCACCTTGCTCTGCTGCCTTGTGATACCACGCTGCTGCATTTTCGTACGATTTGCTTAAGCCCCAACCATTTTCGTAACAGTTGCCAAGATTATACATGGCAATATCAAAACCCTGATCTGCCGATAGTTGGTACCAGGCAACAGCCTTTTCATACGATTGCGCCACCCCAATGCCTTGCTCAAAGCAGCAGCCCAGATTATTTTGCGCAACCGCGTGTCCTTGTTCCGCCGCAGAGCGATACCATCGTGCGGCTTCTTCGTAGGATTGCTCCACGCCGTTCCCCTGTGCATACAAGTCCCCCAGGTTATTTTGCGCCTCCGAATCTCCTTGTTCAGCGGCTAAGCGGTACCAATACGCAGCTTCTTCGTATGATTGCTCCACACCTTCGCCATATTCATAACAAACGCCCAAATTATATTGAGCGAACGCATCTTCCTGCTCTGCCGCCAGGTGATACCAACGTACGGCCTCTTCGTACGATTGAGCTATGCCCAGACCGTTACTGTAACAAACCCCTAAATTGTACTGCGCATCGGCATCACCCTGTTCTGCGGCAATACGATACCAGCGTACCGCCTCTTCGTATGATTGCTTCACTCCATGTCCATACTCAAAAAACACGCCCAGGTTATACTGTGCGCTCGGATATCCTTGCTCGGCCGCAGAACGATACAATTGTACAGCTTTTTCGTACGACTGTTCCACTCCCTCCCCATTTTCATAACAAACACCCAAGCTGTATTGAGCATATTCATATCCTTGCTCTGCCGCTAAGCGCAACCAATGAACAGCCTCCTCGAATGATTGCTCTGCTCCTTCGCCATTGTAGTAGCTGAGCCCCAAAACGTATTGGGCCTCCATATCGCCTTGCTCAGCTTTCTGACGATTCATCTGCCATTCTTCCATATTTTCTGCTCCTTCAATCATTTATCATCCTTTATATACAACATAATAAAGGATAAAACAAGACATATCGTTACTTTTTATCAATAACCGTAAAAGAAGCTTCGCCGTACCCGGCCCTTTGCTGAGATTGGAGCAGGGGAGTTAAGGCCATGTATCCGGCGCCGGACGTTTGGGGCGATGCCGATTCCTGGGGAACAGGGGAACAATCGGGCATATTCAACGCCCTTATTCTTCATCTTGACAAATCTCGCCCACCAGGTATAATGGGCTCAGATAACCTCCCCCGCTTAGGGTTGGAATCCGTTGATTCCTTCAACTGCGCACATGGGGAGGGCTTTCGCCTTAAGCCGCGTTTCTCCTATTTCCAACTAGCCACCTTTATCTGTATTCATGAATATTCGCAGTGCCCTCCCTGTGCTCAGCTATACCTGCAAGGTCATCGCCGCATTTGTGGTTCGCCTCCTGCTATTCGTTATCGATGGACGTACGATACAGATTGAACAATATCTGCCCTTGCACCTGGGTGAGCTGCTGTGTAAGCTCTTCCACCCCGGTCTTATCATAGACGGTGAAACCGCCTATGATATCGACATGTTGGATTCTTGGCTATTCTGGGGGCTCCTGCTGCTACCGCTGTACTTCTTCCTGTTGGGGCGAAAAGTCACCATCGGTTATCTCTGTCTCACCATTCCCCTTCTGGCAACGCTCATTTGGACGGTATCTATATAGTTGGCTCCTCTGCAAAAAAGCGGATAGAAAACTGTACACAAAAAAGGCTGACTTTCGTTTGAAAGTCAGCCTTAGTACCCTTCTCCAAGGGTACGTCTCCGAGGATATGCACTCATCCGCATTGTATAATAAGCGCAGATAACCGCCCCCGCTGAGGGGTGGAATTCGTTGATTCCATCAACTGCGCACATAGGGCGGGGGGTATTTTGTATGGAATATCCTTTGCTGTTCCGGCAACTAGAGGGAATGCAATTTCTGAGCCTAAAGGGGTAGAAATAGGCGGGAATCTGTTTATGTCAGACGTTTCATTACTGTGCTTGCTATTATCGTGTGGCTGGATCTGCAGAAGGTTCGGCAACGAATCCAGATATGTGAGTGCTGTTCTATAGGAGGATACGCAACGCAATCAACGGTCGGCCGAAGCAGTCAACGAACTATACAAATCAAAAAGAAAACGGAGCCGAGTCTCATCATTTGAGAACTTACAACCATACGCTTGCTCAACAGCTAGATCCAGCTTCCGGTGGGCTTTGATAAGATTGGGTGGCATGGACAACGGATCGTATAGCGAAGACAAGGAACAATTCGGATGGGCCGCACGAGCATCTAAAACCCCCTGAGCTAACATACTTATCTTTTTCTGGCCGTCTTCAGTTACATCAGGCCATGGAAAAGTATTATATACAACGCTAGGTGAATATCTTATATCACCCTTCAAACGACCTGCTACTGCTTTTATCCATAAGTTATGCATCGATGACATTAATACACCTAGATGATAAAGCGTAGCATTCTGAATTACTGCACATGCATCGCTAGCAATCTCGTGCGCATCAGCAATGCCCATCGGCACATAAGCATAGTTACTACTGCTTACCCTAGGTATTATTATATATGGAGTATCGTTGTGTGAGATGAAAAAAAAGAGCGCAGGAATAGAGGCTTTAGCCCGAGTAGCTGAGGCTGAGCTATTCATTCTAGCATTTCGAACTTTTTCCAGCTGGTTCCGTATGGCTGGATGTCTCTTTAATTCCGAAGGCTCAACATTGTGGAGCCATAAACAATAACGTTTTTTTCCAGACAAATAATCTTTTGCACTCACGTAAGTCCTGAAAAACTTTCTTGTTTCCGGAGATTTAGCAAGAAAATCATTCAATTGCTTTTTACTAAACACAAAAGGCTCAGATGGATTGGGCATATTGCCATAGCTCATCATTGGTACAGAGCATAATGGAGAACTACGTTTTTCAATAGAGATTGAACTATTGTCCCGCAAATATCCGTTTATGTTTTTTACTTCCAGCACCTTAATTGATTTATCCTTACCTGTACTACATTGATATATGTACTTCTTAGAACGAGCAAATTGTGCAAATCCAATAATGACACAGAATACGGAAGCTTTCTGACGTGCCTCATTATCCCACTTAAACGTCCTATATGCAAAATTAATTTGCATATGAAAACTCTCAAAAAGCTCCTTCCACAATATGCCAACCTGTTGTCCCTGAGAGATGGAATTTGTAGAAACGAGCGCAGCTTCTATATTCGTATTTTTTATATATTCAGCGGTCTTTTTAAACCATGCGGCAACGTAATCAATACTATTCAGCAGTCTGACATTCCCAAAAACCCACGCCATATCAGCTCTTTGTTCAGGAGACATTAGTTTTCCTCCAACGAATGGAGGATTTCCCAATACATAAGAAACTTTTTTGTTATCTATAATTGACGTCCAATCAATTTTCAAAGCATTGGCACAAACAATATTTGAAGATGTATCACTTAACGGTATGCGAGAATAAGTTTTGCCAAAATAGTTACTTATCTCTATATTCATGAGATGATCCATCAACCACATTGCGACGCGGGCAATTTGGGTAGGGAACTCCTCAATCTCTATTCCATAAAACTGAGATACACAAACTTTACACAACTCTGTAGCATCCAACAACAATTGATTATCTGTCTTAATCTCTTTTATCAATTTCAATTCGAGCAACCGAAGCTCTCGATATGCAATAATGAGAAAATTTCCACAACCACAAGCTGGATCCAAAAAAGCCAAAGAGGCTATCTTTTCATGGAATTCTTTCAGTTTTTTTTCTTTGCCTATTTTCAGCGTTTTCAACTTTTCGAATTCCTCATACAAAGAATCCAAGAAAAGCGGTTCAATCACTTTGAGAATATTTTCTTCGCTAGTATAATGAGCACCAAGCCTACGCCGCAAGCTGGCATTCATAACGCTTTGAAACATAGAACCGAATATAGCTGGAGATATTTTACTCCAATCCAAAGTACAGCATTGTAAGAGCTGATTTCTCATTTTTGAATCGAACGCAGCCAAGAAGAGAGGTCGAGCGAAAACACCACCGTTAATATACGGAAACTTGTTAAGAAAACAATCCAATGTACTCATTCGATTAGCGACGGGAGTATTGAGCACTTGGAATAGCTCCGCCAACTTTATTCCTAAATCGCTACCGTCTTGCGCGGTTCGTGTTTCTATATAATTATGAAACGTATCTCTATCAAATATACCCGTATCATCGGCAAACAGGCAAAACAGAATACGAACCAACAAAATCTCAGAATCTCGTTCAGGGTATCTTGCCTCATTCAAGCGGTCATATAGTTTTCCTAAAAGTTCTGCGGCTTGAACATTAACAGGTGATTCCGGGTGTTGAATCTTGTTCTTGTAGCCAGCAAGATAATAAAAAAGATGAATATATTCTGGCAATTGGGACAGTATAAACTTTGTACATTTAGCACCATTTTCCATATCGTAGAAATGCCAATTTTCAAAATCACATATTAATATAACTGACGGTGCTTCATAATGTGACAACGTCTCGGCATAACGACAGGCTTGTTCAAAGGCTTTAGTTAAATCCTTTCCTCTGGATTTCATTTCTATAAGGATTTTACCTTTCCACAATAAATCAATATATCCTTTTCCTCCGTCTAAACAATTGACCTGATGTTCAAAGATGGCGACCTGTTTTCTATTGATTCCTAATACATTGAAAAAATCTATAAGAAAAGCCTGAGCATCAGCTTCTTCTCTTGTTGTATCTTTCCAATTTTGTGCAAATAATGAGGACCTAGCATTAATTTCATTCTGTGATAATGTTGTTTTCATAATATTATATTAAAATGTTACTCCGTTAAGTGCTCTGGATTATTTTTCAGATATTTCCTCGACAACTTGCTATTATTTATTTGCTTAGCATGATACCTCATCCTAATTAGATGTCATGATATTTTGGAACTGTGCCAAAAATTGTCGAAAAGTCGCATTGCCTCAAAAAAGGAATAGCAATGATTTTAATCGAAAAACAAACAGCCTAATTCCTTCCCAGCCAACATGTATCAGTAAGCGCCCCAGTCATGGCATAGGGAGTTCTTTTTTTTCCCGGCGCTCTTTCAGAATACTATCAGTCAAGCTGATAGCCGCGGAACAATAATGCCGCTTACTCCACACTTCCTGGCATAGGGCGCGTACCTCCTCGTTGTTCTGCACGCTGAGAGCTCGTTGGCGTATGCTTTCGAGGTAGGCTGCCTTCGATTCTTCCAGGCGGCGAGCGCCTTCTTCCTGCTCCACAAGACGGCGGCGAAGAGTAAATCGCTCGCGTTTTGTCATAGGACGGCTGTATTTGAGCTTCTTTTGTTTCATCTTGGTGGTTTTTAATCAACCGGGTATTCTTCAACCGGCTTATCGAGAGGAGCTGTCAGCATCTGACGGGCAAAATGAGGAGTGTGGTAGAGGTCGATTTGCGTACCGCCCATCGGGATGGGTAACGTCAGCGGGAGCGGGTGATGGCAACTTATACGGATGGGCGGCATGGCAACATCTTCTCCATTGGTCTTGTGCTCCACCAGGTACACTGCCGGGGCTATGGTCTCAGCCTGCATGCGGGAGATAAAGGCAGCAAATGGGGCGGAGTTGAGAAAATCCTCCATCTTCGACTGTAGCTGAGCGCTCAGTCGGTAGGCCCCGTGCGGCATGGAGCGCGGGGCATCCTGCGGTTCGATTCGGTAGTAAACGTTGCCGTTACCATGGTGTAGCCCGTACCTCAGCCAGCGCAGCAGGTAGTAGAGCTTTTTGTTGCGCTGCTGTTTTTCCCGCGTGGCGGGGTTATTGAGCGGCACAATGATGCTGATTGTACGATACGGGCGTTTCTGGTTGCTGGTCATAGGGGGATTTTATGAATTTGCAGACCAATCTTTCTCTGTGAAGGTCACCACTTTGGCCGTCTGCTCTTTGGGGCATGAGAGAAGTGAAACCGTAATGTTCTCTGCAGGTAGCTCAAAGGCTTGTGCAATGAGCTCGCGGTAGGCTTTCATCTGCCCGGTGTATACAGATTTCAGCGTGTTGTAGGCACTTTCATCGGTCGAGGGGAGTTTGTTGGTCTTGAAATCGATGATGTGCGCTGCGGTGATGCGACCTTGTTCATCCTGAGTGAGCACAAGGCGGTCAATGATTCCGGAAATCCACTCATTTCCGGTGTTAATAGCCTCGATGCATTGCTCGTTGTACACCTGTTGTCCGGGCTGCGCGGTGAAGAGTGCTTGCACGTCATGTTGTTGCAATGCGTTTGCTACAATGCATTGTTCATCGTTGCTAGGTGCTGATATCCACTGGGGCAAGGACTCATGCAGCCAGCTGATTTCTTCCCAGCAGGCATGCACGCGGATGCCGAGCTCCGTTCCATCAGTATTACCATCCGGCATCGAGCCGGACTCCTCCATGTGTTCTGCATGATGTTCGCCATGAGCCTTTGATGGAGAAACTCGTATTCGCCGACGCGTGGGGGGGAGCAGTAGAGGCGGAGCTTGTTCTTCACGAGCTTCCGTGAGTTTGCCCTCTTTTCTCCATGCGGGGGAGCCCATGTCATACAAATCAGTTATTTGGAGCGGTTTATCATTCTTAATGCCCAGCGCTTTGCAAAGCATGCTTCCATAATTGGTGGGGGTATCATCATCCGACTTGATGGTGTTGCCGTTCAGGATGATGTAGTTGGCATGAGCGGCTCGTGTGAGTGCTACATAAAGCAGGTTGCGTGATTCTTTCAGCTGTTTGCTTTTCCAGTTTTCGATATGAGGCTCCAGCTCCGGCCAGGCGGCACGCTGGTCGTCATTGGGCGGGGGCAGAAGAATGCCTTGGAGCAGCCCCTTGTCATCGCGAGCTTCCAGATAGTGCAAGCGTGACGTGTCGCAGAGCGATTTGCCACCCAGCAAGGGGAGAATAACCGCATCGTATTCCAGCCCCTTGCTTTTGTGCATAGTCATGATATGCACGCTGGATTTGGGGGGATCTTCGTTGCGGCTCTTGTTGGCGATGTAGAGAATCCATTCTTCCAATGACCCGCCGGTGACATCGAAAGCCATGGCTGCGGTCATCCATTCACGCAGTGTGGCATCCGGTATAGGCTCATTGAGCGCAAAGTTGATGCGGTTCAGGATGGTGGCATAGCCTTCTTTATCCAGCACATTGCGCCAGTATGACCAAGGCTGTGATGCGCCGTGATAAAAAGAGAGCGCCGCCCACAGAGGTGATTCTTTCAGTACGCTGTGGCAGTATGAATCGGAGGGGTGCTGCAACCATCGGAAAAAGCAGAGCAGCATTTCCCCGATGGGGCTCAGCGCAGCTACTTTCTTATCGCTGAGCAAAGCCACGGGAAGCTCGGGGTGGTGGCGTTTGAGCCATTGCTGGATAAGCAACCCATCTGCATTTTTGCGTACCAGAATGGCTGCGGTTACTCCACCCTCGGTGAAGCGTATGTCTTCCATCAGGATGCGGCCAATTTCGGCGCAAGCCTGTTCGTTTTGTTCTGCTTGCTGAGCCGCAGGCAGCGCGGTGACGCGCACATAGCCTTTCATTTTGGTCTTAGCCGAGTCATGCTTCGGGAAGCTACCGGAAGAGATTTCGGGCTGGAAAACTCGGTTCACAAAATCCATGATAGTGGGGGCCGAACGGTAGCTGAGAGACATGCCGCTTGGCTTCAAGTGATTCGCCCAGAATGGGGTTTCCTTGAGGCTTCGGAAGAGCTCCGGCGAGGCGCCTCGCCAGCCATATATGCTTTGCTTTTCGTCACCCACCACAAAGACGGTGTGGTTGCTGAGCCCATCTTCGTGATCGGTCTTTGAAATCGCTTCATTGAGCAGGGGCTCCAGCGCTGCCCATTGTTGGGGACTTGTGTCCTGAAACTCATCCAGCATCCAATGTCTGAGCCGGAAATCGAGACGTTTCTGCACGTCCATGTCGCCTTTGTTCAGCAGCTCAGGCATGGATCGTGTAATGTCATCGAATACAAGCTTACCGGTGGAGGTGACTTCCTTATCGTAGATGTGGCAATAGGTCTGCATCAACTGTGCCATTCTTCGGCTCTTTTGCAGACAACGTCGCAGGATGTCGTTGCGGCGTTGCTCGTAAATCGGCCTGGCTAGGCGGACGAGTTTCGACAGCGCGGCGTTGTCATCATTGGACTTGTCGAAGGCCGTTTCCACCCTGCTCATACCGGTGAATGTCCAGGCCTTCATCTTTTTGATGAATGTTTTAAAGGCGCTGCAGCCTTTTTCCTGACTCAGAGAGTTGATTTCGTCCTCGTGCTCCTTAATGAGGTCATCTGTGCTTTTGGCAAAGGGCGCACCTGCATTCGGCAGGTTGAACACTTCACCCTTCCCCCAAAGATCTTCATTACGATTGTTGAGGAACAGGGAGAGGTAGGTGTTGATTTGTTGCTGAAGCGTCTCCATCATGCTACCCATTTTTTCATCGGACACCTCTTGGAAGATAGTCATGAACGCATCGGTGTACTCTGCATTGCCGCTGATATGGGAGAGCATCGTCAGCAAAGCTTGGAATTGAGCTTGCTCCAGCTCTTCGGTAGAAAGTAGAGATACATTGCCGAGCCCCAGTTCCACGCTGTGAGCGGATATTACCTTGTTGAAGAAGCTGTCCAGCGTGGAGAGATTGAGCGCAGAGATATTTTTGAGTACCTCTACGAGTTTTTCGCGGAAGAAATCAGGTGTAGCTTCTTTTTGAGTCAGCTGTTTTTCCGGGCAAAGCGCAGCACAGCCTGCAGGCTCATCCTGCTCGTTCTTGCCTGAAAGCGTGGAATTGATGCGTTGGCGCATTGCTGCGGCTTCTTCGGGGGAGCCTGCTGCTTGTGCCAACTCGCTGATGATGCGCGCCATGAACTCTCCTGCTGCCTTGCGGGTGAAGGTGAGTGCTATCATCTGAGAGGCGGGGACTCCAATAGCAAGAAGCGCGATAAAACGGTTTGCCAGCTGGTATGTTTTACCAGTGCCGGCAGAGGCATCGATGAGGTTGCCGTTGAGTGTAAGGTTGTTCAGGTTTGTATCCATCGAAAAAGTTAGTTTTCAGGGGTTGATAAATCAGGCAAGCCCATCATGCGGCGCGGGTCGCCTTCCGGAGCCAAGGCGCCAAACTCAGAATAGGCTCTCAGCCCCAGGCTTTCTGCTGAAAGCAAGCACTGCCCGGCGCGGATTTGATTGACGGCGGCTTTCACCCAGGTCATGGCACTATCCATTTCTTCTTGCGTGATCGACCACGATTCGTATTTGCATTCTTTTTTGTTGCGTGGCAACAGGTAGTAGCCCACTTCAATGTCTTCCAGCGGAATCCGGTGCGTGTCCATCAGCCAAAAGGCATAGAGAGGTAATTGCAGCTCTTTCCATCGGTAAGAACAGAGCTGGGGTTCCTCGTCTTTTTTGACCTTTGCTTCTTTTTGCAGCAAGGGGAAATCCGGCATGAGCCGCTCAAATAAGTCGGCCTGCTCGGGTTTCAGTTTTTCTTGGTGCTTGTCCTGTGGTTTCTTATCTCCGGTTTTGTAATCGATGATGCGCCAAAGATATCCGCGGCCATCAGCTTTTTTCTTACGATCCACTCTGTCGATTGTCATGTGGAAGATGATATCATCCTCCATGATCCAGCCGTCTTTTTCCACATGATGCTCCAAGTAAACGTGCTCCCATCCTGCCTGCAAATCCTTGGTGTGGTGTTCGGCAAAGGCGCGAAGGCTGCTTTCCTGCATTTTCTTTTGCGCAAGCATGGGCATGGAGGTGCTGTTACCGTATTTGTGGGTAAACTCCGCGTCCAGATGAGCCAATGCTTTTTCTGTTATGGTATCCATGTCCATGTTTGCAGAGCAATCCCGTACTGTTAATTCCAGCACTTTGTGCAGCAATGTACCGTATTCCGCGGCATTCAGTGCTGTTTTGCCTTCTTCGTATCCATCTTGCGGATTTAACCCCAGCAATTTGTCCATCCAGAAACGGAGGGGGCAGGTTAGGAAGCTAGCCAGTGATGAAGGGGAAAAATGCTTTTTCAAGTCAGTCCATGGGCTTTCTAGCCCCGGTTTGAGCATGGATACATGTTCCAACGCCGCTACTTGTTCCACCGGCGTACGCATTTTCCAGACACCGGGGGACACCACCTGAGTATCCGGAGCTTTAGGGGTGAAAAGGATATTGATTCTGCTGAGCAGTTGTTCTTTTTGCGTATCGGGGTAGCGCAACAGCAGCTGAGAGGGCACAATCGGGGTGCCGTCATCTGCTGCCTGTGCCACCAGAATATGCGTGTTGTGCGGGTAGGCATGCAAGAGAGCAGTGAGCATGAAACTATCTCGCGCCAGTCGCTGGCTCATGCTGGGTAGCTCGGTATAGAGCTTGCAGAGAGACTCCGGCAGGAACGCATCGACCGAGGGGCGTTCCGGGACGCATTGCTCGTGCATACCGCACAGGATAAGCTTGCTCCCCCGGCAATAAGGCAGTTCCATCCACCCGGATGCATCCAATGCTGTTTGTTCTCTGGGGGTGGAAACCATGCTCAACTCTTTGGCTGCATTCTGATTGATAAGGCTTTGCAATAGGGTGAGAACTTCCTCTGCGGAGCGGAAAATGCGGGATTTTTTAAGTGTATCTGCCACTTCCTGCAAGAGCAGAGCAAAGGCTTCCATCATTCGCGCATCTAGACTATCTGTGTAGGCTCGCTGCATGCTGTCCCCAAGTTGTTGCAATGCTTGCGGGAGTGTTTGCAAATGGCTCACTTGCTTAAGCAAGTGCTCAATGTGGCGTAAGTATTCTACAAATTCGGGGTGTGTATCTTTATGGGCATAAGCGTGCTTAATGAGCACCTCTGTGCTGGTGGTCATTTTTTCCTGCATTTCTTTGTCCAGCCAGGTGTTGAAATGCAGTTGGTCCTTTGGTTCAAAACCAAAGGAACGTTGCATCGCAGCATTGCGCAACAGGGCTTCCGTAGCATGAAGTCGGGGAGCATGTGAGTGGGCGCGAAGCAATTGTCCTGCCAGTTGTCCCGCATCAGATGTGAGGAATGAACGCCCTTCCGGCATGTTCAGTGTCCATCCTGCATTTGAGAATCCTTGGCGCAGCATCGGGGCAAAGGACGCGTCGCAGCAGCCCAGAACGACCTGTTCGGAGGTATGGTGTTCGCAGGCTCGCAGAGCTGCCAGGGTCAATCCCCCTCCATCTGTCACTACTTGTAGTGCTTCATCCGGAATGTTGATGGGCTCGTTCTGCCAGATGGGCAGGGGCGTGCCATAGCGAGCATGGAAATAGCCACTCATGAGTTTTCCCTGATGTTCGCTCGGTGCGTGGATGTAGATGTGGACATCTCCCTGTCGTTGCGTGACTGCATCCAGCAAACGACGGAAGCGTTCTGTCATCTGCGGCAAACATGCCACAATCAGCAGCTGCCCGGCCAGCTTATCAGCCGTTGCATGAAAAGCGGCTTGGCGTAATTTTGCTTCCGGGGTGAAGCCCCATTCAGAAAGTAAGGATTCTACTTTGTGGAAAATATCCGCAATTTCCGCCCATCTGCAGGCTTCTCGTTCATTGTTCTGCTTATCTAAATCCTGCGCTATCTGTCCCGGGCTTAGGCATGCTTCATCCAACTTGCTGTGCAGCTGCATCAACTGGTGCCCCATGCCATGACTCCAGCTCAGTTGTGAGCGCGGAGGCGTGGGGAAGAGAGTCGGCCATTCTTCATGGGGAATGTGGTTGTTGAGAATCTGAATCCACGCGGCATATTCCTGAATCTCAGAATATTCTTTTTCGCACGAGATGAGGCTTGAAGCTTGTTTGATATTGGGTATAAGAATGGGTTTGCCTGCTTTTTCCGCTATGTACTCACGCAGACGCCGCCCACTCTCCGCGGTGGGCACCACCACGGTGGCTCGGCGATATTGGGGCGCCGTGTCCGGGTTGGTGAGGTGGCTCAGCAGCTGCTCAGCCACAAGTTCGATAGCCGGTTTATCCCAGCCCAGAAAGTGTAATTTAGGAGTACTCATGAGATTGGCACTATTCTACCACAAATGGGAGTAGTCTGCAAGTTTATATCAAGGGAAATAATGCGTTTTCTGTAACTGATTTCCAGAAACGCATTCGATGATTTCTATTTTCTTTCTTGACAAGTCAGCAGGGGGGGGTAAAATGCAAGGTGAAGTTAGGCGTGGTGCTTGGCGCAAAATAACCAATGGAATAATAAACTTATGACCAAAGAAGAAGCGAATGAGGCTCTGCGTAATGCCGCAGAGGATGGTGATATTGAAGCATTGAAATCTGCACTTACCGCTGGTGCGGACGCACAAATTGCATTGAATATGGCAGTTCAAGTTGCTCCTACCGAATGCGTTAAGTTGTTAATTGAAGCCGGTGCTGATGTCAACACTGCAGATGATTATGGCCAGACAGCTTTGTATCTTGCAACATTGTTTGAGAACGAAGAGTGTATGAAACTGCTGCTTGACGCCGGCGCTGATGTGAATGCTAAGGCTGACCTCTTCGGTGAGACCCCCTTGCAGGCTGCAGCATACCGTGGAAATGTTTCATGTTATGAAATTTTGAAAGCTGCAGGTGCTGAGGGGGATTATGACATTCAGCAAGAAGATAACGACGAAGAAGATGCTGATGACGAAGAAGATGCTGATGACGAAGAAGATGATGATGACGAAGAAGATGATGATGACGAAGAAGATGATGAGGGTATCTCCGTCTGGGAAGGTGAAATCCGCCAAATGTGGGAATATAAAATGTATTGGCCGGGTACTCTTTCCGAGTTGCTGAACGTCGGGGAGAATGACCGTTTGATGTATGTGAATGTTTGCGCCAAAGAAACCTCTAATGAGTGGAGCTTACAGGAGGATGAATATATTGTCATTTTTCTGAAGAGAGAGGGCTGCGCATGGAAGGACATCTGCTGGCCCAGGGTGCCCCATGATGACGCAGACCCCTACTTCCCCGCGGATTGGGATTGGCAGGAGATTCTCGACCAAGTGTGGGAAGAGAAAACGGTCACCTATACCACCAAGCTGAACGAGGATTACGAGCAGGTAGAGGCTACTTGGGAGGTAGAGGAGTAAGCCCCGTACTTCTTGTGTTTTTTCTGACGCAGTGCCTAAAAAACGGCACTGCGTCGGAAAAGTAGCGTGAATGACGGGGATGTTAGCTGTCTGAGTTTGAGGCGAAGATAATCAACGGTGGGAAGACCGCGCGTTTTGAGTTGAACACGTGAAATCATCGAGTTCATTCCTTCTATGCGTCCCGATGTCAACCGGAATCGGAAAAAGTTTAGCACCTGTTGCGCATTCCTCGAAAGTGTTTTTGCTAAGCGTTTGAAAGGCTTTAGAGTAGAGGCTTCAGCTAACGCTATCCATTCTCCGAAAGCGGTAGCGCTTTTCCTGAAGCTTGGGAACTGAAACACTAGCTTGAGTTTCTCTTTGAGCAGATATGCTTCTTGCAGAGGCTGATTCATTTGCAGCAACTTATCCAATTCTTCCCTTTTGTCATCATCCAGATTCTCTTCCCCGCAAAGAAATAGATAGCGTTTCCCTTTTATAAGCTCCTTTTCATTCTCTTCCAAACTCTTACACAATGCTCGTCTCACTTCATCTACGGCTTCATTCGCGTTTTTGATGATGTGGAATGGATCAAACGAAATGCTCACATGAGGTAGATGTTGTCGCAGAGCCTTGAGATATGCGTTTCCTCTGGCAATGCTTACTACCTCAATATCCTCTTTCTGCTCCGGCGTCAGACTTCGGAAGAAACCATCCAGGCTTGCTGCCCCTTTGCCTTCCTTCAGCCATAGGATTTCACCGGAACAGCCATCTATCACACAGGTCACAAACTTTTTATCTCGTCCCAGATATTTCTCATCTATAATCAACGCACAATGCCCATCCAGACAAATCGGCCGAGCTTTATCTATGAGAGTGAGAATATCCTTATCCGCTCGAAGAATGCTGCTTTGCGACAGGCGTAGAATTCCGGATAGTAATCTTGCCGAAGTCTCCTGCATTAACCTTGCAACGTGCCCCATGAGACGAAGAGTCATGCAGCGTTTGGGGTGTATGCATTGAGGTCTGACAACGGCATATT
>JAZTYL010000020.1:0-5908 GCA_045636905.1 Akkermansia sp.
TCCGGGTGGGCCAGCAGCGGGGTATAGCCGGCGTGGCGCACAGCATCCAGCGCATCCTGCCACCCCTCCGGCTGCAGGTACTGCGGCAGCTCGAGCAGCAGGTAATCCCGCTCCCCCTCACCGTTGCCGCAAGAGTCTGTGCCTTGCTGGATGAGCTTTGCCGGAATCGCAAGAAGATTCTCCGGCTGCTCAAGGAGAGAGAGGAAGGCGTCGTCCAGCATGTACTCGGCGGCGAGATACAGGTCGAAGGCTTGCGGATTGCCGCTAGTGCTTGCGTCTTGTTGCACGGCGGAGAGCAGCTCTGCAAAGCGGGCGCGCAGGTTCGCAGGAGTGTTGTCCGGGTAGCGCGACATGATGTGCGGCGTGCAGACGGCACCACGAAGGCCGAGTGACTGCAGAACACGGATGATACCAAGAGCTGTTTCCATGTTCGGAGCACCGTCATCCACCCCGGGAAGCAGGTGGCAGTGCGCGTCCACGCCACCGGGGAGATACCGGTGGACACGAACGCGACGCTGGAAGATGCTGAACAAGATAATGACTTGTGGGTAGATGTTCTGCAGGAGGACTCTATTCTTACTTACTGTCGCCGTAGCCGTAGCGATAGTGACCGTAGGTGTAGCCGTAGTAATTGTAGCTATTGGCCTTGAAGTCCACGGCGTTGAGAATGAATGCCACGTTGGGAAGCTTGCCCTGGTCCGCAATCTTCTGCACCTGGCGCATGTAGCGCTTGTCTACCATACCGGCACGCACAAGATAGAGGGTGATATCGCAGTGTGCAGCAAGGATGTCCGTATCTGCCATAATGCCACAGGGCGGAGCGTCCACAATAATGGCATCGTACTTCGTGGCGAGCTCGTTCAGCATTTCACCAAGCAGGGGCTGTGCCAGCAAGGTAATGGGATGCGGAACGGCGGGGCCGGCGTAAAGAATATCCGCACGACCATCGTGCTTGCGGGCGTTTTCTGCATCCTTCGCGGAGGGAACTGCCTCGGGCAGATTGTGGATAAGCTTGCTAATGTCGCTCTCGCGGTTCAGCAGATAAGTTGTCAGACCGTTGCGGCCCTTGCCACCCATATCATGAGAAAGAGAGCGCTTGCGCAGGTCAGCATCCACCAGCAGCACTTTGCGACCGGTCTGGGCGAATGTGGCAGCGAGGTTGCCGGCTACAAGGGTCTTGCCCTCATTCGGACGGCTGGAGGTCAGGAGAATGATATGTCCGCGTCCGGCCGCGCGGGGCAGGAAGTTGTCCACATTGTTACGCAGAATGTGCAGGCCTTCTGCCATAGTGGAATGCGGGTCTTTCAGGAACATGCCCTTGTTCTTGCGTTCGCGGCGGGTGAGCTCCGGCAGCTCGGCCAGTACCGGCAGGGAGCTGTTGGCGGCAATGTCGAGCTTGTTCTTAACCTTGTTATTCATCATGCCGATACCGAGGATGGCAAGAAGGCAGAGGGCGCCGCCGCCACAGCCACCGGCAATGATAAACATCTGGGTGCGCGGAGCGATGGGAAAGTTTGAACCATGTGCCGTCTCAAGCGGGCGGGCACCAGGAGCAGCAATGGCCAGAGCAAGGGCATTCTCCTGCTCCTTGGTGAGCAGCAGCATATAGAGCTCCTCGCGCACCTTGTGCTCGCGAAGCAGCGGTGTGAGTTCGCGCTCTTTATTCGCAAGGTTTTCCATGCGCTTATCGAGCTCCTCCTTTTTCTGAACAAGTTGATCAAGCTCCAGCTCCAAGTTGGAACGATAGTTCTTGAGAGCGCGGCGGGCTGCAGAGAGCGCTACATCCATGCGCTCGCGATGTGCTATAACGATGGGGTTGCGGTCGCCTGCGCTGCCGGACACGCGCTTGTACTCCAGGCAAGCCTCATTGTATGTGCCAATGGTGGAGCTCAGCGAGGCATCGGCGTCGCCTTCGATGGTGATGAGGGCTCCCTTGGCGGCGGCGTCATCCATGTTACCGGCCAACACATCCGCAAGCTTCATGCGGGTCTGGAGATTGAAAATTTCCTGCCCGAGTTGACGAGACGCTGTAAAGTCTGCGGAAAGTACGGTCTGCGTGTCTTGCGAAACTTCGTGAACCGACTTGGTGTCAGCTATCTGCTTGTCGACATTTTCCAGAGCTCGGCCGATTTCTGCAAGGCGAGCATGAATAAAGGCTTCTGTTTTGCGGGCAGATTCGCTTTTCTCTTCCTTGGACTGCTGGTTGTAGGCCTCGATAAGCGAATTGAGCACATCCTCTGCTTTTTTGGGGGAAGAAGACTGAATGGTCAACTCAAGCAGCGTCGCTTCACTACCATTCGGGCGGGTGACAACAAGAGCACCGAGCAAACCTCTGGCTGTGGCAAGTGCCGGTTCGTGGCGCACTACAACCTCGCGCCCAAGCCAAGACTCATTGTAAAGAGCCGTGGGCTGAATAATGACTGTGGCAAACGGAAGCTGAATCGGCTCGCCGCAAATGCCATCCACTACGACCGGCAGGCCTTCTCGGTTCGGGTAGGAGAGTGTGAACTCACTCTCGGTTTTCATGGTGATGCCGAGCTGGCAGTAGGTCTCAGGCAGCACGTTGTTGAATTTCACAAGCAGCGGGCTCTCTGCATACAGATCAATCATGCGCAGTTTCTGCTTGGTCCAGCAGCTGGTGTTGAGGCCCAGCTTCTCTACCACGCGCTGCATGAGCGCGGTGGATTTCAGGACAATCGTTTCATTCGCAAGACTCACAGCCTCAGTATCTACACCCAGTTCGCTGAGGATTCGGTCCGGGGAATCCTTGGAATCGCGCATCATCACGCTGGCATTCTTCTGGTACACATAGGGTTGCTTACCTGCATAATAGTAAGCACCGGCTCCGCCTGCAAGCGCGAAGATGATGACCAGGAACCAGAATCGGCGCAGAGCGCTCAATACAGTATCGAGAGACAGACCGGAGTCCTCCTCTGTCTCTTGCGCGATTGCGGGTGCCAGGTTTTTGTTTGTGGGGTCCTGCATGATATTTTTAGAGTTGGGGTAAGGTGGCAGATGGGCAATCGCCGGGGCGCTTCTGCAGAGCGCCCCGGCGGATAAAGATTATATTATACTCCGCAGAAGGCGACAATGCTTAAGATGAAGGCTACACCGGAGAGACCCCAGCCGTACCACTGGGCAATATCCGAGCGGGTGTTCACCTTGCGGTCGGACGGCGTTACGTAGATAACGTCGTTCTGCTGGATGTAATAGAAGGGAGAATTGAAGAGGTCCTTGCTGCGCAGGTCGATGTTGGCAATCTGGCGCTTGCCGTCAATCTCACGCACTACCTGGATGTTACGATTACCATCAATTGTCAGGTCGCCGGCCTGGGAGATGGCCTCCAGAATGGTGAGGCGCTGGCCATCCACGGTATGCACGCCGGGGGAGCCGACTTCGCCGATGACGTAGTACTTGAAGTTGGAAATCTGCACGTCCACGGAAGCATCATTCAGGTAGCCGCTGTCGCGCAGGGTGGCGGAGATATTGTTGGCCAGCTGCGTGCAGGTCTTACCTGCTGCGTGCATGCGGCCAATGATGGGCAGCACGATATTGCCATTGGCGTCCACCAGGTAGCCACGGTCGCTGGTGGTGGTGGACTTTTCACCGGTGCCCAACTCGCTTACGTTGAAGGGGGCCGTCAGCTCGGGCTGCTTGCTGCTTACTTTGATGGTGAGGCGGTCATTTTTCTGAATAGTAGTCTCATAGCTACCCTGGAGGGCCTCGGTCGTGTCAGCCTGAGCGTCCTGCAGGTAGATTACTTCCTTGGGGCTTACACAGGAAGCACCAAGGCCAAGCCAGGCGATGGCCACGCCCAGCGCGAGTAGTTTACCGGTGAATTGACGGATCATATCTTTGATGTGAGGTTCGTTATATTTTGTAGATGTGCAAGTCCGGAGTTGAGTAGCATTACCCAGACTCTCACAACGGGATCATTCTACAACATTCGGCTTGCTTTGTCTAGTAAAAAACAGAATTTTTCTTCTTTTTTTATAAGCGGTGAATGTGTAAAATTCACACGAAAAATGCGCTATTTATAAAGCATTGCACAGCAATGCTTTATAAAATCGCCGGGGGGGTAGACTGGATTTATGTTTGGGTTAATCTGCGTTGTTTTCTGTAAATAAGTATGCCGGACTGTGCCTCATTTGCGAGGAAGAATCACCTCGCGACTACAGCTTCCGGTTCGCCTCTTTTCATATTTTAAATACTTTCTTATATTTTTTATGAGCATCTGGCAATTCTCCGCACCAGGTGAAAATTCAAATCAGACCAGGAAAGAGTGGAGGTTTGCAAATTTGCAAAATAGCAGTTGACAGTGCATATAACACACATAAAATCGCGCCATGTCAACTGTGAGATACTGCGCCAAAACGCGCACATTTTCGGTAATATGGAAAGATTATGCACGAGAGAGCAGCGGATATACCTACCCCTACCGCCGCAAGAGCTGGAAATGGCGCGGCACCAAGGCTCCCACCTGCCGGGAGCGCAGGCGGAGAGAGCGCGAGCTGGCCGCATATGCCCTAGCACAGGAGATAGCCAGCGCAGAACTGGCTCAGCAGTTGCGAGCCGCAAGCGAATGTCGCCACATACAGGCGGTATCGTACCTGGAGACTCTGGAAGTACAGGAATTAGTGATTTCGCACCGCCCCGGTGAGTTGCACCGCGCACGGCGCGCTGTGGCGGAGTTTGTAGCATATCTGCGCAGAAACTACCCGCAGATATACCTGCATGAGGTGCGCACCCACATTGTCGGAGAGTTTTATCTGACCCTGGGTAACAAAGGGCTGGCGTACGGCACGCTGAAACGCATCTCCGAGCGCCTGTCGTTCGTGTTTCGGCGTATTGCCATACGCTTTGAAGCAAGCCCGGTGAAATACACTAACCCCTTCGCGCAGCTCCGCCTGAGCGACGTTCTGAAACGTGTGGAACCCACACGCAAAAAAGCACTTACTGCGCAACAGATACACGCGGTGCTACGCGAGGCGCTCTCCTCTGCTCGCCTCAGCAGTGCCGAAGCCCTGCAGCGTTTCTGCATATTCTACTTCCTGGCGGTCACCGGGTGGCGTCTGGGGGATGTCGTGGGGTTGCGCTGGGCTCAGGTGGATACAGAGAGGCGTTGCATTACACTTCAGCACGCCAAGACGACAGACAAAAATATATACACCACCATCTACATAACATCATTTATGCTCGATCTTCTGAATATGCTGCGGCAGCTGGAGTGCCCCGATATATGGCGGGAGTATGTCTTCGGCCTGCGAGACGCCCGAGCGAGGCATTTCCTGCAGGCCGGCAAACGCAGCGCTCAAGCTTTCTTCGAGCTGGTACGCAGCAAGCTCCGGATGGACGAAAGCTGCCGCAAAGGACGTCTGCGCACCCATGCCTACACCATTCACTCTCTGCGAGGAAGCGTTATTACCCACCTCACAGAGGCAGATTTCTCCGAGGTGAAAATCAACTATCTCGTTGGGCACGCGCCGCGCACCACCGAGCAACGCCACTACCTGAGCCTGGACAGCGACCCGGAAAAATCCACCCGAGCACTTCTGGAATATATGGAAGAGCTTATTTCTGTATCAACATTACAGACCCTAATCAATCGATTAACGCAAGATATCGAGTTTAGGATATAACTATATAAAAACACCGGCTACCCTGACATAAAAAAATGCAATTTCGGAAGAAAAATTGCATTTTTTTTGCAAATGCTATGCCCAGCTACCACGCAGCACATTCTACCTGAGCAGACTGCAGCGAACCCCACAGACTCTTGCGGCAACGGTGAGGGGGAGCGGGATTACCTGCTGCTCGAGCTGCCGCAGTACCTGCAGCCGGAGGGGTGGCAGGATGCGCTGGATGCTGTGCGCCACGCCGGCTATACCCCGCTGCTGGCCCACCCGGA
>JAZTYL010000021.1:0-24590 GCA_045636905.1 Akkermansia sp.
GTTTGTCGTAACAGCGGCGGAGGTAATGGTAATACCGCGTTCCTGCTCCTGTTCCATCCAGTCGGTCGTCGCAGAACCCTCGTGGGTCTCGCCGATCTTGTGGATCATGCCGGTGTAGAAAAGGATGCGCTCGGAAAGCGTGGTTTTGCCGCCGTCGATGTGAGCAGCGATACCGAAGTTGCGGTAGCGCTCAAGCGGGGCCTTGCGGTCAGGACTGCTAACACTAGCCATATATCAGTAAAG
This sequence comes from Akkermansia sp., assembly GCA_045636905.1. Taxonomy (GTDB): domain Bacteria; phylum Verrucomicrobiota; class Verrucomicrobiia; order Verrucomicrobiales; family Akkermansiaceae; genus Akkermansia. Next base: position 244 of record JAZTYL010000021.1, read on the forward strand.
TAATATGAATGTTTTGGTTTTCAGAGATTACGAGAAAAACTCCTCACCGGGATTACCAGCGGAAGTGAGCGAAGGCACGGTTTGCCTGAGCCATCTTGTGTACGTCGTCGCGCTTGCGAACGGCAGCACCCTGGTTGGCAGCGGCCTCTTTGATTTCGTTGGCGAGAGCCTTGGCCATGGGTACACCCTTGCGGTTGCGGGCGTAGTTGATGATCCAGCGCATGGCAAGAGCCTCGGAGCGGTCGGGAGCAACCTCAAGCGGCACCTGGTAGGTAGCACCACCCACGCGGCGGCTCTTCACCTCCACACGGGGCTTGGCGTTCTCGATGGCACGGGTAAGCACCTCCAGCGGGCTTACGGTATCGGTACCCTCGTTGGCCAGGTCGATAGCCTTGTAAACAATACGCTCAGCCAGGGAGCGCTTACCGGCAAGCATCACCTTACCAATCAGGCGGCCAACCAGAACGGAGTCGTAACGGGAGTCACGACGTTCAATCTTCTTATAGACGCGTTTGCGACGAGCCATAATACTTAATTCTTAAAGGTTCAGAGGTTTACTTCTTCTTAGCGGGAGCGGCGGCACCGGCCTTGGGGCGCTTGGCACCGTACTTCGAACGGCCACGACGGCGCTTGTCAACGCCAAGGCAGTCCAGAGCACCGCGAACAATGTGATAACGAACACCGGGAAGGTCCTTCACACGGCCACCACGCACAAGCACGATGGAGTGCTCCTGCAGGTTGTGGCCCTCACCGCCGATGTAGGCGATTACTTCTTCGCCATTGGTAAGGCGGACTTTAGCTACTTTACGCAGAGCGGAGTTCGGCTTCTTCGGCGTACGAGTCATCACCTGAAGGCAGACGCCACGACGCTGCGGACAGCTATGAAGAGCACGAGACTTCGACTTCTCTTCCGGTACGATTCGCCCTTTTCGGACGAGCTGATTAATGGTCGGCATGTTTCCTATTAGTTTGTTGTTTTTCAGGGGCTTAGGGCGTTTCAGCGCCTCCTCATTACCTGGAGAAGAGCAGCCTTTTCACCGTCGGCAAACCCGATAATTGTCTCTCTTTCTAGGCATTCCTGCATAGAAAGGGGTGCACCAGTTTACATTATTTTAACGATTTGGCAAGACTTTTCTTTTGAAAAATCAAACTTTTTCGCAATTTTTTGCATTATGGCATAAATTTTTCAGTTCGTGTGCGCGTACGCGCGCGCGAAATTATTTAACTTGTCTGAAATAAAGTGTCCTGCCGCGCGGGTGACGCGGCAGGACAGTGAAGATTCGGCTATGGGATTTTTAGATATCCCAGGCATCGAGCCACTTAAAGGAGACCACCCGGAAGCGGCGACCGAAGATGCGATTGGCGGAGGTCAGCCCCTTGGCCTTGCGACCATCCGGCTCGAACTCGGAGGCGGTGGGGTCGTTGGTGGGATCCACATAATCCATGGTACGCTGCACCACAGCCTCACACCAGGCCTGAGCGAGGATAGCCTTGTGAGCATTGCGCACGCAGCCGTAGGCACGCACGGTGAAGGTATCGTCTCGCACGGTAAGGATGTTGCCGAGGGAGGCGAGCACATCACTCTGGATGAGGTAGCCGGGAGCAGCCGTGTAGATGGAGCCCTCCTCTGCTTCCTTAAACTTGTAGAGGGAACCGCCGGAGATGGGCGAGGTGGTCTCATCCATGAACATGTCGTTGATATCCGTGGCATCGATGGCAGCCTGCAGGGCACCCTTCAGAGCGAGCTCCTTGTTGGTATCCAGGCGGCGGTTGATGAAGTCGGACATATTGAGGAAGGGTCCGCGCTTCTTCACCTGCTTCACCATCTCCTCTGCCAGCTGGCGAATCTTGTCTGCCTCCAGGGCACGCACCTCACCCCAGGCAGCCAGCATACCGCTGTTGCCACGCAGGGAGGAGGAACCCTGCATCGGGCTGTAACCACCCAGAGCGTCGATACTCTTGTCTGCCGTGGAAACCATGAAGCGGGAGAAGAGCACGGAGCTGTCGGACTTACCGGGCTCCACCAGGGAGAGCTTGCCGTTGGCGTTGGTCACCAGCTTGCGGCGGGCAAGCCCCTGCAGCACGGAGGCCCAGGCTTCCACAGAAGTGGAGTTCACGTTGAAACCGCCGTCCACCATGAGATACTGGGCGATGTACTTCCAGCCGTCGCCGTCCATGATGCGCTTCACGATGTCCTCATTCTTGTAGGGGGTGCTGCTCTTCACGTAGCGAGCTACGGGCAGAGCCTCTTCACCGCTCAGGAAACCTTCCAGCACCTCACGAGCCTCTTTCTTGTTGCTGCCGTTGGGCATGTCGGACACGGAGGAGCAGAACCAGCGGTCCCACAGAGCATCGTTGATGAGGAGACCATGGTCGAAGAAGTCACCGAAAATCTTCTCATTGCCACCGGTCTGGCTGTAGATATTCGACTCGTGGAAGGCGTAGACATCCGTTGCAGGCAGACAGGGGTCAGCAAAGGCATTACCGATGCCCACGCCGGGCACACCGCTCTGGTACTGCATGCGGCGCATGGCAGCCTGGTTCACGAAATCAGACTTGGCGCCGGCATCGTACCAGCCGGGCTGCAGACGCATACCGGCGAAGCCGGCCAGCGAGAAGGGAGGATGCACCGGCAGCTCCAGCACGGAAACGAAGGACACCTGCTCACCATCTGCCGTGATACCCAGAATACCGTTGTTGCCGATGCTGTCCATGGGGCAGGCATTCATACCGGCACCTACGTCGAGAGCGGCGAGCTGGTAAGGGTGGTACTGGCGCTGCTGGTCATCCGGGTTGGTAATCATGCTACCCCAGAAGGCCGGGCTGGAGTGCTGCCAGCTCTTGGTGCGGTAGTCCTTGCCCTCCAGAATGCGGGCGTCCAGGTTACGGTTCGCGGACTTGGGCACAATACCCAATGCGGCGATGAAGTAAGGCACGGCGTTGTCGCTCTGGGAGCCATCTGCGCTCCAGCGGGAGTCGTTACGGTCCGGGTCGCAGAAGAGGGTGGACTGACCTGCGGCGTTCGGGTCGTACCAGCCGAGCAGACCGCGCTGCGGGCTCATGGCGCGCTTGCCGATACTGGTATCGGCACCGGTAGAAGAACCTTCATCGATACCGTTGTAACCGGCAGAAAGTGTCATCACCTCTCGCTGGCGGGGGGCAAACCACCAACCGTCCGAGTTATACTCCGTACCGCGACCGGGAATGGCAGTGAAGCCGAAATCATTAATCGTACCGTATGTACCCAGACGCAGAGCCACGTAGAACTGACCATCGTTCAGGTTGCTCTGGGAAGCCACACCGGCATCCGTGCTCTTGCGCCCCTCGCCCATGGAGTAGAACAGAGCCTTGTAACCTGCCACGGAGCTGGCATTGTAACCCAGCGTCCAGGGATTGGAGTACTTGGCATTCTTGTTCTCCTGGATACGGGCCTGACCGGGGGAGAAGAAGAGAATCTCACCGGGTTTAAACTCAATATCGCCGGTCTTATCTGTGAGAGAAGCCTGGAAGTAGTCACCATAGTCCACACCGAAGCCGGAGTTACCGGTATCCTGGTGCATGGCGTAAGTGGACCAGCCATACTGCCAGGAGCCGGCAGTCCCCACTGCCAGGGTTTGCAGCCAGGTTGTCTTGTAAGGCACGGACTGAGACCACAGCTGCTTACCACGAATCTTCATGGGCACGTTATAGGGGTTCCACCACAGGAACATGGGAGCAAAGCACATGCTGAGCCTGTACACCGACTCCTGGTCGGAGGTCATCTTGCCGGTATCTTCCGTCACCAGACCGAAGGTGTTCATGAAGGCGAGCATCACCGGTGTGCGGGTATAACCGGCATGCTGGCTGCCCTCTTCCAACAGAGAGCGACCTTCGAAAATCGTCTCAGAACCACCGGGGCTCAGGTTATCCGGATTGTCGGAAAGCTTACCGGGATTCTTATCCATGTATGCGGCACCGCTCATACGGGTGTAGCACTCATTGACATTGCCGATGAGGCGAGCCGTAAAGTTATCCTTGTCCTTGGCAGAGCCATCCGGCCAGCAGTTGTAGAATGCATGCAGGTTCTGCCAGGAACCGATGGGCATGTTGGACTCTGTGCCGGTGGGCACATCTCCGCCCTGCTCCACGATGGGGCAATCCTGCGAGGAGCGAGCGGCAAAGTCTGTACCCTTCAGCGATTTCTTGTTGAGCAACAGGCAGAGGTCCTGCTTCAGACCACCTGTGCGCACATTGATGGGCAGAGAATAGGAAGAAGTGGTGACATCGAAGTAATAGGGCATGCCCGCATCCTGCGAGGAGGAGGATACAAGCGGCACGCTTGCCATGGTAATCATGCGGTCGGGCTTGTCCACCTTCTCCGGCATGAAAGACAGATACTCGCTGTCCACAAACATGGGACCGGGAGTATTCCAAGTACGATGCAGCACTTCCAGCGGAGTATTCGTGTCCTCCGGGTCTTTGATGGTAATCTTACTCTTCTGGTTCTCACCGCCAATCCACCAGGCGAAGCTGCCCACATTCTTGCCGGAACCGGGCATATCCACCAGGTCTGCATACACCAGGTGGCGCCCCGTCAGGCGCTTGCCGAGCGTGCCCTCACCCACCAGGCAAATACGGTTGCCGGGGTCGCGGCTCCCCAGGGAAGCCACGGTGTTGAACTGGGAGAGCTCGCCGGGCTGGCGAGAGGAAATCAACCAGCGACGGAACATGGAGGGACGCCCCTTCTCGTAGGTGGAGCGAATATCGCTGCCCTTGCCGTCCAGAGGCTTACCATAGATGGGGCCGGACCAGCTGTCCCACACACCCAGAATGTGCTGCGGCACGCTGCCCGCCTCCTCAGACACAATGGCGGAACTGGCAGTTACGCGGCGGTCCGGACCCAGAGCCATCTGCAACTCGCCGATGGCGGCATCCAGACCCACCAGCGCCTGCTGGCGAGCCTCTGCCTGCAGAGCCGTCTGCATGGCAATACGATTCTGGGATGATGCCATGGCCATGACACCCACAGCCAGGAGAGTAAGCAGCATCATCAGCGTAAGCGATGCAACAAGAGCGAAACCATGTTTCTTCCTCTTAATCAATCGCTTAGGTAAAAGAGTTTTGTGTTTGAGCTTCATACACGATATGCAAGTACCCCTCTACTATACACCACAATATCGGGGCGTCAAGCAAAAAGTACGAGAGCCGAAGGGCGAAGGGAGAATTTATAGATAGCAATTTTTCCATTTTTCCCGCTGCTACGAGCCCGAAAAAAGCAGCCGGCAGCTGAAAAGCCACCGGCCGCTCCGACAAAAAACAAGATCTCCCACCTTACTTAGGCGCACCGGCCTTGGCCACCTTGGAGAGGTAGATAAGCAGCCTGGGGGTCGCCTCGAAAAGCTCTCGGATGGCAGGCGGCACCTCAAGACCTTTGAGTGCATCCGGGGTGATGGCCGCCGGATTCTTCAGGTTAGCCATCACGAAGTTCTGGATGGCGGTCACAGCAGCGTTATCTGCCAGAAGCGTTGTGAGAGCATCGCGGAGAGAGGGCGGGCAATTCGCCTCCAGCGCAGATACCACCTTCTTGCGTATGGCCATGGCGGCCAGATTCTTTAACAATCCCATAATCTTTCCTTATTTGACGATTACCGTATAAACTCGCGTATTTGCCGGAGCCTCGCCTTTTTCCCACGGGCGGGCGTAGACCAGCTTCACGACACCCTGCCCGGCCTTCAGCCCGGTCAGGCTCACCACCGTAGCACTAGGAGCGCCGCACAGGGGCGGACCACTCTCCTGGGCCTTGGGCTCGAAAGCCAGATTCACCTGCACCACATCGGCGCATTCGGCCACACTCCACAGGAAGCCGGTCGTGGGATTCCCGGGCAGGGTCACGGTCAAGCTCTGCCCCACCGTCAGCTCCACAGTCTGAGCTACCGGTTCAGCGGCACAGACCACCGGCACCAAAGCCCCTGTCAGGGCTATCGCTAAATTACGCATCATCGTGCTCCTCTTATACCAGATTTTTCGAGTCAGGTCAAGCTCGGGAAGATTTTCGTGCGCAATTTTTCATCTATCAAATCAGAAGGTGTAGAGAATAAGCCCCAGTTGTATGCACCCGGCCAACAGGTAACGGAAGGCAGACCGGCCCGGGCGCGCCGTGCTGAACCGTCTAGCCACAATAGCGGCCACTGCCGGCCAACAGAAAATCAAACCACTCAACACAGCTCCGCTCAGCACAGAAAGCACACTCACATCCTTCTCAGAAAACGAGCCAAACATAGCCAGAGCCATGAGCGGCAGATGCCAGTAACTCACTACCAGCAGCAGCGTGATATTCTGCCTGCGCACACTCCACGTCTCACGAGTAAACACGAATTGTGCCAGCCCACTCACCATCAATGTCGCCACGAGCACCAAACCACACAGCAACGCCTCCACATCCCACGGCATAGGAGGCACACTCCGCTGACACCAGAACATCACACTGGGCGGCACACATACGCCGCAGAACACGGCACTCAGCAGCGTGTAGAAGGGTAATCGTCTTCGCATGCGTACATGGTAACATTTTGGGTAATTTTTACAAGAAGAATCTCCGGCAGCATATCATTCTGAAGGCGTAAAACTCCGACACGCCCCCGGCTCACCACGGCAGGGGGCCGCTATAGCAACACACAAAAAGCAGCAGCAGGACACCGACCACCCAGCACAGCGGCACAAACCAAGGGCACCGAGCCCCCACGCGCCTCGCCAGAATAGCCCCCACCGCGGGCCAGCAGAACGTCGCGCTCCACACCACAAGCCCTTCCGCCAAAATCCGCACCTCGCATACCGGCTCCTCCTTCACCGGGTTGAAAAACGCGAGCAGATAGCACGAGCCCAGCAACAGCCAGCACCACCCGACAGACAGCAGCAGCACAACAATATCCCCGGTACGGGGAGAACGCAGTACGGCATATACCACGCCGCACATATACGAAAACACCAGCGTCGCCAGAGCAACCAGCCCCACACTCCACAAAGCCACATCTGCCGAAAACCCGGGGCGTATATACGTGCAAACCAGCAAGGCCAGCGACAGACACACGCCGCAAAACACTGAGGCCGGTAGAGCAGAAAAGCGTAATGGGGCAGACATGTGCACATGATAGCAGGGGCGGTGTTGCTTTGCAAGCGCAAAAGCTGCACAAACTCTATCCTTTACTTTAGCCCCCTCGTTGTGCTATACTCTGCGGCGTACCATGGCATTCACACACCTACACGTTCACACCGAATACTCGCTGCTGGATGGGATGATCCACACGAAGGAGCTCATCAAGCGCTGCGCCGAGCTGGGCATGAACTCCGTCGCCATCACCGACCACGGCAATGTGTTCTCGGCCATTGAGTTCATGGTGAATGTGAAGAAGCACAACAAGGATATTCTGGCATGGAACAAGGAGCACCCGGATGAAAAGAAGCCGGTGTTCAAGCCGATTCTGGGCTGCGAGATTTACCTGTCCCCTACCCCGCTGGATGTCAAAAAACAAATTCCCGGCCGCAAGAAATACACACACCTGGTACTACTGTGCGAGAACAACCTGGGCTGGGCAAACCTCATCAAAATCGTCTCCCGCGGACACCTGGAAGGCTTTTACCACAAACCGCGTGTAGATATGGCCACCCTGCGGGAGTTCAGCCGCGGACTTATCTGCCTGACCGGTTGCGTGGGCGGCCCCCTGCAGGAGTGGATACTGCAGGATCAGCCGGAAAAGGCGGAGGAAGTGCTGCTGGAGCTCATCGACATCTACGGCAAGAACAACCTGTTCGTGGAGCTGCAGGACCACGAGCTGGAGGAGGAGCGCCGCTGCACGCCGGAGCTGGTGCGCCTGGCACGCAAACACGATGTCGGCCTGGTGGTGACGAATGACGCCCACTTCCTGAAGGAGAGCGACCACGATGCGCACGATATCCTCATCTGCGTCGGTACAGGCAACAAGCGCATGGACGGCAAGCGCATGCGCTACCCCCGCAGCGTGTACTTCAAGAGTGAGGAAGAGATGCGCGAGCTCTTCCCCGAGTATCCGGATGCCTACGAGAACACCAACATCATCGCCGAGCGCTGCAATACCTCCATTAAGCTGGACTCCACCTCCACCGAGCGATACCCCGAGTTCGCCCCGGACGACGGCTCCACCCGCGAGGAATACCTGCGCAAAATCTGCTACAAGGGGCTTGAGGAACGTTACGGCAAGGAACGCGTTGAGAAAGACAAAGACCTGCGCGACCGTCTGGACTACGAGCTGAGCATCATCAACATGCTCCGCTTCCCCAGCTACTTCCTCATCACCGCAGACTTCATCAACTGGGCCAAGGACCACGATATCCCCGTAGGGCCGGGGCGTGGTTCGGCCGCTGGTTCGCTGGTGGCCTACTGCATGAAGATTACCAACATCGACCCCTATAAGTTCTCCCTCATCTTCGAGCGATTCCTCAACCCCGAGCGTGTGAGCCCGCCGGATATCGATATCGACTTCTGCCAGACCCGCCGCCCGGAGGTAATCGACTACGTACGCCATAAGTACGGCGAACGAGCCGTGACGCACATCATCACTTACGGTACCATGGGTGCCAAGTCCGTGATTAAGGACGTCGCGCGCGTGCTCGACCTGAGCTATGCCGACAGCGACCGTATCGCCAAACAGATTGAGAGCGGCCCCGGCGTGACGCTGAAGAAGAGTTACGACGCCAACGAGGATTTACGCAACCTCCTGCAGGACCCCACCTATGCCGAGGTGTGGGACTACGCCCTGAAGCTGGAAGGCACCGTGCGCAACGTGGGCATGCACGCGGCCGGCGTGGTGATTGGTGACCGCGCGCTGGACGACTACGTGGCATTGACCCGAGATGACCTGAGCAACCCGCAGGGTGAAGTGGTGGCCCAGTGCGATATGGGCGCCATCTACAACGCCGGCCTGCTGAAGATGGACTTCCTGGGTCTCAAAACGCTTACGGTGATGAAAGATGCCGAGCGCTACGTGCGCTGGCGCGTGCCGGATTTCCGTTACGATGCGGTGGATATCGAGGACAAGGAGACCTTTGCCCTGCTGAACAGAGGCGACACCATGGGCGTGTTCCAGCTGGAATCCGGCGGTATGGTGGACACGTGCCGCCGCTACGGCATCGACAACATCGAAGATATCATCGCTCTGCTTGCTCTCTACCGCCCCGGTGCCATGCAGTTCATGGACGACATGATTGCCGTGAAGAAGGGCCTCAAGCAAGCGGAATACGAGCACCCACTGCTCGAAACCGTATCGGGTCTGACCTACGGCGTGATGATTTACCAGGAGCAGGTGCAGGCCGCTGCCAAGTTGCTGGCCGGTTATACGCTGGGTGGTGCTGACCTTCTGCGCCGAGCCATGGGTCATAAGGACATGCAGGAAATGGCGGAGCAGCGTCGACGTTTCGTGAAAGGCTGCTGGGATGTCAACCAGATTGACGAAAAGACGGCCAACGCCATCTTCGACAAGATTCAGAAGTTCGCCGGTTACGGCTTCAACAAGTCGCACTCTGCCTGTTACGGCCACATTTCCTACTGGACCGCCTACCTCAAAGCTCATTACCCGGTGGAATTCCTCTGCGGCCTCATGTCCAACGAGTCCACCAACGAGAAAATCGGCGTCTTTATCCAGGAAGCCGTGCGTCTGGGCATCGAGGTGCTGGGCCCCTGCGTGAACCACTCTGCCGTGAAGTTCCAGCCCGAAACCATGCCCAACGGCCACCTGGCCGTGCGATTCGGTCTGGCCTCCATCAAGAGCATGAGCTCGGATACAGTGGAGGTGATTGTCCGCGAGCGCGAGGCCAACGGCCCGTATAAGAGTCTGGAAGACTTCTGCTACCGAATCCCCCCGCAGAGCGTCCGCCGCAATCAGCTGGAAGTGCTGGTGCAGTGCGGCGCCTTCGACTGGATGCAGGTGTGCCGTGCTCAGCTTTTCGAAACCATCGAGCAGTGCCTGAACGGAGCTGCAGGCGTGCACAAAGACCGCTCCGTGGGACAGATGGCCCTCTTCGCCATGGAGGACACCACCTCCTCTGCCGAGGAGCGCGTCATCCTGCAGGAATGGCCCAAGGAAAAGCGCCTGGACGACGAGAAGTTCCTGACCGGAGCCTACTTTACCGGTAACCCCCTCGACAGCATGCGCGGTATTATCGATGCGGCGAAGTATACCCGCATCGGTGCCCTGCCCGACATGACCGGCGATGAAATCAAAGGCTCGCACGAAATGGCCGGCATGCTGCGCTCCGCCACCATTAAGGTGAGCAAGAGCGGGCAGAAATTCGCCATCATCGCGGTGGAAGACTTCACCGGCAGCACCGAAGCGCTGGTGTGGGGAGATTCCTTCACCAAGGCCTCGGCTGTGGAGGGACTTCTGCAGGCCGGCAGTTTCGTGAAGTTCAGAGCACGCATCTCGGAGGACGATAAGACCGGCGGCAAGAAAGTATCCGCCAACGGACTGGAGCTTCTGAGCAGCAACGCTCCCCGCCGCGGCAAAGCCAAAGAGCCGGCACACTATGAGATTGTGCTCAACACCGCGCGACATACCATGGCCGACCTTCAGCATATCAAGAATATCCTGCTGGAGCACAGCGGACGCACCCCGGTGCACATCATTTTCCGCAATTCACTGGGCAACCGCGCCGGCATAGAGCTGGGTGAGCGTTACCGCGTGACCCCCTCCCCGAAACTGGATGAACGTCTTTCCCTCTACAGCTGATGAAGCAACTCAAAATCAAAGACTGGATTTTAATCGGCGCTCTCTCCTTCTCACTGGGGCTGTCAGCGCCGTATATCAGCAAATGGTTCAAGGGGGACCCATCCGCAGCGCAGGCTGAACAGGTCGAGGGCAACAGTGCCATTTCCACCTCGCCTTTCTGCATAAAGCTCCTGCATACTGCCTTGCAGGCTCAGCCGCAGGGTAACATGGTGCTCCTGCCGGATTCTCTGGCATCGAACCTGTACTACATGCGCCACTATGCGTCCGATGAAGTCGCGGCAGAAATCGATGCACTGGAGTTGCCGGAGCATGTGCAGCAAAGTAACGCACCGATATACGATGCCGCATACATCTTCGCTGAGGACTCCGGTATCATACTCCCCCGCCCCCTGCCGGAACATCTCTTCGACACCCCGTTCTCGCAATCCCCGGCGGATGCCATTGCGCAGGTGAACAACGCCGTTAAATCCTACACCAACGCGGAAATCGGCCAGCTCATCACCGGCGACACCATCACCCCCGACACTGCAGTCCTCTCAGCCAGCGTGGTAGCACTTTCCACCACCCTGCCCGGTGCCGGTACTACTGCAGCGCCGATACAATTCAGCAACGCCAACGGCAGCATGCCACGCATCCGGGCATTCGCCGCCTATGCCCGCCACTTTGCCAAAGATGAGCAGGGAGAATGGCAGGCTGTAGCCGTGCAGCTTCCCTCAGTACCGGGAGCAGACCATCAGCTGCCCAGCTGCCACCTCATCCTCATTCTTCCGAGTTCCGGCACCAGCGCACGCCCCTTTGCCGCAGCACTCACTGCTGAGAAACTCACGACCATCCGCACAGCTCTGCAACAATCCACCACGGCCTGCACCGTAGAGATGCCCTCTCTGACTTTCCGCTCTCCCACGCAGAATCTCATTCCCCTGCTGCGCCAACTCGGCACAGAAAAATTGCTCAGCACTGCGGCGCCCTTCCCCAAACTCTCCGCCAAAGCCGCCTACCCGCTCAGCAACGTGTTGCAGAAATACAACATATCCCTGCGCCCGGCGGCTACAGTCAACACGCAGCCTCTGCCAACCACAGAGACACTCAGCTGCGACCGTCCCTTCCTCTGGCTGCTCATGCCGCTGTCTTCCCCGGATGCTCCTTATGCCATGGGCGTTGTGGAGAATCTCTGAGGAATAATTGCGTAGGCTCCACCTGTTACAGGAAAGCCCACCAGAGGTAGACGCTGCTTATCACGATGGAGAAAATCATGAGGGGGAATGCCACCTTCATGAATCCCCAGAAGGTCACCACGAGGTTGTGCTTGCGCGCCAGAGAAAGCGCCACAACATTGGCACTGGCACCGATTATTGTACCGTTTCCACCCAGACAGGCCCCCAGGGAGAGCGCCCACCACAGCGGCTCCAGGTCACCATACCCCATGGCCCCCATGTCGTGGATAAGCGGAATCATGGTGGCGACAAAGGGAATATTATCCACAAAGGCAGACATGATGGCACTGAGCCAGAGTACAGCCAGAGTCGTGATGGTGTGATCTCCACCGGTCAGATCCATCGTCTGCTGGGCCAGCCATTTGATGACTCCGTTCACCTCCAGACCACCCACCAGCACAAAGAGACCGATGAAGAAGAAAATCGTGGTCCACTCCACCTTGGAGAATACCAGCTCCAGCATTTTCTCGCGGCGAGGCATCACCATCAACAGCAGCAGGGAGGCACCCACCACAGCCACGGTGCCGCTTTCCAGACTCCAGCCCGGAATCTGCCCGTGCAGGCAGAAGAGTGTAATCGTGGCGAACAATGTGAAGAGACACTTGCGCAGCAGAGGCTTGCTGCGGATAAGACCCTTTGTCTTAATCTTCATGATACGCTGCTGCACCTTGGGGTCACACACCAGCTGGTTGCGGAATATCATCACCAGCAGACCGATGGTCAGCACAAACACCACCGCACAGGGAAGTGCCAGGTTGGAGATGAAGGCCATGAAATCCATCCCTTTCACAGAGCTGGCAATCATGATATTGGGGGGGTCACCTATCATGGTGGAAGTACCACCGATGTTGGAGGAAAGAATCTGAGCGACGACAAAAGGAAGCGGAGAAATGCGCAGGTCTCTGGCCAGAGTAAAGGAAATGGGAACCGTGAGCAAGACAGTTGTCACATTGTCGAGCAGTGCAGAGCACATAGCCACCAGCACAGAAAGGCTTATCAGCAGAGCCACGGGGTTACCACGCGTCTTCTGCGCAGCGCTCACAGCCAGGTAGCGGAAAAGACCGGTTTTGCTGAGCACCAGCACCTGTATCATCATGCCGATCAGAAGCGCCAGCGTATTAAAATCAATATGGTGGATAGCCTGCTCCTGGGAGATAACGCCCAGCAGAACCATGGCCATCGCACCGCACAGGGCAATAACCGTACGCTGCACCTGCTCCGTCACAATAAGCGCATAGGTCACCAGGAACACGATGATGGCAGCGTATGTCGTAAAATTCAATTCCATAACAACAAAAAAATGATTCGCCCGCGCGGGTCGCGTATTCTACTCGCTTTTCCTCAAATGGCAAGCAAAATCGTTTCGTCAGCCCATTTTTTTGACTTTTTATAAAGTAAGCTCAAACTTTCTTGCAGCCCACACCATTTTTGACTTCACAAATCAAAAGAAAAAGTGTACTATATAGTCACGATATGGCTATTCAGATGCAACGAACACTCAGCAAGTGTGCCTCCATCCAGGGCACGTCGCTCCACACGGGTCTGCCCGTCAAGCTCACCATCAAGCCGGCTGAACCGAACACCGGCCTGAAGTTCCGACGCATTGACCTGCCGGACAAACCCTTTATCGACGCCTCCGCCGCCAAGGTGCAGACGGTAGAGCGTGCCACCACTCTGGCAGATGGCTCCGTGAAGGTACACACGGTAGAGCACATCCTCTCCGCCCTCACCGGCATGGGTGTGGACAACGCCATCATCGAGATGGACAGCAACGAGCCCCCCATCGGCGACGGCTCCGCCTCCCCCTATGTTAAGCTTATCAAGCAGGCCGGCATCGAGGAGCAGGACGCACCCTGCCACGTCTGGGAGATTCGCGAACCCATCCAGGTGGAGAACAAGAACGGCAGCCGCATCATCATCATGCCCGACAAGAAGTTCCGCGTCTCCGTCACAGCCGTGGGACCGGAGGGCCGTGTCACCCAGTTCTTCACCAGCGAGGTGAACCCGGAGACTTACGAGAAAGAGTTCTCCACGGCACGTACTTTCTGCTTCTACGAGGATGTGCAGCCCCTGCTCGACAAAGGTCTCATCCAGGGCGGCACACTGGATAACGCCATCGTCATCAAAGGCGACCAGTACATCTGTGCCGGAGGCCTGCGCTTCCACAACGAATGCGCACGTCACAAGGCCATGGACATGGTGGGCGACCTCATCCTCAACGGGCACCGCATCCTGGGCCATGTGATTGCCATCATGCCCGGGCACGGCATCAACACCCAGATGGCCTCTGCCCTGCAGAAGAAGTTCGACAGCATGGAGGCTATGCGTCCCAAGCCCTTCGTCTTCCCCTCCGGCGACACCGTACTGGACACCACCGAGGTGCTCAAGCTTCTGCCGCACCGCTATCCCTTCATGATGGTGGATCGCGTTCTGGGCTTCGAGGGCGACACCAAGTGTATCGGCCAGAAGAACCTCACCATGAACGAGATGTTCTTCCAGGGTCACTTCCCCGGCAAGCCCGTGATGCCCGGTGTACTGCAGCTGGAGGCCATGGCTCAGGTGGGCAGCATCCTCATGCTGCGTCTGCCGGAGAACCAAGGCAAGATCGGCTACTTCATGAGCTGCGACAAGGTGAAGTGGCGTAAGCCCGTGGTACCGGGCGATGTCCTCATCATCGAAGCAGAGCTTACCAAGATGCGTGGTTCCATCGGTGTATGCAATGGCCGCTGCCTGGTAAATGGTGAGATTACCTGCGAGGCTGAGCTCAAATTCATGGTAGCAGACGCCTGATTCAGCGAGAAATTCCGGAAAAATTCGTATAAATCAAGAATCGGTGCTTGACAAGCGCCGATTTTTGAGTATCATAGCTGACCCCGACCGCGCCAGCGGCCACAGCAGACTTCAGAAAAACTTCAATCGTAACCATACATCATCATGAGCAAGAGAACATACCAGCCTTCCAAGCGCTGCCGCAAGCGCCAGTTCGGTTTCCGCGCACGCATGGCTTCCAAGAATGGTCGTGCTATCCTCGCCCGTCGTCGTGCCAAGGGCCGCAAGCGCCTTCTGCCCAAGGGTGTGGAGATTCACTACAAGCGCCACACCGTACAGCACGGTGTTTGATTCACCATGAGTTGCCGGGCGGAATAATTCTGCAAGGCAATTCGGGAGCAACACGCAACGTCCTGTTGTAAGATGCAGCTCAGGCGGAGTAACACCATGAAGCGGGCTTCAGAGTTCGCCATGGTGCGCAAAGCCGGGCAATCTGAAGCAGGGCGTTTCCTTATTCTCAGCACGGCCCCCATGGCGAATGCTCAGCAGCATTCGCGTTTCGGCATTATCACCACAAAGAGAATAGGGCACGCTGTAGTGCGCAACCTGCTGCGCAGGCGCGTACGCGAGATACTGCGCGAACACGGTGCGCCGCTCGAAATCGGTCTGAGTGTAGTCATTGTTGTTCGCAATCGCGCCGCCATGGCAGATTATGCGGCACTCGAAAAAGATATGCTCAAATTGATTGCGCGCCACCGGAAGAAAAACGAACTACCCCCATGCTCAAACGCATAGTCATAGCTCCTGTTCGCTTCTACAAGCGTTTCCTGAGCCGCCCGCTGCATGTGATAGCCGGCCCCGGCTCGGGGTGTCGTTTTACGCCCAGCTGCTCCACCTACTTCATCCAGGCCGTGGAGGAACACGGAGCCCTGAAGGGCAGCCTCATGGGCATCTGGCGCATCCTGCGCTGCAACCCCTGGGGTGGATGCGGACACGACCCCGTGCCGCCCCGCAAGACAAAATAATTTTTCTCTAATCCTCTATCCCCGTATCATTTATGGACAAGACCTCAATCATCGTGATAAGCTCCTGCATCGCGCTGCTGGGTGTCAACTGGTGGTACACCAGCACCCAGACTCCGCCCCCGGCTGCTCCGGCGCCGCAGGTGCAGACTGCCCCGGCCACACCGGATGCAGCCCCCGCCGCCGCTCAGCCGGCCGCAGCCACACCGGCAACACCGGCTTATGTATCCCCCGCGACTCCCGAGCCGCAGGTTATCGCCACCCTCACCTCGCACAACAGCGAGGGCAAACCCGTAGCCCGCTACAACATACAGGACATCGGCGGCAGCGTGAAGTGCGTGGATATGCTGGGCCAGGCCATCAACAGCACGAAGGAGGAACTGCGCGGCGACGTGAGCATCAACGGCAACGTCCCCCAGGGTATCGGCACCCTCATGTTCCGCCTCGGCAACGAGAACGCCCCCGCCTTCGACCAGACCACCTACAGCATCATCCCCGAGCTTACCAACGATAAACAGGTGGCTCTCATCGCCCGCATGGGCGACCTCATGGTGCGTAAAATCTACTCCCTGGCTCCGCTGCAGCAGAAGGAGCGCACCGTGGAGGGCAATGCTTACGTGCTCAACCTCACGGTGGACGTGCAGAATGTCGGCAGCATCCCGCTGAGCGCCGCCAACTGGGGCCTCTACGCCGGCGGCATGAGCCAGATCAACCACTCTGAGGGTGCCATCTACACCCACTACATCATGCTGGAGAACGGCGATTTCGAGAAAGAAACGCGCGGCTCCTTCGACCCCTTCTTCGGCTCCGCCAAATCCCGCATCTACCAGACGGACAACAAGAAGCTGGAGTGGGTCGGCACCATGAGCCAGTACTACTCCACTGTCGTGATGCCCGATGCTAACAGCGGCAACAATGCCTGGTACGCTGCCCCCACCCGCTACAAGCTCCCCGTGACACGGGAGGAGGTGGACGGCGTGGAAATGGGTGCCGGCATTCCGGATTTCACCCTTGCCCCCAAGACAGAGAATATGCCCGGCGGCGTACGCTCCCTGTCCTACAAGATTTTCACCGGTCCCAAGCTGAACCTCATGCTGGAGGACATGACGCACGACATCCCCAAGATTGAGCAGATTATGGACTACGGCTGGCTCTACCTCATCAGCTACCCCATGAACTGGCTCATCAACGTGTTCTACGGCTGGTTCGGGAACTGGGGCTGGGCTATCGTGGCCATGACCTTCGTGGTGCGTCTTGTCATCTGGCCGCTCTACCGCAAGAGCTACATGAGCATGAAGCGCATGAGCCTCCTGCAGCCCATGATGAAGGAGCTCAAGGAGAAATACCCCAACGACCAGCAGAAGGTTTCCATGGAGATGATGAACCTGTACCGCCAGTACGGCATCTCCCCCTTCGGCGGCTGCCTGCCCATGTTCCTGCAGATTCCCATCTTCTTCGCCTTCTTCTACGTACTGCAGACGGCTGCTGAGCTGCGCGGCGCCCCCTTCCTGGGCTGGGTGAGCGACCTCTCGCAGATGGATACGGTCTACACCCTGCCCTTCACCATCCTGGGCTGGGAGCCTGCCATCAACGTGCTGCCCTTCGTCATGGCCGCCTCCATGATTGCCATGATGAAGATGACCCCGCAGGCCGGTGACCCCACGCAGCAGAAAATCATGAAGTTCATGCCTGTCATGTTCTTCCTCTTCTGCTACACCTACCCCAGCGCACTTGCTCTGTACTGGACCACCACCAACATCATCTCCATCATCCAGACGCTCATCATCCGCCGCCTGCCCCAGCCCACCCTCGAAAAGGTGGACCCCAAGGCTCGCAAACAGCCTAAGAAAGGCGGCTTCCTGGACCGCATGCAGCGCATGATGGAAGAGCAGCAGAAAGCCCTGGAAGAGCAGAAGCGCCAGGCTAACATGCGCAACGTTACCAAGAAGTAACAGCCACCCGCTATCAGCTGTTCTCTCTGAACTTCGGCGCGCCCGGCAACGGGCGCGCCTATTTAGTACCCAAACATCTCCGTAATTTGGACATCCCCGGAAATGAGGCTTGCCATACGGGAACATGTGGTGTATAATGCGCGCCATGAGCGCTGATATTCAGGTATACATCGGTGGTCCCTGCGCCTGCAACGGGTATCTGGTGAGATGCGGTAGCGGCTATGTAGCCATCGATGCACCGCTGGGATTTGCTGCCTGGGTAGCCACCAGGTTACCGCAGGATGCTCAGCTCACAGACCTGTTTATCACGCACCAGCATTTCGACCACGTGCAGGGAGTCGCGGATTTGACAGATCGCTTCGGCTGCCGCGTGCATGCCGCTATGCCCTACAGCCGCGAGCTGACACTGGAGGAAATCGCTTCACTCCTCTGGGGCGGCGGCCTGGACGTGCCGCCATTTCAGGTGGATGACGTTCAGGCGACAGTGGACAAGACCTTCACCTGCGCGGGTTCAGAGTGGAAGCAGTACTACATACCCGGCCACTCCAAAGACAGCCTGATCTACGAACTCTGCGGTACGGAGCACTTATTCTGCGGGGATGTCCTTTTCGCCGGAGCCGTGGGACGCACGGATTTCCCCGGAGGCAGCATGGCAACGCTCATACACGGCATACGCGAGAAACTCATGACCCTGCCGCACACCTGCGAGGTGCACAGCGGCCACGGTCCCTCCACCACCATAGGCGAGGAAATGCTCAATAACCCTTATCTCTGAAGCAGGGTTGATACAAGATTTAATAAGCAACACAGTAACACAAGATGACATTCGATGAACTGGGGCTCTCCGCCCCCATTCTGGAGGCCGTAAAGGATTGCGGCTATGAGGCTCCCACTCCCATTCAGGAGCAGGCCATCCCCATCGTACTGGAGGGGAAGGACGTCATAGGCGCCTCCCAGACCGGTACCGGCAAATCCGCAGCTTTCGCCCTGCCGCTGCTCACCAAAATAGAGGCCAACGGCCTGCCGCAGGTGCTGGTGCTGGAGCCCACCCGCGAGCTGGCAGACCAGCTGGCAGAATCCTTCCGCACCTACGCCAAGCACACCAACATCAAGGTAGCTCTGCTCTACGGCGGTATCGGCTACGGTAAGCAGACGGAGGAGCTGAAAGCCGGTGCAGAGGTCATCGTGGCCACCCCCGGTCGCCTGGTGGACCATTTCTACCGCGGCAACATGAAGTTTAAGACCGTCAAACACCTCGTGCTGGATGAGGTGGACCGCATGACGGATATGGGCTTCCTGCCCATCGTCCGCAAAATCGTGAACCTCTGCCCCTGGGAAGGTCGCCAGACCCTCTTCTTCTCGGCCACCATGCCGCAGATTCTGCAGGGCTTTGCCAAGTGGTGCCTCACCGACCCGGTGGAAATCGCCATTGCCCGCCGCGAAGTGGCCGAAACCATCTCCCACGCCTTCTACCCCGTAGGTCTGGACCAGCGAGATGAGCTGCTGCTTGCCCTAGTCAAAGCGACCGATTTCACCAACCTCATGGTATTCACCCGCACCCGCAAGGAGGCCGACACCGTGGCCAACATGCTCTCCAACGCCGGTTGGGGCAAGGAGGTCACCGTCATGCACTCCGATATTCCCCAGAAGGAGCGCATGGCCGCCCTGCGCGGATTCAAGGAGGATAAATACCGTATTCTCGTTGCCACGGACGTAGCCGCCCGCGGTATCGACGTGAGCGGTGTGACCCACGTCATCAACTATCGCGTGCCGGAAAACCCGGAGGACTACGTGCACCGCATCGGCCGTACCGGCCGCGCGGAGGCTCAGGGCGATGCCTTCACCCTGCTCACGGCGGATGAGGTGGACTTCGCCAAGAGCGTGGAGTGCTTCATCTCCCGCAAGATTGAGCGCCGCAAGCTGGAGGGCTTCTCCTACGCCTACACCGCCCTGCTGGACGAAGGCGCCAAGCCCCTGCGCAAGCCCCGCCCTGCGCCCAAGCGCCGCAGACGCTGAGCCGGCCTGCCACACAACCTTTCTTCCCCCTGTTTCGGAGCAAAACCATTTGCTCCGAAATAGTTTTTTAGGCTTGACAATGCTGGTTGTTCGGGTATATTCGTGGTGAGGTGTAATTACTAACCCTCACAGACAACATCATGGAACCGATTTACGAAGGCAAAGCCAAAAGACTGTTCACAACAGATGACCCCAATGTTCTGCGCATGGAGTACAAGGACTCCGCCACTGCATTCAACGGCGTCAAGAAGGAAGACTTCGAGAACAAGGGCCGCTTCAACAAGGCCATTACCCTCATCATCTACCGCATGCTCGAGGCCAAGGGTGTGAAGACCCACCTCGTGGAGGATGTGGACGACATCAACCTGCTGGTAAAGAAGGTTTCCATCATCCCGCTGGAGGTTATCGTGCGCAACGTGGCCGCCGGCAGCTTCTCCAAGCGCATGGGCGTGGCAGAGGGTACAGCCTTCAAGAAGCCCATCGTTGAGTTCTCTTACAAGGATGACTCCCTGGGTGACCCCTTCATCAACGACGACTACGCCCGCGAGATGGGCGCCGCCACCGAGGAAGAGTGCGCCGAAATCAAGAAGATGGCTCTTCTGGTGAATGAGACTCTGTGCGAGTTCTTCCTGAAGGCCAACCTGCGCCTCATCGACTTCAAAATCGAGCTGGGTCGCCTGGCCGAAGATCCGTCCAGCATCGTGCTGGCAGACGAAATCTCCCCGGATACCTGCCGCCTGTGGGACGTAACCACCGGCAAGAAGATGGACAAGGACCGCTTCCGCCAGGGTCTGGGCGAGTTCATGGAATCCTATGCCGAGGTGCTGGAGCGCCTGAGCAAGTAAACGACAATCTTACCCGGCCACCGCACAAGAGAGTGCGGTGGCCCTTTTCAACTTTATGGCAACACTTACATTTGAGGTATTCAGCCGCTTCCAGTCCGCCACGGATGCTAACAAGCTGCTCTACACCCCCATCAGCGACAAACTGACCTACAACCACACCCGCCTTTACACCGTGGAGTGCGAGGGTGACATCGAGGCCGCCGCAGACTACATGCGCCGCGTGCTGGTAGACCCCATCTCCCAGAAGGTAGAGGAAGGCGGCGCCCCCGCACTGGAGGGCGAGCTGTTCTGCATTTCCTACGGCATCAAGAAGGGTGCTCTGGACCTGGAGAAGGAGGCTATCCTCACCAACTATTCCGGCCGCAAGGGTCTGCCCTTCAGCATCTCCGCCCTCACCATCACGCAGAAGATTTACATCTTCGGCTGCGGCGACAAGGAGGCGCTCTCTGCCCGTTTCTGCAACGACGTGTGCAACCCGGCCATCCACACCTGGAGCGTCAAATAAAAGCCCGAAGGACGAAATACGATAAACGATTTTCAGATTATGGCAACATATCGTCACATACCTGTTCGTAACCTGAGCGAAGCCGAGCTTACCAAGCTGAGCCAGGACATGAAACTCTCCCTCTCCACGGAGGATATGCTGGTGGTGCAGCAGATTTTCAATGAGATTGACCGCGAGCCCACCGATGTGGAGCTGGAGGTAATCGCCCAGACCTGGTCCGAGCACTGCAAGCACCGTATCTTCGCCGCCACCATTCAACACACCGTGAATGGGCAGACCGAGGAAATCAACAGCATGTACAAGACCTTCATTCAGCGCCCCTCCAAGGAGATTATGGCTCAGAAGCCCGGTTTCGTACTCAGCTGCTTCGTAGACAACGCCGGCTTCATCAAGCTGGACGACAATCTTTCCGTATGCCTTAAGGCAGAAACCCACAACCACCCCAGCGCCATTGAGCCGTATGCCGGTGCCAATACTGGTTTGGGCGGTGTGATTCGCGACATCCTCGGTGCCGGCAAGGGCGCTAAGCCCATTGCCAACTTGGACGTATTCTGCTTCGGCGCCCCCGATACTCCGCAAGAGATGGTAGAGGGCCACAACATTATTCACCCGCTGGGCATTATGCGTGGCGTGGTACACGGCGTGCGCGACTACGGCAACCGCATGGGTATTCCCACCACCAGCGGCGCCATCCAGTTCGACCCCACCTACATTTACAACCCGCTCGTATTCTGCGGCACTGCCGGCGTCATCCCGCAGCAGGACATTGCCAAGGAAATGAAGCCCGGTTTGGCCGTTGTTGTTATCGGTGGCCGCACCGGTAAGGACGGCCTCCACGGCGCCACCTTCTCCTCCGCCGCCATGGGCGAGGAATCCGCCACCGAGGACCAGCAGGCAGTACAGATTGGCAACCCCATTGAAGAGAAGAAGACGCTGGACGTGATTCTTGAGGCTCGCGAGCGCGGACTTATCGAGTTCGTGACGGACTGCGGCGCAGGCGGTTTCTCCTCCGCAGCCGGCGAAATGCTCTCCGAAACCGGTGGCAACCTCTACCTGGAGCGCGCCCCGCTCAAGGAAACAGGTATGCTTAGCTGGCAAATCTTCCTCTCTGAGTCTCAGGAGCGCATGGTGCTTGCCGTTAAGCCCGAGAACCTGCAAGAGCTGCAGCAGCTGGCCGATACCTTCCAAACGGAAATGACCGTGCTCGGCGAGTCCGACGACAGCGGCGTGCTGCGCGTATGGCACAACGGTGAGCTGGTGGTAGAGATGGACAACTCCAAGCTCCACGATGCTCCCACCAAGTACCTCACCTCCGTCTTCAATCCCGCTCCGGCCCTGCAAGGTGTCACCCTCGACGACAGTAACCTTGCTGCCGACCTCAAGCAGGTGTTCGGCGACTTCGCCATCGTTTCCCGCGAGCCCATCATCCGCGAGTACGACCACGAGGTGCAGGGCAACACCGTGCTCAAGCCGCTTGCCGGCGCCACAGCCGATGCCCCGCAGGATGCCTCCGTGATTGACATCGACGGCTCTGATAAGCTCATGTCCCTCGCCCTCGCCATTCTGCCTGAGTGGGGTAAGACCGACCCCTACGCCATGGGCACCGGCACGGTAGACGAAACCGTACGCCAGCTGGTACTGGCCGGCACCAACCCGGACAAGATTGCCCTGCTCGACAACTTCTGCATGGGCAACCCCGAGTGCCCGACTGAGCTCGGCCGCATCGTTGAATGCGCCAAGGGCATTCGCGAGGCCGCCCTCGCCTACGGTGCTCCGTATGTATCCGGTAAGGACAGCTTCTACAACTACTTCGAGACCGAAGAAGGCCCCGTCAACATCCCCGTTACCTTCCTCTGCTCCGGCTTTGGTGTGGTAGAGGATCCGGACCACGTTCGCGGTGCTTCCCTGCGCCGCAACAACAGCCGCATCTTCATCGTGGGTAACACGGAAGACGAAATGGGCGCCTCCGTCTATGCCCGCATTAAGGGCGTGAAGGACTGCAAGGTACCGCAGACAGACAACAAGGCCAACTATGCCATTTACAAGCAATACTACGAGAAGGCCCTCACCCAGGGGCTGGTGCTCTCTGCACACGACCTCTCCGAAGGTGGTCTTGCCGTAGCCGCTGCTGAGATGGCATTCTCCGGCAAGGGTGGCATCAGCATTGATTTGGACAAACTGCCCACCGTTGGCGGTTGGCAGAACAACGCTGTTCCCTGCTTCTCCGAAAGCACGGGCCGCTTCTTGGTAGAAGTAGACGAGGACCTGGCAGATGAATTCGCCGCAGCCATGGAGGGTACTCCCTGCGCCTGCATCGGCACTGCCACCACCGACGGTCAGCTCACCCTCACTGCTAAGGGCAGCACCGTGCTGCAGGCCGAGATTGCAGAGCTCAAGAGCATCTGGAAGAATGGTCTTACCCCGTTCTATTAATCAACCTTTATTCACATATCAATCATACTTTTTATGCCTCACGCATTATTATTGAAGTATCCGGGCACCAACTGCGACGTTGAGACCGAGCGCGCCCTGCGTGCCGCCGGCTTCACCACCCAGGTTCAGCCCATTGCAACCGCCACGCAGCAGCATGTCGCTAAGGCTCAGCTCGTGGTGTTCTCCGGTGGCTTCTCCTACGGCGACTACGTGATGAGCGGCCGCCTCGCCCAGCTCGAAACAGAGCGCTTCTTGGGCGATGCCCTGCAACAGCACCACGCCAACGGCGGCTTCCTCTTCGGTATCTGCAACGGCTTCCAAATCCTCACCAAGCTCGGCATCCTGCCCAAGGCCTCCCTCATTTGGAACAAGAGCGAGCGCTTTGAGTGCATGTGGGACAAGCTGGTAAAGGTGGCTCCCAATTGCCCCTTCACCACCTACCTGCCCGAGGAGTTCGAGCTTCCCTCTGCCCACGCAGAAGGCCGCCTCGTGTGCGACCCCGGTGATGCCCAGAAGTACATGGATGCCGGCTGCGTTGCCCTGCAATACGCCGACAACCACAACGGCTCCGAGCTCCGCATCGGCGGCTTGCAAGACCCCACCGGCCGCGCCATGGGTCTTATGCCCCACCCGGAGCGTTTCCTCAAGCCCCGTCACCACTACGACCCCGATTGGTCCGGTGATTCCGAATGGGGTTGGGGTTACTACTTCTTCAAGGGTGCCTTCGATGCCCTCAAGTAAACCCTCTCAAAAAAGCCGCAGCAAACGCTGCGGCTTTTTTTTGATGTTGAATGTTGGATGTAGAAAGTCTTGCGAGCCATCGGTGAGCGGAACTCTAAAGCCCCGCATGGGGCG